>NZ_JBHJQQ010000016.1:0-167436 GCF_042262745.1 Kribbella sp. NPDC056345 | reverse complement strand
ACACCAACCACTGGTTGGCGATGACACAGACCGCTGCGCTACAAGTAACTCGCGTTCACTGTACGGTTCCCAGAATATGAACAGGACCCCCAGCAACCACACCCCCGACCGGGGTGTGTGACTGTGCAGGGCTGGTTGTTTGTATATCTGAATAGTGTTTCGGTGGTCATAGCGTCGGGGAAACACCCAGTCTCCATTCCGAACCTGGAAGTTAAGCCCTTCAGCGCCGATGGTACTGCGACCGGGAGGTCGTGGGAGAGTAGGACGCCGCCGGACATTCACACTGTTAAGGGCCACCCCGCAAGGGGTGGCCCTTAGCATTTGTCTGGCCCATTTTTTCTTGCTGCGCCGTTCTCTGGGCGGTGCTCGCTGGGTGGTCTCCGGGCCGCTCGATGCGGGCGTCCGGGGCCTGGGGCGGTAGGTTTGTGCGGTTACCCCGCACTACAGCATCGTTAGGAGTCACAGTGGCGACGCCACCTCGCAATCCCCGATCCGGCTCGGGGGACCGACGCGGTTCCTCCGGGAGCAGTGGACGTCCCAGCCGTAGCGGTGGGGGACGTCCCGAATCCGGTGGTGCCGGCTACAGCGGTAAGCGCTCCGGTTCCGGTGGCGGTTCGAGCTCCGGTGGCGGGTCGGGTTACAGCGGCAACCGTTCGGGGTCAGGTGGCTCAGGCGGTGGTTCCGGCTACGGCGGCAACCGGTCGGGTGGTGGTTCCGGCTCGGGTGGTGGACAGCGGAGCTCTGGTGGGTTCCGGGATGGCGCGAGTCGCGGTCCTTCCAGTCGTGGGGACAGCCCGCGGACCGGGGCTCCTCGCTCTGGTGGCAACCGAGACGATGCCCGGACCGAGAACCGGCGCGGGTTCGCCGGCTCCCGTGGTGACGACAAGGGTCGCCGGGATCCCTTCGGAGGTCAGCTCGCCGGTCGTGACGACCGCTCCACAGGTGGCGACCGCGGTGGGTACAACCGCGACGACCGCTCGAGTGGCGGCGACCGCGGCGGCTACCGTCGCGACGACCGTTCTGGTGGCGGCGACCGCGGTGGGTACAACAGAGACAACCGCGCTACTGGTGGAGCTGGCCGCGACGACCGCCCCAGTGGTGGCGGCTACAGCCGCCCTGCAGGTGGCGGTTACAAGCGTGACGACCGTTCCGGTGGTGGCGATCGTGGTGGCTTCCGCGGGGGTGACCGTCCGGCGCGTGATGACCGTGGTGGCTACAACCGTGATGACCGAGGCGGGGCGCGCAGTGAGCGCCCGGCACGGGACGACCGTGGTGGGTACAGCCGCGACGCACGGCCTGCTCGCGATGATCGGGGCGGCTTCAACCGCGATACGCGTCCGGCGCGTGATGACCGGCCCGCACGTGACGATCGGGGCGGGGCGCGCAGTGAGCGCCCGGCACGGGACGACCGTGGTGGGTACAGCCGGGACACTCGGCCTGCTCGCGATGACCGGGGCGGGTACAGCCGGGACACTCGGCCTGCTCGGGATGAGCGGGGTGGGTTCAGCCGCGATACGCGGCCTGCTCGGGATGAGCGGGGTGGGTCGGCTGGTGGGTTCCGGCGGGATGACCGGGGCGATGGCCGGCGGGATCAGCGGTCGGCTCGGGATGAGCGGGGCGGCGCTCGGGGTCCTGCTCGTAGTGCGGGGCCGGCTCGTGGTGAGCGTGGCGCGTTCAAGCGGGACGATCGGGGTGCGCGCGGTGGACGGGACGACCGTCGTGGTGGACCGCGGCGGGATGACGAAGAGAAGGTCGGTCCGCGTCGCGACGACCCGGTGATTCCTGCGGACATCACCGGTGGCGAGCTGGATCGGGGTGTGAAGGCCGAGCTGCGCTCGTTGCCGCGCAGCCTGGCCGACCTTGTCGCTCAGCACCTGGTGGCGTCCGGCCGGTTCCTGGACGACGAGCCGGAGCTTGCGTACCAGCACGCCCGGACGGCTCGGCGGCTCGCCGCGCGGCTGGGCGGTGTTCGCGAGGCCGTGGCGATCACGGCGTACCTGGCTGAGCACTACGACGAGGCGCTGACCGAGTTCCGCGCCGTACGGCGGATGACCGGGAACCACGAAGTACTGGCGATGATGGCCGACTGCGAGCGTGCGCTCGGACGACCGGAGAAGGCGCTGGCGCTGGCACAGGACAAGCACGTTCGGGACCTGTCCGAGCCGACGCAGATCGAGCTGTTGATCGTGACGGCCGGTGCACGGCGTGACATGGGCCAGACGGCGGCCGCGATCCAGGTGCTCGAAGTACCGGAGCTGACCAAGCGCACCCGGGCGGAGTGGTTGCCGCGCCTGCGTTACGCGTACGCCGACGCCCTGGCCGCTGCTGACCGCACCGAGGAAGCTCTGGTCTGGTTCCACCGTGCTGCCGGCGCCGACGCCGATGGTTCGACCGGAGCTGCTGAGCGCGCCGCCGAGCTCGAAGGCCTCGAGTTCACCGACCTCGACGAAGACCTCGAGGACGAGGAGATCGAAGAGGCGAAGGAGACCGACGACGCCGCGACGGTCGTGGAGGTCGACGAGGTGGACGACGAAGACAACTTCGGCGACCTCGACGAGTCCGACGACGAGGATGCCGAGGACGAGTCGCCTGAGGTGGTCGCGGAAGACAAGCCGGAGAAATCCGAGCAGTAGAACAAATCGCGTTGAAGGAGCCGCCGGGGTGATCCCCGGCGGCTCCTTCGCATTCACGGAGCCGACGCTGCCGGGTCGACCGGTCCTCTAGTCGAGGGTGCGCACAGCCATTCGGGGGTCTGAACAGGTCATACCTTGTTCGCGGCCCCCAGATGTTGTTCACACCCCCGGCTTGTGGCGGCGCGGTGGAGACTCGCGGGGGAGGTCGTGGCGGCGCTGGAGCCAGGAGAATGGGGCGATGAGTGCGAGTGTGAGGGTTCTGGCGGACGATCCTGTCGGGGTGCTGGTGGGGGCGGCGGTCGCCAAGGGGGCTCGGCGGTTGCAGAAGGCTGTGCGGATGGTGGAGAAGGGGGAGGACGACGCCATCCATCAGGTGCGGGTTTCGTGCCGGCGGTTGCGGAGCGATCTGAAGCTGTTCCGGAAGTTGCTGGCGGGGGAGTGGGCCGGCGCTCTGCGGGCGGACCTGGCTGCGTTGGCGCTGGCTTGCGGTGAGGCTCGGGACCTTGAGGTGATTGCGGTGCTCGTGAAGGAGACCGCGCACAGCGAGGACGACGCCGCGCACGTCGACTACATCCTGAGCACGCTGACTGCGGGCCTGGCGCAGGCGTCAGCGCGATCCTCGGCGGTGATGCTCGGAGACGACACCGCCGCGCTACTCCGAACTCTGGAGACGGCGCCGGAGCTCTCAGAGAAGGCAGAGACGCCCTGCGGTGAGGCGCTACCCCAGTTGCTCGACGGTGCCGCGCGGCTGTTCGCGCGGGAGGCGGACAAACTGCAGCCGTGGACACAGGACGACGACTGGCATGAGGTGCGGTTGCTGGCCAAGCGAGTCCGGTACGCCGCCAACACCTGCGCGACTGTGCTCGGTGATGAGGCGAAGGCGACCGCCGTACAGGCTGCGCGGTATCAGGAGCTGCTCGGGCAGCACCAGGACCACTGCGCCGCCGCGGACGCGCTGACTGGGCTGGTGGCGGATGCGGGGTCGGAGCGAGCGTTCACGCTAGGGCGGCTGGTCGAGCGGCACCGGGCGGCCCGCAAGCCGCTGCGTGAGGAGTTCCTCAGCCTCTACCACCGCTCTTGACAGGCTGACCACCTGGTTGTACATGTATGTACATGTCTGAACAGGTAGGTCGTTCGAAGCGATCCCAGCTGGTCGCGGAGATCGCCACCGACATCCGGACCGGGCGACTCGGCCATGGTGAGCGGCTGCCGGGGGAGAACCAGCTCGCGACCCGCTACCAGGTTTCCCGCGGCACGGTCCGGAGCGCGCTGGCCGAGTTGCAGCGGCGCGAGCTGATCACTACCGAGACCGGAGTCGGCTCGTTCGTCACCTTCGACGGCAAGGAGCTGGACCAGCAGATCGGTTGGGCTCGCGCGCTGGCCGAAGGCGGCGCAGATGTCGGCACCGAACTGCTGGGGATCGCGGCAGGCGGGGATCCGGCGATCGAGGAGCAGTACGGTCCGGTCGTCACGGTACGGCGGTTGCGTCGCGCAGGCGGGCACCCCGTCTCGATCGAGGTCTCCGCGCTACCGGCTACCGGAGCGCTGGCGGACCTGCCGACTACCGGACTGGTCGACGACTCGATCACCGCAACTCTGCGCGCAGCCGGCCGCCATGGCGTCGGAGGCGAGCAGTGGATCTCAGTCGAGCCACTGGACGCCGCTGATGCCGCACTGCTCGAGCGAACACCCGGGGAGCTGTTCCTGCAGGCAATCCGGGTCACACGCGATCAGAACGGCGATCTCGTCGAGCACGTGGTGAGTCTGCTGGACCCCCAGCGCTTCCGGTTCCACCTGAGCTTCCCGGCGACCCGATGAGCACCCGGGACCGGGCACTGGGCGCTCTGTACGGACTGGCCTTAGGTGACGCGCTGGGGATGCCCACGCAGTCGCTGTCCCGGGCCGACATCGCACTGCGGTACGGCGTGGTCGATCGGCTACTGCCCGGAGCTTCGGACCAGCCCATTGCGCCAGACATGCCAGCCGGGACGATCACCGACGACACCGAGCAGGCACTGCTGCTCGCACGGCTTCTGATCGAGGGAAACGGCCGAGTGGATCCCCATCTGTTCGCTGAGGCCCTGCAGTCCTGGGAACAGGACATGATCAGCCGCGGCTCCCTCGACCTGCTCGGACCGTCCACCAAACGCGCACTGGATCGCCTCGCTGACGGGGTGCCGGCTGAGCAGACCGGCCGGGACGGTACGACGAATGGCGCGGCCATGCGGGTTGCGCCGGTCGGCATCGCGTACGGCGTAGACGTGACCCGTGGGGCCACGCACACAGCGCTGGTGGATGCGGTGGTCGAGTCATGCCGGGTCACCCACAACACCGGCCTCGGGATTGGCGCAGCTGCCGCAGTGGCTGCGGCAGTCTCGGCTGGAGTGGCCGGGGCTGACCTGCCCACTGCGCTGGCCACAGCTGAGGAGGCCGCAGCAGCTGGCGGTCGGCGCGGCCACTGGGTTGCCGGTGGCAGCATCGCCGCACGGCTGCGCTGGGTCCGTGGCTGGGCCCGCGGCCTCACTCCTGCCGAACTCGTCCCGGCCCTCGACGAAGTCGTTGGTACGTCGGTCGCTGCCAACGAATCCGTCATCGCCGCGTTCGCCCTGGTCGAGGTGCTCGGCAACGACGTCCGCGCTGCGCTCACCACGGCCGCGTCACTCGGTGGCGACACCGACACGATTGCCGCGATCTGTGGCGCCGTACTCGGTTCGCACCACGGCATGTCCGGACTACCGGCCGATCTGCTCGACCAGGTTCGCCAGGTCAATCGCCTCGATCTCGACGCGACTGTCGACGGACTGCTCACGCTGCGCGCTACCAATCTCCCCTGAAGGAGGCCGCTATGGCCACCGATACTGCAAGCCAGGCAACAGAATCCACGCTGGAAAACAGAGGCATCGAGCCGGTCCCGGTCGGCGAACGCACGGGCCGTCCCGGTCAGCTGTTCTGGGTCTGGTTCGCTGCCAACATCTCCATCCTCGGTCTGCCGCTGGGGGCCACGCTGGTCGCGATGGGGATGACGGTCTGGCAGGCCGTCATCGCAGCGGTCGTCGGCTCGGTCGGGTCGTTCGCGATCGTCGGGGCGATCTCGATCGCCGGCCGCCGTGGTGGTGCGCCCGGTCTGACGTTGTCCCGCGCGACGTTCGGTGCCCGCGGCAACATTGGTCCGACGCTCGTCTCGCTGTTGTCCCGGCTGGGCTGGGAGACCGTGAACACCACGACCGCGGCGTTCGCGCTGCTCTCGCTGGCCACGATCCTGTTCGGCACCAGCCCGGCGGCGAAGGAGCATCCGGTACTGACGATCGTCGCCATCGCGGTGTTCGAGCTGCTGACCGTGCTCGTCGCCGGACTCGGTCACGCCTTCCTGGTGGCCGTGCAGCGGTGGGCGACCTGGGTGTTCGGAGCGCTCAACATTCTGGTCGGCGGCTTCCTGGTGGCGACCGTCGACTGGTCGGCTGTTGGAGCTGCCTCGCCCGCACCCGTCGGTGTGGTCGTGGCTGGGATCGGTGTGATCGCAGCAGGTACAGGTATCGGCTGGGCGAACGCATCGGCCGACATGTCTCGCTATCAGGCTCCGACTGTGCGCGGCGGTTCGCTGGTGTTGTCGGCTGCGGCCGGTGCGGGTATACCGCTGGTACTGCTGATCTCGCTGGGCAGTCTGCTCGCAGCAGGCGACCCCACGCTGGCGAACGCGGGGGACCCAGTTGCCGCGATCCGCGCGATGCTGCCGAGCTGGATGGCTGTTCCGTACCTGATCGCGGCGTTCGGTGGACTGTTGCTGTCCAACCACCTCTCGGTCTACTCGGCCGGGCTGACCACGCTCACCCTCGGTGTGCGGGTTCGGCGGGTGTACGCGGTGGTGGTCGATGTGACGGTCACCTTCGCCGGGGCGATCTACTTCCTGCTCATCGCTGACGGGTTCTATGGTCCGTTCATCGCCTTCATCAGCGCACTGGCCATTCCGATCACAGCGTGGGTCGGAGTGTTCGCCGTCGACATGCTGCGACGCCGTCACTACGACCCTGACGCGCTGCTGGACACCCGTCGTACCAGTGCTTACTGGTACCGCGGTGGCGTCGCCTGGCGAGCGTTCGGGGCCTGGGCGCTGGCCATCGTGGTGGGCTACCTGTTCGCGACTCTGGGGCCCGCAGCGGATCCCTGGTTCACCGGACCGCTCGCTGACACGTGGTTCGGCGCGAACGGGCTGGCCTGGGTGATCACCTTCGTTGTCGGAGCAGGGTCGTACGCCGCACTCGGTGGTGCCCGTCAGGAGGATGCACAGTGACCGGGCGGCTCGTGCACACCGGACAGGTGGTCATCGATCTGGTCATGCAGGTACCCGCTCTGCCACCGGTTGGCGGTGACGTGCTGGCGCTCTCCACGGTCGAGTACGTCGGCGGTGGGTTCAATGTGATGGCCGCCGCGGCCCGGGCCGGTGCCACCGTGGTCTACGCAGGTGGCCACGGCACCGGACCGCGAGGCGATCGGGTGCGGACCGCACTCGCCGCAGAGGGCGTCAAAATCGAGCAACCGATCACTACTGCGATCGACACCGGCGTGTGCGTGGTACTGCTCGACAACACCGGCGAGCGCACGTTCGTTACCGGTAGCGGTGCCGAGACAGCTGTTGGAGACGCACTCCCTGATCTGGACGCTTCTGACATCGGCTACGTCTCCGGCTACAGCCTGGTAGTCCCGGAGAAAGCCGAGCAGGTGCTGGCGATCCGGGGCGGCAGGCTATTGATCGACCCCGGCCCACTCGTGGCCGACATCGCTCCGGACGTCTGGGCGCGTGCCTTGGCTCGCACTGCGGTGCTGAGCTGCAACGACCGCGAGGCCCAGCTACTGACCGGCCTCTCCGATCCCCTTGACGCTGCGCGGGAGCTGGCCACCAGAGTGCCGCCAACAGCCGTCGTCGTGGTGCGGATCGGGGCAGGTGGCTGTGTCGTGGCGCAGGACGGCACAGCGCAGGTGGTGCCGAGCATCCCGGTGGAT
Source organism: Kribbella sp. NPDC056345 (assembly GCF_042262745.1). Lineage (NCBI taxonomy): Bacteria > Bacillati > Actinomycetota > Actinomycetes > Propionibacteriales > Kribbellaceae > Kribbella > Kribbella sp. NPDC056345. Next base: position 159,805 of record NZ_JBHJQQ010000016.1, on the reverse strand, counting down.
GTGGTGGACACCAACGGTGCCGGGGATGCGCACTGCGGTTGGTTCGCGGCTGAGCTTCTCCGCGGCACCGACGTACTGGAGGCTGCCTGGCGGGCCAACATCGCCGCAGCCATTGCCGTCACCCGCAGTGGCCCGGCAACAGCGCCGACCCGCAGTGAGGTCGAAGCTAGAGCATCCTGAACAGCAGGCCGACGCGCGGCTTCGGACCGAACGAGGTGGCTTTCTGCGGCAGGATGACGCCCTGGATCGCCGAGCCGAGGACCTGGTCCAGCCGTGGAGCCGTGAGCTCGATGGCTGCTTGCGAAGGGCCGGCCAGGGCCAGTGCGTCGGACCAGGTGTGGTGGAAGGTCACCTCGTCGACCGGAGCACCCCACGCGGGGAGGAGGTGCTCGTGCAGGGATGAGACGACGGGGACGGTCTGACCGTTGGCCGGGCGGACCGTGAGCCACGCTGTGCCGTCGGTCAGCCGGATGTGGTCCGGGAGGGTCTCGGACCGCCCAGGCAGAACGTCCCAGCCGTCCGGGGTGCGGGACTCAACCATCTCCAGCGTCAGACCCGGCACCACTCGGTGAATGGGGTCCAGGGTCAGCGGGTGCCGGTTGTAGTCCACCAGCATCGCCAGGCCGGACGACGTACTGGATCGGTCCGGTTCGCGACGGTTGCGCTCCAGGTACGCCGCGTAGCGGTGGTGGCCGTCGGCGATCAGCGCCTCGTGCTTGGCGAGCTCGACGGCGATCACTGCGAGCGTTTCGGGGTCTTCGATCCGCCAGATGCGGTGTTCGGCACCGTTCTCGGTTTCGGCCTCCACCCACGGCACTCCGGTCCGGGCGGCGTCCACTGCGTCGCTGGCCGCACCACCGTCGCCGTACGCGAGCAGAATGGGCTCCAGGTCCGCGTCGGTGGCCTCCATCAGTTCGAGGCGGTCGTCGACCCAGTGCGGCATCACGTTCTCGTGCGGCAGCACTACGCGTCGCAGCGGATCCAGAGCCAGCGCACCGACCAGACCGCACAGTACGGCGTCGCCCAGGCGCTGCTCATAGACGTACAGCGCGGGCCGCGGGTCCTGGATGACCACTCCTGCGGCCTGCCATGCGGCCAGCCGCTCCGCGGGCTCGTCGTACCGGTTCGGACCGAGGTTGGGGTCGCGTGGAAGGATGAGCCTCACCATGTTGTGCAGATCAGACGCAGTCAGCCGCCGGACCAGCGCGGGTTCCAGCACGTCGTACGGCGGCGATGTGACGGCCCCGAGGCCGCTCACCATGCCCGCCACGAACCGCCAGGCCCGCAACGGGTCCAGCCGCAGCACGCTCGCCCTCGAATCCGGCATGAGCGGCATCGTACGGGCGGACCGATGACGGCGCACCGCGAAGCGCCCGCGCCGCTGTCGGAGTGTGATGAACCGCTCGCGAGCCGGTACGACGTCGCCCTGCTGGATCTGGACGGCGTTGTGTACGTCGGTCCGGACCCGGTACCGGATGCGCCCGAGCACCTGCGGAAGGCGGCCAAGGAGGGCATGCGGATCGGCTACATCACCAATAACGCCAGCCGTCCGGCAAGAATCGTGGCCGAGCACCTGGCGTCGTTCGGGCTGGATGTGATCGCCGACGACGTGGTGACGTCCGCACAGGCCGCAGCGAAGCTGATCGCGTCCGAGTACCCGAAGGGCTCGCCGGTGCTCGTCATCGGTGGCGAGGGACTCATCTCGGCTCTGGAGGAGTACGGGCTGACGCCGGTCCGCAGCAGCGACGCCCGCCCGGTGGCCGTCGTACAGGGCTTCCACCCGGATGTGAACTGGGTGATGCTCGCGGATGGCGCGCATGCGATCAACGAGGGCGCCAAGTGGTTCGCGACCAACCTCGACCTGACGATTCCGACGGCGGCCGGCATGGCGCCCGGGAACGGCACGCTGGTACAGGCTGTCCGGGCTGCGGTCGAGGTGGACCCGGTCGTGGCCGGGAAGCCGGAGCCGCCGTTGCTGGAGACGAGTATTGAGCGGCTGAAGGCGAAGAAGCCGTTGATGATCGGTGACCGGCTGGACTCCGATATCGCTGGTGCGCATGCGGTCGGGATCGCCAGTCTGTGGGTGGCAACCGGTGTCCACGATGCACATGACCTGGCACAGGCGCCGAAGGACCAGCGTCCGACGTACATCGCTCCTGACCTGGCAGCGCTGGCACAGAAGCAGCCTGGAGTGACGGTTGACGGCAGCAAGCACACCTGTGGTGGCTGGACCGCCGAGGTCGTGAACAACGCCGTGGCGGTCAAGGGTGAAGGTGAGCCGTACGACGGTCTGCGCGCGATCCTGTCCGCCGTCTGGACCGCTGTCGACGCGCCGGTGAAGCCCACAACCAAGACTGCCAAGTCAGCGACCCGCAGCAGTCGCCGTCCGCTGCCGAAGCCCGCACCGGCTCTCGGCACGATCGCAATCAACGGTGCGCTCCACCGGGTCGGCCTGGACAAGTGAACCCGAAGCGCTACCGTTGCTGGAACGAAGCGAGGAGGCAGTCATGGTGATGGACGCACTGCGCGGCTACGTACAGCTGGCGAACGGTCTGGCCGAGGTCAGCAAGCAGAAGGCCGAGGCGGCGGCGAAGGCGTTGCTGCAGCAGACGGGTGCGGATGCACTGACGTCCGGGCTGACCACGAAGGTGAGCGACCTGGCCGACGAGATCGTTGCCACCAGCAAGAGCAACCGCCAGCTGCTGCAAGCGATCGTGACGAACGAGGTCGAGGGCGCCGTGGCGCGGCTCGGGTTCGTCCGCTCCGAGGAGGTCGCGGCGCTGACCCGGCGGGTCCAGCAGCTGGAGACCGAGCTCGCCGAGGCCCAGGCCGAGGCGCCGGCTCCGGTGGCGACTGCCCCGGCGACGAAGACCCCCGCCAAGAAGGCAGCCCCGGCGAAGAAGGCTCCCGCGAAGAAGGCGGTGGCCAAGAAAGCAGTAGCCAAGAAGACGGTCGCGAAGAAGGCTCCGGCCAAGAAGACGGCGGCGAAGAAGACGGCGAAGAAGGCCTGACGTGACCGAACACCCTGGCGAGCAGTTCCCCCCGGACGTCGACCCCGACGTGGAACCGGACTACACGCCGGAGCACGAAGAGGAGCGCCCGGCCCAGCCCGACTACGACGCCGAGCCCGGCTCCCAGAGCCTGGCGTACGACGAGGAGTCGCCGGGGCCGGAGTACGGCGAGGAGTCGCAGGAGACGGTGGATCCGGAGCCGGCCGAGCACGCTGGTGTGGATCCGGCCGAGGTGGAGTTCGGGCCGGAGTTCGCCCGCGACCCCGGTCAGCAGCACGAGCGCCCGTTCGTCGCGGAGCCGGCCGACTCGGGCACCGAGCAGCACGACACCGAGCAGCACGACGACGACTCCGGTCACCCGTTGGTGGACGAAGTGATGGGGCGGCTGCACGACCTGCGGGACAAGCCGGTCGCTGAGCACGCGGAGGTCTACGCCGACCTGCACGAGCGGTTGCAGACCGCACTGGTCGAGGCGGACGCCGACCAAGGCGACCGCAGCCCGTAGTGGCCAAGGGAGCGGCGAAGCGCACGCGGCTCGACGCTGAGCTGGTACGGCGCGGGCTGGCCCGGTCGCGCGAGCAGGCGAGTGAGCTGATCGCGGCCGGCAAGGTGAAGGTGTCCGGCGCGGTCGCGTCGAAGCCGGCGACCGGTGTCGGGACCGATGCGCCGATCGTGGTCGACACCTCGGCGACCGACGACCCCGGGTATGCGAGTCGTGGTGCGCACAAGCTGATCGGCGCACTGGAGGCGTTCCCCGAGGTCCAGGTGAAGGGCCGGATCGCTCTCGACGCGGGCGCGTCCACCGGCGGATTCACCGACGTACTGCTGCGCAACGAGGCCCAGCACGTGTTCGCGGTTGATGTCGGCTACGGACAGCTGGTGTGGGCGCTGCAGACCGACGAGCGGGTCACGGTGATGGACCGGACGAACGTCCGCACCCTCACGCTCGAGCAAATCGGTGGTGAACCGGTTGACCTCGTGGTCAGCGACCTGAGCTTCATCTCGCTCACACTGGTGCTCCCCGCACTGCTCGGAGTGGTGAAACCGGACGGCGAGCTGATGCTGATGGTGAAACCGCAGTTCGAGGTCGGCAAGGAGCGGCTGGGCAAGGGCGGGGTGGTGCGCGACCCCGAGCTGCGGGCGGACGCCGTACGGGGAGTTGCGGCCAAGGCGCAGCAGCTCGGCTGGGGGATTGCCGGGGTGGCGGCCAGTCCGCTGCCCGGACCGTCCGGAAATGTCGAGTACTTCCTGTGGATACGGCGTTCGGCGCCGCCGCTGGATGAGACGATGCTGCAGGACGCGATCGAGCGTGGACCGCAATAGGAGGGGACAAGTGGCTGAGCCGCGGCGCGTGCTGGTGGTGACGCACACCGGCCGTGAGCAGGCGGTCGGGGTGGCGCGCGAGGCGCACCGGCTGCTGACGGATGCCGGACTGCTGGTCCGGCTGCTCGCGAACGAGGCCGACGACCTCAAGCTCGAGCCGGTCGAGATCGCCGTCGACCCCGACAAGGCCGCGCAGGACGTCGAGCTGATCATCGTGCTCGGCGGCGACGGTTCGATCCTGCGCGGTGCCGAGCTGGCCCGCCCGCACGGTACGCCGGTGCTCGGCGTCAATCTCGGGCATGTCGGGTTCCTGGCCGAGGCCGAGGTCGACGACCTGGAGCGGATCGTCCAGGTGGTGGTGGACCGCAGCTACACGGTCGAGGAGCGGATGACGCTGGCCGTCGACGTCCGCCACAACGACGAGCTGATCTTCGAGACCTGGGCGCTGAACGAGGCGAGTATCGAGAAGGCCGCCCGGGAGAAGATGCTCGAGGTGCTGGTCGAGGTCGACGACCGCCCGCTGTCCCGCTGGGGCTGCGACGGGGTCGTGGTCGCGACGCCCACCGGCAGTACGGCGTACGCGTTCTCGGCCGGTGGCCCGATCGTCTGGCCGGCGGTCGAGGCGATCATCCTGGTCCCGGTGAGTGCGCACGCACTGTTCTCGCGGCCGATCGTGGTGGCGCCGTCGTCGCGGCTGTCGATCGAGCTGGTGCCGTCCTGGAACGGCCGTGGGGTGCTGTGGTGCGACGGCCGGCGGATGGTCGAGGTGCCGCCGGGGGCCGAGATCGTGGTCCGCCGCGGTGCTCGCCCGGTCCGGCTGGCCCGGGCACACGAGGCGCCGTTCACCGATCGGCTGGTGGCCAAGTTCGACCTTCCGGTGCTCGGCTGGCGTGGTGCCGCCGAACGCAAACGCAATCCCAACGGTCAACAGGAGACCTGATGCTTTCGGAAATCCGCATCATCGGCCTGGGCGTGATCGAGGACGCGACGCTGGACCTCGACCCCGGGTTCACCGCCGTCACCGGCGAGACCGGCGCCGGTAAGACGATGGTCGTGACCGGCGTGAACATGCTGCTCGGCGGCCGTGCCGACAGTGGGCTGGTGCGGCACGGGGTGCGGCGGGCGCGCGTCGAGGGCCGGGCGACCAACGTCCCGAAGTCGATCGTGCAGCAGGCCGAGGACCGCGGCGGCGAGATGGACGACGAGGAGCTGCTGATCGCACGCGAGCTGTCGTCGGAGGGACGCTCGCGGGCATTCCTCGGCGGGGCGTCGGTGCCGGTGTCGGTGCTCGGCGACGTGACCGGCGACCTGGTCGCGATTCACGGACAGGCCGATCAGTGGCGGCTGCTGCAGCCGGCCCGGCAGCGCGAGACCCTGGACACCTTTGCCGGTAAGCCGGTTCTGGTGCCACTGCAGGAGTACGCGGCGTCGTACAAGCGCCACCGTGAGGTCGAGGCCGAGCTGACCGAGCTGACCACCAGGCAACGCGATCGGCTCGCCGAGGCGGACCGGCTGCGGTTCGGCCTGGAGGAGGTTGCGAAGGCGGAGCCGCTGCCCGGTGAGGACACCGAGCTGGCGGCCGAAGAGGAGCGGCTCGCGTACGCCGACGGTCTGCGGACCGCGGCCACCAACGCGGGTGAGGCACTGGCTTCCGAGGATCTCGAGGCGACGCGACCGAGCGACGTACTCGGTCTGCTGGCGCTGGCGAAGCAACTGCTGGATGGCGAACGTGAGCACGACGCCAAGCTGGCCGAGCTCGCGGACCGGGCCGGCGAGCTCGGGTATCTGGCGGCAGACCTGGCCGGCGAGCTCTCGTCGTACGCCGCCGACGTGGACACCGACCCGGCCCGGCTGTCGGTGGTGAGCGAGCGGCGGTCGCTGCTGACGAACCTGATCCGCAAGTACGGCGGTGAGCAGGGCACTGCGGACGAGGTGCTCGACTGGGCCAAGCGATCCGCCGAGCGGCTGGCTGAGCTGGATGGCAGTGATGAGCGCGTCGAGCTGCTGACCGGTGAGCTGGCCGAGCTGGACGCCAAGCTGGCCGAGCTCGGCCGCCAGGTGCGGGAGGCGCGCATCGAGGCGGCGCAGCGACTCGGCGTACTGGTGTCGGAGGAGCTGACCGGGCTGGCGATGCCGCACGCGACGCTGTCGGTCGAGGTGCACGAGACGTCGGCCGGACCGTTCGGTATCGACGAGATCGAGTTCTGCTTCGCGGCGAACCCCGGCAGCCCGGCCCGCCCGCTGCAGAAGTCGGCGTCCGGTGGTGAGCTGTCCCGCGTGATGCTGGCGCTCGAGGTGATCCTGTCCGACACCCACAAGGTGCCGACGCTGGTCTTCGACGAGATCGATGCCGGCATCGGCGGTCGCGCGGCGGTCGAGGTCGGCAAACGGCTCGCCCGGCTGGCCGAGAAGGCCCAGGTGATCGTGGTGACCCACCTGCCGCAGGTCGCCGCGTTCGCCGACCGGCATGCCGTCGTACTGAAGAGTGACGACGGTTCGGTCACCACAAGTGGACTGGTCGCTCTGGATGACGACGCTCGCTTGAAGGAGCTGTCGCGAATGATGGCCGGCCTGGAGAACTCCGACGCCGCCCAGGCCCACGCCGAGGAGTTGCTCGCGCTCGCGGCCGAGCGGCACAACAAACCCAAGAAGAAGAAACGCTAGGTACGGCGGGGCAAACGGTCGTTCCAAAGGATGATTCGGCCGGGCGGAGGGGGATTGAGCCGGAAGCGGGCTGGGGACGTGGCAGGATGAGAGCGCGATGAAACTGCCCAGCCTGCGGAGAGCACGCCCGACTGAACTGCCCGGATCTGCCGGTGTGGTCCGGCTCGATCGGCGTACCAAGAATCTCACCAAACGGCTGAAGCCGGGTGAAATCGCGGTCATCGACCATGTCGACCTGGACCGGGTGAGCGCCGAGGCGCTGGTGAACTGCAAGATCGCCGCGGTGGTGAACGTCGCGGACTCGATCAGCGGCCGCTATCCGAACCTCGGCCCGGAGATCCTGGTCGAAGCCGGTATCCCGCTGGTCGACGGTGTCGGCCGCGAGGTGTTCTCGGTGCTGCACGAAGGTGAGCACGTCCGGTTGTACGACGGCACCTTGTACCGCGGTGACGAGGTCATCGCTAAGGGTGTTGCGCAGGACAGCCAGTCGGTGGCCGAGCTGATGGACGATGCCCGGGCCGGGCTGTCGACCCAGCTCGAGGCGTTCACCGCCAACACACTCGAGTACCTGCGCCGCGAACGCGATCTGCTGCTGGACGGGGTCGGCGTACCTGAGATCCACACACCGATGGACGGCCGGCACGTGCTGATCGTCGTTCGTGGCTACGACTACCGCGAGGATCTGGTCGCACTGCGGCCGTACATCCGCGAGTACCGGCCGGTGCTGATCGGTGTCGACGGTGGCGCGGATGCACTGGTGGAGAACGGTTATGCCCCGGATCTGATCGTCGGCGACATGGACTCGGTCAGCGACGAGACGCTGAAGAGCGGCGCCGAAGTGGTCGTGCATGCGTACCGCGACGGCCGTGCGCCGGGATCGGAGCGGCTGGAGCGGCTCGGCGTGGAGTCGATCGAGTTCCCCGCGACCGGGACCAGTGAAGACGTCGCGATGTTGCTGGCCGACTCCAAGGGTGCCTCGCTGATCGTCGCGGTCGGCACCCACAACTCGCTGGTGGAGTTCCTCGACAAGGGCCGCTCCGGAATGGCCAGCACCTTCATCACCCGCTTGCGTGTCGGCGCCAAGCTGGTGGATGCCAAGGGCGTCGGCCGGCTGTACCGCAGCCGGGTGTCGACGGGCCAGATCATCGCACTGGTCGTGGCCGGCCTGTTCGCCCTCGGGATGGCGATGGTCGCCATCGACGCCGACGAAGTGCTGTGGTCGATCCTGCGGGCGCGCTGGAGCGACTTCGTCTACTGGATCCGGGAGCTGTTCACGTGATCGACTTTCGCTACCACATCGTCTCGATCGTGGCGATCTTCTTCGCCCTGGGCGCCGGGGTGGTGCTCGGCGCCGGTCCGCTGAAGGGCACTGCCGGCGACGTGATCCAGAACCAGGCGAACGTCGACCGCGCCAATCTCGCCGACGCCCGGGCGGAGATCGTCCAGCTCAAGGCGCTGAACAAGTATCACCAGGACTACGAGGCCAAGGTGACGGCCGGGCTCGCCAACGGCAAGCTGACCGACCGCAAGGTCGCACTCGTCGCAATGCCGGGGGCCGAGGGTGACCTGGTCAACTCGATCAACGACGAGCTGGAGAAGTCCGGCGCCCAGGTCACCGTGCGGGTCTCGGTGAACCCCAAGCTGCTCGACCCCGGTCAGCGCCAGCTGGTCGAGCCGCTGGTCACGCAGTTGATCACCTCCGACATCACCGTCCCGCAGGACTCCACGACGTACCAGCGGGCCGGGCTGATCCTGGCCCGCGGTATCGCGGCCAAGGACCCGGCGCGCACGGTCGACGACGAAGCGAACAAGATCAACAGCGGTCTGACCAGCTCCGAGCTCGTGACGTTCAAGCCGTCGCAGTTCAAGGACCGGGCCACCCTGATCGTGGTGGTGGCCGGCAAGCCGGCAACGCCCCCGCCGGCCACCTCGTCGTACAGCGATGCGGTGGATCTGATCGAGGGGCTGGACCAGGGCAGCGGCGGTGTGGTCGTGGCCGGGACGCCGGACACCGCGAAGGACGGTGGACTGCTGAAGGCATTGCGCAGTGACTCCGACGCGACCAAGATCGTTTCCTCGGTGGACGTGGCCGATCTGCCGGCCGGGCAGATGACCGTCGTCTTCGCACTGGTCGAGCAGACGACCGGTAAGGCAGGCCAGTACGGTGCCTTCGACGCGAAGGACGGCATCGCGCCGGCCGCCGTACAGGTGAAGGACAACTGACGTGGGAATTCTGAGCGCTGCCGTTGCGGCGGCTGCGACTGCTGCACTGGAACGCGCCGCGGAGAAGCTGCCGAAGGAGAACCGGCAGCCGTTCGAGCGGACCAACCACCGGGGTGAGCCGGTCACGCTGCTGGAGGGACCGGTCGCGGTCCTCGGCGCACTGGCCGGTGTGCTCGCCGCACCGTCGACTCCGGGCAAGGTGAAGGCCGCTGCGCTGCTGGCGGGCTCGGTGTCGGGTGCAGTCGGCGCGTACGACGATCTGCGCGGAACCACGCAGGCCAAGGGCTTCCGGGGACACCTGTCCGCGTTGAAGCGCGGTGAGGTGACGAGCGGTGCTGTGAAGATCCTCGGCGTCGGAGCCGCCGGCCTGGCCGCTGCGGCCTTGCTGCCGCGCAAGTCGACCGGTGTGAAGGCACTGGCCGGTGTAGTCGCAGACGGCGCTCTCATTGCCGGTACGGCGAATCTGACCAATCTGCTCGACCTGCGCCCGGGGCGCGCGCTGAAGGCGGTTGCCGCAGTCAACGCACCCCTCGCCGTCGTCAACGGCCCAGCCGCTGCCGTGGTCGGTGCAGCTGTGGCGTCTGCACCTTCCGACCTCGGTGAGCGGTCCATGCTCGGCGACTGTGGAGCCAACGGCCTAGGCGCCATCACCGGCACCGCCCTGGCCGCCTCCCTCCCACGTCCCCTCAAGACCCTCCTGCTGGCAGCCGTCGTCGGCCTGAACCTGGCCAGCGAAAAAGTCAGCTTCACCAAGGTCATCGCAGACACCCCGGTGCTCGACAAGATCGACCAGTGGGGCCGACGCCCCCGGTGAGATCGCGCATTGCGCAGGCCGCCTTGCTGGTGGCCGGTGTCACCGTCCTTGCCCGTGTGGTGGGGTTTGGGCGGTGGCTGGTCTTCTCCAAGACTGTTGGGGCTGGGTGTTTGGCTGAGGCCTATACGACGGCCAATCAGTTGCCGAACATCCTGTTCGAGATCGTGGCCGGTGGTGCGCTTGCCGGGGCGGTGATTCCGGTGCTGGCCGGGCCGGTGGCTCGGGGGGATCGGATTGCGCAGGGGCGCATCATTGGGGCGCTGTTGTCGTGGTCGTTCCTGTTGCTGGCGCCATTTGCGCTTCTGTCCTGGTTGCTCGCTTCGAGTTATACCGACGCGCTGCTGGACCCCGGAGCGGACTGTGCGGGCTCGGCGGCGACCGCTACCCGGATGCTGGTGATCTTTGTCCCGCAGGTGTTCGGGTATGCGCTGGCGGTGATCGCTACCGCGGTTTTGCAGTCCCACAAGCGGTTCGGGGCCGGGGCGTGGGCGCCGCTGGTCTCGAGCTTGGTAGTTGTCGGGACATACCTGGTGTTCGCAGCCATGGCTCCTGATGCGGACCGCGCGTCGGATAGCGCGAACGCTGTACTCGCCTGGGGGACCACAGCAGGCGTTGCTGCGCTGGCGTTCACCGTGCTGATTCCGATGTTGCTGCTGCGACTACCGATCAGACTGACGCTCAGACTCGACCCTGGCGTCGGACCGGTACTACGGAAGCTCGCACTGGCCGGGCTGGCCGTGCTGATCGCTCAGCAGCTCACCTTCGTCGTCACGACGTACCTGGCCAATCACCGCGGTGTCGCGGGCAGTATCGCCGTCTACACATGGGCGAACGCGGTCTACCTGCTCCCGTACGCGGTCCTCGCCGTACCGATCACCACTGCGGTGTTCCCGCGCCTGGCTGCGGCGTACGAGGCAGGGGAGCAGTTCGACCTGTACGCCGCCGCTTCGTCCCGCGCGGTCATGCTGGCCGGCGGTGCCGGTGCCGCACTGCTCGTTGGGACCGCCGTACCGGTGGCGCGGATCTTCGCGTACGACGATGGCGCCGTACGGGAAGCTCAGGCGACTTCGCTCGGCAACGGGTTGATCGCGTTCGCTCCAGCCGCCATCGGGTTCGCCGTACTGATGCATGTCGGGCGGGTGCTTTACGCGCGGCACTCCGGTCGACAGGTCGCCCTCGTCACGTCCGCTGCGTGGGTGCTGGTCGCGGTGTCGGCTGTCGTGCTGACAGCGCAGTGGGATGCAGTGCCTGCGCTAGCGGCCGCGATGTCCATCGGCATGGTCGTTGGAGCAGTCGCGCTACTGGTGGTGCTTCGCCGGGAGGCCGGGGCTGCCGCACTGGCCGGGCTGACGCGTGCCACGCTGGCTGCGGTCGTCGGCGCCGTACTGGCTGGTGCTGCCGGCTGGGCGGTCGCTCTCCCGGCCGCTGATTCCGGAGTGGGTACCGCGGTTCTGTTCTCGGTGCTGTCCGGCCTGGCTGTCGTCATCGTGTACGCCGGAGTCGCCGTCGTACTGGATCGCGCGGACGCTCGCGCATTGCTCCGTCGAAAGGTTGTGGCATGAGGATCGGTCTGCTGCTCGCCGAGTCGCGCGGCGGGATCGGGCAGCACGTCGCCTCCCTGGTACCGCGGTTCCTCGCAGCCGGTCACGAGGTGGTCGTCTGCGCACCGCCTGGTACCGCCGAGCACTTCGACTTCGGTGCGGCGACTGTCGTCACCCAGGCTCCCGCACTCCGCGGTTCGGACGTGATCCACGCGCACGGCTACCGCGCCGGGATGACTGCGCTGCGGGATCGCTCCAAGTTGCGGCCGCTCGTCGTCACCTGGCACAACGCAGTGATCGCTCCGGGCCCCAAGGGCCTCGTGATGCGACTGGGACAGCGTCTGGTCGCCAAGGGTGCGGACGTGACGCTAGGAGCCTCCAGCGACCTTGTGGAGCTCGCCAAGAGCCTCGGAGCGCGTGACGTGCGCCTGGCGCCCGTCGCCGCGCCCACGATGTCCCTCGCGACCGTGCCAGCGGCCGCCATGCGCGCCGAGCTCGGCCTGACCGACCAGCCGGTTGTGCTCACCGTCGGCCGACTCGCGCCACAAAAGGACTACCCGACGCTGCTGTCCGTAGCGGCCCGGGTGCACGAGTCCACTCCGGACGCGGTCTTCGTGGTGGTCGGTGACGGTCCGCTCCGGGACAACCTGCAGGCCCGGATCGACGCCGAGCAACTGCCGGTGCGGTTGCTCGGACACCGCAGCGACGTGGCGAACCTGCTCGGGGCGGCCGATGTCTTCCTGCTGACCTCGCACTGGGAGGCGCGGGCCCTGGTAGTCCAGGAGGCGATGCAGGTCGGCGTACCGGTGGTGGCGACCGCGGTCGGCGGTATCCCGGAGCTGGTCGAGGACTGCGCCGTACTGGCGTTCCCCGGCGACGCGGACGGGCTGGCCGACGGGGTCCGGGCGATCCTCGCCGAGCCCGCTACGGCGAACGCTATGCGGACGCGTGGCCGGGAATTGGCGGCGAAGTGGCCGGACGAGGACGGGGCGGCGAAGAATCTGCTCGACATCTACGCGGGTCTCGTCGCGACCACCCCTTGACAACAGGTAGGCTGGAGGCCCGTGGACAGGGTTTCGAGCTCGCAGCAGACCAAGCACGTTTTCGTCACCGGTGGCGTGGCCTCCAGTCTCGGCAAGGGGCTGACGGCGTCAAGCCTCGGCAGTCTGCTGACGGCTCGGGGCATCCGGGTGACCATGCAGAAGCTGGATCCGTATCTCAACGTCGATCCGGGCACGATGAATCCCTTCCAGCACGGCGAGGTGTTCATCACCAACGACGGTGCCGAGACCGATCTCGACATCGGCCACTACGAGCGGTTCCTGGACCGCGACCTGTCGCAGGTCGCGAACGTGACGACCGGGCAGGTCTACCAGCACGTGATCGCCAAGGAGCGGCGCGGTGAGTACCTGGGCGACACCGTCCAGGTGATCCCGCACATCACCAACGAGATCAAGGAACGGATGCTCGCGATGGCGGGCCCCGATGTCGACGTGGTGCTGCACGAGATCGGTGGCACGGTGGGTGACATCGAGTCGCTGCCGTTCCTGGAGGCGGCCCGGCAGGTCCGGCACGACGTCGGCCGCGACAACGTCTTCTTCCTGCACATCTCGCTGGTGCCCTACATGGCGCCGGCCGGTGAGCTGAAGACCAAGCCGACCCAGCACTCGGTGGCCGCGCTGCGCTCGATCGGTATCCAGCCGGATGCGATCGTCTGCCGCGCCGACCGCCCGATCCCGGACGCCGTGAAGCGCAAGATCTCGCTGATGTGCGACGTCGACGTGGACGCCGTCGTGGCCGCCGCGGACGCGCCGAGCATCTACGACATCCCGAAGGTGCTGCACGCCGAGGGCCTGGACGCCTTCGTCGTACGGCGGCTCAACCTGCCGTTCCGTGATGTCGACTGGACCCGCTGGGACGAGCTGCTGAAGGTCGTGCACCACCCGAAGGACGAGGTCACGGTCGCCCTGGTCGGCAAGTACGTCGACCTGCCGGACGCGTACCTGTCGGTCGCCGAGGCGCTGCGGGCCGGCGGTTTCGGCAACGACGCCAAGGTCAACCTGCGCTGGATCGCCTCCGACGAGTGCGCCACCCCCGAAGGTGCCGCGAAGCTGCTCGGTGACGTGGACGCGATCTGCATCCCCGGTGGGTTCGGGGTGCGCGGGATCGAGGGCAAGATCGGCGCGATCCGGTTCGCCCGCGAGAACGGCGTACCGATCCTCGGTCTGTGTCTCGGCCTGCAGTGCATGGTGGTCGAGGTGGCTCGCGACCTGGCCGGCCTGACGGAGGCGAACTCGACCGAGTTCGATCCCGACGCCGAGCAGCCGGTGATCGCGACCATGGAGGAGCAGAAGGACATCGTCGCCGGTGGCGGGGACATGGGCGGCACGATGCGCCTCGGCCTCTACCCGGCGAACCTGGCCGAAGGCTCGATCGTCCGCGGCCTGTACGGCGCTTCCACGATCCAGGAGCGGCACCGCCACCGCTACGAGGTGAACAACGCCTACCGTGACAAGCTCGAGGCCGCCGGCCTGGTCTTCAGCGGCCTGTCGCCGGACCACGAGCTGGTCGAGTTCATCGAGCTCGATCGTGCGCAGCACCCGTACTTCGTCGCCACCCAGGCGCACCCGGAGCTGCGCTCGCGCCCGACCAAGCCGCACCCGCTGTTCGCCGGCCTGGTCGCGGCCGCCCTGGTCCGCCAGCGCGAGTCCCGCCTCCCGGTCGAAGAGCCGGCCCCTTCGAAGAAGACCGCCGCCACCAAGTCCAAGCCCGAAGCAGTCAAGGCGTGATGGATCACCCCGAACTGCGCTTCGGTGCCGGGCTGACCGACGTACCGGAGAAGTGGCCGGTCTCGTCGTCGGAAACGGTGCACTCGACGGGCCGGGTCATCTCGGTCCGTCGCGACACCATCGAGCCCGAGGGCCGCGACACCTTCGTCCGCGATGTCGTCGTACACCCCGGCGCGGTCGGCGTGGTCGCGCTCGACGACAAGAACCGCATGCTCCTGGTGCGCCAGTACCGGCACCCGGTCGGCTACCGGCTCCTGGAGCCGCCGGCCGGACTCCTCGACGTACAGGGTGAGCAGTACCAGCTCGGCGGCGAGCGTGAGCTCTGGGAGGAGACCGGCACCAAGGCCGCCAGCTGGCGCATCCTCGTCGACGCCTTCACCTCACCCGGCCTCACCAACGAGGCCGTCCGCATCTTCCTGGCCCGCGACCTGTCACCCGCCGACGAGGCCTACACGCGCCTGCACGAAGAAGCCGACATGGAAACGGTATGGGCTCCGCTGGTCGAGGTAGTAGGCGCCGTCCTGGCCGGCCACCTCCAGAACCCCATCCTCGTGATGGGCGCCCTAGCCGCCTGGACCGCCCTCAACGGCCCCGGCTTCGACACCCTCCGCCCAGCCGACTCCCCGTGGCCCGCCAAGGATCTGTAGCCGGCCTGGACCGTTCCTGGACCCATGCGTGTAAACCTGGTCGAATACTGACCTCGGGAGCGCCGGTGACAGACACCTACACGACTCGGCCGTTGGCGCCGGAGACCTGGGATGACTTCGCTGCCTTGGTGGAAGCCAACAACGGAGTCTGGGGCGGCTGCTGGTGCATGGGCTTCCACGTCGAAGGCTTCGGCGAGCCACCCCACAGCCCCGAACGCAACCGCGCCGCCAAGCGCGCGCACGTAGACGCAGGCACCGTTCACCAGATCCTCGTCTACGACGCAGACGGCACCTGCGTGGGCTGGTGCCAGTACGGCACCCCAGCCGAACTACCCAACATCAAGAACCCAGCCAAGTACCACGCCGGCGACCCACAACTCCCCGCCTGGCGCATCGGCTGCATCTTCACCAGCAGCCGCCACCGAGGCCGCGGCGTAGCCCGCGCAGCTGTCAAAGGTGCCCTGGACGCGATCCAGGCCGCCGGTGGCGGACTCGTGGAGGCCTACCCGGAGCAGACCACCGACCGCAAACCGCAGCGCGGCGCCTACCTGCACACCGGCCCCGAGGAGCTCTACGAGCAGTTCGGCTTCGTCCGTGACCGCCAAATCGCCAAGTGGCGCTGGGTCATGCGCACAGAAGTCTGACCTGACACATCTTTGCCACAGCACCTGTGCGCTTGACCAGGGCGTTGGTGGGCATCACGCTTCCGGAGGACCGCGTTCACTGTGGGAGGAGATTTATGAAGGTTTCGGCTGTGATCGCAGGGGCGACCCTGATGGTGGCCACTTTGGTGGTTGCTACTCCGGCGCAGGCTGCACCGCCGACCGGTACCAAGGGGCCGTGTGGTTACACCAGTACGCCGGATGAGCCGCCGGCGCGGCCGGTTTCGTTGCCGCCGGATCCGGAGCACACGCCGGACAAGGGTGTGGTGAAGGTGGTGGTGGCCACCAACCAGGGGCCGATGCTGTTGTCGCTGGATCGGGCCAAGGCGCCGTGCACTGTGCAGAGCTTCCTGCACCTGGCTAAGAGCCGGTTCTATGACTTCACTACGTGCCACCGGCTCACGTTGTACCCGACTCTGAAGGTCCTGCAGTGTGGGGACCCGAGTGGTACCGGTGAGGGTGGTCCGGGCTACTCCTACAAGGATGAGCTCCCGACGGACCTGCCGAACTGGCCGACCGATCCGACCGGGGCCAGCAAGGTCTACGCGCGTGGTGTTCTCGCCATGGCGAACGCCGGGCCGGCCACTAACGGCAGCCAGTTCTTCCTGGTGTTCGGGGACTCCCGCCTGCGGCCGAACTACACCATCTTCGGTTCTGTGGACCGCACCGGCCTCAAGACTCTCGACCGGGTCGCCGCTGGTGGTATCACGCCCACTTCCGAGGACCCGGCTCCGGTTGACGGACCGCCGGCCCGCAAGACCGACATCCTGGTTGCCCGCTCGCTGGGTGCCCGCTAGGTCAGACTGCCTCGCCGCCGCCCTCAGCCAGGGCGGCGGCGACCAGCTGGGCGTTTTCGGCGTGCTTCTCGGACGGGACGTTCGGGAGCAGGTCGTCCCAGGCGGCGATCATTGCGCCGCGCAGCTGCATCATCCCGAGTGGGCGCGCCATGAACCACAGATGGAAGTGCTCGCTCCCGTCACCCCACCGGTTGAAGTGCGTTCGCCCGACCGCGTCGAGCCGCCCGATCGCTCCGGCCACGCGCTGGATCAGCACTCCGAGCGTCGCGGTGAGCTCGGGAGGCAGATTGTCGAGCCGGTAGTGCTCCCGCGGCTCGAGGAGCGCGACGAACGGTAGCCCGCGCTCGTCGAAGCTCTTCAGCTGCCACTGGTCGTCGCGCCAGATCACGAGCCGGTCCGGTGCGGCGCAGGTCCCACATGGTTCCCCACCGGGCTCACCGCGTCGCGGCGGCTCCGGGATCACCGGCTCCGCCAGCGGCACGACCTGGACGTCACCCTCGAACGGAAAGAATGGGTGGCC
This sequence comes from Kribbella sp. NPDC056345, assembly GCF_042262745.1. Lineage (NCBI taxonomy): Bacteria > Bacillati > Actinomycetota > Actinomycetes > Propionibacteriales > Kribbellaceae > Kribbella > Kribbella sp. NPDC056345. The sequence continues at coordinate 142,814 of NZ_JBHJQQ010000016.1, read as the reverse complement.
GACCAGCTCCGCGGCCGACAGGCGCTCGCCGTACGGGAGGTTGCGGTGGTACTCCGAAGGCAGTTCGCTCATGCATTGCACTGTGCCGGAGGATTGGGGCATGACGAAACCGGATTTGGCGGAGTTGCTGGGCCTCGAGGCGCATCCGGAGGGTGGGTGGTACCGGGAGACCTGGCGCTCCGAGGTGAGCTTCGAGCCGGAGGGGTACGACGGGAAGCGGGCGAGCGCGACGGCGATCTACTTCCTGCTGGGTCCGGGGGAGGAGTCGCAGTGGCACCGGGTGCGGTCGGCGGAGATCTGGCTGTGGCACTCCGGTGGGCCGCTGACACTCGAGTACGGCGACAGTCCGGAGCAGGCGGCGTCGTACACGCTGGGAGGTGACGTGGCCGCCGGACAGCAGCCGCAGGTGGTGATCCCGGCCGGCGCGTGGCAGGCCGCGCGGCCGGCCGGAGATCAGGCGGTGCTGGTGTCCTGCATAGTGTCGCCCGGCTTCGACTTCGCGGACTTCACCATGTAGGTGTCACATCTGCGGTACGGCGGCCTCCCCGGTCGTCATTTCGGGCAGGTGCTCGCGGACCATGTAGCCGCCGGCACAGGCGATCCAGAGTGCCGAGAGCAGCAACGGGACACCCGTCATCAGGAAGCCACCGGCAGCGAAGGTGCCGGTCGAGGCGAAGATGCCGAACGAGCCGGCGATGGACACCACTGCCGCCAGCAGGGCCAGGTAGCCGAGCCAGTTCGGCATCAGGTGGGTGCGCATCACGCCGATCCCGGCCGCGGCCAGCGGTAGTGCCGCCGCGAACCCGATCATCGTGGTCATCACCGATGTCATCTCGAACATCATCATCGTGAGCGCGGCGTCCCGCCCGGCGATACCGAAGGCGGTCGCGCCGGTCAGGCAGGCGTTGACGAAGATCGCGCCACCGACCAGCACCGAACCCGCCAGCAGTGCCAGGTGGACGTCACTGCGCTCGTCGCGCTCCCGCATCGCCTCGGCGAAGGCGGACGCGAACCAGATGACCAACCCGCCGGCCGCGGCCCACATCAGCGCACTGGTCAGCAGCATGTCGCGGTTGTCGGCGATCCAGGCGGTGATGGTGCTCGCTGATTCGTCGACGTTCGGTGGGTTGCCGGGCAGGAACCTGCCCAGGAGAGCCAGGACGACGAAAGCCAGCCCGGCGAAGCCACCCCACCGCAACTCGTGTCGCTCAGTCATGGGGAAACACCTCCAGTGTGCGTACCACGAAATGTGGTGCGTCTACTGCTGATATTCCTCCGCTTCGGCCAGCCGTCAAGAGGTGCCGCCCGGCGAACCGGACGGCACCGTGCACCCCTACTGGAGAACGGTTGCCAGGGCCTCGTACCCGGCCAGCAGATCGATGCCTTCGCGGCCTAGTTGCTGGATCGCGACATGGTCGGCGCCGGCTGCGAGGTGGGCGTTCAGTCCCTCGGCGATCTCCACGGCCGACCCGTGCAGCACCAGCGCGTCGACCAGCCGGTCGCTGCCGCCGTCGGCGATGTCGTCGTCGGTGAACCCGAGACGCTTCAGGTTGCTGACATAGTTGCCCAGGGCCAGATAGGTCGCGAGGTAGTCGCGGGCCGTGGTCCGGGCGATGTCCACATCCGTTTCGAGCACGACCTTCTGCTCAGGCGCGAGCAGCACTCCGCCGCCCAGACTGCGACGTGCCTCCCGAGTGTGCTCCGGGGTAGTCAGGTAAGGCAGTGCGCCGGCCGTGCGGCGACCGGAGAGCTGCAGCACCTTCGGCCCGAGTGCAGCCAGCGCCCGCCGCTCGACCGGTACCTTCGCATCGTCCAGCTCGTCGAGGTAGGACACGATCGTCTCGTACGGCGACCTGTACTCCGCGCTGCGCTCCCGGTGCCCGATCCCCACCCCGAGCAGGAAGCGCCCCGGCGCCGACTCTTCGAGCCGGTGGTACGAGACCGCCACCTCCTCCGCCGGCGACTTCCACATGTTCACCACGCTGGTGCCGACAGCAACAGAACTCGTTGCGGCCAGCAACACCTCGGCGTCGCGCAGACCGGCTCCCGGGGACGCGCCCAGCCACAGCGCGCCGTACCCGGCCTGCTCCAGCCCGGCCGCGAGCTCCGGACCCCAGTGCTGCGCACCGTGCCAGACCCCGAAGCGTCCCAGTTCGATCGCCACGTCGTACCCCTCTCGTCATCCCACTGTCAGGCGCACACCCGGGGCGGTCGGGCGGTACTTGCAAGGAGAAGCATCTCCGATGGGACGGTGGTCGCGTCAATGATGGTTGTCACGTCAAACGTGGCTCGCACGCTACTTACGAGTTACATCAAGATCAGACCAACCGGTCAGGTGGTATGGCCCTGGCAGGCATACACTCGGCAGCGACCTGGCATCAACCGCTCACCGCCGGGCCGCGGTCACAACGATGTGCGCCGTCCTCGGAGAAGGAAAGAAGGGCAAGCAGTGAAGGTCGGAGTTCCGAAGGAAGTCAAGAACCACGAGTACCGGGTGGCCATCACGCCGTCCGGTGTGCACGAGTTCGTGCGCCACGGGCACGAGGTTCTGATCGAGCAGAACGCGGGCAGCGGATCGCTGATTCCCGACGAGGAGTTCGTCACGGCCGGGGCGCGGATCGTGCCCACCGCTGACGAGGTGTGGGGCGAGGCGGACCTGGTTCTGAAGGTGAAGGAGCCGGTTGCTGAGGAGTACCACCGGATGCGCAGGGGCCAGGTGCTGTTCACCTACCTGCACCTCGCGGCCAGCCAGGAGTGCACCGACGCTCTGCTGACCGCCGGCGTCACCGGTATCGCCTACGAGACGGTGCAGCTGCCGGACGGCTCGCTGCCGCTGCTGGCCCCGATGAGTGAGGTTGCCGGCCGGCTCGCTCCGCAGTCCGGCGCTTACCACCTGATGCGCAGCGGTGGTGGGCGTGGTGTGCTGCTCGGCGGTGTGTCCGGAACGCACCCGGCCCGCGTGGTCATCCTCGGTGCCGGTGTCTCCGGGATGAACGCGGCCGCGATCGCGCTCGGTATGCAGGCCCAGGTCCAGCTGTTCGACCGCAACATCGCGCGGCTCCGCCAGGCCGACCAGATCTACCAGGGGCACCTGCTGACGATCGCCTCGAACGCCTACGAGATCGAGCGCGCGGCCCTGGAGGCCGACCTCGTCATCGGCGCGGTGCTGGTCCCCGGTGCGAAGGCGCCGAAGCTGATCGACAACGAGCTGGTCAGCCGGATGAAGCCGGGCAGTGTGCTCGTCGACATCGCGATCGACCAGGGCGGCTGCTTCGAGGACTCGCGTCCGACCACCCACGCGGACCCGGTCTACCAGGTGCACAACTCGCTGTTCTACTGCGTCGCCAACATGCCCGGCGCGGTGCCGAACACGTCGACGTACGCGCTCACCAACGTGACGCTGCCGTACGCGATCGAGCTGGCCAACCTCGGCTGGCGGGAGGCCCTGAAGTCGGACCACAGCCTGGCGCTCGGCCTGAACACCTACGACGGCCACATCACCTACGGCCCGGTTGCGGACGCGCACGACCTGTCCCAGCTGAAGCTGGACGAGGTCCTGGTCTGAGCATCAGCCGGGCGGTTGGTGCTTACCTCGACCACTTGACGGTCGAACGCGGCCTCGCCGCGAACACCCTGGCGTCGTATCGGCGTGACCTGCGCCGGTACGACGGCTATCTCGCGTCGACCGGGATCTCCGAGCTCGGTCGAGTCACCGAGGCTGTGGTGAGTGATTTCCTGATGCGGTTGCGTGAGGGCGACGAGGACCATCCGCCACTCACCGCATCCAGTGCTGGGCGCACAGTCGTTGCAGTGCGCGGTTTTCACAAGTTCTGCCTGCGTGAAGGGCTGACCGAGGTCGACCCGGCCGCTGCGGTCAAACCGCCCGCACCCCCACAGCGGTTGCCGAAGGCGCTGTCCGTGGACGAGGTGACCAGGATCCTGGCCGCCGCGGCTGGTGCGGAGGCGGAGCCCGCCGTACTGGCTACTCGGGACGCTGCACTGCTTGAGTTCCTCTATGGCACTGGTGCGCGCATCTCGGAGGCCGTTGGGCTGGATGTCGACGACATCGACCTGGAGGTCGGGGCGGTTCTGCTGCGCGGCAAGGGCAGCAAGGAGCGGGTCGTTCCAGTCGGCAGCTACGCGCTGAACGCACTGTCGGCGTACCAGGTGCGTGGCCGGCCCGATCTGGTCGCGCGGGGTCGCGGTACGCATGCACTGTTCTTGAATGCACGCGGCGGCCGGCTCTCACGGCAGAGTGCCTGGACGGTACTGCGGCGTGCGGCGCAGCGGGCCGGGATCGCGAAGGAGATCTCCCCGCACACCCTGCGGCACTCGTTCGCCACCCACCTGCTCGACGGCGGCGCCGACGTACGAGTGGTGCAGGAGCTCCTCGGCCACGCGTCGGTGACGACGACACAGGTCTACACACTCGTCACCGTGGATAAGCTCCGCGAGGTTTACGCGACATCCCATCCCCGAGCCTTGTCGTAGGGTGGGGGGCGGTGCAAAGCGGATCGGCACGGTGTGCAATGATCTGCTCACGGTCGGTCACCGCAACGGGGTGATCGGCCTACCGTGGAATGCCGACCGGAAACCGCTCGACCCGGGTGCGGAGTGGCCGCTTGAGAGTGCTTGAATGCACGCTTACAGTCGCAGGCGTCGCCCGTATCGGTTGAAAGGTTTGGCGAGTCATGAACGAGTCGACATTCCCGGGCACCGAGCAGCACGATCTCGAGCAGTACGGCGCCCAGCACGGTACCGAACAGCCTCAGCCGGCGGCGACGCCAGCCGAACCCAGCGCGCCGCCCCAGCGCACCCTGACCCCACCCGAGAACTATGCGGCGATGCCGAGGCCCACGGCCAAGCTCACCGCGGAGGACCTTGCACCTGTGAGCGATCCCAGCGGCCCGCGCAAGATCGGGCCGACCGGCCGTCCGATGCCGGACCTGCCGGTACCCCTGCCGCCGACCAAGACCGGTCCGGCGCAGGTGATCGCGATGTGCAACCAGAAGGGTGGCGTGGGCAAGACCACGACCACGATCAACCTCGGTGCCGCGATCGCCGAGACCGGCCGCAAGGTGCTGCTGATCGACTTCGATCCGCAGGGCTCGGCCTCGATCGGGCTCGGCGTCCAGCCGCACGAGCTGGAGCTCTCGGTCTACAACCTGCTGATGCAGCGCGACGTCACCCCCGCCGAGGTCATCCAGCAGACCCGGGTCGAGAACCTCGACCTGCTGCCGGCCAACATCGACCTGTCCGCGGCCGAGGTGCAGCTGGTCCAGGAGGTCGCTCGTGAGTACACGCTGCAGCGCGTGCTCGAGCCGATCATCCCGCACTACGACATCATCCTGATCGACTGCGCGCCCTCGCTCGGCCTGCTCACCGTGAACGCGTTGACTGCCTCCAACGGGCTCGTGGTGCCGCTGGAGTGCGAGTTCTTCGCGCTCCGTGGGCTGGCCATGCTGACCGACACCATCGGCAAGGTGAAGGACCGGCTGAACCCGAAGCTGGAGATCGTCGGCATCCTCGGCACCATGTTCGACGGGCGCACCACGCACGCGCGTGAGGTGCTCGACCGCGTCGTCCAGGCCTTCGACGAGCGGGTTTTCCACACTGTCATCCGGCGCACCGTGAAGTTCCCCGAGACCACCGTCGTCGGCGAACCGATCACGACGTACGCGCCTTCGTCCCAAGCGGCCACGCAGTACCGCGATCTTGCCAAGGAGGTGCTGGCGCGTTGTCCCGCCGGGTGAGCCTGCCAGGTGCCAGTGAACTCTTCGGGGGTGCGGCACCGCAGCAGACCAGACCCGAGAAGCGCACCACCACTGACGGACCGGCGTCGAGCTCCGTACGTTCGCGTACGGCGGTCGCCGACGACCGGAAGTCCAGTGGACGGATCCGTCACGACACGAAGATCACCGTGTACGTGACGGAGGAAGAGCTGCTCGGACTGGAACAGGTGCGGCTGGCGCTGCGGGCCGAACACGGCCTCAGCGCGGACCGCGGCCGGATCGTCCGGGAGGCGATCGACGTCCTGCTGGCCGACTTCGTCGACCACGGGCCGGACTCGGTGCTGGTACGGCGGCTCAAGGCGTCGGAGTGACCGTGGCGGACTCCCTGCCCCTGGATATCGGCGCCGGCGGCGACGCCGTACCGATTGTTGCCGAGGGCAAGAGTTTTGAGGTTCACCTGGTGAACTTCGACGGCCCGTTCGACCTGTTGCTGCAGCTGATCAGCAAGCACAAACTCGACATCACCGAGATCGCGCTGTCGGTGATCACCGACGACTTCATCGCGCACATCAAGGCGCTGGGGTCGGAGTGGGATCTGGATCAGACGTCGGAGTTCCTGCTGATCGCGGCGACGCTGCTCGATCTGAAGGCGGCGCGGTTGCTGCCGAAGGGCGAGGTCGAGGACGACGAGGACCTGGCGCTGCTCGAGGCGCGGGACCTGTTGTTCGCGCGGCTGCTGCAGTACCGGGCGTTCAAGCAGATCGCTGCGCTGGTCCAGGAGCGGATGGCGCAGCAGGCCAAGAGCTTCCCCCGGTCAGTCGGCGTGGAGCCGCGGTTCGCCGAACTGCTGCCTGAGGTGCTGCTGGGGATCGATCCGAACGGTCTGATGCTGCTGGCGCAGAAGGCGCTCGCTCCGAAGGACAACATTCCTGAGGGTGTCTCGCTCGCCCACCTGCACGCGCCGGCGGTCACGGTTCGCGAGCAGGCGCTCGTCATCGTCGATCGGCTTCGCCGCCAGCGCAGTACGACGTTCCGCATGCTGGTCGCGGATTCGCCCGACACCGTGACCACGGTGTGCCGGTTCCTGGCGCTGCTGGAGCTCTTCCGCTCCGCCGACGTCTCCTTCGACCAGGTCACCCCGCTCGGCGAGCTCACCATCCGCTGGACCGGCCCCGACGACGGCGAGATCGCGGTCAGCGACGAGTTCGACGAAGAGAACCCGCCGCCCTCCGACGACGGCGAAGCCCCCACAGTCACCGACGAGGACTCCTTCCTCGAACCAGGCGACTCCCTGACCGAAGACCCTGAGGCCCCCGCCCAGCCCGAACCACCCCACGAGACGGTGCCCCAGTGACCGAACACCCCACAACCCCCACGGACGAGCACACCCCGCACGACTCTCCCGTGGACCCGACCCCCGAGCCCACGGACTCCCCGGCAGACGACTCCGACGTGCACACCACCTCGGACGAAGACGCGGCACCGGCGGACACACCCTCGGCCGCAGATGCGGAGTCGCTGGACTCGGACGAGAGCGACGTACAGGACGCCACCGCCACGGACTCCCCGGCGGACAGCTCCTCGTCGGACGACTCCGCCGCTCCCGAGCCCACCTCAGCCGTGGAGGGTGCGACTACCTCCGAGGGCGCTTCGCCGGGCGGCGCTGACGCGGATGCCGAGGGCGCTGCCCCGGTAGACGGTGGTGGGGTTGCGGGCGAGGGCGGTGAGCCTGTGGACGCCGGCTCGGTGGTTGATGCTGGTGTGGACGCGGTGGACGCGGTGGACGCGGTGGACGCGGTGGACGCGGTGGACGCGGTGGACGCGGCGCCGGGGAGCGGCGTACCGGACGCGGAGGATGCGGCGGGCGGGGAGCCGGGGAGCGGCGTACCGGGTGTGGACGGTGCTGACGGCGTCGCGGGGGATGAGGATCATTTGCCGCCGGGGCAGACCGAGGTGCCTGTCGGGGACGAGGTGGTGATCGATGACGACACCATGCGGCGGGCGATCGAGGCGATTCTGATGGTGACGGACGAGCCGTTGCCGGTGCTGACGCTGGCGCGGGCGGTGGGGCGGCCGACGGGGGACGTGACTGCGGCGCTGGCGGAGTTGTCGGGGGAGTACACCGAGCAGGGGCGTGGGTTCGACCTGCGCGAGATCGGTGGTGGGTGGCGGTACTACACGCGCCCGGAGGCGGCGGCGTTCGTGGAGCGGTTCGTGCTCGACGGGCAGCAGGCGCGGCTCACCCAGGCGGCACTAGAGACACTGTCCGTCGTCGCCTACAAGCAGCCGGTCAGCCGGGCGCGCGTCTCCGCCATCCGTGGTGTGAACGTGGACGGCGTCATGCGCACCCTGATCGCCCGCGGTCTGGTCGAAGAGGCCGGCGCGGACACCGAATCCCAGGCGACGCTCTACCGCACCACCTCGTTCTTCCTCGAACGGATGGGCATGCAGTCGCTCGACGACCTGCCCGAGCTCGCGCCGTACCTGCCGGACATGGACGACATCGAGGACGAACTCGCCGCCCAGTCCCTCCCCCCGGTCCCCGAGGAGGCAGCGGCCGACAGCACGCCGCCCGCCGAGCCGGACGAGGAGGAGACCGGCCCTCTCGAGAACGACCTGGCCCCACCTGCCGTCACCCCGAACGACCCCGAAGACGAAGACCCCGAAGACGACGAGCCCGAGTACGCCGACCTCCCGACCGAGCAGGTCGAGTCCGGTGAGCCCGCATCCGAGGCGTCTGAGGGTGAGCCGGTCCAGGAGGACGAGGCTGGGGATGCGCCCAGTCGGTGGTATCCGTACGACCAGACGGCCGAGGAGATCGGCTCCGCGGACGACGTACCGAGTAGTGAAACAGACGGAGAGTTGCGTGAGCGGGGTGAGTGACGACGAGGGTATTCGGCTGCAGAAGGCGCTGGCGCAGGCTGGTGTCGCGAGCCGGCGGAATGCCGAGATTCTGATCGAGCAGGGGCGTGTCGAGGTCGATGGCGCGGTGGTGACGGAGTTCGGGACGCGGGTGGACCCGGCGGTCTCGGTCATCCGGGTCGACGGTGAGCGGATCCCGCCGACCAGTGCGCACGCCTACCTCGTGCTGAACAAACCACGTGGGGTAGTCACCACGATGTCCGACCCCGAGGGTCGCCCGTGTGTCGCGGACTACGTGCAGGACCGTACCGAGCGCCTGTTCCACATCGGCCGGCTCGACACCGACACCGAGGGCCTGCTGCTGCTCACGAACCACGGTGAGTTCGCGCACCGCCTCGCGCACCCGTCGTACGAGGTCTCCAAGACGTACGTCGCCGAGGTCGAAGGCAACGTCAAGCCAGGCACCCTCCGCCGGCTGCTCGACGGCGTCAACCTCGACGACGGCCCCGCCCAGGCCGACGCCGTCAAGGAAATGTCCAGTATCCGCGGCCGCACCCTGATCCAGATCAGCCTGCACGAGGGCCGCAACCGCATCGTCCGCCGCATGTTCGACGCCATCGGTCACCCGGTCAAGCGCCTGACCCGCACCGCCATCGGCCCGGTCCGCCGCGGCAACCTGCACACCGGCGAACTCCGCGAACTGGACCCCAAGGAACTCGGCCAGCTCCTCGACATCGTGGACCTGTAAGCCCTTCCCGGCAGACCACAAAGGGATAACGCCCGGCGGCGGCGCGCCTGAGACAGCGCACGGTTGTCGGAGGCGGGACGTAGTGTGGTGGATGTGAACCGGCGAATCTTCGGACTGGAGAACGAGTACGGCGTCACGTGTACCTTTCGCGGTCAGCGCCGACTGACCCCCGACGAGGTGGCGCGGTACCTGTTTCGGCGGGTTGTGTCCTGGGGGCGGAGCAGTAACGTCTTCCTCCGCAACGGGGCACGCCTCTACCTCGACGTGGGCTCCCACCCGGAGTACGCGACCGGCGAGTGCGATTCGGTCACCGACCTGATCGCGCACGACAAGGCCGGTGAGCGGATTCTCGAAGGGCTGCTGGTCGACGCACAGAAGCGGCTGCACGACGAAGGCATCTTCGGTGACGTCTACCTGTTCAAGAACAACACCGACTCGGCCGGGAACAGCTACGGCTGCCACGAGAACTATTGCGTGAGCCGGCACGGCGACTTCGCGAAGCTGGCGGACGTCCTGATCCCGTTCCTGGTCACCCGGCAGCTGATCTGCGGGGCCGGCAAGGTGCTGCAGACGCCGCGCGGTGCGGTCTACAGCGTGAGCCAGCGGGCCGAGCACATCTGGGAGGGCGTCTCCAGCGCGACGACGCGGTCCCGGCCGATCATCAACACCCGTGACGAGCCGCATGCCGACGCCGAGCGGTTCCGCCGGCTGCATGTGATCGTCGGCGACTCGAACATGTCCGAGACCACGATGCTGCTCAAGGTGGCCAGCACCGACCTGGTGCTGCGGATGATCGAGGCCGGGGTCGTGATGCGCGACCTGACCCTGGACAACCCGATCCGGGCGATCCGCGAGATCAGCCACGACATGACCGGCCGCCGCGAGGTCCGGCTGGCCAACGGCCGCGAGGCGAGCGCCCTGGACATCCAGGGGGAGTACCTGTCGAAGGCGCGTGACTTCGTCGACCGCCGCGAGCTGGGTACGCCGACCGTGGAGCGCGCGCTGAACCTGTGGGAGCGCTGCCTGAAGGCGATCGAGTCCGGCGACCTGTCCGGGATCGAGCGTGAGATCGACTGGGTGATCAAGTACCGGTTGATCGAGCGCTACCGCCAGCAGAACAACCTCGGCCTGGCCAGTCCGCGGGTGGCCCAGCTCGACCTGGCGTACCACGACATCCACCGGCCGCGCGGGCTCTACTACCTGCTCGAGCGCCGCGGTGCGGTGACCCGGGTGGTCGACGACCTGCGCATCTTCGAGGCCAAGTCGGTACCGCCACAGACCACGCGGGCACGCCTGCGTGGTGAGTTCATCAAGCGGGCCCAGGAGCGCCGCCGCGACTTCACCGTCGACTGGGTGCACCTGAAGCTGAACGATCAGGCGCAGCGCACGGTGCTCTGCAAGGACCCGTTCAAGTCGCACGACGAGCGCGTCGAGAAGCTCATCGCGAGTATGTAGTCCCTGGCTAAATCGGGTGACCGGTCGGCTCATGCCCTCTACAAAGAGGGCATGACGATCGAGATCCGGCCGATCACCCGAGCCGAGGCCAAGGACTACCTGCGGGTGATGCCGTGGGCGAACGGATTCCCGCAGGAGGAGCCCGAGCCCTCGGCCTGGTACGCCGGCCGCGCGGCCAACCCGCCGCAGCGCAAGGCGACGCCCGACCAGCTGGACCAGTACGCCGACACCCTGCTGACCGACTGGTTCCGCCCACAAGCGGCCTTCGTGGACGGCAAGATCGCCGGCGGTTCCGCGATCGTGTCCGTCGAGATCACGCTGCCCGGCGGCCGCCAGGTCCCGATGGGCGGAGTCACCTCGACGGCCGTGCTCCCGACGTACCGGCGGCGCGGACTGCTGCGGAAGATCATGACCGCGATGCTGGACGACTGCCGGGAGCGCGGTGAGTTCCTGGCTGGGCTGAGTGCCAGCGAGGCGACGATCTACGGCCGGTACGGGTTCGCTCCGGCGACTTTCCAGCACCGGTGGGAGGTTCGGCGCACCGACGTTGCGTTCCGTACGCCGTTCACCGATCCCGGCAGCCTCGATCTGGTGGACGGCGCCACCGCTGCGGCGATTTGGCCGGTTCTGCACGAGCAGGTGCGGGCGATGCGCGTCGGTGAGGTCAGTCCGCTGCCAGGGAAGTGGAGCGCTCTCGCTGACGGCACACTGCCGGCGGATGGCTCCGGACCGGCACACCACCTGATCCACCGCGATGCCGCGGGCCAGGTAGACGGCGCAGCGATCTTCCGGCTGCCGTGGTCTTCGGATCCGGAGTACGCGGGCGAGCTGCAGGTAGAGGCGTTCGAAGCGCTCAACCAGGACGCCTACCGGGCGCTCTGGGGCCTACTGCTCGATTTCGACCTCACCAAGCGCGTGGTGGCAGCACGGCGGCCAGTGGACGAGCCGCTGCGCTGGATGCTGACGAATCCGCGCGCACTCAAGCTCACTCGGACGCGTGACAACCTCTGGCTGAACATCCTCGACGTACAGCGCGCACTGGAAGCCCGCACCTACGCAGCAACCGATGCGCTCGTTCTGGAAGTGGACGGCGTCAGTTGGCGCTTGGACGCGGCTACCGACGGAGCAGCCTGTACGGCGGCGCCGGGTGAGCCTGCGGACATCAGCCTGACCATCAACGAGCTGGGATCGCTGTACCTCGGCGGAGTCCGGGCCAGTGAGTTCCGTGACGCCGGACGGCTCACAGAGCACACCAGTGGTGCGGTGTCCCGGCTGGATGCGCTGTTGCGACCGGACCGCGCCCCGCACAACGCAGTGGGCTTCTGAACGGCCCGAAGGGGCAAAGCAAAGTGCGAGGCCGGTCTCGGACGCCTATACAGGTGAGATGACGATCGAGACCCGGCCGATCACCCAAGGCGAGGCCGTCGAGTACCTGCGACTGACTCCGTGGGTCAGCGGCTTCCCGCAGGAGGACCCCGAGCCAGTCGCCTGGTACACGGGTCGCGCCGCCTACCCGCCGCTGGTGCCGCCCACCGCCGAGCAGTTGGAGGGGTACGCCGCTGGGCTGCTGACCGACTCGTACCGCCCGCAGGCCGCATTCGTCGACGGCAAGCTGGCAGGCGGTTCCGCGATCGTGCCGGTCGAGATCACCCTGCCCGGTGGCCGGCAGGTCCCGATGGGCGGAGTCAGCTGGACGGCGGTGCTCCCGACGTACCGGCGGCGCGGACTGCTGCGGCAGATGATGGGCGCGCTGCTGGACGACTGCCGCGAGCACGGTGAGTTCCTGGCTGGCCTCAGTGCGAGTGAGGGCACGATCTACGGCCGCTACGGCTTCGGTACGGCGACCTTCCAGCACCGGTGGGAGGTTCGGCGTACCGACGCTGCCTTCCGTACGCCGTTCTCCGATCCCGGCGGGCTTGAGCTGGTGGACGGCGCTACCGCTGCGGCGATTTGGCCGGTTCTGCACGAGCAGGTGCGGTCACAGCGCGTCGGGGAACTCAAAGCGCAGCCAGGCAGGTGGGACGGGCTCGCTGCGGGCAGACTGCCGGCCGACGGCGGCGGACCATCGCACCACCTGGTGCACCGCGACGCTGCGGGCGAGGTGGACGGCACAGCGACCTTCCGGCTGCCATGGTCACCGGACCCCGACTATGCGGGCGAGCTGCAGGTAGGGGCCTTCGAAGCGCTCAACCCCGAGGCCTCCCGGGCGATGTGGGGCCTACTGCTCGACTTCGACCTCACCAAGCGCGTGGTAGCAGCAAGGCGACCGGTAGACGAGCCACTGCGCTGGATGCTCGCGAATCCGCGGGCACTCAAGCTTGCCCGAACGCGTGACAACCTCTGGCTGAACATCCTCGACGTACAGCGCGCACTAGAGGCCCGCACGTACGCAGCAACCGATGCGCTCGTCCTGGAGGTCGACGGCGTCAGCTGGCGCCTGGACGCATCCCCGGACGGAGCAGCCTGTACGGCGGCGCCTGGGGTAGCCGCGGACGTCAGTCTGACCGTCAGCGAACTGGGATCGCTGTATCTGGGCGGCGTCCGCGCGAGTGAGTTCCGCGACGCCGGACGGATCACAGAGCACACCAGTGGTGCGGTGTCCCGGCTCGACGCTCTGTTGCGGGCAGACCGCGCTCCGCACAATGCGATGGCCTTCTGAGCGGCGTGACTGTACGTGGTGTGACCCAATGGTGACGCAGGTGGCGGCTGGTGAGGTTGCGTGTGCAGGCTAGGGTGGTCCGCGTTGTTGCCCGTCGATCGAATGGCGCAGACCGCGCCGGGATGTTTCGAGGTGCTGGTTCGTGCGCAAGTTGCTGAGTCTGGTCGCAGTCGTGGCCTTGGGGTCGTCGATGGTGGCCTGCGGTTCCGAGAAGAAGTCCGAGTTCGGAGCCGGTGGGATCAAGGTGACGTCGGAGTTCGGTCAGAAGCCGACCATCACGCACCGCGAGGGTGAGCCGGACAAGACCCTGGTGACCGAGGTCCTCAAGGAGGGCGACGGTCCCGAGGTGAAGAAGGGTGAGCTGCTCACCGCGAACTACCTCGGCCAGATCTGGCGCGACGGCAAGGTCTTCGACAACTCCTACGACCGCGGTGCGCCGTCGTCGTTCCCGATCGGCGTCGGTGGCGTCATCGGCGGCTGGGACGAAGGGCTGGTCGGCAAGAAGATCGGCAGCCGCGTGATGCTCTCCATCCCGTCCGACAAGGGATACAAGGAGAAGGGCAACGAGCAGGCCGGGATCAAGGGTGACGACACGCTGATCTTCGTCGTCGACCTGGTCGGTTCGGCCGCGAACGACACCAAGCTGGACGCGGAGCCGGCCACCTCGGCGAACACCAAGATCAAGGTCACCGGTGAGCTGAACGGCGAGCCCAAGGTCAGCGTTCCGGCCGGCACCAAGCCGCCGGCGAAGCCGGGCAAGCCGGTCGTGGTCGCGCTCGGCAAGGGCAAGCCGGTCGAGAAGGGCAGCCAGCTGATCGGCCGCTACGTCGTCTTCGACTACACCGGCAAGAAGCAGGCCAGCACCTGGGACGGCCAGCCCGCCAGCCAGAGCGGCCCGGCCCAGCCGGGTGCGCCGACGGACCAGCTGCAGGTCGGCCCCGGCCCGGGTGGTCAGGCCGGTGCCCTCGACGGCATCGCCGGTATCCCGGTCGGCAGCCGCGTGCTGGTCGAGCTCCCCGCGACCAAGGACGCCAAGGGCAAGGCGGTGAACGCGTTCGCGGTCATCGACATTCTGAACGCCTTCCCGGCCCCGAAGCAGCAGCCGGGCCAGTAGTTCCCCGGTAGTTCTGCAGGCCGTCTGACCGCACGCTGCGGTCAGACGGCCTTTGCGTTGCGGAACCAGCGGTTGGTCTCCGGATGGAAGGTCAGTGCGAGTGCGGTCAGCAAGGCAGTGAGATGAACGCTGCGGAGCAACGCGGCGAGCAGGAACTGCGGGGACCAGTCGAGGCCGGCCAGGTCGTGGTCGAGCAGCCAGGTCACCGGTTCCCAGAGCAGCGACGTGAGGCCGACCGTGCCAAGCAGGCCGGTCAGCACGTAGCGGGACCACCTGACCCCGTGCTGGAAGTAGCGGTCGATGACGACGAACAGACCGCCGTACACGAGAGCTCTGATGGCGACCTGCGCGGCGATCGCCGGCATGGCGACGCCGTCTCCGATCGCACCGACGACTCCGATGACCGACTCGGCCACTCCGGCGCAGACCGCGAGCAGCCACATCAGGGTGGCCCACCGCGCGGTCAGCGGTGCTTGGGGGCGTACGAGAACTGTCATGCTCCAAGGCTGATCCAGTACGGCGTCGAACTCAGGAGTACTGCGACCCCAGTCCGGGTGGTGGTATGTCCACCAGTCTGGCCGCGTGACGACCCGCAGCGGCCGCTGCCTCGAAGTACGCGCGGTCCTCATCGAGCGAGCGCCCCATGGTCGACAGCTTGACCGGTGCGGCCAGCATGGCGTCGTACAGACCGCCCACACCGATCCGTACGACGCGGTGGCGGGCCTTGAGCGGTTCGGCGGCGTCGCGGACCGCATCGCCGAAGTCACCGTCCAGATCCGGTACGACGACGTCCGCCGGCTGCAGTGCGACCCGGCCGTACGCGGTGAGGCTGTGATGGGAGATCCCGCGATGCCGGGGACGCGGATCGGCCTCGGAGATGCGCAGCGATGCCACAGCGCGCCCGCCGAGCGTCTCGACCGCGTTGACCGCCTCACCGGACTGCACGCCACTGAAACCCCAGCGCGTCCCAGTGCCCAGGTTGCCCGGTCCCTGCGTCAGTACGACGAGCTCCGCCGCCAGCACGTGTACAGCGGTCAGCAGCCCGGTGTGAACCGTGACCGCCTCCCGGTCGCCGCCGTACGCCTGCCCGACGGTCACTGTGCTGCTCAGCCAGCCGGCCTCGCGCAGCGCTGCCACACTCCGCGAGAAGGCGATTGGCAGCGCACCCCCGTCGGTCATCACGTAGACGACCCGAGTGTTCGGCCGCGCCTCGTACACCCCGGCCAGTACGGCGGGCAGTGCGGAGTGCAGGTCCGCCACGACCACCGGCGTACCGAACAGGTCGTCCGCATCGCGCAGTACGTCGTGGTCCGGCGACTCCTGGTCGTCCGCCCCCATCACCATCGTCTGCAACGGCGTGTAGCGCGCCTTCACCAGATGGCCGCCCTCCGGCGGGTCCTCCGGCAGCCGGTCCGGCAGTGCCACCACCAGTGCGTAGCCGCCGGTCCCGAGTCCCTTGTCGAGCGCACTGACGTTCAGCAGCACGCGGTCACCCGCGACCGGCGTACCGACCAGCTCCGGGTAAGCCAGCGCACGCACCCGCTGCGCACCGACCTCCACGATCAACTCGACCGCACCGGCCCAGCTCCGGCCCACCTGCGACACCACGCCATCACGCCACCGAATCACACGCCGACCCTAGTCGGTCCGAACACCTGTTCGGTGGGGGAGGAGGGTTTTGGCCGGGTGAGGCCGTAAGGTGGTCGGGTGTCGGCGCGGAAGAGTGAGCGACTGCTCAACGTGGTCATCTGCCTGCTGGTCGCGCGCACCTACGTGACCAAGGAGCGTATCCGCGAGGTCGTCGAGGGGTACGCGGGCCAGACCGACGATGCCTTCGAGAAGATGTTCGAGCGCGACAAGGACGAGCTGCGCGATCTCGGCATCCCGATCGAGATGGGCACGATCGACAAGTTCTTCTCCGACGACGTCGGCTACCGGATCCGCCGGGACGTCTTCGAGCTGCCCGAAGTGCACCTGGAGCCGGACGAGGCCGCCGTACTGGGCGTTGCCGCGCGGGTCTGGCAGCACGCTGGGCTGTCCGAGGCCACCACGTCGGCTGTGCTCAAGCTGAAGGCAGCTGGTATTCAGACCGACCAGTCCGCGCTGAGTGCGATCGAGCCGCATGTCGGAGCGTCGGAGCCTGCCTTCGACACCGTCTGGGCTGCTGTCGTCAGCCGGACCGCAGTGCGGTTCCAGTTCCTGCGCAGTGGCGCTACCGAGTCCATGACGCGGACGCTGGAGCCCTGGGGCATCGTGTCCTGGCACGGCCGTTGGTACGTCGTCGGCCGCGACCGTGATCGCGAAGCGACCCGCATGTTCCGGCTGTCCCGGATCGGTGGCGACGTGAAGACGGTCGGCGAGGCAGGGGCGTTCACGGTCCCTGAGGGCACCGATCTGCGCTCCCTGGTCTCAGAGCTCGCTCCGCCGCGTCCGACGTCGGAGGCGAAGGTCCGGGCGCGGACCGGCTCGTGTGTGAGCCTGCGCCGCCGTGCCAACGCCATCGAGCCGTACGAGGAGGGCTGGGACCTGCTCCACGTCCCGTACGCCGATTCCGCCGTGCTGGCCGAGGAGATCGCGTCGTACGGACCGGATGCCGTGGTCGAGGGCCCTGGTGACGTGCTGGACGGTGTGCTGTGGCGACTCCGGACGGTGGCCGGTGTCTAACGCACGTGATCAGGTGCAGCGCCTGCTCGCCCTGGTGCCGTACCTGCGGGAGAACGACGGAGCCCGGGTCGACGACGTCGCCAAGGAGTTCGGTGTCCGGCCGAAGCAGATCCTCGCGGATCTGAAGGTGTTGTGGTTCTGCGGTCTGCCGGGTGCGCAGATGGGCGATCTGATCGAGATCGACATCGAGTCCGCCGAGGGCGAAGGCGTCATCCACATCAACAACGCCGACTACTTGGCTCGGCCGCTGCGGCTGGCGGCCGACGAGGCGCTCGCGCTGCTGACCGCACTGCGGACGCTGCGCGAGGTGACTGCCGGTCACGACCGGGATGCGGTCGACCGGGCGATCGCCAAGCTGGAGCAGGCCGCCGGTGAGGCGGCCGCGGCCCATGAGGGTTCTGCGGCCCATGTGCACGTCGAGCCGACCAGACCGGAGATCGCTGAGACGGTCAACCGGGCGCTGGCTGGGAAAAGGCGCCTGCACCTGACGTACGACGTACCGTCGCGGGACGAGACCACTGAGCGGGATGTGGACCCGATGCGGCTGGTCGTGTCCGACGGGCGCAGCTATCTGGAGGCGTGGTGCCGGCTGGCGGAGGACGTGCGGCTGTTCCGGCTGGACCGGATCGCTGCCGTCAAGCTGCTCGATCTGCCGAGTGAGCCGCCGCCGGAGGCGACCCCGCGCGACCTGTCGAACGGTATGTTCCAGCCGTCCGAGCGGGACCTGCTGGCCACGATCCGGCTCGCGCCCCCGGCCCGCTGGGTCGCGGAGTACTACCCGAACGAGTCGGTCGAGGAGGGCCTCGAAGGCTCACTCGTCGTCAAGCTCCGGGTCGCTGACATCGCCTGGCTGCAGCGTCTGGTGCTCCGCCTCGGCGGTGCGGCGACTGTGCTCGATCCGCCCGACCTGAGCAGTCAGATCGCCGAAACGGCCCGCGAAGCTTTGTCGGCGTACGACCTCTAGCCCTGGCTGAGCTGTCGCTCCAGCGGGACCCGGAAGCGGGGTGTGACGCGGACGCCGGCCAGCCAAGTGGTCCACCGGGCTGCCTCGGCCTCGACCAGCTCCTCGGTCTCCCGACCGACGTCCTCGAGGAGCTCGAAACGCACCTCACCGGACTCCGGCTGACCCCAGCCGCCGATGATCCGGCCGTCTGCCCAGACTGTCGGCCCGATGTTGCCGGTGGTGTCGAAGAGCCTCGCCTTGTGCGCACCGAGGTACCAGCCGCGGTCCTTCCACCCCATCGGCGTCGGGTCGAGCGCAGGCAGGAACGCCACCCACGGCTCGACCGGGACCTCAGGCTCCTCGTCACCAGGCAGCACATAGCCGACCTGACCGTCCAGATCGACCGCTACCGCCTCCACTGCAGCCAGAGCCTTCTTGGTCTGGCCGCCTGTCCACCCGGCCCACCACTGCAGGTCAGCAGCCGTCCCAGGACCGAACGACGCCAGCCAGGCTCGTGCCAGTGCTACTCGGGCCTCCTCGGCCACCGGCTTGTCGCCCAGTCCACCGGCCAACCAGTCCTCCGCAGGAGACCACTGGTGCTGACTGCTCAGCCAGGTGCCGAGTGGCCGGCCGCGGACGATCCGGCCCTCGACCGCCAGCTGGAACAGCACCCGGCTGGTCACGTACGGCGCGGCGGCGTACGCCTTGCCCTCAGCCATGTTGAGCCGGGTCCGCAGCCGAGGCTCGTCGGCTGACAGCTCCTGCGCGGTGGCTGAACCACGCAGCGCCAGTGCGGTCGCGGTGGACTCCTCGACGGCCCGCAGCCACGTGCCGCAGGACTCGGCGTCACCGGCCACTCCGGCCTCGGTGAGGTGCTTGACCAGCAGTTTGCGCTGCTTGACCGCAATGTCGTCCGCACAGGCCGCCTGGACGATCGGCCCGAACGACGTCGGTACGACGAACACTGTGCGGCGCATCCCGAGCATCCGGATCAGCGAGCGCTCGTCGTACAGGGCACGCTCTGTAGCGGCGACGTCACTGCCAGGCACTCTGGCGGCGACCGACAGGTGCACGGTGGCCGGATCCGTGGCGTGCAGCGCGACCATGGCCGCGGCCGCCTCCGCCGCATCTGCCGCCTGGCTCGACGCTGCGAGCCGGTGCCGGCGCCCGATCCGCGCCCGCCGCTCCTCGACCCCGATCTGCCGCATTCCGTCCCCTCACCTGCCTGCCGGACACCTGGTTTTACCATCACGTTCCGACACCGTTGTCGGCCGGGACGCCCCGGGCGACGTGGGTGCTGCCGGAGAACCGGCTAGGCTCCTTGCTATGTACTGGCTCTTGCTCTTCCTCGCGGTGGTGGCGGTGTGGCTTCTGGTCCTCGCTCTGCTCGCGAAGAAGCTCTGGGGCAAGTCCAAGGCGCTGCTGCGTGAGTTGGGCGCCGCTCAGTCCAAGCTGGACGCTGCAATGTCGGAAGACCGGGTCCGGGCGTAGTATCCGTCTCGAATCTCCGGCGTGTGCCACGAGTAGAAGTTCTGTGAAAGGGAGACCGACATGAACCCGCTCATCACGATGCCCTCGGGCGCAGAGTGGCTGGTCGTCCTCGCGATCGTCGTCCTGCTCTTCGGATCGACCAAGCTGCCCGCCCTGGTCCGCCAGCTGGGCAAGTCGAAGAAGATCTGGGAGGAAGAGGTCGGCCCCCGCAAGAAGGACGCGGAGCTGACCGGAGAGGCGAGCACGCCGCCGGCCCAGACCCCTGTGCAGCAGCAGGCGGCCCCGCAGGCTCAGGCCCAGCCGAACCAGGCCAACGGCCAGGCGAGCGGCGACGGTCTGCCCCCGCACACGGCCAACTGAGCCGAGTAGTACGTCTTGTCGATGGTGAGGTTCGGGCGACGCAAGGAGAAGAAGGAGCGCCGCCCGAAGGACGAAGAGGGTCGGATGACCCTGCGCGAGCACATCACCGAGCTGCGCAACCGGCTGGCCATCGCGGTGCTCGCGATCGTGCTGATGTCGGTCCTCGGGTACATCTTCTACGACCACGCGCTGGCGTTCCTGAAGAAGCCGTTCGACGACGGCGTCGCAGATCTCCTCGCCAGCAAGAACGGCGGCAGGAAGCCCGAGCTCACCTTCAACTCGGTGACCTCGCCGTTCACGTTCCAGATCAAGATCTCGCTGGTGTTCGGCCTGATCCTGTCCAGCCCGGTCTGGCTGTACCAGCTGTGGGCGTTCATCGCGCCCGGCCTGCACCGCAGTGAGAAGAAGTGGGCGTACCTGTTCGCGGCGATCGCCACCCCGCTGTTCGCCGCCGGTATCTGGGTCGCCTACTGGACACTGCCCAAGGGCATCGAGATCCTGATCGGCTTCACCCCGAGCTTCGCCCAGAACCTGATCACCCTGCCGGAGTACCTGGACTTCGTGCTGCGCACGATGCTGGTCTTCGGGATCGCGTTCCTGCTGCCGCTGGTGGTGGTGCTGCTGAACATCCTGGGCATCGTCCCCGCGTCGGCCCTGGCGAAGTTCCGGCCGTACATCATCTTGGGCATCTTCCTCTTCGGCGCGGTGGCGACACCGTCCGGTGACCCGTTCTCGCTGATGTTCCTGGCGATCCCGATGTGTCTGCTGTTCTTCGGCGCCGAGATCGTCGCCAAGCTGAACGACCGCCGCCGGCGGCGCAAGTCCGACGAGTTGCTGGAAGCCTGATGGCCCGCAAGATCGCGCTGGTGGTGAACCCCACCAGCGGTCGAGGACTGGGCGCTCGCGTGGCGCCGGTGGTCCAGGCGCGGCTGGAGTCGGCCGGTCTGACCGTCGACACCTACCAGACCACCTGCGCCGAGGACGTCGGCCGGATCTCGGCCGAGGTGATCGGATCCGGTGCGGATGCGGTCGCCCTGGTCGGTGGTGACGGCACGATCCACCTCGGGGCTCAGGTGCTGGCCAAGTCGGGCATGCCGTTCGGTGTGATCCCGGCCGGGACCGGCAACGACTTCGCCCGCGGTATCGGCCTGCCGTTGAACGACCCGACCGCGGCGGCCGACCTGATCGTGGGCGGCACCACCCGCACGGTCGACCTGGCCGTCGCGAAGGGTGAGTTCATCACCACCGTCGTGGCCGGCGGCTTCGACTCGCTGGTGAACAAGCGCGCCAACGCGATGACGTGGCCCAAGGGCAACTCCCGCTACACGGTCGCCACGCTCGCCGAGCTGCGCACCTTCAAACCCCTCGAGTACGTCGTCACGGTCGACGGCCAGGTGATCGAGACCCGCGCGATGCTGGTCGCGGTCGGCACCGGACCGACGTACGGCGGGGGACTGCAGATCTGTGCCGGGGCTGTCGTCGACGACGGGCTGCTCGACATCACGATCATCCAGCCGGTCTCCCGGCTGAAGTTGCTGCAGCTGTTCCCCAAGCTGTCCAAGGGCACCCACGTCGGGCACCCGATGGTGCGCGCGCTCCGCGGCCGGTCCGTCCGGATCGAGTCGCCCGGCATCACGGCGTACGCCGACGGTGAGCCGCTGGGCCCGCTCCCGGTCGACATCACGATCGCGCCGGGGGCACTGACCGTCTTCGCCTGAGCGGCGGAAAAACATCTGTCGCTGAACTATTCTCAACTCCGTGCTCCATCTGATAGGAAAGCTTCCTATCAGTTTCTCCCTCTGACGCCCCGGCGAGGTGGACGGCAGCGACTCCCACGTTGGGCTCGACCCGAACTACACCAGGGACTGGGCGACCGCCGCCGCGGAGACAGCTACCACATCGGCTGACCGCCCTCAGCCGCAGCCGGGCCCCACACCACCAGGGTGGGGCCCGGCCTGCGTATGTCCGTGGGTTTTTGGGGGAGGCGTCGAATAGTGTGTAGGCATGAGCACTCCGTCCGAGAAGTACGCAACTTTCCGCTCGGACCAGGAGCATCCTGCGGTCAAGGAGTTCCGCGGGCTTTACGACTTCGCGCTGGACGAGTTCCAGTTGCGCGCCTGCGCGGCGCTGGAGGACGGTCACCAGGTGCTGGTGGCCGCGCCGACCGGGTCGGGTAAGACGCTGGTCGGCGAGTTCGCCGTGCACCTGGCGCTGCAGCGCGGGCAGAAGTGCTTCTACACGACACCGATCAAGGCCCTGAGCAACCAGAAGTACGCCGATCTCGTCAGCCGGTACGGCGCGGATCAGGTCGGACTGCTCACCGGGGACAACTCGGTCAACTCCGAGGCCCCGATCGTCGTCATGACGACCGAGGTCCTGCGGAACATGCTGTACGCCGGTTCCCGCACCCTGCTCGGCCTGTCGTACGTCGTGATGGACGAGGTGCACTACCTGGCCGACCGGGCGCGCGGGGCGGTCTGGGAGGAAGTGATCATCCACCTGCCGGACTCGGTGTCGGTGGTGTCGCTGTCCGCGACCGTCAGCAACGCCGAGGAGTTCGGTGACTGGCTGGCGACTGTCCGCGGTAACACGGTCGTCGTGCTGGAGGAGAAGCGGCCGGTGCCGCTGTTCCAGCATGTGATGGTCGGGAAGCGGCTGCACGACCTGTTCGCGGGGGAGACGCCCACGGCCGGCGCCGGTGCGCAGGCACAGTTCGGCCCCTCGGCCGGCCGCCCGAACCGCTCGGGGAATCCGGCCAAGGCAGCAGGGACGTCGACGGACCTGCGCGACCTGGTCAACCCGCAGCTCGTCAAGATCGCCCGCGACGACAACCGGATCTTCCGCGACGACTCGCGCAAACCACGCCGGCGCCGCGACCTTCCCAAGAACCGCCCGCAGCGGTCGCACTTCACGCCGTACCGGTCGGATGTGGTGGAGGAGCTGGACGCGGGTGCGCTGCTGCCGGCGATCTTCTTCATCTTCTCCCGCAAGGGCTGCGAGGACGCGATGCTGCAGTGCCTGCGTTCCGGCCTGCGGCTGACCAAGCCGTCGGAGCGCGACGAGATCAAGCGGGTGCTGGCCGAGCGGACCGTCGACCTGCCGGACGAGGACCTCGGCGTCCTGGGGTACCACGACTTCTCCGAGGCGCTCAGCCGCGGGATCGCGGCCCACCACGCGGGCATGCTGGCGGCGTTCAAGGAGGTCGTCGAGGAGCTGTTCGCGCGCGGCCTGATCAAGGTCGTGTTCGCCACCGAGACGCTTGCCCTGGGCATCAACATGCCGGCGCGGACCGTCGTCCTGGAGAAGCTGAGCAAGTGGAACGGTGAGGCGCACGTCGACATCACCCCGGGGGAGTACACGCAGCTCACCGGGCGGGCCGGGCGGCGCGGGATCGATGTCGAAGGACATGCGGTCGTGCTGTGGCAGCCCGGGTTCGACCCGCGGGCGGTGGCCGGGCTGGCGTCCACTCGTACGTATCCGCTGCGCTCGTCGTTCTCCCCGTCGTACAACATGGCCGTCAACCTGGTCCGCCAGGTCGGGCGGACGCGGGCTCGGGACATGCTGGAGCTGTCGTTCGCGCAGTTCCAGTCCGACCAGGCCGTGGTCGGGCTCGCGCGTCAGGTGCAGCGCAACACCGAGGCGCTCGAGGGCTACAAGGAGTCGATCGACTGTCACCTCGGCGACTTCCTCGAGTACGCCGCCCTCCGCCGCCGGATCGGGGATCGGGAGTCCTCGGGCTCCAAGGCACGCAAGCAGGACCGCCGGGTCGAGGCGCAGGAGTCGATCGAGAAGCTGAGGATGGGTGACGTGATCCGGATCCCGGCCGGCCGCAGCGCGGGCTGGGCGCTGGTGCTCGACGCGGGGATGCGGTCGGAGCGCGAAGGGCCGCGACCGACCGTGCTGACGCTGGACCGGCAGGTGCGGAAGCTGTCGATGATCGACTTCCCGACCCCGGTCGAGGCGATCAGCTCGCTGCGGATCCCGAAGAAGTTCAACGCCCGCAACCCGCAGCAGCGGCGTGAGCTGGCGCAGGTGCTGCGGGTTCGCACCGACATGCTCGGTGAGGACGGACCGCCGTCACGCACCCGCGGCCGGGATGTGGTCAGCCACGCGGACGACCCGGAGCTGCAGGAGATGCGGGCGGAGCTGCGTGCGCACCCGTGCCACGGTTGCTCCGACCGCGAGGACCACGCCCGCTGGGCCGAGCGGTACTTCCGGCTCGACCGGGAGAACCGGGACGTCCAGCGCAAGATCGAGCAGCGGACGAACACGATCGCCCGCCAGTTCGACCGGGTCTGCCAGGTGCTCGACGCCCTGCACTACCTGGACGGCGACAAGACCACCGAGGCCGGAGACCGGCTGGCACGGATCTACACCGAGCTCGACCTGGTCGCGGCGGAGTGCCTGCGGCAGGGCGTGTTCGACGATCTCACCGTGCCCGAGCTGGCGGCCGCGCTGGCGGCGCTCGTCTACGAGTCACGCTCCAAGGACGAGCCCACCTCGCCCCGGCTGCCGCAAGGCGACGTCCGCCCGGCGCTGGAGAAGATGGGTCGGATCTGGCGCGAACTGTCGGCCCTGGAGCGGGACATGCGGGTCGACTTCCTGCGCTCGATGGACCTCGGCTTCTGCTGGCCGGCCTTCCGCTGGTCCGCCGGTGCGTCCCTGGCCGAGGTCCTCTACGAGTCGGACCTGGCGGCCGGTGACTTCGTCCGCTGGACCAAGCAGCTCATCGACCTCACCGAGCAGGTAGCCGACGCCGCGGGTGACACCCCGCTACGCCACACCGCCCGCCAGGTCGTCGAGCAGATCCGCCGCGGCGTCATCGCGTACGCCGCGGTGGTCGACGACGCCTGAGCCGGATGGGGGAAAGCGGCGCGCCCTCCACCACCTAGCGGCTGAGGGTGGCTGAGCCGGTTCGGCCTTGGCGGTCCTTCACCACGACGCGGAGCTCGGTCGCCTGGACCTTGGTGTAGATCCGGTACGGCGCTGCGTCGTCGGTGCCGAGGACTTGCCAGTGGCCGTTGACGCGCGCGGCGAAGGTCGCTTGGGCGTACGGCTGGTCGGGCGCCGTAGCGATCAGCTCGGTGCGGCCGTCGGAGGTGGTGTTGCCGAGGGCAAGGGTCGGTTTCGGCGCGGTTGCGGCGGGCGGCAGTGGCTTGCTGCTGCGGTAGACGACTGAGCTCAACGCCGGCACAGTCACGCGGATCGTCCCGCCGGAGCTGAGCGCCGTCGTACGGTCGGGCCGGATCCGGTCGTACCGTCCGGCTGCTCCCACCGGTACGTCGACAGTCTTCGCGACCGTGGAGGCGTTGAGAGCGACGACGTACTCGCGACCCGACTCGCGATCGATCCGGCTGAACGCAACCACGTCACCGTCGCTCAGCCGCAGTACCTGATTGCCGTGTTTCCAGACCGGGTCGGCAGCGGTGAAGTGCGCGAGGTCAGCCAGCTGCTTGTACAGCGGGTGTTTCGGGTCGAAGTTGTCGTCACCCGGCGTCCGGTCCGTCCCGACCTGGTCCTGGTCGACGAAGTCCGGCACCTTCGACGGGAACATGTCCTGCCGCGCCTCCGCATCACCCGCGACCCCGGCGAACCCCTGCTCATCGCCGTAGTACACAACCGGATTCCCGCGCCACAGATACAGCAGCTCGTTCCCGAGCTGCACCCGCGCCAGCCACTCCTGCTCGCTCATCCCCGGCCGATCCTGCTTCAGCATCGTCGACAACCGGCCCATGTCGTGGTTCCCGACGAACGTGGTCAGCGAGTAGGCATTCGAGTCGGCATCGGTATAGAGGTCATCGGCGTCCGCGACCCGGCCGAGCTCCGCCGCCCGCTTCCCGGCGAGGAACGATCGCGCCGCACCCTGGAACGGGAAGTCCAGTACGGCGGGCATCTTCGCATCCGTCGTGTAGTGCGAGGTGAGCAGCGGGTCGCCGGAATAGACCTCACCGAACACGAAGAAATCTTTCTTGCCCTGGGCAACGGCATACCGCTGGATGGCCGGTGCGAACGCCTGCCAGAACTCGTCGTTCACATGTTTGGTGGTGTCGACCCGGTACCCGTCGATGTTCATCGTGCGGATCCACGAGGAGTAGATCTGCTCCATCCCGGCGACCACGCGCGGGTGCTCGGTCATCAGGTCGTCCAGTCCGAAGAAGTCGCCGTACTCGAGCTGCTCGCCCTCGAACACGGTCGCGTCGCCGCGGTTGTGGTAGAGCGTCGGGTCGTTCAGCCAGTCCGGCTTCTTCAGCGTCGGGTGGTTGACGATCGGCTTGTAGGGGAAGGAGGTCTCGACCGACAGCTTCGGGAAGTCCGGCCGGCCCGCGACCGCCTTGATGTCGAACGGTTTGCCGTCGGCATCCCGGTACGGCGTCTCCGCCAGCGTCTTGTACGGGTGCGGACCGTCGAAGGTGATCTCGTCGGCCGTGTAACCCGCGGTGATGTCGAAGAACACCTTGATCCCGCGGGCATGGGCCTTGTCGACGAACGCCCGCATCTGCGCCGCCGTACCGAAGTGCGGATCGAAGCTGGTGAAGTCGGTGATCGCATACCCGTGGTACGCCGCGAACGCGCCGGCCGCGCCGAAGTCGACGACCCAGCGGTTGCGGAACGGCGGATTGATCCAGACCGCCTTCACCCCGAGCCCGGCCAGGTAGTCCACCTTGCCGCTGAGCCCGGTCAGATCGCCACCGTGGAAGAACTGCTTGTCCGTCGGATCGAACCCGTTCACGAGCCGATCACCCGGTACGCCGCCACGATCGTTGCCCGGATCACCGTTCGCGAACCGGTCGATCATCACCATGTAGAACGGCACCCCGGACAGCCCGGTCCGCACCGAGTCGCGCGCGAGCCCGGCATCCGGCGTACCGGCTTGTGCTGGTTGCACGGTGGCGAGCAAGGCAAGGGCCAAGGCCAGTGCGGTGGCTGTCTTCTTCACCCTCAGCACGCTAATGGACCGATGGGTTTATAGGGTTGCGATGGCATCCGCCTGCCATCGAAGGAGTCACCTCTGTGGAACTGTCCCGCCGGAATCTCGGGAAGCTCACCGTCGCCACCGGAGTGGCCGCCGGGATCGGAGTCGCGGTAGGCGTCGCGGCCGATGCCGCGACCTGGAAGGTGACCGGCACCGCCGTACCTGCGCTGGCCGGGTTCGACAGTCAGATGAAGACGTTCATGCAGGCGCGCGGCGTGACGGCCGGTCAGCTCGCCGTTACCTACAAGGGACGGTTGGTGCTTGCCCGCGGCTACAGTGCCGGTGCGGCTGCCGTCCAGCCGACGTCACTCTTCCGGATCGCGAGTCTGTCCAAGTCGCTGACCGCGGCCGCGATCCTGCGCCTCGAGCAGGACGGCAAGCTGAAGCTGGGCTCCAAGGTCGTCGACATCCTCGGGATCACCGCACCGGTCGACCCGCGCTGGTCGGACATCACGCTGTGGCGGCTGCTGCAGCACCTGGGCGGTTGGGACCGCGCGGTCTCCGGCGACCCGAACTTCAAGGACGCCACGATCTCGCAGGCGCTCGGTGTCCCGATGGAGCTGAAGCACGCCGATGTCATCAAGTACATGACCGCCCAGAAGCTGGATGTCGCACCGGGCACCAAGTACGCGTACTCGAACTTCGGCTACCTGCTGGCCGGCCGGGTGATCGAGAAGGTGTCCGGGCTGAGCTACGAGGCCTACGTGCAGCAGAAGCTGCTGGCGCCGTTGAAGATCAAGCGGATGGCGCTCGGCTGGAGCATTGCCAAGCACACCGGTGAGCTGTCGTACGAATCGCAGTACACCGGCCGGACTGTGCTCAACACGTCGGGTGCGACGGTCGCAGCGCCGTACGGGACGTTCAGCATGCGCACACAGGACGCCAACGGCGGCTGGATCGCCAGTGCGCCTGACCTGGTCCGGTGGGCGAAGATGTTCGACGCACCGGGGGCAGTGCTGAACAGTACGTCGCTGGGGCGCGTCTGGGCGAAGCCGGAGACCGGCATCGATCCCGCTGGCTGGTACTACGGCCTCGGGTGGCACGTGCGGCCGGTCACCACTGGCGGTACCGGTCGCAACACCTGGCACACCGGCAGCATGGCGGGCACGTCCACGCTGCTCGTCCGCACGTACAACGGCATGAGCTGGGCGGTGCTGTTCAACCGGCGCGACGACCCGTCCGGTAAGTCGTACGGCGACATCGACCCGGCCATGTGGACAGCGGCCAACGGCGTCAAGACGTGGCCGACGCACGACCTGTTCCCGCAGTACTTCAGTTAATACATCAGTGCTTTGAAGTGCGGGGTGATGACCTCGCTCTCGCCCGCCATGGCGGCCAGTACGTCGCGTAGTCCGTCGACGGCCTGGTCGCCGAAGCGGGTGCGTAGCCGGCGTTCGTAGGCCTGGTGGTACTTCCGGGCCGCCTTCAGTGCGGCCTGGCCGCGGTCGGTGAGGTGCAGGAGGCGGACCCGGGCGTCGGACGGGTCGGGGCGGCGTTCGACGTACCCACGCCGCTCCATGTCGTCGGCGAGCTGGCTCGCGCCCTGCTTGGTGATCTCCAGCCGCTCCGCCATCCCGCCGATCGTCGTCGGCCCGTCGCCGAGCGTGCGCAGCACGAAGCCGTCCGACCGCCCTTGGTCGGTGAACCCCTGCTCCGCGGTCGCCGCGCGCAGCCCGCGCACGAACTCCTGCTCGGCCAGCAACAGCAGGATCCCGAAATCAAGCTTGCCCGAATCCGTCATACCCGCCATGATAGTCAAGTCAGCTTGGTCAAGCTGGCTTGACTAAATAGTGGAGGGGATTTCATGCCAGTCGTTCGTGCGGCCGACGCGCCGACAATGGAGCTGCCCGGTCTCGAGTTCACCGTGCACGCTTCGCCCAGCCTGGGCTCGCCCAACGTGTGCACCTGGCGGCTGCGGGTCGACCCCGGCTTCCAGGCCGACGCACCGCACACCCTGGACGCCGACGAGATCTTCGTCGTCCTCAGTGGCACCGTGCAGATCACCCCGGACGGCGAGAAGCTCACCGCCGGTGACTCCCTGATCGTCCCGGCCGGTGACCCTGTCGGCATCACCAACCTGGGCGAGGGGCACGCCGAGATCCAGGTCGTCATCACCGCCGGCTTCACCGGCACCATGGCGGACGGCAGCACCGTCCAGCCGCCGTGGTCTCGCTAACGCAAGCCCTGGAGGATGACGGCCAACGTTCGTTGCTGAAGGTCCGTCGTCCAAGAAGATTGCTGAGCTGCGTAGGTCGCTGCCGTGAGGAGCGCCATCACCTCGTCCACCTGAACAGTGGACCGGACCTCACCGGCGGCCTTCGCCTGCTCCAGCAACCGGCCGACGCTGTCCGTGAGTCCACGCAGGGCATCGCCAATATCGAGACGCGGCTCACCCAGTGCCATCACAACCATTCTGGTCCGGACGGCTTCCTCGACGACCGCGCCGAAGAACGCCGCCAGCGTCGACTGATCCGCGAGGGCTGCCAGTCGCTCCAGTGACTCCTTCATGATCGCGACCAGTAGGTCGTCCTTGGTCGGGAAGTGCCGGAAGACGGTCCCGATCGCCACCCCGGCCTGCTGTGCCACCTGCTCGGTGGTCGCCTTCGGCCCGTGCTCCGCGAAGGTTTCGGAGGCGGCAGCGAGGATCGCGGCCCGATTCCGCGCCGCGTCGGCTCGCAGGGCCATCCGGACTCCTCTTGGAATATGAGTAGGCACTCATTATAGTGCGAGACAACCTGAGTCTGCACTCATCTTTTGGGGGTTGTCATGTCCGACCTGCGCACGATGATCGAGAGCCTGGGGAAGAGCTGGACCGGCGATCCGGCGGCGATGGACGACTTGCTGGCCGACGACGTGGTGATCGAGGCGCCGTTCGCGGCCGGCGGGCCGGCGCGCTGGGAGGGGCGCGCGGAGTGGCTAGCGTTCGCGGTGCCGGCGCGGGCGGGGTTTCCGGTGCGGTTCGATCGGTTCACGCCGTTGACCGTGCACGAGACGGCCGATCCGGAGGTTGCCGTGGTCGAGTACGAACTGGCCGGCGAGCATCCCGCGACCGGCGAACGGGCTGGTGCGCGATTCATCGGCGTACTGCGGGTCCGGGACGGGCGCATCGCGGGCTGGCGTGAGTACCAGAACACACATGCCATCCTGCAGGCGTTAAGTTGAGGCGGAGAGCGTTGCCGACTGGGAGGACTGTGTGTGATGCCGGAGATCGTCGAGCTGGCGGAGCGGCCGTACGTCGCGCTGCGGGGGACCGTGCCGATGGACGGGATCAGTGCGTTCGCGGACCGGCTGCACGAGGTGATCCAATGGCTCGTGGCGCGGGAGATCGCACCGAACGACGCTCCGTTCTTCAAGTACGACGTGGTCGACATGGAGGCCGGTCTCGTGATGGAGATCGGGTTCCCGGTCGATGATCTGCATGCCGGTGAGGGAGAGATCGTGACCGGGGTGCTTCCGGCCGGGCGGTACGCCACTGTGTCGCATCACGGTCACCCGGACGGTCTGATGGATGCCACGCGTGACCTGCTCGCCTGGGGTGAGGCTGAGGGGATCGAGTGGGACGCTGTTGGTGACAAGTGGGTGTCCCGGCTGGAGATCTACCTGTCCGATCCGCGTGAGGTGCCGAACATGGCGGACTGGGACACCGAGCTGCAGTTCAAGCTCAAGTAGTGCCCACAGTCCTCGCAGGTGCCGGCCGACTCGCGCCGGAGCGCATCCGCCACGTCGCCTCACCCCTGATCGAGCTCGGCTGCGCACTCCACGTGCTGGCCGAGCCTCGGCACCACAGTCGCGTGGACTGGGCTGCCGACGTACCGCTGCCTGCTTCGCTGCGTTCCGAGCTACTGCAGTGGACGTGGACTGTCCGTGCGGTGCGGGCCCGCTTCTTCGCGACATCTGCCGCCACAGGTGTGCCCTCGTGGGCGGACGAGATCGCGGCGCTACGGGCGCGTGCTCCCGAAGACCTGGCTGCTGAGCTGGTGCGCCCGCTGCGGGGCCGTCCGCTGAGCAGTCGCGAGGTGGACGTCGACGCCGTACGGCACTGGTCGCGGTCACGTGGTCGCGCGGTCGCCTCACTCGTTGAGGCGTTGCTGGACTCGCCTGCGGAGCCGGTACGACGTTTCCTCGACCTGCTGGATGCGTGCTGGTCCACGTGGTTCCACGAGGTGTGGGACTCGTCGCGTGACGCCCTGGCCGCCCGCGGACGCCAGGACCGCGACCTCGCCGTGCGCGACGGCGTACTGGCCATGCTGCAGTCCCTGGACAGCTCCATCTCCATCCGCGACAACGACAGCGCCGTCGTCCAGAAGGTCCAGAACAAACGCATCGACCTGTCCGACCGCTCCCTCCTCCTCGTCCCCAGCAACCACATCGCCCCGCACCTCTTCCTCGGCGAGATCCCCGGCGAACCCCTCACCGTCATCTACCCCGCCACCGGCCGCGGCCCCGCCGTCCCCACCGCCCAGCAAGTCCGGGCCCGCCTGGAAGCCCTCGCCGCCCCCGACCGCCTCCAGGTCTGCCGAGCCGTAGCCAGCGAACCCCGCACCGCCGGCGAAATAGCCGCCCTCTGGAACCTCCACCCCACCCAGGTGACCCGCCACCTCAAAGCCCTCACCCGAGCCAACCTGGTCACCGCCGAACGCCAAGGCCGCTTCGTCACCTACCACCTCAACGAAGCCACCCTCCAATCCCTGGGCCCCCACCTCCTAACCCTCATCCTCAGATAACCCACGGCGTACAGAAGGTGAGCGAGTTGACGATCCACGTCGAGCCGTACGACGAGGCCTGGCCGCGGCAGTTCACCGAGCTGGGCCAGCGGCTTCGGGAGGCTTTGGGAGATGTGGCCCAGCGCATCGATCACATCGGTTCCACGGCGGTGCCGGGGCTGGCGGCCAAGCCGGTGATCGACGTACAGATCTCGGTGGAGGCACTGGAGCCGGTCGACCCTTTCCGGGATCCCTTGGAGGGCTTGGGTTTCGTCTATCGCGCGGACAACGCGGAGCGCACCAAGCGCTACTTCCGCGAGCCACCGGGCGCTCGCCGTACCCACATCCACGTACGCAAGTCCGGCAGCTTCTCGCAGCAGATCCCGTTGCTGTTCCGCGACTACCTGCGCGCCCACTCTGACGCGGCCGAGCAGTATGCGGCGCTCAAGCGCGAGCTGGCCGGCAGGTTCGCCGACAACCGGGCCGCGTACACCGACGCGAAGGAGCCCTGGATCTGGGACGCCATTCGGCAGGCCGACGGGTGGGCGCAGCAGACCGGGTGGGAGCTGGGGCCTACGGATGCTTGAGTTCGGTGGCGAGGGTGTCGAGTTGCTGGGCGGTGCCGGCTTCGCGCCATTCCGGCTTCTCCTGGCCGGGGAGGTACATGCCGTGTTCGGTCAGGGTGAGGAGCGTTCCGTTGCCGTCCGGCTGGAACTCGACGCTGGTGACCGAGGTGGTCGACAGTACGTCGCCGGTGCTCAAGGTTGACGTGGTGAGGATGCGTTCGTTCGGCACGATGTCGACGTACCGGGCCTCGTAGGTCAGCGGGCGGCCCTCGCCGTCGAGGCCTTTGGCGGTCTCGCGGCCGCCGACGGTGAAGTTCTGGGAGTGCTCGGCGCCTTGGGCCATCCAGCGTTTTCGGGCGTCGGGGGTGGCCCAGGCGGCGAACACCCGGTCGACCGGGACGGGGTAGTGGCGCTCGAGGGTGAAGGTCGAGTGGGTGACGGACATGGTCAGGTTCCCTTCAGGTAGTCGTCGAGCTGGTCGAGTTGCCGTTCCTGTTCGGTGCGTTGGCCGGACAGCCAGCGTTCCGCGGTGCGCAGGGTCTGGGGTTCGAGTCGGCAGCTGCGGACCCGGCCGTGCTTCTCGGTGACGATGACGCCCGCGTCCTCGAGCACCTTCAGGTGCTGCATAACCGCCGGCAGGGACATGGCCAACGGTCCCGCCAGCTCCTTCACCGGCGCCGGCCCGCGGACCAGCCGCTCCACGATCGCGCGGCGGGACGGGTCGGCGAGCGCATGAAAAACGCGTCCGACCGCGTCGATCCCGGAATGGTTAGGCATATCCTTAACTATTGACCTGACCCTCGCGAAAGTCAAGTAGTTGCTTAACCATTTAGGCTGTGCGGCATGACGACGAAGCAGACGGTACGACGAGGGCCCGCGCGGCTCCTGGTCGCCGTACTGCTGCT
The DNA here is from genome assembly GCF_042262745.1 of Kribbella sp. NPDC056345. Classification (NCBI taxonomy): domain Bacteria; kingdom Bacillati; phylum Actinomycetota; class Actinomycetes; order Propionibacteriales; family Kribbellaceae; genus Kribbella; species Kribbella sp. NPDC056345. The sequence continues at coordinate 109,639 of NZ_JBHJQQ010000016.1, read as the reverse complement.
GGCCGGTGTCTTCGCCATGCACGCCCTGACCGGCAACCACAACCCCGCGATGGCCGAGCCTGCACCGGCCGCGCATTCGATGGTCACCAGCGACGCTCCAGTTGTGGAGCCCGCGGAGGATGGGCATCTGCACACGATGGGCGAGGTGTGCCTGGCGGTGCTGGCGGCGTTGCTGATCGCCCTCCTGGTGACGCTGGTACGGCGAAGTTTCGCGCCCGCGCACCCGATACCGCCGACCGGTGCCGTCACCCCCGTGATCATCGCCGAACCGTCGCCCCCGTGGCGGCAACCGAGTCTGTCGAAACTCTGCGTACTGCGGACCTAGGCCGAGCTCTGTCTCCAGCCCTTCTGCAGCTACGAAACGACAAGGACTCAACCCCATGCGACACCGTCTATGGATCACCTCTGCGCTGATGCTCGTGGGCACGCTGACCGCCTGCGGCAATGACGACAAGGCGGCAACCGCCGACTTCAACGACGCCGACGTCACCTTCGCGACCCAGATGATCCCGCACCACCAGCAAGCCGTGCAGATGGCCGACATGGCCGGCTACACCGCCACCAACCCCGAGGTGAAGAAGTTCGCCACCGCCGTCAAGGCCGCCCAGGACCCCGAGATCAAGACCCTCACCGCCTGGCTCACCAAGTGGGGCAAACCTGTCCCCACGCCGGCTCATGGCGGCCACGGCTCCCACGAAATGCCCGGCATGATGACCGAAGACGAGCTGTCCGCCCTCGGCAACGCCAAAGGCCGCCAGTTCGACCGTCAGTGGGCGCAACTCATGATCGACCACCATCAGGGCGCCGTCACCATGGCCAAGACCGAACAGTCCACCGGCAAGTACCCCGAAGCAGTAGCTCTCGCCCGCAAGATCCAGTCCGATCAGACCCGCGAAATCGCAGCCCTGCAACAGCTCCTGGCCAAACTCCCCAGGTAGTCCCTCCGCGGTAAATGCCTGAAATGTGACCAGAAATCCAGGCAGGATCGTCGGATGAACACTCTGGACCGACGAGCGCGACACTCTGCCTTCTCCGACCCGGGCAGGCACGGCCAACTGCTCCGTGACCTGTCCGGGATCGAGGAGATCTGCGCAGCCGTCAGCAATCTCGTGCTGCACTACCGAGCCGAGGCGCACCTACTGCGCGACGATCGGCGCGGCGAAATCAACCTGCGCTGGATCTCAGCACTTCTGGACCTCGACCAGGCGCGGCATGCCGCCCCGCTGCTGGATCCCCGGCCACCTGCCGACCGGGTCGCGGGCTGTTGCCGCGACCACGCCCTCCCCGCCGTCGCCGCGCTGCGCGAGCAGGGAACCCCAGCACGCACCCGAGTCGGCTTCACCTTCGCTGAGGACTTCTGCGGCGATCACGTGGTCGCCGAATGGTGGAACGGCACCCGCTGGCAGCGCTTCGACCCCGAACTCCAACCGGGCACCCGTCCGTTCGCCATCCGCGACCTGCCAACCGGTGCAGGAGCCCCGTTCGAGACAGCAGCGGAGGTCTGGACGGGCTACCGCGCCGGCCACCTCGACCCTGCGCGCTACGGCGTAGCCCCAGGCTCGGAGCTGTCCGGTCCAGACTTCATCCGCATGTACGTCGTCATGGAGGTCCTGCACCGCCACGGTCACGAGGCCCTCCTGTGGGACGAAATCGGTCACGGGATCACGGATGCCGATGCCGACGACCTCGCGCGACTCTTACTCGCTGCCGACGCCGAAGACCCGACGGCCGAGGATCACCTCGAGATCCGGTTCCAGACCGACCCGAGGCTCCGACCGGGCTCGACGGTCACCCAGCTATCGCCGTACGGCGATCCGCCGGTCACGGTCGAGCTCACGCGGTGAACTGCTTGACCGCACTCGTACGGTGACTGCGTGGACCTGTCGCCTGCTCACCACCGCGCCGCAACTGTTGCAGCCCAATCACTCGGCCGCGAGTTCGCGACCCTCGAGCCGCAGCGGACATGGGGGCCGACAGTCGTGGTCAAAGTCATCTCCCGTGACGGTCTGACAGCCTTCATCAAGGCAGGCGCGAACCAGAACGTCCACACCGAAGCCGCCGTCATCGACCGTGCGCAGACAGCCGGCGTCCGCGCAGTGGACGTGCTCGCAACGGGAACAGACGAACAGCTGCCCGGCGGCCGCTGGATGATCACCCGAGCCGCCGAAGGGCAAGCCCTGGAAGACGCCGGCCTGACCGCCCCGACGATCACCCGGACCCTCGCCGACCTAGCCGAGCAATACGCTCAACTCCACCAGACCAGCCTGCCCGGACGCGGCCCGATCGCCCCCGACGGTTCCCGCGCAACCCTCGACACCTGGTCGCAATGGCAACAGCAGGTCCTCGAAGAGGCCCTCACCAAGCTGACCCACCGCAACGACGTCACCGCCACCTTCGCCGACCGAGCCCGACTCCTGGCACACCAGTTCGCCGCAACCCTCGACCAGACCCCTGCCGCCTTACTACACGCCGATCTGGGCGACCGCGAACTCTACGTCGACCCGTCGAACGGACACGTGACCGCGATCGTCGACTGGGGCAGCGCCTTAGTTGGAGACCCCCTGTACGACGTCGCCCGCTTCGTCGCCGGCGGCCCCGCCAACGACCCCCGCCCCGGCCAACTCAGCCCCCTGCTCCAGCACCACTACTTCGCCCGAGCTCCCCATGACCCCGATCACGCGAACCGCCTGCTGCTCTTCTACCGCTTCCACATCTGCCTCGTCGAAGCCGCCTGGGAACCATCCTGGGCCCCAGCCCACACCACCTGGGCCGACAACCTCATCACCGAACTTTCCTAAGCTGCGTGGGGTTTGAGGAGGGTTCGGAGCGAGCGGGCGGCGGTGAAGCCGGCTCGGTTGGCGCCTATGGTGCTGGCGGAGGGGCCGTAGCCGACCAGGTGGATGTGGGGGTCGAGGGCGGTTTGGGTGCCTTGCATGCGGATGCCGCCGGAGGGTTCGCGGAGGTGTAAGGGGGAGAGGTGGGCCAGGTCGGCTCGGAAGCCGGTGGCCCAGAGGATGGTGTCGATGTGCTGGTGGTGGCCGTCGGGCCAGGTGGGGCCGTCGGGGGTGAGGTGGTCGAACATGGGGTGGCGGGTGTAGACGCCGCGGTCCCAGGCGGGTTGTTCTTGGGGGCGTAGGTGCAGGCCGGTGACGCTGACGACGCTGCGGGGTGGGAGGCCGGCGCGGACGCGTTCCTCGACCTTGGCGACGACCTGGCGGCCTAGCTCGGGGCCGAACCCTTCGCCCGTCCGCCATTCCGGCACGCGTCGGGTCACCCAGGTGGTGGTGGCGACCTCGGAGATCTCTGCGAGGAGTTGTACGGCGGATGCGCCGCCGCCGACCACGAGCACCTGCTGGCCGGCCAGCTCAGCCGCACCGCGGTAGTCGGCAGTATGCAGCTGCTGGCCTTGGAAGGTCTCGATCCCCGGGTACCACGGGATGAACGGCCGATTCCACGTGCCGGTCGCGTTCACGAGCGCTGCGGTCCGGTACGTCGACTGGTCCGTCAGCACCTCGAACCCACCGTCGACCCGCTGCACGCTCTCCACCGCCACCGGCCGCACGACCGGCAAGCCGAACCGCTTCTCGTACGACGCGAAGTACGACGGCACGAACTCGTTGGCCCGCTCCGGCCCAACACTCTCAGGCACTGGTACGCCGGGGAGGTTCGCGATCCCGTGGACGTCGTGCATGGTCAGCGAGTCCCACCGGTGCTGCCACGCGCCGCCCGGCTCCGGATTGCGATCCAGTACGACGACCTCGTCGTACGGCGTGAATCCCATCCGCACGAGGTGGTACGCAGCCGACAGTCCCGCCTGCCCGGCGCCGATCACCACAATCTGTTGCACACCACCCACAACACTCGCCCGGCGACGCATCTTCCCGCCGCCGGGCTGGTCTGGTGCGGGCGGTCAGTCCTCGGCGATCAGGCGGTCGATCTTCTCGTGGTAGCGCTGGCCGCTCTTGCCGCCGATGATCGCGGACAGCAGAGTGACCACGATCAGTGCCACTCCGGCGATCACACCGCCGGTGGCCATGGTCTCGGTGGACAGGGCGATGTCAGGGCGTTGTACGTCGCCCAGCCAGTCGTACTGGCTGTTCAGCAGCGCGCCGGCACCGGCGGCGAGGAGTGCGACGAGGATCGCCACCATCCACACGCCGAAACCGTTCCGGGCGCCGTCGAAGCGGGCGAGCCGGCCGGCGACGTAGCCGCCGCTGTAGAAGGCCACTGCGATCACCACGATCCCCATCACCGAGGCGGTGAGGCCTGCGGCGGCGGGTGCGGCTTCGGCGTCAGTGCGGTTGTAGTCGAGGACCTCGGCGGTCAGCATTGCCACGGCGGAGACCGCGGCGGACAGCAGCACCGACATGGCAATCGCGATCAGCCAGCCGAAGAAGGCGGCGCCGAACTTGAATCCCCGATAGACCAGTAGCGCGGCGTCGGCGGCCGGCGGGCGATCCGGTGCGACCAGTGGCCGGTCCGGGACGGTCGTCACGTTGCTCATTGTCCGTTCTCCTCACAGGTGAGCTCTGGCGACCAGTACCCCGCTGGCTGTGCGCCAACACCGGTTGCGCTCCGGATTTAACCCGGCTCTGTTTTATCGGGGTAGCGCCTTGGCGTGAAGACCAGCGGCCCAGCCGGCCGGGAGACACTCCGCGTCTGCGACGAGCCGATGAGCAAGAGACACCGCATGTCGACCGTCGCGGGGTCCAGCTCACCCAGCGTGGTCACAGTGACGGACTCACGAGCTCCACCGACTTCACGACCCACCACGACCGGTGTGTCCGCGGAACGGTGTTCCAGCAGCAGATCCCGGGTTGCGGCCACCTGCCAGGTGCGGGACTTCGAAGCTGGGTTGTAGATCGCGATCGCCAAGTCGGCGGCCGCAGCGGCAGTCAGGCGCTGGGCGATGACGTCCCACGGCTTGAGTCGGTCTGACAGCGACAGCACGCAGAAGTCGTGTCCGAGCGGCGCACCGACCCGGCTGGCTACGGCCTGCGCAGCAGTCATCCCAGGCAACACCTGTACGGCGATGTCCGCGTACTCCGGTTCCGACGCGACCTCGGTGACCGCACTGGCCATCGCGAACACCCCGGGGTCTCCGGACGACACCACGACCACTGCGGATCCCTTGCGGGCCAGGTCGAGTGCGAACGCAGCCCGCTCCGACTCAACCCGGTTGTCCGACCCATGCTTGCGCTGACGAGCCCGGTCCGGCAGGCGGTCGACGTACGGGCCGTAGCCGATCAGGTCGTCGGCTCCGGCAATCGCCGCGCGCACCTCGGGCGTCATCCACTCCGGCCCAGCAGGACCGAGGCCGACGACAGTCACCGAACCTTCGCGCGCGGTCCGCACTGCCGGCGTACTGAAGGTGTTGTTGATCGGACTGGGCAGCAGTGCCAACGAGAAGTACGGAACCGCGTCCGGGTCGACCTCGGACAGCGGTGCGATCCGCTGCTCTGCGGTGGTGGCGCGTTCGACGTACCAGGCCTCGTCAGCGCGGCCGGCCAGCTCGAATGCCTCGCGGACGTTACTGAAAGTGCGCCCCAGCTTCATGACCGCGGCAGCGTCTGTGTTCCGCAGTCGCTCGGCAAGCACATCCGGCGGCAGCGTTCCAGGCAGCACAGTGAGGATCTCGTCGCGCTCACACAACGGCCGTCCGAGTACGGCGGCCGCTCCGCTCACCGACGTCACGCCAGGCACCACCTCACACGGGTACTGGTCAGCCAGCCGCTTGTGCATGTGCATGTAGGACCCGTAGAACAACGGATCGCCCTCAGCCAGTACGACGACATCCCGGCCCGCATCGAGATGCGCAGCGAGCCGTGCCGCGCACTCGGTGTAGAACTCGTCCATGGCGCCCTGATAGCCACCAGGGTGGTCAGTGGTCTCGGTGGTGAGCGGGTAGACCAGGTGCTCTTCGATCTGCCCGTCCCGCAGGTACGGCGCGGCAACCGAGCGCGCGATACTCCGCCCGTGCCGCGCACTGTGGAACGCGATCACGTCCGCAGCGCCGATCAAGCGGGCAGCCTTCACCGTGACCAGCTCAGGATCACCCGGTCCGAGTCCTACGCCCCACAGCTGTCCGGTCACTCTTCCTCGCTCGCAATCGCATTCACAGCGGCGGCGGTGATCGCACTGCCACCACGGCGTCCCCGCACCACCAAGTACTCCAGGCCGAGCGTGTTCGCCGCCAGCGCCTCCTTGGACTCGGCGGCACCGATGAACCCGACCGGAATCCCCAGTACGGCGGCCGGCCGCGGACCGCCCGCTGCGATCACCTCGAGCAACCGGAACAACGTGGTGGGCGCATTGCCCACCGCAACCACCGCACCGGCCAAATGCTCGGCCCACAGGTCCACGGCGGCCGCACTCCGAGTCGTCTGGAGTTGCGAGGCCAGCTCAGGCACACCGGGGGAGCTCAGTGTGCAGATCACCTGGTTGTCGGCAGGCAGCCGGCGCCGAGTGATCCCGGCAGCCACCATCTGCGCGTCGCACAGGATCGGTGCGCCGTCCTGAAGAGCGGCGCGGGCGTTCTTGACCACGTTGGGCGACCAGGCCAGGTCGGAGACCAGATCGGTCATGCCACAGGCGTGAATCATCCGCACCGCGACCTGCGCCACGTCGGCCGGCAGGCGATCGAGGGTGGCCTCGGACCGGATCGTCGCGAACGACCGCCGGTAGATCTCCGCGCCGTCCCGCACGTACTCGAACCCGCTCACCACGTCTCGCTCCCTAGATCGTCGACCACTGCACCGTCAACCCGATACCCGTTGCCGACGGCAAGTATGTCGACAAAGTCACCCGCCGGTTTCCCGCACCGGCGTTCACACCCCGACCAGTGCACCCGGCGTCCGTCCCGCACGAGCCGTGGCACGATCCGCTGCGCATCACCGCGGACGTCGGCCAGCGCCTTCGCACAGCCGGGGCGGCCCGCACACGCTGTCACACCGCTCCACATCGAGTCAGGTGTTGTGATCAACCCGACAGCCTCCAACGGCTCACTGGCCATCGCCGGGAGCACGACCGAACGCCAAGGCGTCACTCGAACCCACTCTGCGACCTGGGTGAGCAGCACAGCCTGCTCCTGCGTCAAACTCCCGAGCGGAACGGTGGCTACCAGCGCCGACCCCTGCGGGCCAGCCTCAACCGGCGCACCGGCGGTCGGGACCTCCTCCGTCGCCTGTAGGCCCAGCCGCTCCAGAATCCGGCTCTCCCCGTCCGCCACCTCGGCGATCCGCCACTCCGCCGCGTCCCGCACTTCCAGGAAGGTGGCTGCGGCCGCCAGCATCACCTCGACCACCTCATCCCAGCCGACACGCACACCACGCGCACCGAGGGTCAGCAGCGCATTGCGGGCATCGACTGCCTGGACCAGCACATCCGCGGCCGAGGCGACCAGATCACCACGTCCGTCATCCAGGGCGAACAGGAACCGCCCTGGCAGCTCGGCCAGACCAGGCTGCGCACACAGAGCTCGGTCGAGTGCAGCAGCGAGCGGCAGTACGTCGTACCGGCCGTCCAAACCGGACAGCGGGGAGACGAGGATGTTGCGGACGCGCTCGTGAGTCAGCGAGGGGAGTAGCCCGGCCCGGTAGAGGCGGTCCGACAGTTCTCGTGGCCCATCTGATCGCAGGGCACGGATCTGCAGGTTCCCGCGGGATGTCAGCTCAAGTCGACCGTCACCCAGGTCCAGCGAGGCGGAGCGGAGTACGTCGAGCTGCGTGACGCTCAGCAACCCACCAGGCACGCGGATCCGAGCCAGACCGCCGTCAGCCGCCTGGTGCACTGCCAGCACACCGGGGCACCTGTCCGTCGAAGTCCGCACCACACCGGTGATGCTACGTGGCTGCCTCCTGTGTCCTGGACCACGTCACGACTCCAACTGTCAGCGCAGCGCAGACACCACCCAGCGTCATCGCAGTAGGCACTGACCAAGCGTCCACGACCAGGCCGCCCACCAACGCGCCCATGGAGAGCACCGCCTGGAACGACGAAGTGAACAGCACGGTCGCGGCCTCGCGCGCCTGCGGAGCAGCCGCAGCGAACATGCTCATCGTGCAGACCGGTACGCCGCCGTACCCGAGCCCCCACACCACCAGCAGAGCAACAGCTCCCGGCGTACTGCGTCCGAGCAGGGGGAGCAGCAGCATCGCAGTGGCCATCAGACCGGCACAGGTGGCAAAGGTGAGCCGGAGATTCCGGGCGGCCGTCGTACCCGCGACAAGGTTGCCGATCAGGCCGGCGCCGCCGTAAACGAGCAGGAGCAGGCTGATCAGGTCGGGGCGCACGAAGGGCCGGAGGAAAGGCGTCACATACGTGTAGGCGGCGAAGTGGCCGGTCACGATCAGGCAGGTGGCAAGCAACGCCTGGTTGCTGCCCCGGAGCGCACCTCGTAGGACGGACAGCCGGGTGACCTGCAGCGGCGGTAGCGGCGGCACGGTCAGGTAGAGGGCGACCATCACCACCAGCGACAGGCCGCCGAGCGCGGCGAACGACGCCCGCCAGCCCAGCAGCTCGCCCAGGAAGGTTCCACTCGGTACGCCGAGGAGCGTGCCGAGCGGAACCGCGGAGAAGATCACCGCGGTCGCCCGGGCCGTCCACCGCTTGGTGACGAGTCGCTCGGCCAGACCGGCACCGATCGACCAGAAGCCGCCGATGGTGAGGCCCACGAGGAGGCGGGCGAGCAGTTCGAGCTCGTAGGACGGTGCGGCGGCTGCCAGGAACCCGGAGACGGCCAGCAACCCCATCAGCGCGCACAGCATCAGCCGGCGGTCCAGCCGTGCAGTGGTCACAGTGATGACCGGTGCGGCGACCGCGGCGACCAGCCCCGGCATAGTCATCAGCCAGCCCGTCCGGCCCGCGGTCAGGCCGAAGTCAGTGCCGATCGGAGTGAGGAGACCGACCGGCAGGATCTCGGTGGTGACAATGGTGAAGATGCCCAAAGTCACCGCGGCCACCCCGAGCCGATGATTGACCGGCGCCCGTGTCATCTCGAGTGTCATGACATCCAGCCAATCGACCACAGCTGCGCGAGACCGGCGGATTTGCGACGGCGCGGTGCGGGGCGACCGAGAGGTCGCATTCTCGCCATCGCCACAGACTGATCGCCACAGACTGTCGGAAGTGCCTGGCAGGGTTCGTGGCATGGCACCGAGAGAGCGGCCGTGGCCGGATGACGACCTGACGTTGCAGGAGTCCGTGGTCGGGTACTTCCAGTTCGTCCACACCACGGTGGTGAACAAGCTGGACGGGCTGACCGAGGAGCAGGCGCGGGCGACACCGCTCCCGACGTCACCGGTGATGAATCCGCTCGGGCTGGTCAAACATCTGACCGCGGTTCAGCGCCAGCACATCCAGCGCACGATCGGCGGCCAGGACCTGCCGTCGTTGTGGCGGTCCGAGGACCATGACTACGAGTTCCGAATAGGTCCGGACGAGACGGTGGCGACGGTCGTCGCGGCGTACGACGCGGAGTGGGAGCTGACGCAGCAGACGCTGGCGAGGGTCGACTGGTCGGCGTTCGTGCCGGGGTACCACGGCCCGGTCCGGATCGAGCGGTTCCTCGCTGACGTGCTGCAGGAGTCGGCCCGGCATCTCGGCCACCTGGACATCGTCCGCGAGCTGATCGACGGCACCAAGGGAGAGTGATCCGGAGCGGGATCATCTGGCGGCAGATAATCCCGAGCTAGACTCGAAGTATGGCCACCCTGCGCACTGTCCCCGACCTCACCGGCTACCTGAACCATGCCGGTCACGTGCTCGAGACGCAGCTGCATGCCGCCCTGGCCGAGATCGGGCTGACGACGCGCATGCAGTGCGTGCTGGGTCATGCGCTGGAGGCCGAGCGGACGCAGATCCAGCTGGCCGAGTTGGCCTATCTCGACAAGACCACGATGGTGGTCACGGTCGACGCGCTGGAGAAGGCTGGGTACGCCGAGCGCAAGGCGTCGGCCACCGATCGCCGGGCCCGGATCGTCTCGGTCACCGCGGCCGGCGCGAAGATCGCGCGTGAGGGCCAGGCGATTGTCGACCGGGTGCACCGGGAGGCTCTGGACGCGTTGGCGGCCGACCGGCGGACGCCGTTCGTCGAGGCCTTGCAGACGCTGGTCGACGGGCATCTGGCCACGCCGGTCGAGGCGCAGCCCGTCCGCCGCGGCAGGCAGCGGACGAGCTGACGCAGGTCGCTCAGGCGTTGCTCTTGCCCGGCGTGCAGACGATGAAGCCGTAGGCGTCGATGGTGTCGGACAGGCCACCGTCGGCCTTGCTGTAGCGCGCGCCGAAGAACCAGCGCTTGCCGTCGTAGCTCGGCTCCGACTGGAAGTAGCTGATCCCGCGGCCGGAGTTGGTGCCACCTCCGTGACCGCCGGTGACGACGACCTGGCCGTCGGGGCAGCTGGCCTGCCACTGCGCCCAGCCGCCGTCCTTGATGTTCTGCCGGAAGATGGTCGGCGGGTTGACGACGAAGCCCGCCGCGTCACCCTTCGGACCCTGCGGGCCAGCAGGCCCGGCAGGTCCAGCCGGACCACCCGGCCCCGGGACACCCTGCGGTCCGGCGGCACCCTGCGGTCCGGCCGCACCGGCCGGTCCGAGGTCGCCCTTCGGGCCCTTCTGGTTCCACGAGGTCGGCGTCTCGTAGAAGCGGCATGCGCCGCCCTTGGCCGGGTCGATGATCCGCACGTCGCCGAAGCTCCGGTCGACGCACGCACTGATGGTGACCGGCGCCGGCTCGGCCGCCGAGGCGACCAGCACGGTGCTCGCGCCGAGTGCCACCGTCGCCCCCAGCACCGCCGCGACTCCGCGAGACTTGCCCACCCGTAGTGCTCTGTTCTTCAGGTCCATGCCGTCGATTGTGAAAACAAGATGCCTGCGGCAACAGTCGCGACCAGGCCGCCCCCAGGGCCATGACCGGTTCGCGATCGGGCAACCGGCACCCGGAGTCAACCGGCAGTCACACCCGGTGGATGCCTTAGTCTGCCCGCATGCAGATCCTGGTGATCGGTATCGGTGCAGGCGATCCGGAGCAGCTCACGCTGCAGGCGGTCGCGGCGCTGAACCGGGTCGACGTGTTCTTCGTGCTGGACAAGGGCGATGTCAAACAGGAGCTGGTCGACCTGCGTACCGAGATCCTGCAGCGGCACGCGGCCGGGTACCAGGTCGTCGTCGGTCGCGACCCCGAGCGGGACCGGTCCAGTACGGCGTACGTCGAGGCCGTCGACGACTGGCGGCGGCGCCGGGCGGATGTGTGCGCCGAGCTGATCGCAGCGAACCTCGGTGCCGACCAGGTGGGCGCCTTCTTGGTCTGGGGTGACCCGTCGCTCTACGACAGCACGCTGGCGATCCTCGACGACATCCAGGCCCGCGGTGAGCTGTCCTTCGACATCGAGGTGATCCCCGGCATCAGCAGCGTCTCCACGCTGGCCGCCCGGCACCGCGTCCCGCTCAACCAGGTAGGACGTCCGGTGCAGATCACCACCGGACGTCGGTTGGCCAAGGAGTGGCCGGCCGGCGTGGACGACGTGGTCGTGATGCTGGACGCCCAGACCGCCTTCACCGCGCACCTCGACCAGGACGCCACCATTTACTGGGGCGCCTACCTGGGTACGCCGGACGAGCTGCTGATCGCCGGTCCGGTCCGTGAGGTCGCAGCGGAGATCGAGAAGGTGCGTGCGGAGGCCCGCGAACGCAAGGGCTGGATCATGGACACGTACCTGCTGCGACGCCCTTAGACCAAAGGTGGTGGCGCCCTGGTCTCAGCTAGCGGGCCGGCGCACGAGATCCCACGCCCGCATGATGAACGGCGAGAGCAGCAACAGCAGTAGGGCATAGAAGTGGACACCCGGAACGAACGCTGCCAGCACGAACGCCAGCAGCGTCAGCCCGGTCAGTACCAAGGAGTTGGCGAGCTCCCGGCGGCTGACCGGGTTGTCCGGGTTCTCGATCTCCTGGTGTCCGCGGATCATCCAGGTGAGAGCCGTCTGGGTGAGGCTGAGCGCGAGGATCGTCCCGCTGTAGAAACCGGCGGTGAACTGCGAGCTCTCGAAGGTGCCGACGATCTCGGTCGGGAACGGCAGGACCACGATCGCCAGCAGCCAGAGCAGGTTCAGCCGCATCATGTTCGCCGTGTAGGCACGCACGTGCTCGAAGACGCGGTGGTGACCCAGCCAGAAGTTCGCGATCACCACGAAGCTCAGCAGGAACGAGTAGATCTCCGGCTTGTGCTCGGTGACCACCTCGAGCGCGGTCAGGTTCTCCGCCTTGGACTCGGTCACCACCTCGACCAGCGGCAGGATCAGCAACGTCAGTGCGATCGCCACGACGGCATCGGTGAACAGGACCAGGCGATCCGGATTCCGCGTCTTACTCACGGCCGCCACCTTAGTGGAGTGTCGTGGTTAAATCTCGGCACTTGCGGCGCCCAGGCGGGCACCTCGCGGCGTTGGAGGGAAAGCCACGATGGAAAACATCGAGGCTTCCCCTCCGCCTTGCGATGCACCCACCTGGACACCGCCAGCACTCGAGCTTTAACCACGACACTCCACTAGCGCCGACGGATGAGCGCACCCGTCAGGAGGAGGGCTAGGGCAACAAAACCGGCGGCGGTGATCCAGGCGACGCCGTAGCCGTCCCGGAGCGCCAGCAGTTCGCCCGCGCCCTCGGACAGTCGTTGTGACGTGGTGGCTGCAGCCAGAGTGGCCAGTACGGCGGTGCCGACGGCTGCACCGGCCTGCTGGGCGGTGTTGTTGAGTCCCGATGCCAGTCCGGCATCGCTGGGTGCGGCAGCGGCCATGGCCAACATGATCGCGGCCGGGATGGCCAGCCCGACCCCGGCACCCATCACTGCGAGCACGGGCGCGACATTGACGACGTACGAGCCGTCAACGGGTGCCTGGCTGAGCCAGAGCAGTGCCAGTGCGAACAGGGCGAGGCCGACGAGCAGCATCCGGCGTGGGCCGTACCGGACGGTCAGCCGGGGCGCGATGGACAGCGACATCAGCGCGTTCATCAGGGGTGCCGGCAGAAACGCCAGGCCGGTCGAGAGCGAGTCATAGCCGAGCACGCGCTGCAGGTAGAGCGCGGTCATGAACTGGAAGCCGAATCCGGCAGCGAACAGCAGCATGACCACCACGTTGGCCACCGTCATCTGCCGGCTGCGGAACATCCGCACGATGGCTATCAGGGCAGCCCGCAGGACGTCGGCGCCCTTGCCCAGACCGAGACCGCGTTCCCGGGTGAGCAGGCGCTGTGCGAACAGCAGGGCGATCAGACCGATGGGGACGTTGATCAGGAACGCCCAGTGCCAGCCGATGGTCTCGGTGATGACTCCGCCGAGGATCAGGCCGATGGACGCACCGCTGGCGGAGGTGAAGCTGTAGATGCCCATGGCTCGCGCCTGCTCACCGGGTGCCGGGAAGAGCCCGACGATCATCCCGAGGATGACTGCGGAGGCCAGTGCGCCGCCGACGCCCTGCAGGAACCGTCCGGCGATCAGCACCTCGGCACTGGTGGCGATCCCGCACAGCAGCGAGGCCGCGGTGAACAGTGCGAGGCCGGCGACGAACACCCGCTTTCCGCCGATCAGGTCGCCTAACCGGCCGGCCAGGAGGAGCAGGCCGGCGAAGGCGATCAGGTAAGAGTTCATCACCCAGGCCAGACCGGCGGCGGAGAAGCCGAGGTCGCGCTGGAGCGTCGGCAACGCGACCGTCACCACGGTCCCGTCCAAGATGATCATCAGCTGCATCACGCACAGCACGACCAGCGCCTTGAGGCGTCCGGCCGTGGGAACTTCGGTCTCGATCGTCATGGACGAGACCGTAGCAGATAGTTCCGAAGCGGACTATCTGTTGAGTGATTATCTGCTTAGGTATCAGGGAGTGAGATGATCGACCAGGTGATCCGGTCCTTGCCGGGCCGGGCCTGGAGGTAGGGCTCGACCAGGGCGTGGATCCCCTGCCGGAGGGTGTCCAGGTCGGCGGCGTCCACGTACAGCGAGGCCTGGTTGAGGCCGAATTGCTCGAGTCTGGTGTCGAGATCGCCACGCTCGACCAGCCGGTCGAAGTCGGCGGCCAGCTGGGTGAGCACCAAGAGGAGTGCGCGCCGGTGCTGGTCCGGCGTCATCGCCCGCGCCTCGTCGATGCCGATCCGGCCGGCCGCCGTGGACTGGTCGAGGGTCAGGGTGCGCTCGATCGCGCCGCGGATGCGCCGCTCGCGGACGACTGTCAGCATGCCGCCCTCGATCAGTGCGGCCACGTGCCGGTAGAGCGTCGTCGCCGGGATGTCGGGCAGATCGTGCTTCAGGTCCGTGGTGGTCACCTCCCGGCCGAGTACCCGCTGGACGATCCGGAAGCGGATCGGGTGCAGCAGGAGATCGGCCAGCGGTGTTGAGGGTTCGGTCATGGTCTACCCCTATTGATTCCAAGTCTGGGAATAATATCCTTTGTGGTACCAATCGCCCTAGACCGAGGAGTCTGCCGTGTCGTTCCGCTCGCAGCCCGATAGTCCGAAAAGCGCAGGTCTCTCGCGGCGCACCGTCCTCGCCGCCGCGGCAGCCGCCGTACCGGTCGGTGCCCTGACCGCCACCAGTACAGCCACCGCAGCACCAGCACCTGTCGCCACGAAACCGAACCGTACGACGCCGGTCGCGGTCGGGCGGCTGTTCGACAAGGTCGAGGCCGGGATGGCGAAGTACGCGATCCCCGGTGTCGGTCTGGGCGTCTGGTACCGCGGCCGTGAGTACGTGCGCGGTTTCGGCGTCACGAACGTCGACAACCCGTCGCCGGTGACCGCGGACACCGTCTTCCGGATCGGCTCCACCAGCAAGACCTTCACCGCCACAGTGATCATGCAGCTGGTCGAGCAGGGGCTCGTGGACCTGGACCGGCCGGTCCGCACGTACCTGCCCGATTTCGCTACGGCTGACCCCACAGTCGGCCCGCGGGTCACTGTCCGGCAGTTGCTGAACCACTCCGCCGGCTGGCGCGGTGACACGTTCCTCGACACCGGCGACGGCGACGATGCACTGGCCCGGTACGTCGCTTCGCTGTCAGCGGCGCCGCAGTTGACCCCGCTGGGCAAGGTGTTCTCGTACAACAACGCCGCGATCGGTGTGGCCGGGCGGATCATCGAGGCGGTCACTCGGAAGCCGTACGAGACCGCTACCCGGCAGATGCTGATCGACCCACTCGGTCTGGCGCACAGCCGGTTCTTCCGCAGTGAGCTGGGCGGCTTCAGCGTCGCCGCGTCGCACAACATCGTCAACGGAAAGCCGGTCGTCGAGCCGTCGTTCGACCTGATGCCGCGCAGCCTGAACTCGTTCGGCGGTCTGATCTCCAGTGCGCAGGACCAGCTGAGCTATGCGCGTTTCCAGCTCGGCCACTACGGGTTCCCGCGGTTGCTGCGGGACCGGACCCGGGTGGCGATGCAGACCAACCCCGGACCGGGCGGCACGCTGTTCGTCGAGATCGACGGTGTCGGTGTCGGCTGGATGATCCGTCCGACCGCAGAGGGCCCGAAGGTGATCCAGCACGGCGGTGACTGGAGCGGCCAGCACTCCGGCTTCCTGATTGTGCCGAAGCGCGACTTCGCCCTCACCGTGCTGACGAACTCGGAGAGCGGCCCGGCGTTGACGGCAGAGCTGTTCGGCGGCGACTGGGCACTGGCCGAACTGGCCGGCGTCCACAACCTGCCCGCCGTACAGCGTCCGCTGTCACCGAAGCAGCTCGCGCCGTACGAGGGCAGCTACGTGGCCAGCCAGATCGGTATGGACGGTGTGGAGAGCTCGTTCGGTCTCGACCTCAAGGCTGACCAGGGGCAGCTTCTCGCCTCGGCCGATGGGCAGCCGGCCCTCCGCCTCGGCTTCTACCGCCGGGACTACGTGCTGTCACTCGGCCTCGACGGCACACCGGACCACGTCCGCGCCAACTTCGTCCCCGGACCCGACGGCAAACCCGCCTTCCTCCGGTACGGCGGCCGCCTGTTCCGCCGGCAGACCGCGGCCGGCCGGAGTGCTGCGGGCCGTCAGCTCACGAGCCTCGCCGAACTGACACGTCCCGTCCGCTGACCAGCAGCAGGAGATCCTGAGCGGTGCCGGTGACAACCTCACCGGCACCGTAGGACCAGTCCAGGTCGGTTGCGCGCAGTTCGGTGTTCGACAGGTCCACCCCGAAGTACTTCAGATGCTTGGGCCCGAGACCACTCAGAACCACGCGCACCCGATCCAGCGGTACCCGGCGATCGATGGCCAGCGCAACGGTCATGTCGAGCCCGTGGATCACGTCATGCGACAGTGCGCCCTCGTAGCCGCCGCCCGGTGGCTTCCATGGGTGGTTGATGTTCTCCCGCAGACAGCTCAGCAGTTCGGCGTTGCTCAGGGCTGCGGTGTCGGCACGCGCTGCCCGCTCGGAGAACCGGTTGAAGCGGCCACCCGCCTTGGCGATCCCCAGCAGGACGCGGGGCATGGAGTAGCGGTAAGCCATGGTGATGTGGGCAACCACCTCACGTACCCGCCAGCCGGCACACAGACTCGGCCTGTCCCAATCCTCCTCGGACAGTCCGGTCAGTAGCTCGACCAGATCACTACGTTCAGCCGCAACGAGCTCTCGAATGTCTGTCATACCCCACCGACGAACAGGTCAGCTCCGGACAGACACCTCGGCCAGGCGCTTCTCCAGGTATCTCCGGTCGGCGTCTGTCGTGGACAGCTCGGCAGCCTCTCGGTAGGCCGCGGCTGCTTCGGTACGGCGGTCGAGGCGGCGCAGGAAGTCAGCCCGCGCAGCCGGGAGCAGGTGGTAATCGGCTAGCGGCCCTGCGGCGAGTCGATCGACCAGTGCGAGTCCGACGGCAGGTCCGTCCGCCATACCAATCGCCACTGCGCGGTTGAGCGCGACGACCGGTGTCTGGGGGAGCTGTGCGTAGAGCGCGGCGATCTGCGGCCAGTCGGTGTCGGCTGCGGTCCGGGCGATCGCGTGACACGCGGCTATCGCGGCCTGCACCTGGTACGGCCCCGGACTGCGGCGCTGCAGCGTGCGGTCGAGCAGGTGCTCGGCCTCGGCGATCAGTGCGCTGTCCCAGCGCGTTCTGTCCTGCTCGTCCAGTGTGATGAGGACACCGTCGGGGGAGAGGCGCGTGCTTCGCCGAGAGTCGTGGAACAGCATCAGGGCAAGCAGTCCGGCCGCCTCTGGCTCATCCGGCATGAGCTGAACGAGCAGTCTGGCCAGCCGAATGCCCTCCTCGGTCAGAGTGCCGCGGGTGACATCGGAGTACCCCTCGTTGAAGAGCAGGTAGAGCACCGCGAGTACGGCGGGAGTCCGCTCGGGCAGGAGATGCGCCGGCGGGACGCGGTACGGGATTCCGGCGTTCTGGATCTTCTGCTTGGCCCGGGTGAGCCGCTTCGACATGGTGGTCTCGCCGACGAGGAACGCGCGCGCGATCTCCGTCGTACTGAGTCCTGCCAGCGTCCGCAACGTCAGTGCGACCCGCGCCTCCATCGCCAACGCCGGGTGGCAGCACGTGAACATCAACCGCAGCCGGTCGTCCGGTACGTCGTACGCGGGGGTCTCGGGTTCGTACGTCATCGCAGCGACCTCCTGCAGCTTCGCGGCTCCGACCGCCTCGCGGCGGAGCCAGTCGATCGCGCGGTTGCGCGCAGTGGTCGTCAGCCATGCACCCGGCTTGTCCGGTACGCCGTCGCGCGGCCAGCGCTCGAGAGCTGCGGCGCACGCCTCTTGGGCGCACTCCTCGGCCAGCTCCCAGTTCCCGGTCATCCGGATCAGCGTGGCGACCACCTGGCCCCACTCCGCCCGGAAGACCTCGGCGTACGTCACACCACCCCAGGCGGCGGTTCCAGCACCGGGCGGATCTCGATGGTGCCGTAGCCCGCGGCCGGGTGCTTGGCAGCGATCTCGATCGCCTCGTCCAGATCCGCGCAGTCGATCAGCACGAAGCCACCGATCTGCTCCTTGGTCTCCGCGAACGGACCATCGGTGAGCAGCAGTTCGCCCGAGCGGACCCGCACAGTGGTTGCCTCGGTGGGCGGGTACAGACCGGCCCCACCGGTCACTACACCCCGTGCCTCCATCTCCTCCGACCAGCCGCCACAACCGTCGTTGGCATGCTCCGCGGCGCTCTCGTCACCGGCGATCATCAGCAGGTACTTCACAGTCGTCCCTCCGAGTTTCAGACGCGCTAACAGTTCACCGACGAAGACCATTGCCGGAAACAGACACGACCTACACTGCGTCTATGCCTGACCGTACCCAGACCATCGCGTACCCGGCACCCGGATCGCGGCCGTCACGACGGGACGAGGAGCCGCTGGCACCGCACGTCATAGTGCTCTTCGGTGCCACCGGTGACCTGGCGAAGCGCAAGCTGCTCCCCGGTCTGGCGTACCTGCAGCAGTCCAAGTTCGCCCCCGACGTACGGATCATCGGGTCGGCCACCGAGGACCTGACCGCGGACGAGTTCCGGGAGCGCGCCCGCCAGGCGGTGGAGACGTTCGGGACGCACCGGATGAGTGACGAGGAGTGGGCGCAGTTCGCGAGCCGCCTCGACTACGTGTCGGTGTCGGCCGGGCCGCAGGCGCTGGCCGCCACCGTGCACGCGGCTGAGGAGCTGCTCGGTGAGGGCGTCTGCCGGTTGCACTACCTGTCGGTGCCGCCGAAGGCCGCGCAGGCCGTGATCGCGATGCTCCGCGACGCCGGACTGGTCGACCGGGCCCGGGTGGTGATGGAGAAGCCGTTCGGTGACGACCTGACCAGCGCCATCCAGCTGAACGACTTCGTCCACGAGACCTTCGACGAGTCGCAGGTCTTCCGGATCGACCACTTCCTCGGCAAGGAAGCGGCGCTGAACATCCTCGCCTTCCGGTTCGCCAACGGCCTGTTCGAGCCGATCTGGAACCGCAACCACATCGACCACGTGCAGATCGACATCCCCGAGGAGCTCGGTCTCGACCAGCGCGCGACCTTCTACGAGCCGACCGGCGCGTTCAAGGACATGGTCGTCACGCACCTGATGCAGGTGATGTCGTTCGTCGCGATGGAGCCACCGACCGCCCTGGAGCCGCGGGCGATCTCGGAGGAGAAGAACAAGGTCTTCCGGTCGATGCTGCCGATCCAGGCGGCCGACGTGGTCCGCGGCCAGTACTCCGGGTACCGCAACGAGGACGGCGTCGCGCCGGACTCCGACACCGAGACGTTCATCGCTCTGAAGGTCGAGATCGACAACTGGCGCTGGGCCGGCGTGCCGTTCTTCCTGCGCACGGGCAAGCGGATGGCGCAGGGGCAGCGGATCATCTCGATCGCCTTCAAGGAGGCGCCGAAGACGATGTTCCCGACCGGTTTCGGGGCGGAGGGTCCGGATCACCTGACCTTCGACCTGGCTGACTCCTCCCGGGTCTCGCTGTCGTTCTACGGCAAGCGGCCCGGGCCGGGGATGCGGCTGGAGAAGCTGTCGATGCAGTTCTCGACGCAGGAGACGAAGAGTGCCGGTGACGTCCTGGAGGCCTACGAGCGGCTGATCCTGGACGCCATGCGCGGCGACCACACGCTCTTCACGACCGCCGAGGGTATCGAGTCACTGTGGGAGCGGTCGGCACACCTGCTGGAGGACCCGCCGCCGGTCAAGACGTACCAGCCCGGCACCTGGGGCCCGAACGCCATTCACCAGCTGATCGCGCCGCGGGCCTGGCGGCTGCCGTTCGAGCGCGAGTGGCGCGAGAACAAGCCCCACTCCTAAGCGTGTACGGCGGCCACTGCCTCGCGGATCGGACCGCGGTGCAGTCCGCCGTGGCCGGGCAGTACGACGTTCGCGTCCAGATCCACCAGGGGCTTGAGTGCCGCGAGCAGATCGGTCGGGTCGCCGTGCTGGAACAGCGGTGGGATCAGCTGCGGACCCACAGCCGACACGATCTTGTGCCCGGTCACCAGCGCGTCCCCGGTAATCACCACACCGGCCGCCGGGACGAAGTACGCCGAGTGACCCGCAGTGTGGCCGTGCGTCGGCACCGGGACCGGCTTGCCGGGTAGGTCCAGGGCGCCTTCGGTCGGGAACGCTTGGACGTGCGGAGCAGCCACATCCTGCAGAGCGCCGTTCCGAACGATCCCGACCGTCCACGGCAGCACACCGGGCCGCCACAGGTTCCTGATCAGCTTGGCCGGAGCCAGCTGGTCCAGGTAGTCCCGGTGTGCGTGGCCGACCTCAGCAGGATCGGCGTACGCCGGTGTGTCGTAGCGACTGTGGAACGGGTTCACCGCACCCATGTGATCGACGTGTGCGTGAGTGAGCAGTACTGCCTGCACATCCTCGGGCCGGTGCCCGATCGCCCGGATCGAAGCCTCGACAGCCTCCAGATCACCGGGATACCCACCGTCGATCAGAGTCAGGTCGGACCCGTCCCTGAGCAACACCCAGTTCACAGCCGAGCCCTGGACGAAGAACACGTTGTCTGCTGCTTCCACCAAGTTCACGCGCCTGATGGTACGGGGATTGTCCCCACGGCCCGGTAACGTCCGGGGGTGTGAACGTCGAAGAACGCATTCAGGAGCTGGCCGGCCGGATCGTCGAGCTGCGGGACGCGTACTACCAGGGGTCGCCGGTGGTCGCGGACGCGGAGTACGACGCGGTCGAGGACGAGCTGCGCGCCCTGATCGCCGCGAACCCGGAGCTGACCCCGGAGCCGAATCCGCTGGACCAGGTGGGCGCGCCGGCCGTGCTGCACGCCCCGATCCGCCACTCGCGGCCGATGCTGTCGCTGGAGAAGGCGACGAAGCCGGAGCAGGTCGAGGCGTTCTTCAGCCGGTTCCCGGGGCAGCCCGTCGTGGTGATGCCGAAGCTGGACGGTCTGTCGCTGGCGCTGGTCTACGAGGACGGCCGGTTCGCCCGCGCGATCACCCGCGGCGACGGGACCACGGGTGACGACGTGACGCCGCTGGTGCGGGCGCTGACTGACGGCGTACCGCATCAGATCGATGCACCGGGGCGCGTCGAGGTGCGAGGCGAGGCGGTGATGCTGCGGTCGACGTTCGTGGCGTACAACCAAGCCCACCCGGACAAGCCGCTCATCAACCCGCGCAACGCGGCGGCCGGCACGCTGCGGGCGAAGGACCCGGCCACCGTGTCCGAGCGACGGCTCCAGTTCCTCGCATTCGATCTCCAGACCGATCCGGACAGCACCGAGGCCGATCTGGAGCGCGCGCTGAAGACACTCGGCTTCACCGCCGCCGACATGAAGCACTGCTCCGATGCCGCTGCGGCTCAGGAAGTCATCACCGGGATCGAGCAGCAGCGCAACGAGCTCGACTATGACCTGGACGGCGCCGTACTGCGGCTTGCCGATCGTGACGCGTATGCCGCAGCCGGGACCCGGTCGAGCTCGCCGCGGGGCGCACTGGCGTTCAAGTTCGCGGCCGAGGAGAAGACCACGATCCTGCTGGAGGTCAAGTGGGACGTCGGCAAGACCGGCAAGATCGCCCCGGTTGCCTGGCTCGAGCCAGTCTTCGTCGGCGGTACGACGGTCACCCGCGCCACGCTGGCGAACCAGGAGGTGATCAAGGCCCGCGGCATCAAGATCGGTGACACGGTTCTCGTCCGCCGGGCCGGCGACGTGATCCCGTTCGTGGCCGGCGTGCTGGACGCATCTCGCCGTACCGGCGCGGAGCAGGACATCGTGCCGCCCACCGTCTGCCCGTCGTGCGAAGAGCCGCTGACCGAGCAGGGCAACAGCCGCGAGCTCTTCTGCACCAACACCGCCTGCCCGGCCCAGACAGTCCGCCGCCTCATCCACTGGGCCTCCCGCGCGGCAGCGGACATCGACGCCATCGGTGGCGTCTGGATCGAGCGCCTGGCCGAGTCCGGCGACCTCGAGAACCCCTCGGACTTCTACGCCCTCACCAAGGAACGCCTCCTGGAGTTCGACCGCGTCGGCGAAGTCTCCGCCACCCGCATGATCGACTCCATCGAAACCAGCAAACAGGTCGGCCTCCGCCGTGCCCTCATCGGCCTGGCCATCCCGATGGCCTCCGAAGGGACGGCGGCGCGGTTGTGCCGAGCCGGATTCCCTTCCCTGGAAGCAGTCCTGGAAGCAGGCGAAGAAGGCCTGGTGGCCGTCGACGACATCGGCGCCAAGGTCGCCGCCTCCCTCATCGAACACCTCAACCGCTTGAAACCGGAGCTGGAGCGCCTCCGCGCGGCCGGTGTCTCACTCGACGTCCGGGACGAGGACCTGCCGCCAGTCGTGGCAGCAGGCGCACCGCTGGCAGGCAAGACAGTCGTGGTGACGGGCTCCATCTCCGACCCCCGCACCGGCGAGAAGGTAGCCCGCCCGGCCTTCCAGCGGATGTGCGAGCGAGCCGGAGCCACCATCGCCTCCTCGGTCTCCGCCAGCACCGACTACCTCATCACCGGCGCCGACGTCGGCGCCGCCAAAATCACCAAGGCCGAGAAACTCGAGGTCGAGGTCGTCGACCAGTCCGAGATCTGGAAGCAACTGCTGGAAGCCGGCGTCGCCTGACTCAGGGCTCGACACCCCAGGCGAGGGTGCTGCCGGTGTAGCCGGTGACTCGGTCGAAGTCGGTGAGTGAGCTGCTCACCCGGTAGCTGTGGTCGTCGGCCTGGTTGAAGGCGGACCAGTCCGACTTCGCCACCCGCAACTGGATGTCACCGGTGCTCGCGCCGGGTGCGAGGCTGCCGCCGGCGAAGACGACCTCCAGGTAGGCGTCCGCGCCGGTGCGGGGTGTACTCAGCTTGACGACCCGGGCCGTGAGGTTGGCACATCCGACCTGGGCCCAGTCGCACCACACCTGGTAGGTGGGCGAAGGGGCGTCGCCGGTGAACCAGTATCGCAGCGACACGGTGGCCAGGCCGACGCTCGTCGTACCGCGGTTGGTGGCCTGCAGGGTCGCGCCGATCTGGCCGGATGTCGCCGCGGACGAGCCCTTGTGCTGTACGGCGAGGGTGCTGGCGGGGGTCTGTGTGGTGCGCACGCTGATGAAGGCGGGCCCGGAGACGTTGCCGGAGGCATCTTTAGCCCGGACCGAGAAGGTGTAGGAGGTGTCCGGTGTCAGACCGGTGACCTGCAGGCTTGTCGTGGTGGTGGAGCCGACGACCGTGGTGCCGTTGAGCACGTCATAGCCGGCGACGCCAACGTTGTCGGTGGACGCGGTCCACCTCAGGGTGACGCTGCTGCCGGTCAGAGCAGAGGCTGTGAGCTGAGTGGGCGTGCTGGGCGGTTCACTGTCCGCCGTGCCGCTCGGCTCGACGCCCCAGACCAGCTTGCCGCCCTGACGCAGCACGATCCGGTCTGTCTGGGCCACTGCGTTGCCGGTGCCCAGCCCCACGGCAGACCAGTCGTTGGCCGGGTCCCACGTCCCCGAGCTGGTGATGCGGAACTGGACCTCCTTGCGGTACGCCGACTGCCCGGCCGGCGTCACGCCGGTGCACGGGATCTCCACGTAGTACGTCGAACCGCTGTGCTGGGTAGGAGCGCTCGGAGTCCCGCACTGGTTGTAGTTCGTGGTGACGGTGATCTGGCTGGGAGTAGTGGCGCCATCGAGGGTGAAGTAGTAGCGCAGTGTCCCGTTGAACGTCCTGGCGGGCCACGCGCTCTTGTTGAGCACGAACGCCTTGATCTCGCTGAACTGAGCACCTGACTGGTTCACCGACGCCTGCACGGTCAGCTCCGGGCCGTCCGGTGTCTCCGGTACCGGGAAGTTCGCCAGTGGGGTCCCGCCGTACTCCTTGTACAGCCGGGCGAGCGCACCGGTGAAGCCGGCGTTGTAGTCGAGTGCGACCTCGTTCATCACGTAGTCGCTGCGGCTGTCGACATAGGCATCGTCATTGCTCTTGGGGCCGCCGACCAGAGCGCCGTACAAGGTGTGCCTGCTGACCGCGGGCTCCTGGATGCTGTCGCTCCAGGATCCGTGCGCCGTGCGGTGATGCGGGTTGCGTGGCGGGTTGGCGCCGAAGCCTACGAGGTAACTGGAGCTGCGCGGGTTGTCGCCGAGCGCGTAGTTGATCTGCCGTACGCCGAAGTCGTGATACGTCCTGGCCCGCGCACTGTCCCGAGTGGCCAGCCAGTCGGAGTACACCAGGGCAGCGAACGCGGTGTTGGCCGCGTAGCGCAGAGAGCCCCAGGTGTCGAGGACTGCCTGGCCGCCGGGGGAGTAGCGGACCCGGTTGCCGTTGTAGCCAGTGGTCCAGTAGTCCAGCCAGCGGTTGGCGTCGGTGACGTACATCTGCTCACCGGTCAGCTTGGCCATCAACACGTAGGCGCCGTAAGCCTTGTCGTCCCACGCGATCGTCCACCGGTAGGACCGCTCGGAAGTCTGCGACTCGGTCGAGAGTTTCAGGTACTCCGCCTTGGCCTTGGTCAGGTACGCGGCGTCGCCGGTGGCGCGGTACAACCAGATAGCGCCCCAGGCCAGCTCGTCCTGATAGCCGCTCCAGGAGTTGTAGAACTTGGCCGCGTCGGTGATGCAGTCGCTGTACTTGCCGCGGTAAGTGTCGGCGAACGTGTAGAGCTGCTTCGCGTGCGTCACCAGAGTCGCCGCGTAGCCAGGGTCGGAATCCTTGAACACCATCGAGGCCGAAGCCATTGCGGCGGCGTACTCACCCGCGAGGTCCGAGCCAGGACACGAGGTGTCGACCTTGTACGACGGGCGTGCCATCGGCATCACCTCCGCCGAACCCCACCAGGCGTGGTCGGGGTCGCCTGCCCCGACCTGGCCGTAGACCACGTTCGGGGAGGGGTGCGCCTTGATGATCCAGTCGGTACCCCAGCGCAGGTTCGCCATCAGCGGCGCGAGCTGGCCGGAGCCCACGTAGGCATCCCGGTTGTCCACCACGCCCCAGGCCAGCGTCGACATGCTGAACGCGAACGGCAGCCCGAACTTCACATGGTCGCCCGCATCGTAGAACCCACCACTGAGATCGGTTCCGGTCCCGCTGCCGTCCTGCAGTGCCGAGTCGCCGCGCCAGTTGACGCGATTGTTCGCCGGCAACTTGCCTGCACGCTGCGCGTCGTAGAACCACACCGCCTTCTGCAGCGCCTCCGCGTAGTTGAACGCGGGTGCCGCCGACGCACTTGGCGGCGTCAGGCTGACCAGGCCCGCAGACAGGACAACCAGCGCAGTGAACAGCCGCAAGATACGACTTGGCATGTGAGCCTCCGAAGGGCGGTTCCGGGACGCGTTGCGGCAGCGTAGGTGTCCCGAAATGCCCCGGAGAAGGGCCTTAAACGTTTCGGATGCGATGTGCTCTTTACCGCCCGATGGTGGCCGGTTACAGTGCGGTGACTTTCTGGGAGCGCTCCCAAGTGTCTTACCCGCCCCGACGCTGCGAGGACCCATATGCGATCAAGAAAACTGTTCAGAGGCAGAGTGGCCGCCGTACTGGCGGCTGCGATCGCCACCTTCACTGCCGGTACCGCCCTGACGGCCACCGCCACCACCACTGCTGCGCCGGCGGCGAGTGGGTGCAGCGTCTCGTACTCGGTGACGAGCCAGTGGCAGGGTGGCTTCAACGCCGACGTCGCCGTGACCAACCTCGGCGCACCGGTCGACGGCTGGCAGCTGGTCTGGACGTGGCCGTCCGGACAGCGGAGCACCAACGCGTGGAACGCGACCATCACGACCTCCGGAAGCCGGGCGACGGCCAAGGATGTCGGCTACAACGCCAGGATCGGCACGAACGCGAAGGTCTCCTTCGGATTCACCGGCACCTGGACGGGGTCGAACCTGGTGCCGACCTCGTTCGAGCTGAACGGCGTTCTGTGTACCGGCAGCCCGGGCGCCGACGACGCGATGGCCAGCGTCGCGGCGATGCAGCCGGGCTGGAACGTGGGCAACACGCTGGACTCGACCGGCAGTGACGAGACGTCGTGGGGCAACCCACGGATCACCGAAGCCTTGCTGGACAACGTGAAGGCGCAGGGCTTCAAGAGCATCCGGCTGCCCGTCACGTGGAGCGCGCACATCGGCCCGGCGCCGGCCCACACGATCGAGGCGGCGTACCTGAACCGGGTCAAGGAGGTGGCCGGATGGGCCACCGCGCGCGACCTGTACGTGATGGTCAATCTGCACCACGATTCCTGGCAGTGGATCAACGCGATGCCGTCCGACCATGACGCCGTACTGAGCCGGTACAACGCGATCTGGACGCAGTTGGCGGAAGCCTTCAAGAGCTTCGGACCCAAGCTGACCCTCGAGAGTGTCAACGAGCCGCAGTTCACCGGTAGCTCCGGCCAGGCTCAGGAAGTGCAGTTGCTCAACGAGCTGAACACTTCGTTCCGCGACATCGTGCGCCGATCCGGTGGCAACAACGCGACTCGTCTGCTGGTCCTGCCAACTCTGCACACGTCGTCCGACCAGGTGCTGCTCGACGCGCTGGCGACCTCGATCCGCGGCTACAACGACCCCAACCTGATCGCGACAGTGCACTACTACGGCTACTGGCCGTTCAGCGTGAACGTTGCCGGCGGCACCCATTTCGACGCCACCGCGCAGAAGGACCTCACCGACGCGTTCGACCGGGTCCACGCCACCTTCGTCGCGCGCGGCATCCCGGTGATCCTCGGCGAATACGGCCTGCTCGGCTTCGACCGGCACACCGGAACCATCCAGCAGGGCGAGAAACTGAAGTTCTTCGAGTACCTCGGCCACTACGCACGCACCCGGAACATCACCACGATGTTGTGGGACAACGGCCAGCACCTCGGCCGCACCTCGTTCCAGTGGAGCGATCCGGAGCTCATCGCGCAGATCAAGTCGAGCTGGACCACCCGCTCAGGTACGGCGTCCACGGACCAGGTGTTCAGCGCCAAGTCGACCGCGATCACCGCCAAGACGATCACCCTGAACCTCAACGGCACCTCGTTCACCGCCCTGCGCCACGGCAGCACCGACCTGGTCCGCGGGACCGACTACACGATCCAGGGCGACCAGCTCACCCTGACCGCAGCGGCCCTGACCAGACTGAGCGGCTCAAGGGAGTACGGCACGAATGCGGTGCTGTCGGCCCGCTTCTCCCAAGGCGTCCCGTGGCGGATCAACCTCGTCACCTACGACCCGCCCGTCCTCAGCAACGTCACCGGCACAACCACTGCCTTCGCCATCCCCACCACCTTCCGCGGCGACCTCCTGGCCACCATGGAGGCGAAGTACGACGACGGCTCGAACGCCGGTCCGCATGACTGGACGCCGTACAAGGAGTTCGACCGAGCCTTCGCCCCGAACTACACCACCGGCGTGACCACCCTCACCGCAGACTTCTTCGCCGCTGTCAGGGACAACGCACGGGTGACGCTGACGTTCCATTACTGGAGCGGCACCAAGGTGACTTACTACGTCACCAAGTCAGGCACCACAGTCACCGGGACGACGGCATGAAGGCGATCGGCGCCGCGGTGTTGGCGACGCTTCTCGTAGTGCCCGGTCCGCCGGTGGCGCAGGCCGCGCCCGGCAGCCCGGCGCTCACTCCACCGTTGGGGTGGAACAGCTGGAACAGCTTCGGCTGTGCCGGTGTCAACGAGACGGTGATCCGGCAGGCCGCGGACACGATGGTGTCCTCGGGGATGCGGGACGCGGGCTACCAGTACGTCGTCGTCGACGACTGCTGGTTCGATCCGCAGCGTGATCCGCAGGGCAACCTGCGGGCGCATCCGACGAAGTTTCCCAGCGGCATGAAGGCGCTGGGTGACTACATCCACAACCGCGGCCTGAAGTTCGGGATCTACCAGGTTCCGACCGAGCGCACCTGTGCGCAGGGCGGGGGTGCGCATCCGGGCTCCACCGGCAGTATGGGCCACGAGGTGCAGGACGCGCGCTCGTTCGCGTCCTGGGGTGTGGACTACCTCAAGTACGACTGGTGTTCCTCGAGCGGTACGCGGGATCAGCAGGTCGCCCGGTTCACGATCATGCGGGACGCGCTGCGGGCGACCGGGCGGCCGATCGTGTACAGCATCAACCCGAACAGCTACCACGCACCCACGGGCGACAAGTACAACTGGGGTGAGGTCGCCGATCTGTGGCGCACCACCGAGGACCTGCTGGACATCTGGCAGAACGGCAACACCAACAGCTATCCGATGGGCGTCGGCAACGTCGTCGACGTCACCGCGCCACTCGCCGTACAAGCCGGTCCCGGCCACTGGAACGACCCGGACATGCTGGTGGTGGGTCGCCCCGGTCTGACGCTGACCGAGTCCCGGTCGCACTTCGCGCTCTGGGCACTGATGGCCGCGCCTCTGATGGCGGGTAACGACATCCGCACCATGTCCGCCGACGTCAGTGCGATCCTGCGCAGTCCCCGGTTGCTGGCGGTGAACCAGGATCCGCTCGGTGCGGGCGGGCGCCGGGTGCGTGACGACGGTACGACGGAGGTGTTCGCCAAACCGCTGGCCGATGGCTCGGTCGCGGTCGGACTGTTCAACCGGGGCAACGCGACGGCCACCGTCTCGACCACGGCGGCACAGATCGGGTTGTCCGGCGGATCGTTCACGCTGACCGACCTGTGGACCGGCGCCGGCTCCACCAGCACCGGGCAGCTCTCGGCCAGTGTCCCCGCGCACGGCGTTGCGGTGTACCGGGTCTCCGGCGGGTCTCCGGTGACCAGTACGACGTCCCGGCTCCGGGGCGCCGGCTCGGGCCGTTGCCTCGACCTCGCCAACTCGTCGACCGCGGCGGGTGCACTCGCGGTGATCTGGGACTGCCATACCGCTGCCAGTCAGTCGTGGACGTCGTGGCCCGGCGGCGAGATCCGGGTCTTCGGTGACAAGTGCCTGGACGCCGAGAACGCCGGAACCGGCAACGGCACCCGGGTGATCAGCTGGTCGTGCAACGGCCAGAGCAACCAGCAGTGGACGTTCCGCTCCGACGGATCGATCGCGAACGTCCGGTCCGGACTGTGCCTCGACGTCAACCAGGCCGCTACAGCCAACGGGTCCCGGCTGATCCTCTGGACCTGCAACAACCAGCCCAACCAGCAATGGGCACGTTCATGACCTGAACCACTGAGAAGGGGGAGCCGGGGACCGGGCAGTTTGCCCGGTCCCCGGCCTCTTTCATGAGGACAGTGCCCACTTCTGGTTGCTGCCGCCGGTGCAGGTCCACAGGACCAACGGCGTTCCGTCCGCGGAGCTGGCACCGGTGGCGTCGAGGCACTTGGTGCCGTTGCGAATGGTGCCGTCAGACTGCACGGACCAGTTCTGTCCGGCAGCCCCGTTGCAGGTCCACATCTGCACCGCGGTGCCATCGCCGGTGCCGTTGGCCGTCATGCACTTGCCGAGAGTGCGGAGCGTGCTCCCGCTGACCGCCCACTGCTGGTTCGCGCCACCATGGCAGGTCCACAGCTGGATGCGAGCGCCATCGGTCGGGCTTGCGCCGTTGACATCGACACATTTGCCGCCGATCCCGGTGAGTTGGCCGCCGGTGGCGCCCGGCGTACCGACGCCAGGACCGGTGAACGTCAGCGAGTCGACGTCGTACGAGTTGGCTGCGTTCGTCTTGAAGACCAGGAACAGTTCCGTGCTGCCACCGGGGTTGGTGACGTTCACCGCGGGCATGTTCACGTAGTTGTCCCAGCCGCCGGTGCTCTGCACCGGAACCGAGGCAATCAGCGCGCCGGTCGGTGAACCGGCCCGCAGCTCGACCGTGCCGCCGCCACTAGGTGATGACAGCCGGACCGACACCTGGTTGATACCGGTGAAGTTGTACGGCGTGAACGAGATCCAGTCGTTGTTGCTGATGTCGCCGACCCGCGCACCCGACTGCGCTCCGGACTGCGCGACGACCCGGACCCCGGACGAGCCGGTGAAGAACTCGGCCTGCTTCTGCTTGGGCTGCAGCACGACCTTCTTGCTACCGGTCAACGCCGGTACGCCGCTCGCGCCCTTGTCGGTGTACTTGGCATCGGCGACGTACAACACATTCGCGGCCGCATGTGCGCTGTCGGTCTGTGGATTGAGGTTTCCGGAGCAGCCCGGGATCGGACTGAGGTCGTGGGAGTGCTGATCGTGTCCCAGGGCCGGCGTCGTACTGACCTTCGTGCAATCGATGGTGCCGTCCTCGGGATCGGTCACGGTCACCGTGTACGGAATCGTGCTGCCCCAGTCGAACATGCCGCCGTCGGGGATGCTGAGTCCGACCGTGGGCGCGGTGTTGCCCGAGGTCACGATCACGTTCGCGACGCCGGTGTTGCCGGTCGTGTCGGTCACGGTGAGCTTGGCGTTGAACTGTCCCCTCGCCGTGTAGGTGTGCGTCGGGTTGGCTTCGGTCGACGTACTGCCGTCACCGAACTCCCAGCGGTACGTCACCGGACCGCCTTCGGGATCCCTCGACCCGGCGCTGGAGAACTTCACTGTCAGCGGCGACGCACCCGAGGCCGGAGTGCCGGTCGCCGTGGCGATCGGACTGCGGTCCCCGCTCTGGTAGTCGATGCGGTAGAGCCCGGAGTCCGGATTGTCCCGGCCGTACCCGGTTCCCCATTCCAGCAGGTACATCGCGCCGTCCGGACCGAACTTGGCGTCCATCGGCGACTTGAAGCCGAGGTTCGGCAGGAAGTTGTTGATCTTCAGCAGCTTCCCGTCCTGGCCCAACCGGAACTCCCACAGCCGGTTGCGGGCCCACTCGCCGAAGAATGGCGTCTGGTCGAAGTACGCCGGGAACTTCGTCGGCGACAGGTTGGCGGCGTCGTAGGAGTAGATCGGGAACGCCATCGGAGCCTCGCCACCGTCGCCCAGCTCGGGGAACTTGAACCCGTTCGCGCCATTGCCGTACCAGACGTCCGCCTTGCGGGCCGTGGGCAACTGGGTCAGGCCGGTGTTGTTCGGTGAGTCGTTGACCGGGCTGGTGCAGTTGAACTTCGGGCCGGACTGCCGGGTGGCGAAGTTGAAGTCGTTGAACGGGATGTTGTCACCGACGCAGTACGGCCAGCCGTAGTACCCCGGCGACGTGATCACGTTCCACTCGACGATCGCGCCCGGACCTCGGTTGGCGTTGTCACCGGCCGCGTCCGGGCCGTAGTCGGCCGCGTAGATCGTTCCGTTCGTGGGGTGCACCGAGAAGCGGAACGGGTTGCGGAAGCCCATCGCGTAGATCTCGGGCTTCGTCTTCGCTGTGCCGGGTGCGAACAGGTTGCCCGCCGGGACTGTGTAGGTCCCGTTCGGCTCGGGGTGGATGCGCAGGATCTTGCCGCGCAGGTCGTTGGTGTTGGCCGCGGTGCCCTGCGCGTCGTTGTTCGCCCAGCCCGGCCGCTCGTCGATCGGCGCGTAGCCGTCGGAACGGAACGGCTCGATGTCGTCGCCGGAGCCGATGTAGAGGTTGCCGTTCGGCCCGAACGTGATGTAGCCGCCGGTGTGGCCGGGCTCGGGGGCCGCACGTGACGACGGCACCTTCATGATCACCTGCTCGCTGGCCAGGTCGAGGGTGTCTCCGTTCACCGTGAACCGGGACACCCGCGCGATGTGCTCGGTCCCACCAGCGGGCGAGTACATCAGGTAGATCCACTTGGTGGTGGCGAAGTTCGGGTCGAGCGCGAGGCCGGTCAGTCCGTCCTCGCCGCCCGTGTACGCATTGAGCGTCGCGGCGGTGACGGTGGTCCGGGTCGACGGTTTGAAGATCTTCACCTTGCCGCCGTACTCGGCATAGAACACCCGGCCGTCCTTGGCCACATCGAGCGCGGCCGGCCCGACCGTGTTGTCGTCCAGCGTGACCTTCTCGAAGCTGCTCCACACCGTGGGGCCACAGTCCGCCGCGACCTTGCCGCCGGCCGATTCCACGCCGCCCTTGATGTGCTCGCGGAACAACGGCTCCGAGTAGCTGGAGGCCTGGTGGCCCATCGCGGTCGCCCACACCCGGCCGCCCTCGTAGTTACGGCACCAGGAGATCGGATGGTCGTGACCCATCTTGTTCGGACCGGCGTCGTACGTCGTCTCGTCCGCGGTCACCAGGACGTGTACGTCGCCACGCGCGGACCG
The DNA here is from genome assembly GCF_042262745.1 of Kribbella sp. NPDC056345. Classification (NCBI taxonomy): domain Bacteria; kingdom Bacillati; phylum Actinomycetota; class Actinomycetes; order Propionibacteriales; family Kribbellaceae; genus Kribbella; species Kribbella sp. NPDC056345. The sequence continues at coordinate 77,670 of NZ_JBHJQQ010000016.1, read as the reverse complement.
GTTGAAGTTGTACCACTCCTCGGTGCGTGTCCAGCGGTCCGGCAACCCGGCGCCGGACGGGTGCTTGCGGTCGGCAACCTTCGCCGTACCGGGCACTGTTGCCGAGTGCTGGGTCATCGTCATGCCGAGCATCTGGTCCCACCAGGGAAACTGCTGCTCGATGTTCATGTCCGTCGCGTTGTGGATCGCGACCACGCCACCGCCGCCGCGCACGTACTTCTGCATCGCCGCGCGCTGGGCGTCGTTGTCCCAGACCATGCCCGAGGTCTGCAGCATCACGATCACGTCGAAGGTGGCGAGGATGGCGTCGTTGAAGACCGTCGAGTCCTCGCTCCTGGTCAGCTCCCACGCGTTCTGTGCGGCGAGCTGTTCGAGCATCGTGATCCCGGCCGGGATCGAATCGTGCCGGTAGGCGCCGGCAGCGGTCTTGCTGAACACCAGCACGTGCAGGCCTTCGGGGTGCGCCTGCGCGACTGGCAGGGGTATCCCGATCAGCAAAAGCAGCACGCCGATGATCGAGAGCAGACGGGCGGATCTGGATCTCATGGCCAAACTCCTCTGTACCAAATTCTTCTGGGGCGGTGGAACAGCTAACGGATCGACGCGGTCGCGCCGCGCAGAAACGTGAGTCCCTCGGTGGCGAGGGCATCGGGGGAGGCGGCGAGCGGGCGCCAGATCGAGGCGGCGGTCGCGATCGCGGCGTTGTCCGGCGTGAACGACTCGATGCAGAGCGGACCGCGATAGCCGGCGTCGGCCAATGCGCCCAGCAACGCGGGCCAGTCCAGATGGTCGTTGCCCGGTACGCCCCGGTCGTTGGCGCACACCTGGACGTGCGCGATGCGTGCGCCCGCGGCCCGGATCGCCTCGACCGGCGCGGATTCCTCGATGTTGAGGTGGTAGGTGTCCAGCGCCAGACCGCACGCGGGCAGACCCTGCAGGGCTTCCAGGGCTTGCTCGACCGTGTTGAGCAGGCTGGTCTCGTACCGGTTCAGCGGTTCGACGGCGAGCTGGACGTTGTGCGCAGCCGCATAGTCGACGACGGGGGCCAGGTTCGCACGCAACTCGGCATACACCTTCGGCCGGTCCGCGATGCGCCACGTGCGGCCGACCGAGCTGTACGCCGGGCCTGCCGCCACCGGGCTGCCCACCAACGCGGCCACGTCCACCACATGCCGCAGATAGGCCTGGGTGTCCGCGACGGTGCCCGCCTCGACCAGCTCCCGGCCGGGTGCCATCACCAAGCAGACCGTGGCTTTCAGACCCAGTGACGCCAGCAGGTCAGCCGCACGGTGTGGATCCCAGTCACCTGGCTGCTCCACCGGCAGTTCGATGACGTCGAAACCCCAGTCGCGCACCTTCGGCGCGAGCAAGGCCAGGCCGTCATCGGTCAGCGGTGACGTCCAGACCCACGTGCTGACGCCGATCTCCCACATGTCGGCTACCGCCAGGGACCGGGGTATCCCGGCATCGACTCACAGCCGCACATGGCGTAGTGCAGAGGCGGCATGTCCTGTTCGACGTAGTCCTGCACCCGGTCCTGCGTGATCTTCGGCTGCGGCAGCACCCACTCCTTCGGGACCTGCTTGCCTTCCAAGATCCGGAGTGCGGCGATCACCGGCGTACGCCACTGATAGGTCGGATACGTGGGAGCGACAGCGGTCAGCTTGTCGGCCGCCCAGGTGCGCAGGAAGTCCTGCTGGTCTTCGCCGACGAACGGCGGGACCGGCACACCTGCGTCCTGGAACGCCTCCACGGCCGCGACGGCAGTCGCACCGGCGTCCATCCAGACACCGTCGATCTTGCCTTCGCGCTGGAGGTAGTCGCTGACGATGCTCTTGGTCTTCGCCGCGTCCCCGCCGGTGAACTCGACGCCCACCACCTTCACCCCGCTGCCCGCGAAGATCTTGTCCGCCGCGGCCCACCGCTGTTCCAGCACGTCGACTCCCGGCAGGATGCGCAACGCCAGCACCTTGCCGCCGGCCGGCACCTTGTCCTTGAGGAACTCAGCTCCGTCCGCGCCGAACGCGAACCCACCGATCGGATGGATGTACGTCACCGGGCACTTGGTCTGCACACCGCGGTCGAAGACGATGACGGGTACGCCGGTCGCGCAGGCGGCCTCGACCGCCGGGGTCAGCGTCGCCGTGGTGTTCGGCGAGACGATCAGCGCACTGCATCCACGCCCGGCGAGCGACTGGAGGTCGCTGATCTGCTTGTCGTCCTTGCCTTCCGCGTCCAGCACGGTGAACTTGGTGATCTCCGGGCGCAGCTTCACTTCCTGCTGCATGGTCTTCCAGCCCACCTGCCGCCACGGGTTGTTCACTGCGGCGTTGGAGAAGCACAGGTGGTGCTTGCCGCCGGGCTTGGCGTACTTCGCGGTGTCGACCAGTTCGGGGTCGAGCATCTGCTCCCACGGCTTGTCGTCCGGTCCGACAGGCTTCGCGGTGCGGAACTTCAGTTGCCGGTCGTACTCGGTCTGATCGAAGAACTCGGATTTCGTTGTCGACTGACCAGCGGGAGTCGGCCCGGCGCTGGGCAGATCACTGGTGCACCCCGTCGGCGCGAGCAACGCCGCCACGGCCAGGACGGACCACTTCCTGTTCATGAGTTCTCCTTAGCTGTTTGCCGTGGGCGGCAGCGGCGACCGCGGCGATGAGGATGACCCCCTGGACAGCGGACTCGAGCGCGCCCGAGACGCCGATCAGGTTCAGCAGAGTGAAGAGGGCTTCGAGCGACAGCGCTCCGGCCGCCGCGGCCACGACCGATCCACGGCCGCCGCCGAGTACGACGCCGCCCAGCACCACGGCGGTGATGGCGCGGAACTCGAGGCCCTGGCCCACCTGAGCGGAGACCCCGGCGAACCCGGCGAGCAGGATGGCCGCCAGCGCGGCGAGCAGTCCGGACAGCACGAACGCCAGTACGCGCAGCCGATGCACTGCCCCGCCGGCGAGCCGGACAGCGTTTTCGTTGTCCCCCAAGGCGACCAGCGTCCGGCCGATGCCGCTGCGCATGAACCACAGGGCGGCCACCACGACGACGAGCAGGATAAGCACCGACCACGGCACCGGTCCCACTACTGGGAGCTCGAAGCTGCCACGGCCGAACATCCGGAACGACGGCGCCAGGGCTCCGCGCGGAGCACCGTCGGTCCACAGGAACACCGCACCGTCCAGCACGAGCAACATGCCCAGCGTGACGATGAACGACGGCACCAGCAGCCGGGTGGTGATCAGCCCGTTCACCAGGCCCACCAGCAACCCGAACCCGAGCAGGAGCGCGATCACCCAGCCGGTGTTCGCATCGGCGCCGTCGCTCAGCCGGGCGGCGATCACGACTGCGGCGGTGACCAGTGATCCGACTGACAGGTCGAAGCCGCCCGACACGATCACGAAGTACTGGCCGACCGCGAGGATCACCAGCGGGGCGGCCCGCTTGAGCAACGCCAGGTACCCGGCCGGCTCGGAGAACGTGGGCCCGGCGAACGCCAGCGCCACCAGCAGCACGACCAGCACGATCAGGACCGGAGCGGTGCCGTCGGCCAGACGGGGCCGCCACTTCACGCCGGCCCCCGGGACAACCGGTGCCGGGCGTACAGCGCCACAGCGGCCACCAGGACGACACCGCGGACGACGTCCTTGAGGAACGGGTCCACTGCGAGGTCGTCGAAGACGGTGTCCAACGTGGACAGGATCAGTACGCCGCCGATCGTGCCGGCCACGCCACCGCGGCCACCGGCCAGTACCGCGCCACCCAGCACTGCGGCCGCGATGGACTCCAGGTCGAACCCAGCGTCCGTACCGGCATAGGGCGCACCGGAACCGAGGCGGGCCGCCAGGAGCACCCCGGCGAGACCGGCCAGCGACGCGCACAGCACGTGCGCCGTGACGATGATGCGTGACGTCCGTACGCCGGACAGTCGGGCGACGTCGAGATCACCGCCCACGGCGTACAGGTGGTAGCCGGTGCGGGTGCGTCGTGAGAACCACCAGACGGCTGTGGCGATCAGCAGCACCAGCAATGCCGACACCGGGACGGGACCGATCCGGTCGTACCCCAGATGCTGGAATGCGCGCGGCACGCTGCCCGCTGGGCCGGTGTAGTTGTGCTCGAGGTAGCCCCGCAGGATGAGCGCCACACCGAGCGTGGCAATGAACGCGTTCGCCTTCAGGACTGTGATGACGAGGCCGTTGATCAGTCCGACCACGGCCGCGACGGCAAGGGCGAGGAGGACACCGGGCGCCATCATCGAGGTGCTGCCCGCCATCGTCTCGGCCGTCACCAGTGAACACAGGCCGGCCAGGTAGGCCACGGACAGGTCGAGGGACCCGGTGACGATGACCATCGTCTGCCCGATCGCGACCAGCCCGAGCAGCGTGCTGCGAGTGAGGATGTTGAGGATCCCGCTCTGATCCAGCAACACGCCTCCGCTGGCACCCACCAGGATGCTGCCGATCACCAGCAACGCCGCCAGCGCCAGATACACCGTGACGGTCGGCGTGATCGCGAGCCTTTCCCGGAGGAGGATCACCCGACCTCCCCAAGCCCGTGACCGGTCGCCAGTCCCATCACGGCTGCTTCCGACGTACCGGCGGGCAGCTCACCGGCGATGGCGCCGTCGTGCAGGACCAGGATCCGGTCGCTCATGCCGAGTAGCTCGGGCAGCTCCGAGGCGATCATCAGGATTGCCAGGCCGTCGGCGGCCAGCTTGCGCAGCAGCCGGTAGACGGTCTGTTTCGCGCCGACGTCGATACCGCGGGTGGGCTCGTCCACGATCAGCACCCGCGGTGACACGGCCAACCACTTGCCCAGGACAACCTTCTGCTGATTACCGCCGGACAGGTACCGCACCTCTTGGTCCGGCCCACGCGCCACGACGGCGACCGACTCCAGCAGCGCGCCGAGGTCGGAGTCGCGTCGCGCCGCGGCTCCGCGCAGGGCGGCACGCCGTACCAGCAGGGCGTTGTCCCGCACGGATTGTCGGAGCGCCAGCCCGTCACCCTGGCGGTCTTCGGTGACGTAGCCGATGCCGTTGCGGACGGCGGACCGTGGCCCGGTGATGGTCGTGGGTTCGCCGTCGAGCTCCACGACTCCGGTGGTGAACGGTTCCACGCCCCAGATCGCGCGGGCGACCGCCGACCGGCCTGATCCCTGTAACCCTGCCAGGCCGACGATCTCTCCGGCGCGTACGTCGAAGGTCAGGTCCCGGAGGCGTCCGTTCCCCGCGCCGCGTACAGCGAGCCGCACCTTCCCGGGCATCGAGTCACGGGCGGGGTAGAGCGTCCCCAGCGGACGTCCCACCATCTGCCGGACGAGTTGCCCAGAGGTGAGGTCCTCGGTTGGGGAGCAGTTGACGAACGCCCCGTCCTTGACGACCGTGATCCGCTGGCTGAGCTCGAACACCTCACGCAGCCGGTGCGACACGTACAGAATCGCGATCCCGCGTTCGCGCAACCGGCGTACCAGGTCACAGAGCCGGTCGACCTCGCCGTCGGCCAGCGCGGCCGTGGGCTCGTCCATCGCGAGCACCTTGGCGTCGGTGGCCAACGCCTTCACGATCTCCACGACCTGCCGCCGCGCGACCGAGAGCCGGGCCACCTCCGCGTCCGGTTCGATACCGTCCTCGCCCATCCACTCCAGCAGCCGCCGGGTCCCGGCCGTCATCGCCCGCCGGTCCACCTGACCGCGCCGTACCGGTTCGCGACCCAGGTACACGTTCTCGGCGACCGTGCGGTGCGGCAGCAGGTTGAACTCCTGGTGGATGATCGCGATCCCCGCGGCCTGGGCATCCCGCGGCGCGGCGAACGACACCTCGCGGTCGCCCACCAGGATCCGCCCCGCGTCAGGCCGGTACACCCCGGCCAGCACCTTGAGCAGCGTTGACTTACCCGCGCCGTTCTCGCCGACGAGGGCGTGCACCTCGCCGGCGCGCAGTTCGAGGTCTATGCCGTGAAGTACCGGCACGCCGAGAAAGCTCTTGGTGACACCTTCCAGCCGGACCAGTACTTCGTTCATCTGGCCCACTGCTGGTTGCCGCCGCTGTGGCAGCTCCACAGCTGGACCTTGGAGCCGTTGCCGGTGGCGGCACCGCTGACGTCCAGGCAGAGTCCCGACTGCACGCCGGTAATGGTGCCGTTGGCGTTGAACTGCCACCGCTGGTTGGCCCCGTCGGTGCACTGCGAGATCACGACCGCCGTGCCGTTGGTGGTCTGGTTGTTCTGCGCGGCCATGCAGCGCAGGTTGGTGCCGCTGTAGACAGTGAGCTGGTTGGATGCGGTGCGGGTCCAGGTCTGGTTGGAGCCGCCGTGGCAGTCCCAGATCTGCAGTTGCGTTCCCGGTGTGGTGCTGGCGCCGTTGACGTCCAGACATCTGCCGGCGGACACCGCGCGCACCGGACCGGTAGGCGAGGGTGGCACGTCGGGACTCAGGCCGAAGAAGGCGAGGGCCATGGCGGCCATACCGGGCATCGGCAGGCTGTGCCCGACGCCCTGGAGGCTGACGCCCTCGACCGGTGCAGTGCTCCCAGTGCCGCCGTACCGGGTGCGGGTCCAGTTGGGCTGTGGGCTGTCCGTGTACGCCGGGGTCTGGCTCAGGCCGTGCACGTTGGTCCACTGCTTGATCGCCTCCCCGAAGTTGGGATAGCGCAGGACATCGTCCGTAGTGCCGTGCCACAGCTGCATGCGAGGACGTGGTCCGGTGTAGCCGGGGTATGCAGCGCGGGCCAGATCACCCCATTGCTGTGCAGTCTTGATGACGTTGCCGCCGGCACAGGCGCTGTTCCACGTGTTCGGCGGTGTGGTCGCGAAGCAGGTCGCCGGTACGCCGCTGAACGCAGCGCCCGCCTTGAACACGTCGGGATAGTTGGCCAGCAGGACGTTGGTCATCATGGCGCCGGAGGATGCACCGGTGGCGAACACCCGATCGGGATCGCCGCCCCGATTGGCCACCACCCAGTCGACCATCGACTTGATGCCCACCGGGTCGCTGCCGCCGTCGCGGCGCAGCGCCTGCTGCGAGTAGACGTCGAAGCAGTTGCCGCTGCGGGTGGCGCTCGGGTAGATGACGATGAACCCGTACTGGTCCGCCAGCCGGGCGAACTCGCTCCCGCCGAAGAAGGCCGGGCCGGAGCCGCCGCAGTAGTGGACGGCCATCAGGATTGCCGGCTTGGCCGGCCGCTGGTCCGGCACGTAGACGTGCATCCGCAGGTTGCTCGGGTTGGAACCGAAGTTCGTCACCTCGACCAGAGCTGCTGCCGCCGAGGCGGGCGGGGCCTGATGGATCAGTGCTCCGAGTAGGAGTACGACGGCTGCGAGGCAGCGTGCGGGCGCAGACCAGTTTCTGTTGTGCATGTCCAGATCCTTCGGGGGCGGCGAAGTGGGCAAGCATGTATCGGACTTATTTCACGTGGATTAGGAAGAGCGGAGCGGAGCGAGGTGCCTTAGGTCACACATAACAGCCAGAAATACACGGAGAGTCAAGAGCCGGTGACTGGCCAATCACTGTAAGCTTCCGCTCCGAGCTCTAGGAGGCATCCAGGTGGACGGCGCGGCCCCCGCGGAGAAGTCCGGTGCAGCCGCCGGTCCGTACCGGCCAGGTTATGAAGTGGTGGCCGAGCGGATCCTCCAGCTGATCGCGGAGCTGCCGCTGCGGCCCGGCGACCGGATGCCCACCGAGAACGAGCTGGCCACCCGGCTGGGGGTCAGCCGGACCGTGGTGCGCGAGGCGGTCAAGATTCTGTCCGCGATCGGGCGGGTGCGGGCCCAGAAGGGCCGCGGCCTCTACGTGGCCGACGACGACGGGATGCTGGGCCCGTCGCGGTGGGGCGCGTTCTTCATGCCCACCGACCTCGACCACGTCTACCAGCTGTTCGAGTTCCGCCGGGTCCAGGAGATCGCGGCCAGCCGGCTCGCCGCTACCCGTGCGACGCCGGCCGAGTTGCGCGCCATCGAGGCCGGCGCCGAGGCCTGCCGACAGGGACACCTGACCGGGCAGACCGAACTGTTCGACCGCGGCGACGACGAGTTCCACCTCGGGATCGCCACGGCGTCGCACAATCCGTTCCTGCTCGCGTCGCTGCGCGAGGTCCGCCGCCTGCAGCATCAGTCCAGCACCATCGTCCTGCGTGGCACGGTCGGCGGCCACGCGGAGGAGGCGATCGAGGAGCACGCCGCGATCTACCGGGCGATCCGCGACGGCGACCCGGAGGCGGCGGCCGCGGCAGCCGCGGTCCATGTGGACAAGACCCTCGAGGACTACCGCCGCGAGATCCAGCGCCGCCTCTTCGGCTGACGGGCCTGCCCAGCTGGGCGGCGATCGTACGGCAGACATGTGATGAATGCGGCGGAGAGACGCGTGTCGACAGCGACCTTAAGCGCTTAGTCCGCTGAACCCTGGACGGATAGCTCGGCATCCCCTACACATACATGTGATGTTTACCGAGCCTGGGGGTTGAGATGTCGGATGTGACTCGACGGCAGGTGTTGCTGGCCGGCGCGGCCGGCGCGGGAGCTGCCCTGGTCCCTGGTCAGTGGGCGACGGCCGCGGACCAGGAGAGCGCCGCCGTCGACGATCTCTCGCTCTGGTACGACGAACCGGCCGGTTCGGACTGGCTGCGTGCGTTGCCGATCGGCAACGGCAGGCTCGGCGCCATGGTGTTCGGCAACACCGACACCGAACGACTGCAGCTCAACGAAGACACGGTGTGGGCCGGCGGCCCGCACGACTACAGCAACCCTCGCGGCGCGGGCGCGCTGGCGGAGATCCGGCGGCTGGTGTTCGCGAACCAGTGGGGCGCGGCCCAGGACCTCGCCAACCAGACGATGCTCGGCAACCCGGCCGGCCAGCTGGCGTATCAGACCGTCGGCGATCTCCGGCTCACCTTGCCCGGGACGAGTGGCGTGTCCGGCTACCAGCGGCGGCTCGACCTCGCCACCGCGACCACAGCGGTGACCTACGTGGCCAACAACGTCCGGTACCGGCGCGAGGTGATCGCCAGTGCTCCGGACCAGGTGATCGCCATCCGCCTGACCGCCGAGACGCCCGGGTCGATCACGTTCTCGGCCGCGTTCAGCACGCCGCAGCGAGCGACACCGTCCAGCCCGGACAGTACGACGATCGCGCTGGACGGTCGCTCCGGCGATCAACGGGGGATCGCCGGATCGGTCCGGTTCCTGGTGCTGGCCAAGGCGATCGCCGAGGGCGGGACCACCACCAGCTCCGGCGGCACGCTGCGGGTCACCAACGCGAACAGCGTCACGCTGCTGATCTCGATCGGCACCAGTTACGTGGACTTCCGCAACGTCTCCGGTGACTACCAGGGCATTGCCCGGCGACATCTCGCCGCCGCCCAGGTGACGCCGTACAGCACGTTGCGCGCGCGGCATGTGGCCGACTACCAGCAGCTGTACGGGCGCACCAGCCTCGACCTCGGCCGCACCCCGGCGGCTGACCAGACGACCGATGTGCGGATCGCCCAGCACAACGCCGTCAGCGATCCGCAGTTCTCCGCCCTGCTCTTCCAATACGGCCGCTACCTGCTGATCTCGTCGTCACGGCCCGGGACTCAACCGGCCAACCTGCAAGGCATCTGGAACGACCAGCTCACACCTGCCTGGGATTCGAAGTACACAATCAATGCCAACCTGCCGATGAACTACTGGCCGGCCGGCCCGGCGAATCTCGCCGAGTGCTACGAGCCCGTGTTCGACATGATCGGCGACCTCACGGTGACCGGCGCCCGGACCGCGCAGGTGCAGTACGGCGCGCGCGGCTGGGTCACACACCACAACACCGACGCCTGGCGGGGGACCTCTGTCGTCGACGGTGCGATGTGGGGGATGTGGCAGACCGGCGGCGCCTGGCTGGCGACCATGATCTGGGACCACTACCGGTTCACCGGCGATGTCGGGTTCCTGCGGGCGAACTATCCCGCGATGAAGGGCGCCGCCCAGTTCTTCCTCGACACCCTGGTGGAAGAGCCCACGCTGAAGTGGCTGGTCACCAATCCGTCGAACTCGCCGGAGCTGGGCCACCACGCGAACGTGAGCATCTGCGCGGGCCCGACGATGGACATGCAGATCCTGCGCGACCTGTTCGACGACTGTGCCGCCGCCACCGAGGTGCTGGGCGTGGATGCCGACTTCCGCGGGCAGGTCCAGGCAGCCAGGCAACGACTGGCACCGATGCGGGTCGGATCGCGCGGCAACGTCATGGAGTGGCTGTACGACTGGGTGGAGACCGAACCGAACCACCGGCACGTCTCGCACCTGTACGGGCTCTATCCCAGCAACCAGATCACCAAGCGCGGTACGCCGCAGTTGTTCGAGGCCGCCCGGCGAACCCTGCAGCTGCGCGGCGACGCCGGGACCGGCTGGTCACTGGCCTGGAAGATCAACTACTGGGCACGGATGGAGGAGGCGAGCCGGGCCTACGACCTGATTCGCTACCTCGTGACGCCGGAGCGGCTCGCGCCGAACATGTTCGACCTGCACCCGCCGTTCCAGATCGACGGCAACTTCGGAGCGACTGCCGGTATCGCGGAGATGCTGCTGCAGAGCCACTACAACGAGCTGCACCTGCTCCCCGCACTGCCGGCCGCTTGGCCGACCGGCAGCGTCGCCGGACTCCGCGGCCGTGGCGGGTACACCGTCGGCGCCTCCTGGAACAGCAGCCGCACCGACCTCACCGTCACCCCGGACCGGCCCGGCACGATCCGGATCCGCAGCCGCATCCTCACCGGCCAGTTCGAGTTGCGCGACGAGACGAGCGGCCAGGTGGTCCAGCCGGCGAAGCCCGAGCCCGACGTCATCCAGTTCGTCGGCCAGGCCGGCCACACGTACCGCGTGTCTGCGGCGAAGGCCGGTCCGGTGGAGCCCGGCGTGTACTACCGCCTGGTGGCTCAGCACAGCGGCAAGGCCACGGACATCAACGGCGCGTCCGCCGCAGCCGGCGCGACGCTGATCCAGTGGCAGTTGCACAGCGGACTCAACCAGCAGTTCGATTTCCTGCCCTCTGATGGCGGCCACTACCGGATCCGGGCCCGCCACAGCGGTCTGGTCCTGCAGGTCGCCGGCAACGCCACTGGCGCCGACATCACCCAGCAGCCGGACACTCAGGCAACCAGTCAGCAGTGGCGACTGGTCGACCAGGGCGGTGGCGCGGTGAGCCTCGTCAACCGGCAGAGCGGTCTGGCCATGGACGTGTGGTCATCCGGCACGGCCGACGGTGCCCGCGTCTCGCAGTACACGCTCACGGGCGCCGCCAACCAGCGGTTCCAGCTGCAACGCATCTAGACAAGGGAGTGCTATGGCGCGAGTACTGATCCTCCTCGGCGACGCCGCCGAGGAACTCGACTCGATGTACCCGATCTTCCGGCTTCGCGAAGCCGGCCACGAAGCAGTCGTCACCGCTCCGACCACCCGTCCGGTCAGACTCGTGATCCACGACTTCGAGCCCGGCTGCGACGCCTACACCGAAAAACCCGGCCGCCTGCTCCCCGTGGACCTGGCCTTCGCCGACGTCGCGCCCGCGGACTACGACGCCCTGGTCATCCCCGGCGGCCGAGCGCCCGAGTACATCCGCATCGACCCCCACGTGGCCCGCATCGTCCCCCACTTCTTCGAACAAGACCTACCGGTCGGCACCATCTGCCACGGCCCCCAGGTCCCAGCCGCCCTAGGCCTCCTCGAAGGCCGCACCACGGCCGCCTACCCACCCCTCAAAACCGACGTGGAACAAGCGGGCGCCACCTACAAAGACGCCCCGGACGTAGTGGACGGCAACATGGTCTCCTGCCGAGGCTGGCCCGACCTCCCCCTCTGGTCCCGAGCCTTCCTCGCCCTCCTGTAACCCACATCCCGCCCGGCTGTGAGGTCGTTCACAAGTCGTCACAGCCGAGCGGTGCGCGGGGTCTGGTGGGCATGACGAACAAAGAACAGACCTCGGTGCTGATCACCGGAGGCAACAAGGGACTCGGCTTCGAAGCGGCCCGGCGCCTCGGGGAGCTGGGCTGGACGATCTTCCTGGGCTCGCGTGACGAGAGCCGCGGCCAGGACGCCGCCGACAAGCTGATTGCCGGCGGCGCGAAGGTGGTCATGGTCCCGCTAGACGTGACCTCCGACGAGTCGGTGGCCGCCGCCGTACAGCTGGTCCGGCAGCACACCGACCGGCTGGACGTGTTGATCAACAACGCCGGCGCACCAGGCAACTTTGTCCCGCCCGCGGACGCGACGGCCGATGAGCTCCATTCCGTCTACGACACCAACGTGTACGGACCCGTCCGAGTGACCCAAGCCTTCCTCCCCCTGCTGAACGCGGCGGACAACCCGCGGGTGGTGATGGTGTCCAGCGGCGGCGGTTCCTTCGCGGTGATGGCCGATCCGACGCAGCCTGTCGCGTCGATGCATGAGCTCGCCTACAGCTCGTCGAAAGCGGCGCTCAACATGATCACCGTCCGGTACGCCCAGGCGCTCCCGCACATCAAGTTCAACGCCGTCACCCCCGGCGAGGTCGCCAACCGCAAGTTCGCCGCGACCGACATGAACCGCCACACCGGCCGGCTGACGGTCACCGAGGGCACCGACCCGTTCCTCGAGCTCGCGACGCTCGACGCCGACGGACCGACCGGGATCTTCATCGATCGCCTCGGTCCGATCGGCTGGTAACCCCTACCCCTCAGCACAGAAAGAGGAAGAACATGAGCAAGGTTTGGTTCGTCACGGGGTCGTCGCGTGGCCTCGGCCGGAACTTCGTCGAAGCTGCCCTGTCCCGGGGCGACAAGGTGGCCGCGACCGCCCGGACCACCGACGGCCTCGACGACTTGGTTGCTGTCTATGGCGACGCGGTGCTGCCGCTCGCGATGGACGTGACCGACAAGGCGGCCGTCTTCGCGAGCGTGCAGCGGGCCCAGGAGCACTTCGGTCGTCTCGACGTCATCGTGAACAACGCCGGCTATGCCCAGATCGGCGCGATCGAGGAACTGACCGAGCAGGAGCTGCGCGACCAGCTGGAGACCAACGTGTTCGGCGCGGTGTGGGTGATCCAGGCCGCGCTGCCACACCTGCGGGCGCAAGGTTCGGGGCACATCATCCAGCTGTCCTCGGCGGCCGGGCTCATCGCCGCACCGCTCGGCGGCGCCTACCACGCTTCCAAATGGGCCCTGGAGGGCTTGAACGAAGCCCTCGCCGGTGAGGTCGCCGAGTTCGGCGTCAAGGTGACCATCATCGAGCCGGGCGGTTTCGCCACCCGCAAGGGCAAGAACCCGGATCCGCTCGACAACGGACACCTGGCCAAGACCAACCCGTTGTACGACGATCTCCGCCACCGCCTCGGCGCGCTCGCAGGAAAGCAGCCCGCCGGTGACCCCGAGGCCGCGGCCCAGGCCCTCCTCAAGGTCGTCGACTCCGACGCCCCGCCGCTGCGGATCCTCTTCGGCCAGGGCTTCTACCCGATGATTCAGCAGGCCTACGCCGACCGGCTCAAGACCTGGGCCGACTGGCAGGACCTCTCCGCCGAAGCGCAGGGAAACCACTCATGATCCTCATCACCGGAGCCAACGGCCTGGTCGGCCGGCACGTGACGAACCTGCTGCTCCAGCAAGGCATCCCCGTCGCCGCGGTCACCCGCGAATCCCAGCCGCCCAACGGCGCGACAGCCGTCACCGGCGACCTCTTCGATCCGCACTGGCTGGCCGAGACCCTCGACACCGTCGAGGCAATCCAGATCAGCCCGCGCGCCACCGGCCCAGGCCTCCCCGAACTACTCCAACTGGCCCACAAACACGGCGTACGCCGCGCAGTACTCCTGTCGGCCACCACCGTGGAACACCCAGCAGGTGAGCCACGCTTCGCCGCGCAGTTCAAAGCCGCCGAAGACCTGGTCAAGGACTCCGGCCTCGACTGGACCATCCTCCGCCTGGCCGACTTCGCCGCCAACGCCCTCGCGTGGGTCCCTCAGCTCAAGGCGGGCGACGTCATCCGCGGCGCCTACGCCGGCGCCACCACCTCGCCTATCCATGAGGCCGACATCGCGGCAATCGCCGTACAGGCTCTGGCCGGCAAGGCCCACACCGGTTCAACCCTCACACTGACCGGACCAGAGCCGCTCGACCAGCAAGAGAAGGTACGCATCATCGGCGCTGCTCTGGGCCGCCCGCTGTCCTTCCAGGAACTTCCTCCTGAGCAAGTCCGCCAAGCCATGCTCGCCCAAGGCCTCCCCGAAGAAGTCCCCGCCCGCCTCCTAGGCTCCCTGGCCGACTACGCCCAAACCCCGGGCCCCACCACCCAAACGGTGCAAGACCTCCTAGGCCGCCCCGCCAAAACCTTCGCAGACTGGTCCAACGACAACACCCCAGCCTTCCGCTGACCGCTAACGGCCCAGCCGACCCCAGCCCAGCCCGCCAACCCCAGCCCAGCCCGCCAACCCCAGCCCAGCCCGCCAACCCCAGCCCAGCCCGCCAACCCCAGCCACAGCCCGGGGGGTCCGGGGGGCGGAGCCCTCCCGGGGCGGGGTCTGGGGGCGCCGCCCCCCGAAAACACAAAAGCGATTCATAGTCAGCGCTTTCCGCTGACATGAATCGCCTAGAATCGCGCGCCCCCGGCAGGATTCGAACCTGCGCACCCGCCTCCGGAGGGCGGTGCTCTATCCCCTGAGCTACGGGGGCTCAGGAACGAGGTGAACATTAGCAGCATGTTCCTGCCATCTCCGAATTGGGGCGGGCGGTGTGGGGTAGAACTCGGCCATGCGCAAACTGGGGATCGCTCTGGTGGTCATGCTTGTTGCCGTGATGTGGCCGGCACAGGCTCATGCTGTCGACGGCTGGCGGTTGGTGGGGTCGGACAACGCCCGCCCGCTGGATGAAGGTCAGGGGCTCGCCACGGTGACTCGTGGCAGCACAACGCAGTACCGGTACACGGGGAGTGCGACCATCCCGTTCAACCTGCTGGTGGCCGGCTGGAACCACGTGGGCGATCCGGGTGCGGCAAACGGCTGGTACGTCGAGCCGTATCAGCGTGACGACCGGGGCGGGAAGCTGTTCCGGGTGCAGTCGCCGACGGGTGCATGGTCGAACTACAAGCACGCACTGGAGTCGTGGGAGGCGACCAACAACAGTTGGTCGGCGGTCTCCCCGGACACCCGGTGGATGGTGAACGGCGAGTGGGGCACGATGGACCGCCTGCTGGTCTTCCCGATGCCGGGGGTGGGTGCGACGAACCCGGCGCAGAACCTGCCGCTCGCCTCGAAGGTCAACCTCGATCGCCAGGTGCGCGACGTACAGGGCTGTGACTTCGTGACGGCGACTCGGCTGCTGTGTGCGTCCGATGATCCGGCCGGGACACTGTTCGGTACGACGAAGCCGCTGCTGCAGGTTGATCTGTCCGGACCGGTCGGCTCCGCCGACGTGACGGGGCAGGTGACGTCGCTCGGCCAGCTGCCGTTGCAGAGTGCTTGCACTGGGACCTTCGAGGTCGAGGGCATCGACTACTTCGAGCCAGACGGCACCCTGCGGGTGATCGTCCTCTCCCCGAGCGTCTGCATCACCACCGACAGCAAGACCTACCGCTTCCAGCGGTAGCCGAAGGGCGTAGGGGCTCTCCCTGAGGGGACCCTGGAACAGCGGTGCGGCGGGATCGGACCGGGGCCTGGTGGCGTCATAGTGGTTGTAAGTCCAACCACGAAAGGACGTCGGTTCTGATGGCTAGCTCTCTGGTTCGCCCGTCGCACGGTCGCTGGATCGGCGGTGTCTGCGCCGGACTGGCCCGTAGGTTCGGCACCACCCCGAACACGATGCGGCTGATCTTCGTGATCAGCTGCCTGATCCCCGGGCCGCAGTTCCTGATCTACATCGCACTCTGGATCATGATGCCGGCCGAGAAGTACTAATCTGGCTCTTCATGAGAGCAGGTGTGAGGACAGCCGCTCTGCTCTTGGTGAGCATTGCTGCGGCCGGTTGCGGGGTCAGCCCCGCCAAACCGGCCGCAGCCGATCTCCGCACCACAGCCCCACCCTGGGACGCTCCACGGGACGCCGTCTCCTATATCGACAAGGCCGGTTTCGAGCGACTTCCCCTCGATTTCTCCGGCCCGGCGCCGTACACCCTGCGCCTGAAAGTCACCTTGGACGGCAATCCCGTGCAGATTCCGGCCGGCATCGGCGTCGACCGCGTCCGCGCCGAACAGGCCGCCGTACACACCCACACCACCGACGGCCTGGTCTATGTAGAAGCCAAAACCACCGCCGAGCACCCCACCCTGGCCCAGTTCTTCACCCTCTGGGGCCTCAAGTACGACGAAAAATGCCTCGCCGATGCCTGCCGCAACCTGAAGATCACCGTCGACGGGCAACCGGCGCCGTGGGACGTCCCGTTCACCGGTGGGGCCAAGATCACAGTGAGTGCCGACCGCTGACCCCGTACCGGGCTGTGGATGGTGGTTCCAGGGAACGGACGGTTCGCCATTAGGCTGGGGCGGTGACTCCGGAACAGCTCGCTGAGAAGATCCTGCAGGCCCTGGCCGCGCTCGCTGCCGACGGCACCATCGCCGTCGAGGGCGGGCTGCCCGGCGAGCTGAAGGTCGAGCGACCCAAGAACCCCGAGCACGGGGACTATGCGACGAACGTCGCGATGCAGCTGGGCAAGCGGGCGGGGATGAACCCGCGGGCCTTCGCGGAGCTGCTGGCGGCGAAGCTGACCGACGACGAGGCGATCACCGAGGTGTCGATCGCGGGGCCCGGGTTCATCAACCTGCGGGTGGCGGCCGATGCCCAGGGCAAGATCGCGCAGGCGATCGTGGACGCCGGCCCGGCGTACGGGGCGACCGACACCCTGCACGGGCTCGCGGTGAACCTCGAGTTCATCTCGGCGAACCCGACCGGCCCGCTGCACCTGGGGCACACCCGGTGGGCGGCGGTCGGGGATGCGCTGGCGCGGGTGCTGACCGCGGCCGGGGCGAAGGTGACGCGCGAGTTCTACATCAACGACCGCGGCAACCAGATGGACAAGTTCGGCGAGAGCCTGAAGGCGGCGGCGCACGGCGAGCCGATCCCCGAGGACGGCTACCACGGTGAGTACATCGGTGAGCTGGCCCAGCGGATCGTGGCCGAGGTGCCGGCGATCCTGGAGCTGCCGGTCGGTGAGCAGTCGGTCGCGTTCCGCGAGGCGGGGTACGAGCGGCAGCTCAAGGAGCAGCAGGACCAGCTCGAGCACTTCCGGACCAAGTTCGACGTGTGGATGTCGGAGCGCAGCCTGCACGAGCAGGACGGTGTCGGCCACGCGATCGAGAAGCTCCGCGAGCAGGGCCACCTGTACGACGCCGACGACGCACTGTGGATGCGGACGACGGACTTCACCGACGACAAGGACCGGGTGCTGATCCGGACCAACGGCGAGCCGACGTACTTCGCCTCCGACGCCGCGTACTACGTGAACAAGCGGGAGCGCGGTTTCGAGGTCTGCATGTACCTGCTCGGTGCGGACCACCACGGCTACGTGAACCGGCTGAAGGCGATCGCGGCCTGCGCCGGCGACGACCCCGAGCGCAACATCGAGATCCTGATCGGCCAGCTGGTGAAGATCCTCAAGGGCGGCGAGGAGATGCGGCTGTCCAAGCGGGCCGGCACCATCGTCACGCTGGCCGAGCTGGTCGAGGAGGGTGGTGTCGACCCGCTCCGCTACACGCTCTGCCGCTACCCGGTCGACTCGCCGCTGACGCTGGACATCGAGGAGATGACCAAGCAGGTCAGCGAGAACCCGGTCTACTACGTGCAGTACGCGCACGCCCGGCTGGCCTCGATCCTGCGCAACGCCGACGAGCTCGGGATCAAGCTGGACGAGTTCGAGCCCGGTCTGCTCAGCCACGATCGCGAGGGCGACCTGCTTCGCGCGCTGGCCGAGTTCCCGCGGATCGTCGCGACGTCGGCCGAGCTGCGCGAGCCGCACCGGGTCGCGCGCTACCTCGAGGACACCGCCTCGGCGTTCCACAAGTTCTACGACAGTTGCCGGGTGCTGCCCCGCGGCGACGAGGAGGTGGAGCCGGTGCACAAGGCTCGCCTGACCCTGGTGTCCGCGACGCGGACCGTCCTGGCCAACGGGCTCGACCTGCTCGGTGTCTCCGCCCCGGAGCGGATGTGAGGGCCCACGAGGCGGGCGCGCTGCACGCCCAGGCCGGCCACCGCGCGCCGCCCTGGCTGAGCGCCCCGCGTGATGTCAACGACTTGGTCCCGCAGCTGTGGTCGTCCACGGCGAAGAAGTCCGGTGAGGGCTCGCTGGTCATCGGCGGTGTCGATGTTCGCGACCTGGTCGCCGAGCACGGCAGCCCGGCGTACGTACTGGACGAGGACGACTTCCGGACCCGCGCCCGCGCGTTCAAGAACGCGTTCAAGGACTTCGACGTCTACTACGCCGGCAAGGCCTTCCTCAGTACGACGATCGTCCGCTGGGTGATGGAGGAGGGGCTCAACCTCGACGTCTGCAGTGGGGGAGAGCTGGCCGTTGCGCTCCGAGCCGGTGCGGATCCGAAGCGGCTGGGGTTCCACGGCAACAACAAGTCCGAGTCCGAGCTGGCCCGTGCGCTGGACGCGGGGGTCGGCCGGATCATCGCCGACTCGCTCTACGAGATCGACCGGCTGATCGTGCTGGCCCGCGAGCGCGGCGTCGTCGCACCGGTGATGGTCCGGGTCACCGCGGGCGTCGAGGCACACACCCACGAGTACATCGCGACCGCGCACGAGGACCAGAAGTTCGGCTTCTCGATCACTTCGGGTGCAGCGTTCGAAGCCGTTGCCCGGGTCAACGAAGCGCCCGAGCTGGAGCTGCTCGGCCTGCACTCGCACATCGGTTCGCAGATCTTCGACTCGTCCGGGTTCGAGGTGGCCGCGAAGCGCGTGATCGCCTTGCACGCAAGGGTTTCCGAGGAGCTCGGTGTGGACATGCCGGACCTCGACCTCGGTGGTGGTTTCGGGATCGCGTACACCACCCAGGACGACCCGTCGGACCCCGCGCAGCTGGCCACCGAGATGGGCAAGATCGTCGAGCACGAGTGCCGTGCCTACGAGGTCGACGTACCCAAGGTCTCGATCGAGCCCGGTCGTGCGATCGTCGGCCCGGCGATGTGCACGGTCTACTCGGTCGGCACCGTCAAGGAGGTCGAGCTCGACAACAACGCGGCCCGCACCTACGTGTCGGTCGACGGTGGCATGAGCGACAACATCCGCGCCGCCTTGTACGACGCGGACTACTCCTGCACGTTGGCCAATCGGTACTCCGACGCCCCGCCGACCCTGGCTCGCGTCGTCGGCAAGCACTGCGAGTCCGGTGACATCGTCGTGAAGGACGAGTTCCTGCCCGGCGACGTCGCCCCGGGCGACCTGGTCGCCGTACCGGGTACCGGTGCGTACTGCAGGTCGATGGCGAGCAACTACAACCACGTACCGCGGCCACCGGTGATCGCGGTCAAGGACGGTCAGACGAGAGTCGTCGTACGCCGGGAGACCGAGGACGACCTGTTGCTGCTGGACATGGGAGTCGAAGGATGACGCAGAAACCACTGAAGGTGGGCCTGCTCGGTTGTGGTGTGGTCGGTACCGAGGTGGTGCGGATCCTGACCGAGCGGGCGGATCATCTGGAGGCCCGGGTCGGCGCCCGGCTGGAGATCGCCGGGATCGCCGTACGGCGGGCCGGCCGGGACCGTAATATCCCGGTCGATCCGGCGCTGATCACGACCGACGCCCAGGCGCTGGTCTCGAGCGGCGAGCTGGATCTGGTGATCGAGGTGATCGGCGGCCTCGAACCCGCCCGCACCCTCATCCTGACCGCGCTGGAGCACGGCGCCTCGGTCGTCACGGCGAACAAGGCGCTGCTGGCCGAGGACGGCCCGACGCTCTTCGCGGCCGCCGAGAAGTACCAGCGCGACCTGTACTTCGAGGCCGCCGTGGCCGGTGCGATCCCGATCCTGCGGCCGCTGCGCGAGTCGCTGGCCGGTGACGACGTGACCCGGGTGATGGGCATCGTCAACGGGACCACGAACTTCATCCTGGACAAGATGGAGTCGACCGGGGCGGGCTTCGACGAGGCGCTGGAGGAGGCCCAGGCCCTCGGGTACGCGGAGGCCGACCCGACCGCGGACATCGAGGGTTTCGACGCGGCGGCCAAGGCGGCCCTGCTGGCCAGCCTGGCCTTCCACACCAGGGTCTCGATCGCCGACGTGCACCGCGAGGGCATCACCGAGGTGACCGCGACCGATATCGCCTCGGCCCGGGAGATGGGCTGCGTGGTGAAGTCGCTGGCGATCTGCGAGCTGGACGAGCTGACCGACTCGGTCAGCGCCCGGGTCTACCCGGCGATGATTCCGCTCACCCACCCGTTGGCCAGTGTTCGCGATGCGTACAACGCCGTTTTCGTGGAATCCAAAGCGGCCGGCGAGCTGATGTTCTATGGTCGTGGTGCCGGCGGCGCCCCGACGGCCAGTGCTGTCCTCGGGGATCTCGTGTCCGCCGCGCGCAACCGGCTCAAGGGTGTGCCGGGGGTCGGCGAGTCGTCGTACACCCAGCGGGCCGTCCGCCCGGTGGGCGAGGCGGTGACCCGCTACCACGTGTCCCTGGACGTGGCCGACAAGGCCGGTGTCCTCGCGGCAGTGGCCCAGGCCTTCGCGGAGCACGACGTGTCGATCCAGACCGTGCGCCAGGAGGGCCGGGGCAGTGACGCCGAGCTCGTCGTCGTCACGCACCGCGCGACCGACGCCGCGTTGTCCGCGACCGTGGAGGCCCTGCGCGACATGGACATCGTTCGTGAAGTCAGCAGTGTGATGCGGGTAGAAGGCGAGTAGAACAATGGCGCACCAGTGGCGTGGCGTGATCGAGGAATACCGCGACCGGCTCCCGGTCTCGACGGACACCCCGGTGGTCACGCTCGGCGAAGGCGGTACGCCGCTGGTGGCCGCGCAGTGGCTGAGCGAGCAGACCAACTGTGAGGTCTGGCTCAAGATCGAGGGCAACAACCCGACCGGGTCGTTCAAGGACCGCGGGATGACGGTGGCGATCTCGCTGGCCGCGCAGGCCGGTGACAAGGCCGTGGTCTGCGCGTCGACCGGTAACACCTCGGCGTCGGCCGCGGCGTACGCTGCCCGGGCCGGGATGCTGCCGCTGGTGCTGATCCCGGCCGGCCGGATCGCGAAGGGCAAGCTGGCCCAGGCGATCCTGCACGGGGCCAAGCTGGTGTCGATCGACGGGAACTTCGACGACTGCCTGCGGATCGTCCGCGAGCTCGGCAAGCACTACCCGGTCGCCCTGGTGAACTCGGTGAACCCGGTCCGCCTCGAGGGGCAGAAGACCGCGGCCTTCGAGGTCTGCGACGCGCTCGGCGACGCCCCGGACCTGCACCTGCTGCCGGTGGGCAACGCGGGCAACATGCCGGCGTACTGGAAGGGCTACCGCGAGTACGCGAAGGACAAGGTCGCGACCAGGACGCCGCAGATGTGGGGTTTCCAGGCCGAGGGCGCGGCGCCGATCGTGCGCGGCGCGATCGTCGAGAAGCCGGACACCGTGGCGACCGCGATCCGGGTCGGCAACCCGGCGTCCTGGACGCTGGCCGAGACCGCGCGGGACGAGTCCGGCGGCCGGATCGAGATGCTCACCGACCAGCAGATCCTCACCGCCCAGGGTGAGCTCGCGGCCAAGGAGGGCGTCTTCGTCGAGCCCGCGTCGGCGGCCGGGGTCGCCGGTCTGCTGCACGCGAAGGCGCAGGGCTGGCTGCCCGGCGGCTCGACCGTGGTGATCACGGTCACCGGTCACGGCCTGAAGGACATCGACACGGCCCTCGACCACGCCAAGGCGGATGAGACTCCGGTCACGCCCGCGGACACCGACGCGGTGGCACGCGTCGCGGGTCTCGTCTGACATGGGCGAGGGTGGCCGTCCGTGTAACCAGGTGCGCGTCCGCGTCCCCGCGACGAGCGCGAACCTCGGCCCGGGGTTCGACGCGTTCGGGCTCGCTCTCAGCCTGTACGACGAGTTGGTCGTGATGCCGGGCGGATCCGGGGTGACCGTCGAGGTCACCGGCGAAGGGGCGGACGACGTACCGCGGGACGAGTCGCATCTCGTGGTCCGGTCGATCCGGGCCGGACTCGAGGCGCTCGGAGTGCAGGTCCCCGGTTTCACGCTGCGGTGTGAGAACCGGATTCCGCACGGGCGTGGGCTCGGGTCGTCGTCGGCCGCGATCGTCGGCGGACTGGCTGCGGCGTACGGGCTGGCCGGTGAGCCGGTGGATCGGGAGCGGCTGCTCCGGATGGCGAACGAGCTCGAGGGCCATCCGGACAACGTGGCTGCTGCCGTGTACGGCGGATTCACCGTTGCCTGGCTCGAAGGTGAGGACGGACGGGCAGTCCGGCTGGACCCTTCGGACGGTCTTGGCGCGGTCGCGTATGTGCCGGCGAACCGGGTGCTGACGAAAGAAGCCCGCGGTCTGCTGCCGAGCGCCGTACCGCATGGAGACGCGGCAGCGAATGCCGGTAAGGCCGCGTTGCTCGTGGTGGCGTTGACGCAGCGGCCGGATCTGCTGCTGACGGCGACCGAGGATCGGCTGCACCAGGAGTTCCGTGCGCCGGCGATGCCGGAGAGCCTGGCGCTCGTGCACAAGCTGCGGGGGAGTGGGCTGGCCGCGATCATCAGCGGGGCCGGACCGACGGTCCTCGTGGTGGGCAGCCCTGACCGGACCTCTCCGGCCCCGCCGGACGGCTGGGAACGGCACGACCTGCGCGTCGATCCAGTCGGTGTACAGGTCTGGTCGATGGAGGCCGGGTGAGCCAGGGAATAGCGGGGAACTGACACGCGTTGAACCCCCTGAGCCAGGCGTACGACCCCTCGGGGTGCTAGTCTCGACTCACCCGATCCCCTCCAGGTGATCGGTGAACTCTCGTCACGATCCGGGCTGTGCTCCCGGCACCCTGTGTTGTGTGGCGACCCCCCAGTGAACGTGATCTTGCGCCGCCTGCGCCGGGGATGTCCGGGGGGACTCAGATCGAGCGAGAGTCTCTTGAACCCCACGTGCCACTTCGTTCGGCCGTGGGCGCTGAAACGGTCGATGGTGCTGTCGCACCTCGACGATCCGTGTGGGAAGGACCTCACGTGACAGAAACTGTTGAAGCCTCCAGCTCCGACGCCGCGGCTGGCACCGCGACGCGTCGCCGCAAGGCTGGTGGCGGCCTCGAGGGCATGCTGCTCCCCGAGCTCAAGCAGCTCGCCGGGACGCTCGGCATCAAGGGCACCGGCGCACTGCGCAAGGGCCAGCTGATCGAGGCGATCAAGGCCGCCCAGACGGGCGGCTCTTCCAGGGCGAAGGCGACCCAGCCCACCCTGACAGAGTCGGTCGTGGAGGGGGGCGCGGAGGCGCCCGCCAAGGCTTCCGCCGTGAAGCAGGCGCCGGCCAAGCGTGAGGGCGGCAGCCGCCGGACCCGCGCCGCCGCCGCGGCCACGGCCGAGGAGACTCCGGCCGTCGAGGCCCCGAAGGTGGCCGAGCGGCAGCAGCCGGCTCCGGTCGTGGAGACTCCGGCTGCCGAGGCGCCCGCCGTCCAGGCGGCGCAGAACGGCACGGCCGTCGAGGCCCGGACCGAGCAGCCGGCCGACCGCGAGCAGAACCGGGAGAGCCGGGACCGCAACCGCGAGAACCAGGGCCGCGACCGGGACCGCAACCGCGACGGCCAGAACCGCGATGGCCAGAACCGCGACGGCCAGAACCGGGACAACCGCGACGCGAACCGCGAGAGCCAGGGCCGGGACCGCGACCGCGACCGCACCCAGGGTCGCGACGGGGGCCGGGACGGCAACCGCGAGCAGAGCCGGGACCAGAACCGCGACCAGGGTCGCGACAACCGGCAGCAGGACCGGCAGCAGGAGCAGGGCGGCGAGGAGGGCGACAGCCGTCGCCGGCGCCGCCGGGGCCGCGACCGGGACCGCAACCGCGACGGCCAGCCGGTCACGTCCGGGCGCGACTCGGGCCGGGACTCCGGCCGTGACTCGGGCCGCGATCCCGGCCGCAACCGTGGCCGCGGCGAGCGGTTCGACCCGGAGCCGACGATCAGCGAGGACGACGTACTCGTCCCGGCCGCCGGCATCCTCGACGTACTGGACAACTACGCCTTCGTCCGGACCAGCGGCTACCTGCCCGGCCCGAACGACGTGTACGTCGCCCTCTCGATGGTCAAGCGCTACGGCCTCCGCAAGGGTGACGCGATCACCGGTGCGGTGAAGCAGCCGCAGGAGGGTGAGCGCAAGGAGAAGTTCAACCCGCTGATCCGGATCGACACCGTGAACGGGTCGGACCCGGAGATCGCCAAGCAGCGGCAGGACTTCAACAAGCTGACCCCGCTGTACGCGACCGAGCGGCTCCGGCTGGAGACCGAGCCCGGCATCCTGACCACCCGGATCGTCGACATCGTCAGCCCGATCGGCAAGGGCCAGCGCGGCCTGATCGTCTCGCCGCCGAAGGCCGGTAAGACGATGGTGCTGCAGGCGCTGGCGAACGCGATCACCACGAACAACCCCGAAGTGCACCTGATGGTGGTGCTGGTGGACGAGCGGCCCGAAGAGGTCACCGACATGCAGCGCACGGTCAAGGGTGAGGTCATCGCCTCCACCTTCGACCGTCCGGCCGACGACCACACCACGGTCGCCGAGCTGGCCATCGAGCGCGCCAAGCGGCTGGTCGAGCTCGGCCACGACGTGGTCGTGCTGCTCGACTCGATCACCCGGCTCGGCCGCGCGTACAACATCGCGGCCCCGGCCAGCGGCCGGATCCTGTCCGGTGGTGTCGACTCCTCGGCGCTCTACCCGCCGAAGCGGTTCTTCGGTGCGGCCCGCAACATCGAGGACGGCGGCTCGCTGACCATCCTCGCGACCGCGCTGATCGAGACCGGCTCGAAGATGGACGAGGTGATCTTCGAGGAGTTCAAGGGCACCGGCAACATGGAGCTCCGGCTGCGCCGCGAGTTCGCCGACCGCCGGATCTTCCCGGCCATCGATGTCGTCGCCTCCGGTACCCGCCGCGAGGAGCTGCTGATGAGCAAGGACGAGACCCAGGTCGTCTGGAAGCTGCGCCGGGTGCTGTCCGCCCTCGACGGCCAGGCCGCCCTGGAGCTGCTGATCGGCAAGCTCAAGGAGAGCAAGTCGAATATCGAGTTCCTGCTCCAGGTCAACAAGACCACCCCGTCGGCCGGTTCGACCCACAGCACCACGAACGGCGACTGAAGCACCCCTGATTACCAGTTTGCCGCCGCAAAGTGGCAAACTGGTACGTCGGTTCCGGTTCACGTTCACGCCGTGGACGACCCGGAGCACCTGATTCCTAGGAGATTGTCTTGAAGAGCGACATCCACCCGACCTACGTGGACACGAAGGTGACCTGTTCCTGCGGCGCGCAGTTCGAGACGCGCTCCACCGCGGAGAGCGGCTCCATCCACTCCGACGTGTGCTCGCAGTGCCACCCGTTCTACACGGGCAAGCAGAAGATCCTCGACACCGGCGGCCGGGTCGCACGCTTCGAGAAGCGCTACGCAAAGAAGTAGCTGTCCTACCGCGCGCCGGTTCGCCCTCACGGGTGGACCGGCGCGCGGTTTGTATGTCCAGGGGTTCCCGAGAGGAGGAGTGCGCAATGTTCGAGGCGGTTCAGACGCTCAAGGCGGAGTACGCCGAGCTGGAACGGCAGATGTCCGACCCGGAGCTGCACTCCGACCAGGCGAACGCGCGTCGCGTCGGCAAGCGGTACGCCGGCCTGGCGCCCGTCGTACGGACGTATGACGAGTGGCTGCAGACGGCGGACGACATCGAGGCGGCTCGGGAGCTGGCGGCTGAGGACCCGGCGTTCGCCGAGGAGGCCGTGAAGCTGGCCCACCGGCGGGACGAGCTGGCCGAGAAGCTGCAGATGCTGCTGGTGCCGCGCGACCCCAGTGACGACAAGGACGCGATCCTCGAGATCAAGGCCGGTGAGGGCGGCGACGAGTCCGCGCTGTTCGCCGGGGACCTGCTGAAGATGTACCTGAAGTACGCCGAGTCGCAGAACTGGAAGACCGAGATCATCGACGCCGCCGACTCCGATCTGGGTGGGTACAAGTCGATCACGGTCGCGGTCAAGGCGAAAGGCACGCCGGAGCCGGGCGAGGCGCCGTACGCGAAGCTGAAGTTCGAAGGCGGCGTGCACCGGGTGCAGCGGGTGCCGGTGACCGAGTCGCAGGGCCGGATCCACACGTCGGCGGCCGGTGTCCTGGTGCTGCCGGAGGCCGAGGACGTCGATGTCGAGATCGACCTGAACGACCTGCGGATCGACGTGTTCCGCTCGTCCGGTCCTGGTGGGCAGAGCGTGAACACGACCGACTCCGCCGTCCGGATCACCCACCTGCCGACCGGCATCGTGGTCTCGATGCAGAACGAGAAGTCCCAGCTGCAGAACCGCGAGCAGGCGATGCGCGTGCTGCGGTCCCGGCTGCTGGCGGCGGCGCAGGAGGCGGCCGACCAGGAGGCGTCCGACGCCCGCCGGTCGCAGATCCGGACCGTCGACCGCTCCGAGCGCGTCCGCACCTACAACTTCCCGGAGAACCGGTTCTCCGACCACCGCGTCGGCTACAAGGCGCACAACCTCGACCAGGTGCTCGGCGGCGAGCTGGGCCCGGTCATCCAGGCGCTGACCGAAGCCGATCTGACCGCACGGCTCGAGGCTGTCGACTCCAAGTGAAGGCTCTGATCGCTGCGGCCGCGGACCAGCTCCGGGCAGCCGGGGTCGCGTCTCCGGAGTTCGACGCGGCCGAGCTGCTCGCGTTCGTCACCGGTTCGAGCCGGTTGAACCTGCGCGCGCCTTCCGACGCAGAGCGCCGTACCTATGAGGAGTTGATCGCGCGGCGGGCTGCCCGGGAGCCGTTACAGCACCTGACCGGTACGGCGGCCTTCCGGTACCGCGAGCTCGCCGTCGGACCGGGCGTCTTCGTGCCGCGGCCCGAGACCGAGGTCATGGTCGGCTGGATCCTCGACCGGATCGCCTCCGTGAAGTCCCCGCTGGTGGTCGACCTGTGCTCGGGTTCCGGCGCGATCGCCGGTGCGGTCGCGACCGAGCGGCCGGACGCCGTCGTACACGCCGTCGAACTGTCGCCCGAGGCATGCGTCTGGGCCCGCCGCAACCTGGCCGGTACCGGCGCCACCCTGCACGAGGGTGACATCGACGGCTGCCTGCCCGAGTTCGACGGCACAGTCGACGCCGTCATCAGCAACCCGCCGTACATCCCGCTGACAGCCTGGGAGTCAGTCACCGCTGAGGTCCGCGACCACGACCCGGCGCTGGCGCTCTGGTCCGGCGACGACGGCCTCGACGAGGTCAAGGTCGTCGCAGTCACTGCAGCCCGCCTCCTGAAGCCCGGCGGCTGGTTCGCCTGCGAACACGCCGACGTCCAAGGCGAATCCGCCCCCGCCGTCTTCGCCGCCACCGGCTACTTCACCGAAGTCCGCGACCAGTTGGACCTGGCCGGCCGCCAGAGGTTCGCAACCGGCCGCAGAGTCTAGAACTCGAACGCCACCACCGCGAGCACCAACAGAACCCCCGCCAGCACCAGCTCGGCCCGGGCCCCCTTCACCATCCAGAACGCACGCACCCGGTCGACAACGTCGTACCAACCACTGGTCATCACGGAGTGTCCTGTAACCCGCCTCGGCCGTGGCTAAACGTTGTCATCACAGTCGAAAGTCTCGCTTGTGAACCCTTTTTCGCGCAGGATGGCGCGGGATCGTGGTTGGTTCGTCGCCCACTGTCAACAGCCCGCTGACAGTCGGACCGGCCGCGGGTGAGGAGTGAACTTCCCATGTCCGTCCTGCCCAAACTGGGGGTCCTGGCCGCGACGGTCGCGCTGGCGATCAGTACGCCGATCCTGACTCCGCCGGCGCAAGCGGCGCCACCGGGGCCCAAGCCGAAGACCGAGGCTGAGTTGTGCGCCGGTATGCACCGGCTGGTGCTGCCTGGGACCGACCAGTGCACGCGGGGGCCTGAGCTGCTGCCGAACGCTGATCTGAGTGAGGAGGCGAAGCCGCTGCCGAAGGCTGTTGCCGAAGCGACCATGGCTGCCAATGCGATCGTCTGTGACGGCAATGGCGTGGCAGGTAAGCGGGTGCAGGTTCTGTACGCGCGGGAGTCGCAGCAGGCCAGCCGGTTGCAGCTGTTCCTGCCGTCGTTCCGGGCGTGGTCGCACGAGATCGACGCGGCCTACAACGACAGTGCCTTCCAGACCGGTGCCAGCCGGCACATCCGCTATGTCACGGACGCGGTGTCCGGTGGCTGCCAGGTGAATGTGAAAGAGGCCGTTCTGCCGACCGGCGGGCTGGAGACCTGGAACTCGATGGTCACCGCGCTGCAGAACCTCGGCTACAAGGACAGCACCCGCAAGTACCTCGTGTACGCGGACGCTCAGAAGGTCTGTGGTGTCGGGACTCTGTACGGCGATGACCGGCCGGGCCTGGACAACGCGAACAACAACAACACCGGCTACGCCCGCGTGGACGCGTCTGCCAACTGCTGGGGCTTCAATGCCGCGGCACACGAGCTCGGCCACAACTTCGGCGCCGTACAGTCGTCTGCCCCGAACTACAACGGGCACTGCAACGACGAGTACGACCTGATGTGTTACGGCTCGGACACTCGGGTGGTGTGCGCCGACAAGGACAACGACCGGCTGCTGGACTGCAACAAGGACGACTACTTCAACACCAACCCGCCGGCCGGCAGCTACCTCGCCACGCACTGGAACCTCGCCAACAGCGACTGGCTGATCAAGAGCGCCACTCCGGACCCGCGGCCCGGGCCACGGCACGGACAGATCTACGAGTTCGTCAGTCCGTCCAGTGGTGAGGTGATCGACGTTGTCGACGGTTCGACGGCCAACCTGGCGAACCTGAGCCACCGGCCGCGCAGCGGTGCGACCAGCCAGCAGTGGCGGTTCCAGTACGAGACGGGCTGGCAGCTGCAGAACGTCAACAGCGGCAAGTGCGCAGACAGCGCCTTCAGCGGTACGGCGCCGGGCACGAAGGTGCTGCAGTACTCCTGCAACGGCCAGGACGGTATGCGCTGGACACTGCACCCGCTCGGTGGTGACGTCTACGGCATCATCAACACCCTGTCCGGACTGGCCATGACGGATGCGGGACCGCACCCGGCAGCACTCGAGCAGCAGCCGTTCACCGGCGCCGCCACCCAGCAGTTCAAGCTCCGGCCGGTCAGCGTGCCCAACGGTACGTACCGGATCCGCTCCGAGCTCGGCAAGGACCTGGACGTCGTCAACTGCCAGGGCACCGACATTCGGATGTGGGACCGCGTCGTCGGCAGCCCCTGCCAGCGGTGGCAGGTCACTGCGGTCACCGACAACGTCTACAAGATCGTCGACAGCAACACTGGCAATGCGGTCGAGGTCAGTGGCTGTGTGACCACGGATGCCAGGCCTGTGCAGCTAGCGCCCAGCTCCACCAACACCTGCCAGCAGTGGCGGATCAGTGCGCTCTCGAACGGCGCCTATCAGATCCTCGGCGTCGGTAGTGGCAAGTCACTCGACGTTGCGGGCTGTAGTGCGGCAGCAGGAGCCGACGTGATCATCTGGCCGTTCCACGGCGGCGCCTGCCAGCGCTGGTACTTCGACGCCGTCTAGCTGTTCGCCGCGACGTAGGCGTCGATCTCGGCCGTCAGGGTGTCCTTCACCGCGTCCTCGGCGAAGGACACCCGCACGGCGGTCTTGGCGAGCTCGCCGACCCCTGCGTTGTCCAGACCGAGCAGATCCGCGGCGACGGCGTACTCATTCGTCAGCGTGGTGCCGAACATCGGCGGGTCGTCGGAGTTGATCGTGACGACCAGTCCGGCCTCGACCATCGCCTTCAGCGGGTGCACGTCGTACGACGCGACCGCGCGCGTGGCGAGGTTGGAGGTCGGGCTGACCTCGAGCGGGATCCGGTGCTCACCCAGGTAGTCGACCAGGGCCGGGTCCTGCATGGCCGAGGTACCGTGGCCGATCCGCTCGGCACGCAGTACCCGCAGGGCGTCCCAGATCGTCTCCGGACCGGTCGTCTCACCCGCGTGCGGGACGCTGTGCAATCCGGCTGCGATGGCCTCGTCGAAGAACGGCTTGAACTGCGGCCGCGGTACGCCGATCTCCGGGCCGCCGAGCCCGAATCCGATCAGCCCGTCCGGACGGATCCTGGTCGCGACCCGCAGCGTCTCCTCGGCGCCGGCGAGGCCGGTCTCACCGGGGATGTCGAAGATCCACCGCAGGGTGATCCCGAGCTCCTTCTCGGCCGCCGTCCGGGCGTCCTCGATCGCCTCGCAGAACGCCTCCGGCGCGATCCCGCGCAGCTGCGACGTGTACGGCGTCACGGTCAGCTCGGCGTACCGCAGGTTCTGCGCGGCCATCTCGCGGGCGATCTCGTAGGTCAGCAGCCGGACGTCGTCCGGTGTCTTGATCAGGTCGACGACGCTCAGGTAGATCTCGACGAACTTCGCGAAGTCGGTGAACTGGAAGTACTCGGCCAGCGCGGCCACGTCGGCCGGTACCGGCGAACCGGGGTGCCGGGCGGCCAGCTCGGCGACGATCCGCGGCGAGGCGGAGCCGACGTGGTGGACATGCAGCTCGGCCTTCGGCAGCC
The DNA here is from genome assembly GCF_042262745.1 of Kribbella sp. NPDC056345. Lineage (NCBI taxonomy): Bacteria > Bacillati > Actinomycetota > Actinomycetes > Propionibacteriales > Kribbellaceae > Kribbella > Kribbella sp. NPDC056345. The sequence goes on along the minus strand of NZ_JBHJQQ010000016.1, from coordinate 47,031 downwards.
CTTCGAGGAACTCACGCGTCACAGTCATGCCGTGGATCCTAAGGAGATGCGGGGCTGGTTGGCCGGAAAATTAACAATTGACGGTCAAGTTTGCCGGGAAGTCGGGCCGGTTTAGGCGTGGGACCGGGTGAGTGGCACGATTCGGTGCGTGAGTGAGCGCTTCGATTTCACGGGTGACGAACTGGCCCCGGCGTACCGTGCGGCCGTGGACGCGATCGAGGCCGGCGACCTGGTGGTCCTGCCGACCGACACCGTCTACGGACTGGCCGCGGACGCCTTCAAGTCCGACGCCGTCCAGCGGCTGCTGGACGCGAAAGGCCGCGGCCGCGACATGCCGCCGCCGGTGCTGATCTCGGTCGTCGAGTCGCTGGACGCGCTCGCCACCGACGTCCCCGAGGCCGGCCGCAAACTGTGCGAGAAGTTCTGGCCCGGCCCGCTGACCGTGATCTGCCACGCCCAGGGCTCACTGATGTGGGACCTCGGCGAGACCCAGGGCACCGTCGCCCTCCGCGTGCCGGACCACGAGAACACCCGCGAACTCCTCTCCCGCACCGGCCCCCTGGCCGTCAGCTCCGCCAACAAGAGCGGCCAACCAGCAGCCCTCGACGTCTACGACGCCGAAGAACAACTGGGCGACACGGTCGCGGTCTACCTGGACGGCGGCGAGGTAACCGGCGGAGAGCCCTCCACCATCATCGACATCACCACCGAAACCCCCCGAGTAATCCGCCTAGGCGCTCTCTCCCTCGCCCAACTCCGCGAAATAGTCCCCGAGGTCACCGCGGACGACGAGCCCACAGCTGACAACAAGCCCGCCGACGACAAGCCCGCCGACGACAAGCCCGCCGACGTGGTTGCCGACGAGAAGCCGGCCGATGTGGTTGCCGACGAGAAGCCGGCCGAGCCAACCGACGTGGCCGCGGAGGCGTCCAAGCAGGGTGAGAAGCCTGCTAACCCTGATGTGAGGCCTGCGGACTAGTGCGCGAGTACCTGCTGGTCCTGTTCGTGGCGATGGCCACGACCTTCCTGCTGACCGGTGTGGCCCGGCAGATCGCGCTTCGGTACGGCGCCGTGGCCAAGGTCCGCGCCCGGGACGTGCACAAGGTCCCGATCCCGTACTTCGGCGGCGTCTCGATCCTCGGCGGCCTGATCGCCGCCTTCGCGGTCGCCTCCAGCCTGCCGTTCCTCGGTGACAGCCTGCAGGTCGCCCACGACGGCCGCGCGATCCTGATCGGCGGCGCGGTGATCTGCGCGGTCGGCGTGATCGACGACCTCTACGAACTCGACGCGATCACCAAGCTCGCCGGTGAGGTCCTCGCCGTCGGCGTGATGGTTGTCCAAGGCATCCAGCTGTACTGGCTCCCGCTCCCCGGCGGCGTGGTCTCACCCTCAGCAGCACTCCTCGCCGTACTGACCGCAGGCATCCTGCTCGTCTCCTGCAACGCCGTGAACTTCGTCGACGGCCTCGACGGCCTGGCCGCCGGTGTGACGGCGATCGGTGCCCTCGCGTTCTTCACCTACTCCTACCTGCTGAACGTCGAGCAGGACCTCGACCGCGCCACCACCTCGACCCTCATCACGGTCGCCCTGGCCGGCGCCTGCCTCGGCTTCCTGCCGCACAACTTCTTCCCCGCAAGGGTCTTCATGGGCGACTCCGGCGCCCTCCTGATCGGCCTGATGCTGGCCGCGTCCACCATCAGCCTCACCGGCCAGATGGACCCGTACGCCGTTCCCTACGAGGTAGGCGGTTCCAGCCTCCTGCCCGCACTCCTGCCACTCGTCCTGCCGATCGCCGTCCTCGCGATCCCCGCACTGGACCTGACGCTGGCCTACATCCGCCGTACCAAAGCCGGCCGCTCACCCTTCGCCGCCGACAAGCTCCACCTCCACCACCGCCTCATGCAACGCGGTCACTCCCACCGCCGAGCCGTCCTCCTGATGTACCTCTGGACCATCCTGATCGCCTTCGGCGTAGTCGTCCTAGGCCTGGTCCTCACCTGGTGGACCGCCCTGATAGTCCTCACCATCGCCGTCATCGCCGTAGTCCTCACCACCGGCCTCCCGCACCGCCGCACGGCCAAACCCCTCAGCAAAGTCTGATCCGGCAGCAGCTGACGCCTCACCCCGGCCTCACCGATCGGTTTGGGCCGGCTACGGCCAGAGCATGACCACGGCCGGCCTGCAGCTCCGCCACTCCGGGTACGGCCAGCAGGTTACGGACTCGAGTAGCACCAGGTACGGGCGGAGTACGGGCAGTGCCGAGTTGGTGGTGGGACGTAATACTCACCTCCTCGAAACTCGACCGGCTTCTGAAGGAACGACCAGTCATGAACGAAACTACGTATCGGCGAGTCGCGGTGATCAGCCGCCGAGTCGTCTTCGTCCTGGGCAGTGTCCTGTTCGTGGGCGGGGCTCTCGCGTTGCTCAACGGCCGCGTGGCGCTGGGTATCGCACTCGTCGTGGTTGCCGGCCTCGCCGTCGTGGCGCGTGGTCTCATGACGTTGAAACGTGGGCTGCGTGCCGTGGCCGCCCAGGAGCGGGCCGACGTGCCTGACGGCCCGGTGCGCGGCAGTGATGCTCCGGCGCCGGTGGACGAGGTGGTCGGGGCGCTGGTTGGGATGAACAGCGACGGGCTGCCCTACCGGATCGAGGCCACGCGGACAGCCGGCGGCGTTCGTGTCGACGTGCGTTGGCGGACCGAGGAGATGCGTTGGCAGACGCTCTTCGTCCGTGGTTCGCAGGCTTACGCCTGGCGCATGGAGGTCGACCTCGATCCGGCCACGGCGCGCTACAAGTTCGTCGAGTACTCCGGCCAGGCATCCTTCCGTGGAGCGGCTGGACCTCTGGGGGCGATGGCCGAAGCCGACTGGACCTGGCGGAAGGGCAAGACGTCCGGTTCGAGGTCGGCGACCTTCGTCGAAGGAGCCGACGGGCAAGTCCGGGTGACCGGGGCGGGCGGGACCCGTACGTCGTGGGAAGGGGCCGTCACGATCAGGCCGGCTGACGCCAAGATCCCGGTGTTCACCGTCTTGCGTACCAACGGCTGGCGACCACGCTTCGACTGGTTCGGAGCGCGGCTTTTCGAGAAGTAGCCCGCTGGTCGGTCGTTGCACGTTGTGGCAAATGGGTCGGCTGTACGGGTTTGTACCTGTCTGGGGCCTGCGGTCAGCTGAGATGGTCTTGCCGCCCGGGGGTGGTCCCCTGTCCCGCCCCCGGGCACCGTTCACCTTTCGCCGTGCAGCCTCCGGCGCTGGACAGCGGCCGGGTGGGGACCAGACCACTGGGGTGGGTGGGCTACCGATAAGGTGTGGCTGTACAGCGGCAGGGGACTCGTTTTGCTGACGGTGCAGACTTTGTGCTAGTTTTCACAAGCACCAGCAAAGAACTTTGACACCCCTGACCCCGCCCACCCGACGACCTGGCCGCGAGACCTGGTCGCCCGCAGGACGGAACCACCAGATGGCTCCCATGGCCCACACCCCGAAAGTCGCCGGCCAAGTCACTCGGCACCCGGCGCTGGCGATGCTGCGCGGCGCGTTGGTCGCGGCACTTGTGGTCGGCCTCAACGCCGCCGCTGTCTCGGCCGTTGCCGCTGGTCTGAAGGGTTTGTGGGGCGCGCTGCTCGGGTTGCTGATGGTGATCGTGTTCTCCGGCCTCGGGCTGTTCGCGCTGCACCTTTCGCGGCACACGTCGCCGCAGATGCAGCTCGCGATGGCGATGGCGTCGTACACCGGCCGGATCGCGATCTTCGGCGGTCTGCTGGCCCTCGCGATCAACTCGGAAAGCCTTGCCGCACACGTGAATCTGACCGTGCTCGGCATCGTTGCCCTGGTCGTCGTACTGGGCTGGATGGCCGGCGAGATGTGGGCCTGGTCCCGGCTGCGGGTGCCGATCTACGACCTCGACAACGAGGTGAACCCATGACCACGCCCTGTAACGGTTTTGAGGCTGTGACTGAGGTCGCGGGTGCCGATGTGACCCGGCGTGTCGCGGGCTGGTACCTTTCGGGTGCCAATGAGCGAGCACAAGGATCCGAAGCCGACACCCAGCAATTCGGGCGACGGCTGGCGGGTCCTGTCCTACTTGATCGGCGGTGTCCTGATCTACGGGGGCATCGGCTTCGGGCTGGATCGCTTGTTCGGCACCCAGTTCCTGTTACCGGTGGGCATCGTGCTCGGTGCCGGGCTCACCATCCTGATGTTGCACTTCCGGTACGGGTCGCGGTCCTGATCCCTTCGGGGAACGGTCCGATCCGCACCGGGTCTGACGTTGTTGACCGCCATGCCCTGAGCCGCCCTGCCCTTAGCCACAAGGCGTCCGACTTGAGCACGACGCGAGAGGAGACCCGGTGATTGCCGGCGTTCCGACCGAGTTCACCCCGCCCGGTCCACAGAATTTCGACACCCCGCCGATCTTTCACGGCGTGGACTGGTTCACCAAGCCCGTCCTGGTGGCCGCGCTGACCGTCGTCGTCATCGTCTGGTTCTTCTGGGGTGCGTCCCGTAAGGCGGCCGTGGTCCCGAGCAAGCTGCAGTTCGCGGGCGAGCTGGGCTACAACTTCGTCCGCAACTCGATCGCGCGCGACGCGATCGGCAGCCAGGACTACATGAAGTTCGTGCCGTACCTGACCGGCCTGTTCTTCTTCATCCTGCTGAACAACGTTGCCGCGACGGTGCCGCTGATCCAGTTCCCGACCTTCAGCCACATCGGCTGGGCGTACATCGCCGCCATCATGAGCTGGGTCATCTACAACGCGGTCGGGATCAAGAAGAAGGGCCTCTGGGGCTACTTCAAGCACCAGACGATGCCCGCCGGTGTGCCGGTCTGGCTGATGCCGCTGATGATCCCGATCGAGTTCATCTCGAACATCCTGGTCCGGCCGATCTCGCTGAGCCTGCGGTTGTTCGCGAACATGTTCGCCGGTCACATCCTGCTGCTGGTGTTCGTTCTCGGCGGCGAGTACATGGTGTTCGAGTCCGGCAGCCTCGCGCTGGGCGGCGTCGGCATCATCACCTTCCTGATGGGCCTCGCGATCGCCGGCCTGGAGCTGTTCGTCCAGTGCATCCAGGCGTACATCTTCGTGGTCCTGACCGCGCAGTACATCGGCAGTGCCATCGCCGACGAGCACTGACCCCAAGTACGCAAGGCCGCAGTACCCCTAGACCCGTAGTTGACGGAAACCCGGATAGCCCCTATCCGTACCGAAAGGAAACACCGAAATGAGCATGGCTCTCGAAATCACCGGTGACATCGCCGTTCTGGGCTACGGCCTGGCCGCGATCGGCCCGGGTGTTGGCGTCGGCCTGATCTTCGCTGCCGTCATCAACGGCACCGCTCGCCAGCCGGAGGCTCAGAACAAGCTCCAGTCGATCGCGTGGATCGGCTTCGGCGTCACCGAGGTTCTGGCCATCATCGGTATCGCCCTGGCGTTCGTGTTCAAGGCACAGGGCTGACCTTCTCTTCCTCTGACTGACAGGACACAGATATGACGACGATGGTGCTACCGCTGGCCGAGGCGGGCGAGACTGCCAGCCCGCTGCTGCCGCACACCGCCGAGATCATCTTCGGGTTCGTCTTCCTGATCCTGCTGGCCATCGCCTTCGCCAAGGTCGTCGTACCGAAGTTCGAGAAGGCGTACGCCGATCGGACCGCGGCGATCGAAGGCGGGATGAACGAGGCCAAGCAGGCCCAGGCCGAGGCGAAGGCGGCTTTGGAGAAGTACAACGCGCAGCTGGCCGAGGCCCGCTCGGAGGCTGCGAAGATCCGTGAGGACGCGCGTGAGCAGGGTGCGCAGATCATCGCGGAGATGCGCGAGCAGGCGAACGTCGAAGCCGAGCGGATCGTTTCGCACGCGCGCACCCAGATCGACGCCGAGCGGACGCAGGCGGTGGCCTCGTTGCGCGGTGAGGTCGGGACGATGGCGACCACGCTGGCCGGTCGGATCGTCGGGGAGTCGCTGGAGGACGAGGCCCGGCAGCGCCGGACCGTCGAGCGGTTCCTGGCCGAGCTCGAGGCATCGGAGTCGGCGCGCGCGGCCGTCGGAACGGACGGCTGATGCGCGGGGCATCGAACGCGTCGCTCGCCAAGGCCCAGGAGGCCCTGGCGAGTGGCGCCGTCACCGAGGGGCTGGGTGCCGAGCTGTTCTCGGTGGCACGGCTCCTGGACAGCACCGGTGCGTTGCGCCGGGCGCTGACCGACCCGGCTCGTTCGCAGGACCAGCGCACCGCGCTCGTCCAGCAGTTGTTCGGTGGCAAGATCTCCGCCCAGGCGCAGGAGATCCTGACCATCGCTGTGGCCGGTCGCTGGGTCAGCGGCCGTGACCTCGGGAACGCGCTGGACCAGCTGAGCGTCGAGGCCGAGGTGGCCTTCGCCGACAGCGGGCGCAAGCTGGACGACGTCGAGGACGAGCTGTTCCGGCTGGAGCGGATCGTCACGGCCGAGCGGGGGCTGAGCGACAGGCTCAGCGACCGCAACATCCCGGTGGCTGCCCGTCAGGAGCTGCTGGCCGGACTGCTGCGTGGCAAGGCCGACCCGGTGACGGTGCGGCTGGCCGAGCGGGCCGTCGACGGCCGCGGACGCAGCTTCGCCGGCTCGCTGCGGTCCTACCAGGTCGCGGCCGCGGCCCGGCGCAGCGCCAGCATCGCCACGGTCCGGGTCGCCACCGACCTGTCCGAGGCGGAGCGGACGCGGCTCGCCACGGCGCTCGGACGCCAGTACGGCCGGGACATCCAGCTGAACGTGATCGTCGACCCGAAGGTGATCGGCGGCGTGCGGGTGGACATCGGTGACGAAGTGATCGACGCAACCATCGCGGCCAGGCTCGACGAGGCGCAACGGCGCATCGCGGGCTGATCGCCCCCTTAACGACAGAACAGCGGCGCTAAGGGCGGCAAACCTTTAGAGCCACAACAGGCCAGCAAGGGTCAAGGAAGCAGGAAACACGAAATGGCTGAGCTCACGATCAGGCCGGAGGAGATCCGGGACGCCCTGGATCGGTTCGTCACCGACTACCAGCCGGCCGAGGCGGCCCGCGAAGAGGTCGGCACTGTAATCGACGCCGGTGACGGCATCGCGCACGTCGAGGGCCTGCCCTCGGCGATGACCAACGAGCTGCTCGAGTTCGAGGACGGCACCAAGGGCATCGCCCTGAACCTCGATGTCCGTGACATCGGTGTGGCCGTGCTCGGTGAGTTCGGCGGCATCGAGGAGGGCCAGCAGGTACGGCGTACCGGCCAGGTCCTGTCCGTCCCGGTCGGTGACGGCTACCTCGGTCGCGTCGTGGACCCGCTGGGCGCCCCGATCGACGGCCTCGGCGAGATCGACGGTATCGACGGCACCCGCGCCCTGGAGCTGCAGGCGGCCGGCGTGATGGACCGCCAGGAGGTCCGCGAGCCGCTGCAGACCGGCATCAAGGCGATCGACGGCATGATCCCCGTCGGCCGCGGCCAGCGCCAGCTGATCATCGGCGACCGCAAGACCGGTAAGACGGCGATCGCGGTCGACACGATCATCAACCAGAAGGCCAACTGGGAGTCCGGCGACCCGAAGAAGCAGGTTCGCTGCATCTACGTCGCCATCGGCCAGAAGGGCTCGACGATCGCCTCCGTGCGCGGCGCGCTCGAAGAGGCCGGCGCGATGGAGTACACCACCATCGTCGCCTCCCCGGCGTCCGACCCGGCCGGTTACAAGTACGTCGCTCCCTACACCGGCTCGGCCATCGGCCAGCACTGGATGTACCAGGGCAAGCACGTCCTGATCGTGTTCGACGACCTGAGCAAGCAGGCCGAGGCCTACCGCTCGATGTCGCTGCTGCTGCGCCGCCCGCCGGGCCGTGAGGCCTACCCGGGTGACGTCTTCTACCTGCACAGCCGTCTCCTCGAGCGCTGCGCGAAGCTGAGCGACGAGCTCGGCGCCGGTTCGATGACGGGTCTGCCGGTCATCGAGACCAAGGCGAACGACGTCTCGGCGTTCATCCCGACCAACGTCATCTCGATCACCGACGGCCAGATCTTCCTGCAGTCGGACCTGTTCAACGCCAACATCCGCCCGGCCATCGACGTCGGTATCTCGGTGTCGCGTGTTGGTGGCGCCGCGCAGGTCAAGGCGATGAAGAAGGTCTCCGGAACGCTGAAGCTCGACCTCGCGCAGTTCCGCGCGATGGAGGCGTTCGCGATGTTCGCCTCCGACCTCGACGCCACCTCGCGCCGCCAGCTGGACCGTGGTCAGCGTCTGGTCGAGCTGCTCCGCCAGCCGCAGTACTCGCCGTACGCGGTCGAGGACCAGGTCGTCTCGATCTGGGCCGGTACCACCGGCAAGTTCGACGACGTACCGGTCGCCGACGTGCTGCGCTTCGAGCGTGAGTTCCTCGAGTTCCTGCGCCGTGACGGCAAGGTGCTCGACGGCATCCGCGAGTCGAACCTCTTCGAGGACGACGCCCAGCAGGCCGTGGTGGCCGCGCTGGACGCGTTCAAGCCGACCTTCCAGACCTCCGACGGGCAGCTGCTCGTGGGTCGCGAGGAGAGCGAGGCCCTGGCCGAAGAGGACGTCGAGCAGGAGCAGATCGTCCGGCAGAAGCGGGGCTGATCGTCCATGCCGGCAACCCAACGCGAGCTGAAGGATCGCCGTGACTCCGTCACGACGATCAAGAAGCTCACCCGTGCGATGGAGCTCATCGCGGCGTCCCGGATCGTCAAGGCGCAGCAACGCGCCCAGGCGGCCGGTCCGTACGCGCGTGAGCTCACCCGTGCCGTGTCGGCGGTGGCGACGTTCTCGAACGTCGACCACCCGCTGACCACGGAGAAGCCGAACCCGAAGCGTGCCGCGGTGCTGTTGATCACCTCGGACCGCGGCCAGGCCGGCGCCTACTCGTCCTCGGTCATCCGCGAGGGGGAGCGGCTGAACCAGCTGCTCCGCGAGGACGAGAAAGAGATCGTGCCGTACCTCACCGGCCGCAAGGGCATCGCGTACTACACCTTCCGGCAGCGCGAGGTCGCGCAGTCGTGGAGCGGCGAGTCCGACGCGCCGTCGTTCGCCCGGGCCCGCGAGGTCGCGGACAAGCTGATCGAGGCCTTCCTGACCCCGACCGAGGAGGGCGGCGTGGACGAGATCCACATCGTCTTCACCCGGTTCGTGTCGATGCTGACGCAGAAGCCGGACGTGATCCGGTTGCTGCCGCTGGAGGTCGTCGAGGGCGAAGAGGCCCCGGCCGACGAGGACGTGCTGCCGCTGTACGAGTTCGAGCCGTCCGCCGAGGACGTGCTGGACGGGCTGCTGCCCAAGTACGTCGCCAGCCGGATCCACTACTGCATGCTGCAGGCGGCGGCCTCCGAGCTGGCCAGCCGGCAGCGCGCGATGAAGTCGGCCACGGACAACGCGCAGGATCTGATCGAACGACTGACCCGCGAGTACAACCAGGTGCGGCAGTCGGCCATTACCCAGGAAATCAGCGAGATCGTCGGTGGCGCCAACGCGCTGGCTGACGCCAACGCCGGGAGCGAGTGAGAGAGATGACAGCGACGGTTACCGAGAAAGACAACAGCGGCGCGGCCGGTGCCGTGGGCCGGGTTGCCCGGGTCATCGGCCCGGTCGTCGACATCGAGTTCCCCGCGGACGCGATGCCGGAGATGTACAACGCCCTCGAGGTGGACATCACGCTGGCCGATGTCACCGCGACGATCACCCTCGAGGTTGCGCTGCACGTCGGCGACAACATCGTCCGGGCGATCTCGATGAAGCCCACCGACGGTCTGGTCCGGGGTACCGAGGTGCGCGACACCGGTGCCGCGATCTCCGTCCCGGTCGGCGACGTCACCAAGGGCCGCGTGTGGTCCGTGACCGGCAAGTGCCTGAACCAGGACGAGTCCGAGTTCGAGATCACCGAGCGCTGGCCGATCCACCGCAAGGCGCCGGCCTTCGACCAGCTCGAGTCCAAGACCGAGATGCTCGAGACCGGGATCAAGGTCCTCGACCTGCTCACGCCGTACGTCCAGGGTGGCAAGATCGGCCTGTTCGGCGGTGCGGGTGTCGGCAAGACCGTCATGATCCAGGAGATGATCTACCGGATCGCCCACAACTTCGGTGGTACGTCGGTGTTCGCCGGTGTCGGTGAGCGCACCCGTGAGGGCAACGACCTGATCCACGAGATGGAAGACGCGGGCGTGTTCAAGGACACCGCGCTCGTCTTCGGTCAGATGGACGAGCCGCCGGGCACGCGTCTTCGCGTCGCGCTGTCGGCCCTGACGATGGCGGAGTACTTCCGCGACGTGAAGGAGCAGGACGTACTGCTCTTCATCGACAACATCTTCCGGTTCACGCAGGCCGGTTCCGAGGTCTCCACGCTGCTCGGCCGGATGCCCAGCGCCGTGGGTTACCAGCCGAACCTGGCCGACGAGATGGGCGTTCTGCAGGAGCGGATCACCTCGACGCGTGGTCACTCGATCACCTCGATGCAGGCGATCTACGTGCCCGCCGACGACTACACCGACCCGGCGCCGGCCACCACGTTCGCGCACCTGGACGCGACCACCGAGCTGTCGCGAGTGATCGCGTCGCGTGGTCTGTACCCGGCCGTCGACCCGCTGACCTCCACGTCGCGGATCCTCGACCCGCAGTACATCGGCCAGGAGCACTACGACGTGGCCGTCCGGGTGAAGCAGATCCTGCAGAAGAACAAGGAACTGCAGGACATCATCGCCATCCTCGGTGTCGACGAGCTCTCCGAAGAGGACAAGATCACCGTCGCCCGCGCGCGCCGGATCGAGCAGTTCCTCTCGCAGAACACCTACATGGCGGAGAAGTTCACCAACACGCCGGGTTCGACGGTGCCGCTGAAGGACACCATCGAGTCGTTCAAGAAGATCGCGGACGGCGAGTGCGACCACATCGCCGAGCAGGCCTTCTTCAACGTCGGTTCGCTCGACGACGTCGAGCGGCGTTGGGCTGAGCTCCAGAAGGAGCTGTAATGGCTGAGGAAAGCAGCAAGCACCTCGAGGTCGCGCTGGTCGCGGCCGAGCGGGTGGTCTGGGAGGGGCAGGCGACGATCGTGATCGCCCGCACCACCGACGGTGACGTCGGTATCCTCCCCGGCCATGCCCCGCTGCTGGGTCTGCTGCAGGGTGGCACCGTCCAGGTGCGGACCGTCGACGGGGACTTCCTCGTCGCGGCCGCCCCGGACGGCTTCATCTCGGTGGCGAACGACCGGGTCTCGATCCTGGCCGAGAACGCCGAGATGGGTCACGACATCGACCTGGAGGAGGCCCGTCGCGAGCTCGAGCAGGCGCTCGCGACCGGTACCGCCGGTGAGGCCGACGCGGACGAGGTCCGCGCCGCCGAGGCCCGGGTCCGGGCCGCCGAAACAGCATCCTGAAGTACCGCGGGTGGGGTGGGGCCGATCACGGCTTCACCCCACCTGCCATAATCGGACAACGTCACTGACAGTACGGGTTCTCCGGCGGTGCCGGGATCAAGTGGGCACCGGAAATGGGGTCGGCAGGGTATGAGAACAGTCCTCGATGTCGTCGGGGTCTGTCTGGCTGCCGCCGTACTGCTGATCATCGCTTTCGCGTGCCGTCGTCGCTGGTTGACCAGGGACGGCGGCACGTTCGATTGCAGCCTGCAGCTCGCCGAGAAGGACCACGGCCGCGGCTGGGCCCTCGGCCTGGCCCGCTATGTCGGTGACGACCTGCAGTGGTTCCGCGTCTTCAGCCTCGCCTGGTGGCCCAAGCTGACCGTCAACCGCCGCCAGCTCGAAGGCATCAAGACCCGCCGCCCGATGGGCAACGAGCCCCTCGTCACCTACGCCGGCCACGTCATCGTCGACGCCGAGCTCCGCGATCGCACCGTCCATTTCGCGATGACCGAAGAAGCCCTCACCGGCGTCCTCGCCTGGATGGAATCCGCACCCCCCAGCACCCAGACCTACCTCTGACGTCGCCTTCTGCGCTAGGACGCGCAGGTGATGCAGGTGCGGGCTGCCGGGCGGGCTAGCAGGCGCTCTGGGGCGATAGGCGCGCCGCACCGCTCGCAGCTGCCGTAAGTGCCGCTGGCGATGCGTTCCAGGGCTGCATCCACCTCAGCCAGGTGGCTGCTGGCCGTCACGAGCATGGAGCTGGTCTGGGAGCGTTCGAAGGCGATGGTGGCGCCTTCGGGATCGTGCTCGTCGTCGGTAGCGGTGAGCAGGGTGGCCTCGACGATCGCTGTGAAGTTTCGGGTGAGGGATGCGATCAGGGCGGACGTGCGCTTGCGGTCCGCGGCCAGCAGGTCGCGGAGTTCGGTGAGGTCGGTTGTTGGCACCTGACCAGCGTCGCACCGAATCACGACACCCGCTGTCGCGTATGGCGGGCGAGATTTAGGGAGGATGGGGGCATGCTGCTGGTGCCTGGTGATCCCCTGAACCCGCGGCGCGTGGATCCGCACTTCGCGGCACAGGCGGCTGCCGCGCGGGAGCTGGGCGTGCCGGTGGCTCGGATCGACCATGACGCGCTGACGGTCGATGGCGTGCCGGCTGCCGACGATGCGGTGTATCGCGGGTGGATGCTGACGACCGGGCAGTACGACGGATTTGCGGGCGCGCTGGGGGAGCGTGGGGTCTCGCTGAGGACCGGTGCGGACAGCTATCGGGCGGCGCACGAGCTGCCGGGCTGGTACGACGCGCTGCGTGAGGTGACGCCGGAGTCGGTGTGGACGGTGGGGGACGACGTTGCCGCGTTGGTGACTGCAGTGGGTGAGCTGGGAGAAGGCCCTGCGGTACTGCGGGACTACGTGAAGTCGATGAAGCACTACTGGGACGAGGCTGCCTACATCCCGGACGTTGCGGACGCGACTGCGGTTGAGCGGGTGGCGCGGCGGTTTCTGGAGCTGCGGGAGGACTCGTTCGCCGGAGGGTTCGTCGTACGGCGCTTCGAGCGGTTCACCGGCGTGGAGGCGCGGACCTGGTGGGTTGGCGGGCGATGCGTGCTGGTGACTCCGCACCCGGACACGCCAGACGACGTACCGGACGGGCTGGACCTGGTGGAGGTCGAGCCGCTGGTGGCAGACCTGGCGCTGCCGTTTGTGACCGTAGACCTCACGAGGCGTGCCGACGGCGCATGGCGCGTTGTGGAGCTGGGAGACGGGCAGGTCAGTGACTGGCCTGCATCGCACGACCCACACGAGCTGATGGCCGTGCTGTTTCAGCGCTGATTCCTTCGCGCCGCATGTCCTCCAGCGGGCGTGGCTGCGCGTCTACCCGCAGGCACTGGTTGTGCTGACGCGGGTGTGACGGGGGTCACGAGAAGGGGTCTGGGGACATCGGGCAAGAACAGGGCGAGCCGATTGGCGACCCAGCAGATGTGAGGAGTCCGATGACGCCCGACGTGGCCTTGGCGGCCATCGCGTTCCAGGGCCGGGTGCATGCTGCCCCCAGCTCGGCGGACGAGGACAGTCGAGTGCTGGAGGCGTCAGTGCGTGAGCCTGACCGGTTCACGCACATCTTCGACCAGTACTTCGGGCAGGTGCACTCATACGTTGCCAGACGGCTCGGCAGCGACCTGGCGGACGATCTGGCCTCGGAGACGTTTCTGATCGCGTTCCGGCAGCGGGAGCGGTTCAACAGCCGCAACGGAGTCGTCCGGGCCTGGCTGTACGGCATCGCGACCAATTTGATCCGGCGGCACCGCCGCAACGAGGTCCGGGCCTGGAGAGCGACCAGCAAGCTACCGCTCCCGGAGCCGACCAGCGGGCACGAGGAGCGGGTAGCGGCGCAGGTGACCGCGCAGGGCGTCAGCCGTGAGCTGGCCGCTGCACTGGCCAAGGTCTCCGCCAAGGACCGCGAGGTGCTGTTGCTGGTCGCTCTCGGCGAGCTCACGTACGACGAAGTCGCCGCCGCGCTCGGAATTGCGTACGGCACGGTCTGCTCGCGGTTGTCCCGGGCCCGGCGCATCATCCGCGAATCTCTCGGCCACACCGATCCGACAGGAGCTGACTCCTGATGAACGAGCTCGAGTCGATCCGCAAGGCCTTTCCCGAGGACGACGGGCCCAGCCCGGAGGTGTCGGCCGCCGCACGCCGGCAGCTGCAGTCCCTGATCCACGAGGAGAAGCACCGCAGCCGATCCACGCTGGCACGGGCCGGCTGGATCGGCGGTGCCGTCACAGCGACCACGGCGATCGTGACGGTGGTGGCCCTCGGCGTACCACTGCTGCAAGGTGCCGGCTCCGGAGACGTCGGTGTGGCACCCGCGACCCTGACACCGCCGCGGCTGGCCAGCGCCAGCGAGGTGCTGATCGCCGCAGCCGTCAAGCAAGAGGCCGACGAGAAGGTGTCCGGCAAGTACTACCGGGTCCGCACCTTGCACGTGGACACAGGCACGCGGGTCGGCAACCCGAAGTACACGCTGAAGCGCCAGAGCATCACCGAGCGGTGGATGCCGATGAAGCCCGGTGTCGAGTCCTGGTTCGGCTGGGTGGAGCTCGGCTACAGGCCGGCCACCGCCGGGGACGAGGCCAAGTGGCGCGCGCAGGGCGCACCGAAGTCCTGGGTGCAGAGCGAGCTGGTGAACCCGATCACCACTGAACCCACCAAACCGGTGGTCAACAAGATGTCCTTCGAGAACGTGCCGCCGGGCTACTACCTGTCGGGGGACAAGCCGCTCACCGCGCAGCAGATCGCCGCTCTGCCGACCGATCCGGTCAAGCTGCGTGCGATCCTCGCGCGCGGAGCGGACAGCAGGAACGAACAGCTGGTGAACTACACCGTGTACGCCGCGGCCGGGCGACTGCTGTTCGAGGCGCCCTCGCCGCCGAAGCTGCGCGGCGCCGCACTGCGGGTGCTGTCGACGATCCCCGGCGTGACGATCCAGCAGAACGTCAAGGACCCCCTGGGCCGCGTCGGGACGAAGGTCTCGCTGAAGACCGACTTCGGCCGGATGAAGCCCGGTGCCGAGCCCACGCTGTTCAGCGACGGGCGGATGGACTACATCATCGATCCGGTCCACGGCCGGCTGCTCGCCTCCGAGACCGGCGGGTTCAAGGCCGGCGCGGACATCGTCCTCGAGTCCGGCTGGACCGACGACCGCCCGATGCCGCCCTCGATGGCTATTCGCTGATCCACCCCTAAGACCCGGTGCCGGCTCTCCCCGAGCCGCCGCCGCGCTTCACCCTGCCCGGAATACGCCCTTCCACCGAGGTGAATCCTTGCCCAAGAAAGCCCTAGCAACCGCAATAGCGGTAGCACTCGTCGTATTGTCCTCGACCGTCCCACCTGCTGCAGGTGCTGAGAAGTCAACCGTCACGAGCGATTCGCTCGCCTTCACGCTGGTGACCGGCGACAAGGTGTTCGCCCGGCGGACCAGTAGCGGTGTCGTTCCCATCGACGTCCGGCCCGGTCCCGGCCGGGACCGGATGGCGTTCCACAAGCTTGCCTTGGGCAAGCAGCAGTTGGTGGTACCGCTGGACGCCATGCCACTAGTGAACTCCGGTGTGGTCGACTCCCGGCTGTTCGACGTTGCCCTGCTCGGTGAACTCGGGCTGGAGGACAAGTCAGCGCCGAAGCTCCCGCTCCTGGTCCAGTACGCCGCTAGCGGTACCGCTAGCGCAGTCCGGAGCGCGCTGCCGGAGGGAACCGAGGTCAAGCGGGACCTGCCGATCATCGACGCCGTAGCGATCGGTCAGCAACGCGCTCAGGCCGGAGACCTGTGGTGGAGCTGGCTGAACAGCCCCCAGGCCAAGCGTCGTACCGGACTGGCCGGCACGGTGAAGAAGGTCCTGCTGGACGGCGGTGTCACACCGAACCTGGACCGCAGTGTGCCGCAAATTGGCGCACCGACCGCGTGGGAGGCCGGACTCACCGGCAAGGGGGTCAAGGTCGCCGTACTCGACAGCGGGTACGACGCCACCCACCCGGACCTCAAGGACCGAGTCGTTGCCACCAAGGGCTTCACCGGTGACGACGTGCTGGACGTCATCGGGCACGGTACGCACGTTGCTTCGACTGTGGCGGGCACAGGCGCCGCATCGGACGGCAAGTACCGCGGGGTCGCGCCGGACGCCGACCTGCTGATCGGCAAGGTCTGTGGCGGGCGCAACTGCGAAACGTCCGCCATCATCGCCGGCATGGAGTGGGCTGCGAACTCCGGTGCGCGGGTCGTCAACATGAGCATCGGCGGCGGTCCGTCCGACGGCACGGACATCCTGTCGGAAACACTCAACAAGCTGACGGCTGACACCGGCACGCTGTTCGTCGTCTCGGCAGGCAACTTCGGTGCTGCGTCGACGGTGTCCGAACCAGCCGCCGCAGATGCCGCACTGGCGGTCGCGTCGGTGACCAAGTCCGACGGGCACAGCGCATTCTCCAGCCAGGGACCGCGATTCGGCGACCTGGCCGTCAAGCCCGACATCTCGGCACCGGGCAGCCGCATCGTCGCTGCGCGGGCCGCGAACACCCCACTCGATCCGTTCGCGATCAATGCGTCGTACGCCGAACTCTCGGGCACCTCGATGGCCGCACCGCATGTCGCGGGCGCTGCTGCTCTCCTGGCGCAGGCGCACCCGGACTGGAAGGCGCCCCAGCTGAAGTCGGCCCTGATGGGCGCGTCACTGGGTCTGCGCGACCAGAGCATCTACACCCAGGGCGCAGGGCGCGTGGACGTCGCAGCAGCGCTCAAACAGCCGGTGCTCGCCATGCCGAGCAGTCTGAACCTGGGACTGCAGGCTGCGCCGCACAGCGACGACAAGCCGGTCACCAAGCCGGTGACCTACTTCAACAACAGCGCGGAGCCGGTGCGCCTGTCGCTCAAGCTCAACGGCGCCAAGCTCTTCAAACTGAGCACCGCCTCGCTGCTGGTGCCGGCTAACGGCAGTGCGACGGTCGACGTCACCGCAGACACCTCGGGGCCGGAGGCCGAGGGTGCGTACGGCGCCTGGCTGGTTGCCACCGGCAACGGCAAGGCTGTTCGTACCAACGTCGGTGTGGGCAAGGAGATCACCAGCTACGAGCACAAGGTGCAGATGCTCGACCGGAACGGTGAACCTGCAGTCAACGACGACAAGCACGTCTCCGGCACCTATCTGATCGATGTGGAGCGTCTGGCGATGTACTCCGTCTCGGCGGGCGAGTCGGAGAAGCTCCCGCCCGGCCGCTACATCGTCGACGGCTACACCGCGACGCTGAACGACAACGGCGTCGGCTTCGCTGAGGTCACCTACTTCACCGAGCCCAACCTGGTCATCGGTGCCGCCGGCCCGATCACGCTCGACGGCCGTCAGGCACGCAAGCTCGCGGTCCGGCAGCCGGTCACCGACGCGACCGCGGCGGCCACCGGGATCGGCGTCGCCCGGACCATCGGCGACGGTACCTACGTCGGCGGCGTCGGCGTCGACAACGCCGGTACGGCGAACTTCGTCCCCACCATGTACGTCGTTCCGAACCGGACTGTGGCGCCGAACAAGTACACGGCCTACGCCCATGTCGCCTGGGTCGGCATGGCGGACGGACAGGACCCTGGCGGCGACCAGTACCTCGACAGTCCGTACTTCTACCACGACTCCGCGGTCTGGCCCGGCCAGATCCCGGCCAACCCCTCGGTCATCACCGACCCGCGTGACTACGCGCACGTGGACGCGTCGTACGCCGGAGAGCCCGGCTACCGCGCCAACAACTACACCTTCCCGGCACTGCCGCAGCGGGACGCGAGTGGGCACTGGGTGCCGGCGTTCGTCTTCACGCCGGCCGCCGGGATGAACCTGCCGTTCCGCCGCGACGAGTACTACTCGACCAAGAACGTGTTGTGGTCCTTCAGCAACGAGGTCTACAAGTACACGCCGGAGGGAGGCTATGAGTACCTGACTCTGGTCGACTCGGAGCCGAAGGCCTACCCGGCCGGCCGGACGACGCAGGTCGACTGGCAGCGTGGTGTCTTCGGCCCCAGCCTGCCCGACCCCCGGATCGGCAACCCGGGGCGCGACGCACTGCCCTGGTCAGCCCGGGACGGCGACAGTCTGGGCATCTACGTGCCGTCCTTCGCGGACGGCGTGCCCAACCGACTGGGTGACGCCACCCTCGCGTCTGAACACACCACGCTGATCCGCAACGGTCAGGAGATCGGTGCGTCCGATTCACTCGGGATCCAGACGTTCGCGGTCCCGCCGGACGAGGCGACGTACCAGCTGACCAAGGTGACCAAGCGGGCGGACAGCTGGACCAAACTGTCCCCGGAGATCTCGTCACGGTGGACCTTCCGGTCCAAGCGGACCCCGGACGGTGTGGACACCGCCCTGCCGTTGCTGAACGTGCGTTACTCGCCACAGCTCGACGAGCGGAACCGTGCGCCACAAGGGCGATTCGAGTTCCCGGTGACTGTGCAGACGGCGTTCCAGGCACCAGTCCGGCCGATTGTCGGCCTGCAGCTGTCGGCGTCCTTCGATGACGGCAAGACCTGGCAGGAGGTGCCGGTACGACGTACCGGGGCGGCGGTTTGGAAGGCGTCGCTCGACCAGACGCCCGGTTTCGTCACGCTGCGGGCTCAGGCGCTGGACGCAGCCGGCAACCGCGTCGACCAGACGATCACGCGGGCTTACGAGGTGAAGTAGGGCCAGAACTCCTGGTGGCTCACGGTTGAGGGGCCGTGAGCCACCAGGCCCGACCTGGTCAGCAGCCCTTGAAGCGCTTGTCGGTGGCCCAGCCGGTGTTCGCCCAGCTGTCTGCGGCCGCAGGGGTGAACGTGGGTGTCGCTGTTGCGAGCTGGCCGACCAGCCAGTTGGCGAAGCGGGCGGCGCCTTGGGGGCAAGTGTGGATGCCATCTGAGCTGCGGTCGGCCTTGCCGTTCTTCTGCTGCGCGTAGGTGGTTCCCCAGACTGCTGAGGCGTCCAGTACTCGCGCCTGGCCGGCGGATTCGGCTGCTACCTCGCGCGCTACTGCCGTCGTACGGGCGAGCTCTGCCAGGTGCGGTCGGTAGAAGTCGTCGGCCTTGATCGGCGGGGCGGTGACGAAGACAAGCTTCGCACCGGCTGCCTTGACCGCGGCGAGCAGCTTCCGGTACGCCGCCTTCTGCTCCGCGTGAGTGCCCCAGTCGTACGTCGTCACCTGGTAGACGACCGTGGTCGGCCGGGTGGCGGTGATGGCGGCCGGGAGCTTCTTCCAGCCTTCGGCGGCGAACGGCCCGACCACATTGCCGCCACCGGCTGCGGCCAGCGACTGGAAGCCGACCCCGCTGGCTTTCAGCGCCGCTCCCAGCGCCAGTGACTCGCCCTCCGCGATCGAGTCACCCAGCAGCAGCACCTTGGCGCTGCTGCTCTCGGCCGAGGTCTTCGGTGGCTCGGCCCCGGAGCTGGTGGTGGTGGAGCAGGCGGCGATCGACAACAGGCCCAGCAGGCCCAGAACAAGGTTTCGCGTCTTCGTCATGAGGTGAAGCCTGCCGACGCGATGTCCTGGTCCGGCCGCCGCAATGTCGCGGTTGTGTCGCAGGAGCTCGCGGTGCGCACCGATCGCTGCGCATCCTGCCCATACTGGCGAGGTGCCGGCCATCTTGCTGATCGAGGACGACCCGCTGGTACGTCGTGGACTCGAACTCGCGCTGAGCCGGCACGGCCATGACATCCGGACAGCCGAGACCGGGGAGGACGGTCTGCGCGAGTTCAGCTCGGACGCACCCGATCTGGTGGTGCTGGACCTGATGCTGCCAGGTGTCGACGGGCTCCAGGTGTGCCGCCGGATCCGGGCGGCCGGTGCGGTACCGGTCATCATCCTGACAGCACGCGGTGACGACTTCGACGTGGTCGAGGGGCTCGCGGCCGGCGCGGACGACTACGTGATCAAGCCGGTCCAGCCGACTGTCCTCGATGCCCGGATCCGCGCCGTACTGCGGCGCACTGACAGCACTCCGGATGGTGTCCGCAGCTACGGCGAGCTACAGATCGACACCACGGCTCTCACAGTGGCGGTGCGGGGCGCTCCGGTGCTGTTGACGCCGACCGAGCTGCGGCTGCTGCTCACGCTGTCGCAGTCACCAGGCCGGGTGTTCAGTAGGCAGCAGTTGCTTGAGGCGGTGTGGGAGCACGACTACCTCGGTGACTCGCGACTGGTCGACAACTGCGTGCAGCGGCTGCGGGCAAAGATCGAGACCAGCCCGACAGCACCGCAGTACGTGCAGACCGTTCGAGGGTTCGGCTACCGCTTCGGACCGCTGTGACGCTGCTGACAGGTTTGCGGGCTCGGCTGGTGGTCGCATTCGTGCTGGTGACGGTGGCGGGTGCTGCCGCCGCGGCGTGGTCCAGCGCCCGATCGGCAAGCGATGCGCTGGTCACCTCGAACCAACAGCGCCTGACTGAGTCCACTGCGCAACAGCTTGCGGCGATCACGCCGGAGCTCAGCTATCCGCCGGATCAGGCCGCTCTCGACCGGGTCCGGCTTGCGGTGGGGGAGAACACGCTGGTCACCTTCCGGAGCCTGCGATCCGCTGACGGAGCTACGGCGTTGATCACCGACGCGCTGCGCACCGCCGTACGTGAAGAGCAGCGCCTGGTGGCACAGCGCATCACCGCCGACGGCAAGTCCTGGCTACTGATCGGCACACCGGTCATGGTGACCGCAGTGGACGGATCACGGACCCCATCCGGCGTCGAGGTGTATTCGGTCCGGGACCTCACCGGCGTCGAGCAGCAGATCGACCACCTGACCAGAAGCGCGATCGGTACGTCGGCGCTCGCGCTACTGCCGGCTGTTCTGCTTGCGCTGCTCGCCGCCCGCAGTGTGCTCAGACCGGTGCGCGAACTGCGCGACACTGCCCACCGGCTCGCTGCGGGCGACCTGTCGGCGCGGACAGCGCCACAGGGTGCGGATGAGCTCGCCGACCTCACGCACACGGTGAACGACATGGCGGCGTCGTTGCAGGAGTCGATGGCGGCGATGCACCGGATGCAGAGCGATGCACGCCGGTTCGCGGCCGATGTCTCGCATGAGCTCCGGACTCCCTTGAGCACGCTCACCGCAGTCGTCGAGGTGCTGGCGGCGACAACGGCCGAGCTGGAGCCGGACGCCAGAGAGTCCGCAGAGCTTGCCATCACCGAGACCGAGCGACTGGTCCGCCTGGTCGAGGACCTGATGGAGGTCTCCAGGTTCGATGCAGGTACGGCCCAGCTGCGGCTGGAGGAGACCGACCTCGCCGGTGCGGTTCGCGACTGCCTGCGCGCCCGCAGCTGGCTGGACCAGGTCGACCTGGTCGCCGCGGACGACGCCGTACTGCGGTGCGATCGGCGGCGGCTGGACGTGATCGTGGCCAACCTGGTCGGCAACGCGTTGCGGCATGGCGCACAGCCGGTCATGGTGCGGGTCTCTGTCGACGCCGACGAGGCAGTGGTCGAAGTGACCGACAACGGCTCAGGGTTGTCGGAGGAGGTGCTCCCGCATGTGTTCGACCGGTTCTACAAAGCCGATGCTGCCCGGACCCGTACGCCGGGCAGCGGACTCGGGCTCGCCATAGCGCTTGAGAACGCCCGACTGCACGGCGGTGACCTCACCGCTGCCAACAACCCGCGTGGTGGCGCCCGCTTCACCCTGCGGCTGCCGCGCGATCCGGAGCGGACATGAGACGGCTCCTAGCCCTTCTGGGCGTACTCACGCTGGCAGGCTGCGGGATCCAGCCATCTGGCGTGTCGGACGGCGGCGAAGCCCCAACTGGTCTGGCTGCAGGCCCGACCCTGTACTTCGTTGATGCGTCCCAGCACCTGGTCGCTCAGCCACGCATGGGCGGTCGACTGGGCACCATCGCCGACGCGCTCGCCTTGCTCATGACCGGCCCCGGCGATTCCGGCAACCTGCACACGGAGATCGCTTCCGGCGGGACGACCCGGTTCGGTGTGGCAATCAATCCAGACGTCATCGAGCTGACCGTGCCGCTGACAGCCGACGACGTCACGTCGCTGGGCATGGACCAGATCGTCTGTACGGCGGTCGCCGTGCACATCCAGAGCGGCGGATCGCGAAGTATGAAGGTGCGGCTCGTCTTCACGCTCACCACACCGGAGTCGGACCGCTTGCGGACGTGCCCGCTGATCAGTTGAGACCGGTGATGTCGATCAGCGTCGGGTCCGGTGCGGGCAGCAGCAGCCACAGCGCGGCCAGTCCGACCATCACCGCCACGAACGCGATCAGTCCGGTCCGTCCCTTGGCCCAGTTCGCCCGGAAGCGGATCGGGTCCTCGACCAGGTACTTCGACAGGGTCGCCAGAGCGATCGAAACCGCGCAGACGACGACGGTGCGGAGCCAGCCGGTGATGTGGTCCGGCAACAGCACGATGACGGGCCAGTGCCACAGGTAAAGGCTGTAGGAGATCTGTCCCAGTCCGCGCAGCGGACGCCAGCCCAGGCCTTTGGCCAGCAGCGAGTCCGGGGCTTGCGTGCACAACACGATCAGTAGTGCCGCGGCCAGCGAGTGCGCGAACAGTCCGCCGGTGAACAGCCACTGCGACTCCACCCCGTCGACCAGGACCCACGCCGTACCAAGACCTGCTGCCAGCAGCGCCACCACTGCGCCGATCCGACCGCCGACGGCTTTGAGCACTGCAGTGCGGACTGGGTGGGTTGCCACCAGAGCGCCTAGCAGCAAGGAGAACGCACGGGTGTCCGTGCCGGTGTAGACCCGTGTGGGATCCGCCGGGCTCAGCAGCACGATCATCAGCACCAGCGAGGCCACAGCTCCGGCCGCCGCGACCAGCGCGACTCGCTGGTGCGCCTGCCGCGACAGCCGGGCGATACCGAGGACGACGAGTGGCCACAGCAGGTAGAACTGCTCCTCCACGGCGATGCTCCACAGATGCCCGAAGACTCGCTCTGCGCCGAACCGTTCCCAGTAGCTGGCCGACTCGGCCAGCAGGTGCCAGTTGATCAGGTTGGCCTGGACCCACGGCCCGTCAGTGAGCGCTGTGCGTACCAGGTCCGGTGCGCCCACGAACCACACCAGTACGGTCACTCCGACGAGCATCACGGCCAGTGCGGGCAACAGACGCCGGATCCGGCGGCCCCAGAACCCGGCCAGCGACACCACCCCGGTTCGTTCGACCTCGCGAAGCAGGAGATCCGTGATCAGGTAGCCGGACAGCGCGAAGAAGAGATCGACTCCGAGGAACCCGCCGCCCAGCTGGCCGGTGTGGAACAGCAGGACCCCGGCGATCGCCACACCTCGCAGACCGTCGAGCGCGGGCAGGTGCGCCCTGCGCCGAGTCGTCACAGGTCTGGTCAGCTCTGCTTGCGTCATGCCTCCGACGATCGCCGTCGCGAGTGGCGAGAACGTCCGCGGACTGTCGCAAACTGGTCGCAGCTGGTCCCATCGGCTTGATGGTCCGGTCTAGGGTCGAGATATGGGCCTACTGCTGGAACTGGATCTGACTCGGGGCGTGCTCGAGACGCCGCCCGCCTCACCGGTGGCCGCGTTCCGTGCGCGGCACCTGCCGACGCTGCGTGAGCTGGTCGCAGCGCTGCGCAAGGCGGCACGGGACGACTCCGTGGCCGGTCTGGTCGCGCATCTGGGTGGTGCGCGGCTCTCGCTGTCCCAGGTGCAGGACCTGCGGGACGCACTGGCGGACTACCGCACGTCGGGGAAGCCCGCGGTCGCGTGGACCGAGTCGTTCGGTGAGACCGGTGGCGGGACAGTGCCCTACTACCTCGCGACCGCGTTCGACGAGATCTGGGTGCAGCCGTCGGGTGAGCTCGGCATCACTGGTGTCACCATGCAGGCGGTCTTCATTCGTGGGGCGCTGGACAAGGCCGGAGTGATTCCGCAGTTCGGCAAGCGGCGTGAGTACAAGACCGCTGCAGACACGTTCACCGAGAAGGAGATGACCGGTCCGGCCCGCGAGATGGCGTCGCGGCTGGCAGAGTCGGCGTACGAGCAGATCGTCGACGGAATCGCCGTACGGCGTCGGCTGTCGCCGGAGCGGGTTCGCGAGCTGGTCGACAGCGCGCCCCTGCCTGCACAGGCCGCTCTGGACGCCGGACTGGTCGATCGGCTCGGTTACCGGTCGGATGTCTACGACGAGCTGGAGAAGACGCTCGGCGAGACCCCCAGGCTGCTGGCGGAGCGCTATGTACGGCGTGGGCCGCGGACCCTGGACGAGCTGCAGCGACGACTCCCGTGGCCGCCGAAGCCGGTGGTTGCGGTGGTGCGCGTCTCCGGCGGCATCACGGTCGGCCGGAACGCGAACAGTCCGCTCGGCGGGCCCGGATCCGGCTCGGACACGATCGGTGCGGCTCTGCGGGCGGTTGCGGACGACGACAAGGTCAAAGCCGTCGTACTGCGCGTGGACAGCCCAGGTGGCTCGTACGTCGCTTCTGACGCGATCCGGAACGAGGTTCTGCGCCTGCGGTCGACGGGGAAGCCAGTGATCGCGTCGATGGGCAGTGTGGCCGCATCAGGCGGGTACTTCGTCGCGATGCCGGCCGACGTGATCGTCGCGCAGCCCGGCACCATCACCGGTTCGATCGGCGTGCTGACCGGCAAGGGCGTCGTACGGGATGCACTCGCGCGGATCGGGATCTCGCAGCAGGCCGTGTCCGAGGGGGAGAACGCGCGGATGTTCTCCGCGCAGGAGGAATTCAGCGACGATCAGTGGGATCGGCTGGAGGAGACGCTCGACCGGATCTACCTGGACTTCGTCGCCAAGGCCGCGCTGGACCGCGGGCTACCGGAGGAGAAGCTGGAGGCGTTGGCACGCGGTCGGGTGTGGACGGGCGCGGACGCGTTCGACCGCAAGCTGGTCGACGAGCTCGGTGGCTTCCAGCACGCGCTGACCCTGGCCTGCGACCGCGCTGGGCTCGACCGCGACAACATCCAGCTCACTACCGTCCCGCACCGCAATCTGCTCGACCAGCTCCGGGCACCGACCACTACGGACGACCTGGCCGTCACAGCACAACCGCTGACGCTGGACGGCCTGGCCAGTGGGCTCTACACCGCGCTCGGTCTCCCACCGGCCGGACTGCTCCGGATGCCGCTGAACTGGCAGCTGGCTTAAGAGGTTCGCTCGCCGCCCGGCACCCAGAGGACGTCGCCGCCGGAGGACAGGTTGGCGACGCGGCCCAGGATGAAGAGCAGGTCGGACAGCCGGTTCAGGTACGTGATGGCGAGCAGGTTCACGGTCGGGCCGTGCACTTCGACCGCTGCCCAGGCGGTGCGCTCGGACCGGCGGACCACCGTGCGGGCGACGTTCAGGTAGGCGGCACCGACAGCGCCGCCGGGCAGGATGAACGAGCGCAGCTTGGTGAGACGGCCGTTGTACTCGTCGCACCAGCCCTCGAGGCGGTCGATGTACTCCTGCGTGATCCGCAAGGGCTCGTAGGCCGGGTTCGGCGTGATCGGGTTGCACAGGTCCGCGCCGACGTCGAACAGGTCGTTCTGGATCCTGGTCAGCAGCAACACCAGGGTGCTGTTCAGGTGTCCGGCCGCGATCGCGACCCCGATCGCCGAGTTCGCTTCGTCCACGTCGCCGTACGCCGCCAGCCGCGGATCCGTCTTCGAGGTGGTCGAGTTGTCGCCCAGGCGGGTCTCGCCTGCGTCACCGGTGCGGGTGTAGATCCGCGTCAAGTTCACAGCCATGGCAGGGACTCTACGCAAAGGTCGGTACGTCTAAACGCTACAGTCGACCAGTGGAACGGTTTCGGATCGCGGGTGAGGCACGGCTCGAGGGAGCTGTGGAGGTGGCTGGGGCGAAGAACAGCGTGCTCAAGCTGATGGCGGCGGCACTGCTGGCGGAGGGGACGACGACGCTGCGGCAGGTGCCCGGCATCCTGGACGTCACCTTCATGGCGCAGCTGCTGGACACCCTGGGCTGCTCGGTCACCGTGGATGCGGAGGCCGGGCTGGCGACGATCGCCGTACCGGCGGAGATCGGCTACCAGTGCGACTACGACCTGGTGCGCAAGCTCCGGGCCTCCATCTCGGTGCTGGGGCCGCTGCTGGGCCGCTGCGGCCGGGCCGAGGTCGCCCTGCCCGGTGGGGACAACATCGGCTCCCGTGGACTGAACATGCACGTCGCCGGACTGGAGGCGATGGGCGCGAAGGTGCACATCGAGCACGGTTTCGTCATCGCCGAGGCGCCGCAGGGCCTGCACGGTGCTGAGGTGTGGCTGGACTTCCCGAGCGTCGGGGCCACCGAGACGATCATGATGGCCGCCGTACTGGCCCGCGGGACGACGGTCATCGAGAACGCGGCCCGCGAGCCGGAGATCCAGGACATCGCGGCGCTGCTGGTCTCCATGGGCGCCCAGATCGACGGTGCCGGGTCACCGCGGATCGAGGTCACCGGTGTCAGTGGACTGCTGAAGCCGGTCGAGCACGTCGTCGTACCGGACCGGATCGTCAGCGGCAGTTGGGCCTTCGCGGCTGCCATCACGCGTGGTGATATCACGGTCACGAACGGTCACGCCGAGCATCTTGAGTTGCCGCTGGACAAGCTGCACAAGGCCGGCGCCGAGATCGAGGTCCTGAGTTCCGGCTTCCGCGTCCGGATGAACGACCGGCCGAAGCCGGTCGACGTGGTGACGCTGCCGTACCCCGGGTTCGCCACCGACCTGCAGGCTTTCGTGATCGCGCTGAACGCGCTCAGTGACGGCGCCGCGATGGTGACTGAGAACCTGTTCGAGGGCCGCTTCACGTTCGCCCAGGAGCTCACCCGGCTCGGCGCCCAGATCCAGACCGACGGTCACCACGCGGTCGTCCGCGGCGTTCCGCGGCTCTCTGGAGCCCCGGTCGTCGCCTCCGACATCCGGGCCGGTGCTGCCCTGGTCCTGGCCGGCCTCGCCGCCGAGGGGGAGACCCTGGTCTCCGCCGCGCACCACGTGCACCGTGGCTACACCGACTTCGCCGGCAACCTCCGCCGCCTGGGCGCCGATGTCACCGTCGAGCCGGACGACGCGGAACTGTACTGGAACTGAGTCGGCGTTCTTCCGGCACTCTTCCGGAACTCCTGGCCGGTAGCTTCGTTCGGCGGGTTAGGGTCCTGGCATGAGTGAGCGCGTGGTCAAGCCAGTAGGCCGAGGTTTCCTGTTCCTGGACTCGCATCCGGCGGGGTGCGCCCGGGTGGTCAGAGACCTGGCCGCCGCGGTCGTGCCACCGATCGTCGAGCCGTGCGTGCCCGAGGAGTCCCCGGTCGTGCTGGTGATCGGGTCCAGCTCGGGCTACGGGCTGGCCACCACGATCGCCGGTCTGACGGCCTTCGACGTCAAGGGCATCGGGATCGCCTTCGAGAAGGACGCGACCGCCCGCCGGACGGCGACCGCCGGCTGGTACCGCACAGCCGAGACCGCGAAGCTCGCCGACGAGCTCGGCCGGGACTTCACCTTCGTGAACGCCGACGCCTTCGCCGACACCACGAAGACCGAGGTGCTCGACCTGATCGCCGAGCGGTTCGGCAAGATCGACCACCTGATCTACAGCGTCGCCGCACCGCGCCGGACCGACCCGCGCACCGGCGAGACCTACCAGTCCGCGCTGAAGACGATCGGAGCGCCGTACACGACCAAGTCCCTCGCGTACGACGGCACCGAGCCGCAGCTGACCGAGGTCACGGTCGACCCGGCGACGGACGACGACCTCGCCCAGACCGTCAAGGTGATGGGCGGCGAGGACTGGGCCCGCTGGGTGGCCGCCCTGCAGGAGCGCGACCTGATGAGCGAGTACTTCAACACCGTCGCGCTCACCTACATCGGCTCCGACCTCACCAGCGCCATCTACCGCCAGGGCTCGATCGGCGCCGCCAAGGCCGACCTCGAACAGACCGCTCTCACGCTCACCAAGGAAGGCATCCGCGCCTACACCTCGGTCAACGGCGCCGCCGTCACCCAAGCCTCCTCCGCCATCCCCGGCATCGGCCTCTACACCAGCCTCCTGCACAAAACCCTCGGCGACACCATGCAGACCCCCATCCAGCAGTCGGTCAGCCTCTGGAACCAACTCACCGGCGCCACCCCCAAGGATCTCGACGAGGACAACCGCATCCGCCTCGACCGCTGGGAGCTCACCCCCGAAACCCAGGCCGAGGTCCGCGCCGCCTGGCAGTCCGCCACCCAGGAAACCCTCACCGAAGTAGCCGACACCGCCTGGTTCTTCACCGAAATCCGCCGCCTCTACGGCTTCGACGTACCAGGCGTCGACTACGAAGCCGAGGTCGAGGTCAACGTCCCCTGGCCGGCCAAGTAGTCGCGAGCCGCCATCAAAGCAAACCCGAGCAGATTGGTCCCGCGCCATCGGGCCGGGGCCAGGGCCGCCTCGTCGTCTGCTGCCAGGCCGATGCCCCAGACCCGATCGACCGGGCTGGCCTCGACCAGGACGCGTGATCCGGTGCCGAGCAGGTAGTCGCGCAGCTCCGGATGGGCGCTGAACTTGTGGATCGAACCATCCACGACCAGCCCCATCCGGTGCTCCTGCCAGGTCGCCTCGTCGAAGTTGCGTACGGCGCGACCGGCAGCCTTCGCGGCGCCGGCATTGCGGGCCGAGCCCACGGCCTCGAGAGCAACGTCGTCGCCGAACAGCCGGGCCTTTCCAGCCATCATCCAGTGCTCGGCCGTCGGATAGCGGACGTCATCCACGACGAACGGCGCCGGGAACCACTGACTGAAACAGCTCGCGTCGACAACTCCAGGACGCCGCGGCCGATGCCCCCAGAACGTCACATAGCGGTACCGCCGACCCCGCGCGAGCCCTTCCAGCAGCTCGGCAACACTCCGCGGGCTACTCATGGAGAGCAGTATTCGGGAAGGGGCAGTCGCAGGCGAACCATTTGATCAACAGCACCTGGAGTTCCACTACTTCGGTGCGGCTACAACGGTTTGAAGGAGACCATTTCGAGGGCTAGTTCGCCGGCTTCGTCGGAGGCGGTGAGGTCTACGGTGGCGGTGATGCGCCAGTCGTGGTTGCCTTCGGGGTCGTCGATGATTTGCTGGACTTCCCAGTAGCCGGGGTGTTCTTCGACGATGAAGAGAGCCGGGCCGCGGGCGGCGGGGCCGGTGTTGAGGGTGTCGTGTTCGGCGTAGTACGTCGTACCGGCTTCGGCCCAGCGGGCGGCGTCCCAGCCGGAGTCGGTGTCGAGCTGGCCCAGCTCGGCCCAGCGGTGGCGGGCGACGAGTTCGACGCGGCGGAAGACGGCGTTGCGGACGAGGACGCGGAAGGCGCGGGTGTTGAGGGTGATGCGGCGCGGGCCGACCGGGGTGACCTCGACCTCTTCGGTGACCGGGTTGGTGAGCTCTTCCCACTCGTCGAGCAGGCTGGAGTCGGTCTGGCGAACGACCTCGCCGAGCCACTCGATCAGGTCGGTGAGATCGTCGTTCGCCTTGTCCGGCGGGACGGTCTGGCGCAGCGCCTTGTAGGCGTCGCTGAGGTAGCGCAGCACGATGCCTTCGGAGCGCGCGAGACCGTAGTACTGGATGTACTCGCCGAACGTCATCGCCCGCTCGAACATGTCCCGGACCACGGACTTCGGCGACAGCCCGGCCTCGGCGATCCACGGGTGGGTCTGCCGGTAGATCTCCAAAGTTGCCTCGAGCAACTCTTCGAGCGGCTTCGGCCAGCTGATCTCCTCGAGCAGTTCCATCCGCTCGTCGTACTCGATGCCGTCGGCCTTCATCCCCTGGACCGCCTCGCCCTTGGCGTGGTGCAGCTGCGCCATCAGGATCGCGCGCGGATCCTCCAGCGTCGCCTCGACCACCGACACCACGTCCAGCGCGTACAGCGGGTCCTCGGGATCGAGCAGGTCGAGCGCGGCCAGCGCGAAGGTCGACAGCGGCTGGTTGAGCGAGAAGTCCTTCTGCAGATCAACGGTCAGCCGCAGCGACCGGCCGAACTCGTCGGGCTCCGGCAGCCGCTCGACGACACCGGCGGTCACTAGCGTGCGGTAGATCTGGATCGCACGGCGGATCAGGTGCCGCTGCTGCTTGGTGTCCTCGTGGTTGTCCTGCAGCAGGTGCCGCATGCTCGCGAACGCGTCGCCGTCGCGGGCGATCACGTTCAGCAGCATGGCGTGGTTGACCCGCATCCGCGACTGCAGCGGTTCGGGTTCGGCGGCGACGAGCCGGTCGAAGGTGTCCTCACCCCAGGTGACGAAACCCTCCGGCGGCTTCTTGCGCTGGACCCGGCGCTGCTTCTTCGGGTCGTCACCGGCCTTCGCGAGCAGCTTCACGTTCTCCACGACGTGGTCGGGCGCCTGAACGACGACCGTGCCGGAGGTGTCGTACCCGGCCCGCCCCGCCCGGCCCGCGATCTGGTGGAACTCGCGCGCCTTGAGGATCCGCTGCCGGCGCCCGTCGTACTTGCTGAGCGCGGTCAGCAGCACCGTCCGGATCGGCACGTTGATGCCGACGCCGAGGGTGTCGGTACCGCAGATGACCTTCAGCAACCCGGCCTGCGCGAGCTGCTCGACCAGCCGCCGGTACTTCGGGAGCATGCCGGCGTGGTGGACGCCGATCCCGTGCATGATCAGCCGCTGCAGTGTCTTGCCGAAGCCGGAGCCGAACCGGAAGTGCCCGATCAGCTCCTTGATCTTGTCCTTCTCCTCCTTCGTGCAGACGTTGATGCTGGTCAGCGCCTGGGCGCGTTCCAGGGCCGACGCCTGGGTGAAGTGGACGACGTAGACCGGGGCCTGATGGGTGACCAGCAGCTCGGCGAGCGTCTCGTGCAGCGGCGAGGTGACGTACTTGTAGATCAGCGGAACCGGGCGCTCGCCCGAAGAGACGATCGCGGTCGGCTGGCCGGTCCGGCGGGACAGGTCGATCTTGAACCGCTCGACATCGCCGAGGGTCGCGGACATCAGGATGAACTGCGCCTTCGGCAGCTCGAGCAACGGCACCTGCCACGCCCAGCCACGATCCGGCTCGGAGTAGAAGTGGAACTCGTCCATCACCACCTGACCGACATCGGCCGCGGCGCCCTCACGCAACGCGACGTTCGCCAGGACCTCCGCCGTACAGCAGATGATCGGCGCGCCCGCGTTCACCGACGCGTCGCCGGTCAGCATCCCGACCTTGTCCGCACCGAACACGTCGCAGAGCGCGAAGAACTTCTCCGACACCAGCGCCTTGATCGGCGCGGTGTAGAACGTCCGCTTCCCGTGCGCGAGCGCAGCGAAGTGCGAGCCGGTGGCGACCAGGCTCTTCCCGGACCCGGTCGGGGTGGACAGGATCACGTTCGATCCGGTCATCACCTCGATCAACGCCTCTTCCTGCGCCGGGTACAACGAGATCCCCTGCTCCGCCACCCAGCGCGCGAACGCGTCGTACAGCTGGTCAGGCTCGGTCGTCCCCGGCAACATCTCGGTCAGCGTCATCGGGGCCATTGTCCCTCACGCGCCGAATCGTGTTGCACACAGCTGCGGCCCGGCCGCACCATGTGACGCAGGGGATGGGGGTTCCATGGCAGCGACCGTCGATGCGAAGACAGTGATCCAGTCCGTCGACCCGAAGCGTCTGGCGGGCTCCGCGCTCATCGGCACGTTGACCCTGGAAGCGATCCTGCTGTTCTCAGCGGGAGCCAACAACGCCTTCACAGCGCGGCAGTTGCCCAGTCACGTGCTGGCCGTGATCGTGGGCACGCTGGGCGGCTGGATCTTCGAGCTGTTCCGGCAGCTGCTGTCGGCGACGTCCAACTCGCTGACAGAGCTCGGTCGGCTCAACGCGAGCCTGGGCGCGCTGACCGAGCGCATCGACTACCAGGAGACCGCGCTCGGCATGCTGACCAGCTGCCCGCGCCACAACGACGCCCTCTCGAAGCTCATCAGGTCCTCGATGAGTGACAACTTCCGGAACATCCCGTACGTCGGTCCGGCCGCCTACCTGGGGTATCTGCGGAGCGCGGTCGAGCACGCGGACGGATACGAAGGTGTCCAGCGCAACACCCTGCGGTGGTACCAGGAGGGGGCCGCGACGGCGTACCTCCAGGAGCTGAAGAGCAAGCGGATGAAGTTCAAGACCCGCCTGTTCGTCATCGACGACGACGAGGCCGAGCAGATGGAGCGCGACCTCGCGGACCAGGCCCTGCTGGCGTTCTACTGGGAGCACACCGGGGACGTCGCCAGCTACTGGATCACCGTCTCCGACTACCGGCGTAACTACCCCGCACTCATCATCCCGCGCGACTTCGCGCTGTACGACCGCACCCTGCTGATCTCGTACGACGAGGGCCGGCAGATCCTGTCGTTCGACGTACTGGATCCCGGGCAGTCGCCACAGGGGCAGATCTTCCGGACCCTGAACGAGCTCACCCGGCACCAGGACGCCGCGTTCCGCCCGGTCCCGCGCTCAGCGGGTGTCGAGTAGCCCGCGCGCGGCGGCTTCGTCCTTGGGCCAGACGTAGACGGTCCAGCCGTCCTTCGTGCGGGCCGTGGTGGCCTTGATACCGAAGTCCTTGAGTTTCGCGACGGTGATCCGGGCCTCGTTGTGACTGGCCTCGGTCCGTACGTCGATCAGCAGGCCGAAGGCGTCCCGCTCGGCCGGGTGGAGGTCGACGCGGCGGACCAGGGAGCCGCGTTTGGCCTTCGAGAAGGCCCAGCGGCACAGCAGCACCATCACCCCGGCGAAGGCCAGGGCCACGACGGGGAACAGGAAGTACCGCTCGGCGGACACATACCCCATTGTGGCGCAGAAGAAAATCTCGTGGGGTCTTGGCAACCTTCCGTGTCTCCAGGGAGTCTTTACGAACACAACGCTATGCACAGCGGCCGATCACTCGGGGGCCGCCGGACGAGCGGAGGGCACGGACATGACAGCACCGACCCATGACAACGTCATACACCTGACCGGCATCCTGGACGTCCGCTCGGTGGGCGATGTCCGGCAGACTCTCAACCACCTGATCGACACCTCACAGGGCGACGTGATCGTCGACCTCGAAGCCGTGGACGCGGTCGACGCCACCGGCCTGGGTCTCTTGGTGGCGACCCATCGCCGGACCCAGCTCCTGGGCCGTCAACTCGTCCTGTGGCACCCCCTCCCGTCCGTGGTGCGGATCCTGGCGGTCACCCGCCTGCACCGCATCCTGCACGTGGAGCGCACACCGCTACCGATGACGGCCTGACCGAATGTGACGCAGCCCCCTCGTGACACGAGTCACGAGGGGGCGACTCACAAGCTCACACAGTCCTACTCTCGGGTACATGACGACTGGTGAGCGGGACCGGCCGTGGGTGATGCGGACCTACGCGGGGCACTCGTCCGCGGCGGAGTCGAACGCGCTGTTCCGGCGGAATCTGGCCAAGGGGCAGACGGGGCTGTCGGTGGCGTTCGATCTGCCGACGCAGACCGGGTACGACGCCGACCATCCGCTGGCCAAGGGCGAGGTGGGCAAGGTCGGCGTACCGGTGGCGCATCTGGGTGATGTGCGGGCGCTGTTCGACCGGATTCCGCTGGCGCAGATGAACACCTCGATGACGATCAACGCACCGGCCATGTGGCTGCTGGCGCTCTACCAGGTCGCGGCGCAGGAGCAGGGTGCGTTGCCGTCCGAGCTGACCGGTACGACGCAGAACGACATCGTCAAGGAGTACCTGTCCCGTGGCACGTACGCGTTCCCGCCGGACGCGTCGCTGCGGCTGACCACCGACCTGATCGCGTACACGGTCGCGAACGTGCCCAAGTGGAACCCGATCAACATCTGCAGCTACCACCTGCAGGAGGCCGGGGCGACTCCGGTGCAGGAGCTCGCCTTCGCGCTCTCCACGGCGATCGCCGTACTGGATCGGGTGCGGGACGGTGGTCAGGTGGATCCGGAGCGGTTCGGTGACGTCGTACAGCGGATCTCCTTCTTCGTGAACTCGGGTGTGCGGTTCATCGAGGAGATGTGCAAGATGCGTGCGTTCGTCCGGCTGTGGGACGAGCTGACGCTGGAGCGGTACGGCATCACCGATCCCAAGGCGCGACGGCTCCGGTACGGCGTCCAGGTGAACTCGCTCGGTCTGACCGAAGCGCAGCCCGAGAACAACGTGCAGCGGATCGTGCTGGAGATGCTCGGAGTCACGCTCTCCAAGAACGCCCGGGCGCGCGCAGTGCAGTTGCCGGCGTGGAACGAGGCGCTCGGTCTCCCGCGGCCGTGGGATCAGCAGTGGTCGCTCCGGATGCAGCAGGTGCTTGCGTACGAGTCCGACCTGCTCGAGTACGACGACATCTTCGACGGCTCGCATGTCATCGCGGCCAAGGTGGATGAGCTGGTAGCGGGAGCGCGTGCCGAGATCGACCGCGTGCAGGCCATGGGCGGTGCGGTCGTGGCTGTGGAGAGCGGCTATCTGAAGTCGGCTCTGGTCGGTTCACACGCCGAGCGCTGGCAGCGGATCGAGTCCGGTGAGCAGGTCGTGGTCGGCGTCAACAAGTTCGAGAACACCGAGCCGTCGCCACTGACCGCTGACCTGGACACTGCGATCCAGACCGTCGACCCGGCTGCCGAGCAGGCCGCTCTGACCTCTCTGCGCGAGTGGCGGTCGCAGCGGGACCAGAAGGCGGTCGAGACGGCCCTG
The DNA here is from genome assembly GCF_042262745.1 of Kribbella sp. NPDC056345. Lineage (NCBI taxonomy): Bacteria > Bacillati > Actinomycetota > Actinomycetes > Propionibacteriales > Kribbellaceae > Kribbella > Kribbella sp. NPDC056345. The sequence goes on along the minus strand of NZ_JBHJQQ010000016.1, from coordinate 12,575 downwards.
GCGAAGCTGCGCGACACTGCGAAGGGTACCGACAACCTGATGCCCGCCACGCTGGAGTGCGTCCGGGCCGGCGTGACCACAGGCGAGTGGTCCGGCGTGCTGAGGGAGATGTTCGGCGAGTACCGTGCGCCGACTGGCGTGTCCGGATCGGTGGGTGTGTCGGCCGGTGGTGAGGCGATCGCTGCGGTCCGGGAGAAGGTGTCCGAGACTGCGACCGAGCTGGGCGGCCGGCTGCGGTTCCTGGTTGGTAAGCCTGGACTGGACGGTCACTCGAACGGCGCTGAGCAGGTCGCCGTCCGGGCTCGTGATGTCGGCTTCGAGGTCATCTACCAGGGCATCCGCCTGACACCCGAGCAGATCGTGGCGGCCGCAGTGGCCGAGGACGTGCACTGCGTCGGGCTGTCGATTCTGTCCGGCTCGCACATGGAGCTGGTCCCGGCCGTCGTGGCCGGTCTGCGCGAGGCTGGGCTCGAAGACGTTCCGGTGGTTGTCGGCGGTATCGTCCCCGACGCTGACGCCCGGGCGCTGCTGGCGTCCGGTGTGGCCGCCGTCTACACGCCGAAGGACTACGACCTGACCGGGATGATGTCCGACATGGTCGATGTCATCCGGGCTGCGAACAAGCTCTAGCGACGCGCGAAGGATTTTGCCGGGCAATCGTTGTCCAATGGTAGGTTTCCGACTCCCGTACGTCGACATCGCCCCTCTGTCGAGAGGTCCTCATATGCCCCGCTCGTCGCCCGCCGTCCTGACCACGATTCTCGCCACCGTCGCGGCCCTCGGAGCTGTTGTCAGCCCCGCGTCGGCTGATCCCCAGGCCGCCGGTTGCGACGCAGCCGCCGCGGGATACACCACGGCCCTGCAGATCAACCTGCCCACGTCCGCGAGCTGGCTCAACACGACCCCGCCGTACACGGTGAACAACACCGCGGCGATCGGCTCGAACTTCGATCGCGTCGGCTACTGCCTCGAGCTGAACGGCCCGAACGGCGTCCAGTGGGTGTGGACGGCGATGGCGCCGTTCACCAGCGACGCCAAGCGGCTGGGCCTGCAGACGTCCACCGGACACATCTTCCGGCAGCAGGTCGGCGACCTCGAGGTCGCTTCCAACGTGGCCGGCGTGACGACCGGAACGGGTCAGACCGGGTACGTCGAGATGTGGCCGAACCGGTACGACGGGTCTGTCAGTGGCCAGGTGCCCAACGCCTCTGGGAGCACGTACGACGCCGACGACAGCCCGACGACGGTTCTCGGCCACGGCTCGTTCCAGATCCACCAGATCGGGGCCACCAAGCCGTCGAGCGTGCCGGCCAAGCCGGTGCTCTCGATCAACAGGTTCAGCGAGTCGACCAGCAACACCCTGTCGCTCGGCATCGGCGCCAACACCTCCGGAGCGCCCGACTGGACGCTGACCAACAACGCGGCGACGTACACGCAGCGCAAGCTGACCGTCTACGCCCGCCCGTCGCTGGTGAAGCTGACCGAGATGCCGCAGGACCTGAAGCTGATCCCGCGCGACAGCCAGAACGGCGCCAACCCCGCAGTGGCCGGTGAAGTCACCGCAGCGGGGGTCGATCAGGTCGAACTGCGCGTCACTGGTCACGGCGAGACGCAGACCTTCACCGCTCCGGCCGGCGCGCCGTTCCGGTTCACGCCCCGCATCGAGGCGGGACTGTGGGACTACACGTTCGAGCTGAAGGCCATCGGGCCCGGTATCGACCGGGTCGTGGCCAGGCGCACCGGCATCGTCTCCGGTGACGTGTATGTGGTGCAGGGGCAGTCGAATGCCCAGGCAGCCAAATACACCGGCGCTGCGAACGTCGAAGAGTCGCGCTATCTCAGGAGCTTCGGCAGCTCGACCATCGAGTCGGCGCTCTCTGGCACCGACCGGGTCTGGCACTACGCGACCGGCGACATCACCAAGCAGCCCGGCTCGGCCGGCCAGTGGGCGATCCGGATGGGCCGCCGGATCACCGACACGTACGGGGTTCCGGTCGCGCTGTTCAACGGCGCCCACGGCGGGAAGCCGGTCAGCTTCTTCCAGCGCAACGACACCACCCCGAACGACCTGACGACCAACTACGGACGCCTACGCAGTCGCTTGCAGGCCTCCGGAGTGCTCAGCAAGGTCAAGGGCGTGTTCTGGTACCAGGGCGAAGCGGAGAGCGACAACGCGTCAGTCCACGTCTCCGGCTTCACCTCACTGCTGGCGGACTGGCGCACGGAGATGACAGCTGCGAAGTACTTCGTCTACCAGGTCCGGACGTCGCCCTGTAACAACACCACGACCATCAACCTCCGCGAGGCGCAGCGCAAACTCGGCCCCTCCCATGGCGTCACCCTGCTGTCGACGACCAGCCTGTCCGGCCACGACGGTTGCCATTTCGCCTACGCCGACGGCTACCGCGAGATGGGCGACCAGACGTTCGCAGTAGTAGCCAGGGAGCTGTACGGCGGCCCGTCGGCCGGTGTGGCTCCGCCGAACCCGGCCAGTGTCACCAAGAGCGGCGCGACCCTCACTGTGAAGCTCCGGTCGGCTGATCCGCTCACGGTGGAAGCCGGAGTGCGCGCGGACTTCCGGCTGGTCGGCTCCAACGTCACGGTCAGCGCGGTGGCCTACCAAGCCGATGGCTCGCTCAAGCTCACTCTGTCCGGTACGCCGACCGGTGCGACCGCACTCGTCTACCAGGGGCACCTGAAGTCGGGGCCGGCGATCACCAATGCCACCGGGACCGGCCTGCTGGCCTTCAACCTCGCTATCAGCTAGCCGGTACGGCGCTTGCCTGCTCACCGAGCAACTCCTCAACCGCCTTGGGCAAAGTGGTCTCGAAGTCGAGCAGCTTTGCCCAGGTCAGCGTCACGGTGATCAGCGTCATCTCGGTGTAGAGGCTCTTGACGCCGACGAGCCAGTCGCCGTACTGCTCGTCGGTCATCACCTTGCGGCCGGCCACCAGGTAGCCCTCCGGGATGCCCTGGACCAGCTCGACCTCGGCCGTGCCGCGGAGCAGCAGCACCTTGGGTGGGAAGGCGCCCTTGTCGATGGTGAGGGCGACCTTCGGGTTCTTCTTCAGTGCGGCGACCTTGGCCGACCTCGGGATGGTCGCGATCTCCAACCGGCCGCCGTTCATCCAGAAGCCGATCGGGATCACCCGCGGGTCGCCGTCCAGGCCGGTGTACGCGAAGCGGGCCGGCTCGGGGCCGTTCAGGAGCTGCTGGGCGTAGGGCTTGGCGAGGATCTCGGCGATCTGTTCGGCGTTCATGGTTCGCTCCTATCGGGTCAGCGGGTTGCTCTCACTGCAGGGACGAAGCCGCGAAGCGGTCCTCGACATCAGTAGGTTGGGGAACTGTGGAATCTTTCGGATTCGGTCCCGGAACCGTTCAGATCGCCGATGACGGCGCGGTCGCGCAGGTGCTGCACCCTGACGGTCGCGACGTACTCCAGTACGCCGCGCAGCGCGCCTGGGGCAAGGGTTTCCTGATCACTGACCGCGGTAGCCACCGCTTCGACCACCCGGCGCTCGTCCGCTGGCGGAGCACTGGACTCGACCTCCTCTACCAGCTGGGCGGTCTGGAGCTCCGGGTCGGCCGCCGCTTCGGTGAGCACTGGACGGAGACATACGAGCTCCGCAATCCGACCGCGGAGCCGGTGGAGGTCGGCTCCCTCGCGATCAGTACGCCGTACCGCGATGTGTACCGCTCTAGTCGCGAGAGCCTCACCGGTGCTGTCCATGCGCACATCTGGACCGGTGGGGCGGACGCATGGGCCTGGGCGATCCCGATGGACGGCGGTGGTCCTGGTCTGGGCCTGCAGCTCAAGGAAGGCGAGCTCTGGGCGTACTCCGTCGAGTCCCGCGAACCAGACAGCAGCAGCAACACCCGTGGCCACCTGTACCTGCACGTCACCGACCACGCACGCGCACCGCACGCCATGGGCGGTCAGCCGCAGCTCACGCTCGCCCCAGGAGCGTCGTACCGCTGGACGTGGCAGCTCGGCTGGTACGACGACCTGTCCGCCTTCCACGCGGACCGCGAACCACGGCTCGTGCCGGACCGGCTGACGGCCGAGGTGGGGGAGACGATCGAGGTGCGTGGCCACGGCCCGGTCGCCAGTGACGAGCCCGGTCTGAAGTACGTCGAGGCCGACGGTGCGCGAGTCGCACTGCTGTTCCACGAGCCGCTGCGGGTAATCGCAGAGCGTCGCGTGCGGTTCGTCCTCGACCACCAGCGTCGTCCGGAGCTACCGGACAGCCGCCAGTACGCCTTCGTGCCGTACGACGTCGAGAGCGGGCTGACTGTCCTGGCCGATGACTGGCGGGACTGGTCCGACGGGCGTGAGCGCATCGGTATGGCGCTCCTGCTGCAGGAGGTCCGCGACCAGGGCTGGGGCGACCGGCGTGAGCTCGATGAAGCGCTGGCTGGGTACGAGCGCTTCGTCCACGACTACCTGGTCGACGACGACGGCACAGTCCACGAAGACAGTGCGAACCGAGAGCACATCAGGCTCTACAACTTCCCGTGGTTCGCACGCTTCCTGCTGGGCCAGGGCGACCGGGACGGTGCAGCACGCGTCCTCAACCGGTACTACGAGCTGGGCGGCGATCACTTCCTCGCCTTCGACCTCGGGCCGCTGCTGACCGAGCTGGGGCTGCATGAGCATCTCGTCCGGCATGCGCGAACGTTCCTCCAGTACGGCGACGAGCTGCCGCCGCATGAGGTCAACTACGAGCAGTCGATGGTGGCGCCGCTCCTGGAGCTCCTGGTCGCGGCGTACCGGATTGCGCCGGACCAGATCGACGGCGCCGAGCTGAGCCGCAGACTGCCGTGGCTGACCGCGTTCGCGGCTGACCAGCCCGACGCGCGGCTGTGTCACGTACCGATCCGGCACTGGGACGGCTACTGGTTCGGACGGCTGCGGCTCTGGGGTGACGTCTTCCCGCACTACTGGTCTGTGCTCAGTGCAGCCGTGTACGACGCTTGGCCGCGGGAGCTGGTCACCGAGCAGCAGGCGGCCTGGCTGGATGCCGCAGCGGATGCGATTCTGCGCGCGAACCTGGTCAACTTCGCCCCGGACGGTACGGCGACCTGTGCGTTCGTCTACCCGAGTTGTGTGAACGGTCAGCCGGCGCACGTCGCGGACCCGCTCGCCAACGACCAGGACTGGGCGCTCGTGTATGCCCTGCGTTCTAACGATAGAAGGTGTTAAGAGCACCACAGGCGAGTGAGAGATGCCACCGGCAGTTTACGAAAGATAGCTACCTTCGCCGGGGTGGCGGATGGTAACTTCACGACACAGAAGGCCATCCGCCCTGGTGGCCGATCGTGGTGGGGGATGTCGCCGTGGTTGCAGGAGTCACCGCCGGTTTCAGCCGGCAACCGCAGGAGTTGTCCGAACACGAGAAGCTCGTCCGCGAGCTACTCCCTGATGATGTGGCCGATGCGTATCTCGAGCTGACGCACGCCGGTGCTCGCGTGGCCTATCCGGAGGACCCGATCGATCAGGAGCTGCTCAGCCGGCACCTGGCCTACCTGCAGCACGGTCAGGACGCCGTACTGCTCCGGGCCGTTGATCCGTTGATCGCCGTGACCGGACTGCTCACCCAGGTGCATCACGAGCTCACCAAGCAGCACGACCGGCTCTTGCAGGGCTATGTCGCTGCTGCCGAGATGCATCAGCTCCAACTGCATGACCGCCGGTCCGAGCAGGTGCCGTCGGTGCTGGCGCAGGTGCTGACCGATCCGGACGAGCTGACTGCCCGCTGGACGACGTCGATCCACACCGTCCAGTGCACGTACCGCTCCATCCTCACCGAGGAGGGGCCCGCGGCCGCACTGCCGTCGCTGATCAACGGTCAGTGCAGCTCAATGCAGTTCCGCGAGCTGTGCACACCGGAGTACCTCGCTGAGCATGGCGCGCACCTTGCGGTCAGTGCGGGCGTCGAAGTTCGTACAGTTCGCAACCTGCCAACTCGGATGGCGATCGTCGACGACCACTTCGCCCTGGTCGGTCTGGCCGGCGGTGGGAGCACTGGCGCGCTGCTGGTCCGCTCGGCGCCGCTGGTGGCCGCACTGACGCAGTACTACGACCAGTTGTGGGAGTCCGCCACGCCAGTCGTGCAGGCGCAGACAACGGGCCTCGGTGGGACAGAACGCGAAGTGCTCCGGCTGTTGGTCCACGGTCTCAAGGACGACGCCATTGCCCGCCACCTGCAGCTCAGCGTTCGCACGGTACGCCGTCACATCGCTGCCATCATGGAGTTCGTCGACGCGCCGACCCGCTTCGCCGCCGGCGCAGCAGCCCAACGGCTGGGGTTGCTCGGGTGAACTCTGCGGGCTGGAACTGACCGGTTCCGGAAGCTGTCCACTAATGCCCTGTCGAGCCTGCTTCGAGAACCGCACTCTGGGAGCGTCCCGCCCCCAAGTTCTCGAGGTTCCCCATGTCCGCATTCCCGAGATCTCGTTTGTTCGACGGACTTTCCAGCCGGCCTTTGGCTCGCTGGGTTGCCGTCACCGCAAGTGTGGCGCTGGTTGCGACGTTCCTGCCCCAGGACGCCGTCGCGGTGGCGCCACCGATCACCGAGACCACGACCACTCCCGATCTTCCGCTCGAGCGACCGGATGATGCCGCTGCCGCAGTGACGGCGCGGATCACCGGCAAGCCGGTCCTGATCACCGGCCGTACCACCGAGACGACCGAGTTCCGCGCGCTTCCTGACGGCCGGATCGAGGCCACCGTTGCCGGCGGCCCGGTCCGGATGCGCGATGCCGACGGCGACTGGATCGACGTCGATGTCACCCTGGCCCGGCAGGCCGACGGCACGGTCGCTCCGATCGCGCACCCGTACGGCCTGAAGCTGTCCGGTGCAGCCGGTGCGGGTGACCACCAGCTGGTCTCAATAGGTGCCAAGGGCAAGCGTTCCGCCCTCGGCTGGTCCGGCGAGCTGCCCGCCCCCGAGCTCGACGGAACCATCGCGACGTACCGCGAGGTGAAGCCCGGCGTCGACCTCGTGGTCGAAGCGACCCGCACTGGCTACGCCCAGCGGTTGCTGGTGAAGAACCGGTCCGCTGCGGCGCAGCTGACCCAGATCCGGATGCCCTGGTCGACGACCGGGCTGACCGCCAAGTCCGACGGCAAGGGCGGTCTCGCGGTCCGCTCCGGCGCCACGCAGTACGACGTACCGGCTCCGATGATGTGGGACGCGACGGTGGACGAGGCGTCGGGTGAGCACACCCGGCGGGCACAGGTCGGTCTCGGACTCGCCAAGAACGCACTACTGCTCACACCTGACGCAGGGTTCCTCAAGGACCCGAAGACCGTCTATCCGGTGACGATCGACCCGACGCAGTCAGTAGGTGCGAGTTTCGATGCGTTCGTCGAGTCCTCGTACGCCAGTGACCAGTCCGCTGCGACGGAGCTCAAGCTGGGCACGCACGACGGCGGTACGACGAAGGCGCGCTCCTACCTGCGGTTCGACAACCAGGAGTGGTTGTGGGACAAGCAGATCCAGTCCGCCACGCTGAACTTGTGGGAGCACCACTCCTACTCCTGCGCCGCCAGAGAGTGGCAGGCCTATCGGACGCCGGACGTCACCAGCGCGATCCGTTGGACGAACCAGCCGACCTGGAACGATCGCGTGGGGACCTCGACCCAGACCAAGGGTTTCGGGACCGGCTGTGGCGACGGCTGGGTCACCATCCCGGTGACGGCCGCGTTCCAGTACACGGCGACCAACAAGCTCGCCAAGACGAGTATCGGGATCAAGGCGGCCAGTGAGACCGACAGCTACGGCTGGAAGCGGTTCGCGTCCCGTGAGGCGGCGGCCAACCCGCCGTCGGTGACGGTCGTCTACCAGACCAAGACGTCGGTCGACGCAGTCGCTACTGCTCCTGACACCACCTGCGCCACCGGTGCGACCCGGCCGTACATCTCCACCCTGACACCGCAGTTGCGGGCGCAGGTCAGCGACGGTCTGGCTGCCAACGTGTACGGGGACTTCGAGTACAAGCAGGTCGGAGCGACCGCCAGCACCACAGTGACCGAAGGGCCGGGTGCATCCGGTTCGTGGCTCGGTACCTACATCCCGGACGGCACGTTCGCCGAGGGCGGCAGCTACGCCTGGCGAGTCCGCGGCTCCGACGGTACGGCGCCTGGCGCGTGGTCGAACTGGTGTGAGTTCACCGTGGACACCATGTCCCCGGCCGCGGCACCGACTGTCGCCTCGACGACCTATCCGGTGTCGGAGTGGTCCGGAGCGGCCGGTACCTCCGGCACCTTCAACTTCGGCGCCTCTGGTGTGAGCGACGTGGCCGCCTACGAGTACGGCGTCGACACGAACCCGCCGGACCAGGTCGTGAATGCAGCCACCCTTGGAGCCAGTACGTCGGTCTCGATCACCCCGACCACCGACGGACCGCACACGCTGTGGGTCCGCACGCGGGACCGGGCCGGCAACCGGTCGCCCCTGACGCCGTACCAGTTCGCTGTCGGCGGGGGAGCAGTGCTGACCCCCAAGCCGGGTGACGTGAGTGCAGCCAAGACCGCCATCACCGGTGCGGGACGCAGTACGGCGACTGGTGTCACCTACCAGTGGCGTCGCGGCGACACCGACACCTGGACCAACATTCCCGCCGGCCACGTCACACTGGCTGCCGGTGGCGGCGCGGTGACCTGGCCGCTGCCCACCTCCGGAGGCGGCCAGTTCCCCAAGCTGAACTGGGACATGGAGGCAACACTCGCTGCCGTCGACGCCCTGTCGATCCCGCGCGACGGGCCGCTGCAGATCCGTGGCGCGTTCAGTGGCGGTACGGCGGCCAACTCCGGCGGCGTGAAGCTGACCTTCGACCGCAATCTCGCGACGGCGGCGTCGAAGCCGATCGGACCGGGTGAGGTCAACCTGCTGACGGGCAACGTCACCCTCTCCGACACCGATGTGACAGTCGAGGCCTATGGCAGCGACCTGACCGTCAGCCGCACCTACAACAGCCGGCAGGCGGCCAAGACCGATCCGTCCGGCATGTTCGGACCGGGCTGGATCTCTGGTGCGATCGTGGACGAGGCGGAGACGCCGTACACGTCGCTCGAGGTCTTCGGCTCACTCCGGCAGATCGGCACCCCGGATGGTGACACCGTTGGTTTCACTGCTCGCGATGGGGTGAACTTCGACCCCGAGGTTGGCCAGGAGACGCTCAAGCTCGTTTACACCAGCTCGACCGACACCTACAAGCTCACTGACGACCGTGGCACGGCTGTGGTCTTCGGCCGAGTGACTGGTTCGGCGGTGGGCAAGTACTTCCCGACGACGACCACACTGCCGGGCAGCAACCAGACCACGTCGTATTCGTGGGAGCGGGTGACCGTCAACGAGGCTGAGGTGGTCAGGCCGACCAGAGTGGTCGCACCGGTACCGGATGGCGTGAACTGCACGACCCTGTCGCGTGGCTGCCGTGCACTGAACTTCACCTACGCAACCGCCACCACAGCGACCGGTAGCACGCTCGGCGACTACATCGGCCGGGTGAAGCAGGTTTCCTTCACTGCTTGGGATCCCGACCTCGCCACTCCGGCGCTGCGGACCGTTCCGATGCGTCAGTACAGCTATGACTTGACCGGACGGCTGCGGGCGACCTGGGATCCGCGGATCGGCACGAGCGCTCAGGAGACGTACAACTACCAGGCCGACGGCGTACTGGCGTCGGTGAAGCCGGCCGGACAGGAGCCGTGGCAGCTCAGCTACGCCACCACGGCGAACGACCCTGCTGCGGGACGTCTGCAGAAGATGACCCGGGCCGCGGCGACCGAGACTGTTGTCTACAAGGTCCCGCTGACCGCGCCGTACGACCTGTCCCCGGCACAGACCAAGCGCTGGGGCCAGCCGGAAGCGCCGACTGACGCAACGGCTGTCTTCCCGGCAGATCAGCAGCCCAACGGTTCCAACTACCAGCGGGCCACCGTGAGTTACCTGGACGCCAATGGGCGTGCAGTGAACGAGGCTGAGCCGGGTGGTGCCATCTCCTCCACCTGGTATGACGGCTTCGGCAACGAGGTTCGCAAGCTTACCGCGGCCAACCGGGCCCGGGCGCTCAACCAGTCGCCGAACGACAACGAGACGGCCGAGCAGACGCTGGCCCAGAACTACTCGACCATCAACACCTACTCGCTCGACGGTATGCGACTGGAGACTGTGCTCGCACCGGAGCTCGACGTACGGCTTGATGACGGCACAGTGACCAAGGGCCGTGAACTGACCCGCACCTCCTACGACCAGGGCGCACCGAGCAGTGGTGGCCCGTACAACCTGGCCACCACTGAAAACGTTCAGGTCAGGGTCTGGGGTACCGGTGGTACGACAGTCGAGTCCGACAAGCGTTCCAAGACCACTGCCTACAACTGGTCCCTGCGCCAGCCGACCGTGGTCACTGTCGACCCAGGCGGCCTCGGCCAGACGACTCGCACCACGCTGGATCCGGTGACCGGTCTGCAGACCGGTACCACCCAGCCGTCCGGTGGAACGAGCACCAACACCCCCGCAACGCGCAAGACAATCAACTACCGGGCCACCTCCGGTTCCGGGTACGCCGAATGCGACCTGCGGCCGGAGTGGGCCAACCTGCCGTGTCGTGTGCAGCCTGGCGGCCAGCCCGCAACGGGTGCCGAGTTGGCGGCTCTGGTGACGACGTACGACATCTACAACCAGGAGCGCGTGCAGACCGAGAAGACCAGCGCAGGCGTACTTCGCACCAACACCACCACGTACGACGCCGCCGGGCGGTTGCTGGAGACCAGTGTGGTCGCCGCGGCCGGTCTGGGCAGCACACCGCCGGTCAAGCGCAATGTGTACGACGCTGCGACCGGTGACATCCTCCGCACGCAGTCAGTAGTCAACGGGACAGTCGTGTCCGAGGTGGTTCGCACCTACGACACGCTCGGCCGGCTCACGTCGTACAAGGATGCCGATGGCAACTTGTCGACAACTACCTACGACCTGCTCGGCCGGAAGGCCACCAGCAGCGACGGTCAGGGCAACCGCACCTATGGCTACGACTACCGCGGTCTGCTGACCTCCGTCACCGACAACCAGGCCGGTAACTACACCGGCGACTACAACGCCGACGGTCAGCTGGTCACCGAAACCTGGCCGAACGGCGTCAAGGTCGACACCACGTACGACCCGGCCGGCAGGAAGTCCGGCATCACCTACAGCAAGCCGGGGTGTGCCGCAGCGGACTGCACGCTGTTCCGCGAGGTGCTGACCAGCTCTGGGCAGGGCCAGACGGCCAAGCGGGTATCGACGCTGTCCAGCGAGGTCTACACACACGACAAGGCCGGTCGGGTCACCAAGGTGGAGGCAGTCGCTGGTGAGCAGTGCGTCACCCGCGTCTATGGCTTCAGCGCCGCCACCGACCGCAACGACGTCAAGGAGTACGCACCGGCCGCGGACGGCAGCTGCCAGAGCACCAGCCCGGCCAGCTCCAAGTCCTGGACGTACGACGCGGCCAGCCGGGTCACCAGCCCCGGCTACGTGTACGACGCTCTCGGTCGCACCACGACCGTGCCTGCCGCAGACACCGGTACGCCGGCCGCGGGGAACCTGACCGCGACCTACCAGGCCGACGACCTCGTGGACACCCTCACCCAGGGCGGACGGACCACCGACTACACCATCGACGTGATGGGGGAGCGGATCCGGTCCTGGTCCGACAACGCGACCGGTGCGGTGGTGCAGAACGTCAACCACTACGAGGATGACGAGGACAGCCCGGCCTGGACCCAGGAAGGGCCGGACCGCTGGACCCGCGTCGTACAGGGTCTCGAGGGCCTCACCGCGGTGGTCGACAGTGACTCGGCCGTGGCCGAGTGGCAGGTCAGCGACCTGTCCGGCGACATCGTGGCCACCATCCACGCCGGCGAGGAAGGACTGTCCACCACCAGCCAGGTGTCCGAGTACGGCCTGCCGGGTGACTCGGAGACGGTGGGCAAGCAGCGGTACGGCTGGCTCGGTGCGCAGCAGCGGGCCGCGGACGCACCGGGCGGCATCGTGCTGATGGGTGTGCGGCTCTACAACCCGGTCACCGGCCGCTTCCTGCAGGTGGACCCGGTGTACGGCGGTAGTTGCAACGCCTACGAGTACACCTGTGCCGACCCGGTCAACGGCGTGGACCTCGACGGCAAGCGGGGCTGCTGGACGCCGTGGTGCCACTACAAGACGACGAAGAAGATCCTCAAGGGTTGGTGGAAGGGCGCCAACAAGAACAAGTGGGTGCGCAAGGTGACCGGCAACCGCTACGTCAGGTCGTGCGCCGGCGGTGCGTTCGGCGTTCTGGCCTGGGACACCATCAAGGGCGGCTGGAAGAAGCTGAAGAAGAAGTGGAAGCGCTGGGGCATCGCCGGCTGTCTCGGCGGCATGTACGCCTACCACGCCAAGAGGAAGGGCTGGTGGTGAGCTGACTAGCTGAGCTGGGGTGGGCCGCGGCAACCGCCCCCCCCACCCTAAAAGCACGCGTGGGAAGAACATTTTGCTGTGTAGTATAAAAAAAAAAAAACCCCCCACAACAAATAAAAAAACAGTTTGAAGAGGTTT
>NZ_JBHJQQ010000015.1:0-170754 GCF_042262745.1 Kribbella sp. NPDC056345 | reverse complement strand
GACGGCTGAGTTGAGTCAGCGGGGCTGTTGCAAGCCCACCGAGAGCAGTCTCAGAGCCCATCTAGCTGATGTGCGGTTGGACGCATAACCGCAGGATCCGGGCTCCTGCACATCGAAACCCCGCCCGAGCATCTCGTGGCGAGCGGTGGTCTGTTCCATGGTGTGCAGCTCTGGGTGAACCTGCCCAAGGCGCAGAAGTGGGCGGCGCCGCGCTACCAGGACATTCGTGGTGGCGACTCGGCGCTACTGTCCACCCATGACGGTGGTGCGCTGATCCGGGTGATCGCCGGCTCGGTCGACGGCCACGACGGACCTGGTTCGACGTACTCGCCGATCAGTCTCGTGCATGCGACAGTCAGCCCGGGCGCCGAGTTGGTGCTCCCGTGGCAGCCGGACTACAACGCGCTCGTCTACGTCCTCGCCGGCCAAGGCACGGTCGGCGCCGAACGCCGTCCGTTCCGCAAGGGACAGCTCGCCGTCTTCGGTCCCGGCGACACCATCCGTACGGCGGCCGCTCGCACCCAGCCCCAGGCGGAGCCGAACCTCGACGTACTGGTCATCGGCGGCCGTCCGATTCGCGAGCCGATCGCGATGGCGGGGCCGTTCGTGATGAACACGCGGGCCGAGGTGGTACAGGCGTTCGAGGACTTCCAGGCCGGCAAGCTCGGGTCGATCCCGGCGGTCCACGGCCTCGGCACCGACCTCCATCAGTCCAACTGAACTAACCTGCGGCGGTGACCGCAACCAAGGAACAGGCCCGACGGTGGATCGGGGTGTTCCTGGCCGTGGTCGCCGCCGTTGTGCTGCTCGGCTTCGGCTACATCAACGCCGGCCTCAACACCTACCTGCCGCACGTGACGAACGATCAGTCCGTCCGCCCAGGTCAGGCGAAGGACACCACCTGGTTCGTGCTGCTCGCGGTGTGGGCGGTGGCGATGCTCGGGTGCGCCGGCTTCCCCGAGCGCGGCAGATCCTTCTGGCGAGCGAAGGGCTGGGAGGTCGGCGCGGTCATCCAAGGCCTGAGCGGTCTGATCGCCGCCGTCGGGGTGGGGATGGCGGCGGCGTTGTACAACATCGGCCCCGCCGACCTGGAAGAGAATCCATGCCGGTACGCCGGGAGCTGCTGGCCGCACGATCCCCAGATGTACGCGTGGATGGTGCCGGGTCTGGTCGGCGCGCTGGCGATGTTCGTGATGGGCTGTCTGGTGTTGTGGGTGCCCTGGTGGATCCGAGTGCTGACCCCGGTCGTGTTGTGGGTGGTCGCCGTGTTCACGCTGCACGCGATCTGGGTGCCGGTCCTGATGCCGATCTTCACCGGTCCGCCGAGGTAGCGCTCAGCCCTCCGGATAGAACAGGAACAACGTGCACCCCACCGCCGACTGCGGCACGTGCGAGGACCCGGCCGGTGCATGAATGAACGACCCGGCCGGATAGTCCCGCTCGCCGTCGTTGAACACCCCGTCGACCACGAACACCTCCTCCGGCCCCGGATCGTGGACGTCGATGCCCTCCCACGACGACCCCGGTTCCATCTCGAGCACGTGTGCCGAGGCGACACCGCCCTTCCACAGCGTCCGCAGTCGGATACCGGGGAAGAGCTCGCGGGCCGGGACGTCTACTGCCGAAATCCATTCCATACCGGCAATCCTGTCGGCAGCGCACTGCTGAACCCAGTGTCTGAATAGTCCCGGGCAGGTACTTTTCTGCCATGAGCACGCATCGTGTCGTAGCCCTGGTCTCGGCTCCGCAAGGCAGTTTCGAACTCGGCTGTGTGGCCGGTGTCTTCAACGCCGACCGCTACCGCTTCACGATCTGTGCCGAACGCCCCGGCCCGATCAGGACCGTGCAGGGCTTCGACCTGATCGCCCCCAGCGGCCTCCGCATGCTCGACCGCGCGGACACCATCGTCATCCCCGGCTGGCTCCCCAGCAACAGAGAGCCCTCACCCGCCGTCCTACGCGCACTGCACAGAGCGCACGACCGCGGCGCGCGACTCGTCAGCATCTGCTCAGGAGCGTTCGCCCTCGCCGCAACCGGCCTGCTGGACGGCCGCCGGATGACCACACACTGGCGGTACTGCGACGACCTGCAGCACCGATTCCCCGCCGTACAGGTCGATCCCGATGTGCTCTACATCGATCATGGCGATATCGCGTCGAGCGCTGGATCCGGTACCGGCTATGACCTGTGCCTGCAGTTGGTGCGCAATGATCACGGTGCCGCGTACGCCGCCCGGATCGCCCGCCGGATGGTGATGCCGCCGCACCGCGAAGGCGGTCAGGTCCAGTACCGCGCCGACGAGGAACCGCCACCCGGCGATTCCCTGGCCGCCTTACTGGACTGGGCAAACGACCATCTCGCCGAGCCGATCGGCATCGACGAACTGGCCGCACAGCTCGCCGTCTCACCGCGAACCCTGGCCCGCCGCTTCACCGACCAACTCGGTACGGCGCCCGGCCAGTGGCTGCTCGCCCAGCGAGTCGCCAAGACCCGTGTGCTGCTGGAGGAAACCGACCTCCCGATCGAAACCATTGCGCACAAAGCAGGGTTGTCCTCGGCAACCAACCTCCGCCGCCGCTTCCAGAAAGCAGTCGGCACGACGCCGAGCGCCTACCGCAGGTCGTTCCGCGGATCGAACGCGCCGGAGTTGTCCAGATCGATGTAGGACTGGATCCGCGGGTCCTCGTAGTCGCCACCGTAGGCCGCGACGAACGCCCGCGCGGCCGGCAGACCGCCGTACTGCGGGTTGCGACCGGTCAGGCTTTTCACCATCAGGGCGAGGTCGAGGTAGCGATCGCCGGTACCGAGCCGACCGACGTCGAGGACGCCGCAGAACTTCAGGGTTTCGGGATCCACGAAGACGTTCGGCGCGCAGTAGTCGCCATGGGTGACGGCGCTTCCCGCACCAGGAAACGGCGAGTCGAACGGGCAGCCCGACAAGGAGTCGAGGAGACGCAGCCCCTCCGCGAGGGCGGCAATCACAGCCGGCCGGTCGGCTGCCGGCCAGTCGTCGGAGACGTCCCGGCCGGCAAGCTCGGCGGTCAGGACCCAGTTGTTGCCGCGGTCAACGACCTCCGGGCAGGGGAAGCCGGTCGAGGCGAGCCACTCCATCCGATCCGCTTCGTCGCTGATCGCGGCGGCCATCGGGCCTTCGCCAGTCTTGTAGTACAGCCGTTCACGGCCCCGGTCGAGGCGGACGACGGTCGCTCCCGACATACCGACCAGAACCGGTTCGGCTCCCGAGGCGCCGAACCGGTCCATCAAGTTCTGAAGATCCACTCAGCGAAGATTACGGTGCAACGCCGAAATGAGCTCCCCATTTGATGTGTCACCGTCGAGCGACCAGATCATCGCGCCACCGAGGTTGCGGTGCGAGATGTACTGCGCCTTGCGCTTCATCTCGGTCGGGTCGTCCCAGGTCCAGAACGTCGTACCGTCGAACAGCCAGGCGAAGCCGGCCTTGGTGTCGCGGTGGACCGTGAACGACGACAGCTTCGACTTCAGGATCCGGTAGTCCTCATAGCCAGGCTCGTACGTCGCCGGCGCGGGGCCGGTGGCGTTCTGGAAGAGGCCGTTGTTGGCGTTCGTCACGCCGGTCCAGCCGCGTGAGTAGAACGGCACGCCCATCACCAGTTTGCTGCGCGGCGCACCCCGCTCGAGGTAGGCGTCGATGGTGACCTGTGAGCTGAACTCGGTCGCCGTCGGGTCACCCTGCGGCCCGTCGATCGCGGACTGCTGGTTGGTCTGCGGGTCCCAGGCGCCGTGGTAGTCGTACCCCTGGGTGGTCGCGAAGGTCAGGTCCTTGAAGACCTTGCGCACCTCGAACCCCCGGTCGACCTGAGCCGGGTCCGCCGGGAGGAATGCGGTCAGGTTGTAGCGGCCCTTGAACGGCCACGACGCCTGGTCGAGCTGCTTGCGGTACTCGTGCACGAGACCGGTGAAGTTCACCTTGTCCTCGGGCCGGATCACGTTGCCCGGGTTGCCTTCGCTGGCCGGCCATTCCCAGTCCAGGTCGATCCCGTCGAAGATGCCCTTCGCGGCACCGGCCGGCAGACCGGGCAGGTTGCCCTTGATCCACATGTCCGTGCAGGACTTCACATGCGCAGCCCGCACGGAAGGCAGAGCGGCGTTCGAGAAGTACTTCGAGCCGGTCCAGCCGCCGAGCGAGATGCTGATCCGCAGCTTCGGGTACTTCGCCTTCAGCTGCTTGAGCTGGTTGAGGTTGCCGTTCAGTGCCTGACCGGGCTGGTCGGCGACCCCGCTGACACTCTGCTCGGCGCTGAACGGCCGCTGGAAATCGGCCCACGGGTCGCTGCTGTAGCAGTTGCCCTGCTCGTCGACGAACCCGAACGCATAGTTGATGTGAGTCAGCCGCGCGGCTGACCCGTTCTTCACCAGGTCACTGACCAGGAAGTTCCGGTCGTACCCACTCCATTGCGTGTAGTACCCCACCACGCGCTGACTGCTGCCATGTGCTTCGGCCGGTACGGCGGTCACTCCCGCCAGCACGCTGGCCGCGGCAACCAACAGCCCAATACTTCGACGCTTCATCAAACTCCCCAACGGGCGGTCATGGGACAAGTGCGCTCACAGTAGAGCCGCTGAAACGATTTACACAATGTCCCTACCAAATCTCGCAGTCGCCGGTTCCTCGGTTGAGGCGTCGCTAGGGTCGCCGGTATGACGAATGTGCGTGATGATCTGGCACCGACCGGCGTACTGCGGGCGTCGATCAACCTGGGGAACCCGGTTCTGGCGCAGGGGACTCCTGCTGAGCCGCGAGGTGTGACTGTCGACATCGCGCGTGAGATTGCGCGCCGGCTCGATGTGCCGCTCGAGCTGGTTTGTTTCGACGCGGCGCGCAAGTCGTTCGAAGCGATGACGACCGGTCAGGCCGACATCTGCTTCCTCGCGATCGATCCGGCCCGGGCCGGTCAGGTGGCGTTCACTGCGCCGTACCTGGCGATCGAGGGCGTCTTCGTCGTACCGAAGGAGTCGGCGCTGACGGCAGTCGCCGATGTCGACGCGGCGGGGATCCGGATCGGGGTGAAGGAGGGATCGGCGTACGACCTCTATCTGACTCGGACGCTGCAGGCCGCGACGGTTGTTCGTGGTGACGAGGGAGTCGAGGTCTTCCGGGCCGAAGGGCTGGAGGTCGGGGCCGGGATCCGGCAGCCGGTCGCGCAGTGGGTGGTGGAGCACCCGGAGTACCGCCTGATCGAGCAACCGTTCATGCAGATCCAGCAAGCGGTCGGCACGACCAAGGAGCGCCACCCGGACACGGTCGCCTACCTGAACACCCTCGTCCAGGAGTTCGCGAGCGGGGACATCACTCTAGGTGAGTCCTGAACTACTCATTGCAGGTTCCTGCCACGGCAGGAGGTTCGTGCAACCGTTTGGCATGGTGTGGACATCTAACGGTGAGTGGCTTCCTGATTCCGCACTGTGAGGTGGGTCGGGGGGCCATGTGAGGACAACCGAACTGGGAGGGACTCAATCGTGGTATCTACACCACGATCGAGGCGTATTGGCGTTGCCGCCGTCGCCTCGATCGCAGCCCTGGGAATCGGCCTGTCAGGCATAGCTCAGGCGTCGGCAACTCAATCCAGACCGACACCATTGGCCGCCAAGAAGGCCGAGCAGACCGCCGTCAAGGTCACCCTGGTGACCGGCGACCGGGTCACCGTCCACGGGGACGGCAAGGCGACCGTCGAGCCCGGCGCAGGCCGGCACAACATCGCCTTCGGCAGCTACCGGGTGAAGGGACACCTGTACGTCGTACCGTCCGACGTCCGGCAGCAGCTGGCGAGCGGCCGGCTCGACCGGCGGCTGTTCGACGTGACGGGTCTGATCAAAGCGAAGTACGACGACAAGTCGTCCAAGTCGATCCCCGTGATCGTCACCTATGCAGGGAATGCGAAGACGCGAGCCGCCGTACCGGGAGCGACGGTGACCCGCCAGCTGCCGGTCGTCAACGGCGCGGCACTGAAGGTCGACAAGGGCCAGGCGGCCGCCTTCCTGGCCGACGCCGGCAATGCTCGCTCGGCCACCGCGATCGAGAAGATCTGGCTGGACGGGAAGCGCGAGCTGCTGCTCGACAAGTCCGTGCCGCAGATCGGTGCGCCGGAGGCCTGGAAGGCCGGCTACACCGGCAAGGGCATCAAGGTCGCGGTGCTCGACTCCGGGATCGACGCGACGCATCCCGACCTGTCGACCCAGGTCGCGGGCGGGAAGAACTTCCTCTCCGCGGAGCCGGACGGCGACTTCGTCGGTCACGGGACCCACGTCGCCTCGACGATCGCAGGCACCGGTGCGGCCTCGGGCGGCAAGTACAAGGGTGTCGCACCGGACGCGAAGCTCTACGACGGCAAGGTCTGCGGCGTCAACGAGTGCAGCGAGTCCACCATCGTGGCCGGGATGGAGTGGGCGGCGAACGAGATCAAGGCGACCGTCGTCAACATCAGCCTCGGTGGTGGAGACACGCCGGAGATCGACGTGATGGAAGAGGCCGTCAACCGGTTGACGGCACAGACCGGCACCCTCTTTGTCATTGCCGCAGGCAACAGTGGTCCCAGTGGCGGCACCGTTCTCTCGCCGGGGAGCGCGGAGGCCGCGCTGACGGTCGGCGCGGTCGACAAGCAGGACCAGCTGGCCGAATTCTCCAGCGTCGGCCCGCGCCTCGGTGACGGTGCGGTCAAGCCGGACGTCACGGCGCCAGGTGTCGACATCGTCGCCGCCCGGTCGAAGGACGGCGACATCGGTACGCCGGTCGGCGACAAGTACCTGAACCTCAGTGGTACGTCGATGGCGACGCCGCACACCGCCGGCGCGGTCGCGATCCTGGCCCAGCAGCACCCGAACTGGAAGGCGGGTGAGCTGAAGGCGGTGCTCACGGGTTCCGCGAAGCCGGCAGCCGGCCAGTCGACGTTCCAGCAGGGCGCCGGCCGCGTCGACGTGGCCAAGGGCATCAAGCAGACCGTGGTCAGCGACCCGGTCAACCTGTCGTTCGGGACCGCGGTCTGGCCGCACAACGACGACGAGCCGGTCACCAAGACGCTGACGTACCGCAACCTGGGCGACCAGCCCGTCACGCTGAACCTGGCAGCGACGATGACCGACCCGTCCGGTACGGCGGCTCCGGCGGGCGCGCTGCAGTTGAGTGCGAACACCGTCACGGTTCCGGCCGGTGGCACCGCCTCGGTGCAGGCGACCTCGAACACCAAGCACACCGGACCGGACGGCGCGTACTCCGGCCGGGTCACCGCAACCGCTGGTGACGCTTCCGTGGTCACCGGGATCGGTGTCACCAAGGAGGTCGAGAGCTACAACCTGAAGGTGAGGACGACTGGCCCGGACGGCAAGCCGCTCCCGCCGTTCATCGTGGTCCTCGGTCTCGACGACCACTCGTTCAACTTCTACGGCACCGACAAGGACGAGCTCAGTGTGCGGCTGCCGAAGGGTGGTTACCACCTGGAGGCCGCCAACTTCCTGGAAGACCCGAGCGACCCGGAGAAGTACTCGTTCTACGAGGTCGTGCAGCCGGAGCTGAAGCTGACCGGGGATACCAGCACAGACCTCGACGCCCGGCTCACCAAGCCGGTCAAGGTGACTGTGCCGAACACCGAGGCGAAGCTCGCGGTCGGTTCACTCGGTTACGACCGGTCCACCCCCGACGGTCTGGGTGGGTTGGGGTCGTCGGCGCTGCTGCTCGACTTCGACAACGTCAACACCGCACAGATCGGTCCGGACCTGCCGCCCGCGCAGCTGACGGGATACGTCGCGTCGCAATGGGCCAAGCAGGGTGCGGACGGCCGGTTCACCAACTCGCCGTACCTGTACGCGCAGAGCAACCCGACACCGGGACGCTTCCCGACCGGCCTGATCCGCAACGTGCAGGCGAAGGACCTCGCCGAGGTGACCCAGCAGATCAACGCGGCCAGTGACCGCAAGGTCGAGCGGGTCGTCTTCGCCTCGAGCGGTGGCTGGTCGATCATCCTGGGCTACGACCAGCCGGCGTCGACCAAGCTGCTCGCCGACGCCAAGCCGGTTGCCTGGAACACACAGATCAGGGAGATCGTGCCCAGCGCGGATCCGGAGATCCCGTTCCCGGACGTCATCACCCAGCTCACCTCACCGTCCAGGGAGTACCAGGCCGGCAAGAAGTACCAGGAGCGCTTCAACGCTGCTGCCTTCACGCCGTCGCCGGCCTATGCCGGCCGGGCCGAGAACGACCTGGCAATCGGGGCCTACGGCCTGACCGATGCTGACGGAAACAAGGGCGGTACCCGGGCGGACACCGAGTCGAGCAAGCTGTTGCGCGACGGCAAGGTGGTCGCCGAGTCCGAGTTCTTCGGTGACATCTACGTCGAGGATCTGCCGGCCGAGAAGGCGAAGTACACCTTCCAGACGTCGATGACGCGGCAGACGTACTCGTCGTTCAGCACCCGGACCGATCTGACCTGGACCTTCACCTCCGCGGCCACTGCCAAGGAGACGCTGATCCCGCTGGTCGGAGTCGGCTACCAGCCCAAGGTCGACAAGTACAACGTCGCCGACCGCAAGCCGGTCACCGTGCTGCCGTTCAACCTGGTCGGTCAGCCGGACATCGCCCTGCCGGCCGTCAAGAAGGTCGAACTCCAGGTCTCCGGTGACGACGGCAAGACCTGGCACAAGGCCTCCGTCGTACCGGCCGGCCAAGGGTCCTACAAGGCGATCTTCGCCACCCCGAAGGGTGCCAAGACGATCTCCCTGAAGGCCCACGTAGTAGATGCCCAGGGCAACACCGCCGACCAGACCACGATCGGCGCCTACCCGCTGCGCTGACCCCCACCACTGAATAGCCAGGGCGTCGCGACCACCTCGGTCGCGGCGCCCTGCAGCGTTCGGCGGACTTCACGCGTCCTTGCTGGCGTAGAGATCAACCGAAGGGGAGAACCCATCGTGCAATCCACCGCCCGATCGATGCGCGCCGGCCTTGCCGCAGCTGCCTCGATCGCCGTCCTGGCGTTCGGCCTGCCGGCGGTCGCCGTGCCCACCCCGGCGCCACCGAAGCCCGCGCTCGAGCCGGCACCGAAGCAACCCCACCAAGTCACGCTGATCACCGGCGACCGCGTCACCCTGCGCGACGGTGACCACGATCAGGCGAGTGTCCAGGCCGGCCCCGGCCGCAGTCACCTCACCTTCAACACCTACCGGACCAAGAACGGCCTGTACGTCGTACCGTCGGATGTCCAACCCGAACTCGCGAGCGGCCGGCTGGACAGCCGGTTGTTCGACGTCAACGGCCTGATCGCGGCCGGGTACGACGACAAGGCGAGCAAGAGTACGCCGGTGATTGTCACGTACGCCGGTAAGGCGCAGAAGCGCTCGACCCTGCCGGGAGCCAAGGTGACTCGGCAGTTGCCGATCGTCAACGGTGCCGCCGCGGCTGTTCCGAAGTCGGGGAACTTTGTGGCCGGACTGCGCTCAGCTGGTGTCGAGAAGGTCTGGCTGGACGGCAAGCGGAAACCTTCCCTCGACGTCTCGGTACCCCGGATCGGTGCGCCGGCCGCCTGGCAGGCCGGATACACCGGTCAGGGCATCAAGGTCGCCGTACTGGACACCGGCATCGACGCGTCGCATCCCGACCTGGCCACGCAGGTCGCCGGTGCGAAGAACTTCACTGCCGAAGCCGCCGGCGATGCGGTCGGTCACGGCACGCACGTCGCCTCCACGATCGCAGGCACCGGCGCCGCGTCGAGCGGCAAGTACAAGGGTGTGGCGCCGGACGCGCAGTTGTACGACGGCAAGGTCTGTGTGCGGTCCGGATGTCCGGACTCGGCGATCCTGGCCGGGATGGAGTGGGCCGCGACCGAGGTCAAGGCCAACGTCGTCAACGTCAGCCTGGGCGGCGAGGACACTCCGGGGACCGACCCGCTGGAGGCGGCTGTCAATCGGCTCACTGCCGAGACCGGCACGCTGTTCGTGATCGCCGCGGGTAACTCGGGTCCGACTGATCGCACGGTCCAGTCACCGGGCAGCGCGGATGCCGCACTGACCGTCGGAGCGGTCGACAAGTGGAACGACTGGCTGTCCGAATTCTCCAGCCGTGGCCCACGGGTCGGTGACGGGGCGGTGAAGCCGGATCTGATGGCTCCGGGCGAAGACATCGTTGCGGCCAGGGCGAAGGACGCGATCATCGGAATACCGGTGGGGGACCGCTACCTGTCCCTGTCCGGTACGTCGATGGCGACGCCGCACACTGCCGGTGCTGCCGCGCTCCTGGTGCAGCAACACCCGACCTGGAAGGCGGGTGAGCTGAAGAGCGCGTTGATGGGGTCGGCGAAACCGGCCGCCGAGCAGACGGCGTTCCAGCAGGGTGCGGGCCGCGTCGACGTGGCCGCGGCGATCAAGCAGACCGTCGTAAGTGACCCGGGCAACCTGTCGTTCGGTACGGCGCCTTGGCCGCACGACGACGACCAGCCGGTGACCAAGGAACTCACCTATCGCAACCTGGGCGAGCAGCCCGTCACGCTGAATCTGGCCGCGGAACTCAAAGCACCGGACGGCAGCCCTGCTCCGGCGGATGCCCTGAGCCTGAGTGCAAGCACGGTGACAGTTCCGGCCGGTGGGACCGCCTCGGTCCAGGCGACGTCGAACACCAAGCACAGCGGCCCGGACGGGTTCTACTCGGGCCGGGTGACCGCGACCGCCGACGGCGTCTCCGTCACCACGGCGATCGGCGTGGATCGCGAGAGCGAGCGCTACACGCTGACCCTGCGCGGGATCGGTCCGGACGGCAAACCGGCCGCACCGCGGGGCCTGATCTACAGCGTCGCCGACGACCAGCTGATCTTCTACGGCACGGGTCAGCCGGAGGTGAGGCTTCGGCTGAACAAGGGTGAGCAGATCCTGGACAACCGGCTGACCGCGCCGAACCCGGACAACCCGGCGAAGAGCTCCAACTACTGGACCGCCCAGCCGAGCCTGCAGCTGACCAAGGACACGACCGTGGTGATCGACGCGCGGCAGGCGAAGCAGATCAAGATCGCTGTGCCCAATCCCGAGGCGTCGTTGGCGGTCGCCTTGATGGGATTCGTCCGGGCGATGCCGGGTGTGGAGTTCGCTGCGATCACGCAGCTGCCCGATCTGGACAGCTTCTACTCGCTGCACCTCGGCCCGGAGCTTCCGGGGGCGGAGCTGACCAGCATGATCACGACCCAATGGGCTCGCCAGAACTCCGCCGGCCAGTTCGACAATTCGCCGTACCTGTATGCCCAGGCACACCACGCGAACGGCCGGTTCCCGACCGGGTTCGTCCGTACCCTGAAAGCGAAGGATCTGGCCGTCCTGAAGCAACAGGTGAACGCAGCCAGCAACCGGCCGACCTGGCGAGCAGTCACTGCGCGCATTCCGGGGATCTACGTCACGTGGGCCACCGCACTGCGCTACGACCGGCCGAGTACGACGACGGTCATGGTGGAGGCCGAACACGCCAAGTGGGGTACCAACGTCATCGAGCCGATCGACCCAGGCGAGGACCCGACGGACCTTCCGTCGGGCTGGTACACCTGGATCGACTCACCGGACCGGGTCTACCAGGCGGGCCGGACCTATCGGGAACGGTTCAACGCGGCGGTGCTCGGTACCGCACCCGGCGGGCCCTTCCGGTACGACTCCGGGCTGTACCTGTTCGTCGAGGGGGTGCTGGACGCGGACGGGAACCGCGGAAACACCCTCGCAGACACCGAATCCAGCACGTTGTACCGCGACGGAAAGCAGGTCGCCGGCAGTCCCTGGTTCGGATACGTGACCACGCACGACCTGCCCCCGGAGAAGGCGCAGTACACGTTCGAGACCACACAGACGCGCGAGTCGGTGTCGGGGCTGAGCACCCGGACGGACTTGCGGTGGACCTTCTCCTCGGCGGCAACCACCGAAGAGACTCCGATCCCGATGCTCGGGGTCGGCTACCGGCCGAAGGTCGACATCCACAATGTCGCCGACCGTACGCCGGTGACCGTCCTGCCGGTGTTCCTCGTCGCCGGCCGGAGGTTCGGCGAGGATCTGCCGCTGCCGGCGATCAGGTCGGTGGAGGTCGAGGTGTCCGGGGACGACGGGAAGACCTGGCAGCAGGCGTCGGTGACGGGTGCCGGCCGGGGCGAGTACAAGGCGGTCTTCGCGACACCGAAGGGCGCCGGGACGGTGTCGTTGCGGACCAAGGCTGTCGACGCAGCGGGCAACGTGACCGAGCAGACCACGATCGACGCGTACCGGATTCGATGAGGATCGAATAGTCCGGTTGGTGCAACCCCGCGGAGAGGCCTTTGCGTTTCATGACCGCAGAGATCTCATCCGAAACCTGGGGAGGACCCGTCGTGACTCGGAGTTCGAGAACGAGACCCGCGATCGCCGTACTGGCTGTCGCGGGTCTTGCGTTGACCGGTTTGAGTGGGCAGGCAGTGGCAGCACCGCCGCCCGCTGCGCAGACGGCGTTCGGTGGAAAAGATGTGCAGGTCACGCTGATCACCGGTGACCGGGTTGTGTTGCACGGTGGTGATCCGGCCAAGCAGAGCATCCAGGCCGGGCCCGGCCGCGAGGGCATCGGGTTCCAGACGCAGCGGACCAAGGACCACTCGTACGTGATCCCGGCCGACGCCATCAAGGCGGTCGGCGAGGGGCGTCTGGACCGGCGGCTGTTCGACGTGACCGGGCTGATCAAGGCCGGGTACGACGATGCGTCGTCGAAGGTGATCCCGGTGCTGGCGACGTACGACGGTAAGGCCAAGCGGAGCACGCCCGTCGGGGCGAAGGTGACGCGGCAGCTGCCGTCGATCAAGGGCGCCGCCCTGGACGTGGACAAGTCGAAGGCAGCTGCGTTCCTGGGGAAGCCGACGGCTCGGTCCGCCGGTGGATTCGCCAAGCTGTGGCTGGACGGCAAGCGCAAGGTGACGCTGGACGAGTCGGTGCCGCAGATCGGTGGACCGGCCGCGTGGGCCGCGGGGTACACCGGTAAGGGCGTGACGGTCGCCGTACTGGACACCGGGGTCGATGCGACCCACCCGGATCTGGCGACGCAGGTTGCGGGAGCGAAGAACTTCACCACTGAGTCGGCCGAGGATGTCATCGGTCACGGGACGCACGTCGCCTCGACGATCGCCGGGACGGGGGCCGCGTCGGGTGGGAAGTACAAGGGCGTGGCGCCGGACGCGAAGATCTACGACGGCAAGATCTGCATCGAGGACGGCTGCTACGAGTCCGACATGCTGGCCGGGATGGAGTGGGCGGCCAAGGAGGTCAAGGCCAAGGTCGTCAACTTCAGCATCGGCGGTACGGACACGCCCGAGATCGACCCGATCGAGGAGGCCGTCAACCGGCTGACCGCGGAGACCGGCACGCTCTTTGTCGTTGCTGCAGGCAACAGTGGTCTCGATGGTCCCGGTAGTGTCGAATCGCCCGGGAGCGCCGAAGCTGCGCTGACCGTGGGTGCGGTCGACAAGCAGGACGGCCTGGCGTACTTCTCCAGCGTCGGCCCGCGGGTCGGCGACAGCGCGGTGAAGCCTGACGTGACCGCGCCGGGCGTCTCCATCGTTGCGGCCAAGGCGAAGAACTCGAGTATCGGTGATCCGGTCGGCGACCAGTACCTGAACCTCAGCGGTACGTCGATGGCAACCCCGCACACCGCCGGTGCCGCGGCGTTGCTGGCGGAGGAGCACCCGTCGTGGAAGGCGGGTGAGCTGAAGAGCACGCTGATGGGATCGGCCAAGGTGGCCGCCGACCAGGCCGCGTTCCAGCAGGGTGCCGGGCGGATCGATCTGACCACAGCGATCAAGCAGAGTGTGGTCGCGGCGGAGGGCAGTCTGTCCTTCGGCCTGGCGACCTTCCCGCACACCGACGACGAGCCGGTCACCAAGACGCTGACCTATCGCAACCTCGGCGATCAGCCGGTCACGCTGGACCTGGCGACGACGTACAACGACGGCACGGGGGCCGCGGCTCCGGCGGATGCGCTGGTTCTGAGCGCCAGCACAGTGACGGTGCCGGCCGGTGGAACCGCTTCTGTGCAAGCGACTTCGAAGACGAACCACAGTGGGCCGGACGGCCTGTACTCCGGTCGCATCACGGCCACGGGCGGTGGCCAGACGGTCGTCGTACCGGTTGGTGTCGAGAAGGAGATCGAGGCGCACACGCTGACCGTGCAGACGCTGGCTCGCGATGGGAAGCCGTCGGACTACCCGGTCTCGGTCTATGACGTGAACAAGGGCGACCTGCTGTCGTACAACCCCGACGCTGCCGGCGCGGTCAAGGCCAAGCTTCCGCAGGGTGAGTACCTGGTCAGCCAGTTCCAGGAGTTCGAGCGGGGTGAGGAGGACTGGATTTTCTTCACGCTGGTCGCACCGCAGGTGAAGGTCGACGCCGACCGCACGGTCGTGCTCGACGCCCGCCTGGCCAAGCCGGTCGAGACGACCGTCCCGACGGCCGGTGCCGAGCAGGCCACCTCCAACATCGGCTACGACCGGTCGAAGCCGGGCACGAACGCGGGCTACAGCTACGAGGCAAGCGGCTTCGGTAACGGCGAGATGTTCACCTACAGCGCCGGTCCCAAGCTGTCCGAGGCCGAGATGGTCGGGCACGTGTCGTCGCAGTGGGGTGTTCGGGGCCCGGAGGGGTTCTTCTTCAACACGCCGTACCTGTACGCACTGGCGACCCGGCAGCCGGGCGAGTTCGTCACCGGGTTCAACCGGATCGTGCGGCCGCAGGAGCTTGCGGTGGTCGACACCCAGGTGAACGCGACGACGGACCGGCGGGCGATCGCGTTCATCTTCCCGAACCAGGCCGGCGTCAGCTGGTCCGGTGCGCGAGCCATCTATCTCGACACGCCACGACCGATCCGGTACTACCTGGACGCGAAGGCCGGATGGAACACGCGGATCGAGGAAGCGGCGTCGCCGGAGGATCCGTTCGCCCGGCCCAGGTGGCAGCTCGCCGGTCAGGTGAAGAACTACCAGGCGGGCCGGAGCTACCGCGAGCAACTGAATGCGGCGGCCTTCGGCCCGAAGGGCGGCACCTGGCGGTACCAGGACCAGTTGACGGTCTCGATCGGGAATTACGGCGACGGCAGCGGTGCCAACGGCATCATCGACACCGATTCGGCGAGCAGCACACTCACCCGCAACGGTGAGCAGGTTGCGACCTCCGACCGATTCGGGGTGGTCGAATCCAGCGGCCAGCCGGCGGAGAAGACGGCGTACAAGTTCGTCACCACCGGCACCCAGTCGGTCTCGCAGTTCGCCACCAGGGTCGACCTGGAAGCAACCTTCACCTCAACCGCCACCACCGAGTGGACCAACCTCCCGATCGCCACCACCCGCTTCCAGCCGAAGGTCGACGGCCACAACCTGGCCACCCGCACCAAGGTGACGACGCTGCCGGTGTTCGTCGACGGGACGACCCAGGTCAAGTCCCTGAAGGTCGAGGTGTCAGGCGACGCCGGTACGACGTGGGTCGCGGCGCGCGTCATCCGGTCCGGAAAGGGCTTCACCGCCATCTTCCCAACCCCGGCCGGTGCAGGCATCTCGCTACGAGCCACAGTGCACGACCGCGCCGGCAACACCACCACCCAAACCGTCGTCGACGCCTACCGCCTGAAGTAACCCGAGCCGCCGCCGAGGACGCCCTCGGCGGCGGCCGCAGGCGTGGGCGTGGACACCTCGTGGTGGGTTGGAACAGGTAATACCTTGTCTCCACCCACCAGAAGTTGTTCAAGCCCACGGCTGTCGGCGGTGTTCCGCACAAGGGGAAGCCCTCGCCGCGGCGAGGGCTTCGGGGGATCAGCCGAGGAGGCCGAGGGCCTGGACGGCGTCTCGTTCTTCGGCTAGTTCGGCGGTGGAGGCGTCGATGCGGGCGCGGGAGAAGTCGTTGATCTCGAGGCCCTGGACGATCTCCCAGTTGCCGTCCTTGGTGGTGACGGGGAAGGAGGAGATGAGGCCTTCGGGGACGCCGTAGGAGCCGTCGGAGACGACGGCCATCGAGAGCCAGTCGCCGTCGGCGGAGCCGCGCAGCCAGTCGCGGGTGTGGTCGATGGTGGCGGCTGCGGCGGAGGCGGCCGAGGAGGCACCGCGGGCCTCGATGATGGCGGCGCCGCGCTTCTGGACGGTCGGGATGAAGTCGTTCTCGAGCCACTCGGTGTCACCGGTGAAGTCGGCGGTGTTCTTGCCGGCGACCTCGGCGTGGAAGATGTCCGGGTACTGGGTGGCCGAGTGGTTGCCCCAGATGGTCAGCTTCTTCAGCTCGGTGACGTGCACGCCGGCCTTGCGGGCCAGCTGCGCGAGGGCGCGGTTGTGGTCCAGGCGGGTCAGCGCGGAGAAGCGCTCGGCGGGGATGTCCGGTGCGTTGCTGCGGGCGATCAGCGCGTTGGTGTTGGCCGGGTTGCCGGTGACGGTGATCCGGATGTCGTCGGCGGCGTGGTCGTTCAGCGCCTTGCCCTGGCCGGTGAAGATCGCACCGTTGGCCTCGAGCAGGTCACCGCGCTCCATCCCCTTGGTCCGCGGCCGGGCGCCGACCAGCAGCGCGACGTTGGCGCCGTCGAAGATGACGTTCGGGTCGTCGCCGATCTCGACCCCGGCCAGCGTCGGGAAGGCGGAGTCCTCGAGCTCCATGACGACACCCTCGACCGCCTTCAGCGCCGGGGTGATCTCGAGCAGCCGCAGCTCCACCGGGGTGTCCGGGCCGAGCAGGGCACCGCTCGCGATCCGGAACAGCAGGCTGTAGCCGATGTTCCCGGCGGCTCCGGTGACGGCCACCTTTACCGGTGTAATGCTCACGACAGCTCCAATCTGTGCATTCTGGTGCTTCGGACGCTAGCAACATCCGCAGGCGGGCCCAACCCTGGGTAGCCTCCGACTTGCTCACATCCTCACGAGTTCGTTCACCGGTTGGACATCTGACGTCTTGCGGACGGCTGCCGCCGTCCCCGAGGGTTCTCCCAGTCCCTGACTTGTAAGGAGTTAGTCCATGAAGCGGTTCGTCCCCGTCGCCGTCTCGGCCCTCGCGGTCGGCGCGACCCTGCTGGTCCCGCCGGCGGTCCAGCAGACCCAGCAGAACGGCGGCCAGGCTCAGGTCGCCGGTTCGGCGTACCAGCACCGCGACGACTTCGTCATCGTCGGCCACCGCGGCGCGTCCGGATACCGGCCCGAGCACACCCTGGCGTCGTACGAGCTGGCCGCCCGGATGGGCGCCGACTACATCGAGCCCGACCTGGTCACGACCAAGGATCGGGTCCTGGTCGCCCGGCACGAGCCGGAGATCGGCGGTACGACGGACGTCGCGAAGCACCCGGAGTTCGCGAACCGGAAGAAGACCAAGGTGCTCGACGGGACCCCGCTGACCGGCTGGTTCGCCGAGGACTTCACCCTCAAGGAGCTGAAGACGCTGCGCGCGGTCGAGCGGATCCCGGCGCTCCGGCAGCACAACACCGTGTTCAACGGCCGCTACCAGGTCCCGACCCTCCAGGAGGTCATCGACCTGAGCAAGCGGCTGTCCAGGGAGCTCGGCCGCCCGGTCGGCATCTACCCCGAGACCAAGCACCCGACGTACTTCCAGCAGCAGGGCCTGGCCCTCGAGCCCGAGCTGGTCAAGACGCTCACCCGCAACGGCCTGAACCGGCCCGATGCCAAGGTGTTCGTGCAGTCCTTCGAGGTCTCGAACCTGATCGCCCTGCACAAGCAGCTCCGGGTCCCGCTGGTCCAGCTGACCGACGCCGAGGGGCAGCCGTACGACTTCACGGTCGCCGGTGACAAGCGCACGTACGCCGACATCACCAGCCCGAAGGGCCTGAAGGACGTCGCCAAGTACGCCGCCGGCCTCGGCCCGTACAAGGCGCAGATCATCCCGTTCACGGCCGACGGCAAGCAGGGCAAGCCGACCACGCTGGTCGCCGACGCACACCGGGCCGGCCTGGTCGTGCACCCGTACACCTTCCGGGTCGAGAACAACTTCCTGCCGAACGAGTTCGACAGCAACGCGGTCCCGGCGGACTCCGGCAACCTGTTCGGCGAGATCGCGGCGTACCGGGCGCTCGGCATCGACGGCCTCTTCACCGACAACACCGACGTAGCGGTCGCGCAGGAGAAGGAAACGAAGTAGCTGACAAGATGGGTGGGTGGAACGCAAGGTCGGCTCGGGGACAGCGACGGTCGAGGCAGCGCCGGACGGTACGTTCGTGCTGCGGGTCGACGGGTCGCTGCAGTCGCAGGTCGATCTCGCGGATCCCACCCACCTGTCCTTCGAGTACATGCGCCGGATCGCCGACGTACTCGATGTCACGACGCCCCGCCGGCAGCCGATCGCGGTCACGCATATCGGGGGTGCCGCGCTCAGCCTGCCGCGGTACGTCGCGACCACCCGCCCGCGGTCCCGCCAGATCGTGCTCGAACCCGACGAGGATCTGACCGAGTTCGTCCGGGAGGCGCTGCCGCTGCCGAAGCGCTCCGGGATCAAGGTGCGCGGGGCCACCGGCCGGGCCGGGATCACCGAGCTGTACGACGACTCGATGGACGTCCTGATCCTGGATGCGTTCGAGCGTGAGGCAGTCCCGGCGAGCCTGGTCACCACCGAGTTCTTCGCCGAATGCGCCCGCGTCCTGCGCCCGACCGGTCTGCTGATCGCCAACCTGATCGACGGCCAGGCCGGTCTGCCGTTCATTCGCCGTACGGCGGCCACCGTGCGAGCCGCCCTGGGTGACGGCGTGGTGCTTGCCGAGCGCAAGGTTCTCCGCGGCAAGGGGTTCGGCAACGTGATCCTGATCGCTTCCCCGCACAAGGTGCCGGATCTGACCGCGACCGGTCGCCGCGCGCAGCCGCCGTACGACGTGACTCCGCTGACGGAGTTGGCCGGCAAAGCGACGGTGCTGGCGGACAGTGACGGGTTCATGCCGCCCGCCGCCCCACCGGGCACATTTCGTCCCTGACCCACCGCACGGGATGTAGCTGACAGGCTACAGACTGTGATAAGTAGAGGACGGCGTCCGCCCGCCACCTACGTAACGGGGGTCTGGGATGGGTCGGCTACGCCTAGGGATCGCTCTGCTGCTCGTCGCCGGATTCGGTCTGGTGCCCACGGCAACGGCCCAGGCGGAGACGATCCGGGCCTTCGGCAAGGTCTTCGGTACTCAGACCAATGGCGCGATCCGGATCACCGGCAACGCGCTGGAGACCTGCGACACCGTGGTCACCGCCTGCAGATCCGCGCTGGCCGGCAGCAGTTCAGGGGCCTCGAACAACGAATGGGCGATGCGCCTGCTCGACGCGGACGCCGACGCCGGGACGAAGTCGTCGTCCGCGGCAACGGTCAGCGTGCCGGCCGGTGCGAAGGTCATCTACGCCGGACTGTTCTGGGGAGCGTCCCGTGCCGCAGGCAGTGGTGGTACGGCGAGCTCTGGTGACGGCAAGACGATCAAGCTCAAGGTGCCGGGGGCAACGGCGTACGAAACCTTGACGGCCGGGCGCACCGACTATCTGAGTGCGCAGACCCAGGACTACTCGTCGTACCTCGATGTCACCGAGGTGGTGCAGAAGGCCGGCAGTGGCGAGTACTGGGGTGCAGATGTTGCCGCAGGCACCGGATCGGACCGGTACGCCGGTTGGAGTCTGGTGATCGCCTATGAGGACGCGGACGAACCGCTGCGCGACCTGACCGTCTTCAACGGCTACGCGCGGGTGACCACCGGTGACGTGATCAAGACCAGCATCTCCGGCTTCCTGGCCCCGCCGAGCGGCGCGGTGAACGCCCGCTTCGGCAGCGTGACCTATGAGGGCGACGCCGGGATCAGTGGCGACTACTTCGCGGTCAACGGCACCCGCCTCGCGGACGCGCAGAGTCCGTCGGCCAACTTCTTCGGCAGCCGGGTCACGGATGCCGGGGCCAATCTCACCGACCGCAAACCGGCCGCGCTGAACAACCTCGGTCTGGACGCGAAGGTGGTGGATGCCGCCGGCATCCTTGCGAACAGTGCCACCAGCGCAGAGCTCACCTTCGCCAGCACCGGCGACTTCTACTACCCGGCCGCGCTGACCACCCAGATCGACCTCTATGCCCCGGCGATCAAGGGCACCAAGACGGTGCGCAATCTGGCCGGCAACGAGCCGGCGAAGATCGGTGACACCCTCGAATACACGCTCAGCTATGGCAACACCGGTGACGACGATGCGCTGAAGGCCACGGCGCGCGACATCCTGCCGCCGAACACGACGTACGTCCCGGGCTCGCTCAACGTATCGCTGGGCGCTGTGGCCGGGGCGAAGACCGACCAGCCCGGTGACGACCAGGCCGAGTACGACGCCGCCTCGCGAACCGTCCGTTTCCGGGTGGGCACGGGGGCAGATGCAACCACCGGCGGTCGGCTGAAGAAGAACCAGAGCACCACGGTTCACTTCCGGGTGACCCTCGACGACGCCTCGGCCGGGACGACGGTTGTGAACACCGGCTACCTCGACTACACCGCCGAGACCCTCAACAAGCCGTACACCTACCGCACCGACGACGTCCACACCCCGGTGGCCGCATCGGCCGATCTCGAGCTGTCCAAGACCGGCACGCCGGATCCGGTGCCGGCAGGCGCCGATCTCACCTACACGATCGTTGCCAAGAACAACGGTCCGAGTACGGCGAAGGATGTCGCCGTCACCGACACTCTGCCCGACGGTGTCGAGCTGGTCTCGGCCAAGCCGGCTCAGGGCACCTGCGGTGGCACGCTTGCCTGCACTCTCGGCGATATTCCTTCCGGATCGAGTGTCGCGATCACTGTCGTGGTGAAGGTCCCGGCCGCCAGTACGGCGACCAGTTTGACGAACGTCGCCACCGGGACCACCTCGACGAGCGACCCGAACCCGAACAACAACACGGCCTCGGTCACCACCCCGGTGATCCGAACCGCCGACCTCTCGCTCGACAAGGCGGTCGTCCCGGTCAATCCGGCGGCCGGCGAGAAGGTCAAGTACACACTGACCGTCCAGAACAACGGCCCGTCCGAGGCCCAGCAGGTCCGGGTTGCTGACTCGCTCCCGGCCGGTCTGACGATCATCGACGCCCAGGCCCCAGCCCCGGCAGGATGTTCGGCGGCCGGCCAAGAGATCACCTGCCTCGTCGACACCCTGGCCAGCAAGGCCACGTTGGTCATCCAGATCACGGCCACCCTGGACTCGGCGTACCAGGGTGGTCCGCTGACGAACAACGCGGCTGTCTCCAGTGCGACTCCGGATCCGGACCCCTCCAACAACACCGGTACGGCGACCATCACGCCAGGTGATCCGAAGGCCGACCTGGTCGTCGGCAAGCAGACCGTCACGAACCCGGTCGTTCCGGGTAAGCCGGTCACCTACCAGATCACTGTGCACAACGACGGCCCGTCCGAT
Source organism: Kribbella sp. NPDC056345 (assembly GCF_042262745.1). Classification (NCBI taxonomy): domain Bacteria; kingdom Bacillati; phylum Actinomycetota; class Actinomycetes; order Propionibacteriales; family Kribbellaceae; genus Kribbella; species Kribbella sp. NPDC056345. The sequence continues at coordinate 149,365 of NZ_JBHJQQ010000015.1, read as the reverse complement.
GCTCGTGCGGTCCAGGTGGCCGATGACCTTCCGGCCACGTTGAGCGAGGCGACGGCCGACTCCACGGCTGGTTCTTGCACAGTATCGTCCGGTGAGATTCGCTGCGCGCTAGGTGATCTCGGGGCAGGTTCGACGGCGACGGTCACCGTCACTGCCAAGGTGTCGGCGACGGCCGTCGGCATGCTGACCAACAGCGCCACGGCAACCAGTACGACGCCTGACCCGGAGAAGACCAATAACACCGGCCGCACCACCGATACGCTGAGCGCGAGTGCGGACCTGGCGATCACCAAGACCGCGCAGCCCGCACCGGTTCTGGCCGGACAGCCCGTCACGTACACGCTGACGATCACCAACAACGGCCCCTCCGCCGCGCAGTCGGTCACAGTGACCGACCCGGTCCCGGCGCCGCTGAAGTACGTCTCGGCCAAGACCACACAGGGCTCGTGCGACCAGGCCGGTGGCACCGTCTCCTGCGCCGTGGGAACAGTTGCCCCGGGCAACGAGATCACCGTGACCGTGATCGCGAACGTCCCCTCCGGGACCCCGCCGAACGAGCTCGCCAACACGGCCAAGGTCGCATCGCCAACCTCGGATCCGGTGGCAGACAACAACACCGCGACGTACACACTGCTCACCGGAGCGCAGGCGAACATCACGCTGAGCAAGTCTGTCAGTCCCGACCCGGTCGTGGCTGGGGAGACGATCACCTACAACCTCACCGTCGGCAACGCCGGGCCGTCCGATGCGCAGGGTGTCACGCTGGACGACGACGTACCGGCTGCAGTGACCGGCGTGAGCGCCTCCGCCAGCGGCGGCGCGACCTGCAAGGTCAGCGACGGGCGAGTGACCTGTGAGCTGGCCTCGCTGGCTGCGGGCGACAGCTTCGTGGTCACCGTCAAGGGCACGCTCGCCCCGGCGACACCACCGGGCGCGCTGACCAACACGGCCTCGGCCGGTGCGAAGACGCCGGAGGATCCGACCGACTCCGACAACACCGCGACCAGTACGACGACCGTCCAGGCGCGGGCGGATCTCTCGATCACCAAGACCGCTCCGTCGACGGTTGTCGCGGGCAACGAACTGACCTACACGCTGACAGTTGGCAATGCCGGTCCGTCCGATGCGGTCGGTGCAGTCGTCACCGACACACTCCCCGCCGGTACGACGTATGTCCGCGGATCGAGCTCAGCCGGCGACTGCCTGCAGGATCCGTCGGTCTCGGAGCCGGCCGTGATCTGCCCGGCCGGTCGGATCAAGCCGGGTGGTCAACTCGTCATCACCGTGGTGACCAAGGTCGACCCGGCTCTCGCCCCGGGCAAGTTGACCAACGCAGCGACCGTGAGCTCGCAGACGCCTGATCCGGACGACGCCAACAACCGCGGCACGGCCGACACGGTAGTCACCGCCTCGGCCAACCTGTCGATCACCAAGTCGGTGCAGCCGTCGCCGCTGATCGCCGGTGGCGAGGGCCTCTACACCCTGACCGTGCACAACGACGGCCCTTCGAGCGCGCAGGCCGTCACCGTGACCGACACCCTGCCGACCGGCGTATCGGTGCTGGCGGCAACGAGTGCCGACGGCAACTGCACCACCGCGGTCAGCTGTGCGCTCGGGACGATGGGACCGGGTGCCGACGCGGTCGTGCAGATCCGGGTCAAGGTCGATTCGGGCCGGACTGCGGCGATCACGAACGCGGCCAGTGTCACCAGTACGACGCCGGATCCGGATCCCAAGGACAACACCAGCACGATCACCACCGAGGTCGACCAGTCCGCCGATCTCGCGGTCATCAAGACCAGCGACGAGACGTCGGCGACCGCCGGTGGTGGCGTGACGTATCGCCTCACCGTCGTCAACAACGGCCCGTCCGATGCGACCGCGGTCGTGCTGGCGGACACGCTGCCGACCGGGCTGACTCTGATCAAGGTCGAGCCCGACTGCAAGCTCACCGGGCCGAAGATCGAGTGCGCACTGGGGACGCTGGTCGCAGGTAAGTCAGCGACGGTCGTAGTCACCGCGGCCCTCGACTCCGGCTACACCGGTACGACGGTTGTGAACACTGCCACCGCGAAATCGCCGGTGCCCGATCCCGATGACACCAACAACAGTTCGACCGTCACGGTCCCGGTCGGTACCAGCGCGGACGTCCAGGTGACCAAGCAGTCCGAGCCGGGGACCGTCACGCCGGGCAGCACCTTCGACTACACGATCGTGGTCACCAACGCCGGCCCGTCGGTCGCGCGTTCGGTGCTGGTGACCGACACGATCCCGGCCGCTCTGACCATCGTGTCGGCGGGAACCCCGTGCCAGGTCGACGGATCCACGGTCCGCTGCGCGCTGGGCGACGTACCGATCGGGCAGGTGCTGCTCTCGATCCGAGTGAAGCTGGCTGCGGGGTATGACGGCGCGACGCTGACCAATACCGCGACGGCCACGTCAACGACACCCGATCCGGACAAGGACAACAACACCGGAACGAGTGTTTCGCCGGTGGCTGCCCAGGCGGATCTGGCCATCACCAAGACGATGTCCCCGGCCAACCCTGTGGCAGGTCAGCAGGTGACGTACACGCTGACCGTGAAGAACAACGGTCCGTCCGATGCGCGCAAGGTCGTCATCACCGACGAGCTGCCGCGCGGGCTGAGCAAGGTGTCCGCGACCGGTCCGTGCATTGTGCTGCCGCCGACGGCACCCGGCGCGCCGGATGCTCCCGAGGCCGGGACAGTCCAGTGCAGTACGGCGTCCCTGGCCGAGGGGGCGACGATCACCGTGACGATCGCGGCGACTGTCGTACCGGGGTTCGGTGGGGAGCTGGCGAACGTGGCGCGGGTGGGGTCGGCCACGCCGGATCCGGTGGCTGCCAACAACGAGGCGAAGGTCTTCGGGCGTCCTGGGCGGTCGGCGAACCTCGAGGTGTTCAAGACGGCGTCGAGTCCGAGTGTGGTTGCGGGTGGTTCGTTGCGCTACCGGATCGCGGTTCACAATGCCGGTCCGTCGGTGGCGCTGAAGGTGTCCGTGACCGATGAGCTGGCGGCTGGGCTGCGGTTGTGGGCAAAGCCGGGGTGGTGCCAGGCCGCCGGGCAGCTCGTCGCCTGTGCGATCGAGCGGATCGACCCCGGCAAGACGGCAGAAGTCTTGCTCGATGTGGTGGTAGATCCGAAGCACGGGAGCAAGTCGTTGGCGAATACCGCGACCGCGACTTCGGTGACGCCTGATCCGGACCTTCAGGACAACACCAGTTCGGTGATCGTCACGGTGAAGTCCAAGCCTGCTGGTCAGCTGCCGGACACCGGTAGCCCGTTCAGCCTCTGGGCGGTCGCGATGGCGCTCATCCTGCTGGCGGCCGGGACCGTGCTGATCGTGGTCAGCCGGCGAGCCGATCGACACAGTCGCTGAAGGCGAGGCGCTCGGTGCGGCTCGCGCCGAGCGCCACGATGAACTGATCGAGCCGGTCAGGTCGCGGTACCCGGCCACCTCGCAGCCAGCTCTGCAGGGTGGCCCGCGGGATCCCGGTGAGCCGCTCCAGTGAGCGGAGTGACCTCGGCCTGGTCAGTGCGGTGAGCGCTGCGCCGAGGTCCGCTGGGGTCGCGGCCGCGCGCACCAGTTCGCTGACGTCCTGGGGGTCGCGGGCGGCCGCCTCCCAGTGCCGCCGCCAGATCGGCAGGAGCTCAGCCGGTACGTCGCATCCGGTCAGGAACGCGACTGTCACCGGCCAGCTCGGGAGCTGCTTCCCGCTGGTCGCGCGGACCAGATGGGCATGCGAGTAGTGGGCCTGATCGGCCAGCTCGCGATAGCTGAGACCGGCATCCTGACGGACGCGCTGCAGGGCGCCGGTGAACGCTTCCAGCTGCATGGCAACCTCCTCGTGATCAAACATAAGTCAACATGAACAAACAATTCAAGTGACCTCGACCCGTAGGATGGAGCCATGTCTGTCGCGCGTGTGGCTGCCCTGGTCCACTACCCCGTGAAGGGGCTGTCCGGCGTACCGGTCGAGCAGGCCGAGATCGGGTCGAGCGGAGTCGCCGGAGACCGCAGCTTCATGCTGGTCGATACCGAGGGTGCGGTCCTCAGCCAGCGCTCGGTGCCCGCGATGGCGGCGCTGCGGGCCGAGTTCGTGGGTGATGGCCTGCGGCTGTCCGCGCCGGGTGCTCCGGACCTCGTCGTACCGATCCAGTACGACGGGAAGCGGCGCGACGTCAGCCTGTTCGCCCGGTGGTTCGGGCAGGGCGTGGTCCAGGCCGCGGCGGCGGACGAGTGGTTCTCCACGCGGCTCGGCCGGCCGGTGGGCCTGGTCCGGGTGACGCCGGAGCATGAGCGGCCCGGCTGGGGTGTGCACCGCGGCGAGACCGGATTCGGTGACGCGCATGCGCTGCTCGTCACCTCGCTGTCGTCGCTCGACGGGCTGAACGAGCGGATCATGAGCCGCGGCGGCGAGGCGATCCCGATGAACCGCTTCCGGCCGAACATCGTGGTCTCCGGCTGGTCCGAACCGCACACCGAGGATCGAGTACTGCGGATGTCGGTCGGTGCGGTCGAGATCGGCTACTCGGCCCGCGCGATCCGGTGCGCGGTGCCGACGGTCGACCAGGCCACCGGGCAGAAGTCCGGGCCGGAGCCGACCCGCACCCTGGCCTCCTACCGGCGGGAGCCGGCGTACGGGGGCGGCGTCAGCTTCGGGATGAAGGCGGCCGTGCTGACCGGTGGGACGGTCACGGTCGGTGATGAGATCTTGGTACACGACTGGATCCCGGCCGGGACGGATCCGGCGCCCGCCACCCGGTAGCGTCCGGAGCTGTGCATCGGCTCCTACTGTTGCTGCTGGCCCCGATCTCGTTGCTAGCGGCCCCTAGCTCGCCGCCGGCTCCGGGCGCGCCGTCGTACGAGGTTGAGTTGACCGGTACGCCGGACGGCCGGACCTGGTCGGGGCGGGAGACGATCAGCTTCACGAACACGGCGGCGGAGTCGCTGCCGGAGGTCTACGTGCGGCTGTGGGGCAACTCGCGGGGTTGCGGCGCGGTGGTGGTCACGGGTGGCACGGCTATGCGTGATTGCACGGTCGTGAAGTTTCCGCTGCCGGAGCGGCTGGAGCCGGGGAAGCGGACGTCGATCAGCTTCGACGTGAAGGTGACTGCGCCGGATCGTGAGGATCGGTTCGGGCGGTCGGGGAAGTTCAGTTTCTTCGGCAACGCGCTTCCGGTGCTGGCGGTTCGGGACGCGGCCGGGTGGCATCTCGAGCGTGATGTGGGGATCGGGGAGAGCTTCTACACGGTCGCGGCCGACTTCGCCGTACGGCTCCTGCATACCGGGGACCTCGCCGTACCGTCGACCGGGGTGCTGAGTGACGGTGTTGCAATCGCTAGGCAGGTAAGGGATTTCGCCTGGGCTGCTGGCCCGTTCCGGACGACGTCGATCACATCGCCAGGTGGTGTGACGGTGCGGACGTGGGCGACGCCGACGGTCACTGCGGAGGCGGTCTCGTCGGCTCGGGCTGATGCTGCTGCGGCACTGGACGAGTTCGGTCGGCGGTTCGGTGCGTATCCGGATCATGAGCTCGATCTGGTGCTGAACGATCGGTGGACCGCGTTCAGTGGGATGGAGTACCCCGGGTTCGTGCTGCTGATCTCACCGAAGAGTCCGGTTGTTCATGAGGTCGCGCATCAGTGGTGGTACGGGATCGTCGGCAACAACGAGTATGCCGATCCCTGGCTGGACGAAGCGTTCGCGACGTACGCGACCGACGTCTTCGAGGGCAATCATCGCGCCGGGTGCTGGCCGGGAACGTTGCCCGTAGCAATCACTCGGGACATGGGCTATTGGGGTGCGCACGACACGTCGTACGGGACCTTTGTCTACACCTATGGTTCCTGCATGCTGCACGAGCTGGAGCGATTGATCGGTACGCCGGCGATGGAGCGGCTGCTGGCGTCCTACGCGAAGGCCCATTGGCACGGGGTGGTCACCCCGGCCGATTTCAAGGCCGCCGCGCAGGCCGCCAGTTCCGTCGAGCTCGCGCCGTTCTGGCGCGATCACGGGATTGGCTAGCAGGTGACGGCCGCCCGGCCTGTGACGGCCGTGTAGGTGCAGAAGTCGATGACCTTGTTCAGTGAGTTCTGCAGGCGTGCGGTGTCGCCCGTGTTGTTCCAGATGTAGTTGCCCGAGCCCCAGTACAGATGGTTCGCGCTGTTGCGGCCCTTGCCGGTGTGCACCAGGACCGTGCTGCGCGCCTTCAGGACGAAGGTCGGTGGGAAGAAGTAGACGTGGCTGGCGGCATCGCGGATCCGGTAGCCCTTCAGGCTGAGCGGGCGCGTGGTGTTGTTGCGGATGCTGATGTACTCGAGGTTGATGTGCGCGTTGGTCCTGGTGTCCGTACCGGCCGGGTCGTACTGGATCCCGGCCACCAGGAACTGCGGTGCCGCCGCCGAGGCCGGCAGTGGGGCCAGGACCCCGGCGGCGAGAACCGTCGCTGCGATCCCGGCTGTGGGCAGGCTGAAGCGTCGCGTGAACAAGGAATTCCCCTTTGGCAGTGGGCCAGATTCCCCCCGGCCCTGATGGTTCGTGCTGCCGGTCCCCCCGGCTCTGGAGACCTTAGGAGTTACGCTCCGTGTTCGTCAAGGGCTCAACGAACCTCGGTGGCCACCCCGTGCTCGAGGAGCTGCAGACGGTCGGTGAGACCCGCCGTGGCGAAGGCCTGCGCGAACTGGTCCGGGCCTTCGGTGAAGTGCGCCCAGCCCTCGGTGTGGACCGGGATGATCGTCGCCGGCGCGAGCAGGTGAGCGGCCTCGACGGCCTCGGCGGAGGTCAGCGTCAGGTTCGCGCCATCGAGGAGCGCGGTCCGCGCGCCACCGGCGAAGAGCACCGCGATGCCGAACGGTGCGAAGCGGTCGGCGATCTGCTTGACCAGGTCGACCGACGCGTTGTCACCGGACACGTAGACGGTCGGCAGGTCCGCGCTCTGCAGGACGAAGCCCGTGACGACACCCAGTACGGCGTCCGCCCCTTCTGGCCCGTGCAGCGCCGGTACTGCGGTCACTGTGACCCCGTCGAGCTCGATCGACTCCCAGCTCTCGAGCCCCTGGACACCGGGGATCCGGGTGCCCGCACCGGGCGTGGACAGCACGGTCGGGATCGACGGCAGCAGCGCTCGGCCGGCCTCGTCGAGGTTGTCGAAGTGCTCGTCGTGCGACAGCAGTACGACGTCGACCGGGCCGAGGTCAGCCGCTGGGATCGCCGGGCCGGTCAACTTGGTCATCACCCGGCCGCCCGGCATCTGGTATTCGCGCGGCGGGTCGAAGGCAGGGTCGGTCAGGAAGGTCAGGCCGCCGTACGTGAACAGCGCGGTCGGCCCACCGATGTGCGTGATCTTCATGTCCTCGATCCTCTGTCGCGACGGTCGGTCTCACCATTGGCCCGAGAGCCATAGTTCCTGAAGATCGGGCCATATACTTCGAGACATGCGTAGCGTCGCCGTACTGGCCTTCGACGGGATGAGCCCGTTCCACCTGTCCGTGCCGTGCCTGGTCCTCGGTGATCCGTGGGGCGACGGCCGGTACGACGTGCGCGTGTGCGCGGAGGAGCCGGGTTCGCTGCGGACCAACGCCGGGTTCGGGATCACGGTCGAGCACGGGTTGTCGGTGATGGAGACCGCCGACGTGGTGATCCTGCCGAGCTGGGAGCCGTCGCGGACGCCGTCCTCGGTGCTGTTGACCGCGATCCGGCAGGCGCATGCACGTGGGGCGGTCGTGCTCGGGCTGTGCATCGGCGCGTACCTGGTCGCCGCGAGCGGGATCGCGGACGGCCGCGAGGTGGTCACGCACTGGCGGTGGGCCGCGGACCTGCAAGCCCGGCACCCGGACCTCGCCGTACGGGCCGATGTGCTCTGGTCGGACCTCGGCGACGTGATGACGTCGGCCGGTACGGCGTCATCGCTCGACTGCTGCCTGCACCTGGTGCGCACGCAGTACGGCGTGGAGGCGGCCGAGGCGCGCGCTCGCGACCTCGTGATCGCGCCACACCGCAGTGGCTCGCAGGCGCAGTACATCCCCGTCCCGGTCCCGCCCGACCCCGGTGACGACGTGATCGAGAAGGCCATGGTGTGGGCGCGAGCCCGCCTCGATCAGCCGGTATCCCTCGACGAATGGGCCTCCGCGGTCGCGCTGTCCCGCCGTACGTTCACCCGTCAGTTCCGGGCCCGGACCGGCAGCTCAGGCCAAGCCTGGCTCCTCCAGCAACGCCTGGACCGCGCCCGCCTGCTCCTGGAAACCACAGACCACCCAGTCGAACGAGTAGCCACCGCCAGCGGCTTCGGCAGCAGCGCCGCCCTCCGCCACCACTTCCACGCCGTCCTGGGCACCACGCCCCAACGTCACCGCCAGGACTTCGCCCCCGCCTAGAGCAGCCAGAACAACGTGTAGATCGCCGGCGCCGCAAACGTCACCAGCAGGATCCACGCCATCATCCGATGCCACGGCTTCCCCCGATCCAGCCCCGAGGCGAACGACAACACCGCCCCCTCCTCGGTATGCCGGCTCAACCCCATCCGCTTGGCCTCCTCCGGCCGCCGATCAGGTCGCTCGTCCGCCAGCGCATCCGGCGGAATCCCGAAATGCGCCGGCCGCTCCGGCTCCAGGTCCCCACGTTCACGTTCCCCGAACATGCACCCTCCCGCCCGTCGCCTCCCCCCATCGTCCCACCCCCCGCCCCCAAACACCCGCGACTTGGAGAGTTCGAACGCTGACCGAAAGGTTGCGTACCGACGGAAGGACAGGACGTATGGCCATGCGACTGGGCTCACGGCCGCCCGCGCCCGCCTGGGCGAGCGCGCAGCAGACGTATACGTCCTGTTCTTGGGGTGATGTCAGGCCCGCGCCCTAGCGGAAGATTGCTACCCAGGCCACCCGCGTGCTCGTGCCAGTGCAGATGCCGATCCCGCAGAGAGGTCCAGTCCTGTAGCTAGCTGTCTTCCGGCCGACGGACATGGTGGTGAGTCCGCAGTTGAGCAGGGTGCCCTCGTTGCTCGACATCATCCGGTCGTATGCCTTGTCGGCCGACCAGTTGTCACCGCCCGCGGTCGCCTTCGAGTTGGTGTTCCCGCCGTTGGCGGTGTTGTCCTCGGCGCGCTCTTGAGCCTCGGACTCCGCGCTGCGAGTCAGCCCGGTGTCTCGCTTGAGGTCTGCGCAGCCGTTGCTGCGGCGGGCGCTGTTGATCTTGTTGAACAGCTGCATTTCGTTGCCGTCCATGTCGCCGTCGTCCTTGGGCGGGGGTGGCGGCGGTGGGGGCGGGGTGTTGGTGGGGTCGCCGGTGGGGGTGGTGGTGGGGCGGCTGGTGGTTGGGGGTGCGGTGGGGCGGGTGGTGGCGGTGCTGGTTGGGGCGTCGGTGGGGCGGGTGGTGGGGGTTTCGGTGGGGCCGCTTGTTGGGGGTGTGGTGGGGGTGACGGAGGTTGTTGGGGTGCCGGTGGGGGGTGCTGTGGGGGTGGCCGGCGGTGTCTTCGGCGGGACTGTGGGGTCGTCGACGGGGACGGTGCTGGGGGTTGCGTACGAGTCGTCGGTGCGGGTGCCGATCGGGAGGGAGGCGTCGTTGTTGTCGTTCGGCGGCTGGTGCAGGAGGATCCACGAGATCGGGCCGACGACGAGGAGCACGGCTGTCACCGCGACGAACGGGCGGCGCTTCCTACCGGTACCACCTGCGGTTCGGGCGATCGGATGGCCGTCGGCGTCGACCGCCGTACTGTCTGCTGCCTGGCGTGGCGGACGGTTCGCGGCCGCCTTGCTCTCGCGGATTGCTGCGGTGCGCGGGCCGGACAGTTCGCTGGCGCCTCGTGCCGTGCGCGGGTCCGCAATCGACGCAGCCGGCGGTTGCGTGTACGACGGACTCGGCGTCACCGGCGTGGATTCGAACTGGCTGGTCGCTGCCGCGGTCGAGTCGAGCCGGGCGGTCGCCGCCGAGGTGGGGTCCAACCGCGGAGTCGAGGAGTCGAAGCGGGGGGTTGGGTCCGGGGTGGGGGTGGTGGGGCGCTCGGGGCGTGGGGTGGCCCAGGCGCCTAGGCCGGCGAGGTCCTCGGCCGGGGTCGATTGGCGGGTTCGACCGGTCGGGGTGGGCTCGGGTGCCGGGGTGGGGGCGGGGGACTGGGTGACCCAGCCGCGGGAGCCGGTGCTGTCGGCGGACGCCGTACGGAGGGGTGTGCTTCCGTCGCCGGACGAGCCGAGTGGTGTGCTGCCGGCCACCGGGCGCGGGGCGTACTGAGGCGTGGAGTCCGTGCGGGTGCGCGCTTCCAGGTGGGCTTGGGTGTCGGCCCAGGCCTGGCTGTCGGTGCGGGGCTGGGCGTTGGCCCAGAAGGGGGACTCGCCGCCGCGCGGGGCGTAGCGGGGTGGCTCGGGCGGGGGCGTGGGAGCCGGTTCCGGCGCGTTCGGCCGGGAGCCGCGGGCGCGGGTCGCCTTCCTGCGTGGTTTGTGCCGGCCACTGCCGGAATCGGACGACATTATGTCGTTGTTCCCTTCACTGTCTCGCCCCCAAGACGTGCCTCATCTACCGTCGCGCCCGGGTCCGTGGAACGAACCGAACGTTGCGACAAGGACGGATCTACCCGCCGGGACCGGCCGGAAATCGACCGGACGTTGTGGCATTCGAACAACGTCTGCGCCACTGTCGGTGCCTTCGACACAATGACAACCCTGTACGACGGCCGCGGCCTAGCTGCGGCCGAAGTCCTGCACCCAGCTTCCGGGACCCCAGTCGGACTTCACGCGTCCGGGGTCGAAGCCGACGCCGAGCAGGTTGAACTTGCAGTTCAGGATGTTGGCCCGGTGTCCCTCGCTCTTCATCCAGGCCGCGACCACCTTCTGGGCGGTCGGGTACCCGGCGGCGATGTTCTCGCCCCAGCTGCCACCGTCGTACCCGGCGGCGCGCATCCGGTCGCCCGGGTCCTGGCCCTCGGGGTTGGTGTGGTCCAGGTAGTGCCGGCGGACCATGTCCGAGGCGTGCCGGCCGGCCGCCTCGACCAGAGCGCTGTTCAGCCGGAGTGGGCCGCAGCCGTTCTGCTGGCGGACCTGGTTGGTGAGCTCGAGCACCTCGCGCTCCTGCGCGTTGGTACCGCCACCGTCGTTCGTGGGCGGGGGCTCGGGCGTGTTGCTCGGCGGCTTACTGGTCTCGGTCTTCGTCGGCGTCGTCCGGGTCGGCTTCGGCTTGCTCGGCGTACCGGGCTTACCTTCGATCGTCCGCGGCTTGCCCGGGGTGACGATGACCGTGGTCACGCCGGTGGTCGGCGCGGTCGGTGTCGTCAACGGGGTCGACGGCGAACCACTCGGAGTGACTCCCGGCGTACTCGGCGTCGAGGTCGTCGACGTGCCGTTCGCTCCGGAGCCGATCACGGCGGTGGTGACCTTGCCGTTGGCCAGTGTCTTGGTGACGGTCTTCAGCGGGCCGGTGTGCGCGTCGTCGACGAGCGAACCACCCGAGTCGTCCCGGGTGTCCTCGGAGACGTTCAGTACCTTCGTCGCGTCGCTGACGGTCGAGTTGTCCCGCGACATCAGATAGATCACCGGGCCGATGGCAACGAGCACCGACAACGAGCTGGCAATCGGGCCGACCAGGCCCCGTTTGTTCTTCCGAGCGCGTCGGGTACCGCGGTGCCGCCGGGGGGTTGGCGCATCCGTCATGGGTGGGCGAATCCTCTTCGTGTGCGTCGTTCCGAGTACTGCGTCGTTCCCCGCGGTCCTTCCAGGTCCCCCCTGGTCACCGAACAGCGACCTTAACCGATACGGCGGGTCACCGTTACACTTCCGCGACCCGACTTAACGGTTCCTGAAGGTTTATCGACCCATTGCTCTCAGCCACCGAAATCCTGGACCCAAGAACCCTTGCCCCATTCGGGTTTCACCTGTCCGGAGTCGTAGCCGACACCTAGCATTGTGTAGTCGCAATTGAGGATGTTGGCCCGGTGTCCGGGGCTGTTCATCCAGCCCTTCACCACCGCGGCCGGGCTGGTGTAACCGACAGCGATGTTCTCGGCCATCGCACCGCCCTTGAAGCCGGCCGCTTTCATCCGGGCGAACGGCGTACGGCCGTCCTGGCTGTTGTGCGCGAAGTAGTGGTTGACCACCATGTCGGACGCGTGTGCCTCGGCCGCCTTGGTCAACGCGCTGTTCGTCCGCAGCGCCCCACAGCCGGCCTTCTTCCGCTCGGCGTTGGTCAAGGTCAGCACCTGAGCTTCGGGACTACCGGAGGCCGTCGTCGTGGTCGACTTCGTCGGCTTCGAGGCCCTCGGGGTCGCGGTGTGGCTCGGCGCGGTCGTGGGCTTCCGCGTGCCCTCGCGGCTCGGCGCCGTACTGGACCTGGTCGGCGTCGGTGTCGGCGTCTTGGTGACGGCCTTGGTCGGCGTGGGCGTGACAGGCGCCGTACGGTGTGGTGTCACCGACGGAACGGTCGGCCGGATCGAGGTCGGGGTGGCCGAGGCGTCATCGGTCGGTGTGGGGACCGCGGTCAGCGGCTGCTCCTGACCCGTCACCTTCTGGCCGCCGACATCCCGCAGTACGAACCACCCGATCCCTGTGAGCACGACCAGCGCGGACAGGGCGGCGAGCAGCGGACCGGCAACCGCGGAGCGCGGCGACCGTCGGGGGTTCGTCATGGTGAGCAGCCTTGCCCACCCGGTTGTTGCCTGACTCCTTCGGAGACCGGCCTTAACGCATGTCTGACAATCCGAACCGGTCTAGCAACGTGCAGTAACCACGTCCGCGATGACCTTCCAGCCCAGGCTGCGGTACAGCCGGAGACCGTCGATCGACGCGATCAGGATGCCGCGCTTGGCGCCCTGGGCCGCGGCGGTCTCGACCAGGGAGGCCATCACCGCGCTGCCGAGTCCGCGCCGCCGGTGGGCCGGGTCGGTCTCGATCCGGTCCGCCACCGCGTCCGGCCCGACGACCGCCATCCGGCCGCTCGACACGACTCCACCGTGCAACGTTGCCCGGGTGATGATCAGGTCGTCCTCGAGCTCGGTGTGCAGCGCGTACCGCTCGTGCAGCTTCAGGGCAGGCTGCTCCGACAACTGGATCGTCATCAGCCAGTCCTGGTCGCGCTGCACCTCCAGACCGAGGTCCTCGAGCTGCTCGATCCGGGCTTCTTTGTCATCGGTCGCCAAGGTGATCCAGCCGGCCCCGCGGCCACCGGGCGCAGCCAAAGCCAGCTCCGCGGCGCGCTCGACCCGTTCGGGTTTGTCGTCCGCGTCCAGGACGACGTACTCCATCGCGCGGTTCTCCTCACCCGCGCGGACGGTCAATATCCCGTCCAGGTCGTCCTCAACCGTCGTCCAGCCCCTCGAGACGGACCACCCGGCCTGCCAGCGGCGGACGAGTTCCTCACGATCTCTCACCAGTCGATTCAACCAGCCGAATGCCGAGACGGCGAGGGGAACGGTGTCGCCGGACCCAAACTCGCCGTCTCCCGGTGCTCACGGGCGGGGATCACCGGCCAGCAGATCGAAGACGTAGTCGTCGTCCCAGCGACCCTCCCGGCCGGGGGCCGCGGCCCGCGCGACACCGACCCGGTGGAACCCGTTGGCCTCGGCAACGTGCGCCGAGGCGGTGTTGTCGACCGCCGCGAGCAGCACCAGCCGCCGGCGCCCGAGACCACCCTGCTCGATCGGTGTGAAGGCGTGCTCGATCACCAGCCGCACTGCCTTCGTCATCACCGACTTGCCGCGGCCGGCGGGGTGCATCCAGTACCCGATCTCGCCGTGTCCTTTGTCCATCCGGTTGAGCATGGCAAAGATGCTGACGTTGCCGATCAGCTCGTCGGTGTCCGGATCCGCGATCGTCCACGACACGCCTTCGCCCGTGGCCCGGGCTTCCGTCCGGCCCTCGATGAACTGCTCTGCGTGGTGCAGCTCGTACGGCGAGGGCAGACCGGCCAGCCAGTACTGCGTCCGCTCGTCGCTGCAGGCTTCCATCACCCGCTGCGCGTCTGCCGGCCGCGGCGCACGCAGCCGGATCCCGTCACCTTCCAGCTCAGGCACCGACCACCAGTTGCCCTGCGGCTCCAGCTCGTCGTCGCGACCGACGGTTGCCACCCATTCGTCGTACCGGACACCTCGCGCCATCCCGCCACCCGGTACGACGACCAGTCCGCGGAAGCCGGCCTTCCAGGCGACCCGGCGGGATGCCCAGTTGCCGACGAAGGCCCGCCAGATCACCCGCGACCAGCCGAGATCGTCGAACGCGTGCCGGATCGCGAGCTTCGCCGCGCGCGTCATCACGCCCCGGCCGCGAACCCACGGACCGACCGAGAATCCAATCTCGCCGACACCACCCTCGCCGCCGTGCAGGCTGACCGAACCGGAGAACCGGCCGTCCACCTCGATCGCCCACTGCCGGGTCCCGTGCTCCTCGCGCCACCCGTTCGGTACGAGTTCGGTGAGGAAGAACTGTGCGTCGGAGCGCTCGTACGGCACCGGAATCACGGTCCAGCGCTGCATCTCCGGGTCCTGGCAGAGCTCGTACACGTCGTCGGCATCGGCCAGGGTGTGGGCCCGCAGGGTGATCAGGTCGTCGCGCAGTTCCGGCACGTCCTCGGGAAATCGCATGCTCCAGGGTGACAAGCCGGGTACGCCGCGGCAACGCCTTTTCCCTGACAGCGCGCCGAACTCCGTTTAGTCTTGGCACGTGAATGCAGCCGGACAGGAGCCGCCACGCGGCCGGGGTGGACAGCTGGCCGCGCAACGACAGGCCACAATCGTTGCCGAGGTCAACAGTCGCGGCGCGATCACGGTCGCCGAGCTGGTCGAACGCTTCGGCGTGTCGGACATGACGATCCGGCGCGATCTGGACGCGCTGGACTCCAGCGGCCTGCTGCACAAGGTGCACGGCGGCGCGACCTCGGTCGGACTGCGCAGCGCCCACGAGCCCGGGTTCGACGCCAAACTGACCCAGGAGTCCGCCGCCAAACAGGCGATCGCCGCCGAGGCCGCCGGCCGGGTCCAGCCGGACAGCGCGATCGGCATCGGCGCCGGGACGACGACGTACGCACTGGCCCGGCAGTTGCTCCGGGTGGAGAACTTGACGGTTGTCACGAACTCGGCCCGGATCGCGGACGTCTTCCACGGCAACTCCCGCTCCGACCGCACCGTCGTACTGATCGGCGGCATCCGCACACCGTCGGATGCCCTGGTCGGTCCCATCGCAACCGCCGCCCTCGGCTCCCTGCACCTCGACCTACTCTTCCTGGGCGCCCACGGCGTCGACGCCGAGCACGGCCTCAGCACCCCGAACCTGATGGAAGCCGAGACCAACCGCTCCTTCATCGCCGCCAGCCGCGAGGTCGTCGTAGTAGCCGACCACACCAAGTGGGGCACCGTAGGCCTCAGCACCTTCGCCACCTGGGCCGACCTGGACGTCATAGTCACCGACGCCGGCCTCTCCACCGCCGCCCGCAAAGCCATGCGCGACACCGGCTGCGAACTAGTCATCACGCCCTGACAACGGCGGTTGCCGCCGGGGCGGACGTGCAGGCCATCACAAGTGGGCTGGCGCGGTGTGGCTGAGCGGGCGCGCCCTGAGCGAACGGCAATTGTGATGGCCTGGCGGTCCGCGGATAAGCCACACCCCGCGGTTGGCGTACTAGGAGTGCGCTCGGAGTCTGTATTGCGGGCCGAAGAGTTTTTCGGCTTGTTTGGGGCCGATGTTGCCGTCGGCCGCGGGGGTGCCTGGTTTGCATTTGTCGATCTGGATCTGCCACTTGGTGGCTTCGTTCTTGGTGTTGATGTCGTAGTTGCCGTTGACCGCGAGCGTCCTGCCGTGGACGAGTTTGATGCGGTTCAGGACGAACTGCAGGCGTTTCACGCTGTCGGACTGTTTGACGCCGAACTTGAGTTTGTCGAGGAACACGTCACCGGCGGCGAACGGGTTCCGGTCCGGTGATTTGCCGGTGTAGACCTGGTCCGGCGGGAAGATGCAGATCTCGTTCGACGCGGTGCCCTTGGGGGCTTTCTCGTTGGGGCCGATGTTGATCAGGTAGTCGTAGCGGCTGTTGGCCGTGCGGTGTCCCCACATTGCGGCCAGGTGCAGGTGTGGGCCGGTGGCGTTGCCCGAGCGGCCCGACTTGCCGAGCGGATCGCCGGCCTTGACCTGCTCGCCTTTCTTCACCAGCAGACCGGGCGACAGGTGCTGGTACAGCACGCTGGCCTTCTTGCCGCCGTGCCTGATGCCCAGTAGTACCCAGTTCGAAGGCGCGCCCTGGACGCCCGGTTGCGATTTGTTCGGCACGCCGTCGTTGCAGGCCAGGACAATGCCGTCCTGGACCGCGAAGACCGTCGTACCGTTCGCCACCGGATAGTCGAAGGCGGCGTGCTTACCGCCACTGGAATAACGCCATCCGGTTCCCACTTTGAGTTTTCCGGCAGGCAAAGGCAGAGCCATCGCTCCCACCCCACTTCCCCCAAGTTGTCTTTTCCCCTTAACGGGAAAATACGCCGGGAGTCGAGGGCTGCCCAGTCCTCACCACACAGGTCTGCACCAAGGGGCAAGAGGTCAATCAGTTGATTCGTGACGCACCGTTCGAGGGTGTTGCAGCGAGTGCACTCGGGGCTGTGAAACCCTTCTCTGCAAAGGCTTTCTCGATGGCGGCCAGTACGGCGTCGGCGTCGTCGGTGGCGGTCAGCGCGATGATGCAACCGCCGAAACCACCACCGGTCATCCGGGCCCCGACCGCACCTGCGGCCAGTGCGGTGTCGACCGCGACGTCGAGCTCCGGAACGGTGATCTCGAAGTCGTCGCGCAGGGACGCATGCGATGCGGTGAACAGCGGTCCGACGTCGCGCAGCCGTCCGGCCTTCATCAGCGCGATCGCGTCCTCGGTCCGCTTGATCTCGGTGACCACGTGCCGCACCCGGCGCCGGTCGACCTCGTCATCGAGCTTTGCCAGCGCAGCATCCAACTCGTCAACAGAAATCGAACGCAAAGCCGGTACGCCGAGTGCCGCCGCCGCGTTCTCGCAGCTCTGCCGGCGTGCGGCGTACTCACCATCGGCGTGCCGATGCGGCGCCTTCACATCGACCACAAGCAGCGTGAGACCGTCAGCTGCAGGATCGAACGGGATCTGGTCCAGCGAGCCGGAGCGGATGTCGAAGGCCAGCGCGTGCCCGGCCGTGCAGCACATCGAGGCGGTCTGGTCCATCAGGCCGACCGGCGCACCGACGTACTGGTTCTCGGCGCGCTGTGCGAGCCGCGCCACCTCGGCCGGCTCGACCTCGATGTCGGCCAGGCCCAGCAGAGCAACAAACGTGGCACACAGCAGTGCCGCCGACGACGACAGACCTGCGCCGGTCGGGACGTCGGAGTCGAAGAGCAGGTTCGCGCCGCCGATCGGGTAGCCCGACTCGCGCAGGATCCAGGCCGCGCCGGCCGGGTACGCCGCCCAGTCGTCGACCGAGTGCGGTGCCAGCTCGTCAATGGCGAACTCGATGACCGCGTCGTGCCCCACGGATGACACCGCGATCCGGCCGTCGGTTCGCGGCGAGGCATGCACCACGACCTCGACCGGCAGGGCGATCGGCAGTACGACGCCGTCGTTGTAGTCGGTGTGTTCGCCGATCAGGTTGACCCGTCCGGGAGCACGCCAGCTGCCGGCGGGCGCCGTACCGAAGATCTCCTGAAAGCTCACGAGCCGTCCACCTTCCGCAGGGTCTCGGCCACGTCCTCCGGGCGGGTGTCGCTGATGAACGCGCCCATCCCGGATTCCGAACCGGCCAGGTACTTGATCTTGTCGGCTGCCCGCCGGATGGACAGCACTTCCAGGTGAAGGTAGCCGAGCTCGCGGTCGATCCGGACCGGGGCCTGGTGCCAGGCGGCGATGTAGGGCAGCGGATCGCCGTACAGGCTGTCGAAGCGGTTCAGGACGTCGAGGTAGAGCTGGGCGAAGTCGTCGCGCTCACCGATCGAGAGGTCGTCGATGCCGGCCACCTGGCGGTGCGGGTACAGGTGCACCTCGACCGGCCAGCGGGCGGCCTCGGGGACGAACGCCGTCCAGTTGCCGTTCTCGGCGACGACGCGGGTGCCTTCCTTGCGCTCGGCGGCCAGGACGTCGGCGAACAGGTTGCTGCCGGCAACTTCCTGGTGCTCGCGGGCGCGCGCCATCAGGGTCCGGATCCGCGGCGGGAGGAACGGGTAGCCGTAGATCTGGCCGTGCGGGTGGCTGAGCGTGACGCCGATCTCGCGGCCACGGTTCTCGAACGGGAAGACGTACTCGATGTCGTCGCGGGCGCTCAGGTCGGCGTTCCGGTCGGCCCAGGCGTCCACGACCAGCCGCGCCTGGCCCTGGGAGAGCTGGGTGAACGAGCTGTTGTGGTCGCTGGTGAAGCAGAGCACCTCGGTCCGGCCGGGACCGGCGAACGACGGGAACCGGTTCTCGAACACGGCCACGTTGTAGTCGTGGTCCGGGATCTCGGTCGGGTTGCCCGGCTTGCTGGCGCAGAGCGGGCACTGGTCGGCCGGCGGCAGGTAGGTCCGGGTGTTGCGGTGCGTCGCGTAGGTGATCACGTCACCGGTCAGCGGGTCGGTCCGCAGATCGACCTGGGGCTGCGGGGCGGGCAGGCCACGGGTGTCCTCGAGCGGAACCCGGGCCGGCAGGTCGGCCGGGTCGTAGTAGATCAGCTCTCGGCCGTCGGACAGGTGGGTGTCCGTCCGGCGCGCACCACGGGGTGTCTTCACGCTAACCATCGTAAACCAACAAACTCGAACATGCATCGGGGAACCTGCCACCGGTACGCTGAGCAGATGGACGACCACGCCCAACGCCCGCCCTCTCGCCGTACGACGAGAGGGCTTTAGGACTCCCCAGCCATGAACGAAACAGTTCTCAATATCGTCCTGATCCTGGTTTTCGTGCTGATCGGCGGGGTGTTCGCCGCCGCCGAGATGGCGCTGGTCTCCCTGCGCGAGTCGCAGGTGAAGGCGCTCGCCCACCGCGGTAAGCGGGGCGAGACGGTGGCCCGGGTGGCCGCCAACCCGAACCGGTTCCTCTCCGCCGTGCAGATCGGCGTGACCCTGATGGGCTTCCTGTCCGCCGCCTTCGGTGGCGCGACGCTGGCCGACGCCCTCGCGCCGCACCTGCAGGACCTCGGTCTGCCCGAGGGCGTGGCCGCGACGGTCGCGCTGGTCCTGATCACGGTGCTGATCTCCTACGTCTCGATCGTGATCGGTGAGCTCGCGGCCAAGCGGCTCGCGCTGCAGCGCGCCGAGACGTTCGCGCTCGGCCTGGCCCCGCTGGTGGACCGGATCGCCTCCGGTGCCCGCCCGGTGATCTGGCTGCTCTCGAAGTCCACCGACCTCGTGGTCCGTGCCCTCGGCGGCGACCCGAACGCGAACCGCGAGGTGATGTCCGACGAGGAGCTGCGCGACGTGATCTCGGCGCACGAGTCGCTCGGTGAGGAGGAGCGACGGATCGTCGACGACGTGTTCGAGGCCGGCAGCCGGCAACTGCGGGAGCTGATGCTGCCCCGGACCGAGGTCGACTTCGTGGACGCGGAGATGCCGGCGTACAAGGCGGTGAAGTTCGCCTCCGACCGGCCGCACTCGCGGTACCCGGTGATGAACGGTTCGGCCGACGACATCGTCGGGTTCGTGCATGTGCGGGACCTGTTCGATCCCGCGGTGGCGTCGCGCTCGGTCCGGGTCGGCGACCTGGCCCGCGAGGTGCTGATGCTGCCGGACACCGCGAAGCTGCTGCCGACGCTGACCGAGATGCGCCGCCGCAGCACCCACCTCGCGATCGTCCTCGACGAGTACGGCGGGACGGCGGGGATCGTCACGCTCGAGGACCTCGTCGAGGAGCTGATCGGCGATATCAAGGACGAGTACGACGAGGAGTCCACCGAGACGACGCGGTTCCGCAGCGGCGACATGGAGGTCGACGGTCTACTGAACCTGGACGACTTCGCCGACGAGACCGGTCTCGAGCTGCCCGACGGCCCGTACGAGACGGTCGGTGGGTTCCTCGCCGCCCAGCTCGGCAAGGTGCCCGCGGTCGGTGAGGAGGCGCAGGTCGACCACCACACGCTGACCGTCACCGAGATGGACGGCCGCCGGGTCGCCCGGGTCCGCGTGCATCGGGTCAGGCCGGCAGGGGAGCAGCCGGTTCCGGACGAGGCTCCAGCACCCGTCGGCGAATAAGGATCACGGCGCCACCGACGACGTACCCGAGACCCTGGAAGACCAGGAGCGGGATGATGCCGACCACCTCGCCGAGCAGGCCGGCGGCGGCGATACCGAGCAGGACGGTCACGCCTTCGGCGGCCATGATGGCGCCGAAGATGCGGCCGCGGGTGCCGTCGGTGGTCAGGCGTTGCAGGGTGGTCATCATGCCGGCGACCGCGAAGGCGCCGGGCAGGCCGACGACGATCATGCAGACGAAGGCCGGGATCAGGCTGTCGGAGAAGAGCGGATAGCAGAACAGGGTGAGGTCGACCAGGCCGAACGTCAGTGCTCCGACACCCCACATGGTTGCCGCGGGCAACCGTGAGCCGACGGCCGCGGCGACTAGACCGCCGATGATCCCGCCGATCGCCTGCGACGACACGATCAGGCCGTAGGCCTTGCCGTCACCGCCGAGTTCGGTGGAGACGAACGGCGCGAACAGCGTGCTCATCACCCCTTCGCCGAGCCCGGTCACCAGGCAGAACACGAACAGCAGCCGCATCCCCGAGCCCCTGACGCACAGCTTCAGTCCTTCGGTCCACTCCTCCTTCAGCCGCCGGATCGCGCCACCGGCGGCCTCGGCGACCTCGCGGATCCGCTCGGTCCGATGCCGTACGGCGGAGAGCAGCGCGACCGCGAGCAGGAACGTGGCCGCATCGACGATCGCCAGCAGGGTAAGGCCGCCGGCCGCGGTGAGGACGCCGCCGATCGCGGCGCCGATCAGCCGGGAGAGGTCGCGGATCTGACTGTTCAACGCATTCGCGGTGACGAGTTGTTTGGAGTCCACGAGAACCGGGATCAACGACTGCTCGGCCGGCTGGAAGAACTGCTGCAAACACGCTTGAGCGAGCACGACGCCGTACACGATCCAGATCGTTCCGGTGCCGCGAACCGCGAGCAGGGGAAGGAGAACCGCCGCGTTCAGCAGGTTGGCCACGATCATCGTCCTGCGCTGATCCCAGCGGTCGACGAAGACTCCGGCGAGTGAGCCGAGCAAGACGGTCGGGGCGAACGATGCCAGCAGCAGACCACCGGAGGCCAGGGTCGAACCGGTCATCACGTAGACCTGGAAGGCGAGGCCGGTGCGGAGCAGCCAGTCGCCGGTGAGAGAGATCAGGCCGGCGCTGAGCACCAACCGGTAGTCGCGCTGCCGTGCAAGGACGCCCCACAGCTCCTTCATTCCGGCTCCTCGGGGTGCACGGTGACGATCTGGGTGATGGAGACGTACCGGCTACCGACCGGGCGGGTCGATTCATCGTCGATCGGGCGCTCCTCGACGTACCGCCCGATGAGGTTCTCGACCTGCTGGACAAGCTCGGCCAGTTCGTCACCGGTCAGGTAGATACCGCTACGGCCGATTCCGGCGTTGTCGCGCCAGATCGGCTCTTCGTCCTTGCGTTGCTGCTGCCACTCAGCCAGTGACTCCAACGCCCGCTCAGCCAGCAATTGCTCCAGTACGTCGGCCGCCGCCGCGCCCTCGGGAGTTCGTACCGCATCCCGCCACGACTGCGAAGTCGACACCAACCGCCACGGCCGCTCCCGGTTGTCCTTCCCCGGCGCCGGCTCCACGAAGTCGTACTTCGCCAACTGCCTCAAGTGATGCGAGGCCAGCGCCTGGCTGATCCCCAACCGCCGCGCCGCATCAGCCGCCGTCATCGGCCCTTCCCGCCCCAGCAGATTCTGCAGATCCAGCCGCACCGGGTGCGCCATCGCCCGAATCGCCAGCGGATCATCCAGCAACCGGGTCCGCTTCTCCAAAGACATGCTTGGAATATGAATCAGCGCGGCCCCGATGTCAAGCCATTGCTTGGAATGTGCTGGGAAGGACGTGGGTGGTGGGTTAGCCGGTGTGGTCTCGGATCCACTCGAGGGCAGGTTCGGAGCGGGTGCGGATTGTGGCGTGATCCAGGTGGGGGTGGAGGTCGAGGGTGGCCAGGGGGAGGCGGGTGGCTAGCCAGCGGCTGTTGGTGGGCGGGGAGATGCGGTCGTCCAGGCCGTGGGTGAGGAGGACGGGGGCGTCTACGGCGGTGAGGACGAACTCGGCGGGGAGGGTGCTGGCGAAGGTGACTACGGCCTCGACACGGTCGCCTAGGAGGGCGGCGGTGCGGAGGGCTAGGGCGCCGCCTTCGGCGTGACCCATCAGGGCGAAGCCGTTGACGCCGGCCGCGTCGACGACCGCGGCGAGATCGGCGGCGGTGGTGGACGGGAGGGTGCAGGAGATCCAGCGGATCCCGAGCCATTCGCCGGCCTCGTACAGCCCATCGGTCGGGACGCCCAGCGTGACGACGGCGAGCCGGCCGTCGTCACAGGGCGCGCTGTCGTACACGTGCAGCGCGCGCCCGTCCGTCAGCCGCAGGTCGGTCTCGAACATGTCACTCACATTAAGAAGAGGAAGCTCCCTAGGTGAGCGATACGTCGAAGCCGACCCTTTCGGCTCGACAGGTCGTCCCTAACTGACCAAACGGGTGTGGTTCGCCTCGTTCGCGAGGGCCGGGTCGAGGACTCCGAGGGCGAGCCAGGTGGCGCCGCTGACTCCGTCATGGGCAGTGAGGATCTCTCCGGAGAACTGCTCGTGAAAGGCCTCCCGGAGCAGGCGTCCGACCGGAGATTGTTCACCGGCGACACTGCCCGCGAGGATCAACGGGGTCGTGTCCTTCGTTGTCCTGATCCGGCCGACCGTCTCAATGAGCAGGTCGGCTGCGCGTTTCACCAGGGCGTGGGCGGTCTTGTCGCCTTGCTCGTACGTCGCGACGACCGTGCGGGCCAACTCGGCCAGCAGCACCGGTGGGCGGTTGTTCACCGTCCGAATCACGTCGTTACGCACGATTTCGTACCCGTCACGCTGCGCGAAGATCGCCGAATCGTGGCCGGGCAGCAATTCCTGCAGCACCGACTCGCCGAGCAGCCCGAGCGGCTCCTCCAGATCGAATGCGAGCAGCACGCTGCGAACGGCTTCACGGCCGAGCCAGAAGCCGGATCCCTCGTCGCCGAGCAGCCAGCCGTGCCCGCCCGCGGTCCGGACCAGCCGGTGGTCCTGGACCAGCCCGGCATTGCTCCCCGTGCCCGAAATCAGCACGTGTCCGTCCGGTTCCGGCGTACCGGATGCGAAAGCAACCTCCAGATCGCCGATGAACTGGGCCTCGGTGGCCAGCCCGGCACCGGACCAGGCCGCGTCGAACTGCGCCTTCACCTCCGGTACGGCGAGGGCCGAGCCGCCCGCCGCCCCGATCACGGCGGCCTCGACGCGGGCCGGGTCGAGCCCGGTCAGCGCGGTGTGAAGTGCCTGTCCGAAGTTGGCCGCGGCCGTCGTCGGGTGGCTGGTGGGGTTTCCGCCGGCAGCGGCCCCTCGGCCGACTACGTTGCCCTCAGAGTCTGCGATCACGATCCGGGTCGAGGTGCCCCCGAGGTCACCACCCAGGACCAGCGTCGAAGCTGGCATCAAGACCACTGAGTCCGCAGGTTCCGGCAGCGGGCGTTCTACCGACATACGCAATGCTCCAAACTGCTCGAAAGAGGCCTTAATGAACATTCATGGACAAGGTCACACAACGGTCCCGATCTGGGGGTCGTAGCGAGATGAGCCTTGACTTTAGCTGCCACTTGAGAAAAGTTCTGTCCAGCAAAGCGCAAACTTGCGCACTTGTCGGCATCGAGAGTGTCGCGATGAACAGATTGTTGAGGGGTGGGGCCGACGATGGCCAGCAGTGACCAGGGCGGACCGGGGGAGAACACCGCAGTGAGCGCGCAGAGTTTTGTTCACGCGCTGACGCCGATCCTCGCCGCCGTGACCGAGCAGATCGACGGGCCGATCCAGCAGGCGGCCGAGCTGTTCGTCACCTCGCTGCGCGCGAACGGCGTCATCCAGGCCTTCGGCTCCGGTCACTCCGAGGCACTCGCGATGGAGATCGCGGGCCGCGCCGGCGGACTCATCGCCACCAACCGGATCGCGCTGCGGGACCTCGTCCTGCTCGGCGGCGAGCCGGCCGAGTTGCTGCGCAGCGCCGAGCTGGAGCGCGACCCGTCGTACAGCCGCAAGCTCTACGAACTGTCGGCCGCGCGCGAGGGCGACCTGTTCGTGATCGCGTCCAACTCCGGGGTGAACGGCTCGATCGTCGAGCTCGCCGGCGTGGCCAAGGAACACGGCCACCCGCTGATCGCGATCACCTCGCTGCAGCACACCGCCGGGGTGGATTCCCGCCACCCGTCCGGCAAGAAACTCATCGATTTCGCGGATGTCGTCCTCGACAACCATGCGCCGTACGGCGACTCCGTGCTGGACCTGCCCGGGGGTGGCAAGGTCTGTGCCGTGTCGTCCATCACGGCTGCGCTGATCGCGCAAATGCTGGTCGCAGAAACTCTGCGCCGGCTCACCGAGGCAGGTGAGACCCCTCCGGTCTACCTGTCGGCCAACATCCCGGGCGGCGACGAGCACAACAGCGCCCTCGAAGCACAGTACGCCGGCCGGATCCGGCGTACTGCCTGAAACACCTCTCGGAAGGCGGGACCCATGACCACTCCCAACCCCCTGTCGCGGCGGCTGTTCCTGCAGCGCGCGGCGGTCGGCACGCTGCTGGCCACCGGCGGCAGCACGCTGCTGGCGGCCTGCGCCGGCAGTGGCAGCAACGACAACGGTTCCAACACCGGTGGCGGCACGAAGTCCGCGGACAACCCGTTCGGTATGGCGGACAAGGCCACCGTCGAGGCCATCATCTTCAACGGTGGCTACGGGTACGACTACGTGACGTTCGCGGCGGACATCGCGCAGAAGAAGCACGCCGGCTCGACGTTCAAGGTCTCGCCGTCCACCCAGATCGCCCAGCAGCTGCAGCCGCGTTTCGTCGGTGGCAACCCGCCGGACCTGATCGACAACTCCGGCGCGAACCAGATCGGCTTCAACACGATCCTGGACCAGCTGGCACCGCTGGACGACGTCTTCGAGGCCAACAACTACGAGGGCCAGAAGATCGCCGACACCCTGTACCCGGGTGCCAAGATCCCGGGCACGTTCGACGGCAAGTTCGTCGCGATGAACTACGTGCTGACCCTCTACGGCCTGTGGTACTCCGACAGCCTGTTCAAGGAGAACGGCTGGGAGCCGCCGAAGACCTACGACGGTCTGCTCGAGCTCGGCGCCAAGGCGAAGGCCAAGGGCAAGTACCTGTTCGTCTGGGGCAAGGAAGCCGCCACCTACTACCACACGATGGCCGTCGACGGCGCCATCAAGGAGGGTGGCGACGAGGTCCGGCTGGGGCTGGAGAACCTCAAGGAGGGCGTCTGGTCGATGCCGCAGTTCCAGGGCATCTTCAAGGCCCTGGAGACCATGGTCAAGAACGGGTACTTCGTGCCCGGTGGCGCCGGTACCCAGTTCACCGCCGCCCAGGCGAAGTGGAGCAACGACCAGCAGGCCCTGCTCTACCCGTCGGGCTCGTGGATCGAGAACGAGATGAAGAAGGCCACCAAGGCCGGCTTCAACATGAAGGGTGTCCCGGAGCCGGTGCTGTCGGACAGCCCGAAGCTGCCGTACGAGTCGCTGCGCAGCGCGGCCGGTGAGCCGTTCATCGTCCCGGCCAAGGGCAAGAACCTTGCCGGCGGCAAGGAACTGCTCCGGGCGATGCTGTCCAAGGAAGCGGCCACCAACTTCGCCAAGACGCGGCTGGCGCCGACGATCGTCAAGGGCCTGGTGCCCGCTGACGGTTTCGGTTCGACCGCGCTGCAGTCGCAGACCGCGATGCTGGATGCCGCCGGCACCAACATCTTCGACTACCAGGTCTTCGGCCTGTACGGCATGAACACCGACCAGCTGGTGGTCTGGAACTCGTTCCTGTCCGGTCAGCTGGATGCCGCGGGCCTGACCAAGGGTCTGCAGCAGATCACCGACAAGGTGCGCAACGACAGCTCCGTCAAGAAGATCCCGGTCACCAAGTGACCGTGACGCAAGAGGCCGTGCCGGGAGGCGGACCGAAGCGGTCCGTCCCCCGGCGTCGCCGGCCGTTGACTTTCGACCGGATCAGCTTCATGGTCGTGTTCCTCGGCCTGCCGCTGGCGGTGTTCGTGATCTTCGTGGTCTCGCCGTTCGCGCAGGCGCTGTGGTACTCGCTGACCGACTGGTCCGGGTTCAGCTCGGGAATGAACTTCGTCGGCTTCGACAACTACGTGAAGCTGTTCCACGACGACATCTTCCTGAAGGCTGTCCGCAACAACGTGCTGCTGGCGATCGTCGTACCGATCGTCACGATCGTGCTGTCGCTGACCCTGGCGACCCTGGTCACGATCGGTGGCTCGGGGACCGGCACGGTCCGCGGGCTGCGCAATGCGGGCTTCTACCGGATCATCTCGTTCTTCCCGTACGTGATCCCCGCGATCGTGATCGGTCTGATCTGGGCGCAGGTGTTCACACCGACCTCCGGCATCCTGGACGCGGTGCTGAACCAGGTCGGGCTGCACGGCTTCGAGAACTTCGCCTGGCTGGGTGACGCGCGAACCGCGATGCCGGCCTCGATGTTCGTGATGATCTGGGGCGCCGTCGGTTTCTACATGGTGCTGTTCATCGCCGCCATCCGGGGGATCGACCCCGAGGTGTTCGAGGCGGCCCGGATCGACGGTGCGGGCCGGTTCCGGACAGCGATCTCGCTGACCGTGCCGCTGATCCGCGACAACGTACAGACGGCCTACATCTATCTCGGTATCGCCGCCCTCGACGCCTTCGTCTACATGCAGGCGCTGAACCCCGGCGGTGGGCCGCAGAACTCGACCCTGGTCATGCCGCAGCAGTTGTTCACCACGGCGTTCAGCAAGGGACAGTTCGGCTACTCGACGGCGATGGGTGTAGTGCTCGCCGCCGTGACGATGCTGTTCGCGCTGATCGTCTTCACGGTGAACCGGCTGACCGGCGGAGCTGACCAGCGGAAAGCGAAGGTAGCCCGATGACGACAACCACCGCCGAGCGGCCGAGCCTGGTGGCCCGGGTCCCGCAGCGGGCGAAGGAAGGTCGTGGAGTCGCGGCGACCGCGCACTTCGCGCTGATCCTGTGGTCGCTGCTGGTCATCCTGCCGCTGCTGTGGACGCTGCTCTCCTCGTTCAAGTCGACGCAGGAGGTCCTCGGCAACCCGCTGTCGCTGCCGGGCAAGCTGCACTTCGAGAACTACGCCAACGCCTGGACGACGGCCGGGATCGGCCGCTACTTCGTCAACACAGTGGTCGTCGTCGGTACCGCTCTGGTGCTGGTGATGGTCCTGGGCGCCATGTGCGCCTACGTGCTGGCCAGGTTCACGTTCCCCGGCAACCGGCTGATCTACTACTCGATGCTCGCCGGTCTGACCTTCCCGGTCTTCCTGGCGATCGTGCCGCTGTTCTTCGTGCTGAAGAACCTCTCGCTGCTGAACACCCTGCCAGGGTTGATCATCACGTACGTCGCGTTCGCGCTGCCGTTCACCGTCTTCTTCCTGCACAGCTTCTTCAAGGCGCTGCCGGGTGAGATCTACGAGGCGGCGCAGATCGACGGCGCCGGTGAGTGGCGGACGTTCTTCTCGGTGATGCTGCCGATGGCCCGGCCGGGGATGGCCTCGGTCGCCATCTTCAACTTCCTCGGGTTGTGGAACCAGTTCCTGCTCCCGGTCGCGCTGAACACCGACTCGAACAACTACGTGCTGTCGCAGGGGATGGCGTCGTTCGCGTCCCAAGCCGGGTACGCGGTGGACTTCGGCGCGCTGTTCGCGGCCGTGGTCATCACGGTGGCGCCGGTGCTGGTGGTCTACATCATCTTCCAGCGTCAACTGCAGGTATCGGTCACCCAGGGCGGCGTGAAGTAGCCTTCCTGGATGCTGAAACGGCGGACAGTTCTGCAAGGAGCGCTCGCCGGCGCCGTACTGAGCGGATGCTCGACGGGTACGCCGGAGAGCGCTCCTACTGTTGATCCGGCGACGTTGCCACTCGACGTGGTGACCGGCGCCGAGTACGGCGGGTTCGCGGCGGCGGCGTACCGGAAGAAGTATCCGGCGGCGACGGTGACCTCGGTGGTGGATCCGTTGTTGCGGGACAAGGTGCTGACGCGGTTCCAGGCCGGTGGGCCGCCGGACGTCGTACTGAATGCCGGTGCCAAGCCGCTGGAGTTACCGAGGCTGGTTGCGCAGGGGCAGCTTGCGGATCTGCGGGGTGTGCTGGATGCGCCGGCGTGGGACAACGAGAAGGCGAAGGTCGCGGACGCGATCCTGCCGGGGATGCTGGAGTCCGGGCAGTACGACGGGACGCAGCGGACCATCAACTATGTCGCCAACGTGTACGGGCTCTGGTATTCGGCGGCGTTGTTCCAGCGGCGTGGTTGGGACGTGCCCCGGACCTGGCCGCAGTTACTTGCCCTAGGCACCGAAATGAAGGGTGCCGGGCTCGGGGCGTTCGTGTACCCGGGAAAGCATCCGTACTACGTGCTGGAGCTGGTGCTCACGCTGGCCGCGAAGGCCGGTGGGCACGACGTGGTGAAGCGGATCGACAACCTGGAGGACGGCGCCTGGCGCGACTCCAGCATGATCCGGGCGATCTCCGCGGTGGGCGAGTTGGTGAAACGCGGGCTGCTCGCTCCGGGCAGTGCGAAGTACGACCACATCACGGCCCAGAAACGCTTCCTGGCCAGTAAAGCCGGGATGCTGCCGTGCGGGAACTGGCTCGAGAACGAGATGAAGGCCTCGATCCCGGCCAACTTCGCGCTGACCATGTTCGCCGTACCGCCGCTGGACGGCTCACCGGCCTTGCCGCGCGGGCTCCACGTCGCCGCGACCGCGCCGTACCTGGTGGCCGAGAAGGCGAAGAACAAGGCCGGTGGGCTGGAATACCTGCGCGCCGCGCTGTCGCGGGATGTCGCCGCGCAGGTGACCACGGAGGCCAACCAGCTCACGATCGTGCGTGGTGCGGCCGACGGGCTGGAGATCGGTACGGCGTTGCGCTCCGCCCGCGATCTGCTCGGTGCCGCCGGGGATCAGGCCATCACGTGGTACTTCGACAGCTGGTACCCGGCCTTCGCCACGGCCGCGGCCGCGGCGACCGGCGAGTTCCTGGCCGGCGGCGTACCGGTGTCGGACTGGAGCGGGAAGATCCAGGTGGCGGCCGACGAGCTGAAGAAGGACAAGGCAGTCACCAAATATCACCGAGCGTGAATAGGTTAGGTTAGGGCAACCTAAACGATTCACTCCCTGTGAGGTCCCGATGCGCAACTTGCTGCGCCCGCTCGTGCTGCTCGTCGTCCCCGTGCTGGCCCTGACCGCCTGTGGTGCCGAAACCAAGGAACCCGCGGCGGCCGGCAGCCAGTCGCAGGGTGGGGCGGAAGCGGGGGCGTACCCCGTCACGATCAAGAACAAGTACGGCGACGCCGTGATCAAGGAGACGCCGAAGCGCGTCGTCGCCGTCGGCCTGGTCGAGCAGGACGCGCTGCTCGCGCTCGGCGTCGTCCCGGTCGGGACCACGGAGTGGTTCGGCGAGAAGCCGGGTGCGCTGTTCCCGTGGGCGAAGGCGAAGCTCGGCAGCGGGGCGGTCCCGACCGTGCTGACCGACAAGGACGGCATCCAGTTCGAGAAGATCGCCGCGCTCGCGCCGGACCTGATCATCGGCCTGTACTCCAGCATCACGGCTGCCGACTACAAGAAGCTCGAAGCGATCGCCCCGACCGTGGCCCAGCCGGCCGACGGCAGCGCGGACTACAGCGTCACCTGGCAGACCGTCACCAAGACCGTCGGGCAGGCCGTCGGCAAGCCGAAGGCGGCCGAGGAACTCGTCAAGGGCGTCGAGAAGCAGTTCGAGGAGGCGCGCGCCGCGCACCCCGAGTTCAAGGGCAAGACCGGTCTGATGGCGTCGCCGTACGAGGGCTACTTCGTCTACGGACCGCAGGACCCGCGTTCGAAGGTGCTCACCGAGCTCGGCTTCGTGCTGCCGCCGGCGATGGACAAGCTGGTCGGTGACAAGTTCGGTGCCAACATCAGCGCCGAGAACATCTCCCTGCTCGACCAGCAGGCCCTGGTCTGGTTCCCGTCCAAGGACGGTACCGCCAAGCTGAAGGCCGACCCGCTGATCAAGAACCTCAAGGTGCGCACCGAGGCCCGCGACATCTTCATCGAGGAGAACTACGACGACGAGCTGTACGGCGCCACCAGCTTCGTCTCGGTCCTCAGCCTCCCGATCGTCCTCGAGAAGCTGGTCCCCAAGCTCTCCGCCGCAGTCGACGGCAACCCGGCCACCAACGCCTGACGGTCAGGGCCAGACCACCTGGTCCAGGAAATCCTCCACGGCCGTCGCCACCTGCCCCAGTACGGCGGCCGACGCCGCGAGCCGGCCCGGGACGTACATCCCGTGGCTGGCCTCCGGCACCTCCAGCACGTACGGCGTGAGCTCGTGCGCGACGGCGGAGTCCCACAAGGAGTCCGCCGTACCGCCGACCACCAGGAACGGCGCGGTCGACCGTCGTAGCCCGTCCAGTACCCACGGATCGGTCAGGACCGGGCTGAGCCACACCGCCGGGAGTTCCCGGTCGGCGACCAGCGGGCTGGCGTAGCTTCCCAGCGATCGGCCGATGAGCAGGGTCTCGCCCTCGGCGGCCGCCAAAGCCCGTTCGACCTGGGGGAGAACCCACGGACCGCGCTCCGCCTCGGTGAGCGTCAACGGGCGGTCGGGCTCGTCCCACCAGATCCGGTGGATCCGCGCACCGCGGTGCTCGGCAGCATCCGCGGCGTACAGGGGGAGCGGTGCGGCCGGGCCGTTCTGGCCGCCGGGGACAACCACGGCACTGCGTGAAGTCATAACGCGGACTGTATGACCCCCGAGGGTGACCCGGTGTGAACGAGGACCGGGGCGCTGGCAGAATCGGGGGCATGTCCCTTGCTGCGTCTGACCCCTCCGCAGCCGGAACCGAGCGGCGCCCCCGGGTGCTGTCCGGGATCCAGCCGACGGCGGACTCCTTCCACTTCGGCAACTACCTCGGGGCGGTGCGGCAGTGGGTGGCGCTGCAGGACGACCACGAGGCGTTCTACTGCGTGGTCGATCTGCACGCGATCACGGTGGAGTACGAGCCGAAGGCGCTGCGGGAGCGGACCCGGCGGTCGGTGGCCCAGCTGCTCGCGGCCGGGATCGATCCGGAGCGGTCGACGCTGTTCGTCCAGTCGCACGTGCCCGAGCACGCGCAGCTGGGCTGGGTGCTGGGGTGTATCACCGGGTTCGGTGAGGCCAGCCGGATGACGCAGTTCAAGGACAAGTCCGCCAAGGGTGGGGCCGAGCGGGCCACGGTCGGCCTGTTCACCTACCCGATCCTGCAGGCCGCGGACATCCTGATCTACCAGGCCGACCGGGTCCCGGTCGGCGAGGACCAGCGCCAGCACCTGGAGCTGACCCGCGACCTCGCGGGCCGCTTCAACCACCGCTTCGGCAAGACCTTCCGGCTGCCCGAGCCGTACATCGTCAAGGAAACCGCGAAGATCGCCGACCTGCAGGACCCGACCGCGAAGATGAGCAAGTCGTCGTCCTCGCCGGCCGGGATCATCGACCTGCTCGACGACCCCAAGGTGAGCGCGAAGAAGATCCGCTCCGCGGTCACCGACTCCGGCCGGGACGTGATCTTCGACCCGGAGAACAAAGCCGGCGTCGCCAACCTGCTGACCATCTACTCGGCGCTGACCGGCAAGAAGATCAGCGAGCTCGAGGACGAGTACGCCGGCCGCGGCTACGGCGACTTCAAGAAGGACCTGGCCGAGGTCGTGGTCGAGTTCGTCACCCCGTTCCGCGAGAAGACGCTGGGCTACCTGGACGACAAGGCGCAGCTGGACGCGATCCTGGCGGCCGGGGCCGAGCGGGCCCGCTCGGTCACCGAGCGGACGCTGACCCGGGTCTACGACCGGCTCGGCTTCGTCCCCGGGGCAGGCAAGTAGTGGCGACGATCGGGGTTGCGATCCCGATCGCGGAACCGTTCGGCTCGGAGCTGCAGAAGTACCGGGCCGAGTTCGGCGATCCGATGGCCGCCTCGATCCCGACCCACGTGACGCTGCTGCCGCCGACCGAGATCGACGACGCGGCCCTGGCCACGATCGACGAGCACCTGCTCGAAGTGGCCGCCCGGTTCCCGAGCTTCCGGATCCGGCTCCGCGGTACGGCGACCTTCCGGCCGATCTCGCCGGTGGTGTTCGTGCCACTGGCCGAGGGCATCTCGTCGTGTGAGGTGCTGCAGTCGCAGGTCCGGTCCGGTCCGCTGGCAGTGGACCTCCGGTTCCCGTACCACCCGCACGTCACGGTGGCCCACGACTTGGACAAGGACGCGCTCGACCGCGCGTACGACACGTTGTCGGAGTACGACTGCGCCTTCGATGTCGCGGCCTTCGATCGCTACGAACACGGCTCGGACGGCGTGTGGCGGCCGCAGCGCTCGTTCCCCCTGACAGGCTGAGCTTCCTTCCGCTGGGACTGCATTAGATTGGGTACGGGAGCGTCATGAACATCAAGGCTGTCTGGGGACGCTTCGCGCGGACCCAGATCTGGCGGGCGTGGCAACGGTACGGCGATCGCCGGGGCAACCGGTTGGCCGGGGCAACGAGTTTCTTCGGGTTCCTGTCGTTGTTCCCGCTGATCGTGCTGGCCGCGGCCGTCACCGGCCCGCTGCTCGGCCACGGTGCCGTGCAGAGCTTGAAGAACGCGCTGAAGGCGAACCTGCCCGGGATCGGCGACAAGATCGACATCGACTCGCTGATCGCCAACGCGGGCACGATCGGGCTGATCTCCGGCATCTCGCTGCTCTTCACCGGCCTCGGCTGGATCGACTCGCTGCGGGCCTCGATCCGCTCGATGCACGAGCTCGACGACCAGCCCGGTAACGCGATCCAGCTCAAGCTCGCCGACCTCGGCGCCCTGATCGGCCTCGGCGTGATCGGTGCCGTCGGCACCGGTGCGTCGTCGATCCTGACCGGGTTGTCGGAGCGCATCGTCGCCGCGGCCAACCTCGACGGCACCTGGCTGGCGAACTGGGGACTCGACGCAATCAGCGTCGTCCTCGGCATCGCGGCCGGCGCACTCCTCTTCCTCTACCTGCAGACTGCGCTCCCGCGGATCATCCTGCCCCGCAAGGTGATGCTGATCGCGGCTCTCGCGGGTGGCATCCTCTTCTACCTCGCTCAGAAGCTCGGCAACGTGTACGTGAAACACGTGCTGGGCTCCAACGCGGCGTACGGCGCCTTGGCCCTGCCACTGGCTTTGCTGGTCTGGATCTACCTGATGACCCGCGTCATCATGCTGATCGCCGCCTGGACCAAGGAAGCCGGCCTCGACGCGATCGCCCGCGAGACCGACGACACCGCCCGCCTCCGCATCGCCGAAGCACCCCTCCCGGCC
Organism: Kribbella sp. NPDC056345; assembly: GCF_042262745.1. Lineage (NCBI taxonomy): Bacteria > Bacillati > Actinomycetota > Actinomycetes > Propionibacteriales > Kribbellaceae > Kribbella > Kribbella sp. NPDC056345. The sequence continues at coordinate 115,832 of NZ_JBHJQQ010000015.1, read as the reverse complement.
GGCATGTCCGTCGAAGAGCCGCTCCTCCTGGGCCCACCCGGCAAGCGCTACAAGGTCGTCCCCATCCCCCAGAAGAAGGCCGACACAGTCGCGGTCGCAGCCGGCGCCGTACTAGGCATGGCCGCCACCACCATCGCCGTCCAACTAGCGAAGGCCGTGCGCTCCACTCGCCGTTAGTGGCGGCGTCGGCGGGGGCGCTTCAGGAAGAGACCGAGGAGCAGTACTGGGGGTGCGGCCCAGAACCAGACTGGCGTGCTGACGAAGAAGGAATTGACCGTGCGGATCTGTTTGTCCGGCGTACGGCGGCTGGGCGGGATCGGACCGGCTGCCTGGGGCTGGCCGTCGGCTGGGCCGGAGGCTTCCTTCGGGGGCGCGACGGGTTTGACCAGGGAACCGACCGGGCTGAGCTTGTCGTAGTTCTTGAAGGTCCAGCTGAGCAGGGTGCTCGCGTCCTCGGTGATGCCGTGCGGGGCGTTCATCATCGTGACGACCAGGGTGTGACCGTTCCGCCGGGCTGCTCCGATGAACGTGTTCCGGGCGAGCGTGGTGTAACCGGTCTTGACGCCGAGCGCGCCGTCGTACTTGAAGAGCAGTTTGTTCTGGTTCGCGACCTGGTAGGTGCCCTTGGTGGTCAACGGGTAGTTCGTGAACTTCGTCGACGCGTACTTCGCGAAGTCCGGACGCCTGAGGCCGGCCTGGGCGAACAGTGCGAGATCGTAGGCGCTGGAGTACTGACCGTCCGCGTCGAGCCCGGTCGGGTCCGTGACGGTGGTGTCGAGGGCGCCGATCTCCTTGGCCTTGGCGTTCATCCGCTGGATGGTCCCCGCCGTACCGCCGTCGTCGTGCTCGCAGAGTGCGTGCACCGCGTCGTTCCCGGAGGCCAGGAACATGCCCTCGAAGAGCAGGTCGACCGAATAGCGCAGCCCGGGGGAGATGCCGACCTTGCTGCCGACGATGTTCGCGTCGGCGTCCGTCCCGATCACCTGATCGGTCTTCTTCAGTCGTGGCAGCAGTACCAGCGCGGTCAGCGCCTTGAGCGTGCTCGCGGGCCGCAACTTCGCGTGCGGCGCCTTCGCGGCCAGCACCTGGCCGGTGTCGATATCGGCGACGACCCAGGCCGACGCCTGCACGGCCGGCGGCGTCGCACCGGCGGCGACCACCGTCGGCTTCGTCGTCATCAGCGCGCCGCCGACCGGTGCTTGCTCGGCGGCGGTCGCTGTCAGCGGCTGCGCGACCACCAGTGCGGTGGTCGCGCAGGCCGTCAGAAGCAAACGCATCGGCGGCAGCCTAGACGCCCAAAAGGGCAACCGTCATCTCGTGCCGCGTGTTCCGGTCAGGCCCGGTACGCCGTCCACATGTTGCTGATCCGGGTGCTCTGACCCGGCGTGTACTGGTTGTAGCAAGAGTCGTACGAATAGTCCATGTAGTTGTGGATCGGGTCCACGCCCGGCAGGGAACAGGAGTTCCGCCCGGTCGGGCATCCGCTCGATGCGCTGCCCTGAGCAGGGGTGTCGGCAACCCCGTCGTTCGTGCTCGTGCAGCCACCCTGGAACGTGTGGTAGAGCCCGAACCAGTGCCCGGCCTCGTGGGTCGCGGTCTTGCCGAGGTTGAAGTTCGTCGCCGAACCACCCGGCAGCGAGGTGTACTGCACGCGGATACCGTCGATGCTCGGGTTCGACGCGTAGTCCCACGGGAAGGTCGCGATCCCGAGGTACGAGAAGTTGACCAGCCAGATGTTCAGCGCGTTCTTGCCACCCTTGCGGGTCTGCGACCGGTACGTCGTACTCGCGCCGTCCCGGTGCCACGTGTCGTTGTTGTACCGGTACGTCCCGGCCAGCGTGAACGTGAACCCGGTGTTCGCGGCCTGGCTGGATTCACCACCGGCGAAGTTCTGGTTCAGCTCAGCCATCTGCTGGTTGATCTGCGTCGACGTGACATCACCGGCACCACTACTCGACCGCATCACGTGGATGTACACCGGCACATTGGCCGCCGCGAGCTTGCCGGCCTTCGGCGCCAACCCACGAGCCTGCTTGGCCTTCAGCAGCTCGGCGGTCTTGGCCTCGATCGACTTCTGCTCGGCCGCGGACATCTCCCGGTGGTCCTTCCCGAACCCACCACGAGCAGCCGGCCCCTCAGCCGGCGTCAAACACGGGTTAGCGGTCTGATCGACCGGCAGCTGCGCGGTCGCCGTACCACCAAGCGGACTGAAAGCGAGCGCCCCACCGGCCAACAACACGGCTAGGGCGCGGGGACGAGTGACGAAAGAGCGCATAAAGCGTCCTCCAGAACCGGGCCGCTGGGCGGTGCGGCCGAATCCCCCGATTTTCCGCACCACTCCGCGGATCACCAACCGATTCCCTGTCCCCCCAGTGCCACGGCACCACCACGCCGCCCACCCCGCGGAACCGGGTGGGCGGCGGTCGAATGCCTGGTTCAGCAGGTCGGTTCGCCAGGCTGGGCGCCGAGGCTGACGGCGGCCCAGGCGGCCTTGACCTTGTTGAACTTGGCACAGGTCGCGTCCAGGTTCTTGGCGGCCTGCAGGGTGGTGATGCGGTACTTGCCATACGTCATGCCGCTGGTCTTCATCAGCATGGCGTTGTAGAAGATCCGGCCGGCTTCCTGGATGCCGATACCGGTCAGGGTGGTGCTGTTACAGGTCGGGCTGACCGGCTGGCCGTTGGTCGGGTTGGTGCCTTCGGCGAGCAGGTAGAACCAGTGGTTCATCGGGCCGGCCGCGGCGTGCACCGACGTCGGCAGGCTGGTCGACCAGCAGTTCGGGTGACCGGAGACGTTGTTCGGCTTGTACATGTGCCGGATCGGCCCCTGGCCAACCAGGTTGACCTGCTCGCCGACGGTGTAGTCGGGCTTGTCGTTCGGATTGTTCAGGTAGGCCTCGGTGATCGCACCCCAGATGTCGGCGACGGCCTCCTGGGTGCGGCCGCCGGAGATGCCGCTCGGAGTCTGGGCGTCGAGGCCGTGGCCGTACTCGTGGGCGACGACGTCCGTCGCGGTGATCCACTGGTTCTGGTTGTTGTAGCCGAACGTCACGCCGCCCGGGTTGGCCGAGTGGTTCCAGAACGCGTTGATGTCCGGCAGGCCGACCTCGGCGTCCGCCCAGCTGCCACTGCCGTTGAGGCCGTTGCGGCCGTACCAGTTCTTCAGCAGGTCCCACTCACCCTTGGCGACGTACATGACGTCGACGCAGCCGGAGACCTTGTCGGTGCGGCTGGCGCTCCCCCAGACGTCGTCGGCGTCGGTCATCACGGCGTTCGTGCTGTAGTCGATACACGACAGGCCCGGCCGGGCCGGGTCGGTCATCCGGTAGGTGCCGCCGGACAGGGTGGTGCCGAAGGAGAGACCGGTGCGGTTCCAGATGCCGGTTCCGGTGCCGGACGCCGTCATCTCGGAGTTGTATGCGACGCGACCTGTGGCGGCATCGACGTACACGAGCTCCTGGGTGTCGCCGGTCCCGTGGTCGTGGCCGGCGTGCTTGGCCTTGCCGGAGACCGGAACGCGCCAGGCCAGGATCGGCTCGGGCTGGTCGACCACCAGGACGACGAGCTCCGGCTTGCCGGTGGCCGCGACGCTGGTGAACGAGCCGCGGGCCGCGGTGGTGGCGCGGGCGGCGGTCAGCTTCGGAGTGATGGAGACGGCGATGGGCACCTTCGAGGCGACCATCGTGGACAGAACGTTCCCGGCGGCATCGGTCGAGACGACGGCGTCGCCGCCGACCACCGGGAGCCCCTGGTAGGTCTTGTCGTAGTTCACGTAGAACACGTCCTGGGTGGTGGCGTCGCCACCCTCGACGACGCCGAGCCGGGCGAATTTCTCGGCCGAGCTCTTCCGCAGGCCGAGGGCGTTGACCGCCTTGTCGGCCGCGGCGACGGCCGTCGCGGTCGCGTCCGGCGGGGTGCTCTGCTCGCCGGGCGCCGCGGCAAAGCTGGTATTGGCCAGGCTTGCGCCGACCAGGGCGACGGTCAGACCGCCGGCCGCAGCCAGTCGGGCTGCCCGGCGGTGGGAAGGAAAGATCCTCACGGTTGTGCTCCTCACAGGGCGGTGGGGCGGGAAACACGGAGTACCGCCGAAAACGGCGTCCTGAAACCATGAGGAATTCCGGTATACCAAAGCAAGGGAAAGTCGCTCTCGGTCCCCATCTCATGACGTACAGCAAGGGTTTGCCTTCGCTGGTTGGCGAGAACCTGCTCCGCGGCGTTGACAACAGCCCCTACGATTGACTCAATGGATCGTCGGTAGACCATTGGAGTGAGGAGCGCTGTGAGCGGTCGGCTGGGTGTGCAGGAGCTTCGGGATCTGGTGGCTAGCGGTGAGGTGGACACCGTTCTGGTGGCTATTACCGATATGCAGGGGCGGTTGCAGGGGAAGCGGTGTGGGGGGCGGTACTTCGTGGAGGAGGTGCTGCGGCACGGGACTGAGGGGTGTAACTACCTGCTGGCGGTTGATGTCGACATGAACACTGTTGACGGGTATGCGATGTCGTCGTGGGCCAGTGGGTACGGCGATCTGGTGATGGCGCCGGATCTGGACACGCTCAGGTTGGTGCCGTGGCTGGAGGGGACGGCCATGGTGCTTTGTGATGTGCAGTGGCTGGACGGTACGCCGGTTGTGGCCTCCCCGCGGCAGGTGTTGCGGAAGCAGTTGGAGCGGTTGGCGGCGCGGGGGATGGAGGCGTATGTCGGGACGGAGCTGGAGTTCATCGTCTTCGACGACACGTTCGAGGCGGCGTGGGACAAGCGCTATCAGGGCCTGACACCGGGGAACCAGTACAACGTCGACTACTCACTGCTCGGTACGTCGCGCGTCGAGCCACTGCTCCGCGCGATCCGGAACGGGATGACCGGGGCCGGTCTGTACGTCGAGTCGGCGAAGGGGGAGTGCAATCTCGGGCAGCACGAGATCGCGTTCCGGTATGACCAGGCCCTCAAGACGTGTGACAACCACTCGATCTACAAGACCGGGGCGAAGGAGATTGCCGCGCAGCACGGCAAGAGCCTGACGTTCATGGCCAAGTACGACGAGCGCGAGGGCAACTCGTGTCACATCCATCTGAGCTTCCGGTCGACCGACGGTGACGCCGTACTGGCGGGGGACCGGGAGCACGGGTTCTCCGAGGTGATGGAGCGCTTCATCGCCGGCCAGCTCGCCTGCCTGTCGGAGTTCACGTATCTGCTGGCACCGAACATCAACTCCTACAAGCGATTCGTCGAGGGTAGCTTCGCGCCGACCGCGGTCGCGTGGGGGCTCGACAACCGCACCTGCTCGTTGCGCGTGGTCGGGCACGGGGAGTCGCTCAGGGTGGAGAACCGCCTGCCCGGCGGTGACGTGAACCCGTACCTCGCCGTGGCCGCGATCATCGCCGCCGGCCTGCACGGGATCGAGAACGAGCTGGAGCTCGAGCCGCTCTTCGAGGGCAACGCCTACGAGTCCGACAAGGACCACGTGCCGTCGACGCTCCGAGAGGCCGCGGCGCTGTTCACCGGTTCGCGGATCGCTCGCGAGGCCTTCGGTGACGAGATGGTCGACCACTACACGAACGCGGCCCGCGTCGAGCTCGAAGCGTACGACGCCGCTGTCACCGACTGGGAGCGGATCCGTGGCTTCGAGCGCCTCTGACAGGCCGCGGATCGGGATCACCACCTACCTGGAACCAACTGTCTGGGGTGTGTGGCAGCGCGACGCTGCCCTGCTCCCGCGGGTCTACCTCGACGCGGTTGCCACCGCGGGTGGCGTACCGCTGCTGCTTCCGCCGGTCGGTACCGACCCGGCGGTGCTCGACGTCCTCGACGGGCTGATCATCGCCGGCGGATGTGATGTGGATCCGGCGAGCTACGACGCCGCGCCGCACCCCGAAACGGCTGACACCAGGCCGGGCCGGGATGAGCACGAGGCGATCTTGATCCGCGCCGCTCTCGACCGCGACCTACCGCTGCTGGCGGTCTGCCGGGGACTGCAGATGCTCAACGTGACGCTCGGTGGCACCTTGCATCAGCACCTGCCCGACCTGATCACGAGCGACGAGCATCGGCCATCGCCCGCGGTCTTCGGCCGGACCGAGGTCAAAGTCGAACCGGACAGCCTGACGGCACGGCTCCTGGGTGATCGAAGCAGTGTGCACTGCTACCACCATCAGGCGCTGGACGCCGTCGCCCCCGCGCTGACAGTGACCGCGCGGGCGGCCGACGGGACGGTCGAGGCTGCCGAGGTGGCCGGGCACGACTTCGCGCTCGGCGTGCAGTGGCACCCGGAGGAGAACCCCGAGGATCTGCGCTTGTTCACCGCGCTGATCGACGCATCCAGGAGACACCAGTCATGACGTACGACGTGATCAACCCGGCCACGGAGAAGGTCGTCCGCACGATCGAGCTGGCAGACGAAGCACAGACCGACGTGGCGATCGCCAATGCAGCAAAGGCCTTCGAGACCTGGCGCAACGTCACCCCGGCCGACCGTGGGCGACTCCTCAGGAGGTTCGCCGACGCGGTCGACGCCGACCTCGAACACCTTGCCGCGCTGGAGGTTGAGAACGCCGGCCACACCATCGGCAACGCCCGCTGGGAGGCCGGCAACGTCCGCGATGTTCTCACTTATTACTCGGCCGCCCCGGAACGCCTGTTCGGCAAGCAGATTCCCGTTGCCGGCGGCATCGATATCACCTTCCAGGAACCACTCGGCGTCGTCGGCGTGATCGTCCCGTGGAACTTCCCGATGCCGATCGCAGGCTGGGGTTTCGCCCCGGCCCTTGCCGCCGGCAACACTGTCGTCCTCAAACCGGCCGAGCTCACCCCGCTGACCGCGATCCGCCTCGGTGAACTCGCGCTGGAAGCAGGCCTGCCGCCGGGCGTCCTGCAGATCGTCCCGGGCGCCGGCACGGTCGTCGGGCAACGGTTCGTGACGCATCCCGCCGTACGGAAGGTGGTCTTCACCGGGTCGACCAAGGTCGGTAAGCAGATCATGGCCGGCTGCGCGGACCAGGTGAAGCGGGTGACGCTCGAGCTGGGCGGCAAGTCCGCCAACATCGTGTTCGCCGACGCGGATCTGGAGAAGGCCGCGGCCCAGGCGCCGTACGGCGTCTTCGACAACGCCGGCCAGGACTGCTGTGCCCGCTCGCGAATCCTGGTGGAACGCAAGGTTCACGACCGCTTCCTCGAGCTGCTGGAACCGGCGGTGAAGGCGTTCAAGGTCGGCGACCCGGCCGACCCGGCCACCGAGATGGGCCCGCTCATCTCCCGGCAGCAGCACGACCGCGTCACTTCGTACGTCGAGAATCCGCTCTTCCAAGGCACCGCGCCGGAAGGCCCCGGCTACTGGTTCGCGCCGACCGTGCTCGGCCACGTCGTGCCCGACGAGATCTTCGGCCCGGTCGTCAGTGTGGTCCCGTTCGACGACGAGGCCGATGCGTTGAAGCAGGCGAACGACTCCGAGTACGGCCTGTCCGGTTCGATCTGGACCCGTGATGTCGGCCGCGCCCTCCGGGTCAGCAGAGGCGTCGAAGCCGGCAACCTGTCGGTCAACTCGCACTCGTCGGTGCGGTACTCGACACCGTTCGGCGGCTACAAGCAGTCCGGGCTCGGCCGCGAGCTCGGTCCGGACGCGCTGGCCGCGTTCACCGAAACCAAGAACATCTTCATCAGCACGGAGGACTGAATGACTGACGTCAAGGCGAGCCGCCTCGAGGGGCGCGTCGCGGTGGTGACCGGCGGCGCGAGCGGGATCGGTCTGGCGACGGTACGCCGGTTCGCGGCGGAAGGTGCCAAGGTCGTGATCGGCGACGTCGACCCGGTGGCCGGGAAGGTCGCCGCGGACGAGGTCGGTGGGCTGTTCGTGGCCACCGACGTCACCGACCAGGCCGCGGTGGAGAACCTGTTCCGGCAGGCCTTCGACACCTACGGCAGTGTCGACATCGCCTTCAACAACGCGGGCATCTCGCCGCCCGACGACAACTCGATCCTGGACACCGGGCTGGAGGCGTGGCGCCGGGTGCAGGAGGTCAACCTGACCTCGGTCTACCTGTGCTGCAAGGCGGCGATCCCGTACATGCAGCGCCAGGGCAAGGGATCCATCATCAACACCGCGTCGTTCGTCGCGGTGATGGGTGCGGCGACCTCGCAGATCTCGTACTCGGCCTCGAAGGGCGGCGTCCTCGCGATGAGCCGGGAACTCGGCGTCGAGTTCGCCCGCGAGGGCATCCGGGTCAACGCGCTCTGCCCGGGCCCGGTGAACACGCCGCTGCTGACCGAGTTGTTCGCGAAGGATCCGGAGCGGGCGCAGCGGCGGCTGGTGCATGTCCCGATGGGCCGCTTCGGTGAGCCGGACGAGATCGCGGCCGCGGTCGCGTTCCTGGCCAGCGACGACTCCTCGTTCATCACCGCCAACACGTTCCTCGTCGACGGCGGGATCTCCGGCGCCTACGTGACCCCGCTCTAGGCTGCCGTCATGGTCACGCCTGCAGACGATGCCGTGTTCCGGCCGGTCCGGACCGGGAACCCGTTCGAGGAAACGGTCGAACGGTTGCTGCAGGCAATCAAGCTGGGCGTGGTCCGGCCGGGCGACCGGCTGCCGTCCGAGCGGGACCTCGCCACCCGGCTGAACGTCAGCCGGGTCACGCTCCGGGAGGCGATCCACGCCCTCACCGAGGCCGGGTACGTCGAATCCCGCCGCGGCCGGTACGGCGGTACGTTCGTGAACGCGCAGTTGCCGAAACCCCGCCGTACCCAGGCCTTGCGAATCGCCCGCGAACTGGGCGACGGGCTCGACGACGCCCTGATCCTGCGTGACGCCCTGGAGACCGGGGCCGCCGAAGCCGCCGCCGTACGGGTGCTGACCGAGGCCGAGGAAGACCATCTGCGGAAGTGCCTGGCCGACACCGCGGCCGCGAAACTCACCGACTACCGCCGCTTCGACTCCCGGTTGCACCTGGCGATCGCCGAGGTCACCGGCTCGGCCTCACTGACGTCGGCCACCGCCGACGTACGGATGCGGCTGAACGAGCTGCTCGACGCAATCCCTTTGCTGGAACGCAATATCGAGCACTCCAACGACCAGCACGCAGCCATCGTCGACGCCATTCTGGCCGGCGACGGGACGGCTGCCCGGCAGGCGATGAAGGAGCACCTCTCCGGTACGGCGACCCTCCTGCGCGGCTTCCTGGCCTGATCCATTGACACCAATGGTCTCCCGCTAGACCATTGAGAGCGCCTCTCGTGCAGTTCCCCGCCGCGTCGCAGGAGGACCCAGTGAGTCACGACAAGACCCCGATGACCGATGACGAGCAACGCCTGCATCAGCTCGGGTATGCCCAGGAGCTGTCCCGGACGATGTCCGGGTTCTCGAACTTCGCGGTGTCGTTCACGATCATCTCGATCCTGTCCGGCTGCCTGACGCTGTACGGGTTCGGGATGAACACCGGCGGCCCGGCGATGATCGTCTGGGGCTGGCCGTTCGTCGGGCTGATGACGTTGTTCGTCGGGCTCGCGATGGCCGAGGTCTGCTCGAGCTACCCGACCGCAGGTGGTCTGTACTACTGGGCCGCCAAGCTCGCCCCGTCGAACGGTCCGGCCTGGTCTTGGTTCACCGGGTGGTTCAACTTCCTCGGTCAGGTCGCAGTGACGGCCGGTATCGACTTCGGCGCCGCGTTCTTCCTGAATGCCTTCCTGGACCTGCAGTTCGGCTTCAGTGCGACTCCCCGGCACACGATCCTGCTGTTCGGGATCATCCTGCTGGTGCACGCGTTGCTGAACTCGCTCGGTGTGAAGCTGGTCGCCCGGCTCAACGACATCAGCGTGTGGTGGCACATCGTCGGCGTACTGTTCATCGTCGGCGCGCTCGTGCTGCTGCCCGACAACCACCAGTCGGCCGGTTTCGTCTTCGGTCACTTCGTCAACAACACCGGCTGGGCCTCCACCTTCTACGTCGGCATGCTCGGCCTGCTGCTCGCGCAGTACACCTTCACCGGGTACGACGCCTCTGCGCACATGACCGAGGAGACCCACGACGCGGCCCGCTCGGGTCCACGCGGCATCGTGATGTCGATCCTGGTCTCGCTCGGCGCCGGCTGGGTATTGCTGATCGGCCTGACGTTCGCGATCCAGAGCTACGACGGCGCCCTAGAGAGCAAGACCGGCGTGCCGCCTGCGCAGATCTTCATCGACGCGGTCGGCCTCACGATGGGCAAGGTCCTGCTGCTCGTGGTGATCGGTGCGCAACTGTTCTGCGGGATGGCGTCGGTGACCGCCAACTCGCGGATGATCTACGCGTTCTCCCGTGACGGCGCGCTGCCCGGCTCGTCGTTCTGGCACAAGATCAACCCGAAGACCCGGACGCCAACCAACGCGATCTGGCTGGCCGCGGGTGGCTCCTTCGTGCTCGGCCTGCCCTACCTCTGGAACACCACCGCGTACACCGCGGTGACGTCGATCGCGGTGATCGGGCTCTACATCGCCTACGTCCTGCCGACCCTGCTCCGGCTCGTCCAGGGCAAGAACTTCAAGCCCGGCCCGTGGTCGCTGGGCCGCTGGAGCCGCCCGATCGGCATCATCGCGATCATCTGGGTGGCCTTCATCACCGTCCTGTTCATGCTCCCGCAGGCCAACCCGATCACCGGTAGCAATTTCAACTACACCCCGATCGCCGTCCTGGTCGTCCTCGGCTTCGCCTCGGCGTACTGGTTCCTCTCCGCCCGCCGCTGGTTCACCGGCCCCAAGGTCCAGGGCTCCGAAGAAGAACTAGCCGCCATCGAACGCGATCTCGACGTCATCTGACGCTAGTCCTGAACGTTTCAGGTTTGCCGGGGCGCCATCTGGTGCCCCGGCACGATCGTGCCGTGCTGACCGCTCTGACGCGGCAGGATCGGGTGACAGGATGGTGTCGAGACGGTTTCCTCATGTGACACTCGCCGTGTCGACCGGTCGAAGGCTGTGATAATCGGCGAGGGTAATCCTTCGAGGAGTTATGTGACTGACGACGAGCTGGTTGGCCGGAGCGGACTGGTCGAGCGTGCGAAGAAGCAGCTCGAGACCAGTGGCAGTGTGCTGCTCTACGGTCCGACCGGTATCGGCAAGTCGGCGATGGGCCGGGCGCTGGTCGCGGACCGGACCAAGGCCGGCTGCCGCGTTCTGAGCGCCGCGCCGTCACAGAGCGAAGCCGGGCTGCCGTACGTCACGCTCCTCGACCTCCTCTCGAACCAGCTCGAGCTGGCCTGGCAGGTGCTGCCGGACCACCTCCGCCAGCCCTTAGAGGTGGCCCTGCTCAAGGCGAGCGCTCCGGACACGGTCCGTGACGAGCTGGCCGTCCGCCTCGCCGTATTGCATGTACTGCGTCGCCTGGCGGCGAACGGGCCGGTCCTCCTCGTGGTCGACGATATCCAGTGGGTGGATCCGTCCAGTCTCGAGGTGCTCACGTTCTGTGCCCGGCGGCTGTCCGAAGGGGTGCACATGCTCGCCACCGAGCAGGTGGCCGACGGCGACCTCCCGGTAATGGCTGAGGCGTGCCCGGAGCCGGTGCTGCAGCTGGAAGTACCCCCGCTGACCGAGCCCGACGTACTGGGACTGTTGCGTCAGCGCCTGTCCAGCCCGCTCCCGGTCCGGACAGCGCGCCGCATCTTCACCGCGAGTGCCGGTAACCCGTTCATGGCGCTGGAGCTCGGCCGCGCAGTGCTGCGGCACCCGCAGGGCGTCTCGCCGAACGACCCGCTGCCGGTGTCGAGCCGGCTCAAGACGCTGCTCGGCGATCGCCTCTCCGACCTTAGCCTCGGCGCTCACGAGCTGCTGCTGCACGCGGCATCCTCGCCCCGCCCGACGACCACTCAGCTCGCGCAGTCCCTCGATCGGCCGATCGAGACCGAGCTCGCCGAGGCCGAGGCGCTCGGCCTGATCGACATCGCGTCTGAGCGGCTGCGCTTCTCCCACCCTCTCCTACGGGAGTTCGTGTACGCCGAAGCCACGTCGGCCGCCCGCCGTCAGGCGCACGCCCAGCTCGCCGCAGTCGTCGACGAACCGGTCGAGAACGCGACCCACCGGGCCCTGGCCACCCAGGAGGCCGACGCCGACCTGGCGATCGCCATCGAGGAGGCGGCCGCTGTCGCCGCCGGCCGTGGTGCGCCGGGCGCCGCCGCGACCCTCTGGCGACTCGCAGCCGAGCGGACTCCAGGCAGCCTGCCGGATGAGCGGGCTCGCCGCCTGACCAGGGCCTCGGACGACGCCGCAGCCGCCGGGCATCTGGCGGAATCCGCTGAGATGGCGCGCCTCGCCGTACAGGCTGCGACCCGTCCGGAGACCAAGGTTCCGGCGCTTCTGCTGCAGGTCGACGCGGCCTGGCCGGATCGCGAGTGCCGGGTCGGTCTGCTGGCCGACGCCTTCGAAGTTGCTCAGGGCGACGATCGGCTCGAGGCGCGGGTCCGGATCGGGCTCAGCAACAGCGCGTACTTCGATCGCCGGTTGGACGAGGCTCAGGAGCACGCCCGGGTGGCCGAGCAGCTGGCCAGGTCGTCCGGCGACACCGAGGCGCTGGTCGACGCGCTGAGCGCGACCAGCTCGGTGCTGATGTCTCGCCGGGCCGACCAGAGCGCAGACTTCCTGCTGGCCCAGGCGGCCGAGCTGGCCCGCGACCTGCCGTTGACCAAGGCGGTCGTCATCGCGCGCCAGATGGCCGCGATGAGCGAGCTGTTCCGCGGCCGGACGGACGAGGCGATCACCGCGATCAGTGCCCTCGTCGAAGAGGTTCGCGACGGCGGCGCGATGCGCTGGCTGGCCTCGGTGCTGATCTCGGCGACCGCGATCTACGAGCGCAGCGGTCGCGGCCCCGAGGCGTTGAGCGCGGGCCACGAGTGCTACCAGCTGATGCAGGACATCGGCGAAGAGGCCGAGGTCGGGCTCATCATCGCCAGCCGCGCGGAGTGGGCCGGCGGTACGGCGGCGATGGCCCGCCAGCTCGCGGATGCGGCGCTCGAGGGCGTTCGGCTGGTCGGCAATGACGAGTGGACGGGCCCGGCCCTCGCCGTACAAGGTCTGGTCGGCGTACTGACCGGTGACCCGCAGCGGGCCGTCGAGGCCTTCGACTCCATCGCGGACTCCGGCGTGGCCGCGATGCCGTTCGACCCCGCGATCATCCCGTGGCACGCGGACTACGCCGAGGCGCTGGTCGCCGCCGGCCGGCTCGACGACGCGGCCGCCCTGATCGCCGAGATCCGGTCCCGCGCCGCGACCTTGGACCGACCGATCGTGCTGATCGGCCTGGCCCGTTCGGAGGCGCTCCTGATCGCCAAGCAGGGCGATCCGGCCGCCGCGCTCGACCTGCTGGAGCGGACGATCAGCGGCGCGGGCGACCGCGTGTACCCGCTGGATCTGGCCCGCTGCGAGCTGACCCGCGGCCGGGTCGCGCGGCAGGCCCGGCGTCGTTCGGTGGCGCGGACGGCGTTCCTGGACGCGATCGAGCAGTTCGAGACGTACGGCGCTCCCGCCTGGCGCGAGGTGGCCGAGACCGAGCTGGCCCGCCTGGACGTGCCGAGCCGGAGCCGGCAGCCGTCCGAGCTCACCGACAACGAGCAGCAGATCGTGGCGATGGTTCGCGACGGTTCGACGAACCGCGAGATCGCCGCCGCGCTCTACCTGTCGGTCAAGGCGGTCGAGTCCCAGCTGACCCGCCTCTACCGCCGCTTCGGAGTGGCGAATCGCACCCAGCTGCTGCGCATGGTGGACCGCCCCGGCTCCTGAGGGTAGGCACAATGGCGGGGTGAAACTCGAACGCAAGCACGCCTTCGTCCTGCTCGGTATCGCGATCTGGAACGTCGTCACCTACCTGCGCTTCATCAAGGCACTGGTCGACACCGAGGACCGCCCGACCGGGTACTACGTGGCCCACACGATCCTGATCGTGGTGAACCTGGTGATCGCGGCCGTCCTCGGCGCCTGGGGAGTTCGCGCCTACAAGGCGTCCAAGGTCACTTCGTCGTGAGGGTCTACCTCAGCGCGGACATGGAAGGCGTCACCGGCCTGGTCGACGCCGAAGACGTGCAACCACCCGGGCGCGACTACGAGCGGGCCCGGGTGATGATGACCGAGGACGTGAACGCCGCCGTCCGGGGCGCGTACGCGGCCGGCGCGACCGCCGTACTGGTCAACGACGCCCACGGCCCGATGCGCAACCTCCTGCCCGACCTCCTCGACCCGCGCGCGGTGCTGATCAAGGGCCGCCCGAAACCGATGGGCATGATCGAAGGGCTGGACGACTCGTACGACGCGGCCCTGTGCATCGGGTACCACGCCCGGGCCGGCATCCTCGGCGTACTCAGCCACAGTTTCATGGGCCACGAGATCGAGGACATCTGGCTCGACGACCAGGTCACCGGCGAAATAGGCCTCTTCGAGGCGACAGCGACGTCGTACGGCGTCCCGCTGGTCCTGCTCACCGGCGACGACACCGCCTGCGCCGAGGCAACAGCCTGGAACGGCGATATCCACACCGTCCCGGTCAAATTCGCGAAGGACCGCTTCGCCGCCCAGCTCGTCCCGGTTGCCGAAGCCCGCGCCGCCATCGAAGCCGGCGCCACTGGAGCCCTTCGCTCGCTGCCCTCGGTCGCTGCCGGTCCCAGCCCGCGCACCCTCGCAGTCCGCTGGCAATCCGCCTCAGTGGCTTCCCACCTCACCGCGATCCCCGGCGTCACCCGCCGCGACGACCGCACCGTGACGGTCACGGACGACATGCTCCAGCTCTACCGCCTCTTCAACCTGTTCCTCCGCGTCGCCACCGCAGTCACCTCCAACCCGCCGTACTGCTAACGCCCGAGCAGGACACGCACGGCGGGGGAGAGCTCAAGGCCGAGGCTCAGCCGTTGCCACGCCTGGGAGAACGAGGATGTCGCCGTACTGGTCTGGAAGTTCCTGCGCAGGGTGAACGCGACGATCGAGATCAGCGCCTGCCCCACCGCGAACAACACAATGCCCACGATCGTCCCTGCGATCGAGCCACCGGTGAACTGCCCGAACAGGATCAGCAACACCCCGATCAGCCACGCCACGAAACCCACCGCGTACGCCGCCGCGAGCAGCCGCGGGTTCTTCTCTTTCGTCCAGTCCATGCCCGCCAGTATGACGCTGCCGTCTCCCTAGGCGGACTCACCGACGGGCGAAGGTCGCGGGTGTGACTCCGAGCAGTTTGCGGAAGTGCCGGTTGAGGTGCGACTGGTCGTAGAACCCGGCCAGCACCGCCACCTCGGCCGCCGGCCGCCCCTCCAGCAGGTAGCGGCGGGCCAGGTCGATCCTGCGGCCGGTCAGGTACCGGTGTGGCGGCAGCCCGAACTCGCGGCTGAACGCCCGGACCAGGTGGACCGGATGCGCCTGCACAATTCGGGAGGCATCGTCGAGCGTGATCCCGGCGGGCACGTGGGCGTCCAGCAGGTCGCGGAGCTTCCTGGCGGTCCCGGGGTCGCGCTGGTCCGCCGGGCCGGTGACCTTTTGCTGCAGGTGTTGCCGCAGCCGCTCCTCGATCAGAGTCAGCCGGCTCTGCGCCTCCAAGTCCTCCTTGCCGTCCACCAGCACCCCGTGCAACTGGTGGATCCGGTGGCGTAGCGCTGCGTCGGCGTACTCGGGCTGATCGACCGCCGCGCCGATCAGCTCGGCACCCAATCGATCGGTCTCCAGGTAGAGGACGCGCTTGCGGAAGCCGTCCGGCTGCACCGATCGCCCGTCGTGCGGGACGTGGGGCGGCAGCAATGACACCTGTGCCTGGGCCAAGCCGTGCTCGCGGTGGTCCAGGTCGTACCGGACGGCGCCTTCGTCGACGATCAACACCGTCCAGGCGTCGTGGGTGTGACTGGGATAGGCATGCGACGGGAAGTGCGCGTGCAGGACCTCGACGACGCCGCTGAGCGCGGGCCGCCACGCCTTCACGCTCGGTTCCACACTGAAAACATACGCTCCCGACGCGAAGGGCTAAGAACGTACAAGCCGCCGCGCCCGGCCCAGGCCGAGGATGGGCGGGTGGACAACGAGCCGATTCGCTTCGAGACCAAGATCGCCGTACTGCTCCGAGAGGATCTGCCGACGTGGCAACGACTGAACGTGACCGCGTTCTTGGTGAGCGGTATTGCGGGTACCCGTCCTGAGGTGGTGGGCGAGGCGTACGAGGACGCGGACGGGGTGCGTTACCTGCCGATGTTCCGGCAGCCGGTGCTGGTCTTCGAGGGGACCAAGGAGTTCCTGGCGACGGCTCATCAGCGCGCGTTGCAGCGCGGGCTCGAGCACTCGATCTTCACTCAGGATCTGTTTGCTACTGGCAACGATCGTGACAATCGCGCCGCGGTGAGAGCGGTGACCACCGCGGCGCTCGACCTGGTCGGTCTCGCCTGTTACGGGCCGAAGAACGCCGTCGACAAGACCCTCAAGGGTGCCCAGATGCACCCCTGAGTCAGACCCGGCGGAAGATCAGTGCTCGCTTGACTTCCTGGATCGCCTTGGTGACTTCGATGCCTCGGGGGCAGGCGTCGGTGCAGTTGAAGGTGGTTCGGCAGCGCCAGACGCCTTCCTTGTCGTTCAGGATCTCGAGGCGCTGTTCGGTGCCTTCGTCGCGGCTGTCGAAGATGAAGCGGTGGGCGCCGACGATGGCCTGGGGGCCGAAGTACTGGCCGTCGGACCAGAAGACCGGGCAGGACGTCGTACACGCGGCGCAGAGGATGCACTTGGTGGTGTCGTCGAAGCGCTCCCGGTCGGCCTGGGACTGGATCCGCTCGCGGGTCGGCTCGTGGCCGCTGGTGACCAGGAACGGCATCACCGAGCGGTAGGCGTCGAAGAACGGCTCCATGTCGACGACCAGGTCCTTGAGTACCGGCAGGCCCTTGATGGGCTCGACGGTGATCTCCTTCTCCGGGTTCAGGTCCTTGATCAGCGTCTTGCAGGCCAGCCGGTTGCGGCCGTTGATCCGCATCGCATCCGAACCGCAGACACCGTGGGCGCAGGAGCGGCGGAAGGTCAGCGTGCCGTCCTGCTCCCACTTGATCTTGTGCAGTGCGTCGAGCACCCGGTCGCCGGGCAGCAGCGTGACCGAGTAGGTCTTCCACTCCGACTCGTCGAGTACCTCGGGGTTGTACCGAAGGATCTTGACCTTGACGTCCATCAGTACTTCCGCTCCATCGGCTTGTAGCGAGTCTGGACGACCGGCTTGTAGTCCAGCCGGATGTTGATGTTGCCTTCAGCATCGACTTCGCGGTACGCCATCGTGTGCCGCATGAAGTTCACGTCGTCACGCTTGTCGTAGTCCTCGCGGAAGTGCCCGCCACGGGACTCCTTACGAGCAAGAGCAGACACGACCAGTACTTCGGCCAGGTCGATCAGGAAGCCGAGCTCGACCGCCTCGAGCAGGTCGGTGTTGAACCGCTTGCCCTTGTCCTGGACGGAAACCTGGGCGAACCGCTCCTTCAGCCGCTCGATGTCGACGAGCGCCTGCTTGAGCGATCCCTCGGTCCGGTAGACCTGCGCGTTGATGTCCATCGTGGCCTGCAGGTCGGTCCGGATCGCGGCCACCCGCTCGGTGCCCTCGGCGTTCCGCATGCCCTCGATCAGCTCGACCACGAAGTTCTCCGGCTCGGCCGGCAGCTCCTCGAAGACGGCGGTCGAGGCGTACTCGGCGGCGGCGATACCGGCCCGCCGGCCGAAGACGTTGATGTCGAGCAGCGAGTTCGTGCCCAGGCGGTTCGCGCCGTGGACGGACACGCAGGCGACCTCACCCGCGGCGTACAGGCCGGGGATCACGTCGTCGTTGTTGGCCAGCGCCTCGCCCTTGATGTTGGTCGGGATGCCGCCCATCGCGTAGTGCGCGGTCGGGAAGACCGGGATCTGCTCGGTGTACGGCTCGACGCCCAGGTAGGTGCGGGCGAACTCGGTGATGTCCGGCAGCTTGGCGTCGATGTGCGCGGGCTCGAGGTGGGTCAGGTCGAGCATCACGTACGCGCCGTCCGGACCGCAGCCGCGGCCCTCGCGGACCTCGTTGGCCATTGCGCGGGCGACCATGTCGCGGGGCGCGAGGTCCTTCACGGTCGGGGCGTAGCGCTCCATGAAGCGCTCGTTGTCCTTGTTCCGCAGGATTCCGCCCTCACCGCGGGCGGCCTCCGACAGCAGAACGCCGAGGCCGGCCAGACCGGTCGGGTGGAACTGGAAGAACTCCATGTCCTCCAGCGGCAGCCCCTTGCGCCACACGATGCCCATCCCGTCGCCGGTGAGCGTGTGCGCGTTGGACGTCGTACGGAAGACCTTGCCGAAGCCGCCGGAGGCGAACACGATCGACTTCGCGCTGAAGATGTGCAGCTCACCGGTGGCCAGCTCGTAGGCGACCACACCGGTCGCGCGCCCACCGACCATCAGCAGATCCAGCACGTAGAACTCGTTGAAGAACTCGACGTTCTGCTTGATGCACTGCTGGTACAGCGTCTGCAGGATCATGTGGCCGGTCCGGTCCGCGGCGAAACAGGACCGCCGTACGACGGCCTCGCCGTGGTTGCGGGTGTGTCCACCGAAGAATCGCTGGTCGATCTTGCCCTCGGCGGTCCGGTTGAACGGCAGGCCCATCTTCTCCAGGTCGAGGACCGCGTCGACGGCCTCGCGGCACATCACCTCGGCCGCGTCCTGGTCGACCAGGAAGTCACCACCCTTGACCGTGTCGAAGGTGTGCCACTCCCAGTTGTCCTCCTCGACGTTGGCCAGCGCGGCACACATGCCGCCCTGGGCCGCGCCGGTGTGCGACCGGGTCGGGTAGAGCTTGGTGAGGACCGCGGTCCGGGTCCGCTTGCTGGACTCCAGGGCCGCGCGCATCCCCGCACCGCCCGCACCGACGATCACTACGTCGTACTGGTGCCGCTGCATATCTGAACTGTCCTTACTTGCAGACCGACAGCGTGCTGTGCGGGTCTAGGCAGGGATCGAAGGTGAAGATGACCAGGGTGCCGAGGACGACGATCACGATCGAGGCCGTGATCAGCAGTGCCTTCAGCCAGAACCGTGTCTGGTCCTTCTCGGCGTAGTCGTTGATGATCGTCCGCATCCCGTTGGTGCCGTGCAGCATCGCCAGCCACAGCATCAGCAGGTCCCAGACCTGCCACAGCGGGTTGGCCCACTTACCGGCCACGAAGGCGAAGTCGAGGGCGGTGATCCCGCCGCCGAGCATCAGGTTCACGAACAGGTGACCGAGGACCAGGACGACCAGGGCGAGTCCGGACAGCCGCATGAACAGCCAGCTGTACAGCTCGAAGTTGGTCTGACCCGATCGGTTCCGGCCGCCGCCCTTCAGTGAACGGGCACGGGTACTCGACCGCGGAGCCGCGATGTCACTCATCTCAGCCTCCGAAGACGTGGGTGAGGTGCCGGATCACGAAGGGCACGAAGAGGACGACCCACACCACGCCGACGCCGATCATCAGCTTGCGCTGGTTGCGCGGGCCCTTGGCCCAGAAGTCGACCAGGATCAGCCGGATGCCGTTGAACGCGTGGAACAGGATGGCCCCGACCAGTCCGACCTCCATCAGGCCGACGATCGGGTTCTTGTAGGTGCCGATGACCTCGTTGTAGGCCTCCGGCGACACCCGGACCAGAGCGGTGTCGAGCACGTGCACGAGCAGGAAGAAGAAGATTCCCACGCCGGTGATCCGGTGCGCGACCCATGACCACATGCCCTCCCGGCCACGGTAGAGCGTGCCGGCTGGTTTGCTGGGCAAACCGATCCTCCGATCGAACGACAGATCAGAACCGGTGGACGCGGCAACTATCAGGGCGTCAGATCAGCGAAGGCCGCGATTCGGCTCGGCCCGGAGGGGAACCAGGCCGTTCCCGATGCTATCGCTGCACTGCCCGGGTTCTGGCTTGGACAGGTGTGAGATCGCTCTCGGACCGTGGCTTGCGGTGTGTGGACCCTTTCCGGTCTAGCGTGGTTTGAGTCAAACAATTGACTCACGACAGGAGCAATGATGCGCAAGTCATTCGCGGCAGCTGCCGCGGCCGTAACCATCGCCGTATCCGGTCTGCTGGTGGCCGCGCCGGCGCAGGCTCAGGTTCAGGTTCAGGACCAGTACCACCCGATTGGGCCGTACAACACCAAGTCCTTCTGCGAGATCGACCGGAGTCTCTACGACAACGGGACCGGGAACGTCGGCCCCGAGTGCTTCTGGGGCTGGGGCAGCCAGATCGGCTGGTTCTACATGCAAAGGGGCTGAACTGGCCCATCGGCCAACGTCGCGAATGGCCCTCGACCGATGACCCCACCGTGTTCTTGACTTCAACCAGGCTTTAACCGCGAGAGTCCGGTCAAAAGCGATGGAGGGGAGATCACGGTGAGTTTCTGGATCTGTGCAACCTGTGCGGTCGAGCACTCGGAGCAGGTCGAGGTGTGTGCGATCTGCGCCGACGAGCGGCAGTGGGTGCCGGCTGACGGTCAGCACTGGACCACGTTGGAGGAGCTGGCCGCGGCCGGTACGGCGGTGGTCGTCGAAGAGGTCGAGCCGGGGCTGTACGGCGTCACGTCCAAGCCGCCGGTGGGGATCGGGCAGCAGTCGATGCTGGTCACCACGGCCGAGGGCAACCTGCTGTGGGACCCCATCGGCTATCTGGACGACGACGCCGTACGGCGGATCCGTGAGCTCGGCGACGTGGTCGGGATCGTTGCCAGCCACCCGCACATGTACGGCGTCCAGGTCGAGTGGAGCCACCGTCTCGGCAACGTACCGGTGTACGTGTCGGAGGCGGATGCCCACTGGGTCGCCCGGCAGGACGCGGTGATCCAGGCCTGGACCGGCGTACTCAACCCGTTGCCGGGAGTGACGATTCTCCAGCCCGGCGGTCATTTCCCGGGGAGTGCGGTCGTGCACTGGGCGGATGGTGCCGAGGGCAAGGGTGTCGTGCTGTCGGGCGACACGATCTTCGCGAACCCCGACCGCACCTCGGTCAGCTTCATGCGCAGCTACCCGAACCGCATCCCGCTGTCCGGTGCGGTCGTCGATCGGGTGGCTCGCGCGCTCGATCCGTACGAGTTCGACCGGCTCTACAACAACTTCGGCTCGGTCATCCCGGTCGATGCCAAGGCCGTCGTACGGCGTTCTGCCGATCGCCACATGGCCTGGACCCGCGGCGACTACGACCACCTCACCTAGGCGGCGATCCTCGCTTGGGCGAGGCGGGTGTGCAGCGCGAGCATGTGCCGGATGCAGGTGTCCCAGTCGTAAAGCTCGGCCCGGCGACGGGCCGCGGCCCGTCGGTTGGGGACCTGCGCCAGCTGGAGTACGGCGTCGGCCAGGGCGACCGGGTTGGCCTGGCCCCAGCGGCCGCAGGTCTCGTCGACCAGCTCGCGGGCGCCGCCGGTGTTGGCCGTGACGACCGGCGTACCGGCGGCGAGAGCCTCCAGTACGGCGAGGCCGAACGTCTCGCCGGGGCAGACCGACAGGGCGATATCCGCCTCGGCCAGGTGCTTGGCGAGGGTACGGCGACCATCGACGTACCCGTGGAACGTGATCGGCGCCGAGCCAGCCAGCTCGAGCAGTTCGTCGAGGTGCGGACCGGTGCCGTAGACGTCCATCTGCAGCTTGATGCCGCGGCGGTGCAGCTCGGCCGCGGTGGCGACCGCGAGGTGCGGACTCTTCTCGCGGGACAGCCGGCCGGCGTGCACGAGCTTCAGTACGCCGTCGTCGGCCGGCTTGCCGAGTGACGGGTGGAAGGTGTCCAGGTCGACGCCGAGCGGGATCCGGACCAGGGGCGTGGTTACGTCGTCGAACTCGGCCGCGGCGTACCGCGACGTCACCACGACCGCGTCGTACGTGCGGCTGAGGATCTTGTAGAGCGCGGCGACGGTGGCGACCACATGCAGCTGGCTGGCCTTCACACCCTCGGCGCGGCGCTGGACGCTCTCACCGGTCCAGCGGCTGGTGTAGGTGGTGACCTCGCCGAGCATCCGGCCCGGGCGCAGTACGTCGTGACCGCCCAGCTGACCCGGCCTCGCGGCACCGAGGGCCAGCATCGCGTCCAGCCGCTCATGGCTGAACAGGACGCTGCCGATGTCGTTCTTGCGGGCCCAGCGTGCCACCGGGAGCAGGGTCGACTTGTCGGAGATCTCGACCGTGGTCGGCTGGAACTTCTTCAGTACGTCGATCACGTTCCACGGCGTGGTGATCAGCCGGTACCCGCCACTCACCTTCGGCGCCTTCACCCGGACGACCGTGCCGTTCTCGGTCTCGACGATCTCGTCCCGCTCGCCCGGGGTGATGACGATCCGGTCCGCGCCGGCATCGACGTACCCCTGGCCGATGTGCTCGATCGCGGTCCGCATCCCGCCCGAAGTCGGTCCGACGAAGTTGGCCAGTTGAGCGATCCGAAGGCTGCTCATACTCAGGCCACCTGCCGTACGGCAGCGGCCTCGCGCAGGACCTGGGCGTAGTGGCGGTCGACGAGGTCGTCGACCACGGCCGGCCAGGTACGGGACTGGACTCGCTGGAGGCCGCTGGCTGCCATCCGGCCGCGGGCCTCCGGGTGGTCCAGCAGGGTCTTGACGGCCTCGCGGAGAGATCCGGCCTGACCTGGCTCGAAGAGTAGGCCGTTGACGCCAGGGTGGATCAGATCCAGCGGACCGCCCGCGGCCGGGCCGACGGTGGCGACGCCGGAGGCCTGCGCCTCCTGGATCGTCTGACAGAACGTCTCGTGCTCACCGGTGTGCACGAACACGTCGAGCCCGGCGAAGATCGTGGCCAGGTCAGCACCCCGGCGCATCCCGAGGAAGGTTGCTTGCGGCAACGCATGTTCCAGCGACGCGCGGTCCGGGCCGTCGCCGACGATCACGATCCGGCAGCCCAGATCGGTCAGCTCGGCGAGTCGCCGGACCTTCTTCTCGGCCGCCAGGCGACCGACGTACCCGACGATCGGCTTGCCGTCCGGGGAGATCTCGCGGCGCCAGCTCTCGTCGCGGTGCTGCGGGTCGAACAGGTCGAGGTTCACCCCGCGGCCCCAGTGGAAGACCCGCGGTACGCCGCCCTGCACCAGGGCCTCGACCGACGCGGTGGAGGGTGCGAGGGTCCGGTCGGCGCGCGAGTGCGTCCGCCGTACCCAGCGCCAGATGCCACGGTCCGCCGCCGCGAACCAGGGGTACTGCCGGGCGAAACCGGCGATATCGGTCTGGAAGATCGCAACCGTCGGCAGCCCGAGCCGGCGCGCGGCGCGCAGCCCGTAGGCCCCGATGATGAACGGCGAGGCCAGGTGCACCAGATCGGGCTTGAACTCGGCCATCGCCCGCTCGATCGACGGATCCGGCAGCCCGACCGGGAACTCCTTGTACCCAGGCGTCCGGAAGCTGCGCGCCCGGATCACCTGCACGTCACCGTAGCTGTCCGGGCCCGGTCCGGGCGCGATGATGAGCAGCTCGTGCCCGCGGGCCCGAAGCCGGTCGGCGACATGGCGAGCCGTGTTCGCCACGCCATTGATCTGCGGCAGGAAGGTCTCGGCAACCATCACGATTCGCACACTTCGGAGGTTCCCCACCGTGCATGAACCCTCGGCGACGTGTCCGTGACACGTTGTGGATTCCCTGTCGACGCCTTCAAGGACGCTTGATGTCTGCCCGGTGACGTCCGGGCGTCACCTTGCTGCCAGAACGCAAACATCGTAGTTCTGTCCCCGCTCGCCGCTAGTCTCCCGGCAACAGCGTGAGGGCCCGGGGTGAGGCCCATGACCGAGGGGACCGTGATGACGGATCTGTTCGCCGACCTGCCCGCCGATCTGCCGCCCGGCAGCCCGATCGGCCCGGAGGACGGCCCGCCGACTGCTTGGCTGAGTGACGACGAGTGGGATTCGGACCTGCACCGGCGGCTGCTGGCCGACTTCCCGCGGACGGGCTGGTATCCGGTGCTCGTCGACGAGCGGGCCGTCGACTCGTGGACCGAGGGCGAGCTCGCACCGCAGCCGGTGGCGGAGATCGATCGGTACGACGCGGCCGCGGTGATGGCCGAGCTGTGGGCGGAGAACGTTGCCGAGCAGGCGTCGTACGACATCTCGCTCGAGCCGCTGGAGCCGTTCGGGGAAGCGTGTCCCGGCCTGGCGCCGAGCCTGGACTCCAGCGGGATCGACGAGGTGGTGGACAGCTACCTGGCCGGGTTCGAGGCGGATGACGGGGATCGGTTGCTGCTGGCCAAGGTCGCCCGCGGCGCCGACCTGCCCGCGGTGCTCGGCTGGCAGGGCGATGTCGACCTGCCGAAGGTGCTGACCATGCTGCGAAGCTGGGAGGACCGGTTCGGTGCGCGGCTGGTCGTCCTCGGGTTCGACTCGATGCGGGTGATCACGATGCCGACGGAGGACGTCGGGCAGCTGCAACTGATGGCGGCCGAGCAGTGGGCGTTCGATCCGGACTGGATCAACCAGGAGGTCGAGACGCTGGAGGCCCAGGTCGAGACGATGAGCGGGGATCCGGAGTGGCTGTTCTGGTGGGACTGAACTCACCGGTAGTAACCGATCTCACCCGGGCGCTGCATACCAGTGGAGGGGTGGTTCGGCCTACGGTGGGGAGATGAGCCATCGCAGCGAGTCCGGATTCGAGTTCGCGCCGGTGTACGACGCGGGCGCGCTGGACGGGTTCGATCCGGCGGAGAAGCTGGGGGAGCCGGGGAAGTTCCCGTTCACCCGTGGTGTGTACCCGACGATGTACACCCAGCGGCCGTGGACGATGCGCCAGTACGCCGGGTTCGGGACGGCCGCGGAGTCGAACCAGCGGTACCACCAGCTGATCGATGCCGGGACGATGGGGTTGTCGGTCGCCTTCGACCTGCCGACCCAGATGGGGTACGACTCCGACGCCACGATCGCGTCCGGCGAGGTCGGCAAGGTCGGGGTGGCGATCGACTCGATCGACGACATGCGGATCCTGTTCGACCGGATCCCGCTGGACCAGGTGTCCACGTCGATGACGATCAACGCGCCGGGATCGGTGCTCCTGCTGCTGTACCAACTGGTCGCGGAGGAGCAGGGGGTTGCCGGTGAACAGCTCACCGGGACGATCCAGAACGACGTACTGAAGGAATACATCGCGCGCGGGACGTACATCTACCCGCCGAAGGAGTCGCTGCGGCTGATCAGCGACATCTTCGCGTACTGCCAGGCGGAGCTGCCGCGCTGGAACACGATCTCGATCTCCGGCTACCACATGGCCGAGGCGGGGGCGACGCCCGCGCAGGAGATCGCGTTCACGCTCGCGGACGGTATCGAATACGTCCGTACGGCGGTCGCTGCCGGGCTCGACGTGGACACGTTCGCGCCGCGGTTGTCGTTCTTCTTCGTGGCCCGGACGACACTGCTCGAAGAGGTCGCGAAGTTCCGCGCCGCGCGCCGGATCTGGGCGCGCGTGATGCGGGACGAGTTCGGCGCGAAGAACCCGAAGTCTCAGATGCTGCGGTTCCACACGCAGACCGCCGGGGTGCAGCTGACCGCACAGCAGCCGGAGGTGAACCTCGTCCGGGTCGCCGTGCAGGGCCTGGCCGCCGTACTGGGTGGAACGCAGTCGCTGCACACCAACTCCTACGACGAGGCGATCGCCCTCCCGACCGAGAAGGCGGCCCGGCTGGCCCTGCGCACCCAGCAGGTCCTCGCCTACGAGACCGACATCACCGCGACCGTCGACCCGTTCGCCGGCTCGTACGTCGTCGAGGCGCTGACCGACAAGGTCGAGGCCGAAGCGGTCGAGCTGATGACCCAGGTCGAGGAGTACGGCGGTGCCGTGGCCGCGATCGAGAAGGGTTTCCAGAAGCAGGAGATCGAGCAGTCGGCGTACCGCATCTCCCTCGAGATCGACGCGGCCGAACGGGTGGTCGTCGGCATGAACAAGTTCAAGGTCGCCGAAGAAGAACCCTACGAGCCCCTCCGCGTCGACCCCGCCATCGAGGCCCAGCAGGTAGCCCGCCTCGCCACCCTCCGCGCCGAACGCAACCAGACCGAGGTAGACGAAGCCCTGGCCGACCTCAAAAAGGCCGCCGAAGGCACCGACAACTGCCTCTACCCCATGAAGCGAGCCCTCAAAGCCCGAGCCACCGTAGGCGAAGTCTGCAACACCCTCCGCGAAGTCTGGGGCGTCTACATCCCCGCCGACACTTTCTAAAGAACCCCGCTCCGCGGCGACAGCCCTTCTCCGCCTCCGGCGGGGCACAAACCGCCGCACCGCCTGAGGCCGCCTGCGCCCTGCCCCGGTAGGTGAGCGGACGCGCACCACCCACCAACCCCAACACCCGCCAGCGAAGTGTCGCCAGGCGTGGCACGGCCGGTGCAGCGCGACTTGGTGGGTGATGGGAGTCCGCCCCGGACGCCCACGCCATCACAATCGCGTCCCGGACGCGGTTCCACGCGGGAGCGCCTGGCACGCCGGCAGTTGTGATGGCCTGGCGGTCCGGACCCGCGGCACTGACCAACCGCCACCTGCACTCGTGGCAATCACTTCTCGCCCGATCACCCTGCGCGCCCGCCGGAGGCGGCAAAGGGCGTCGCCGCGGAGCGGGGGCCGTCAGTCGAGGAGGGCGGCTGAGGTTAGGAGGGTGGTGGCTAGGGAGATTGATTCTTCGGAGGGGTCGAAGGTGGGGGTGTGGAGGTCGCCGGTGGTGTCGAGGGTGGGTGGGCGGACGCCTAGGCGGGCCATGGCGCCGGGGACGTGTTCCAGGTACCAGGCGAAGTCTTCGCCGCCGAGGGACTGGTCCGTCGGGCTGATGGCGCCGGTGCCGAGGGTTTGCTGGGCGGCGTTGCGGAGGACGTCGATGGCATGGGCGTCGTTCATGACCGGGGGGACGCCGTGGGTGACTTCGGTGTCGACCTGGATGCCGTAGGGGGCGACGAGTTGGTTCGCCAGGGTCGGGAGGAGTTCGGCGGCTTGGTGCCAGGCGTTGGCGTCGAGGCAGCGGAGGGTGCCTTCGGCTTCGCCTCGGGAGGGGATGGCGTTGGCGGCGGAGCCGGAGGTGATGCGGCCCCAGACGAGAGACATGCCGGCGCGCGGGTCGACGCGGCGGGACAGTGCTGCGGGGAGCTCGGTGACGAGGGTGGCGAGCGCGTAGACGAGGTCGCCGGTGAGGTGGGGGCGGGAGGTGTGCCCGCCGGCGCCGCTCAGCCGGACGAGGATGCGGTCGGCGGCGGCCGTCAGTGCGCCGACACGCAGGCCGACCTGGCCGACCTGCAGGCGGGGATCGCAGTGGACGCCATAGATCCGCCGTACGCCGTCCAGTCCGCCGGCTGCGATCACGCCCAGCGCGCCACCGGGCATGACCTCCTCGGCCGGCTGGAAGATGAGGCGGACCCGGCGGTCCAACGCGCCGTCCCGCGCCATCCCGGCCAGTACCAGCGCAGCGCCGACCAGGCCAGCGGTGTGGATGTCGTGACCGCAGGCGTGCGCGACGCCGTCGTTCGTCGACCGCCAGAGCGCCTCGACGCCGTCCGGCACCGGGAGCGCGTCGATATCCGCGCGCAACGCAACACACGAGTCACCGGAGCCGATGTCGCAGATGAGGCCGGTCCCGGTCGGCAGCACCTGTGGTGACAGGCCGGCGTCGGTGAGGACGCGCTCCAGGATTTCGGTGGTCCGGACTTCGTGCCAGCCGAGCTCGGGATGGGCGTGCAGATCCCGGCGCAGCTCGACCGTGGTCTCGCGGACTTCCTCGACCCGGGCGAGGACATCCGCGACCAGCAGTTGATGACTCATGCCCGCGATTGTGACATGAGGCCTGAATCGTTCACTCACCGTGACGGCGCCGGGCACTCGGTGACCGCGCCGCAGGAGTTGCGGAAATGTGACGAAAGTGCCGGTCACTTTCCGGTATCGAGGTCATCTTGTCGTTCTAACTAACACTGACCGCCCCTATAGTCTGCGGATGGCACGCAGGGGCAGGCGTGCGCAAACGATCTGGTACGACGAAGGAGACGTCCGGTGAAGAAGTTCGTGCGGGGAACCGCGATCGTGGGCGTACTGACGCTCGCCGTCGCAGCTTGTGGCAGCAAGCCGACGGAAAGTGGCCCGGCCGGAGGCGCCGACAACAAGGCCTTCAAGGCCTGCATGGTCTCCGACTCCGGCGGTTTCGACGACAAGTCGTTCAACCAGACGTCGTACAAGGGCCTGCAGGACGCGGTCAAGGCCAAGGGCCTGACCGAGGTCAAGGCGGAGTCGAAGTCCGACAACGACTACCCGACCAACATGACCGCGATGGTCGCGGCCAAGTGCAACGTGATCATCTCGGTCGGCTTCAAGCTCGAGGACGCCACCGACGAGGCCGCCACCAAGAACCCGGACGTGAAGTTCGCGATCGTCGACTCCGCTCCGGCGAAGCCGATCGCCAACGTCAAGCCGCTCGGCTTCAACACCGCGCAGTCCAGCTTCCAGGCCGGTTACCTGGCCGCGGCGATGTCCAAGTCCGGCAAGGTCGGCACCTTCGGCGGCGTCAAGATCCCGCCGGTGACGATCTTCATGGACGGTTTCGCCGAGGGCGTGAAGTACTACAACAAGCAGAAGTCGAAGAACGTCGCGCTGCTGGGCTGGGACGAGGCCAAGCAGGACGGCCTGTTCACCGGTGACTTCGAGGACAAGGCCAAGGGCCAGAACAACGCCCAGAACCTGATCACCCAGGGCGCCGACATCATCTTCCCGGTCGCCGGTCCGGCGGGTCTCGGCGGTCTGCAGGCGGCCAAGGCCAGCAACGGCAAGGTCAACGCCATCTGGGTCGACACCGACGGCTGTGAGTCCGCGGCGGAGTACTGCTCGGTGCTGATCACCAGCGTCAAGAAGGGTATGGACGTCGCCGTCCAGGACGCGATCGTCTCCGTCGTCGACAACAAGTTCGACAACAAGCAGTTCATCGGCACGCTGGAGAACGGTGGCACCGGCCTGGCGCCGTTCCACGAGTTCGACAGCAAGGTCCCGGCCGAGCTGAAGACCGAGCTGGAGCAGATCAAGACCGACATCATCGGCGGCAAGATCACCATCGAGTCGAAGGCGCAGCCGAAGGCGTCCTGAACCACCGCGTAGTACGGTGCGAGCCAGGAAGGCCGACCTACAGGTCGTCGCCTTCCTGGCTCTCGGTATGAGAAGAGGGGCTGCATGCATCTCGAGCTGTCCGGACTGACGAAGAGCTTCGGCTCGCTGGTCGCCAACGACCACATCGACCTGGTCATCGAGCCGGGTGAGATCCACTGCCTGCTCGGTGAGAACGGTGCCGGCAAGAGCACGCTGATGAACATGCTCTACGGGCTGCTGCAGCCCGACTCGGGCGAGATCGTCATCGACGGCGAGAAGGTCACCATCACCTCGCCGAGTGACGCGATCAAGCACGGCATCGGCATGGTGCACCAGCACTTCATGCTGGTCCCGGTCTTCACCGTCGCGGAGAACATCATGCTCGGCCGGGAGAACACCCACCCCGGCGGCGTGCTGGACCGCAAGAAGGCCAACGCGCTCGTCACCGAGCTCTCCGAGCGGTACGGGTTCGAGGTCGATCCCGAGGCGCTGGTCGAGGACATCCCGGTCGGGGTCCAGCAGCGCGTGGAGATCATCAAGGCGCTCACGAACGACGCCAGCGTGCTGATCCTGGACGAGCCGACCGCGGTGCTCACGCCGGCCGAGATCGACGAGCTGATCGCGGTGATGCGCCAGCTCAAGGAGAACGGCACCTCGATCGTCTTCATCACCCACAAACTCAAAGAGGTCAAGGCGATCGCGGACAAGATCACCGTGATCCGCCGCGGCAAGGTGGTCGGCCAGGCCGAGCCGTCCGCGACCGAGGAAGAGCTGGCCGAGCTGATGGTCGGCCGCGCGGTCGACCTGGTCGTCGACAAGGAGCCGGCCCAGCCGAAGGACGCCGTACTGCGCGTGACCGGTCTGACCGTGATCGACGAGCGCGGGTTCACCGCGGTCGACGACATCGACCTGGAGGTCCGGGCCGGCGAGATCCTCGCGGTGGCCGGTGTCCAGGGCAACGGTCAGACCGAGCTCGCCGAGGCGTTGCTCGGCCTCACCCCGATCGCGGCCGGCAGCATCACGCTGGACGGCCAGGAGCTGACCACGAAGTCGACCCGGCACCGCCTCGACGCGGGCATCGGGTATGTCCCGGAGGACCGTGGGCACGACGGTTTCGTGGGCTCGTTCACGGTCGCCGAGAACCTGGTCCTCGACCTGTTCCGCAAGGCGCCGTTCGGCAACGGAGTGGCGCTGAACACCGACGAGATCCACAAGAACGCGCACGCCCGGGTCGAGGAGTTCGACATCCGCACCCAGGGCGTCGACCAGACCGTGTCGTCGCTGTCCGGCGGTAACCAGCAGAAGGTCGTGCTCGCCCGCGAGCTCTCCCGGCCGCTGAAGCTGCTGGTCGCCTCGCAACCGACCCGCGGTGTGGACGTCGGGTCGATCGAGTTCCTGCACACCCGGATCGTGCGCGAGCGCGACCAGGGCACCGCCGTACTGATCGTCTCTACCGAGCTGGACGAGATCGCGGCGCTGGCCGACCGGGTCGCGGTGATGTACCGCGGCAAGGTGGTCGGCGTCGTACCGGCCGACACCCCCCGCGACGAGCTCGGCCTGATGATGGCCGGCGCCTCCAAGTCCGAGGCACACGACGTCGCGATCGAGAACCCGACCACGTTGGGAACCATCTAGATGAGCACAGCAACCACAACCCCGCCGGCCCCGGTGTCGCGCCGGTCCGGGCTGCCGTCGTGGGCGGTCCAGGGTCTGGTCTCGGTCAGCGCGATCGTGCTCGCGCTGCTCGTCGGGGCGATCCTGATCATCGTCGGCGACGACGACGTGAAGACAGCGGTCGGGTACTTCGGCGCCGCACCGATGGACACCATTTCCGCGGCGCTGTCGGCGGTCGGCGAGGCCTACAAGGCGCTCGCGGTCGGCGCGATCGGTGGGATCTCCCCGATCAGCGAGTCGCTGACCCAGGCGACCCCGCTGATCTGCGGCGGCCTCGCGGTCTCGCTGGCGTTCCGGACCGGGCTGTTCAACATCGGCGCCCAGGGGCAGCTGATCATGGGCGCCGTTCTCGCCGGGTACGTCGGCTTCGCGTGGCACCTGCCGCCGGTCCTACACCTGGTCGTCGCGATCGTGGCCGGCCTGATCGGCGGCGCGATCTGGGGCGGTGTGGTCGGTCTGCTGAAGGCGCGTACCGGTGCGCACGAGGTGATCGTCACGATCATGCTGAACTACGTCGCGATCTACCTGCTGCAGTGGTTGCTCACGACCTCGACGTTCCAGCGGCCCGGGCGGGCCGACCCGATCTCACCAGTCGTCGACGCCAACGCGCAGTACCCGCAGTTCGGTGACACCCGCCTGCATGTCGGCTTCCTGCTGGCGCTGGTCGCCGCGGTCTTCGTCTGGTGGCTGCTGAACAAGTCGACGGTCGGTTTCGAGCTGCGCGCGGTTGGTGCGAACGCGGATGCCTCGAAGACGGCCGGTATGTCGGTCGGCCGGGCCTACGTGATTGCCATGGTCGTCGCCGGTGCGCTGGCCGGTCTGGCCGGGACGCAGCAGGTGCTCGGGACCGACCTGCCGCTGACCGACGGCGTCGCCGCATCGGTCGGGTTCGACGCGATCACGGTCGCGCTGCTCGGCCGCGGTACGCCGCTCGGCACCGTCCTGGCCGGTCTGCTCTTCGGCGCGCTGAACGCGGGCGGCCTGCAGATGCAGCTGATCACGCAGACGCCGCTGACGCTGACTACGGTGCTGCAGGCAACCATCGTGCTGTTCGTCGCGGCTCCCGCGCTGGTCCGCTCGGTCTTCCGGTTCCTGCCGAAGGATCGCGGATCCGGAGCCATCCTCGCGAAGGGTTGGAACGGATGAGCGACGTGACGGTTCAGGACACCGCGCGGGTCCCCGCTCCGGTGGCGATCGAGGCCCCGGCGGAGCGCGTCCGCCGGTTGCGCGTCGGCGGCCTGATGCTGGTGTTCGCGCTGATCGGGCTCGCGCTGGCGCTCTTCACCAAGAGCGGCAAGGCGACGTTCCAGCTGGTCTCCGGCGACTTGCAGAACAACCTGCTCGGCCTGCCCGCGCAGCCGGTCGCCATCCTGCTCGGCGCCCTCGGTGTGGTCGCCGCGGTGGCCTACATCCTGCGCCGGGTCCCGCAGAAGTACTCCGGCTGGCTGGCCATCGTTCTCGGGGTCAGCTTCATCGGCGCCTTCCTCTGCTGGGCCGCTGCGGGCAAGGTCTTCCCGCTGGCCAACCAGTTCCAGGGCACGCTGAACTTCGCCACCCCGCTGATCCTCGGCGCGCTGGCCGGTGTGCTGTGTGAGCGGGCCGGTGTCATCAACATCGCGATCGAGGGCCAGTTCCTGGTCGGCGCGTTCACCGCGGCAGTCGTCGCCAGTACGACGGGGAGCGCGGTGGCGGCGTTGATCGCGGCCGCGGCGTCCGGCGTACTGATGGCTCTGCTGCTCGCGGTGTTCTCGATCAAGTACCTGGTGAACCAGGTTGTGCTCGGCGTCGTACTGGTCGTGTTCGCGACCGGTGTGACCGGCTTCCTGTTCGACCAGTTCCTGCAGGAGGACGCGGCCAACCTGAACACGCCGACCGTCCTGTCCGCGGTGAAGATCCCGGGGCTGGGCGACATCCCGTTCATCGGGCCGATCCTGTTCAACCAGACCGTCCTGGTCTACCTGACCTACATCGCGGTCGCCGTCGTCACCTTCGTGCTCTTCCAGACCCGCTGGGGCCTGCGGGTCCGCGCGGTCGGCGAGCACCCGAAGGCGGCCGACACGGTCGGCATCAAGGTCAAGCGGGTCCGGTACTCCGCCGTCCTGTGGGCCGGGGTTCTGGCCGGCCTCGGTGGTGCGTTCTTCACGGTCGGGTACGCCGGTTCGTTCGCCAAGGACATGACCGCGGGCAACGGCTTCATCGCCCTGGCCGCGCTCATCATGGGCCGCTGGCACCCGATCGGTGCGATGGTCGCAGCCCTCTTCTTCGGCTTCGCCACCCAGCTGCAGTCCCAGCTCCAGATCATCCAGACCCCCATCCCCGGCGAACTCCTCCTGATGGCCCCCTACCTGGCCACCATCATCGCCGTAGCCGGCCTGGTAGGCCGAGTCCGAGCCCCCAAAGCCGACGGCGAACCGTACGTCACCGACTAACCCCGTTTGGTGGGTCCACCCACCAAACGGGAGGTTCCCCCACCGGATTCCGGGGTGGGAACCCTCCACCTGATGGGTTCACCCACCAAATGCGTCAAACCGGGCAGGCGGTGGGCCGGGTGGGTTGCGTTTGGTGGGTTCACCCATGAGGTTGGGGGTTCTGGACCCGCATGCGGTGGGGGAACCCACACGCTGGTGGGTTCACCCATCAGATGGTGCGGGGCGGGTGGTGGGGTTGGGTGGGGTTGTGGGGGATGCTGGGGTGGTGGATGTGGATTGGAAGGTGCTGCGGGAGACCGCGGTGGAGGCGATGGGGCGGGCTTATGCGCCGTACTCCGGGTATGCCGTGGGGGCGGCGGCGCTGGTGGAGGACGGGCGGGTGGTTGCCGGGTGCAACGTGGAGAACGCGTCGTACGGGTTGACGCTGTGTGCCGAGTGCGGGCTGGTGTCGGAGTTGCACCGGACCGGGGGTGGGCGGCTGGTCGCGTTCACCTGTGTGGACCACAACGGGGAGCTGCTGACGCCGTGTGGGCGGTGCCGACAGTTGTTGCACGAGCACGGCGGGCCAAGCCTGCAGATCGAGACGGCGTCCGGGAGCCGGCCGTTGCGTGAGTTGTTGCCTGAGGCGTTCGGGCCCGAGTTTCTGGAGGAGAAGTGAGCTTCGACGCGGTCGACGTGATTCGCACCAAGCGGGATCGCGGTGAGTTGAGCGACGGGCAGATCGACTGGGTGATCGACGCCTACACGCGCGGTGACGTCGCCGACGAGCAGATGTCATCACTGGCGATGGCCATTCTGCTGAACGGGATGAACCGCCGCGAGATCGCCCGCTGGACCGCGGCGATGATCGCGTCCGGTGAGCGGATGGACTTCGCGAAGCTGTCCCGCCCGACGGCCGACAAGCACTCCACCGGCGGGGTCGGCGACAAGATCACGCTGCCGCTGGCACCCCTGGTGGCGGCCTGCGGCGTCGCTGTACCGCAGTTGTCCGGCCGCGGCCTCGGTCACACCGGCGGCACGCTGGACAAGCTCGAGTCGATCCCAGGCTGGCGAGCAGCCTTGTCGAACGACGAGATGATGCGCCAGCTGGAGGACGTCGGCGCGGTGATCTGCGCGGCCGGTGACGGTCTCGCGCCGGCCGACAAGAAGCTGTACGCGCTGCGCGACGTGACCGGGACCGTCGAGGCGATCCCGCTGATCGCCAGCTCGATCATGAGCAAGAAGATTGCCGAGGGCACCGGTGCGCTCGTGCTGGATGTGAAGGTCGGCTCCGGCGCCTTCATGAAGGACCTCGCCGACGCCCGCGAACTGGCCGAGACGATGGTTGCTCTCGGCACCGATGCCGGCGTGAAAACCGTTGCCTTGCTCACCGACATGTCGGTCCCGCTCGGTCTGACCGCCGGAAACGCCCTGGAGGTTCGCGAATCCGTCGAGGTACTGGCCGGCGGCGGTCCCGCCGACGTCGTCGAGCTCACGATCGCCCTGGCCGGCGAGATGCTCGCAGCCGCCGGCGTGACCGATGTCGACCCGGCGGAGAAGCTGCGAGACGGTACGGCGATGGACGCCTGGCGCGCGATGATCTCGGCCCAGGGCGGCGACCCGTCTGCCGAGCTGCCGGTCGCTCCGGAGCAGCACGTCGTACTAGCACCGTCGTCCGGCGTCCTGTCCAAGCTCGACGCGCTCGCGGTCGGGGTTGCCGCGTGGCGTCTGGGCGCTGGTCGGGCTCGCAAGGAGGACCCGGTCTCCGCGGTCGCCGGCATCGAGATGCACGCGAAGCCTGGCGACACCGTCAAGGCCGGTGAGCCCTTGCTGACCTTGCATGCGGACGACGCGAGCCGTTTCGAGCGGGCGCTGGAGTCGCTGACCGACGCGGTCGAGGTCTCAACGTCGTACGAGGCCGGCCCGCTCGTGATCGACCGGATCGGTTAGGAACAGGCGGAATCCGGCGATCCCGAGCCAGATCGGGAGGCCGTGGGCGGTCACGCGTTCCATGCCGCCGACACCGAGTCCGAGGCCGTTGCCGGTGAAGTGCAGCAGCATCGCGGACAGGCCGAGGAGACCGAAGGCGAAGCCCCACCATCGGAGTTTCGCCAACGGTCCGGTGTGCAGGAAGACGGTCAGCAGCAGGGCGAGGTTGCCGCTGACGAAGATGACGAACGCGCCGCCGATGACGTGCAGGTTCTCGTTGACGTCGGCGGGGAACAGGCCGGCTGTCATCCAGCCTGCGCCTGTTGCTACTAGCAACGATCGGATCAGTCGCGCGACGACGGTGCGTGGCCAGGCGTCGTGGGTGAGGATCGCGCCGAGGATGATCAGGATCCCGCCGGTCGTGAACGAGACATTCATCAAGGTGTGCAAGGGTGAGCAGACATAGCGGCCGCCGAAGTCACCGCAGTGCACGTTGCCGAGGTCGCTGATGTTGTTGCCGGCCCAGCTGTACGGCGTCGTCCAGGCGAACTGGACGAGAGCCATCAGCAGGAAGAACTGCACCATGCCGCCGAACCAGCTGATGGCGCCGCTGACAACCCCAAGTCGTTTCACCTGTCCGACGGTACGGACGGTGGTGGGCTGATGAACTAGCCCGCGAGCGCCACTTCGGGTAGCTCGTACGCGACCGTCAGCTGGAGTTGCTGGTGAGACGGGCGCGCTGGCGTTCGGCCAGGTCGGTGATCAGGGCGGTGTCCGGACGGACCGACGTACCGAGCGGGGCGGACTGGCGGACGGAGAGCAGTGCGACCAGGGAGCCGACCACGATGCTGGCTTCGGCGATCGCCTCGTTCTTCTCGGTCCCTGCGTCGTACGCCGCGTGCGCGTTACTGAGGGCACCGGGGACGCGGAAGGGGTGATTGCGGGGCTCCTGGCGCCAGAAACCGTCCTGCAGGATCTTCGCCTTGGCCGGGGTTGCCGCCTTGAACAGCTCAACGACATAGCGCTTCTTCTTGTCCGGGCTGAGCCGGCTCGCCCGGTAGCCTTCGACGAAGCCTGAGTTCAGCAGCAGGGCACGGTCGAGGGCCGGGTCGGCGGAGAAGTTCGCTATGTAACTCTCGGTGCTGAAGGGGCCGGTGGTGTGCTTCGGGTCGGCCCCGAAACTGCGTGGCAGCACGATCAGGCCGGCCAGCGCACTCTTCGCGGTCTGCTCAGCCACCTTGGGCACCGGCGTGTCGGCGGGGCGCACCGCGGCGCCCGCGTCACTGCCGCAGCCGGTCATGCCGAGCAGCAGGGCGGTCACAACGACGGCTATACCAGGAGCCGAACGGTTCACAGTGCCCATCCGAGCAGGCAAAGGTGAACAACGGCCGAACGCCCGCGGACCTCCAGGCCATCACAAATGCGCTCGCGGCGCGGTGCTGAGCGTGGAGCGGGGCCGGGGAGGTCAATTGTGATGGCGTGGGGATCCGGCGACCAACGCGCGGATCCGGCGGAGGGCTGCCTTGGGGGTCATGGGGTCGCAGCCGGCCTCGACGCAGCGGCGGACGACCTGGGGGTCGTCGCGGAGGAGTAGGAGGCCGCGGCGGAGCAGGGTGAACGGCGGTTTGCGGTGCTCGCGGAGGTCGCGCTGGAACCGCCGGGCGAAGGTGACCAGGCGGTGGTGCCGGACGCAGATCGCCAGTGCGAGCAGGCCGCGATCCCTGAGTTCGCCGGTGATCTGGTCGGCGAAGATGCCCTCGGCAATGATCAGCGGGGATCCCTCGGTGCTGAACTCCCGGTGGCCGACGGTCCCGTCCGCGGAGATCTCGTAGATCGGCATATCCGCCTGACCGGTCGCGCACAGCAGCTCGAGCGCCGCGACCGCGCGGTCACCGTCCCAGGAGGCAGGGTCGTCCCAGTCGACGATACCGAGCGGCGACCGCGGCATCGCCTCGTCGTCACCGTCCCGGTAGAAGTCGTCCAGCCGCACCACCGGCAGCCCGGTCAGCTCCGCCAACCGCGACTTCCCGGCCCCCGAAGGCCCCGCCAGCAACACCACACGCGCACTCACCCGCACATTCTCCGGCACGAAGGACAGGAGGTGTCCCCGGGGCAGGCGCCCGGCGTGGGGCTGCTCACGCTCACCGGCGGGTATACGTACACAACTACCTCCTGTCGTTGGTGCCGTAACACCAGCGCCTCCTCACCGATAACCAGGCGTGCCGAAGCTGAAGCTGGGAGCCGCCGCCTACGCGTTGATCGGTGTCGCGGGGGTGGTGCAGCTCGTGCGGGCGGTTCGCCATGACGATCCGTGGCAGGAATCGCACGGCTGGACGTACGGCGGGACGTTGGTGGTGCTGGCGCTCACGGCCGGCCTGCTGCTCGTCGGGGCGGTGACCCGCTGGGGGCTGATCTCCGACGAGGGTCCGTGGGTGTGCCGGAACGGCTGGATCCTGCTGATCGGGCTGACAGTGGTCGCCTTCGTGCTCAGCTTCCTGGAAGACGGTGGTCAGGCGTGGCCGGTCGGTCCGGCTGTGTTCCTGCCGCACTTCATCCGCAAGCTGCAGGAGAACTACTACGCAGGCCAGCAGGAAGCTATTGCAGCAAGGCGTCCTGCAGTGTCTGAGACTGGCGAGTGAACCATGCGGCGGTGCGGGCGGTCAGGGCGGCTTCGCCGGTGGTCCAGCGTTGGTGGAACCAGGGGTGTCCGGTCTCCGAGCCGCGGCGGACGTAGTCCATACACCAGACGTGGTTGTCGGCCGTTGCCGCGACGAGCCGAAGGCGGTCAGCCTCGTCGAGTCCGTAGGTGTCCGCGAACCGACGCAACCGACTGAGCGCACGACCTCGCCGCACGTCGTGGATGTCGTCCTCCGGCCGGAGCGGCGCCCACAGGCGGATCGCGGCGGCCACGTCCCACAGGGCTGACCCCGGTCCGGCCAGGTCGAAGTCGATGAGTGCGACCGCGACGCCATCCCGGAACACGATGTTGTCCAGGTTTGGGTCGTTGTGGCTGATCAGGCCGTCGATGTACGCCGCCGGGACCGGCTCGTTCCAGGTGAGGTCGGCTGCCGGGAATCCCGCAACGGCCTGGTGATAGTCGCGCAGGAGGACCGCCACGCTGTCGAGTGCCTCGTCCGTCATGGACCAGGATGGGTACGGCGGTGTGACGGTCTCGCCCGGCACGTAGGACAGCACCTCACGGTTTTGCGCGTCGATGTCCAGGAACCGCGGTGCGCCGGCGAAGCCAACTGCTTCGAGGTGCTGGAGGAGGGTGTGCGTTGCTGCACTGCCGGCTCGGAGCGGCCGACGGACGGTGTCGCGGACCCGGACGACCAGTCCCCGGTTGGCAGTGCCACCGAGTAAGGGGGTTTCCACCTCGCCCATGGTGGGCTAGGGAACCTCGTCCAGCAAGGCGCGTGCGAGTGGACTGTGCGTAACGATCCCGTTCACCAGACCGCTGCGGACCGCGGCACGGACGGCCTCGACCTTCGCCAGGCCGTACGGAATCGCGATCACCTCGTCGATCGCGTTCATCTGCTCGGCGTTGATCGCGATGACCCGATCGGTCACCTTGCTCTGCACCGGGACACCCTTCGCGTCGACGAACACCCCGGAGATGTCTGCCACGACGCCACGCTTCTGCAGCTGCTCACACGCGTCCGCGTCCATCGCGTCGTACAGCGTCGACTGCCCGGGAGCCCAGGAGCCCAACCCCACAACGGCTTTGGTGACCGCGTCGAAATGGCTGATCGCCTCAGCCACCTCAGGCTGCTGCCGCAGCGCGCGAGCCGTGGTCGCGTCAGGCACCACCAGCGGCGCATAGAACAGGTACGCCGGTCCGCCGGACAGCCGCGCGGTGTGGCGGACGAGCTCGACCGAGTTGGCCTCGACATCCGGCCGGGTCAGCGCCCCGGTGAGCTGTACGACGGGGACGGTCGCGAGTGAGGTGAGCTGGTCGGTCATCGCCGTGACGGCGCGCGCCCAAGCGAGGCCTAGTACGTCGTTCGCCGTGACTATCTCGGTCAGCAGCTCTGCCGCGGCCTTGCCGAGCTGCAGACGCAGGGCGGCCGGCTCGACCTCGGGGGTGTCGACGACGATCGCGCGGCGGAGCCCGAAGGTCTCCTGGAGCCGGGCGGACAGGTCGAGGTCGACGTTGCCCGGATGGCTGATCTCGATCCGCACCAGCCCGCTGCTGCGGGCCTGGTCGAGCAACCGCGCGACCTTGAACCGGCTGAGCCGGAACTCGTCGGCGATCTCGACCTTGGACCGGCCGTCGACGTAGTACCGGCGCGCGATCGACGCCGTCAGCACGAGCTGTGCCGGACCGCCCGTGATGGGCTCCATTCCGCCTCCCCAAAAACCGTGCGCTCATATGAGCGGAGCTGTGCACCAGTGTTGCACAGACTCTTGACAGGTCAACCCCGATTCCGTTTCACTCGTGGCAGTGAGCGGAAGCTTGCTCAAATGAGCGGTGAGGGAGTGGCTCGTGCCGAGACAGGGAAAACGTGTCGGAGCGGTCGGTGTCGCACTTCTGGTGAGTGCGGTCAGTGGCTGTGCCGGCTGGGGCGGTGGCGCCGGTGGTGGCGGCGCCGACAGCATCAACGTGCTGATGGTGAACAACCCGCAGATGGTCGATCTGCAGCAGCTCACCGCCGAGAACTTCACCAAGCAGACCGGGATCAAGGTGAACTTCACCGTGCTGCCGGAGAACGACGTCCGGGACAAGATCAGCCAGGAGTTCTCCAGCCAGGCCGGTCAGTACGACGTCGCGACCCTGAGCAACTTCGAGATCCCGATCTATGCCAAGAGCAAGTGGATCGCGCCACTGTCCGACCACATCGCGAAGGACCCGTCGTTCGACCAGGACGACATCCTGAAGCCGATGACCGAGTCACTGTCCGGCGAGGACGGCAAGGTGTACGGCGAACCGTTCTACGGTGAGTCGTCGTTCCTGATGTATCGCAAGGACGTGCTCGAGGCCAAGGGCGTCACGATGCCGGCCAAACCGACCTGGGACGAGGTCGCCGACATCGCGGCCAAGGTCGACAAGGCCCAGCCCAACATGCGCGGGATCTGTCTACGCGGTCAGCCCGGCTGGGGCCAGCTCTTCGCGCCGCTGACCACCGTGGTGAACACCTTCGGCGGCACCTGGTTCACGCAGGACTGGCAGGCACAGGTGAACTCACCGGAGTTCACCGCGGCCACCAAGTTCTACGTCGACCTGGTCCGCAACCACGGCGAGGCGGGCGCACCACAGGCCGGCTTCACCGAATGCCTGAACAACCTGATCCAGGGCAATGTCGCGATGTGGTACGACGCGACCTCGGCGGCCGGATCGCTCGAGGCACCGAACTCGCCGGTGAAGGGCAAGATTGGCTACGCCCCGGCGCCGGTCAAGGAGACCGACAGCTCCGGCTGGTTGTACGCGTGGTCCTGGAGCATCCAGGAAGCCAGCAAGAAGCAGGACAACGCCTGGAAGTTCATCTCGTGGGCCTCCAGCAAGGAGTACGAGCAATTGGTCGGCGAGAAGCTCGGCTGGTCCCGGGTCCCGGCCGGTAAGCGGGCATCGACGTACGAGAACCCGGCGTACCTGAAGGAGGCCGGGGCCTTCGCGGCGCCGACCAAGGCGGCCATCGAGACTGCCGATCCGAAGAACCCGGGGACGCAGCCGCGGCCGGCGATCGGGATCCAGTTCGTCGACATCCCGGAGTTCCCGGATCTCGGCACCCAGGTCAGCCAGGACGTGAGCTCAGCGATCGCCGGGCGGATGAGCGTCGAAGAAGCGCTGAAACGCGGGCAAGTGCTCGCCGACGACGTCGCCGAGCGGTACCGCTCGCGCGCGGCGAAGTGAGGGGAGTAGCTCATGTCTGTTGACATCAAGCCGGCGCCGGCTACCAAGCCGAAGCACTCCGGGGACAAGACGTTGATGCGCAAGACCGGGGACTGGGCCCGGCGGGCGCCGCTGCTGCCGGCACTGATCTTCATGATCGTCGTGACCCAGTTGCCGTTCGTGGTCACGCTGATCACGTCCTTCATGGACTGGAACGCCTATTACCCCGACGAGCGTGGGTTCGCCGGGATCGACAACTTCCGCCGGGTGCTCACCGACGCGAACACCCGGCACGCGATCTGGGTGACGATCCTGCTCACGGCAGGCGTCGTACTGATCAGCCTCCTGCTGGGGCTGGGGATCGCGTTACTGCTCGACCGCAAGTTCCGCGGCCGGGGTGCGGTCCGGACGATGATGATCACGCCGTTCCTCGTCGTACCGGTGGCGGCCGCGCTGCTCTGGAAGCACGCGCTGTACAACCCGACGTACGGGCTGTTCAACGGGGTCCTGAAATGGATCTTCGGGGAGAACGCGCCACAGCCGGACTGGATCAGCAACCAGCCGTTGTGGTCGATCATCTTCGCGCTGGTCTGGCAGTGGACGCCGTTCATGATGCTGATCCTGCTGGCCGGGCTGCAGAGCCGGCCGCTGGACGTGATCGAGGCGGCCGGGATCGACGGCGCGAACCAGTGGGAGATCTTCCGCTACATGACGCTGCCGCACCTGCGCCAGTACCTCGAGCTGTCCGCGCTGCTCGGTTCGATCTACGTGGTGCAGAACTTCGACGCGGTCTTCACGATCACCTCGGGCGGTCTCGGTACGTCGAACCTCCCGTACACGATCTACCAGACCTTCTACACCGCTCACGACTACGGACGGGCCTCAGCCGCCGGCGTCATCGTGGTGATCGGCACGATCGCGATCGCGACCTTCGCGCTGCGGTCGGTATCCACGCTGTTCCGAGAGGAGACCGGACGATGAGCGGGCAGATCACGATGGTCAAGGGGCATCAGCGTCGTGGTGGTGGCTGGGCGCTGAGCGGGCTCGCGTGGGTTGTCGGTCTGCTGTTCGTGATGCCGGTGCTGTGGATGCTGCTGACCTCGTTCCACTCCGAGGAGGACGCGGCCAAGAATCCGCCGGACCTCGGGGCTCCGCTGACGATCGACGGGTACAAGGCGTTCTTCGACACCGGTCCTTGGCCGTCGCTGGCGAACTCGTTGACCGCGAGTGTGCTGTCCACGGCCTTCGTGATCCTGCTGGCGTTCCCGGCGGCGTACGCGTTGTCGATCCGGCCGGTACGCAAGTGGACCGACGTCCTGTTCTTCTTCCTGTCCACGAAGATGCTGCCGGTGGTGGCCGGTCTGCTGCCGATCTACCTGTTCGCGCAGTCGGTCGGGTTCCTGGACAACATCTGGCTGCTGATCATTCTCTACACCTCGATGAACCTGCCGATCGCGGTCTGGATGCTGCGCAGCTTCCTGTCCGAGGTACCGGTGGAGATCCTCGAGGCGGCGTCGGTCGACGGGGCATCGCTCGGCAGGACCTTGCGATCCGTGGTCGCGCCGGTGGTCACTCCGGGGATCGCGTCGGTCGCGCTGATCTGCTTCATCTTCAGCTGGAACGAGCTGCTGTTCGCCCGGGTGCTGACCGGCACAGTGGCGCAGACGGCGCCGGTGTTCTTGACTGGGTTCGTGACCAGCCAAGGATTGTTCCTCGCCAAGGTGTGTGCCGCGTCGATCGTGGTCTCGTTGCCTGTGCTGATCGCCGGCTTCGCGGCCCAGGACAAGCTCGTCCAAGGGCTGTCGCTGGGAGCGGTCAAGTGACCCAACTGAACACTGGCGCCTTGAATGCACTCGACATCGCTGTGCCTTCCTACGACCGTACGGCGGTGACGCCGGGGATCGTGCACTTCGGGGTCGGTGGGTTCCACCGGGCCCACCAGGCGATGTACCTCGACGCGCTGATGAACGACGGGAAGGCGCTCGACTGGGGCATCGTCGGGATCGGCGTACTGCCGCAGGACAAGCGCATGTACGACGTCCTGTCCGCGCAGGATCACCTGTACACACTGGTGATCAAGCACCCGGACGGGACGCTGGAACCGCGGGTGATCGGCTCGATCGTGGACTACCTGTTCGCACCGGACGACGCCAACGCCGTACTGGATCGGCTGGTGGATCCGGCCACGCGGATCGTGTCGCTGACGATCACCGAGGGTGGCTACCATGTGAACCAGGTGACGGGCGAGCTGGACACGTCCGGACTGGAGGCCGACCTTGAACCGGGCGCGACGCCGGGGAGCGCGTTCGGATTCGTGGTCGAGGCGCTGGCCCGGCGGCGGGCGGCCGGGATCCCGCCGTTCACGGTGATGTCGTGCGACAACATCCCGGGGAACGGGCATGTCGCGCGCAAGATGCTGGCCGCCTTCGCCCGGTTGAAGGATCCTGCGCTGGCGACATATTTGGAGAACGACGTTCGGTTCCCGAACTGCATGGTGGACCGGATCACCCCGGTCACGACCGATGCGGATCGCTCCGCATTGTCCGACGCGTTCGGGATCGAGGACGGCTGGCCGGTGGTGTGTGAGCCGTTCACCCAGTGGGTGCTCGAGGACGACTTCGGGGGCGTGCGACCGCCGTACGAGGAGGTCGGCGTCCAGATCGTCGACGACGTCGAGCCGTACGAGTTGATGAAGCTGCGGTTGCTGAACGCTTCGCACCAGGCGCTGTGCTACCTGGGGTACCTGTCCGGCTACCGATATGCGCACGAGGTGTGCCAGGACAAGCTGTTCGTGGACTTCCTGCTCGGTTACATGACCGAGGAGGGTACGCCGACGCTGCCGCCGGTGCCTGGGGTCGACCTGGACCGGTACCGGCATCAGCTGATCGAGCGGTTCGCGAATCCCGAGGTCAAGGACACGCTCGCCCGGCTGTGTGCGGAGAGCTCCGACCGGATCCCGAAGTGGCTGGTCCCGGTCATCCGCGAGCAGCT
Organism: Kribbella sp. NPDC056345; assembly: GCF_042262745.1. Taxonomy (NCBI): domain Bacteria; kingdom Bacillati; phylum Actinomycetota; class Actinomycetes; order Propionibacteriales; family Kribbellaceae; genus Kribbella; species Kribbella sp. NPDC056345. The sequence continues at coordinate 71,999 of NZ_JBHJQQ010000015.1, read as the reverse complement.
CGCGGCGGGGCGCGAGATCAAGCGGTCGGCCCTGGTGGTCGCTTCCTGGGCCCGGTACGCCGAGGGGTCGGATGAGCGGGGTGAGCCGATCGAGGTGGTCGACCGGTTGCGCGACAAGCTGGTCGAGCGCGCCCAGCACAACCGCGAGGACCCGCTGGTCTTCATCTCGGACCCGGATCTCTTCGGTGATCTCGCTGCCGACCCCCGGTTTGTCCAGGAGTACACCGCGGCTCTGCAGTCACTCCACGAGATCGGGGCGCGCGCAACGCTCGAGGCGCTTTAGGCTGGTCCCCAAACTAATTCAGGGAGCCGGAATGACTCAGCCGAGACTGGTGGCCGGGGTGGACTGTTCCACCCAGGCGACCAAGGTGGTCGTGTGCGATGCCGAGACCGGCGCGGTCCTGCGCGAGGGGCGGGCGCCGCACCCGGACGGGACCCAGGTCGATCCGCACGAGTGGTGGAAGGCGTGGGAGATCGCGTCGGACGGGCTGCTCGACGGGGTCGGGGCGATCGCGGTCGGGGGTCAGCAGCACGGCATGGTGCTGCTGGACGAGGCCGGCGAGGTCGTCCACCCGGCGGTCCTGTGGAACGACACCAGCTCCGCCGACGCGACTGCCGAGCTCATCGCCGAGCTAGGCGGCCCGCAGGCCTGGGCCGAGGCTGTCGGGTCGATGCCGGTGCCGTCGTTCACCGTCACCAAGCTCCGCTGGCTCCGCGACACGGCTGCCTCTGGCGCGTCGGAAGTTGCGCAGATGCCGACCGCCTCTTCCCTCGCAACGCGGCGCGAGGCGGTGGAGCGTGCAGCGGCTGTTGTGCTGCCGCATGACTGGATGACTCACAAGCTCGCGGCTGATCGGTCCGGGATCGACGGGATCACGACAGATCGTGGCGATGCGTCCGGGACCGGGTGGTGGTCGCCGGCGACGAACAGCTATCGCGAGGATCTGGTCGAGCGTGCGTTCGGGCGGTCGCTGAAGTTGCCGCGGGTGGCCGGCCCGGCCGAGATCGTGGGCCGGACGGCGTCCGGTGCTGCCCTGGGCGCGGGGACCGGGGACAACGCGGCGGCCGCGCTCGGACTGGACCTGCAGGTCGGCGATGTCGCGATCTCGCTCGGAACCAGCGGTACGGCGTTCGCCCGTTCCGCGCACCCGACCGCGGATGCCTCCGGCTTCGTGGCCGGTTTCGCGGATGCGACCGGCGAATACCTCCCGCTCGTCTGCACTCTGAACGCCGCCCGCGTGATGTCGGCAACCGCGGAACTGCTCGGGATGACGCTGGCCGAGTTCGACGAGGCCGCGCTGTCGTCGCCCGGCAGCCAGGGACTCGTTCTGCTGCCCTTCCTCGACGGCGAACGCACGCCCGACCTCCCGCACTCGACAGGCCTCGTCTACGGCCTCACCCGGGCCACCATGCAGCCCGCGATCATGGCCCGCGCGGCGGTCGAGGGCCTACTGTGCGGCCTGGCCGACGCCGTCGACGCCCTCCGCGCCCAAGGCATCCCCGTCAACCGCCTGCTGCTGCTCGGCGGCGGTGCCCGCTCGCGCTCCGTACAGGCCCTGGCCCCAGCCCTGCTCGGCGCCGAGGTCGTCCTCCCCGAACCAGCCGAGTACGTCGCCCTCGGTGCTGCCCGCCAGGCCGCCTGGGCCCTCACCGGCGACCTCCCCACCTGGCAGATCCCCGTCGGCAAACCCGAACCCGCCATCACCCTCGACGCCACCAAGATCCGCGCCAACTACGCCCAGGTCCTCACCAACACCCGCCCACTGCTCGCGTCGCCGTACAACGGAAGCTGAGGGGTGGGTTCTGAGGGATCCGTAGCTGCCTGGCGTACGTCGTACACCCGTGACTGTGACGAGGACGCGGCCCAAGGCCCAGTGGCGTGTGGGGTTCGCCAGTGTATTGCTGCTCTGCTGTGCTCTGGTGTCCCTGGTGCTGGGGGCGTGGGAGGTTCATACGCTGACCGGGTTGCAGGAGCGGGGCGAAGTGGTCACCGGGACCGTGGTGAAGGTGGACGACTCGGGGCGGCGGCAGAGCATGAAGGTCGAGTACACGACGCGGGAGGGGCGGAAGGTTACCGCGAGCACCGGGCTCTTCCAGCAGGCGGTGGTGGGGCAGCCGATCGAGATCCGGTACGACCGGGAGCACCCGGGCCGGATGGCGCTTGCGGACTGGGACCTCGACACGACCTTCCCGAAGTACCTTTCCGGTGGGCTCGCGGTGGTTTTCGTGATCGGCTCGCTGGCGGCGATGCGGAGGCGTCAGCCCCAGGTGTCGTGACGGATCGACGAGCCTTCGGTCCACCAGTGCTGGGCGGCGTTGTTGGCGTCGAGGGACCAGACGTGTTGGGCGGAGCCGACGGAAGCGGCGCTGGGATCACCCGTGATGCCGGTGCCCCAGGTTTCGCGGACGAGTCCGGTGCTCGGCGACCAGTAGACGTGGATGAGGTCGCCGGTGGTGGTGCGGTGCCAGACGTGCTGGGCCGCGCCGACCTGGAGGAATGCGGGGCGGCCGGCGGCACCCGTGGACCAGACGTCGGTTCGCCAGCCTTCGCGGGCGTTCCACCACCAGTGCCGGAGTTCGCCGTTCGAGGTGGTGGCCCAGATGTGCTGGGCGTCGCCGATCTGGGCGGTGATCGGGTCGCCGGTGACATCGCTGCCGATCGTCTCGCTCCGGAACCCCTGCGGTCCCGTCCACCAGGTGTGCCGGATCCGGCCGTCGGTCGTCCGTACGACGATGTGTTCGGCGTCCTGAACCAGCAACGCGCTCGGTCGTCCGGCGAGCCCACTGCCCCAGGTGTTGCGCCGGACGGCCTGTCCCGGCGTCCACCACCAGTGCTGAAGGTTGCCGGAGGCATCGACTGCCCAGGCGTGCTGGGCGTTGCCGTTCACCAGTGCGGCCGGGTCGCCGCCCAAGCCGGTTCCCCAGGTGTCGTGATAGCTGCCGCTCGCCGGATCCCAGAACGAGTGCTCCAACACCCCGCTCGTCGATCGCCAGAACGCGTGCTGCTGCTCGCCGTACAGGAATCCGACCGGCTGCCCGGCGACCGCCGTACCCCAGGTGTCGCTGTGCATCCCGTCCCGGCTGTCCCAGAACCAGTGCCGCAACGTGCCACCCGAGGCCGTCGCAAACAAGTGCTGCTGGTACTGCGTCACGAACGTCTGTCCCGACTCAACAGCTGACCGACTCCCCACCGGTACGGCGGCGCCCGCGCCCGGCCAGGCCCGGCACGTACCGCCCGCGTCGTAGTCGGTCGCGATCTGGAACACCGACTTCCCATCCGCCGAACCGAGCAACGGATTGCTCCACGTCGGGCACACCCCGTTCCCCGGGTCGGGAATCTGCACCGGTGCCGTCACCTCGAACCAGTCCCCGTGCCCACTGGCCGCGTTCCCGAAGAACATCCGCCCGTCCCCGGCCGCGAATGACCCGTCGGCGTTCCGCACCCGCATCGAGTTCAGTACGACGGTATTCCCCGCCACCGTGATCGTCGGCGTACTGCCCGGGTACCGCCCGTCGGCCGTCCGGACGCGGTTACCGGCATCGGTCGGCGAACCCCAGTTCCACCCGTCGGTCGACCAACGGACGTAGGCCTCGCAGTTGTGCCCGGGTCCGCAGATCTCGTAGCTCATCAGATACGTACCGTCCGGAACCTTCCGTACGACGGCCATCCCCGGCCGAGCCGATGGGTCGGCCAGCGCCACGACATCGCGCGGCCCCGTCCAGTTCACACCGTCGGTGGTCGCATGCTCGACCAGCTTCTGACTGTGCACCCCATCCGTCTCGTCGGAGTAGAACATCACCAGCCGGCCATCGGTTGTGACCGTGAACTCCGGTTCCCAGGTCCCGGCCGAACTCGGCGACTCGTCCACCTCTGCCAAGAACGTCCAGGTCTTCCCTTGGTCGGCGGACTTCCAGACATGCTCTTTCATCCGGCGGTTGGTGCCCTCGTCGGCGCCCATCGACGCGGCCCACAGCAGCGTGCCGGCCGGCATCTCACCGACCGCCTGCGGCAGCTCGTACAAGGTGTGGCAGCACATACCCTTGTGGTTGAGCGGATCGGCGACCCGCCCGACCTGCTTGAACGTCAGCCCGTTGTCCGTGCTGTGGTGGATCGCGCCGATCCAGTCGCCGTCGTTCGTCACCAGCGCCGACACCAGCGTCCCGTTGCCCTGAGCCTGATGCTCGAGCCGGATCACCCGGGGATAGAACGCGTAGCCCGGCGCCATCGGCGTACCGCCGCCGATCGGCACGGCCTGGGCCGGCAGCCCGGCCGCGAGCAGACCCAGCACCACCAGCACAGCCAGCACTCGACGCATGAAGCCGAGCGTGCACTATCGGTTCCCGGTACCAGAACCCCTTCGACCTAGGACGAATTGTCAGAGCCGAGGGCCGAGCGGGTCCTCTGACGGTGGGGTGGGAGTACGGCGGACGTCGTCGGTCAGCGAGCGGTCGGGGAGCCAGATGATGAACGTGCTTCCGACGCCCAGCTCGGAATGGAGGGCGACCGTCCCACCGTGGGATTCGGCGATCTGCCGGACGATCGCGAGACCGAGGCCTGCCCGGCGCTGGCCGGTTGACGGGACGGTGGCGGGTGGTTGTTGGGTGCCGGACCGGAAGAAGCGGTCGAACACACGGTCGGCGTCGTCGGCCGCGATACCGGGTCCTTCGTCGCGGACGGCGATCCAGGCCCACCCGTTCTGGCTGCCGACCGCCAGCACCAGCTGGCTACCGCCCCGGGCGAGGCGAACCGCGTTGGACAGCAGGTTGTCGACAGCACGCCGCAGCGCCGACGCGTCGCCGGCGGTGATCGGGCCGGGCGCGAGCCGCCGTACGACGTGGAGCTCGCGATCGGCGGCGAGCAGCTCGTACTCCTCGGCCGCCTCACTCGTGATCGCGGCCAGGTCCACGTCGGCGTCCACGAACGCCGGCGACGAGCGGCGTGCGGAGGCCAGCAGGTCCTCGACGAGTCGGGTCATCCGCTGGATCGCGCGACTCACGATCGCTGTCGCCTGGGCCCGGTCCTCGGGCGGGGTGTCGTCGTGCGCCAGTACGGCGTCGACGTTCGCCTGGATCACGGCGAGCGGATTGCGCAGTTCGTGCGAGGCGTCGTCGACCAGTTGGCGTTGCGCCACGAAGGCGGACTCCAGCCGCTCGAGCATGTCGTCGACGGTGTCACCGAGGTTCCGCAGCTCGTCGCGCGGACCTTCGAGTGCGATCCGCCGGGAGAGGTCGGTGGCCGAAATCTCCTGCGCGGTCGCGGTGATCCGCCGTACCGGCCGCAAGGCCCGCCCGGACAACCACCAGCCGGTCCCGAGGCTGACCAGGAACAACGCGCCCATCCCGGCGGCCGAGTAGTTCCGCAGGGTCTCCAATGTCTGGAAGTTGACTGCGGACTGCACGCTGGCGATGTCCGCGGCCTCGAACTTCGAGCCGTCCTTGACCTGGAACTCACCGTTGTGGTCCTTGTACATCTTCTTGACCGTGATCGGGTTCAGCGGCTGCGGATCCAGGTAGGCGCGAAGCGCGAAGTAGACGCCGCCGAGCATCAACGCCGACAGTGCGATCAGCACTGCGGAGTAGGTCAGTGTCAGCCGGAAGCGGATCGTCTGGGTCCACGGGGGGAGCTTCATGTCTCTTCACCTCGGAGCCGGTAGCCGCGGCCGATCACTGTTTCCAGCACTGCCTCTTCCCCGTCCTGGGTGAGCTTGCGGCGCAACGTCCCAACGGTGACCCGGACGCTCTGGGTGAACGGATCCGCGTTCTCGTCCCAGACGTGTTCGAGCAGCTCCTCGGCCGACACGACATGACCGGGGCGCGACATCAGATACCGCAGTACGCCGAACTCCTTCAAGGTCAGCGCGAGTTCGCGACCGTTCCGGGTGGCGAGGTGGCGGGCCGAATCGAGGACGAGGTCGCCGACATGCAGTTGCGTACTGCCGTTCGTCACGTCGCGGCGCAGCAGTGCGCGGATCCGGGCCAGCAACTCGACCAGCGCGAACGGCTTGGTCAGGTAGTCGTCGGCGCCTTCGTCCAGGCCGCGGACCCGATCGGCCAGCGAGGCGCGCGCTGTCAGCATCAGCACTCGCAACTCCCGCCCGGACGCCACTTCGATCTCGCCGCGGCGGACTGCCCGGCACAGGTCGAGGCCGCTGGTGTCCGGCAGCGTGATGTCCAGGATCGCCAGGTCGTACGCCGTGGTCGCCAGCTTCTCCACCGCCTCGGCGCCGGTCAGTGCCGTGTCCACGGCATAGCCGGCCCGCCCGAGTCCGGAGCGCAACGCGCTGACCAGGCCTTCCTCGTCCTCAACCACCAGTAGTCGCACGACACCAAGGTACTGGGGCAGGCGTCGTACGGCGTTCTGCTCTTTCGCCGGACTTTCGTTCTGCTTTCCGGTCGTTTTCGGGGCTGCTTGATGAAGTGGTGACCACTCGAGACGAAGGAGTTGTTCATGAACTTCCCAGGCAAGCGGATCCTCCTCGGTACGGCGGTCGCCGTGGCAGCCCTCGGTGCCGGTGGCATCGCCTACGCGGCCGGGAACGACCCGGCGCCTGACCAGGGCTACGTAGTCGTCGAGGAAGGCACCCCGGCTGCTGACAACCCGAGCACCACTCCGCAGGACGGCAGCGGGACCACCGCACGGGACGGTCGCGACTGCCCGGACAAGCAGGGCGGCGCCCAGGGCCAGGCCCAGCCTCAGCAGAACCCGGCCGATAACGCATGAGTGAGACCCACGTCGCGCGTCCCGGCGTGACGGCCGCTTCCCTCGAACACGCGTTGTTCGAGGTGAAGCGGGTCGTCGTCGGGCAGGACCATCTGGTCGAGCGGATGCTGGTCGGGTTACTTGCCCGAGGCCACTGTCTGCTCGAAGGCGTGCCCGGGGTTGCGAAGACCCTGGCGGTCCGGACGCTGGCCGAGGTGATCGGTGGCCGGTTCGCCCGGCTGCAGTTCACCCCCGACCTGGTGCCGGGCGACATCATGGGGACCCGGATCTGGCGGCCGTCGACCGAGGGGTTCGACACCGAGCTCGGCCCGATCTTCGCCAACCTGGTCCTCGCCGACGAGATCAACCGGGCCCCGGCCAAGGTGCAGTCGGCGTTGCTCGAGGCAATGGCCGAGAACCAGGTCAGCATCGGCGGCACGAGTTACCAGCTGCCCGACCCGTTCCTGGTCCTCGCGACCCAGAACCCGATCGAGTCCGATGGCGTGTACGCGCTCCCCGAGGCGCAGCGCGACCGGTTCCTGCTGAAGATCACCGTCGATTATCCGAGTCCGCTCGAGGAGCTGACGATCCTGCAGCGGATGAGCGCTCGGCGTCCGCACGCGAACGGCGTACTGACTCCGGAGCAGGTCCATCAGTTGCAGCAGGCAACGGAAGAGGTGTTCGTCCACAACGCCGTGGCCGAGTACGTCGTACGCCTGGTGCACGCGACTCGGGCTCCGCATCAGTACGGGCTGGCGGATCTGGCCGGCGTACTGGAGTTCGGGGCGAGCCCACGGGCGACCCTCGGTCTGGTCGCGGCGGGTCGTGCGTTGGCGCTGCTGCGTGGTCGGGACTATGTGCTTCCGGCTGATGTGTACGACGTCGCGCTGGACGTGATGTCACATCGGTTGGTGCTCACGTTCGACGCGCTCGCGGATGGCGTGGACCCGCGGTCGGTGATCGCGCGGATCCTGCACACCATCGAGCAGCCTCACGTCGTACCAGCCGATGCCGAGTCAGCGGCATGAACACCGGACCTGATCTGCTTGCCGGCCGCGAGCGTGCTTTGCGTGCGCTCGAGCTGACGGTGAAGCGGAAGCTGGAAGGGTTTCTGCACGGCGACGTCACCGGGCTGCGGAGCGGTCCGGGGAGTGAGCCGAACGAGGCCCGGCCGTATCAGGCCGGGCAGGACGACGTACGGCGGATGGACTGGAACGTGACCGCTCGTTCGCTGGACCCGCACGTGCGGGCGCCGTTGGCCGAGCGGGAACTGGAGACGTGGGCACTGCTGGATGCGTCGGCCAGTATGGATTTCGGGACCGCGCTCAGCGAGAAGCGTGACCTGGCGATTGCGATCGTTGGTGCGCTCGGTCTGCTGGCCAGTGGTCCCGGCAATCGGCTGGGCGTCCGGATCGCGGTAGGCGACGAGGTGCGCCGGGTTCCGGCAGCGGGTGGCGGGGTCCAGCTCCGGCGGTCGCTGCGCACCCTGCTTTCGTTGCCCAGAGCAACCCCGGGCGAATACCCGCGGACCGACCTCGCCCGCGCTATCGCACGCATGAACCGCGAACACCCACGACCTGGCCTCCGCGTGGTCGTCTCCGACTTCCACGACGACCCGTTCGCGCCCTCGATCGTCGGGGGAGGATCCCTAGGTCGCGCCGCCGATCGATCACGCCCCCGCGGGGGTGGGCTGGGCGGCGTGCTGGGCGTGCTCGGCGGGCCGCGCGATGACCGCGGGGCGCGCGATGACCGTGGGCCGCAGGATCCCGCGTCTGCAGATGGCGCGCTCGGGTGGGCTGATGCTTTGCGTCGCCTCTCAGCGCGGCATGAGGTGCTCGCGATCGAGGTGCTCGATCCGCGCGAGCTCGAGCTCCCCGAGGTCGGCCTGCTGACGCTGGTCGACCCCGAGACCGGGCGACGGCGCGAAGTACAGACGAGCAGCAAGAAACTGCGCCGCCGGTACGCCGACGCGATGGCCGCGCACCGGGACCGGACCACGCAGGCGATTCGTGGTGCGGGTGCCGCGCATCTGGTGCTGCGGACCGACAACGACTGGGTGCGCGACGTCGCCGCGTTCGCCACCGCCCGCCGCCGGGCCAGTGTCCGCCGGCACCCGACTTCGAGGACCGGTATCCGATGAGATTCGAGCAACCCCTGTGGCTCTGGCTGTTGGTGCTGGTCGCCGCCCTGGTCGCGGCGTACCTGATCGCCCAGCGCCGACGCACCAAGTACGCCGTCCGGTTCGCGACCCTGCCGATGCTGGAGAAGGTCGCCCCGAATCGGCCCGGCTGGCGCCGGCACGCGCCGGCCGCGGCCTTCCTCGCCGCACTCACCGTGCTCACGATCGCGATCGCCCGTCCGGTGGCCGACATCCGCGTTCCGCGGGAACGCGCCACCGTGCTGGTCGCGATGGACGTGTCGAACTCGATGGCCGCGACCGATGTCGCGCCGAACCGGTTCGAGGTCGCCCAGCAGGCCGCGACCCAGTTCGTGCAGGACCTGCCGGAGCAGTTCAACGTCGGGCTGGTCTCGTTCGCCCAGACGGCGACAGTGGTGGCGCCTCCGAGCACCAACCACCAGGCCACGGTCGACGCGATCAACAGTCTGCAACTGAGTAACGCGACCGCGATCGGCGACGCCGTACTGACGAGCCTGCAAGCGGTTCGCACCATCGACCCCGACGACCCACCGCCGAGCCGGATCGTGCTGCTCTCCGACGGTGGAAACACCTCCGGCAGCCCGGTCGACGAGGCCGCGCAGGCCGCCGTACAGGCTGGTGTCCCGGTGTCGACGATCGCCTACGGTACGCCGGAAGGCACGGTCAACATCGACGGTCGCGAGATCCCGGTACCGGCGGACACGCAGGCGCTGGAGCGGCTGGCCGACACCACCAAAGGCTCGTTCTACGAAGCCGAGTCCGACGAGCAGCTCCGCGACGTCTACTCCGACCTCCAGTCCTCCATCGGCTGGACCACCGAATCCCGCGAGATCACCAACCTGGTAGCCGGAATCGCCTTGGCCGCCGCACTCCTGGCCGCCCTCGCTTCCCTCCTGTGGTTCTCTCGCCTCCCGTAGTAGGAGCCCCCATGCCTCCACACCTAGGAAGTCCCTTCCGCGGACCGAACTACGTTCCTGGTCCTCCACCGGTGGAACCGCAGCCCGCTGCACCACCCATCTTCTCCGTCACCCCGGCCTCCGCTGCGCCATTGGCTCCCCCCTCTCCGGTGGCGGCGGCACCTCAGGCCGGGGTGACGGCCTCACCCCGGGGCCGCCGGGCGGGCGTCGTACTGGGGACGTTGGCGCTCTCGCTGGTTGCCGGTGGGCTGGCGGGTGCGGTCACCGGCGGGTGGTTGGACGGTACGCCGGGCTCCGGGTCGGTGGAGTTGCCGCAGGCGGCGGCTCCGGCGGGTGGGGCGCAGCAGGGGTCGATCTCAGCGGCCGCGGCGAGTGTGCTGCCCGGGGTGGTGTCGGTGCGGGCGGGCCGAGCGACCGGTTCGGGGTTCGCGGTCGATGCGCAGGGGCACGTAGTCACCAACGCTCATGTGGTGGAAGGAGCGAGCGATGTATCCCTGGTCCTGTCGAACGGCCGCCGGGTCGACGCGGACGTTCTCGGCGTGGACGCGAACAACGATCTCGCCGTCCTCCAGGTTGCGCCCGGCGACGCCGAGGGTTTGCGCGCGCTCACGCTCGGCCGGTCCGCACAGCTGCATGTCGGCGACCCGGTCCTGGCCGTCGGTTCACCACTAGGCCTGGAAGGAACCGTCACCGCCGGCATCGTCAGCGCCGTCGACCGCCAGGCCCGCTTCGGCGACAACAACACCCGCCAGTCCGCCATCCAGACCGACGCCGCCATCAACCCCGGCAACTCCGGCGGCCCCCTCGTCAACGCCGCCGGCCAGGTTGTAGGCGTCAACACCGCCATCGCCACCCTGGGCAGCTCCCGCTCCGGCAGCATCGGCATCGGCTTCGCCATCCCCGTGGACCGCATGACCACCATCGTCGAATCCCTCATCGACTAAAACAGCGTTTCACTAACAAGCACAGTGTTTCATTCGCCTCAGCCGGACCTCCACCACCGTCCAACCCGACCGCCCGCACGCTCGCGCCGCGCTCAACCGGCCCGTCCCACGGCGGCGGTTGGTGGGTGGTGGCGGACCGCCAGGCCATCACAATTGGGGTTGGCGGGCTCGGCTGAGCGTGCTCGTGGCCGCGCGACCGCGATTGTGATGGCCTGCAGGTCCGCAGCCACCCAGCCCCGGCAGGTGCTGCAGGAGCCGGGGTGCGGTACGCGTAACTTTTCGGCGCATAGACCCGAAAGATCGCCGCAAAACGCAAAACCTCGAACATCACGCACCTAAGCCACAGTCCGTCAACCCCAGACACCGCGAAACCGCGGTCGCCCACCTCGCCATCCCCCTCAGCCAGCCGCTCGGCTCACCCTCTGGTTTTGTCGGCCGTCTTTGGCGGTCGAGTGGGCTGAGGTCCGAAAGGACTCGGCCGGGGACGTGCGCTGTGGCTGATCGCCGCGTCCGGCCGATCTGAAAGACAGCATGGCTGGGCGCCGCAGTGGCTGGGGTGGATGGTGCGGTTGGTGACCGCGGCTCTGCGTTGTCTGGGGTTGGTGGGTTGTGGCTGGGGTGGGCGGGTTGTGGTTGCTGTGTAGGAAAGAGACCGAGGTGCGGTTGGCCAGCCCTCGGTCGTTCTACAGTGGGTGGATGGTGTATTTCGGTGGGCTGTTGGTGGTGTTTGGGGTTGGCACTCTGGTGTTTCGGGATGCTGATGTTGTGGGGCTGCCGGCGGCTGGGGTGGGGGTTGGGCTGCTGGTGATCGGGGCGGCGGTTTCGGCGTTCGGGTTTGTGCGGCGGCGGAAGGTGCGGGCGCGGAAGATCGCCAAGGGGGAGCCGGTGCCGGTGGGGGATGTGATCGAGCGGGCGCGGGCGTTGCCGCGGTTGATTCGGGCGGCGCGGAAGGGGGAGTACGGCGAGTTGCCGAAGAGCCGGATGACGTTGTGGGTGCTCGCGGTGATCTATCTGGTTTCGCCGTTCGACATCCTGCCGGATCTGCTGCCGATCATCGGGGTCACGGACGATGCCGGGGTTGCGGTGTGGTTGCTGACCAGCGTGTCGACGGCGGCCGGGCTCTACCTCAACCACGAGCGTAAAGAGGTCGGTCAGCGGCCCGTCGACTGACCGAGCCAGTCCGCAACGTCTTCAGCCGCCTCGTCGGGGTGCTGGTAGGCGAACAGCTGCAACGGATCAGTCGGTACGTCGGCCGCCGGGCGGGCCAGCCTGGTTGCGGCGACCACGAGTTCCCGGGCCGCGGCCAGTACGAGTTCTGCCTGCGCCAATGCGGCTGCTGGATCGTCGAGCTCGGCTGCGGAGCGAGCCAGGTCGGAGACTTCGCAGGCCTGGTAGGCCATGGCGAGTTGGGCGCGGTTCATCCGAAGGCTCGCACGAAGAAGAGGATCGTCATCGCGACCGCCGTGGACAGGACGAGCGTGCGCAGGACGACCTGCGGGAGCCGCCGTACCAGATGTGCGCCGAGGTAACCGCCGATGATCGCGCCGCACAGCATCGCGATCAGGCGCTGCGGGTGGTCCAGCACGTCGGCAGCGAACACGAAGATGACCGCCGCCGTCAGGAACACCGCACCAACCTGGATCACTCGCAGCGGCGTACCGCGAGCCGTGTCGAGTGAGGTGGTCGCGGTCCAGAACGCGAGCATCATCGTGCCGACTGCGCCACCGAAGTAGCCGCCGTAGATCGAGAGCAGGAACTGCCCGGCCAGGATGACCGCCGGGCCGGGCGTACTGAGGTTGATGGCGCGGTTCAGTCGTTTGCCGAAGGCAAGTACCAGGGTTGCGAAGGCCAGCAGCCACGGGACCGCCGCGTCGAAGGATGCCGACGGCAACCACAGCAGCAGGCCGGCGCCGAGTGCGCCGCCGAGCACGCTGGCGATCGTCAGCCTCAGCGTGGTCACATGCTCGAAGACATGGATCTGGCGCCGGTAGACCCATGCGCTGGTCGCGTTGCCTGGCAGCAGCGCGACGGTCGAGGTCGCGTTGGCCGTCACCGGTGGCATGCCGCCTGCTACCAGCGCGGACAGTGCCACGAAGCTCCCGCCACCGCCCACGGCGTTCAGGGCACCGGCGGCGACACCGGCCAGCAGGATGATCAGCACTCTTCGAGGATCAGGCCTGGATCGGGAGTCCACAATGCGCGATCCCCGTAGTCAGCCTAAGGCTCAGGCGTAGGCTGAACCCATGCGGTACGACCTCGACGACCTGCGCCTCTTCACCCAAGTCGCCACAGAAGGCTCGATCACCGGCGGCGCCCGGGCGATGCACCTCAGCCTGCCTTCGGCCAGCGCGCGGGTCAGAGCCCTCGAAGCACAGGCCGGCGTCCCACTGCTCATCCGCGAGCGGAGGGGCGTTCGGCTGACTCCCGCCGGTGCCACGCTGGCCCGGCATGCGCGCGAGGTGCTGGCCGAGACCACCCGTCTGGACAGCGCAGTCGCGTCGTACGCCGTCTCCGGCACCGAACCGGTCCGCCTGGTTGCCGGTGGATCGGCCATGCACCAACTCGTCCCGGCCGCGCTGGCCACGTTCCTCCGCGACCATCCGGAGTACGACGTCAATGTGAAGGAACGCCGTACCGTCCGGAGCGTCAAGATCCTCGCTGCCGGGGAGGCCGATCTCGGCGTGATCCTGGACGACGAGCCGACCCCGCTGCGGACCGAGCCGCTCGCCGACGACTCGCTCGTGGTGATCGGACAGGCCGGTGGAGTCCTGTCCGGACGGAGTTCGATCGCGTACGCCGAAGTTGCCGAGCACCCGCTGATCGCGCTGGACCGGGGCTCCCCGCTGACGTTGTGGATGGAGGAACGCCTCGGCCCGCATGCCCCAGTCCCGCGGTACCGGACGCTCGTGCCGACCCTGCACACCGTGATCATCCTGGCCACCGCCGGAGCCGGTCTGGCGATCGTCCCGCGGCGCGCGGTCGACGCGATCACCTCGATCGACATCTGCCCGCTCGAGGACGCGTGGTCGACGCGGGCGCATCTGCTCTGTTACGCCACCAACGCGCCGGAGGGAGCGCAGTTGCTGGCCGAGCATCTCCGGGCGGCGGCAGGGACACCGCCCGCAGCAGCTAGCGTGCTGGCATGACTGACATCCCCCTGCAGGCCTACAGTGCGCTGCTGCACAGCAGCAACCTCGCCATGGTCTGCCGGGCGCTGAACATGTACCAGGTGGCCGCGGCCTACACGCAGGTGAGCGGCGGTAACCCGCTCGAGGAGGTCGCCGACGAGACCCGCCAGGTCGCGCTGCGCATTCTCGGAGGCCCGCCGGTCGAGGCCGGCGAAGACATCCGCGCGGGTTTCGACCACCTGAGCGCGCTGAACGTGCTGAGCACCCTCGCGAAGCCGGCGGATGTCGAGCTGATCGAGCGGATCGCCGCCGAGACCACGAACGACGAGGTCCGGGCGCTCGCTCAACTTGTTGCCCGGTCAGTCGGATAGCGTTCAGGGCATGCGCGCCCTGACAGTGGAAGAAGCCCGGCAACGGGCCACGGACCTAGCCCTGGGGTCCTACTTGCTCGACTTCGACCTGACCGATCCCGGCGACACCTTCGAGGTGACGAGCCGGATTCGGTTCACTGCGGTCGGTGACACGAGCTGGGTGGATGTGAAACCCGAGCGCCTGCTCTCGGTCGAGCTGAACGGGCAGTCGCTGGACCCGGAGCTGCTGGCCGACGGTCGCTTCCCGCTGACCGGTCTGCAGACCGAGAACGAGCTCGTCATCCACACCGTGCAGAAGTACTCCGTCGACGGTGAGGGTCTGGTTCGGTCGGTCGATGCGGCCGATGGGCGCGTCTACACCTACGGCATGTCGTCGCTCGAGTCCGCACCCCGCTACTACCCGTGTTTCGACCAGCCCGATCTCAAAGCGCCGTACACAGTGACGGTGAAGTGCCCCGAGGAGTGGGTGGTGCTCGGCAACGGCGCCGCCACCCGGACAGCGCCGGGGGAGTGGGTGCTGGCCGAGACCAAGCCACTGTCGACGTATTTCGTCGCCATCGCCGCCGGCCCGTTCCATCTGATCCGCAGCGAGTACGACGGGATCCCCCTCGGGCTGGCCTGCCGGCAGTCGCTCAAGGAGCCGCTGGAGGCGGATGCGGAGGACCTGTTCCGAACCACCCGGGACTCGTTCGACGCGTACCACCGGATGTTCGCGCAGCGCTACATGTTCGGTGAGTACTGGCAGGTCTTCGTGCCGGACTTCAACCTCGGCGCGATGGAGAATCCGGGCTGCGTCACGGTCTCCGACGACTTCCTCTACCGGGCCCAGGCGACCGAGGCCGAGCGCAGCACCCGGTCCCGCGTGCTGGTGCACGAGATGGCGCACATGTGGTTCGGTGACCTGGTCACCATGAAGTGGTGGAACGACATGTGGCTGAACGAGTCGTTCGCCGAGTACATGGCACACCGCGTGGCCGAGGAAGCGACGGCGTACAAGGGGAACTGGACCGATTTCGCCTTCGTCCGCAAGTGGTGGGGGATGCAGACCGACCAGAGCAGCTCGACCCACCCGGTCGCGCCGGACAGTCTGAAGGACGCGCGGCAGTCGCTCGACGACTTCGACGGCATCTCGTACGCCAAGGGTGCCGCGGTACTCAAGCAGCTGGCGAAGTACCTCGGTGACGACGTGTTCCTCAAGGGCGTCAACGCGCATCTGGAAGCACATGAGTACGGCAACGCGGACCTGGCCGAGTTCATCGCGAAGCTCACCGAGGCCGGTGCGAGCGGTCTCGCGAACTGGTCCGACCAGTGGCTGCGCACCTCCGGTCTGGACACGCTCACCGCCGAGCGCACCGCGACGGGTGTCGTCCTGCATCGGCAAAGCCCGGACGACTCGCGCCGCCCGCACACTCTGACGGTCGGTGGGTACGACGAGGCCGGTGCACCCACGATTGTCGAGCTGGTGCTGGATCAGAACAGCGTCGAGGTTGCCCTCAGCAACGACATCGCGGTGATCGTGCCGGACGCGCAGGACGACACCTGGGTGAAGATCCGGCTCGACGACACCACCCTCGCCAACCTGCCCACCGTCCTGCCGAAGATCGCGGACAGTACGACGCGCGCCGTGATCTGGAACGCGGTGCGCGACGCGACGATGACCGGCGATCTGGATCCGCGGCAGGCGCTCGCCCTCTTCGCCACAACCGTCGGGCACGAGAACAGTGATGTCGCGGTCGAGTCGCTCGTCCGCTGGCTGCTGGAGAAGGTGGTCGGCGGCTACCTCCCGTACGACGAATCGCGCGCAGTGGTCGTGGATGCGCTGGAAGCCAAGCTGGCGAGCGCGGAGCCGGGCAGCAGCCTGCAGCTCGCAACCGCCCGCGGCTTCGTGGCAGTCACGAACAACGTGGACCTGTTGAAGGGGTGGCTGGCCGCAGGTGAGTCGGTGCCGCGAGGGCTGGAGGTTGGGCAGGATCTGCGGTGGGCGATCCTGCTTCGGCTGGTGCGGCTCGACGCAGCCGGTGAGCCGGAGATCGTCGCCGAGCATGCCCGGGACCAGTCCTCCGAAGGAGCTGTCGAGGTCGCGCGCTGCCGGGCGGCGTCACCGGCCGGCAAGGAAGCGGCTTGGACCCGGATCATGACCGACCCGGAGATCGGCGTTCGCGAGCTGCTCGCCACGGCCGAGGGTTTCTGGCATCCCGGTCAGGCCGCGATCACCGCGCCGTACGTCGGAAGGTTCTTCACCGAGATCGCCGGAACGGCCGACATCCGGGCCGGCATGGTGCTGATGCTGACCGCGAACCGGATCGTGCCGCGGTACGCGATCGACGCCGGCCTGATCGGTGCCGCCGAGGCGCTGAGCCAGGACGAGACCGTCACCTCGGGGATCCGCCGTGCCGTCGCGAACTACCTCGACGACCTGCTCCGAGCCGTCGAGGTCCGCCGCCGATACAGCTAGCGGACGGTGAGGCGCTCTGCCACGGCCTTGCGGGCCTGGTGGATGCGGGCCTTCACGGTCCCCAGCGGTACGTCGAGCTCGTCCGCGATCTCGGCGTACGTGAGGGCGCCGAGGTCGCGCAGGACGAGCGGCTGGACGAGCTGAGGGTGGCTGGACTCGAGGTGTTCGAGCGCCTCGAGCAGGTCCAGCCGGGAGCCGGCGATGACCGAGGTCGTCCGCGGGTCGACGGCCTCGGGAAGGTATTCCGAGGTCTGCTCGACCGAGCGGCGCTTGAGGGAGCGGTAGGTCTGGCGGGCCTGGTTCGTGGCCACGATCGTCACCCAGCCGGCGAAGCTGCCGGTGCCCTTGAAGGTGTGCAGCTTGTTCGCGACCTGGAGCAGGGTGTCCTGGACCGCCTCCTCGGCGTCCTCGCGGTACGGAAGGAACTTCGCCACCCGCCGCTGCACCAGCGGCCGGATCGCGTGCAGCAGCTCGGGCATCTCTGACTCGTCCTTCAGAGTGCGTGCCGCGAGTGCTTCGAGTTCCTCGTTCATACTCCCCCAGAGAGTGGTGTTCCCCGTTCGAACCGGTCGTGACCGACAATAGCTCTCGATGGATGTCATCGGACGGTACCGGCTGCAGGACCAGATCGGCGCGGGCGCATTCGCGACGGTCTGGCGAGGCTACGACGACGACCTCGACGTGGACGTCGCGGTCAAGATCCTCGCCGACAACTGGGCGTCGCGCGCCGACGTGCGCGAACGCTTCCTCTCCGAGGCCCGGTTGATGCGCCGGATCGCGAGCGACCGGGTGGTCCGGGTCTTCGACCTGGGCCGGCTGCCGGACGGCCGCCCGTACTTCGTCATGGACTACGTCGGCGGCGGCACCCTCGGCGACCTGTTGCGGCAGGGGCGGCTGGATCCGGTGGACGCGTTGTGGTGGGGCGCGGACCTGGCCCGGGCGGTCTCCGCGCTGCACAACGAGGGTGTCGTACACCGCGACGTCACCCCGGCGAACCTGCTCCTCCGGGAGAACGTGGGTATCGAGTCCGGCGGCGGTACGCACCGGATCGTGCTGGCCGATCTCGGGCTGGCCAAGCGGGCCGCCGAGGCTTCTGGACTGACCCAGGCGGTCGGCACACCGTCGTACATGGCACCTGAGCAGGGGCGTGGCGACGGCGGGTTCGACGAGCGCGCGGATATCTACGCGATCGGTGCAGTGACCTACGCGCTGCTCACGGGGCATCCGCCGTACGCCGTCGCTTCGATTCCAGATGTGCTCAACCGCGACCCGGATCTGCTGCCGGACAGTCTGTACCCGGTCCTGCACGAAGGGGTCGGCGAGCTCGACGACATCTTCGCGCGGGCCTTGGCCTACAACCCGGTCGATCGCTGGGACCGGGCCGAGACGTTGGCCGAGCGGCTCGAGGCCGAGGCGTACCGGCTGGAGCAGGAGGCGCCGCTGCGCGCCCTCGAGCGGACCAGCATCACCGACGACAACGAGGTCTCGACGACCGTCGCGACCAACCCGCCAGTACGGCGTCGCCGCCGGCTCTGGGTGTGGTTCGCGGCCGCGCTGCCGGTGGTCTTCGTGGCGGCCGGGGCCGGTGGCTGGTTCCTGTTCGGACAGTGAGACGAGGCTCCTCACAGCCGGTGATGACTGCTTAGAGTAGCGACATGGCTACTCACCGCAGTCTTCTGGTCCTCGGTGCCGCCGTACTCCCGCTGGTGTTCGGCGTTCCGGCGGCAGCCCAACCCGCCGCGAGCTACGCCTGCCGGGCCGACACCAAGTTCGGCAAGCATCTGGTGTCGCTACGCCAAGGCGTCGACGCGAAAGCGCCCGCGACGGTCAAGCCGAACCACCGGTTCTCGATCACCGTCGACCTCAAACCCGGCCAGCTCCCTGGCGAGGTCAAAGGCTTCAAACTCAAAGAGGTCCGCGACCTCGCACTCCGCGTCCCGATCCCACCCAACTCGTCGTACGTGAGTGCCACCCTGACCGGCGGCTCCGGCCTCAACTCCACCCCGTCCGTCCGCCTCGACGGCCGCACCGCGGTCATCACGGTCAGCGGTCCCATCCCCGGCGGCTCGGCGTACCAGCTCCCGACCCTGACCGTCCGCCTCAAAGCCGGCCGCCGCGGCGCCGTAGTAGAAACCCGCCTACAGGGCACGTCCTACGACAACCCCGGCCTCACGCTGACCGCCAAGATCAAGTGGAAGTTCATCACCATCAACTCGCCGGTCAGCTGCTACCCCGACCCGAACCCAGCCCTCACCCGAACGACCATCCGTTAGATGCCGATGGGGTGCCAGACGGTCTTCAGTTCCAGGTACTGGGTGAGGCGGGACAGGCCCGGGGATTCGGTCCAGTCCTCGGCGGCGGGGCGGCGTACCCGCTTGAGGTTGTCGGCCGCGGCCGCCTCGAGGTCGCGGGCCTCGTCGGCGTCCTCGATGCCGCAGAGGTCGATGGCGTTGACGTCCATGTGGGAGGCGAGCCAGGGGCCGATCTCGGAGGCCGAGCCGGTGAGCAGGTTGACCACGCCGCCCGGGAGATCGGAGGTGGCCATCACCTCGCCGAGGGTGATCGCGGGCAGTGGGCGCTCGAACGACGAGACGGCGACGACCGTGTTGCCGGAGACGATCGCGGGGGCGATCACCGAGGTCAGGCCGAGCAGGCTGGAGTCCTGCGGGGCGAGGACTGCGACCACACCGGTTGCCTCGGGCAACGAGAAGTCGAAGTACGGGCCGGCCACCGGGTTGCTGGATCCGACGACCTGGGCGAGTTTGTCGGCCCAGCCGGCGTACCAGACCCAGCGGTCGATCGAGGCGTCCACGACCGCGCGGGCCTTGGAGATCGACAGGCCCTCGGAGGCGGCGACCTCGGAGCTGAACTGCTCGTGCCGCCCCTCCATCACCTCCGCGATCCGGTAGAGCACCTGACCACGGTTGTACGCCGTTTTGCCCGACCAGCCGCCGAATGCCTTGCGGGCGGCGACGACCGCGTCCCGGGCGTCCTTGCGGGAGGCCTGGGAGGCGTTCGCGAGGAACTTGCCCTTGGCGTTGCTGACGACGTACGACCGGCCGGACTCGCTGCGCGGGAAGGCGCCACCGATGTACAGCTTGTAGGTCTTGCGGACCTCGAGACGCGAACTGTCCTTAGTGGGCAAGGTAAGCCTCCAGGCCGTGACGGCCGCCTTCGCGGCCGTAGCCCGACTCCTTGTAGCCGCCGAACGGCGAGGTCGGGTCGAAGCGGTTGAACGTGTTGGCCCAGACCACGCCGGCGCGCAGCTGGTTGGCCATCCAGAGGATCCGGGAACCCTTCTCGGTCCAGATCCCGGCGGACAGCCCGAACGGCGTGTTGTTCGCCTTCTCGACAGCTTCCTGCGGGGTGCGGAAGGTCAGCACCGACAGCACCGGCCCGAAGATCTCCTCGCGGGCGATCCGGTGCGCCTGCGACACGCCGGTGAAGACGGTCGGCGGGAACCAGTAGCCCTGCGTCGGCAGCTCGCACTCGGGTGACCAGCGCTCGGAGCCCTCGTCCTCACCGATCTGCGACAGCTCCCGGATCTTCGCCAGCTGGGCCGACGAGTTGATCGCGCCGATATCGGTGTTCTTGTCCAGCGGGTCGCCGACCCGCAGTGAGCTCATCCGACGCTTCAGCCGCGCCAGGACCTCGTCGTACACACTCTCCTGGACCAGTAGCCGCGAGCCTGCGCAGCAGACGTGACCCTGGTTGAAGAAGATGCCGTTGACGATGCCCTCGATGGTCTGGTCGATCGGGGCGTCCTCGAAGACGATGTTCGCCGCCTTGCCACCGAGCTCCAGCGTGACCGCCTTGTCGGAACCCGCGACGGACTTCGCGATCGCGCGGCCGACTGCGGTCGAACCGGTGAAGGCGACCTTGTTCACATCCGGGTGCTCGACCAGCGCCTGACCGGTCCGGCCTGCGCCGGTCACGATGTTGACCACACCTGGCGGCAGATCCGCCTGCTGGCAGATCTCCGCGAAGGCGAGTGCAGTCAGCGGAGTCGTCTCGGCCGGCTTCAGCACGACGGTGTTGCCCGCGGCGAGCGCGGGTGCGATCTTCCAGGCCAGCATCAGCAGCGGGAAGTTCCACGGGATGACCTGACCGGCCACACCCCAGGGCTGCGGGTCCTCCCCGGCACCGGCGTACTCGAGCTTGTCGGCCCAGCCTGCGTAGTAGAAGAAGTGCGCGGCCACCAACGGGATGTCGACGTCACGCGACTCGCGGATCGGCTTCCCGTTGTCCAGGGACTCCAGTACGGCGAGCTCGCGCGCCCGCTCCTGGATCAGCCGCGCGATCCGGTACAGGTACTTCGCCCGGTCGCGGCCGGCCATCGGCCCCCAGACCTTCTCGAACGCCTTCCGGGCGGCGCGAACCGCTTTGTCGACGTCGGCCGGTCCAGCCTCACTGACCTCGGCCAGCACCTCTTCCGAAGCCGGGCTGACGGTCTTGAACGGCTTGCCGTCCGTCGCCTCGACGAAGGCGCCGTTGACGAACAGCCCGTACGACGACTTGATGTCGACGATGGCCCGCGATTCGGGGGCCGGTGCGTACTCGAATCTGCTCATGCCTGTCAGTCCAAGGTGAAGTAGTCGGGGCCCGGGTAGTGACCGGTGGCCAGCTTGGTGCGTTGCATCAGCAGGTCGTTCAGCAGGCTGGACGCCCCGAAGCGGAACAGCTCCGGGTCCAGCCAGTCCGGTCCGGCGGTCTCGTTGACCGTGACCAGGTACTTGATCGCGTCCTTCGCGGTCCGGATCCCGCCGGCCGGTTTGACGCCGATGTGCAGGCCGGTCGACTCGTGGTAGTCGCGGACCGCCTCCAGCATCACCAGTGTGACCGGCAGGGTCGCGGCCGGGGACACCTTGCCGGTGGAGGTCTTGATGAAGTCGGCGCCGGCCAGCATCGCCAGCCAGGACGCGCGCCGTACGTTGTCGTAGGTGACCAGCTCGCCGGTCTCCAGGATCACCTTGAGATGCGCGTCACCCGCGGCCTCGCGGATCGCGGCGATCTCGTCGAAGACCAGGCCGTAGCGCCCGGACAGGAAGGCGCCGCGGTCGATCACCATGTCGACCTCGTCGGCACCGGCCGCGACCGCGTCCTTGGTGTCCTGCACCTTGATCGCCAGGCTCGAACGCCCACTGGGGAAGGCGGTTGCCACGCTCGCCACGTTGATCCCGGTACCGCGCAGCTCGAACTTCGCCGTGGCCACCAGGTCCGGGTAGACACAGACCGCGGCTACCTGGGGAGCGGTCTGGTCGGCCGGATCCGGGCGCTTGGCCTTGGCGCACAGGGCGCGCACCTTGCCCGGGGTGTCCGAGCCCTCCAGTGTGGTCAGGTCGATCATCTGGATCGCCAGGTCCAGCGCGTACGCCTTGGCGGTGGTCTTGATCGACCGCGTGCTCAGGGTGGCGGCACGAGCCTCGGCGCCGACCTGGTCGACGCCCGGCAGCCCGAGCAGGAACCGGCGCAGCCGGTCCTCGGACGAGGTCACGTCGGCCAGACTGTCGACGCCTGTGTCGGTAGTGGTCACCCTTGCCAGCATAGTGCCGATCCGGACAACCAGTTACGTTGTGCGGGTGAAGTCGAAAGAGGCCGAGACCGAGACCTATCTGTCCACGTCCAACCGGATCTCCGGCGTGATCGTGATCGTCATCGGAGCGGTCGGGCTGCTGGACATCGTGCTGGAGTGGCGGACCGCCACCGGACTCATGGCCGGCTGCCTGATCGCGATCCTGATGGTGCTCGCGTACTGCGGCCTGATCCGGCCCGCGGTCACTCTCAGCCCGGCGAACATCGTCCTGCGTAATCACCTGCGGGACCGGGTGATCCCGTGGAACCAGGTCACCGGTGCCGATGTCGCGGACATCCTCCGCGTCCACACGGATGCGGGCCGGTTCCGGGCACCCGGCGTACAGCTCGTCATGCGTGATCTGCGCAAGCAGCGCGTCGGCGGCCGCAAGCTCTCGCCGGACAGTTCGTTGTCCCGTGCGGATCTGGTCGTCGGCCGGATCGAAGCGCATATGGATCAGTACGGCGCGGTCGACGGTGGTGAGGTCAAGACGAACTGGGCCCGGCCCGAGCTGATCGCGATCGGCGTGCTGGCCGTCGTCGCCGGCGTGGCCGCGTTGTCCCGCTGACGATGGTTCTCTCCCGCCGCGCGCTGCTGGGCACAGGTGTTGCGGTAGGGGTCGCGGCGGTGGCCGGTCTGGAGACCGGTCTGATTCCCGGCCGGGCCCGCGTGCACGACCTGCTCGGACTGACCGGTCCGGATGGCGTCGTGCCCGACGTATCGGCTGGGCCTGTGGTGTCGGGCACATTCGAATCGTTCGGTCGCCGGACGACAGTGGGGTACTCGATCCTCTATCCCGATGGGTATCAGCCATCCGACGCACTGCCGGTGGCACTGGTGCTGCACGGACGTGGTGGTGATCACACCTCGGCAGTGCGTGACCTCGGCATCGACCGGTACCTGACTGCCGCCGTACAGGCTGGATCGCCGCCGTTCGCGCTGGCCACGGTGGACGGCGGGCCGGACACGTACTGGCATCGCCGGGTCACCGACGAGGATCCGGGGTTCATGATCGACCAGGAGTTCCTTCCCCTGCTGACGAATCGCGGTCTCGACACAGCGCGGTACGGCGTCTTCGGCTGGTCGATGGGCGGGTACGGCGCTCTGCTGTATACGGCCCTGCATGCGTGGCAGCGCCGGGTCCGCCCGGGGATGCGCGCGGTCGCGGTCGCGGCGCTCAGCCCGGCGGTGTGGCGGCGCTACGAAGATGTTGCCCCCGGCGCCTTCGACAGCCGCGAGGACTTCGAAGGCGGTCAGCTCTTCGGCCGGCAGGTCAGTCTGCAGGATGTTGCCGTGCGCATCGATTGCGGACGGGACGACCCGTTCGCGAAGGCGGCGGCGCAGTTACGGACCGAGCTCGGCGCGGCGGGTGGGCAGCAAGCGGGGGCGCACACGCAGGGATATTGGCGGCGGATGCTACCGGCCCAGCTGACGTTTCTCGGTGGGCGACTCCGGCACTGACGAAAATTGGCGGGAACTGGGACGGAATCTTTGACGTCGGAGTTCGTGTCCCGGCCGGCGGATGAACCCCCGGTCCCCCCAAGATGGGCCCTGACAGTCCCTGAATTTTCGAGAGTGGAGCTCATGGTCAACCTCTCCCGCACCACCCGACGCGGCCTGGCCGGAATCGCTGCGCTGACCGGTCTCGCGGTTGTCGCGCCGACCGGCGCCCAGGCGACCCCGACGGCCGACGCCGGTACCCGTCCGGTTCCCGTTGTCGGCCACACCGCCGAGTCGGGTGTCGACGAGCACGAGCACGAGCACGCCGCACCGACCGCGAAGGCCGGCCTCACCGGCCCGGCGGCGCTGAAGATCGTGCGCTACAACAAGCTCTACAAGACCGGGCCGATCCCGGCGTCGCGCTGCAAGGAGGTCAACGTCTCCATGCGCACGGTGGCCGGCGTCAACCAGTACAGCACGCAGCTCTACAAGTGCCTGTACGCCGCCTGGAAGCCGATCCTGGCGCAGGCCGGGGCGAGGTCGACCGCGGCTCCGAAGTTGCACATCACCACGGCCCGGACCGCGAACACCCGGTGCGGCGTCGTCTCGCTGTCCCGCGCGTTCTACTGCGAGAACAACATCTACTTCCCGGCGAACGTCATCGTCAGCATGTGGAAGCAGAACTCGACCTACGCCCGGGTCTACGCGACCAACACGATGGCGCACGAGTACGGCCACCACATCCAGGAAGCGACCGGCATCATGGACGCGTCCTGGTGGCGGCAGCGGGCGATGAAGACCAACACCGCCAAGATGGAGGAGAGCCGTCGTCGTGAGCTGCAGGCGTCCTGCCTCGGCTCGGCGTACATCGGTGCGAACCGCCGCTTCTACCCGATGACCGGGGTGCTCTACAACGAGTGGCGCTGGCTGGTGAACCACTCGGGTGACCAGAAGGGCTACCCGCGGGACCACGGTTCGTACGCGAACCACGGCTGGTGGTCGGAGCACGGTTTCTACGCGACGAGTTCGACCACGACCTCGGCACGCTGCAACACCTACGAATCGGCGCCGGCGCGCGTCTCCTGATTGCTACGTAACTCAGCCGCCTGGTACGCGTTGCCGTACCGGGCGGCTGTTGCGTTTTGGCGACAACCACACGATCTGCGATCGTGTGGTTACTTGTTTCGAATCCGCACGCCCTACAGTTCTGTAGTCGAACGGTCGAACGGCAGGAGTCAAGGACAGTGAACTACGACGAGTTCAACACCGAGTACGCGAAGGTGCTGGACAAGATCCAGAGCGGTAGAAGCAGCTGGTCGGAGCTGTCCGGGCACGTTACCCGGCTGCGCCAGGCGACCGCCGGGATCACGACGCCGGCGGAGCGGACCCAGGTCGCCAGCGATCTGGCCGCGTTGAGCCAGATGGTCGACATGTCCCGGCGTACCAACGACAAGGAGGACGTCTGGACGGTCACGTCCGACGCGATCCGCCGGGCCAGCAGCCAGGAGGGTTCGGTCGCCGACCGGATCAGCCGGATCGACGCCGCCATCAACGACATCACCAGCCTGGCCGGCCGGAACCCGGACGAGCGGGACGCGCTGATGCAGTCGACCAGCACCCTGCGCATCCTGCACTCGTCGCTGCAGGCCTCCCTGCGCGCCGAGCAGGCCGAAGCCGCTGCGGCGCACTGAGAGTTCCCTTCTACAGCCCCAGGGCTGTCGAGAGTGCTTGCTTGATTCCCTCGAGATCGTTCGCCGCGGCCACTCGCGCCGCGGCGACATCCTCGTTCTGGACCGGGATGACGACCTCGAGGTAGCACTTGAGCTTCGGCTCGGTGCCGGACGGACGGACGACGACGCGGGCGCCTTCGGACAACGTGTACCGAAGGCCATCCGTGGGCGGTAACGCTTCCGACCCCTCAGCCAGGTCATCGATCTGTACGACGCTGTGCGTGCCCAGCGTCGTCGGGGGAGTCGTGCGCAGGTTCGTCATCGCGGTCTGGATGAGGCTCAGGTCCTCGACCCGCACCGACAGTTGGTCGGTGGCATGCAGGCCGTACTTGCTGGCGAGGTCGTCGAGCAGGTCGAGCAGCGTCCGCCCCTCGGCCTTCGCCCGGGCCGCCATCTCCAGCACCCGGACGAGCGTCGACACGCCGTCCTTGTCCTTCACCGCGGCCGGGTCGACGCAGTAGCCGAGCGCCTCCTCGTAGCCGAAGACGAGCTCCGGGACCCGGCCGATCCACTTGAACCCGGTGAGCGTCTCGACGTACCGGACGTCGTAGGCCTTGGCGATCTTGCCGAGCAGCGACGACGAAACAATCGAGCACGCGGCCACGCCGTCGGGTCGGGTTGAGAGCAGGAACTCGCCGAGCAATGCCCCGAGTTCGTCCCCTCGCAGCATCCGCCAGCCTTCGCCCGTCGCGCCGCCTGCCCCCGCGCCGCCTACCGACGGGTCCGGCACCGCCACTGCGCACCGGTCGGCGTCAGGGTCGTTCGCCACGGCGATGTCAGCCCCGATCTCCCTCGCCAGCTCCAGGGCCGCGTCGATCGCGCCGGGCTCTTCGGGGTTCGGGAAGCTGACCGTCGGGAAGTCCGGGTCGGGGTCGGCCTGGGATGCGACCACGGCCGGTACGGCGAACCCGGCCCGCGCGACCGCGTCCTCGACCAGGGTCCGGCCGACGCCGTGCAGAGGCGTGTAAGCGACGTTCAGCTCACGAGGGGCGTCTGCCGGTACCAGGTCGGCAATGCGGTCCAGGTAGGCGTTCAGGAGCTCGTCACCGGTGGTCTGCCAGTCGTCGCCGCGCGGAACCGACTCCAGCGGCCCGACCGCGGCGATGGCGGCGGCGATCTCCGCGTCCGCGGGCGGCACGATCTGCGAGCCGTCGCCGAGGTACACCTTGTACCCGTTGTCCTGGGGCGGGTTGTGCGAGGCCGTCACCACGACGCCCGCGACTGCTCTGAGGTGCCTGATGCCGAAGGCGATCACCGGGGTCGGCGTGGGCCGGTCCAGCAGCACCGCGTCCAGCCCGGCGCCCCGGACCACGGCAGCCGTGTCCTGCGCGAACACGTCCGACTTGTGCCGGGCGTCGTACCCGATCAGGACCGGGCCGTCGGTCAGCCCGTTCGCCTTCAGGTACGCCGCCAGTCCGGCCGCCGCCCGGATCACCACGACCCGGTTCATCCGGTTCGGCCCGGCGCCGACGGCGCCCCGGAGCCCCGCCGTACCGAACTCCAGCGTCCCGGCGAACCGATCCGCCAGCTCAGCCGTGTCACCGGCGTCCAGGAGCTGCTGCAACTCGGCGCGGGTGTCGGGGTCAGGGTCTTCGCTCAGCCAGGCTTCGGCAGCGGCCCGCAGCTCATCAGTCACCCCCGCAGATTAACGTCCGAACGATCGGAGGGCGTGGTCTCCGGATCTTCGGACGTTACGAAATCAGTGGCCGGACGACTGGCAGGGGCGGGAGCGCAGTTCGGCGACGTAGTCGTCGGGGGCGCCGGCAGCTTCGGCGGCCTCGGCGAGGATGCCGACGTAGCGGGCCGAGGGGAGGCCGCCCTCGTAGGCGTTCAGGACGTACATCCAGGCCAGTTGCTCGCCGTCCAGGGTCTGCACCCGGACCTGGATCTTGCGGTAGACGCCCTGGTCTATCCACTCCCACTCGTCCAGGCGCTCGATGTCCTTCGGGTGGATGTCGTAGAGCGCGACGAAGACCTGGTTGGCCGGGTCGGAGGGGTCCTCGACGACGGTGGCCATCGAGCCCTCCCAGCCGAGCTCCTCACCCCCGAAGGTCAGGCGCCAGCCGACGATCCAGCCGGTGCCGCGCAGCGGCGAGTACGGGCAGCGCTCGGCCATCAGGTTCGGGTCCAAATTCGACGCAAACGCGGCGTACAGGGTCACGAGAAATCAGGATACGGAACAATGGCCTCTTGTGGCGCGAGTTGTGATCATCGGTGGCGGTCCTGGCGGGTACGAAGCGGCGAGTGCGGCCGCCCAATTAGGGGCGGAGGTGACAGTCGTCGATTCCGACGGGATCGGCGGTTCTGCGGTCCTGACCGACTGCGTTCCGAGCAAGACGCTGATCGCCACCGCCGAGGTGATGACGGAGGTGGAGGAGGCCGGCGAGCTCGGCCTGCGGGTCGACGACGGCGACGACGACCCGGCGAACTCCGTCTCGGTCGATCTCGGGGTGGTCAACCGGCGGGTCAAGGCGCTGGCGACGGCCCAGTCCGAGGGCATCGAGCGCCGGCTCGCCTCGGACCAGATCCGGATCATCAAGGGCCGCGGCCGCCTCGACGGGCCCGAGACAGTGGTCGTCGGCGACGAGCGGCTGGCCGCCGACGTGGTGCTGATCGCCACTGGTGCAAGGCCTCGTGTGCTCAAGGGGTCCGAGCCGGACGGCGAGCGGATCCTGACCTGGGAGCAGGTCTACGAGCTCGACGAGCTGCCCGAGCGCCTGATCGTGGTCGGGTCCGGTGTCACCGGTGCGGAGTTCGCCAGCGCGTACGACGCCCTGGGCAGCGACGTGGTCCTCGTCTCGTCCCGGGACAGGGTGCTGCCCGGTGAGGACGCCGACGCGGCCGCCGTACTCGAGGATGTCTTCAAGCGGCGCGGGCTGACCGTGCTGAGCAAGTCCCGCGCCGAGTCGGTCAAGCGCCAGGGCGACGGTGTCATCGTCACCCTGACGGACGGCCGGATGGTCGAGGGCTCGCACGCCCTGCTGGCGGTCGGTTCACTGCCGAATACCGACGAAATGGGCTTGATCGAGTCGGGCGTGTCGCTGACCGACGGCGGCTTCGTCCAGGTCGACCGCGTCTCCCGGACCACGGCCCGTGGCGTCTACGCGGCCGGCGACTGCACCGGCGTACTGATGCTGGCCTCGGTGGCCGCCATGCAGGGCCGGATCGCCATGGCACACGCCCTCGGCGACGCCGTCGCCCCCCTCGACCAGTCCACCGTCTCGGCGAACGTCTTCACCGCCCCCGAGATCGCCACCGTCGGCCTCACCCAGGCCGCCCTCGACGCCGGCGGCAGTACGGCGATGGTCGTCAAGGTGCCGCTGTCCGACAACGCCCGCGCCAAGATGCAGGGCGTCCGCGACGGTTTCGTCAAACTCTTCTGCCTACCGAACACCGGCATCATCGTCGGCGGCGTCGTAGTAGCCCCGCGCGCCTCCGAGCTCATCCACCCCATCGCCCTGGCCGTCGCCGCCCGCCTCACCGTCGACCAGGTCGCAGCCTCCTTCACTGTCTACCCCTCCGTCTCCGGCTCCATCGCCGAAGCTGCCCGCCGCCTACACCTACGCAGCTGACCCTGCCCGCGACAGTGCCCTTCGGGGCACTGTTGATCGGGGTGGCGCTTTCTAGCATTGAGTGGTGAGTGGGGAGCGCGCGGTCGCGGAGGAGGAGCGGGCGCGGACGGCTGCGCCGCGGCCTGGCGGTGACGCGTCGGATCGGCCGCAGGGGGCGCTGGCCAAGGCTGGTAATGCTGCTAACGGGCAGGTCGGACCGTGGTTGCGCGAGCACGCATCGGCCGCGATCGAGGCACTGGCCGCGACACCGCCTGACTTGCCGACCGCGCTGACGACTCTGAACGGGTTCTCCACCGACGACATCGTGAAGGTTCTGCGCGGGACGAGTGCTGCGAAGCGGAAGAAGCTCGGGGAACTCCTCGACAGCGGCGGTGCGCCGGCGGTCGACGTACCGCGGTTGTCCCTCGCGTTGAAGATGGCCAGCGTGCCAGGGGCCGCCGCGGCTCGCGCTGAGCGGCTGCACGACATGATCCGGGGCGATGACCTGTCCGAGGCCTACGAGCTTCTGAACGGCTTGTCCGTCGCCGACCAGGAGAAGACGCTGGGGATGCTCGACGAGGCCACCGGCCGGGGAACGGGAGGCCCGGTTGCGCGGGCAGATCGCCAAGGACCACGACCAGCTGGTGGCTCCGGAAGCCCCGGACCCGAACTGGAAGCCCAAGCCCGGGATTCCGGCCGACAAGCAGAAGCCGAAGATGATGGATTCCCCCTTCGACCCCAAGGACAAGCACGGCGATCCGGCCGACCGTGTCTTCACCATCCGCAAGGAGATCGTCGAGGCGATCCGGGCCGCGGATCCGATCATGAAGTGGGGCGGGCAGGACCTCGGCGGCGCCAGTGGCGACCTGATGCACTTCGAGCTGAACGACGGGGTCGTGAAGGACAAGGGCGTCTACTCGCGGAAGCCGAAAAAGCAGGGGTAAACCTTCGTTCACCGATCTCACGCAGTGTGATCGGGCTCTTCGGCGTGATTCCGGGCCGAATCAGGGTCGGGTGATTTGTATCGGACACGAATAGTTACTGCTGCTCGCGGACGGCGGGAAACGGACAGCTCCAATCGCTTTTCTGCGGACCGGAGCGGGTTTACATTCCTGACGAATGGGTCGGGGGACCGCCCGTGTTCCGGAGGGGAAAGTATGAGACGACGTGTGTCACGTGGTGCCGCCGTGCTGGCAGTGACGAGTCTGGTGCTGGCGTCGGTATCGGCGCCGGTGCGGGCGGCCACCCAGGCCGATGGGCCGCCGGGGCCGCTGCAGGTGAAGACCGCGGCCGATGCGTTGCTGGCCAAGCTGGATCCGAAGCTCGAGGCGAAGGTCAAGAAGGGCGAGACCGCGCCGGTGGCCGTGTTCGCGACCGTGCAGGGCGATCCGGCGGCGGCGAAGGCCGTGCTGGACAACGCGCGGGTGGCCGCGACCGGTGACAACGGGCTGGTTCTCGGTTCGATCCCGGTCCAGGCGCTGCCGAAACTGGCCGCCGTACCAGGTGTGGTGTCGGTGCGGCCGGTGGAGCTCGGCAAGACCGGGCAGCCGCTCGGTGATCCGGATCCGGAGCTGCACAAGGCGCCGACGCAGGCCGAGAAGCAGGCTGCTCGGGCCAAGCTGCAGACCAGTGAGGTTCCGTACGGCGAGGCGCCGGCGCCGCGCGGTTCGAACTTCGAGAAGCTGCGCAAGCAGAACCTGCTGGACGCCAAGACCCACGACTTCACGGGTGCCTGGAACGCCGGAATCACCGGTCAGGGCATCACTGTCGGCGTACTGGATGGTGGTACCGACTTCGGGCACCCGGACCTGCTGAACACCTGGCAGACCTGGACCGGCCAGACCGGGACCAAGGCGGGGTGGAACGGCTGGCCGAAGGCCTTCGACCCGTACGGCACGCTGCAGTGGCTGTCCGCGCCTTCGCAGGTCGACGACGGTCTGTCCTGGTTCACCAAGACCACAGCCGCTGGTTGTGTGAAGTCGGGTGCGTCGTGCTCGGTCGACTTTGCCACCAAGACCGGTCCGTCGCGCAACTTCAGCGCCCCGGCCGGGACGGTGAAGCACGCGTACGACTTCCCGGCGTCGTGGAGCAAGTCCGGCACGGTCAAGGTCGGCAGCCACCCGGACGACTACCTGCTCCAGCTGTACGGCGAGCGCCCGGCCTACCTGGTCACCGACCCGCACGCCGCCGGCGTCTACGACACGGTGTACGTCGACCTCGACGACGACCACTCGTTCGCCGACGAGAAGCCGGTCACCAAGGCCTCGCCCGCGTCGTACCGGGACATGAACGGCGACGGTTACACCGACCTGTCCGGCGGACTGCTGTACTTCATCTCCGACGGCAAGACCGAGGTCCCCGGTGGCCAGGACGCGTTCGGAGTCCACGACACGTCGTACGGGCCGGGTGAGCTGCTGGCCTGGACGGGTGACTTCGATCCGCAGATCGAGGGACACGGCACGCTGACCGCGTCGAACATCGTCGGGCAGGCCGTCATCAACGGGAAGGCGCCGACCTTCAAGGACATCCCCGGTGGCAAGTACGCCGGTGCCGTCCTCGGTGGCGCGCCGCACGCCAAGCTGGC
This sequence comes from Kribbella sp. NPDC056345, assembly GCF_042262745.1. Classification (NCBI taxonomy): domain Bacteria; kingdom Bacillati; phylum Actinomycetota; class Actinomycetes; order Propionibacteriales; family Kribbellaceae; genus Kribbella; species Kribbella sp. NPDC056345. Next base: position 40,449 of record NZ_JBHJQQ010000015.1, on the reverse strand, counting down.
GCCGTTCGGCGACATCTACCTCGGCTTCGACTTCTCCACGCAGTTCGGGTACCTGCTGTCCACCCGCCAGGGCGTCGATGTCACGTCGAACTCCTACGGGCAGTCCACCGTCGACAACGACGGCTGGGACGCGGCCAGCCAGGAAGCCGACGTGATCCACGACGGCTCGAAGACCACCCCGCTGTTCTCGACCGGCAACGGTGCACCAGGCTTCGGTACGACGGGATCGTCGCCGACTGCTGGTATCGCGGTCGGCGCGTCCACGCAGTTCGGCGGAAGCGGTTGGGACTCGATCGTGCGGACCAAGCAGATCATGGACAACGACGTGGTCGTGTGGTCGAACCGCGGTTTCCAGTCGAACGCCGCGAACGGTGTCGATGTGGTTGCCGACGGCGCCTATTCGCCGGGTGACGTGACCCTGAACACGATCCTCGACGGACGCGAGGCCTGGACCACCTGGGGCGGCACCAGCCGCTCGACCCCGGTGGCGGCCGGCGCGACCGCACTGATCTACCAGGCCTACGAGAAGGCGCACGGGGTGAACCTGCCGGCCGGCTTCTACAAGACCGCCAAGGACATCCTGAAGACGTCGGCCCTGGATCTTGGGTACGACGCCAACGTGCAGGGGTCGGGGTCGATCGACGCCGGCAAGGCCGTGGCGAGTGCCCTCGGTCGCCGGGCTGTGGTCAGCCCGTCGGAGTGGCGGGTGGGCGACTACCGCGGGAAGGAGTACCCGGCGTTCGCGAATGTCATCGCACCGGGCGGCACGGACTCGCAGAAGTTCAATGTCAAGGGTCTCTGGCAGGTCAGTGACCGGCAGTTGGTGCGGACGGCGAACGACACGTTCTCCTTCACCAGCAAGGATCTTCAGCAAGAGAGCACGTCGAACTTCAATGCGCCGGACTACCTGCTGGATCTGACATCTCGCGTGAAGAAACATCGTGATGCCGATCTGATGCTGATCAAGGTCGAGTACCCGCGATCGGAATTCGACGGTGACAAGAACCTGACCGAGGATCAGGGGTGGCGGCTGCTCACCTACAACTGGACCGACGTCAACCACGACGGCAAACTGTGGACCGACAAGGACCACAACGGCGTCGTCAACCACACCGACAAGACGACCAGCTCGAATATCGACGGTTTCAAGGACCTCGACTTCGCGAAGTCCGAGATGCAGCAGGGCGAGTACGGCCGGTTCATGTACCACCGGGCCGGTGCGAACGCGTTGCAGTCGCTGGTCCGCGAGCCGGCGTCGCGGATGGCGGACGGCCTGTTCCTGGGGCTGCAGCACTCGGCGAAGAACGCGTCGATTCCGGTGACCCACTTCAAGATCTCGATCGACTGGTACAAGAACAGCGACTGGAAGTGGATCAGCACTCCTAAATATGCTTCGGGATCCTTCACCGCGTCGATCAAGGTTCCGCCGCGGACGCCGTACGGGATGTACTCCGGTGCCGTCGTACTGAGCCGTGGTTCGGACTCGATGGTGGTGCCGGTGTCTGTCGCGGTCGGGGCTGTCGCGTCGCAGGACGCCGCGGGGAAGTTGACCGGGGCAACCACCTTCGGTGGTGCGGACGTGGCTCGGGCGCAGCAGAACTACACGTACAACAACGGGTCGGTGTTCGGTGCGAACGACTGGACCTGGCGAGCCGAGTCCGGTGACTGGCGCTTCTTCTACCTCGATGTGCCGAAGGCGCCGGCCGAGGGGACGAAGTTCCTGGTCAACACTTCGTGGAACGACGCCGGTCCGGCGACCGATCTCGACACGTTGATCATGGGCCGCTCGCAGAACCACTTCCAGGTGGTGCCCGACTCTGTCTGGGGCGCGCCGTACACGCTCAACACCGTCGGGAAGAGTCCGAACACCAATGTCCGCGCGGGTGTGTGGCGCTTCGACACGGCGACCGGTGGACCGGCCGATGTGGTGACCGCGCCGGCACAGGAAGGCCTGCAGGCGTTCGCCGTGCATCAGGTCGGGTGGCAGGGTGACCAGTTCAACGCCCCGTTCAAGATGCAGGTCGGCAGCGCGTCGGTCGCTCCGGCATCCGTCGTACAGACTGCTGATGGGGACAGTGGTGCCTTCGACGTGAAGTTCGAGTCGAGCGTGGCGCTGGACGGTCTGAAGGCCTCCGCCTTCGGTCTCAGCCAGCCGAGTACGACGACCGAACCGGCGCACCAGGACAACCCGGACGACCCGGCATCCTCGACGTTCAAGCGGAACATCACGTTGTCGCACGCCTCCCGCCTGAGCGTCAGCACCGCGATGGCCGGCAACGACCTCGACCTCTACGTGGTCCGCGACGCCAACAACGACGGCGTCTTCGCCCCCTCCGAGATCGTCGCCTCCTCCGCCGGGGGTACAGCGAACGAGTCCGTCGACCTGATCAGCCCGCCCGACGGCAACTACCAGATCTGGGTCCACGGCTTCGCCGTCGCCGGTACGCCGTCCTTCACCTTCACCGTCAACGCAGTCCAAGGCAACGACCTCACCGTCACCGGCCTCCCCACCGGCCCGATCCAACCCGGCACCCCGGTAACCCTCCACCTCACCTACAACAAACCGATGACCCCCGGCCAGACCTACACCGGAGAGCTGTTGCTAGGTCCAACAACCGCCCCATCAGCCCTGTCGGTCCCGATCAAGATCACCAGATAGCGCGCACCGTACAGAAGAACGGGTAGTAGTCACCTTCCCGCGTCGTCCCAGCCCCGGCTCACGCCCGGGCGACCGACGTCGCGCCGACTACTACCCGTTCGTCCGTACAGCTCCCCGCTCACACCCGCTTCGTGGCGGAGTAGGCGTACCAGACGGTGCTGCTCGAGGGGACGTAGACGCGGTAGTCGCGGCTGCGGTTGGTGATGATCGTGTACGACGCGGCGCCGGTCTTCGTGTTGGGGTAGGCCCACCCGAGATCGGTCCAGGTGTTGGAGCCGATATCGCGCTTCTGGAACAACACCCGCCCGTGGTGCCGCGTGAACGCCTTGCTCTTGGTGCTGTAGTAGGTCGCCCGCGCGTACACCGTGGTCTTCGTACCTTGGCGGACGCCGGTGAGACCGATGGCGGCACCGGTCTTCACCATCGACGTGGCGGGCACGAGGTCGGCGACCTTGCGGCCGTTCTTGTCCCAGCCGATGCCACTCGTCGGCTCCCACTTCGCGGCACGCCCGATCGGCAACTCGTAGATGGCGGCACGACAGGTTTGGCCGACGCCACAGCCGAAGCCGATGCTGTAACCGTCCGGCCGGGTCACGTCCCAGGAGGCGGAGGCCACCGTCCGTGGACAGTCCCGCCCGAGCCGGAAGTCAACGTAGGCATCCGGCCTACTCACCACCAGCTTGTAGGGCACCCCTGGCGAGCAGGTCGCGGTGATTCGGGATGGCGCGGCCTCGGCGACCTGCTGGCCGAGCACCAGTCCGGGGACGAGTACGACGAGAGCCGCGGTGAGAGAGCGGTAACGCATGAGGTCTCCTTCGGGATGGCGACCGTCACCCCACGGTCGCGCAGGCGGAGACTACCGCTCGAGTGTTGCTGCTGTCTGCGGAATTGCTTTGCAGGTTGATGCAAAGGCCCCGGCAACCTGGTGGTTGCCGGGGCCTTGCAGTGCTGCGGGTTTACTCGCCGCCGAAGTCGCCGAAGTCCCAGCCGCCGGAGTCGCCGCCGCCCATGTCTCCGCCCATGTCGCCACCGCCCATGTCTCCGCCACCCATGTCGCCGCCGGCGAAGTCGCCGTAGCCGCCGCCGGCGAACATGCCGCCGAGCATGGTGCCGAGGAACATGCCGGTCATCACGCCGCCCATGGCGCCGAACATGCCTTGGGCGTACGGCGAGTAGGCCGGGCCGGCCTCCCAGTACGGGACGCGCTGCGGGCCGACCATGACCTTGCGGACGTCGGGCTCGGCGCCGGCGCGGACGCGCTCGGCGTCAGCGGCGCAGGCGGGAACCTCGCGTGGGGCGCCACCGGGCGGGGCCCACTGGACGTCTTCGGTCGAGGGGCCGTGCTGGGGGTTGAAGAAGCACGACGGGCGCCGCTGCGGAAGGGGCTCGCCGTTGACCCGGGCGCGCACGCAGGTGGCTGCGTAGCGGCCGTCCTCGAGGATCTCGATGACGTGCTTGATCTGGTCGGCCTCGGTCACCTGGCCGACGGCCTGCTTGGCCGACTCGTAGGCGTCGAGAGCGCGCTGGTAGTCCTGCCGGGCGCCGTCGCCGAGGTCCTTGCCGACCATGTCCAGGTCGAGGTCCTGCAGCTCTTCGCCGAAGCGCGTGATGTCCTCGTCGGCGGTCCGCTTGACCGACTCGAGCTCGGCCGCGGTGATCTCGTGCTGCTTGCGCGACTGCAGCTGGGTCCGCTTGTACGAGCGGTACGCCAGCACCGCGATCACCACCACAGCGATGATCAGGATGAATTCCATGTCGGCCTTCTTCAAACGTCGGGGCTGTACGGCGAGCCTACCGAACATCGCAAGTCCGGCACGCCACGCAGGGTGACCACAATCCCCGGAATGCCGTCACTCAGCGCGCATAATCGATTACCGCCGCCCAGCGACCGCATTGCCCCCGCCGGAAGGCTGTTCGATGAGCAAGACCCTCCGACTCCTCACGCTCACCGCGACCGGCCTCGCACTGGTCGCTCCGCAGGTGCTGCCGGGCCTCACCACAGCACCCGATACCGCCGTGCCCGATACCGCAGCGCCCGATCCGGCCACGCCGACGTACCAGGAGCTCGCGATCACCGGGCCGTCGGTGGCTGCCGAGACCACGCCGTTCGCGATGGTCGGTGTCACCTGGCCGGCCGGCGCGCACGACGTCCAGGCCAAGGTCCGGATCAAGTACGGCGACCAGTGGACCGGCTGGCAGGCCCTGCACGTCGAGGACGGCCACGGCCCGGACACCCCGGAAGGCAACCCCGGTACCGAACCACTCTGGGTCGGTGACGCGACCGGTATCCAGGCCAGCGCAGTCGACGCCACCGGTACGACGATCGCCGGGGCCAAGGTCACCCTGATCCAACCGGGCGTGCTCCCCACCGACAGCGCCGAATCCCCGGAGGCGCACGACATCGGGCCGGCCGCGAGCCGAGCGCCGTACCCGATGCCGAACGTCTGGAGCCGCAAGCGCTGGGGTGCCGACGAGCGGCTGCGCAACGTCAACAAGGGGTGCTCCCAACCGAAGTACAGCAGGACCGTGCTGGCGGCATTCGTCCACCACACCGCCGATCGCAACGACTACACGCGGGCGCAGGTCCCGGCGATGCTGCGGGCGACGTACGCGTACCACGTGAAGAGTCGCGGCTGGTGCGACCTCGGCTACAACTTCCTCGTCGACCGCTTCGGCCGCGCCTTCGAGGGCCGGTACGGCGGCGCCCAGCTGCCCGTCCTCGGCGCGCACACCGAGTCCTTCAACTCGAACTCGTTCGGCGTCTCGCTGATCGGCAACTTCGACAAGACCGCGCCACCGGCTTCGATGCTGGAGGCAACGGCCCGGGTGATCGCCTGGAAGCTCGACGCCAACTACCGCTCACCGACCGCCAGTATCGTGCTCGCCCGGCATCGGGTGAACACGATCTCCGGCCACCGCGACACCAAGGCAACCGCATGCCCTGGGCAACAGTTGTACGCGAAACTCCCTTGGCTGAAGCAACGGGTCCAGAAGTTGATGGGTGGCACGGTCTCGACCCCGATCTACCGATTCGCGAAGACGATCGGATTCCGGAGCCTCGGGCAACCGTTCTGGGGTGAGCACAAGACGCGGACCGGCTGGGCGACGTACTTCGGTGCTCGCGACATCTTCTACTCGGTCTCCACCGGCGCCCACTCGACCGCGGGTGTGTTCCGGCAGCGGTACCGCCGCATGGGCCCCGACACCGGTCTCGGCCTGCCGACCACCGAGGTCCACAACGGCCGCGTCGGCGGCACGCGGGTGCAGTCGTTCCGCGACGGCGGCTTCTACTGGACCAAGCCGTACGGCGTTCGCCCGGTGACCGGCCTGATCTACCGCAAGTACGTCGCGATCGGGGCGGAGCGGTCGCGGCTCGGTCTGCCGATGACCGACATCTACAAGGTGAAGGGCGGGTTGCGGCAGAAGTTCCAGCACGGCTGGCTCACGTACCACGCACACCGCCGTACGGTTCTCGTCCAATACCGGAGTGGCTCATGAACAAGCGTGCAGTCGTCGCCATTGTCATCGCGTGCACCGCCGTCAGTGCGACCGCCGAGGCGCGGGAGTTCGAGCCCACCGCCGGTGCGGAGACCACGATCAGCGGCCGTGGTTTCGGCCACGGTCGCGGGATGTCGCAGTACGGCGCCCAGGGTGCGGCCATCGCGGGGAAGTCGGCGCAACAGATCCTCGACTTCTACTATCCGGGCACGACCGTCGGGAAGGCGACCGGGCGGATCAGGGTCCGGATCAGCGCTGACACCACCGATGGCATCCGGGTTGCCGCGGTCAACAACCTGCGGATCCGCAGTCTGGCCACTGACCGGCTCTACACCTTGCCCAAGGCATCGACCCGCGATCAGTGGTCGATCGACCCACATGGTGAGCACGGCACCAAGGTCAGCTCGTACGACACCAAGACGCGCAAGTGGACCCTGTGGAAGACGTTCACCTCGATGAGTCAGTTCGAAGGGCCGGTGCTGACGAGTCTGATCCTTCCGTCCGGTGCAGTACGGCGGTATCGCGGCGGACTGCGGGCGATCGATGTACCAGGCAAGCACCTGGACACGGTCAACGTCGTCTCGCTCGAGCATTACCTGCGCGGCGTCGTACCGCGGGAAGCCTTGTCCAGTTGGCGTCCGGCCGCGTTGCAGGCGCAATCTGTTGCTGCACGCACCTATTCGGTCTTCCATCGCAATCGCAGTGCCAAGCGGGCCTACGACCTCTGTGACACGATCGCCTGCCAGGTCTACGGCGGTTACAACGACGAGAAGAACGCTACTAATGCCGCGATCACGGCGACTGCTGGGCAGGTGCGGCTGTACAAGGGGAAGCCGATCATCGCCGAGTTCTCGTCGTCGAACGGTGGTGCCACCGCGGCCGGTCAGGTCCCGTACCAGGTGATGAAGCTGGACAGCTGGGACGCGTATCCGGGGAACGGGAATCCGAACGTGACCTGGACGGTGACGCGGAAGACGGCCGCGGTGCAGGCTGCGTTCGACGTCGGCACGATCCGCACGCTGCGGGTGATCCGCCGTACCGGTGTCGGGCCGATCGGTGGTCGCGCGGCCCGGGTGGAGGCGGTGGGGTCGAAGGGGCGTCGTGAGCTCAGTGCCGATCAGCTCCGCGGGCGGCTGCATCTGAAGTCCGCGTGGATCGCGTTCCCGGTCGCTCCACTTGATATGTCAACTCTTTCGGACGGATCCGTCGGTCGCTGACCCATTGACGAATTCTCCCTGCGACGGTTAGAACATGACATCGATGTCATCCGTCACCGCCCACAGAGGAGCCGGTCGATGCGCAGGAAATTGGGTATATCAACTCGGATCGTGGCCGGCCTGGTGGCGGTCGCGATCGTCGGGACGTTGCAGACCTCCACGGCCGGTGCCGTGACGAGCAACGCGGCCCGGGCCAAGGCGTCGTACGACGCGATCAACAAGTACTTCGACGCCGGGCAGGGGTTGCTGCTCGAGGAGTATCCGAACCAGCACCCCAATCCGTACTCGTACATCTGGCCGTATTCGCAGGCCGCGGTCGCCGCCGAGAACATCGCCGGGATCCCGGGCTCCGGCCCGAAGGCCGCTGCCGAGGCGGAACGCCGGATCGACGCCTACGCGCCGTACTGGAACGCGACGACGACGCCGAAGGGGTACGACTCCTACGTGCGGGCGCCGCTGGGTCACGGCGGCGACAAGTTCTACGACGACAACGAGTGGATCGGTCTGCACCTGATCCAGAACTACAAACGCACCGGCGACCGTACGGCGCTCGCCCGGGCGAAGGAGATCTTCACCCTGGTCGTGCACGGGTGGGACACCGACCCGGCGCACCCGTGTGCCGGTGGTGTGTATTGGACCCAGGCCCCGTGGAGCCAGGACCGGAACACCGTGTCGAACGGGCCGGGCGCGGAGCTCGGCGCGCACCTGTATCTGCTGACCCGGGACCGGTCGTACCTGACGTGGGCCAAGCGGATGTACCAGTGGGCGCAGGACTGCATGCTCGCGCCGAACGGTCTCTACTGGGACCACATCGATCTGGCCGGCAACATCGAGAAGACGCAGTGGAGCTACAACCAGGGCGTGATGCTCGGGGCCGGCGTGTTGTTGTACAAGGCAACCGGTGACCACCGCTACCTGCGCGACGCGAAGTCGGTCGCGAACGCCTCCCTCGCCTTCTACAACACCCGCGAGATCCTCGCCAAGAACGGCGCCGCCTTCAACTCGATCTGGTTCAAGAACCTGCTGATCCTGGACTCGGTGTCCCCCGACCCCCGCTACCGCAAAGCCATGCAGGCCTACGCCGACGACAACTGGAACACCACCCGGGACCCCGCCACCAACCTCTACAAGTTCCGCGAGGGCCCGGTAGAACTCCTCCAGCAGTCCGGCATCACCCAGATCCACGCCCTCCTGGCCTGGCCCCGCTCCCGCTACCACCTCCTGGCCTGACCGTGCCGGACCCACAGGCCATCACAATTGCGTGCGGTGCGGAGATCCACGCGGCAGCACCCGCTTCGCGACCAATTGTGATGGGCTGCAGGTCCGCCTTCCCCAACAAAAGCAGCCGCCGCCGAAGGTGCTTCCCTCGGCGGCGGCTGCTCTTGTTCAGGCTGCTGCTGTTGCGGTGTTGATCTTGACGGGGGTGATGGGGGCGCCGTCCGTCGGGCCGTTCTGGGGTTTGACGCCGGCTTGGGCGACCTTGTCGATGAGTTTGAGGCTGGGCTCGTCGAGGGTGCCGAAGGCGGTGTACTGCGGGCCGAGGCCGGAGGCGTCGCCGTAGACGACGAAGAACTGGCTGCCGTTGGTGTTCGGGCCGGAGTTGGCCATGGCGAGGATGCCGCGACCGTACTTCAGGGTCGGGTAGACCTCGTCGGCGAAGCTGTAGCCGGGACCGCCGCTGCCGCTGCCGCTCGGGTCGCCGCACTGGAGGACCTGGAGGCCCTCGCCGACGGTGAGCCGGTGGCAGGAGGTGTTGTCGAAGTACTTCTGGCCGACCAGGTTCAGGAAGCTCTTCACCGTGCAGGGGGCCAGGGCACTGTCGAGGGTGACCTGGAGGTCGCCGATGGACGTGTTCAGGCTGACCTTCGACGTACCGGACGACTTGACCTTGCCGTCGGCCGGCGGGTCGACCTTCTTGCTGGCCGGCTCGGCGCCCTTCTTGTAGGTGCAGTCGACCTCGGCCGGCAGCGGCGCCGGCCGCTTCAGCGGCGCGGCCAGTGCGGTCGGGATGCTCTTCGGCTTGCCGTCCGGTCCGGCGGGTGCGTCGGTCGCCGGGGTCGACGGGTCCGAGTTCGCCGCTGGGGTGTCGTTGCCCTCCGGAGCGAAGATCACGAAGACTCCGACCAGGACTGCGACGACAGCAACCACGGCCGTGACCGTGATGGCCAGATTCCGCCGCTGCCTGGCCTGCTCAGCCTGCCGCTCGGCCTGCCGTTTGGCCTTCCGCGCCGCGAGCTGCTGCTCGTGGGTCCTCTTGGACATGCAAACCCTCCCTCACCGAGATGTCTGGAGGGAACTTACAGCGTCAACCTGAGAACTGTCTGTTAAACCACCTGAACTGTGATCAGCCAGCACGACGACCCGGTCGGCCGGACCGAGCGTCAAAGGCGCGTCCGGAGCCGGATTCAGGACCACCCCGTACGCCGGGGGCCGGTGGAACTCGCCGTGCGTCCGGTACCCGATCGCCGTCTCCCCGCGCCGCCTGGCCGCTTCCGCCAGCGTGGCGAAATTCGCGGTCTCCCCAGGCACCAGGTAGTCGGTCGCCGGGTTGAGGTAGATCTCGGCCCCGTCCGGGCTGAGCAGCTCGGCGAACACCCCGGCCACGTGCCGGTTCTCGGTCAGCTGGGTGAGCAGCAGACTGATCAGCTTCTCGCTGACCACGAAGTCGTCGGCCCGGGTGACCTGCGCGATCTCGCGGTTCGCCTCGTCGTTGATCTCGCTGACGATCGAGAACGGCTCGTCCAGCCGCTGCCCGAGGTCCCGCAGGTGCAGCAACGTCAGCAGGGTTCGCGCGTCGGCCTCCTGCTCACCACGCGCATCGGCCGACAGCACGATCACGTGCTGGTAGCTGCCCACGTCGAGCCCTTCCAGCTCGACCCGGTTCGTCGGGTCGCAGTACGTCGTACCAACCGTGAGGTGGTCGTATTCGCCCAGCCGGACCTCGTCCGGGCCGGCCACCTGCAGGTGCGATCCCGGGGCGGCGAACTCGTCGAGCAGCGCGACGATCTTCGGGGCCCGCTTGTTCCAGCCGATCATCAGCGTGCGCGCAGGATCCGCCGTACGACGTACTTCCGGAGCGATCGCTTCGGCGACGACCGGGAGCGGTGCGGGCGCCCGGTGGATCAGGCTGTCGTCGTCCGCGAGCACGATCAGCTCGTCGGTCGCATCGACGATCCGGGCCTCGGCCGGGTTGAGGTCGACCCGGCCGGTGGCCGTCCGGAGACCGACCAGTACACCGCGGTCGAAGGTCCGCGCGATCTCACCGAACGGCTGATTGGCAGTCGTGGGATCGGACCGCAGATAGAACTCGGTCCCCGCGAACGCGAGCAGATCGGTGCACACCGCGGACAGCCCGGACTGCCGATGCGCCTGGACGATGAGCCGGACCGCGAGGTCGTCGGCGCCGACCAACTGGGTCCGCGGACCCCCGGCCAGCTGCGCTGCGGCGAGGTTGTCGGAATCGTTGACCGCGGCCACCACCTGCGGACCACCCTTGGCCCGGGATCGGTCGCCGAGCGCGAGGAGGATCTTGATCACCTGGATGTCGGCGTCTCCGGCCGGCGGCGGCAGCACCATCACCGACCGCGCCTCGGCCAGGTTGACCAGGTCCAGATCGGCCGGCCGCAACGGGTTCCCGGTCCGGCAGACGACGACCGTCCGCCCGAGGTCACCGACGCGGGCGCGGAGTGCGTCCTCCATCTCGACCTTGTCCTTGTCGGCCAGGATCGCGATACACGAACGCCGCTTGCTGTGGTTGGCCTGCACCAGCTCGGTCACCACCGTGAACACCTGCTCGGACCATCCCAGTACGACGGTGTGTCCGTGCTCGACGACCTTCGACCGGCCCTTCCGCAGGTCGGCGATCTTGCCTTCCAGACCGGCGGTGAGTACGCCGATGAACGCACTCACCACGAAGATCCCGCCGACCGTGATCGCCAGCATCAGGAACATGAACACCGGACTCCCGGAGTCCCCGCTCACCGTCCCGGCGTCGATCGCCCGCATCAACGTCAGCCAGAAGACATCCGGCCACCCGCCGTGCTGCTGCACGTCGTCCGGTACCAGCCAGATCACCAGCACCGAAACGATCAGCACCAGCAACGTCGACGCGAGCCCCAGCCACCCACCAACGCCGGCGTACCCCGAGACATCGTGCTGTCGAACCAATACCGAGCCCGCGCCCGCCACATATCCAGCTCCTCACCCTCACCTGAACCCGGTGACTATAAGCGAGGCAACGGACACCGCCTCCAGCGGCGGTGGGTGTTCGCATTCGGCCGTTGGTGGTTGAGGTGTAGACCGGTATGCTGCGGCGATTCAATCGAGCTGGGGAGGGTTCATGCGGGGTCGAGGTTTGCTGCTCGCGGCCGGGGTTGTCGCGGGTGGGCTGGTGGGGGTGCCGGGGACGGCACAGGCCGGGCCGGAGGCGTTGCCGGTGTGTCAGTTCGGGATTCCGGCGAAGCTGACGATCACGAAGCCGGACACCCTGGTGCAGTTCGGGATGGGTGCCGCCTGCCCGAAGGATGTGTACGAGGCCAAGTGGCTGGGGCGGGCGGAAGGTGTGGACGGTTCGTCCAACTCGGTCGCGTGTGGCTGGGGTCATCCGGGCTGTGGCGTCGTCCTCGAGCACACCTACCCCGGTCGGGTGATGCGCTGGATTCCGCAGGGGTACGGCGCGGATCGGACCGGTGCGAAGATCGCCGAGCTGCGGTCGGCGACCTCGATCACCAAGTACGGCGCGGCGGTGAAGCTGACCGCTGGTCGTGTGGGGACGAAGACGACGCTGACGGCCCGGCCGACGTACTACAGCGCCAAGACCAAGGGCTTCGTGCGTCACCACGGGCGGGTGCTGTTCCAGTCGAAGGACCCGGGTTCCTCGACCTGGAAGGACCTTGGCTACGTGGTGCCGAACTCCACCGGCGCCGCCACCTACACGATCACCACCAACCGCAGCCGGGCGTACCGCGCGTACGTCGCGTCGTCGGCCACGGTCTGGTACGCCTACTCGGCTGCCGTCACGAAGTAGTCCGCCGGTGACCCTCTGGTGTGAATACTGGGTATCTAGATACTCGGTATATAGCCAAGGGAGCTGGACATGAAGATTCGGATGATCGGAGCGGCTCTGGGTGTGGTGGCGCTGGCGGGGGTTCCGCTGGCGGCGCAGGCGGCGCCTGTGCAGGCTCAGACCACGCAGCCGTACCACCACCTGGTGACGGTCTCGAGCGCAGGCTGGTCGACCGGTGGCACCTATATCGCTACCGGTGGGGACATCAAGCTCAAGCTGACCACGCTGGAGAAGAACACCAAGGTCTTCGTGGAGCGGTGTGAGGGTGCGGATCTGGGTGACGTCCAGACGTTCATCAAGGCGAAGCCGGCCCACACGCTGGCCACCGGCGTCGAGAAGGGCGAGTGCTTCATCGTGCTGCTCTCGCCGGTCAAGGGCGCCGGTGGCTACTTCGTCAAGGGTTCCTTGACCTACTGATCCTTGATCTCGCAGAGGACGGCGCCGGCCGAGACGGTGGCGCCGACCTCTGCGGACAGGCCGGTCACGATGCCGGCCTTGTGCGCGTTCAGCGGCTGCTCCATCTTCATCGCCTCGAGGACCACGATCAGGTCGCCCTCGGCGACCGTCGCGCCTTCCTCGACAGCCAGCTTCACGATCGTGCCCTGCATCGGGGAGGTCAGCGAGTCGCCAGAGGCGGCTGCCTTCCCCGAACCACCGCTCCGGCGAGCCGGCTTCTTCTTCGAACCGCCGGCCGCAGCGCCGCCGCCGACCGACACCCCGAACCCGGCGGGCAGCGCGACCTCGAGCCGCTTACCGCCGACCTCGACGACGACCTTCTCCCGCTCCGCCTCGGAAGGCGCCTCGGCGGTCGGGCCGTCGTACGGCGTGAGCTGGTTGTCGAACTCGGTCTCGATCCAGCGGGTGTGCACCGTGAAGCCGTCCTCGCCGACGAACGCCGGATCCGACACGACGGCCGCGTGGAACGGGATCACGGTCGGCATGCCCTCGACGACGAACTCGCGCAGCGCCCGCCGGGACCGCTCGAGCGCCTGAGTCCGGTCGCGACCGGTGACGATCAGCTTGGCGACCAGCGAGTCGAACGCGCCGGGAACGGTCTCGCCCTGGTCGTAGCCCCCGTCGAGACGGATGCCGGGGCCGCTCGGAGCGTGCCAGCGGGTCAGTGTGCCGGGGGCAGGCAGGAAGCCGCGGCCGCCGTCCTCGGCGTTGATCCGGAACTCGATCGAGTGGCCGGTCACCACCGGGTCGTCGTACCCGAGCTCTTCACCGTTCGCGATCCGGAACATCTCCCGGACCAGGTCCAGCCCGGTGACCTCCTCGGAGACCGGGTGCTCGACCTGCAGCCGGGTGTTCACCTCGAGGAACGAGATCAGTCCGTCCTGGCCGACCAGGAACTCGCAGGTGCCGGCGCCGACGTACCCGGCCTCGCGCAGGATCGCCTTGGACGAGGTGTACAGCGTCTCGAGCTGCGACGGCGTGAGGAACGGCGCGGGCGCCTCCTCGACCAGCTTCTGGTACCGGCGCTGCAGCGAGCAGTCCCGGGTGGAGACGACCACGACGTTGCCGTGGGCATCGGCCAGGCACTGGGTCTCGACGTGCCGCGGCTTGTCCAGGTAGCGCTCGACGAAGCACTCACCGCGGCCGAACGCGCTGACCGCCTCGCGGGTCGCGGACTCGAACAGCTCCGGGACCTCCTCCAGGGTGCGGGCGACCTTCATACCCCGGCCGCCACCGCCGTACGCCGCCTTGATCGCGATCGGCAGGCCGAATTCCTGGGCGAACGCGACCACCTCGTCGGCGTCGGCCACCGGGTTCGGCGTACCGGGGACCTGCGGGGCGCCGACCTTCTCGGCGATGTGCCGGGCCTTCACCTTGTCCCCGAGGGAGTCGATCGCGGCCGGCGGCGGGCCGATCCAGATCAGTCCGGCGTCGATCACGGCCTGCGCGAACTCGGCGTTCTCGGCCAGGAAGCCGTACCCCGGGTGCACCGCGTCCGCGCCGGAGCGGGCCGCGAGGTCCAGGATCTTGGCGATGTTCAGGTAGGAGTCGGCCGGCGTCGACCCGTCCAGCGCGTACGCCTCGTCGGCCAGCCGGACGAACAGCGCGTCCCGGTCCTGGTCGGCGTACACGGCGACGCTGCCCAGCCCGGCGTCGGCCGCCGCCCGGACGACCCGGACCGCGATCTCGCCCCGGTTGGCGACCAGAACCTTGGTGATCTGCTTGTTCGACACAGCGCGACTCCCTTCAAGCCTGGGCCCACTCTAGAGTCCAAACCGCGGACAGTGGGGAGGGCGTGCATCACATCGCCGCTGCCCTGAGCGTGGACGGGCGTGTCGCGCGGAGGTTGGTCAGTGAGGGCGGTCCGCCCGGAGAATAGGCTTCCGACGGAGCCTCGATCTGGGAGTGTGTGCGGATGACCATCCTCGAACCGTTGGCAGGATCCGTTCCGGCGGAGTGGGAGAAGTTCGACGACCGGTTCGACGGGATCCGGGGCGACCGGCACCTGGAGCGGCTGTGGACCGGCGGGCGGTGGGTCGAGGGCCCGGTGTACTCCCCGGCTGGGCGGTATCTGCTCTGGAGCGACATTCCGAACGACCGCATCCTGCGCTGGGACGAGACGTCGTACCGGGTCTCCGCCTTCCGGGCGCCGGCCGGGAACACGAACGGTCACACCCTCGACGAGCAGGGGAGGCTCGTCAGTTGTGAGCACGGCAACCGGCGGGTGACCCGGACCGAGCACAACGGGCGGGTCAGCGTACTCGCCGACAACTACGAGGGACACCGGTTCAACAGCCCGAACGACGTCGTGGTCAAGCGCGACGGTTCGATCTGGTTCACCGATCCGTCGTACGGGATCGCCAGCGACTACGAGGGGTACAAAGGCGAGATCGAGACCGAGGGCTGTCATGTCTACCGCGTGTCGGCGGACGGTGGGCTGACCCGGGTCGCGGACGACTTCGACGGTCCGAACGGGATCGCCTTCTCCCCGGACGAGTCGCTGCTCTACATCACCGACACCGAGCGGGCGCACATGCGCGTCTTCACTGTCGACGGCGACCGGATCAGCGGCGGCGAGGTCTTCGCCGAGTGCGGGAACGGCGCGTTCGACGGCATCCGGATCGACACCGTCGGCCGGGTCTGGGCGTCGGCCGCGGACGGCGTACACGTCTATCACCCGGACGGCACCCTGCTGGGCAAGCTGTTGGTCCCGGAGACCGTCTCCAACCTCACCTTCGGCGGCGCCAAGCGGAATCGCCTCTTCATCACCGCCACCACGTCCATCTACTCCCTCTTCACCACGGTCAATGGCGCCGCCCAGCCGTATGACCCCCGTGTCTGAGTTCGGCCCGGTACTGCGGAAGTTCCGGAAGGCCGCCGGTCTGTCGCAGGAGCGGCTGGCCGCGGCGTCCGGTGTCAGCGTCGAGGCCGTCAAGACCCTGGAATCCGGTCGGCGTCGGCATCCCCGATCGGGCACGCTGAAACGGTTGGCAGACGGGCTCCAGCTGGCCGAGGCACAGCGGTTGGAACTGCTCGCGGCCGGTGCCCGGACGAAGGCCCGGGTGACCATCCCGCGGGAGCTGCCGGACGACGTCTACAGCTTCGTGGGCCGCGAGGACCAGGTCGCCGAACTCGAGAAGACCTTCACCGCCAAGGAATCGCGGCCCGGAGTCGTGGTGACGTCCGCCATTGGCGGGATGGGCGGTATCGGCAAGACCGCCCTGGCCATCCACATGGCGCATCTGGTCGCCGACCGCTACCCGGACGGCCAGCTGTACCTGAACCTGGGCGGATTCGGGCCGGGCCGGCCGCTGACGGTGGCGGAAGCGCTCGGCCGTTTGATGGACAGCCTCGGGGTTCAGGGACCGGACGATCCGGGCGACGCCCACGAGGCCGCCGCCCGCTACCGGTCGGCGTTGGCCGGCCGCCGGGTGCTGGTAGTTCTGGACAACGCGGCCGACGCCGCCCAGGTGGCCCCTTTGTTGCCGGGGGCATCGACCTGTGCGGTGCTGATCACCAGCCGCCGGGCAATGACCGCGCTACCCGGTGTGGCGCACGTCCTGCTCGACGTCCTGCCGGATCAGGACGGTATCGAGATGCTGACCCGGATCGTCGACGACGACCGGATCGCGGCCGACCCGGTCAACGCCCTGGCGATCGTCCGGTTGTGCGGTGGCCTTCCGCTCGCGCTGCACCTCGCCGGGGCCCGCCTCGCCGTCGAGCCGACCTGGGATCTCGCCGAGCTCGTCCACCGCTTGGAGAGCAGCCGGAACCGGCTGGACGAGCTCTCGACCGCGGATCGTGACGTACGGGCAAGTATCGAGTTCTCCTTGGCCGCGGCAACCGACCACGATACCGAAGCCGTCGAGGCGTTCAAGCTCCTCGGGCTCCATGAGGGGGACGAACTCAACGTGCGCGTCGCCGCGGCGCTGCTCGACCTGCCCGTCGACGACGTGAGCCTTCGGCTGGAGCGCCTCGTCGACCTGTACCTGATCGAGTCCGTCGGCCCACATCGCTACCGCATGCACGACCTGGTCCGCAGCTACGTCAAGGAAACGACCGCCGCGCTGACCGACCAACCAGCTCGCGAGGCCGCACAAGTGCGGGTCCTCCGGTTGTGCCTGGCGATGGGCTGGCGGACCCGGATGGCCCGGTTCGGCGACGACCTGTCCGAAGCCTGGTACGACGCCAGCTGGACGACCGGGGCCGAGCAGTTCACCGTTGACGAGATCTTCACCTGGTTCGACGAGGAGATCGAGGAAATCATCGGCGCCGTACGGCGTGCTGCCGCCGGAGGTCCGCAGCAGCGCGCGATGCTGGCCCGGCTCGTCCTGGGTCTGCTGCCCTACTGCTACGTCCGGCGCCGGCACTCCGACGGTGTGCTCCTGGGCACGACGGCGCTGGGCGTCAAGGAATCGGCCGATGATCCGTTCGCCGCCGCCCTGCTGCCCTTCGAGGTCGCGCAACAGTGTGCCTCGGCCGGCCTGCATGTGCGGGCGGTCGAGTACATGACCATCGCACTGGCCGCACCCAAGATCCGCGCGTACGACCGGGCCTACATCGAGGCCGAGGTCTTCCTCGGTCACTACCTCGTCGAGCTCGGCCGCCTCGACGAAGCGATCGCCTCGGCCGGCCGCGGGGTCGAGGTCGCGCTCCGCAGCGGAGACGAGGTCGCCGAGGCCGAAGGCCGCCTGATCCTCGGCCTCGCCGCCGGGCGTCAAGGCCGAACCGTCGCACAGAACCGCGAGTTCGACCGTGCCGTGGAGATCATCCGCCGGCTGGGCTCACCCCACGAGCGCTACTGGCTGCTCTGCCTCGCCGGCCTCTCGTACTACGAAGTCGGCCGACTGGACGAGTCCTCGGCGTACCTCGAAGAAGCCCGGGCAGCGGCGACCGAGGACGGCGACGAGTTCGCGGTCGCCGAAGCTCTCGAAGGCCTGGGCCGCGTCGAATCGGCCCGCGGCCACCTCGACCTCGCCGAACAACACCTCCGCGCCTCCCTCCAAGTCGTCCAAGGAACCTGGCAAGCCGAAGCCCGCGTCCGCGAACGCCTAGGCCACGTCTTCCTCGCCGCCGCCCACCCCACCGAGGCCAACGCCCAATGGCACCAGGCCCTCGACCTCCTCGTCCGCCACGGCTCCCCCCAGGCCGACGAGGTCCGCCAGTTGCTGAGCTCCACCGATGCCTGAATTCGGCCCGGCACTGCGAAGATTCCGCAAGGCAGCCGGGTTGTCGCAGGCTGATGAGTTGCGGAGGTTGTTGGATGGGTGAGTTCGGGCCGGTACTGCGGAGGTTTCGGCAGGCGGCGGGGTTGTCGCAGGAGCGGCTGGCTGAGGTGTCGGGGGTCAGCGTTGAGGCGATCAAGACGCTGGAGGCTGGGCGGCGGCGTTATCCCAGGACGCAAACGGTTGGGCTGCTTGCTGACGGTCTGCAGTTGGATGCCGACGAGCGCGCTGAACTGAAGGCCGCAGCTGTCCGGCTCAAGGCCGGCAGCGACCTGTTGCCCGCCGACGTAGTGGACTTCGTCGGTCGTGCTGAGCAGATCGCCAAGGTGTCCGATCTCTTGAGCGGTGGCGATCAGGCGCCGGGTGTCGTCGTCATCTCGGCGATCGCCGGTATGGGTGGCGTCGGCAAGACTGCCTTGGCTGTGCGTGTTGCCCGCGACTTGGCCGGTCAGTTCGCCGATGGCGTTCTCTATGTGAACCTCCGTGGCTTCGGGGTGGGTGAACCGATGACGCCGCTGGAGGCATTGAGTGCATTGCTGCAGCAGCTCGGGTTTGCCCTTCAGCGCCCGCCGGAATCCGTCGAAGAGGCCGCCGCCCTCTTCCGTACGGCGTGTGCGACCCGCAAGCTGCTCGTCGTCCTGGACAATGCGGCAGCTGTCGAACAGGTCGTCCCGCTGCTCCCCGGTACGGCGACCTGCGCGGTGATCGTCACCAGTCGGCGTGCTCTGGTCGGTCTGCCGGGAGCGCGGCCGCTGGCGCTCGGTGTCCTACCGGAGGACGAAGCTTTGGCGTTGCTCACCTCGGCCGCCGGCCGGGAGCGGGTCGAGGGCGATCTGCAGGCAGCGCTAGAGGTGGTGGCTCTCTGCGGATCGTTGCCTTTGGCACTCAGAATCGCAGGCACCCGGCTCGCGGCGGAACCGGCCTGGACGGTGGCTGACCTGGCCAAGCGGTTGGCCGATGAGTCGGTTCGTTTGGACACGCTCGGCGCCGCGGAGTCCGGCGTACGGGCGACTATTGCGTTGTCGTTGGCGGGTGCGTCGGCGCAGGACAGGGCCGCGGCGGAGCTCTTCGGTCTGTTGGGGCTGTTTGAGGGCGACGAACTCGACCTGAAGGTCGCAGCTCGCCTGGTCGATCGCCCGGAGGCCGAGGTCGAGCCGTTGCTGGAACACCTCGTCGACCTGCATCTCCTGGAGTCGGCCAGCCCACGCCGCTACCAGTTCCACGACCTCGTCCGCGCGTACGCACGGGAGATCGCGCCCGACGATCGCACGGCGGCCCGCGAGCGGGTGCTGGCGCTCTACGTGGCGATGGCCTGGCAAGCGCGAGTGAAGCTCGGCGTTTCACGGTCCTGGTACGACGAGCAGTGGACCGCCGGGGTCGAGCACCTGGAGTACGACGAAGTCATGGCGTGGCTGGACGCCGAGGCGGACGAGATCCTGGCCGCGGCCCGCCGACCGACGACAGACCGTGGAACCCTCGTCAAACTCGCGGGCGGCATGATGCGGTTCTGGATCATCCGTCGCCGGCACACCGAGGGAGCCGAACTCGGCGAGCTCGCCCTGGCCGCGCTCCGCGACGACCCGGCCTGTGCCTCTGACCTCGCCTTGAGCCGAATCAGTTATCACGTGGCAGCGCACTACTCGTCCAGGTCGGACTCCGAGACCGCGGCAGCCTACTTGAGGGTCGCCATTGCAGCGGCACCGATGGAGACCGATCTGTTGAACCACGTCGTGTGCACGGTCGCTCTCGCCCAGGATCTGGAGCGACTCGACCAGCTGGACGAAGCAACGGAGTTGGCCCAATCCGGGTTGGACGGTGCGCTCCAGCTCGGCAACGAGATCATCGAGAGCGACGCACGCTTCAGCATCGGCTCCCTCGCCGGTCGCCTCGGCCGCTTCGCGGAGCAGGACCAGGCTTTCGACCTGGCGACCGCCACCCTCCGTCGAAGCCGCCCAGAGATTCTCCACCTGCTCCTCCCCGACATCGGCGCCAGCTACCTGCGCTCAGGCCGCCCCGAATCCGCCCGCACCTGGCTCCGCAACCACCTGCCGGAGAGCAAGAGCTCCGGCGACAAAACCGCCATCGCCGAACACCTCCACTGGCTAGGCGTAGCCGAAACAGCACTCAAGGCCCACAACGAGGCCCGCCTCGCCCTCACCGAAGCACTAGACCTGATCCAAGGCAGCAACGACGACCTGGAAGCCCAGATCCGCCACGCCCTCGGCACGGCCTTGAGCGGTCTCGGACAGACCGAGCCCGCTCGGGAGCAGTGGCGGTCAGCGTTGGAGTTGTACCGGCGGTGCGGACTAGCACAGTCTGACGAGGTGCTGAGGTTGTTGGATGGCTGAGTTC
This sequence comes from Kribbella sp. NPDC056345, assembly GCF_042262745.1. NCBI lineage: Bacteria > Bacillati > Actinomycetota > Actinomycetes > Propionibacteriales > Kribbellaceae > Kribbella > Kribbella sp. NPDC056345. The sequence continues at coordinate 19,977 of NZ_JBHJQQ010000015.1, read as the reverse complement.
GGGCCGGTACTGCGGAAGTTCCGGAAGGCGGCTGCGCTTTCGCAGGAGCGGCTGGCGGCGGTCTCGGGCGTCAGCGTCGGGGCGATCAAGACGCTAGAGGCAGGTCGCCGTCGCTATCCGTGGGTGCAGACCGTCGACCTGCTCGCTGCGGGCCTGGGCCTCGACGCGGACCAACACGCGGAGCTGAAGGCGGCGGCTGCCCGACCCAAGGTCAACGACCGCCTGCCGGTTGATGTGGCGGACTTCGTCGGACGCAAGGAGCAGATCGCCGCGGTCGCCGACCTACTGACCGGCGGTGGGCAGGCACCTGGCGTCGTCGTCATCTCCGCGATCGCCGGTATGGGCGGTGTGGGCAAGACCGCCTTGGCAGTGCGCGTCGCCCGCAACCTGGCCGGCCGGTTCGCCGACGGCGTCCTCTATGTGAACCTCCGCGGCTTCGGCGTCGGTGACCCGATGACGCCGCTGGAGGCACTCAACACCCTACTGCGACAGTTCGGCTTCGCCCTCCAGCGACCGCCTGAATCCGCAGAAGAGGCCTCCGCCTTGTTCCGGACCGCATGCGCAACACGGAAGCTGCTGGTCGTGCTGGACAACGCAGCAACCGTCGAACAGGTCCTGCCGCTGCTTCCCGGTACGGCGACCTGCGCGGTGATCGTCACCAGCAGACGTGCCTTGGTCGGCCTATCGGGCGCGCAATCGCTCGCTCTGGGCGTGCTAGCGCAGGACGAGGCGCTCGCCCTCCTGATATCCGCGGTCGGCCGTGAACGGATCGGGGCGGATCCGCAGGCCGCACTCGAAGTGGTCGCTCTCTGCGGAGCGTTGCCCTTGGCCCTCAGAATCGCCGGCTCGCGACTCGCCGCCGAAACGTCGTGGACGGTTGCGGATCTGGCCAGACGATTGGCAGACGAGACCGCTCGCCTGGATGTGCTGAGCGACGACGAGTCCGGCGTACGAGCGTCGCTTGCCCTCTCGTTGACGGGCGCATCGGCGCAGGATGTGAGCGCGGCGGAGGTATTCGGCCTCCTCGGTTTGTACGAGGGTGACGAACTGGACCTGAAGGTGGCCGCTCGCCTGGTCGATCGCCCGGACGCGGAGGTCGAGCCTCTGCTGGAGCACCTGGTCGATCTGCACCTGCTGGACTCGCCTGCCCCGAGGCGCTACCAGCTCCACGACCTTGTCCGTGCGTACTCCCGCGAACTCGCTGCAACCACGACCACGGCGGACGAGCGGGCGGCCGCCCAAGGCCGCGTGGTGGCGCTCTATGTGGCGATGGTCTGGCAGTCTCGCGCAAGATTCAGCTCCGGACCGACAGCGATCGGCTGGTTCGACGAGGAGTGGCTCAGCGGGGCTGAGGATCTCGAATACGGCGAAGTCATGGCCTGGCTGGATGTCGAGGCCGATGAGATTCTCGCCGCAGCGCACCGATGGATGGCCGGGCCGGACCCGGACCGCGCGGCTCTCGTCAAGCTAGCGGCCGGCATGGTGACCTTCTGGGTTCTGCGTCGACGCCAGGCGGAGGCGGCGCAGCTGGGCGAGCTGGCATTGTCCGCGCTACAGGATGACCCGGCCTGTGCTCCTCCTGAAATCTTGGGCTGGATCAGGCACAACCTGGGTCAGCACTACGCCGCCAGGTCGGATTTCGAGACAGCTGAAGTTCATATGAGGGCTGCGGTCGAGGTCGACGTTACGTACGGCATCCAGTCGCACCTGATTTTCAGCATGCTCGCGCTCGCCCAGTTCCTGGAGCGCCTGGACCAGCTGGACGAGGGGATGACGCTGGCCCGGACCGGACTGGCATCAGCGCTGGGCTCCGCCGAAGAGCATTTCGAGAGCGAAGCGCGATACACGCTCGGAGTCCTCGCCGGCCGGATGGGCTCGTTCGCGGAGCAGGATCAAGAGTTCGAGCTGGCCGTGTCACTCATGCGGAGAAGCCGTCCTCGGCTCCTCGACTGGCTGATCCGCGCGATCGGAGAGACCTATGCGCGCTGTGGCCGGACCGACAGCGCCCGAAGGTGGCTGCTTGAGAGGCTGGCCGAGGTTAGGGCCGCTGGCAACAAGTTCGCTGTGGCCGATCATCTCCAGCTCCTCGGATCGGTCGAGCTGACCTTGGCGACGTACGACGTTGCGCAGGCTCATCTGGAGGAGGCGCTAGGACTGATCGGCGACAGCGGTGGTGAGCTGGAGGCGCGGATTCGGCATCAGTTGGGGCGGGCGTTGAGCGGGCTCGGGGAGGCCGAGCCCGCTCGGGCGCAGTGGTTGGTGGCTTTGGAGTTGTATCGGCGGTATGGGTTGCCGCAGGTGGGGGAGGTGCTAGAGCTTCTTGAGTTGGTCGATGATGGTGAAGACGGCCAGGAAGCCGAAGGCCAGGAAGGCGAAGGCCAGGACGGCGGTGCGGACGGGGGTGATGCGGATGGCCTTGGGGAGGGCTCGGGAGTTCATGTACCAGAGCAGGCCGGAGTAGACGAACATCATGGTGCCGGCGGTGCAGGCCGAGATGACCAGTAGGACGAGTGGCTGGGTGAGGCCGGAGAGGAGGACGATGATGCCGAAGGCAACCAGTCCCCAGACCAGGCCGAAGTACAGCTTGGACTCGGTGATCTTCGAGGTGCGCAGGTAGCGGGCCTTGATCATGTCGGCGGTCAGCCGGGAGGTGTAGTCGACGATGCCGGCTGCGGCGGCGAACAGGGAGAACGCGCCGATCGCCCAGAACAGGTAGCCGAACCAGCCGCCGACCAGGGTCTGCAGTGTGACGCCCTCGATCTTGAGGAAGCTGATGTTGTTCTTGACGTTGTCGTCGCCGTACAGGGTCGCGTGCGCGAGCATCGAGGTGAACAGGATGGTCAGCACCGTGATGGCGCCGAACGTCATGGCCTGCTCGATGTTCGCGAACTTCCACCAGCGCTTCCAGCGGGCCAGGTTGGCGTCGTCCGGGGGGAAGACGTAGCCGTTCGCGGTCGGGTCGGCCTCGGGTTCGCCGGTGATCGGTGAGGTCAGCCGGGGGACGTGCAGACCTTGGCCGAAACCCTTGTCCCGGATCCAGTTGCTCTGCACGAGATTCTGCCCGCCACCGGCGCCGGCGTACGCGATCGCTCCCATCATCAGCGCGAAGCCGAGCTGCTCGACCGGGAACTGGGGGTTCGTGGCGGCGTCGCCGAGGGCGCCGTACGTCTTGGCGCGGATCGCGAAGATCAGGGCGAGTACGACGAGGAGTGCGACGGCCAGGATCTTGACGAAGATCAGCCGCTCGAGCATCACGTAGACGACCGGGGCGAAGGTCAGGATCAGACCGATCGCGAGCAGGATCCCGATCGCGATCCAGGCCGCGTCGCCGCCGCCGAACAGGTAGGTCAGCATGGTGGCGGAACTGGTCGCCCAGCCGGGCCACAGGTTCGCGAAGTACGTCATGATCGCGAAGAACAGGCCCCAGTGCTTGCCGAACCGGTTGAAGCCGGTCAACGCTGTCTCACCAGTGGCCAGCGTGTACCGCTCGATCTCCATGTTCAGGAACCACTGGATCACGACCCCGACGAAGGCGCCCCAGAGGAACACCAGCCCGACCTGGCTGGAGATGTAGGGCCACAGGATGAACTCTCCCGAGGCGAGTCCTACGCCCGCTCCGACCATCCCCGGACCGATGACCTTCCAGGTCTTGGTGGGTGGTTCGGGCAGGTCCCGGACCTGTGGGGCGGGCAGATTCTTCGTCGGCAACGCGAACTTGCCGTGGTCCGTCGTGGTGCTGTCAGCCATCCCGGGCTCCTCACATCCTCGACTCTTTCGGTGAGGTTAGCGGTTGTGGAGTGCCGAGAACCACTTCTCAGCCAAAAGCAACCACTCCGTGGCGACGAAGCGTGTATGGAGGCAGACACAGTCACCGACCGGCCCGGCAGCCGCCCCGATGCCGGGTCGAGCGACGTTGTGAGGGGCGGATGGTTCGAAAGACAGACAAGACAGCGGAAACCGAGGCGCCGGCGGCGGGGATGCCGGCGCGACTCGATGCCGCGGCCCGGTTGCTGATCGGGCCGGTCAACTTCGCGGGGCAGGCGACGCAGTGGGCCCGCGCGCTCGAGGGGCAGTCGCTGACGACGAAGGTGACCGCGTTCGCCTTCACCAACGGGGTCCTGGACTACCCGGTCGACTACCGGGTCTCGTGGACTACGTACCGGCGGCATCGACCGTGGCAACTGGAGTTCTACCACCACGTCGTACGGAACTACACGCATGTGCTGATCGAGGCAGGGCGGCCGATGTTCGGCGTGGTGCACGGTCCGGACTCCGCGGGTGACCTTCTGCATCTGCTGGCCAAGGGCGTCCAGGTGGGTTTGCTTGCCCATGGCACCGACGTCCGCATTCCCAGCCGGCATGTCGAGACCGAGCGGTGGTCGCCGTTCCCAGACATGGAGGACGCGACCGTCGAGGTGCTGGAGCGGAAGGCCACTCGCACGGTCGAGCTGTTCACGTCGTACCCGGGTCCGGTCTTCGTTTCTACCCCGGACCTGCTCGACTACGTGCCCAAGGCAATCTGGTGTCCGGTCGTGGTCGATGTCGACGCCTGGCGTAGCGATGCGCCGGTGCTGGAGCGCAAGAAGCCGGTGGTGGCCCACGCGCCGAGCAAGGCAGCGATCAAGGGGTCCGATCTGATCGACCCGATCATGGTCGACCTGGACCGCCGAGGCCTCATCACCTATCGCCGGGTGCAGGGTGTCGACCCGTCGGAGATGCCGGCCGTGTACGGCGATGCGGACATCGTGATCGACCAGTTCCGGATCGGCAACTACGGGGTCGCCGCCTGCGAGGCGATGGCGGCCGGGCGGATCGTCGTGTCGTACGTGTCCGAGTCGGTGCGCGGTCGCGTGGTCGATGCGACGGGGCTCGAACTGCCGATCGTCGACGCGACACCGGACACCCTTGAACAGGTCCTGCTCGACCTCATCGCGGATCGGGACCGCGGCCGCGCGGTCGCTGCGCTCGGCCCGGCGTTCGTCGCGGAGGTTCATGACGGCCGTCGCTCGGGCCAGGCACTGACCGCGCTCGTCGAGCGGCCGAACGCCGTACCGGCTGATTGGAAGCCGCCGTGGGTACGGCGCAAGGTCGTGATGATGGCCGGGAACGACATCGTCATCGACGCCCGCGTGCTGAAGTACGCACAGACGGTGGCGAACTGGGATCTCGACGTCACCTGTGTCGGGATCGCCGGGCGGCATCATCGGGGTTCCCGCGCGCTCGGCAAGGTGCAGGTGGTGGCGCCGCGGGTCCCGTCGAAGGCGACGCTGACGGGGTGGCGCAAGCGGCTGGCCAGTCTGCGGCCATGGTTCAGAACCGAGGCCGAGTACACGCTGGCCAAGGGCCGCTGGCAGTACGCGACCCGGGAGCTGCGGGGTGATCGCGGTCGCGACAAGCGCGACAGCGAGCGGTCGGGTGCGGCCCGGCGGTCGCCTCTTGATCGGGTACGGCGGGCTGTGCGCTGGCGGTCGTTGCGACTCCACAGCGCTGTCCTCGACGCCCGTGCATTCCTGGTCCGGCGGGCCGATCGCACGGCCGGGCTCGGGAACGGCAAACAACGGGCGCGGCGGATCGCTCTCCATCGGACCCTGCCGTCGGGGCGCTGGCGGAGCGTGCTGCCGGAGGTCGTCGACCAAGAGCTCACCCTCGGCCCGCTGCTCGACCGGATGCAGATGGAGGTCATCCACGTCCATGACGTCTACATGCTGGGGATCGCGGCGCGTGCGGCGCATCGGGCGGCGCTGGACGGGCGGACCGTCAAGATCATCTACGACGCCCACGAGTACGTCCCGGGCGTGCCGAATGTGCCGCCGCGCCGGGTTGCGGCGTACAGCGATCTTGAGCGTGAGTTCCTCGGGGACGTCGATCGCATCATCACGGTGTCCGAGCCGCTGGCCAAGTGGCTGCAGCGCGATCACAAGCTGGCTGAGCTGCCTGACGTCGTACTGAATGCACCGATCGAGCCGCCAGAGGACGCGGAGGTCCAGGGGCTGCGTCAGCAGTTGCAGCTGGCTGAGGATGTCCCGTTGCTGGTGTATCTCGGTGGTGTCCACCGGGCGCGCGGCGTCGGCACGGCCGTTGAGGCGCTACCGCAGTTGCCTGGTGTGCATTTGGCGGTCGTCGCGCGGCTCAACTCCTTCACCACCGAACTGCGCACCCGCGCCGCCGAACTGGGTGTCGGCGACCGCGTCCACGTCCTACCCTTTGTCGACGCCGAACTCGTTCCGCTGTACGTCCGCTCGGCAACCATCGGCCTCAGCCCGCTGCTGCGCGCCCCCAACCACGACATCGCCGTCACCAACAAGTTCTGCGAGTACATCGCCGCAGGCCTCCCCATCGTCACCAGCGACACCCCGGCCCAGGCCGACCTGGTCAAAGAGCTCGACCTGGGCGCGGTCTACCCAGCCGGCGACGTAGACGGACTCGTCCAAGCGGTCCGCACAGTCCTGGCGGACCGCGACCGCATTGCCCGCCGCATCACGACCGACCCCGAACTACAGCACCGCTTCTCCTGGGCCGCCCAGGCCGAGGTCCTCCGCTCCGTCTACGCAGACGTCCTCGGCACCCTCCCCGACGCCGCCTACGCGCCCGACGCCACCACCATCCGCGAACTGCTCCCCGACCCGCCCGAACTCCCACCCACCAGCTGGCGCGCCTACCGCGACAAAGCGATCAGCTGAGCATCTCCAGTGCCTTGGCGATGCGCCGGGCGCGGGTCTCCGGCTTCTTGGCCTCGGCGATCGCGTTCACGTGTTCGCGGCGGTGGCTGTAGCTCAACTTGTCGAAGGCCTCGCGCATCCCAGCCTCGGCAAGCGCCGCAGCAAAGTCCTCCGGTACGTCGACCGTCCGCTCAGCCGTATCGCGCTCAACCGTCACCGTGACCCTGTCACCGGCCCCCTTACCCAGCTCAGCCCGAATCCCCTTCAGCACGCCGAGCGCCAGACACCCACCCATCGAAGCGATCGACCCGCGGTACGCAACCCCGTCGAACGTCGCCAGCACCGGAATCCGCCCACCCCCACCCAACGCAGCAACCACCGCCCCCGGCACCTCGACCCAAGCTCCGCCCCCGTCGCCCACCTCGATCACACCTTCGAACGTCTCCATCTCCCGAGGCTATCCGCGGTGAGGTGTACAGAAGAACTGGTAGTAGTCGGCAATTCCAGACCTTCGCCAGCCCGCCCTACCGCTCCCGGGAGAGTTTGCTGGGCCACCAGACCTTGGGGCCGATGTCGTGGGCGAGGGCGGGGACGAGGAGGGAGCGGACGATGGTGGTGTCGAGGAGGACGCCGAAGGCGACCAGGAAGGCGGTTTGGACCAGGAAGAGGATGGGGAGGACGGCCAGCGCCGAGAAGGTGGCGGCCAGGACTACGCCGGCTGAGGTGATGACGCCGCCGGTGACGGCGAGGCCGACCAGGATGCCGGGGCGGGTGCCCTGGGCGGCGGATTCTTCGCGGACGCGGGTCATCAGGAAGATGGAGTAGTCGATGCCTAGGGCAACGAGGAAGACGAAGCCGTAGAGCGGGATGGCGGGGTCGGCGCGGGGGAAGCCGAAGAGGTGGTTGAAGGCGATCGCGCTGACGCCGAGGGTGGCGGCGAACGAGATGACGTTGGCGACGACGAGCAGGATCGCGGCCAGGATCGAGCGGAGCAGCAGCATCAGGACGAGGAAGATGACGGCGAGGATCGTCGGGATGATCACTCGCAGGTCGCGGTTGCTGGCGTCCAGGACGTCCAGGTTGATCGCCGTGTTGCCGCCGACCAGGATGTCGGGGCCGACCTTGTCGAGCTCGGTGCGCAGGTGTTCGACCACCTTGGTCGCGGCCGGTGAGTCGGCCTTCACCTTCAGGGTCGCCTGGACCAGAACCTTGCCGTCGACAACCTTCGGCGGTACGCCGGGAGCCACCGACGCCGAGGCGGCACCGACTCCGTCGACCTGGGTCGCGATCTGAACGACCTGCTCGGCCTGCGCGACCGGGGTGAGGATCTGGACCGGCGTACCGGCGCCGGCGTCGAAGTGTTTGCCCAGCTCCTCCGTGCCGGTCACGGACTCGACCTTGTTCAGGAACAGGTCCTCCTGCGAGATCCCGCTCGCCTTGAACGTCGGCAGGAACGCACCACAGGCCAGCAACGCCAGCGCACTGATCACCCAGACCCGGCGCGGGTGCCGCCCGACCAGCCCGGACACGCGACCCCAGAGCTTGCGCCCGCCCACCTGATCGCGCGCGTGCACGTGATCGACATGGGGAATCGACGGCCAGAAGATCCGCCGTCCAAAGGCCAGCAACAGAGCGGGCAGGAACGTCATCGAAGCAACCAGTGCGCCGAAAATACCGATCGCACCGACCGGTCCGAGCCCCTTCGTGCTGCCCAGTTGCGACAGCAGCAGGCACAGCAGACCGAGGATGACCGTGGCCGCGCTCGCCGCGATCGGCTCGATCGAAGCCCGCCAGGCGATCCGCATCGCGTCGTACTTGCTGGTGTAGTCGTGCAGTTCTTCCTTGTACCGCGAGACGAGCAGCAGCGAGTAGTCCGTCGCCGCACCGACCACGAGGATGAACAGGATGCCCTGACTCTGCCCGTTCAGGTCCAGTACGCCGTTCTTCGCCAGCGGGTACACGACCGAGGCGGCCAGCGCGAGCCCGAAGACGGCGGTGAGCAGTACGGCGATCGGCAGGATCGGGCTGCGGTAGACGATCAGCAGGATCACGAAGACGACCGCGAGCGCGACCCCGAGCAGGATCCCGTCGATCCCGCTGAACGCGACGATGAAGTCCGCGAGTACCCCACCTGGCCCGGTCACATAGACCTGAAGACCACTCGGAGTGAGATCCTGCTTAATTTCGTCACGCATCGTGTCGGCAGTGGCGAACAACACAGTCTCGCCCTCGGTGATCAGTTCGTCGGCCCGCTCACCGTCCAGCTCGACGGTGAGTAGCAGCGCTTTCTTGTCCGCGGACGGGACGACGGTCTGCGGTGGCGCGGCCAGGTAGTCGCCCAGCTTCTTGCCATCGCCGAGGTCGACTGCAGGCAGCTTCGCGAGGAACGCCCGAGCCGCGGCCAGGTCGGCCGGGGTGATGCCGGAATCGCGTTCGACCAGGACGAAGTACGGGAGCGCCCGGGAGTCGACGAACTTGGCCGATTCGTTCGAAACGAGCGTGGATTCGGCCTGTTTCGGGAGGAAGTTGGCGTTGTCGTTCTCCTGGACCTCGCTCAGCTTCCCGACCGTCGGCCCGCCGATCGCGCCCATCAGCAGCCAGCCGATCAGGACCAGCGCGATCCCACCCCGCCATGCCCACCGCCCCCGCGATCGCACCTTGCTGTTCACGGTCAGTTCCCCTCCGCCGTTGGTAGAGGCACAGTACCCAGCCTTCTCTCACCACTCGGCCACTGGTGTGCGGGAGCCGTTTCGGCGGCGTAACAACGAGATGACCACGTGGAAACACCCCGGTCATAGCGTCCTGGCCTAATCAGTGAGGTCGGATGACAGGAGACGCACGATGACGCTCGAGGCAGGCCCGGAGGTCACCACCGGTGACCGGACCGGTGCGGTCGGTACGGTCGAGGCGCCGCGGCGTGGGCGCTGGATCGACGAGTGGGACCCCGAGGACGCGACGTTCTGGGCCTCGAAGGGCCGGGCGGTCGCGCGCCGCAACCTGTGGCCGTCGATCTTCGCCGAGTTCCTCGGCTTCTCGGTCTGGCAGCTGTGGAGCATCGTCGTGGTGTCGATGCCGCGGGCCGGGTTCACCTACAGCACCGACCAGCTGTTCTGGCTGGTTGCGCTGCCGAGCCTGGTCGGCGCGACGCTGCGGTTGCCGTACACGTTCGCTGTGCCGAAGTTCGGCGGGCGGAACTGGACGATCGTCTCCGCACTGCTCCTGCTGATCCCGACCTGCGGGCTCGCGTTCTTCATCAGCCGGCCGGAGACGCCGTTCTGGGTGATGGCGCTGGTCGCGGCGACCGCGGGTGTCGGCGGCGGCAACTTCGCGAGCAGCATGACGAACATCTCGTTCTTCTACCCGGAGAAGGAGAAGGGCTTCGCGCTCGGCGTCAACGCGGCCGGTGGCAACCTCGGCGTCGCGGTCGTCCAGCTCCTGGTGCCGGTGGCCATCACGATCGGCGCCGGTCTGACGCTGAACCGGGCCGGCCTGCTCTGGATCCCGCTCATCCTGCTGGCCGCGGTCGTGGCCTGGCGCGTGATGGCGAACCTGTCGGTCGCGACCTCGTCCTTCCGTACGTCGATCCTGGCGGCCAAGCGCCCGCACACCTGGATCATCTCGTTCCTCTACATCGGGACCTTCGGCTCGTTCATCGGTTTCTCGGCCGCCTTCCCGTTGCTGATCAAGACGACGTTCCCCGAGATCACCGTGGCGCACATCGCCTTCCTCGGTGCTTTGGTCGGGTCGGTCGCGCGGCCGTTCGGCGGCAAGCTGGCCGACATGCTCGGCGGTGCCTGGGTGACGGTCTGCGCGTTCGTGGTGATGGGGCTGGGCATTCTGGCCGCGATCGTCGCGCTGAACGCGGGCAGCTTCGCGGGCTTCATGATCAGCTTCCTGTTCCTGTTCGTCGCCAGCGGTGCCGCGAACGGGTCGACGTACCGGATGATCCCCGCGGTGTTCCGGCTGACCACGCCGGGCGACCCGGGCCGGGCTCGCCGTGAGGCGGCGGCCTGTATCGGTATCGCTTCGGCCATCGGCGCGTACGGCGGCTTCCTGGTACCGCGTGGGTTCGCGATGTCGACCAGCAACTTCGGGTCGCTGATTCCGGCGCTCTACGTGTTCTGCGGGTTCTATGTGGTCTGCCTGGCCGTCACGTACTTCTGCTACCTGCGCAAGGGTGGCCCGCTCAGCCAGGAGCGCGTGTGACCGCAGTCCCTACCCACTGCCCGTACTGCGCGCTGCAGTGCGCCACCACTCTGCTCCCGGTCGACCGACCGGGGGCGGTGGAGGTGCGTCCGCGCGATTTCCCGACTAACCGGGGTGGGTTGTGCCGGAAGGGCTGGACTGCGGCTGAGGTCCTCACGGTGTCGGACCGCCTCACCACTCCGCTGGTGCGCAACGCGGAGGGCGAGCTGGTCCCGACCAGCTGGGATTTCGCGTTGGACTTCGTTGCCGACCGCATCCGATCGCTACAGGCTTCTGACGGCCGGGACGCGATCGCGGTGTTCGGTGGGGGCGGACTGACCAACGAGAAGGCCTACGCGCTCGGCAAGTTCGCCAGAGTCGCGTTGCGGACCGCGAACGTCGACTACAACGGCCGGTTCTGTATGTCCTCGGCCGCAGCGGCGACGAACCGCGCTTTCGGCATCGACCGCGGGCTCCCGTTCCCCCTGACCGACCTGGGCGGGGCAGACGCGATCCTGCTGGTCGGGAGCAACATCGCCGAGACCATGCCGCCGGCCGTCGCGCATCTGCAGCATGCGCAGGAGGCGGGCGGTCTGCTGGTCGTCGACCCGCGCCGCTCGGCTACGGCTGGGCTAACTGGTGCACTGCACTTGCAGGCGACTCCTGGGACCGATCTGGCGCTGGTGCTCGCACTAACGCACGTGGTGCTGCAGGAAGGGCTTGCGGACACCACATACCTGGCAGAGCGAGTGGATGACGCAGACGCGCTCTACCGCTCGACCTCAGCCTGGTGGCCCGAGCGTGCTGAGCGGGTGACCGGTGTGCCGGCTTTGACGATCAGGCGAGCCGCCCGGGTGCTAGCAGCGGCAGCTCCAGTCCATGGCGGTTCCGGAGCGTTCATCCTGACCGGGCGTGGCGCAGAGCAGCACAGCAAGGGCACCGACACGGTGACTGCCTGCATCAACCTCGCACTGGCGCTCGGACTGCCCGGGCGGCTCGGCAGTGGCTACGGCTGCATCACCGGGCAGGGAAACGGCCAGGGCGGTCGAGAGCACGGTCAGAAGGCCGACCAGTTGCCGGGCTACCGCAGCATCGCGGACCCGGCTGCCCGTGCACATGTCGCGGCAGTGTGGGGCGTGGACCCGGCTGACCTGCCAGGACCGGGTAAGAGCGCGGTCGAGCTCATCAACTCGTTGGGTACGACGGGCGGCCCCCGAGCGCTGCTTGTTCACGGCAGCAACCTGCTGGTGTCCGCTCCGAACCTCGCATCGGTCCGGGAACGCCTTGCTGCGTTGGACTTGCTGGTCGTGGCGGACGTCGTACCGTCTGAGACCGCACTGCTCGCCGACGTCGTCTTCCCGGTTACCCAGTGGGCTGAAGAGGACGGGACGATGACGTCCCTCGAAGGCCGAGTACTGCGGCGCCGGGCAGCTGTTGCACCACCTGGTGAGGTGCGCAGCGACCTGCATGTCTTCGCAGGTCTTGCTGCACGGCTTGGCTGTACGGCGGAATTCTCGACCGACCCGGAGGAGGTATTCGAGGAGCTCCGGCTGGCCAGCGCAGGCGGTAAGGCTGACTACTCCGGGATCACCTGGTCGCGGCTCGACAACGAGGAGCTGTTCTGGCCGGTCCCTGCTGTCGATCACCCCGGAACGCCGCGACTGTTCGCAGACCGCTTCGGTACGCCGGATGGCCGCGCGCATGTGGTTCCGGTCGACCACCGTCCGGTGGCTGACGATCTGAGCGGCGCAGCGCCGATGTACCTGGTGACTGGGCGGCTCCTGCAGCACTACCAGAGTGGTGCGCAGACACGGCGAGTGCCGGAGTTGGCCGAGGCTGAGCCGGAGGTGTTCGCGGAGATCCACCCGCGGGTCGCTGCACAGCTGGGGATCTCAGACGGCCGTCCGGTGGAGTTGCGGACGGCCCGCGGAGCCATGGTGCTGGCGGCACGCGTGACGACCGACGTCCGGCCGGACACCGTCTTCGTGCCGTTCCACTACGGCGGTGCGGGCGCAGTGAACGAGCTGACGAACGACGTGCTCGACCCGGTGTCGCGGATGCCGGAGTTCAAGGCCTGCGCGGTCTCGCTGCGCGCGGCTGCGCTACCGGTGACGGGGGTGTCCGCATGAAGGTGGTCATCGTTGGTGGCGGGATGGCCGGACGACGGCTCGCAGCGCTGCTGCCGTCGTACGACGTGACTGTGCTCGGCGACGAGGGTTCGTACAACCGCAGTCGGCTGACCGAGTACGTCGCCGGCCGTGCCTCGGCGCCTGTCGCGGGTGACGAGCCTGTGGTGACTGCAGTGGCAGTCGACCGTCTGCGTCGCGTGGTGACGGACTCGGCGGGTGTCGAGCACGGCTACGACCACCTGGTGTTCGCGACCGGTGCCGAGCCCGTCGTACCGGTTCAGCTCAATGCTGGTGTGCAGGTGCTGCGGACAGCGGAGGACGCGCGCGCACTGGTCGACGCTGCGGGTCGGGTCCGGCGGATCGTCGTACTCGGCGGCGGTGTGCTCGGTGTGGAGACTGCGTGTGCGCTGCGCGAGCGTGGCGTTGCAGTGACGTTGGTGCACGACGGGGAAGCCCTGCTGGACAAGACGGTTCCGCTGCCCGCCGCCCGGCGGGTAACCCGGGCGGTACGGCGTGCGGGGGTCGAGGTGCTCCTGAATGCCGAGGTTGTCGACACGCCTGGTGCGTTCCGGGCCCTGCAGCTGAAGAACGGGCGGCAGGTCTTCGGTGACCAGCTGGTCGTTGCCTGCGGGGTGAAACCGCGCACGGAGCTGGCGGTCGGGCGCAAGAGGCGCACCGGGATCACTGTGCGGACGGGCATTGTTGTCGATGAGACGGTGACCAGCCCGGACGACCCCGCTGTGCATGCGATCGGGGACTGTGCCGAGATCGACGGCCAGGTCACCGGAACCGTGGAGTCGGCGTGGTCCCACGCCGAGGTGCTGGCGGCTCACCTGACAGGTGCGCCGGCGTCGCTGCGGCCGGACGTGATTCGTCTGACAGCTGGGGCGCTCGACGTACTGGTGCTCGGCGATCAGAGCGAGACCGGTGCAGAGGTCCGGCTCGAGGACGACGAGCGGTGGGTGCGCGCCGTACTGCAGGACGGTGTGGTGCGGTCGGCGGTCGCAGTGGGTGCGCCGGAGGTTGCGGCGGAGCTGGTGCTGCTGGCTGACCGCGGTACGCCGGTCGTGGCGGACGGGCTGCTTGCGGAGCCCGCCGTACCGGCGAAGAAGGCAGTCACCGTTTGTCGGTGCAACGGAGTGACGAGGGCCGCGCTCGAAGCGGCCTGGCGTGGAGGTGCCGACAGTGTCGCCGGCATCGCCGCCACTACACGGGCGACCACCGGGTGCGGCAGTTGCACCGGTGCCGTCGGTGACCTGCTTGACCGGTTCCGCCGTGGCGAGACCGAACCAGTACCGGCCAGGAGGGCGACGATGACAGAGCTGAGCAAGGCCCGGCACGTAGTGGTGGTTGGCGGCGGAATGGTCGCCCACCGACTGGTGGAGGCGCTGCGGGCGCGTGACACCGACGTCCAGTGGCGGATCACTGTGCTGGCCGAAGAGCCACGACTTCCGTACGACCGGGTCGCACTGACCAGCTACTTCTCCGGACGCGACCCGCACGACCTCGCACTGGGCGATCCGTCGTTGTGGGACGACCCTGCGGTGGTGCTGCGCAAGGGCGTGCAGGTGACGGCTATCGACGTTGCTGGCAAGGCGGTGACCACTGCGCGCGGTGAGACGATCGAGTACGACGAACTGGTCCTGGCGACAGGCTCGTCGGCGTTCGTGCCGCCGGTGAAGAACAGCGACGCGCAGGGCTGTTTCGTGTACCGGACCATCGACGACGTGGCCGCACTGCGCGTCTATGTCGAGCGGCTGAAGTCGGAACGGGACCAGGTCAACGGTGTCGTGGTCGGTGGCGGTCTGCTCGGGCTGGAGGCCGCCGGTGCGCTGCGGGCGCTCGGTGCGGCCACCACTGTGGTCGAGTTCGCGCCGCGGCTGATGCCGCTGCAGGTCGACGAGGGCGGTGGGTCGGCGCTCGCGCGGCTGATCCGTGGCCTGGATGTGGATGTCCGTACATCGACGGCAACCACCCGGGTGAAGCTCACCTCGCAAGGTTCGGCGCGGGCGATGGCTGTTGCCGAGGGACCGGATCTGCCGGCCGACGTCGTGGTGTTCGCGACCGGTGTCCGGCCGCGGGATGAGCTGGCCCGGGCCGCCGGTCTGGAGATCGGTGAACGCGGCGGCGTCGTGGTGGACGAGGCCTGCCGGACTTCGACCCCTGGGGTCTGGGCGATCGGTGAGGTCGCCTGTATCGAGGGCCGGGTCTGGGGTTTGGTTGCCCCCGGCAACACCATGGCCGAGATCGTGGCCGACCGCCTGCTGGGTGGCGAGGCGACGTTCCCGGGTGCTGACACCTCGACGAAGCTGAAGCTGCTCGGCGTCGACGTGGCCAGCTTCGGCGACGCGTTCGGCACCACCGAGGGCGCACTGGACATCGTGTACGCCGACCCGGTGGCCGGCGTCTACAAGAAGCTGGTGCTCTCGGACGACGCCAGGACGCTGCTCGGCGGCATCCTGGTCGGTGACGCGTCGGCGTACTCGGGACTGCGGCCCATGGTCGGCCGGGAGCTCGGTGCGGATCCGGCCGCGTTCCTGCTGCCGGAAGGCGCCGCACCGGCCCAGCTGGAGCTTCCGGACGACGCACCGGTCTGCTCCTGTAACAACGTGTCGGCCGGGACGATCCGGTGCGCGGTCCGGGATGAGGGCTGCGGCGATGTGAAGTCGGTGTGCGGTCGCACCAGGGCTGGGACGAGCTGTGGCTCCTGCCTGCCGATTGTGAAGAACCTGGTGAACAGCGAGCTGGCCAAGGCCGGTGTCGAGGTCAGCAAGGCACTGTGTGAGCACTTCGCGCTGTCGCGGGCAGAGCTGTTCGATGTGGTCCGGGTGACCGGTCTGCGCACGTTCAGCGAGATTGTCGAGCGCCACGGCACTGGGCGCGGCTGTGACATCTGCAAGCCGGTAGTCGCGTCCATCCTGGCCAGCGTGTACCCGGCCGGTCACGTGCTCGACAGCGAGCAGGCGCCGCTGCAGGACACCAACGACCACGTCATGGCGAACATGCAGAAGGACGGCACGTACTCCGTCGTCCCCCGCATCCCCGGTGGCGAGATCACGCCGGAGGGGCTCATCACGATCGGCGAGGTCGCTCGGGACTTCGGTCTGTACACCAAGATCACCGGTGGGCAGCGCGTGGACCTGTTCGGCGCGCGGATCGAGCAGCTGCCGGCTATCTGGAAGCGGCTGGTGGACGCGGGGTTCGAATCAGGCCATGCGTACGGCAAGGCGCTCCGCACGGTGAAGTCGTGTGTCGGGTCCACCTGGTGCCGGTACGGCGTCCAGGACTCCGTGGGGATGGCTATCGCGCTGGAACTGCGCTATCGCGGGCTGCGGTCGCCGCACAAGCTCAAGCTCGGCGTTTCCGGGTGTGCGCGCGAGTGTGCCGAGGCACGCGGCAAGGACGTCGGTGTGATTGCGACGGAGAAGGGCTGGAACCTGTACGTCGGCGGCAACGGCGGCATGACACCCCGGCACGCCGAACTGCTCGCGTCCGACCTGTCAGAAGACGAGCTGATCCAGGCGATCGACCGTTTCCTCATGTACTACGTCCGGACCGGCGACCGGCTGCAGCGGACCTCGGTGTGGGTCCGGGAGATCGAAGGCGGCCTCGATCACGTGCGGGACGTCGTACTGAACGACAGCCTCGGTATCGGTGCCGACCTGGATGCTGCGATGGCCGAGCACGTCGATGCTTATGTCGACGAGTGGCGGGCCACGCTGGACGACCCCGCGAAGCTGGCCCGGTTCGTGTCGTTCGTGAACGCTCCGGATCAGCCGGACGCCGACCTGCGCTACGTGGTCGAGCGCAACCAGCCGCGCCCGGCCACACCGGCCGAGCGCGGACAGCTGGAGCCGGTGCTGCTCGCCGGCCCTCGATTGGAGGTACGGCGATGACTATGACGGCTTTCGAGGCCACGGTGCTCTGCCGGTACGACGTACTGCTGCCTGACCGGGGTGTTGCCGCACTGGTCGGGGAGGTGCAGATCGCGCTGTTCCGGCTGCACGACGGGACGGTCTATGCCATCGGCAACCAGGACCCGTACAGCGGGGCCAACGTGATGTCGCGGGGAATCGTCGGTAGTCGCGGCGATATCCCGACAGTGGCCTCGCCGATGTTCAAGCAGGTCTTCGATCTGCGCACCGGCGTGTGTCTGGACGACCCGGAGGTGTCGCTGCCGGTGTACCCGGTCGCCATCGTCGACGGGATGGTTCGGGTGGGGGAGAACGGTGACGGCTAACAGCAAGCCGGGTCCGCTCAGCGGCTGCACGATCGCAGTGACCGCGCACCGGCGAGCGGACGACCTCATCGCGTCGTTCGAACGCCGGGGCGCGAAGGTGCTGCACGCACCGACCCTGCAGATCGTGCCGGTCGCCGACGACCACGCTCTGATCGAGGCGACCCGACGGGTGATCGCCAACCCGCCGGACGACGTGGTGGTGACCACCGCGGTCGGTTTCCGCGGGTGGATCGAGGCTGCGGACACTGCTGGGCTCGCTGCGGATCTGTTGGTGACGTTGGAGCAGTCGCGGATTCTGGCGCGCGGTCCGAAGGCACGAGGTGCGATTCGGGCCGCGGGGCTGGTGGAGCACTGGTCGGCACGGTCCGAGACGACGATCGAGGTAGTCGAGTGGCTGCTGGCCCAGGGCGTCAGCGGGCGAAAGATCGTCGTACAGCTGCATGGTTTGTCGGACCCAGGGCTGATGGACACCCTGCGGGGCGCTGGGGCGTCGGTGCGTGGGCTTGAGGTCTACCGCTGGGGGCCGGCACCGGATCCGGTGATTGTCGAGCGCATGATTGGACAGGTCTGCACAGGTGCAGTCGACGCCGTGGTGCACACGTCAGCGCCCGGTGCGCAGGCCATGCTGGACGCTGCCGCGCTGAACGGCCAGTACGACGCTCTGGTCACGGCACTGCGAACCGGACGAGTGCTGAACGCTTGCGTCGGCCCAGTCACGGCCGCGCCCTTCCTCAACCTCGGTCTCGAACCACTGGTCCCCGACCGTTACCGCCTGGGTGCCCTCATCCGCATCGTCACCGACCGTCTCACCGACGACAACGCGCGCTCCATCGAGACCGAGTTCGGCCAACTCGTGATCCGCGGCGGCGCCGCCGTACTGGACGGCGTCGTACTGCCCCTCGGACCGGGCCCCCGAGCCGTCCTGGCCGCGCTAGTGGCTGCCGGCGGTGATGTGGTGTCCCGCCCCGACCTCCTCGCCGTACTGCCAGGCGCTGAGGACGTGCACGCCGTGGAAGTCACGGTGAACCGCCTACGCACCGCCGTAGGCCGCCCCGAACTGGTCCGCACGGTAGTCCGGCGCGGCTACCGCCTAGCCGTAGAACCCGCGGGGGTACCGTCATGACCGATTTGATCGCCATCGCTCACGGCACCGCGGACCCTCGGGGTATCCGCGTCGTCCACGACATCGTGCGCCAGATGGCGCGCCTGCGTCCCGAGCTGTCGATGTCGCTCGGATTCGTAGACGTCGACGTACCAGCCATGCCAGGCCTGGTCGACCGCGTGATGGCGGATGCTCCTGAAGCAGTGATCGTGCCCCTGCTCCTGTCCAGCGGCTACCACGTCCACGTGGACATCGCCGACCAGGTCGCGCGCCACCCCGGCCTGACCGCCGCCCCCGCCCTGGGCCCGCACGCCCTGATCGCCGACATCCTCGTAGACCGCCTAGGCGACCTCTCCCGCACCGACCACGTAGTCCTGGCAGCCGCAGGCTCCAGCGACCCAAGAGCCCAAGCAGACTGCGAACGCACCGCAGCCCTCCTGCACGCCCGAATCCACCGCCCCGTAACCATCGGCTACCTAGCCGGCCGAGGCCGCCGCCTCCCCGCAGTCCTAGCCACCACCCCCGGCCGCCTAGCCGTAGCCAACTACCTCCTGGCCCCCGGCCACTTCTCCGACCGCCTGACCAAACAAGCCGGCCCCCACCGAGTCACAGCCCCCCTCGGCGCCGACCCCCGACTGGCCCGCCTAGCGCTCGCCCGCTACGAAGCAGCCCTCCAACCCATGCGCGTCGCGGTCTGAACAACGGGGGCCCTAGCGCCTGGCAGGCTGTGCACCATGACTGGACTGAAGCGACAAAAGCCGGTGTCACGGGGTGGGGTGGTGTTCTTCTGGGTCATGATCGTGCTCCTGGTCGTGTTCCTCGGCCTTGGCGGTGGCGGGGGCCTGATCAAGGAGGGGCTGGACGGCCGGTCTGCCCTGGCGGATGGCCCGTCCGGCACCTTCACCCCAACCGACCGCTTCTGCAAGAAGAACGGCTGCACCTGGATCGGTGACTTCGTCAGCCGCGAAGGCACGATCACCCGCACAGGCATCAAGTTGCGCGACGATGTACGCGTCTCCCGCACTGACCCGATGCCCGCCGAGATCGCCGACGTGCGCCTGCATGACGACGCCGGAGAGCCCCTCGCCTACACCACGGACCACAACTGGGGATGGACGCTGTCCAAAGGCATATCGCTCCTGGTGCTGTGCCTGACGATGCCGGTGTTCCTGATCCGCCTGCTCAGACGTCACCAGCGGCAAACACAATCCCGGTGAACACCCCCGCAACGATCGGCGCGTACCTGGTACGGGTGGAGTACGGGCAGCGGGTTGTCAGCGGTTCCTCGTAGTTTTCGCCAGATCGAGGACCCGATCCTGGAGGTAGCTATGACGAAGTTGATCCAGAGCATGAGCGACGGCCTGCTCTCCGTCTTCGCGCCGAAGATCCAAGCATCAGCGGCCTGTCCGGCGTGCGTCGCGTTCGGTCAGTGCGGTGGCTGCAACGGAAACCGCCGGTACCGGTGGCGGCGCTGCTGGTCGGGCCCGGGGTGCCAGACCGAGACAGTGACCTGTGTAGCTCGCACCGAATGCGCCCCGTAACCCCGCAGTGATCGTCGGGGGGGGGGGAACCAAACCCCCCCCCCCAAAAGGGGGGAGGGGGTGTAGGGGGGGGGGGTGGGTGGTGGTATAAAAAAAAAACAGACCCCCAGAACAAATAAAA
>NZ_JBHJQQ010000014.1:0-180846 GCF_042262745.1 Kribbella sp. NPDC056345 | reverse complement strand
GATCAACCCACCTGTCCCCGAAACCCAACAACACAAAGCGGTTCATCAGACCGCCGCCTAACTCACGCTGGCCTCAACCACCTTGACAAATTCCGCAGCGGCATCGGCCGACTCAGAGCGTGGCGCTGTTAGGCGACGCCCGTGGTGCAAGCGCCGCAGGTGCTGCCGCAGTTGTCGTTGGTGACGTTCACCATGCTGGCGGTGTCAGTGAGCTCCAGCAGGGAAACGTCCAAGTCGAAACCGTCCGATGCAAGACCCGGCTGAATCACCGGATTCTTCGTACTCATATCCATGGGTACCTCCTCTCTAGGGTGAGGTGATGACCGGTGCCCGGCCGCGACCCGCCCTGAGAAACGCAGCGGACCACAGCACGAACATCGCTTTGTGTTACCTGGGCAGTCGACGCCCAGGCGTTCAAGGTGAGACGGATGCAGCTTCAAGTGCCAGCACGGACGTAGCACCGCCCCGCGCTCCGGCCGTGCTCGCCACAGGGGCCGCCGCACCCGCCTCACCGCTTCGGGGAATCAGCCCCTGCTGCCCTCGCCCAGGCGCATCCGAAAGCGACGGGGGCAGCGGGGCCGACCGAGAACCGCGCATTGGGTCCTCGGGGTGGAACGGCGAACGAGCAACAGCCCAATCGCTGCACGCCAGCTCGCCGGCTCTGGAAAGAAGCCCGGTACGTCGCCGGACAACGGTCAGCGACGTACCGGGCCTCCCGGAAAGGGACCGGCCCTGCGGTGAGGTTTCGCAGGCTGTCGATCGCGCCGGTCCCTGGTCAAAAGGAGACGGGACAGTCACCACGGTGACGCCTTCCTCAGCCAGCTCACGCACGATGGCCTGTGAGTCGCCCAGCGGAGAAAGGTGCAGCAATGCAGGTACCGCAAGCAGGCCGCCATCTTCGATGGCGAGCGCAAGGCGCAGTGCCTTCAGACCGCGTGAGCCGGAGTCGACTGAGTCGGTAAAGATGCCGGCCAGCTCGAGTCGCTGCCGCTGCGCGTAGGCGACAAACCTGGCCATCATCTCGGCGCGATCCTTCGCGGTCATCATGAAGTGTTGCCTGTAGTAACAGTGAACTCGTTGCATGACGATCCCCCCGTACAGGTTGGTAGTTCAGCGGCCTAGAGCGTCTGGGCACCGCGTGCAAGGCCACGCCTGGCCACACCAACAGCACAGGCCATCGCAGCTTGCCGTCGGCACCCGCTTCCCCGTGGACAGCGGGTAGTCGAAATCAGACGGCACCCTGCCGGGCCTCACGTCCTCGTGGAACCGGTTAAGTACAGGCAAGTAATGAACAACCGGAAGGACACCCGCACCTGAGGCATCAACCTGCCTACCGGCCTCCAATACACGGCTCACCTGACACCTCGCTCCCGTCGCAGATACGGACCGACTAGCCGATCAGCCGACAGAGCGGCGATGGTCCGTGATTACGTAGCGCTATCGACTGCTACCTGATCGAGTCTGGAGACGCAGCGAGCCAGAGTCGAGACCTCCCATGCGGACAACCAAGCTGTCCGCATGGGACCGGTCAGCGAGACCCATTGACTATTAGCCGATGACGACAGGGATCTCGATAACATTCGAGGGTGGCGACTCCTGCGGCGTACGACGGCCTGATTTCTCACGCCGGCTCTCTGTCCTGGATTCAATCGGGCGAGGGTCCTGATCAACTCGTCACATGGACTACTAGCAATGGAGCTCGCCTCGCCGCACCGCAGGGTTTTGAGCTGGGCAACGAGATTCATGCCTACGGCGGTGGAGCGGTTGCAGCGTCTGCCGACGGCGTCTGGGGCGTCTCGTCAAAGGATGGGCGGATCTACCGGCTCACGTCCGAGAAAGCCGAGCCGCTAACCGGGGATACCGGGGATCAGCTCGGCGACCTGGTTGTCCGCGGCGAGACTGTCTTCGCTCTCCGCGAGGGCACGAACGGGGATCAGCTGGTCAACGTCGATACCTCGACCGGGCACGTTCGTGTACTCCTGAAGTCATCGAGCTTCCTTTCATCGCCTCGGCCGGGACCTGGCTATGTTGCCTGGCTGAGCTGGGACGCCGATCACATGCCGTGGGACAGCACCCAGCTATGGGTCGCTCGATACGACGATCGCTCAGGAGGTTCGCTGGGAACTCCGCTACTTGTGGCCGGTAGGCCCTCAGAATCGGTCGTCGAACCTCAATGGGGACCCGACGGGAATCTCTACTTCATGTCCGACCGAACGGGCTGGCTCAACCTGTATCGATGGGATGGCGAGCGCACATACCCGGTGGCGCCGATGGCAGCTGACTGCGCCGCCGCACCATGGGAACTGGGCTATCGGAGTTACACACTCTTGGAGAACGGGCAGATAGCCATCCGGGCCCGCCGGGACCTCGAAGACCACCTCCTCCTTGTCGACGAGAGCGGACAATCAGAGACCTTCCAGCTGCCGTACACCGCGATCAAGCCCTACCTGTGCATGATCGACAACGCCGTCGCGATGATCGCCGCAACCCCGACGACTGCGCCGGCCATTGTGCTCGTTGAAAGAGATGGATCATATGCCGTCATTGCCGGGCAAGAACCTCGAGAAGACGAGGTCAGGCAGCCCGAGCGACACTCAGCTGCCGGCATCGACTTCCTGTTGCATCCGCCAATAGACGCCGAGACAACTTGGCGAGCACCGGTCATCGTGCGTGCACATCCTGGACCGACAGACGAGATCTCTCTGCGACGTGACCCACAGCTGGACTTCTTCACCCGTCACGGCTTCGCCGTCGCCGACGTCGACTATCGCGGAAGCACCGGTCACGGCAGAGCATTCCGCCGCAGCCTGTACGGCAACTGGGGCTCGTACGATGTGGAGGACTGTGCCGCGGTGGCGCAGCACCTCATCACGCTCGGCGTCACACTCGCCGCCGAGGTCTTCATCTGCGGATCCAGCGCCGGCGGATACACAGCTCTTCGCGCAGCCACCACCACCGGACCGTTCCGGGCGGCCGCGGCTAGGTCACCCATTATCGATCCGAAGAGATGGGAGGCCAGCGTGCCAAAGTTCCAGCGCGCACACGCAACGGCATTGGCAACCGGCTCAGCCCCTGTTAGCTCTGCTGATATCGAGTGCCCCGTTCTCCTCGTACACGGGCTCCACGACCCAATCACCTCGGCGCAAGACACGGTCGCGCTAGCCTCAGATCTCAAGGCACGTGGAGCCGACCACGAGCTCCTGGTGCTGGACACGCCAAGCCACACGCTCGCTGCGCCCGACTTGGCAGCGCGCGTCCTCGACGCCGAGTTGCGGTTCTTCCGCCGAATGCTCGATCAGTCAGAGAGCGCGAAACGCACGTAGTCCCCGAACTCGATCACCGGTTTGAGGTCGGAGTACGGCACGAGTTCTTGGCGCAGTTCGTCGATGCGATTCCGGCTACGCGCAGATGATGTCTGCGCCGCCAGATCGACCGCCCTCTGGCCGACCACGCAGGCCTGCTCCGGATCGCCGGCCCGTGCCAAGGATGAAGCCATCAGCGCAGTGTCGATGGCGAGGCGACGTACGTGGCCGGATGCAATCTGACTCAGCGCCTCACCTGCCTGCTCCTGCGCAAGCACCTGGTGACCAAGGTCGTGAAAACAATGCGCCATCTCATCGGCTAAGTACGCCGGCGTGAAGTACCGGATCCAGGCCGGTGCGTTGTCCGGAGCAGCGGACGCCAGCTGGGTCTCGGCGCGGAGCAGGGCTTTGGTCGCTGCCTTCTCGTCGCCTCGACGGGCTTCGCCCCGCGCCAGCACCGCCTCGAACGCTGAACGCACCGTGGGCTCCGCGATATCCGTAGTCCCATGAATTCCTGTTCGAGCCATCCGCAACGCCTGATCGACATCGTCACCGTGGAGCGCGAGGTGAGCGCTGCTCACAGACAGAAGGTAGCCGCCATAGAGCCGATCCCCAGCCGCTGTCGTGAGCTCCAATGCCCGCAGGTAGCAGTCCCGGGCGTAGTCATCTCGCCCGAGATCGATCGCCTGATAGCCGACCAGCTCCCAAAAGCCTGCGGCGGTCGAATACAACGTTTTCGCTGTTAGATCATCGACTGGAACGCGAGTCAGCAAGTGTTCTAGCTCGACCGCCACATATCCGGAGACCAACTGATGAGTCCGGCCGGCGCCGTGCTGGTGGTCGAGCTCTCTGAAGCGAACGAGTTGCTGAACAACTGCCGAAACCTCCTCTTCGCCGACCTGATCGTCGTTTGAGCCGAGGATGCGGACCTCACCCGTGGACATAGTGAGCCAATCGAGCGCTGCTCGCTCAAGCGTGGTTTCGACTCCTCGCGGAGGTGGTTGAGCAATGCGACGCTGCGAGCGAAGATTGGGTTCGAACGCCTGAAGGAGGCCAGCAGCGCCAAGTTCCCGGTCAAGATCCGCGATCAGTTCAGCAGTCGGCCAACGCAGGGCCTTCTCGATCTTGCCGATCTGATCCTTGCTGACGAAGACCAGCGATCCGAGATCGGCCTGAGACAGACCCCGCCGTCCACGCAGATCGCGAACAGCAGCCCCGAACGCGTCGCGCACTGAGGCCTGTGGAGACAGAGGGCGAGGAGACTGCGCCATCTCTGCCTCCCGTTGCATTTCAAAGCCGGAGTCTCCCAGCACCGACCAGCTGGGCAAATCTCTTGGTCCGTATGGCACATACAGTGCCTCAACAGCCTTACATTAAGACACGACACCGACACTTTGAGCAACCCATACCCGAACTGCATAAGTGCGCCACGATCGGTTGGTCCTCGAACCCTGCCGCCATGGGACGCGCTGCGACATCTCGATGGCCCAGTTGGTCTGGTAGCACGAAGGCTAGCTGGGGCGTCCTGCCGATGGTGCGCCAACGTCATTGGAGAGGCTTGGCACGGGTCGCTGTGGGACTGGCCGCACGAGTTGCAGGCACAACTGGTACGAGTCAGGCTGGCTCCGACCTTCGATAGCTGCTCGACGGCCCTGAGGCTGAAGTCATCAGTCGCGACCGCCCGGCACGCGAGCATCCCTGCCACGTCGAACCGGCGAGACAAAGTGGGGACTTGGACCAACCAAATCCGGTGCGGGAGAAGATTTGCCAGCCTCATACCGCGGTCTACTTCTCGATTTCGGCGGCGTACTGACGACTCAGATGCGGCTGAACAGTCAGGCATTCGAGCGATCGGAGGGACTCGAGCCAGGTGCGTACGTAGCGGCGCTGGAGAAGCATCCGGATGGGATCGATGTCTATGCGAGGCTCGAGGTCGGTCAAGCCACGCAAGAGGACTGGAACCGGGTAGTCGGCGGCATCCTCGGAATCGACCCAACTGACTTGATGCGCCGCGCATTGGCCAATCTGCAGCCTGAGCCCCTGATCGTTGGGGTGGCCGAGCGTGCACGTGCTGCTGGCATCAAGATCGCCTTACTAAGCAACAGCTTCGGCCTCGACCCGTACAACCCGTACGAGGACAAGGGCCTGTGGACCGACTTCTTCGATGCGGTGGTTGTGTCCGAACTGGAGGGCGTACGCAAGCCGTCGCCGCTCATCTACGAACGCGCCTTGACCGCTTTGGATCTGCCTGGACAGCAGTGCATCTACGTCGACGACATGGCCTCGAACCTGCCGCCTGCTGAGCTGCTGGGGATCCGCACGGTGCTCCACACCACCGATCCGACGGCAACAGCACTGCAGCTGGAGTCTCTTCTCTTCGATCCGCGCTCAGTGCCCTCACCAACCGGAGCATGCTCCGCGGATCTCCCGGCTTCTCGAAAATCCATTGCCGTGAGTGAGAAGCAGGGAGAGGCGACATAACGGTGACGCTTACGTTCGCTTCGATCCTGCACAGCGCCGGCATCGACGCCGACGAGGCTCTAGTGATCCGGCACGCCTACGTCCGCGAACATGAAGACAGCGGTCTGGTCGGCCTCCACGCTGACTCCACTGACGCAGAGATCCTTCAGTACACGAGCAAGCACTCCGCTCGACCACGCATCTTCCCGACCTCTCCGCCGCGCATCTGGGTCGTATTCATCCGCGAGGGTGGCGACCGGGCGCGGCTGTGGTCGGTGCTGGAGAACCGCGGCGAGACTTCGAACGATGGCACGCTGCGCACGTTCGATCTCGTCACCTCCGAGCAAATGGCGGACCTCAGAAACCGGCTGGTGATCGGCTGGAGATCGCCGCGCACCTGGAGGATCAACGCCACGACCGCGGCCGGCTACCCGGTCATGGAGATCGCCGACGCCGAGCCCGTGCCCTTCCCCGGCTTCGACCGCCTCGTTCTGGACCACGCCCAGCTCCAGGCCGTGATGCGCGAGCACCGCTACGCCTCGTGGCGCACGGCCCTGGCGTCAGTGATTGGTGTCTACCTGATCACCGACACGCGCGACGGTCGTCAGTACGTCGGCAAGGCCGACGGTGCGGAGAGCATTCGCCAGCGCTGGAGCGCCTACGCGATCAACGGTCATGGTGGAAACGTCGAACTGCGCAACGTCGACCCGACGAGCTTCCGGTTCTCGCTCTTGCGGGTGTTCGATCCGGCGACGCCCACACGTCAGATCGACGCCGCCGAGAGCCACTTCAAGATCGCCCTCGACACCCGTAGCCACGGCCTGAACCGGAACTGATACCGAGGGCTCGCTCAGCCGGATGCTTGCGCGTGCGAGTCCGGCCGGACTTCGGGATGCCCGGCGCCGACACTCAACTCCGAGCGGGGATAAGGCTGAGTGCCCACGCCGGGGCCTGTTCGCACAGCTCGTGATGTAGTGCGACCTGGTCGGAACCGTCGGAGCCAAGCCAGAGCCGATCCAGGGTCCAGGCTGGAACCGTGAAAGCCCGAAGTCCGGCCAGGACGACCCGCAGGCTCCCACGACGTCGGCGGTGGCGGGGAGCGAGTGAAACATCGCCATGGAACAGGCCGGTCCGACGCCGATCGGTCCCGATGGCGTAGGCGCCACCGGGCGTCAGGGCATTGAACAGGGCGTAGTCCAGTGGCAAGACCGCGAACCACAGCCGGATCTCACCTATGCGGGGCTGGTCATTGCCAAAGGCAAAGGCGTGCAGCGTCGCGACGTATCCGTCAACAGGGTGGGCGTACACCAGGTCAACCGGACCTGGCCCGACGTATTCGGGGTCGGTGCCGCCAGCGGCCAGCGCCGCCATGTCGCCGTGGCGCCCAGCGGCGAGATCAGCGACAGTGATTGCCGGTCCGGCGTTACCGTGCAGGTCTGCGATCTGGACGAAGCCCTCAGCGGCGAGTAATGCCCGGGCGTAGGTGATTGTGGTGGACTCGTTGAATCCGTCCAGAGCCTGGCTGCTGCGCTCGGTGATCAGCGAGCCGGACACTTCTCGCAGCCACTGCTGCAGGAATTCGCGGCGGCGGCCCGTCACTAGGTGCCGGTCCCGTGGCGCGGTGGGGGCAAGCGGGCGAGGCCCGAGACCGTAGGCCCGGTTCGTCTTGGCGACCTGCTCCTCGGTGATCAGGTAGGCCAGGGATGGCGGAGGGCTCGGTTGCGGGTAGGTGGGGTCGTTGACGATACGTTCGGCCACTCGCAGGGGTGTGGAATCCCCGGCCAGCCGTAGTTCACGGTCTCGCAGCACCCACAGGGTGTCTAGTGCGGTGGCCCGGTACTTGGCTGCCGGGTCTCGCAGGCCCGCAGGTGGATCCGGTAGGTCAGTAAGGATCGTCTGTTCCTCAGCCAGGTTCTGCAGCTCGGCGTCGAGCGAATCTTCGGCATGCGGCTCTAGCTCGTGGTCCTGGCTGGCCGGGATGGTAGTGAGGGCATCCGGTACGGCGACGACTTCGTCTACGACAATGTCCCAGGTAGCGGTGTCGGTGTCCAGGTCGCTGGCTGCAACGAGGTCTTTGGCACTGGCCACGAGGTCGCCGGTGACCAGGCTGCGGTAGGTGACGTGGTAGCCGGCCGGCGGGCCTGGTGCTATCGAGCGCCCGGCATGGTCCATCTCCCACCACGGTCTCTGAACGATTGCCCGGTGCGGATGCACACCGTGCACGTTGCGGTCGGTGTCTCGTGGGAGGGTAAACGGCGCGATCGTCAGCGAAGACACCCGCTCTCCTGCAATCCGGCCCCCGTGGACGGCCAGTAGTTCGCGGTCAAGATGGTCGACGAACCCGAGCAGCGCGGACACTAGTTCGCAGGTCTCAGTGTCCGATTGAGGCACTTCGTCGAGAACGTCCGACGACGGCGTGAACATCGAGGTACGCCACCAGGCGAAGGCCACCGGATCGCTGAGTAGTACCTCGTCCGTGGCGGGCTGGCGTGGGGCGTCATCGAGCCGGGGTCCGCCGCGGTCGGGAGCCAGGCCGCGCCGGGACACCTGGTTCTGCAAGCGGAAGCGATCCTCCTTGACGCTCACCGGCCTGCCTACCTGATGCCCCATTCGCTGCAGCTGAGCACGCAGCCAGGTCAGGCAAGCACGGGGATCGGCGCACTGGTACCGAAGCCATCCTGCCGACACAGCCACCGGTTCACAGGACCGCTCCCCCGCGAGCGCGTACAGCAGCAACGCCAGCGAGACGTTCGGCGGACTCAAGCGCTTCGGAGCCTGCAGCGGACCCACCCACCGCTCCTGGAGCTTGGTGGCAGCCGTCAGCGCCTGCTCCCACATCACCACGCACAAACGATAGCCCGACCGCCACAGCACTGCGTGTCTGTGCTGTGTTGCGCGCCTGTAACGCTGCGCGGCCGTGACGATCTTTCATAGCCTGTCCGCCGCCGCGGCCGTTGCCGCACTCACCCCTTGTCGGGGAACACGGCGCCACTCGACTCTAACCCAAACGGCGAGTAGGTAGCTTCGTTCTGGCGCTGTTCCGCTCGTACGTTACTCTGCGTCATGGCCAGCGATTGGGGACTTCTCTACACCGAGGGGACCGATGAGGGGCAAGACGTCAGGTTGAACTACGAGTTCAACCTGACGCTTACAGACGATCCAGCCTTTCAGCCCAGATGGTGCTGGCGCAACGGGTGACGTGGTGAAGCTGCTCCAGTCGTTCCAGGAGTCGACTTCATGGTCCGTCTTCAACCCGATCTTCTCGATCATGACGACTCAGCTCTAGCCGCGAAGTGCCTCGGAGACTCGCCGGAGGCGGTCCATCCACCATTCCGTTCGTGCGGAGTCTTTCTGGCGAAACTCCTCAAGCAGGCGGAGGTCTGGAACAGGTTGTTCTGTCGGGACTTCAATGAAGCCATCGGATGCACGGATGGATGTGCCGTCGCCAACCACATCGCCGGTGAGCAGAGCGAGAGTGTTCAGACCGCAGGCAAAATCCAACTCGGGCAGGGATGCTGCGAGCGCAACTCCCGCGGCCACATCGATGCTTGTGCCGAGGGTTGATGTCACTACACATGGCAGGCCGGCGGCTTCAGCGACCTCCAGCGAGCGCTTGAGACCGCCTAGCGGCGGCGGCTTGATGATCGCCACATCAGCTGCACCCGCAAGCGCGACCTTCAGAGGGTCTTCCGCTCTGCGAATGGACTCGTCTGCCGCGATCATCACATCGACCCGGCGACGAACGGCGGCGAGCTCTTCGACGGTCGTGCACGGCTGTTCTACATACTCCAGCCCGCCAGCCGCGGCATCGATCTGTTTGATGTTTCGCACTGCGGTGTCGACATCCCACAGACAGTTGGCATCGATTCGAATCGCACCACCGGACCCAAGTGCGTCTCGAACTGCTTCCACACGAGCGATGTCCTCGCCAAGCGCGTCCGGGTGGTCGGCTACCTTCACCTTGGCCGTCTTGCACCCGGAGTCAAGGACGATCTGATGTGCCTTGTCCGGGGCCACAGCGGGCACCGTGCAGTTGACGGGGACACGAGATCGTTCGAAGGTCGGCCAGGGAGTGTTGGCTTGTTCGAGCGCCGCCTGAAGCCAGCCGACCGACTCGTTGTCGTCGTACTCGATGAACGGGCAGAACTCACCCCAGCCGTGTTCTCCTTCGAAGAGGACGCCCTCGCGTGCTGCGATCCCTCGGAATCTGGAACGCATGGGAATCGAATAGACCACTACGTTCTGAAGGGCGACTTCGATGGAGGTCATACCTGAGTGTCCTCATTTCCTCGTGGCTGATGTGCCAGATAGGCCGTGATCTCGTCGTCCAGCGTAGCCAGATGTGTGGACTTCATCCGGATCGGTTGAACCTGACGATGCAACGTTCGGATACGGTCCACGGCGCGGCTTGAGCTAATCCGGGAGGCGGTGCGAACTGCGTCCAATCCCAGCGAGGTTGCGCGATCGTAGTCGCGGGCGACGAGATGTGTGGTTGCCAGATCGGTTTGGACGAAGCATCGGCTCCGAGCGCGCCACGGTTCGTAGCTTTCAAGTGCGTGGTTGATCAAACGCTCGGCGTTCGCGCTTTCACCTGTATCGCGCAGGCATCGGCCCAGATCTGCGAGTAGCTCCGCCTCTGTGTAGAAGGCCAGCCATGATGGCTCATTGCCCGGGACAGAGCGCTCGAAGGCATTCTCCGCCTTATGGACTGTCATCCGAGTCTCACGGGAATCGCCGAGCAGCGCGTGGCCTCGTGCCTCAATGGCGCACAACAGTCCCGACAGAACCGGCGTCAGGCGATCACTGGCGAGCGACTGCGCTGCGCGGGCCAGAGCAACAGCATGGCGGCCGTTAGAGATCCGCTCGCTCTCGCTGGTTGCACTGTGGCCGATGTGAATCGTCATCCGACTCATATAGCCGAGGATGTTGGCTGCGTACTGGGTGTCGCCTGCGGAGAGTGCGAGGTTCAGGGTCTGGATGTAATACCGCTGCGCGAG
Source organism: Kribbella sp. NPDC056345 (assembly GCF_042262745.1). Lineage (NCBI taxonomy): Bacteria > Bacillati > Actinomycetota > Actinomycetes > Propionibacteriales > Kribbellaceae > Kribbella > Kribbella sp. NPDC056345. The sequence continues at coordinate 170,087 of NZ_JBHJQQ010000014.1, read as the reverse complement.
GGCATGACGCCCGACATCGGCCGACATCGAGCCAGCTAGCCAGGACGTTTGAGCAACCACTCGTAGCAGGGCAGTTCCGACCTTGGCCGAATACGAGCCCTTGAGAAGGTTCATTGCCTCGGAGTTGAGCAGGCGAACCCCTTGTTCGCGGACTCGGCCGGAACCGTAACGGTGATCAAGGCGCCATAGATGATCGAAGTGCTCTTGAAGGATTTCCACATCAGATTGACCGATCCGGCGGCCGGCGGCCTGCTCGGTGATCTGCGCAGGAGGCACTGTCATGGCGAATAGTGCTGGTTCCGCGAAGGCAGCCGCGCTGAAGGTCGTGCCGAGGAGGAAGTTTCGACGGTTCATATCCCTATCCGATAGCGAGACAACAGAACGGACTGTCTCATGCATCGAATCAGCACTCTGGAGTCCGTCGTATGGGTCCCTCTCGATCGGGCTTTGATCGACGAATCCGCACTCACTCACGGTGACTTCTCGTCCAAGGTGGTGGGACAACACCTGCGCGACTAAGCGCGGAACTGGCCAGCGCGGCTGGGTCCCGGTCAACATCCTCTGTACGGATGTCGGCGTTGTCCCGAGATGGCAGCCTTCTTTGGCGCCCAGGCGGACTATGTCCCTGCCCAAAGCTGCGTTGCTCAGGCCTGCGTCGTCCAGCAGCACCCGAAGCAGTGTGTTCCCGGTGCTCGTCATCTCTATCGCAGCTCCGTGTTCGACAGATCGCCCACGGTAGTTGATTCTTCCGCACCCTCGTACGGGTCGCATCTCAGATGGTGCAAGTGAGACCCCTGTGAGACCCCTGGCACCTAAGTGATAACGCTGCGTGATCAGTGGGACTTCCTGGCTGGCCTGTTCCGCCCTTCGATAGAGCGAAACCCAGGCAATTCGGCAAAGGGAGGCGGTCTTATGGATTCGATCGTCGAGCCCATGTTGAAGCCGGCACCGCAGGCGTTCGCGCTTGATCGGAATCACGGCGCCTCGGGGTTGCGGCAGGGTCGTGTCGCCTCAGATTTTGACTACCCGCTATCCACGGGGAAGCGGGTCCCCACAGCAAGCCTCGACGGCCTGTGCTGGGTATGCGACGGGCTATGGCCGTGCACACGATGCCCGGACGCATTCGACCGTTGAACAACAACCTGAACGGGGGGATCGTCATGCAACGCGTTCATTGCTACTACCGGCAGCACTTCATGATGACCGCGAAGGATCGCGCCGAGATGATGGCCAGATTCGTTGCCTACTCGCAGCAAAACGGTCTGGAACTCGCAGGCATCTTCAGCGACACAGTCGACTCGAAGTCGCAAGGACTGACAGCACTCCGAGTCGCGGTATCCCTGGAGCAGAACGCGCTTGTCGCCGTCCCTGCGCTGCTGCATCTAGCTCCACTAGGCGACGCAGACGCCGTCGAACGAGAGCTCGATGAAGACGGGGCGACGGTAGTGACTATCCCGTTGCATTTTGACCAGGGACCGGCGCGATCGACGCTCTGCGCAACCTCACCGCAGGGCCGGTCCCTCACCCGGAGGCCCGATACGTCACTGACCACCGCAGGGCGACGTACCGGGCCTCCCCCCACTCCCGGCGAGCGGGCCCGTAGCGATTGGGCTGCTCCTCGCTCGCCGTTCCACTCCGAGAATCCAATGCGCGGTTCTCGGACGGCTCCGCTGCCCTCGTCGCCTTCGGGCGCGCCTGGGCGAGGGCAGCACGAGCCAGCCCCTTAAGCGGTGAGACGGATGTGGCTCCCCCTGTGGTGAGCACGGCCGGCCCGCGGGGCGGCGTGAACGACCGTGCTCGCACTCGAGTCACATCCGTCCCACCTTTGGTCCCGCACTCCCTACTCGCCTAGGAGAACGTCGTGTTGAGTCCTGCTGTGTTTCCAGCCTTCGAACAGGCCTATCTGGATGTGCTAGACCACGTCACCAATGAGTTCGAGTTCCAGAACGCACCGCGGGGCAACGAGAGCCGCGAGTGTCTGGGCTTGAGCTTCCAGATCGCAGATCCGAGAGACCGCTTTGCCTACCTGGCGGCCCGACAGGTCAATCCGGTATTCCACTACGCCGAAGCGCTGTGGTACCTGGCCGGCCGCAACGACCTCGACATGATCGGGTACTACGCCCCACGCATGAAGCGGGATTCCCGCGACGGCGTCTCCATCGTCGGATCTGCCTACGGTTCGCGGATCTTCAACCCGCTGGGCGGCGACACCGTCAGCCCATTCGATCGAGTGCTGAGCCTACTGCGGACCGAACCCAACTCCAAGCGCGGCGTCTTGCAGATCTTCGGTCGGGACGAGCTTGCCGTCGAGAGCAACCCTGACGTGTCCTGCGTCATTGCTCTGCACCTGCTCGAGCGTGAAGGACGTCTGCACATGGTCTGTTACATGCGCGCCAACGACATCGACCGCGGCCTGCTGGCGGATGTCTTCTCCTTCACGATGATCCAAGAGTTCGCTGCGATCCAGCTCGGGCTGGAGCTGGGCACCTACACGCACCACATCGGCTCGGCCCATATCGGCGACCGTGACCTTGCGCGCGCACGGAGCACCCTGGCTGAGGCCAGTGAACGTGCCCGGCGGCCGGCCTTCGATGTGCGAGCGATGCCGAAGGACACGACGCCAGGCGTGGTCTTGGAACTGCTGCGGCACGAAGAAGCGCTCCGGACGAATGCGCGGCAGTACCGGCCAAGCGAAATCGCAGACATGGATTTCGACCCCTATTGGGAGCAGGTCTTGCTCATGTTCGAGGCGAAGCGACAGCTCGTTCACTGCCCAGCTGACACGGTCGACGACGAACTGATGAACGCGCTCGACCCGGGGCTTCGCTGGCTGATGGCCCGACGGTGGCCGCGCCGGATTGCCCCATTCGAGGTCGGCCAGTGAAGCGACCACCGGGCCCGGGCGAAGTAGTCCTGGGCGGCGTGGACTGGAGCCGCTGGAGCGTGATCCTACTCAAGCCAGACTGCCTGCGCCGCGGCCTAACGGAGCCTGTTCTGGACAAGGTCAAGCGCGAAGTCGACGTACTCGCGCAGCGCCAGGTGATGGTCCAAGACTGGCAGATCTTCGTTCACTACTGGGACATGCTCGTGAACAAGGACTGGTTTCCCGACCGCGACATGGTCGCCTGTCTGCGCGAGCAGTACATCGGCCAAGAGGTAATGGTGGCGCTCGCCCACGGCCCCAAGGGAACGGACACTCCGGCCGCAGTGCGAGCCCTACTGGGGCATTTCGATCCATCCGAAGCCGGACCAGGCACCATCCGAGGTGACCTCGGCCTGGACTCACTTCGACTCGCCAGCCAACAGGGGCGCCTAGTCGACAACCTGATCCATGCCTCAGATGACGCCAATGCGACCTGCCGCGACTTCGGCACCTGGTACGGCGCCAACGAATGGTCCCTGCTCGACCTAGGAGGTCAATGATGGCAACCCCAACCACCGCCCGCCGATCACTACCGCTGCTCACAACCGAGCAGATCAGCGGCCTGAAGAAGGAACTCGCGGACACCATCGAGTACCGCAAGTCCGGGCTCTCGCTGAACCACATCATCGGCTGCCCGCTGGACTGCGGCTACTGCGTACGGCACCTGTTCGACAACTTCGAACTAAAGACTCCCCGGGCCCTGATGTCGGATGAGGCAGCCGTCGACCTACTGACCAGCCACTCCTACTTCCAGCCGCACATCACACCGATCCAGATCTTCAACCGCGCCACCGATCCGATGCTGCCCGTGGTCAAGCCACACACGTTCAACGTGCTACGCCTACTCGACGAACGCGGCCTCACGAACCACGTCCTCGTCATCACCCGGTGGCGCGTCGACGCCGACGACTGCGCGATCTTGAACAGCTTCACGAACATCAAGCTCACCATCCTCGTGACGCATTCCGGGATCAGCGATCCGCGGATCGAGCCGGTCGACTCCCGGATCGCTGCCACCAGCCTCCGAACTCTCCACGACAATGCCGAGCGGTATCGAACGATCCTGTACTGGCGTCCCATCGTTCCGGGCCTCAACGACAGCGATGCCGACATCGAGCGGGCGCTGGAGCTTTCCAAGCACGCACACGCCACAGTGTTCACCGGGCTGTTCTTCCGCGACGAGATCGCGGCCTACTACGCAAGCCACGACATCCCGCTGCCCTACGACGAAACCGCACGACGCAAGATCATGCCCGAGATCTCCGAACGGCGAATCCTCGAACGCTTCCATCGCTCAACCGACAGCGAAGCGCCGTACGGGGCCTTGTTTCGCAAAACAAGTTGTGCCGTCACCTATGCGCACGGCGAGGCTGACTACAACGGGCACTATGGGATCCGCGAGCTTTGCGATATCTGCCCGATGTCGCAACTCGCCATCTGCAAGGCAGCCTGGGTCAAGCCGGACCTCGATACCGTGACCTCACAAGCTCGTCTGCTGGGCGCAACCAGCGATCCGGTCATCACAGATCGGGCCGTCATCGTTGAGGGACTGAACGAGCCACCGAGGTATTGGCTGCAACATACCCATGGCTATCAGGTCCACGACGCTGCCAAGCCGCACCATCACCGGCGCCACGGACGAGCCGACATCGGCTGGCGCGAGGCGAAAGAGGAACAGTGAACACGAGCACCTGGCCCGAACTGCTGGTCGTCGACGTGGAGGGCAACGGAGCTAACCCGCCCGACCTCGTCGAGGTCGCGGCCCTGCCGATACGGCAGGGCCAACCTGACACGAGCACTGCCGGCGCCTGGCTCATCCGCCCGCCGGTTCCGGTGACCCCGTTCGCCGCCCGGATCCACGGACTCACCAATGCCGTGCTTGCAGATGAACGCACCTGGGACGTCGTTGCTCCTGACGTGGCCAAATTGCTTGGCGAATCGTGGATCTGTGCCCATAACGCCCACGTTGACTATCGCGTCCTGGGCCAGCACCTACCGTTGTGGCGGCCAGCTGGAGTCATCGACACACTCCGATTGGCCAAAGCGACCTGGCCGGGCCTGCCGTCGTACACCCTCGACGCGCTCATCGCTCACGCCGAACTCGACCTTACCCAGGCACCAGCACAGCGGCACCGGGCGACCTTCGACGCCTACGCCACCAGCTGCCTGTTCCTTGCGCTCGCCGGCAACTACCCGACCTGGGAAGCGCTGATCACCGCCGCGATCCCACCGGGCCTGCCGGGCGCACCCGAACCAGAACCTGAGGACACACTCTTTTGAACACTCCCATCCACATCGCCATCACCGGAACCCACTCGACCGGAAAGACCGTCCTTATGCGGCGCGCAGAGATGGAACTGCGCGCCACCGGCCTCCGCGTAGCTCGCGTCCACGGACTCGGCAAACGCGCAGCCGCAATCGGGCTCCCCAAAATGCAACGCCACACTGCAATTTCGACCGAATGGGTCATCGCAGCAGGCATCGCAGACGAACTAGCCCACACGACTGACTCCGATGTAGTGCTCACAGACCGTGCTCCCATCGACGCCATCGCGTACTACACGGCGGCTCTAGAGTTTCGCAGCGAGTCCGGCAGTCCGTCGACCATTGAGCGACTTGAGCAGCTGGTAGCCAGCCAAGCGCCACGCTACGAGCTTCTGCTTGCCACCGAACTTGATCCCGCCGAACCGGTCGTTGCTACACACGACTACGACCCCCGGTACCGCCGCCTCGTCGACCGTCACATCCACGACTGGCTCTTCAAGACCAGCTCGACCCACCAACTTGTCACGAACACCGACGACAGCCGCGACCAGGCGATCGCCCTCATCAAGAGCCGAGTCGCTCTCTAAGAGAACTCTGCAACTCACAACGAGCTGCAGCGACGCCGTGCGTGAGATTCTCGACCTCGCCGGGATGCGATGGGCGATCCCGCACACCTGGCGGCGATACGTCGCGACCAAGATGGAGAAGGCAGGGCGGGCGCCGTCCGACATCGCCGACCAGCTCGGTCATGTCGACGCGTCGATGACCCAATCGACATACCTCGATCGCGACCTCATGGGACGCGGTGACGCTCGTGTCGCTGATGCGCTATAGCCGGTAATGAATCCATTACCGTAACTTGACCGGTAACTACCCCGAACGACGAAGGCCCTGATCTGCTCTGATGCAGGTCAGGGCCATATTGATGCCCCCGCCCCCCGCAGGATTCGAACCTGCGACGCACGGTGTCGCAGCTCTATCGCGGACACATGGCTTCACCGCGCGATGAGACGACGACGTTGGCGGCTTCGCTGTACCGGCACCTTCACCCGCTGCGGCTGAGCGGATTGACCGCGGTGCAGGCAACAAGGCTAGTGACCAGCGAAACGGCGCGCTGGGCCACCGCGCAAGGATGGATGGTCGCCTACGAGGCATGGGGACAGCTCACCCGCATGACACAAGCCGGGCCTCGGCGCGCACGGCTGGATCTGGTCTGCACTCGACCCGCACAACAGCCTGCGGTCGCAATCGAGATAGACAAGCACGGGAAGGTGTGGTCGCTGCAGAAACTGCAGGCCGAAGCCCAGGCCGGACGGGTGGCGCTGTGGGTACGTTGGAACGGCCGCACGGAGGTCGAGATACCCGAGTCAGTCGGCTTGGTCGATATTCACGAGGGCGCAGACTACGGGCCGAGCGAGCGAGCACCCCACTCTCGCCTCAGTGCCGATTCGCCGGCCGATCGGCGTCACTCACCTTCGACACCTGGTTCCCTGCTGAGCGCACCAGAGCGGGAACGGTTGCCGAATCTGCCCTCCCCGGACGACACCGAAGCCGCGCGTACCGCCGCCGGCGGTTTCACCCGGGCACAGCTCGCCGCATGGGGAGTGACATGGCCACCTCCCAAGGGATGGAAGAAGGACCTGAACGATCGCTGGCACACAGCCGGGAGGGAGCCGGAGACCTGAACGACAAGCAGCGCTGCGACGGCCAACTCCATACCGTGACCTGACTACGGTCACTCGATCGCCGATCCCACCAGGCGGACTTGTACTGCTCGTCTCAGACCGATCCGGAGTGCAACGTACGGGATCTGCAGTCGCCTGCTACCGACGCGCCGAGTACTGCGACCTACTGGGATGAATCGCCGGAAGGGCTTAGTGTCCTCGCTGGCGGGTGCTGGACGCCCGTAAGGCCCTCGGGCAACGCTCCCCGGCGAGCACTGACCCATAGGACGGCCAAAGGGTGTGGTCACCCAGTCCAGTCAGTACGGCATACAAGCCCTCGCAACGTCTCGCCTGGCCGGGCTGGTGGGAGAGGACTGTGCTCATGCCCGATCGCGGACGGCTGGCGCGCGGACGCCGCCGCTACACCGGCGAGACCCCGCAGATGGCACGCCGCGGCATCAGCCGCGACGGCACCCACGGTCTGGACACCTGCACACCAGGCCAGCTGGACCTACGGTCGCTGCTCTTCTACTTCGCGTTCACGCCCGGACCACGCAACATCTCGCGGATGCTGTGCTACGACTGGGATGCCAGCGCGCAGTACGACATCTTCGTGATGGCCAACGCAGACGCCGCGGACAACCTGGCCTGCTCGTTCGGCCCGCAAGGAACCGGCCGACCGCAGCTGCCGGGTCTGCGGATCCTGCCCTCTGGCCCGAAGGGCTACGAGTTCGTGCACCTGCCTACCGGTGGCCGGATCACGGTGACCGGGACCGGGCCCGGCTGGTACCGCAAAATCGCAGACGAGACCGCGCGCGGGTCACTGGACGCCGAGGAGATAGCCGCTCTCAGGGAAGCATCGTCGATGAGCCACGACATCAAGCGGCTGTTCGCGGCGCTGTTAGCGCGTTCCTCGTGCCGCAGCCGTGACGGCCGCTGGAACATCGGCCAGTTCTTGTTCGCCGATGACGAGGACTTTCCCGATCTGCCCGGCAACCGCTGGAGGGGCGGCTTCGACCTGCACGGAGCAGGGGATAGCTGGGAACTGACCTGGGGCCACGCGTTGGCGCCCGAGACCCTGCTCCGGCCCCTCCTGACGCCGGGCATCGATCTGGCTGACGTGATCGTGAGCACCGAACAGCCCAGGATCGCGAGCACGATCCGCCTGGGCTCGGCCGAACTGCGTCTGAGGGCCGCCGCCACGATCCCCGCCGAAATTCCGTAACGATCTGGCATGCTGTCGCTGGCGGCCGGGCCTTGGGCCAGCTCCCGGGCTCGGAGAGCGCAGCCCGGGAGCTGTCACTCTCCGAGGCCCGGCGGCGTCGTCTACCGGTCGCGGAGCAGCGTGACCAGGACGCCAGCGGCACCGATCGCAACTGACACTGCGACGGTCCATCTCGGAGAGCTGGACGCGGCCAGGCCGATCAGGACCGCTGCCAGCAGGATCAGCAGTCCGCGGTCGCTGAGCAGCGGCAGTCGCGGCGGACGGTCTTCCGGCCCGCGGCCGGACATCGTTACCATCATCGGGAACTCCTCTTGTTTCTCGGTGGGGGTTCGTTCTGCGGCGGGCACCTTGTGCGAGGTGACCCGCCGCTCTTTCGTCGGCCCCGCTGCTCGCGGTGCCGAGACACACCATGCAGGAGACGGTGGCGTTGTGTCGCGTCGAGAAGCGCCGGTATGATTCCGGTTCTGACCCACAGTGGTTGGAGATTGATCAGGACATCCGAGGTAACGGGTCATTATGTGGGTCAAAACCGGGGGGTCGTAATGTCTACATCGACTCCACGGACGACGGCCTCTCGGCTGCAGAGCCGTCTCGACCACCTCGAGCGACTCCGGAAGGAGCAGCCAGGCCAGACCTTCGTGAAGGCCGTGGCCACCTTCAGGCGGATCTACGACCAGAGCAATCAGCCGTCACACATCCTGGTGCGGCGCCGGTTCGTCCGCAGGTCTGTCGCGATCGAGATCGAGAGCGATCACGATCGGCGGCCCCGGCTCAAGCCGCCGGCGCAGACGCTGATCCGTTCGCGCGGCGTCGCATACCGGCTGTACCTTGTCTTGCTCGCGGCCGCGCAGTGCCAGCCCGGTGGCAGATTCAGTTCGCGGCTGAACTACCCGATCAGAAGTGACGGTGACGAGGACATCGCGCTGATCAACCTGATCGCACCCGGCAGCAACCCTCGTCCCGGCACCGCCTACAGGAAGGGGTACCGGCAGATGCGCACGGAACAGGTGTACAACGCGCTCGACCTGCTCGCCGACCCCGCGCACGTCCTGCTCGAGCGGTTGGCTCCACCTGGCCCGCCAGTCCGGCTGAACCTCGAGGTCGGGCCTCGGCCGGACCAGGACCCGCAACCCTGGAAGCGGCCCGGCAAGGAGGCGTTCATCGCGATCCCGATCGAGTTCTTCTCGATGGGCTGGGTGCATGTGCTGACCAATTCAGAGATCGCGGCATGGCTGATGTTCCGCGACTACGGGCAGATAGGCCTTCAGGAGACCTCGGACAGTTTCAGGCTGCTCGCCCACGACCGGCTGAGTTGGTACGACCAAAGCAAGGAAGTCTGGGATACCCACGCGATGCTCTCCCGGATGGGCCTGATGACGTCGCACTCGTCGCCGTACCTACCCGCGGACGAGGATGGCCCGGCACGTCGCGAGGGCACCCTCTTCCAGGTCACCGATGAGGGACTGCGGCAGAACGCCCTGCGCCAGGCGCTTAACGCAGTAGCAGTCACGAAGGACGGCGTGGTCGGGCTAGAGGATTTGGCACGGCGTTAGAGCCATGGCGATACCGTCTGTGATGCGAACTTGAGCCTCGCTCGAGGCGACTCTCCCGCGGCGAACCAGCACGTCTTGCTCCAACCTCAAGATCGACGCAACGGGAACTTTCTCGTGCGGCCCGGTCCAGCATCAGCCCCGTGCGTAGCCACACGTGACGGGATCGAGGCAATCTCGACGTGAGATCGGTGTGGCTGCCATATGTCGCCGGGCGGGCAACGGAGGTCACACTGGGGCTGTGGGCAACGTTTCGCCCGGCCTGGCCGGGCCAGTGGCGTTCGAGCTCGCTGAACCGGTCGAGCAGGTGCCCGGCGAGCACGCCATGCCGGGTGGTTCGAGGTATGAGATGAAGTGGGACGGATTCAGGGCTGGAGCGGTGTGCCGGGACGGGCAGGTGCGGTTGTGGTCGCGCAACGGCAAGGACTTCACCGCGAAGTTCCCCGAGATCCAGGCCGCTCTCGCGCGGCAGATCGGCATCGACTGTGTGCTGGACGGCGAGCTGATTGTGATTGTCGACGGCCGGTCGAGTTTCGACGCGCTGCAGCTGCGCAACAGCAGCCGGGCGGAGGTCGTGCGGCGGGAGCTGGTCCCGAAGGCGCCGGCGCTGTTCATGGTGTTCGACCTGCTCGCCGTTGACGACGTCGACAGCCGCGTCATGCGCTGGACGAAGCGGCGCGCCCGGCTGGAGGATCTCGGGGCCGGGTGGAAGGCGCCGCTGCAGCTGCCGCCGGCCTTCACCGATCTCGAGGAGGCGCGGGACTTTCTGGACCAGGCCACGGCGACCGGGGTTGAGGGGCTGGTGGTGAAGGGCGCGAGCACCCGTTATCTGCCCGGGAAGCGCGGCTGGGCGAAATGGAAGACCAGACACACGGTGGAGGGCATTCTGGGTGCGGTCGCCGGATCGCTGGCCCGCCCCGAGGCGCTGTTCGTGGGGCAGTACCGCGGGAAGACGCTGGAGGTGATCGGCCGGACGGGTGAACTGTCCGCGGCCCAGTCGGCGACGATCGGCGCCCTGCTGAAACCGGCCGGTGCTCGGCATCCATGGCCGGACGAACTCAGCACGCATTGGGGTCAGCGCAAGACGCCGATCGTCAAGGTCCGCCCGAAGGTGGTGGTCGAGGTCTTGGCCGACACCGCAAAGCAGGGCGACCGCTACCGCCACCCAATGCGGCTGCTGCGGTATCGCAGCGACATGGACCCCGGCGACGTCGAAACACTTCCGCCGGCCTGATCAGCCGAGCAAGGCACCGGAGCCGCGCAGCTGCCGCTCGACGTCGTCACGGCGCTGCCGCAGCCGCCGGCCGGCCGAGGCCGCCGAGTTCTTCGACTTCCTCCACGACGACCTCAACCAAATGATCACCAACTGGCGCAAAGGCCACCCCATCTGCTGACCGTCCTCCAGGCCGTAATCCGAGGTGCCGCTGGCGGGGTTTTCGCCCACTGGCAGGCTTATATCGCGGCATCGGGCGAAAGTCGGGTCAACCGAGGGAGGGAGCCTGCGGATGATGGTGGTGTGGAGTGGGACGGATATGTGGCGGGCGGAAGTTGCTCGGGTGGAGTTTGGGGCTGACCGGTTGACGGCGAGCGGGACTCAGCTGGGGATTGATCCGCTGCCCTACCGGGTGGATTACGAACTCGAGACCGGTGCGCACTGGGTGACCCGCCGACTCCAACTCACCGCGACCGGTGACGGCTGGACCCGTCGGCTCGATCTCCGGTCGGACGGCGCCGGCCATTGGGAGTCCACGTCCTCAACCGAAGGCGACGTCGACCTGCCGAGGCCAACCGAAGACCTGGGCATGGTCGAAGGCGCGCTCGATTGCGATCTTGCCTACTCCCCTCTCACCAACCTCATGCCGGTCCGCCGCCACGAGCTCGACCGCCACCCCGGGACCGTCGACTTCCTGATGGCCTGGGTATCCCTCCCCGATCTCGCCGTGCACCTCTCCCCGCAGCGCTACCAACATCTCGACACGTCACGCGTGCGCTACCTGAGCACCGACAGTGACTTCCAGGCCGACCTCGAACTGGACCCCCACGGCCTCGTTATCAACTACCCCGGCCTGGCTCAGCGAGTCAGCGCATAGACGGCGATCGCTGCGAAGTCGTCGGCGAGCAGTGCTTGCGCAGGTTCGACCTAGCGGCGCGGATCTAGCCGGCGCGAATGGCAAGCCGTACTCAAGCGTCGCGCTCGGGCCGCTACTCGCCCAGCAGCCTGACGACGCCAGCCGAAGCGATCTCCACGACCAGCTAATCCAGCTGGAGGATCGCGGTTGGATCGGCAACCTGGTCACGCTCCTCGACTTCAACCAGTACAGCTGCGAGCTGACTCCGGAAGGGGTCGCGGAGGTCGCAGGCTTGCTTGCTCAGCAAGGCAACGCTCTGGCTCGCCGGCAGGCCCCCCGCGACGTCGCACTGCTCGACCTGTACGACCGTCGTCGAGGCGATCATCGGTGCAGTTACCAGGTCGCTGCAGCACCCCGAGGTCCTCGTCGTAGGCCGGTATCGTGGCAAGACTCTTGAGGTGGTGGGCCGAACGGGGCCACTGACCACCGCGCAGTCACGGGGGATCGGCAAGCTACTGAAGCCTGCCGGGACCAGGCACCCATGGCCGGATCAGCTCAGCACTCACTGGGGACAGAGCAAGACCCCGATTGTGAAAGTCCGGCCGCAGATCGTGGCCGAGGTCGAAGCCGACGCTGCGGTGGAGGAGAACGGTCACTATCGCCATCAGGTGCGGTTTTTGCGATATCGCAGCGACCTTGCTGTCTCCGATGTCGAGACGCTGCCGACCGACTGATCAGCCCAGTGTCAGAACGCCGCGCTGCATCCGACACTGCAGAGCGACGCCGAGGGGGCGCGGCCACAGACCTCTCAGCAATTGCTCCAGCGCAACGACCCATCCCTGCCGACGTCTGAGTCCTGACCTTGACCAAGCGGGCCTCGTATCAGTTGTCCTCAACACAAGCCGCCGGGCAGGACCGACCCGCAGGATCCAGGACCGAGGCGTCCACGCCCAAGAAATGTCGCACCTGTATGTGATGGTGTCATCGCGCACCGTCCCATGGAGGAAACCCGATGTCCCCACGCCGCTGGAGCCGGTGATGGCCTTTTCCGCGATGCATGCTGATGCTGGTCGCGTCGACGCGACCTTGCCTGATCTCGGCTGCGGCCTGACCTGGGACCAGGTGCACAAGGTACGGCCGCGTGTCGTGCTGCGGTGCCCGGAGTGCGGCCACGGAGTACACGCTCGTGTGTCGAGCCGCGGCATGCGCCACTTTGCTCACGACCCGGGTCGGCCGCCCGATTGCGCCTGGCTCAACGAGTCCCTGGAGCATCACCAACTGAAGCTCGCGCTGGCCAACGCCGCACGGTCGGCCGGCTGGCAAGCCGAACTGGAAGTCACTGGGCCGAACGCCAGTTGGCGCGCCGACGTTCTTGCGACCTCGCCAGACCAGGCTCGCTCGATTGCCTGGGAGGCTCAGCTCTCGCCGATCAGCGAGGACGACATCCGTTACCGCACCGCACGCTACGAAGCAGACGGCATCGAGGTCTGCTGGGTCACCCCGAACTCTGTTACCTGGCTCGGATCAGTCCCAGCGATTCGCGTCGCCGAACAAGCGGCCGAAGCCGTGATCATCGACGGCGCTGCGGGCTTTCAGTTCACGAGAGGCCGATGGCAAACACCGGATCGTCTGACATTGACCGAGTTCGTGCAGGGTGTTCAAGACGGTTCGGTCGTCGTCCATGATGTCTTGTCCCGATACCGGCAGATCAAGGTTGACTCCACTCGCTACGCCTGGCGCCACAGACTCTGGACCATGGCAGCAAGCGTCGAGGCCGAGGGCCGGCACGAACTCATGCGCCAACGGCAAGACGCCTGGAGACAACGTCAGCAAGAGGCCGAGGCAGCGCAGCAGGCGGCCGAGCGGAGGCAGCGCGAGGATGACAAACGCCGGCATGAAGCCGAACATGCGGCAGAGCAGGCCCGGCGACAACAAGAGCAGGCGCAACGTGATGAAGATTGGTGGCGGGGGTTTCACGCAAGGCTCGAGCAGGACCGGCTGCGTCAAGAGGCCGTGGAGCAACAACGCCGATCCGCAGCCGAAGCGGCTGAGCACGAGCGGCAGCGTCTGGACCAAGCCGAAGCGGACGCCGCTTCACGGTGGATTGAGAAGGTCTCCGAGACTCGCACCCACGAGCTTCACAACAAAATCATCGAATACGTGTGGCGTAACGAGATGGGCAAGACCGCGACCATCGACACGGACGGTCCGAAGAAAGAACACGCCTACGGCACAGCGATCCAACTAGGCACACGGCTGTACGGAGTAGTCCGCCCGAGTCCTACTTCAATGCAACGCCTACCTGGTCAGCTCCGAGTCTTCGTGCTCAACGCTCGCGAAGCACAACTGCTTCTCGAAACGGGGAAGGTCATGACCGAGCAGATGGTCCACTTCGACTTCCCTGACGACGAACAGCTCTCGCTGCTCTAGTCGCTGCTACCGAGTCGATCGATCCAGCCTCGTGGCGCATGCGAGATCATCCAGCCACCGCACTTATAGGCGGCGACGCGCGTAGATCAGTGCCTGCAACGGGGTGCAAACAGTCGATATGGATCGGATGCCTGGCCAACCTGGATCACCTGGGAGGGAAACCCTTCTCGCAAAGCGCCGTGGAGCCGGTCGAGTCCCCCTCAGCTGGTTCGGAGCCACTGGCGATAAGCGGCTTTGCGCAATCGTTTCATCGCACCCCGGGGGGACAGGGGGAACTTCGCGATGTCTATCGTCGTGGGCAGCAGACACACAAGACTCCAGGCGGGCTGCTGGCTCGTGGACTCGCGGAACCTGCAGATTCGGTCGCCGGTTGTCGATAACGTTATGACGTGACCACTGACAGTTGGAACAAGGGCGCCGGGTCAGGACCGCGCCGTGCCGGCTCGGCGTGGTCGGCTGAGGACACCGCGACACTGCTCGATGGGCTTCGGCGCGGTATAGCGCTGCAAGCATTGGCGGGCACACTGCGGCGCATCCATGTGACGCTTTCGAGGAAGGCCAGGCTGCGATGAAACTTGGGATCGCGACCGAGATTGATGTGCGGGAGGAGCCCGCGCGGCTCCCGATCGAGTTCGTCCAGGGAAGCTGCGCCCTCGCGTGGACGTCGTCGCCGTTCGCGCCGGTGCCGGCCGACATCAGCTGCTGGGTGGTGCTCGCCGATTGGCTACCCAGCGACGCGCCGGTTGGCATGTTCGTCTCCGTACGCGTCCACCGGCCGGCCGACGCACCTGCACCGATCCTTGATGTCCACTCGGTAGGTGCGGTGGATAAGCTGCGCGGGAACCCAGACAAGAACGGGGACACCATCCCGGTCTTGCTGGGTCGATGGCTGTTCGAGCAGAAGTACCTAACCCGCCACTCTCCAGACCGCACTGACAGCGGTGAGCGGTGGGCACAGAAGGTCGGAGGCGAGCTGCCAGCACGCGATCTGCAGGGCAACGCCGATGCCACCGAGCGGTCCGTTGAAGCCGTCCTGGAGCGACTCAACCAGGTGCCATGGACGCCAGCGCCCTGGCCACCGCTGCAGGCCTGAGGCGGATCACCTCTCGTGGTGATCGCCTGTGGAGGACGGCGGTCTTCCGTTGTTCAGGCCGGGAACCGGGAGGCGTCGGCGATAGTCTTATCGGTCATGGAACAGCCTTACTTGCTCGGCGAGCAGTGCTTGCGCAGGTTCGACCTAGCGGCGCGGATCTAGCCGGCGCGAATGGCAAGCCGTACTCAAGCGTCGCGCTCGGGCCGCTACTCGCCCAGCAGCCTGACGACGCCAGCCGAAGCGATCTCCACGACCAGCTAATCCAGCTGGAGGATCGCGGTTGGATCGGCAACCTGGTCACGCTCCTCGACTTCAACCAGTACAGCTGCGAGCTGACTCCGGAAGGGGTCGCGGAGGTCGCAGGCTTGCTTGCTCAGCAAGGCAACGCTCTGGCTCGCCGGCAGGCCCCCCGCGACGTCGCACTGCTCGACCTGTACGACCGTAAGGTCCGTACCCTCCAGCAGCCTGCACGGACGTTCTACGGCTCGGCGTTCACCGAAGAAGAACGCGAAGATGCCGAGAAGTGGCTCCACAAGCGGGGCTATATCGGCGGACAGCCGAACGGCAGCGGCATCATCTGGGCTGCGCACATCTCCGCCAAGGGGGAGGACCGGGTGGAGTCCGGCCGTTCAGTCAACGACGCCGCGTCACCGTTCACAGGCACGGTGTTCAACGTGGTCAACGGCGACGGCAACCAGGTCGCGGTCGCCGGTGTGGGGGATGTCGCCCAGACGGTGACAACGACCATCACTGCCGCGCAGCAGCAGGAACTGCTGCAGCTGGTGGCGGCGTACGAGCAGATGAAAGCCCTGCTCAATCTGGACCCGGAATCGGCCCGGGCTGCGGACTCAGCGGCCGACGAGCTCAAAGCCCTGGCCGCCAAGCCGGGCGTTATGAAGAAGAAAGTCGTACCGGTTTTAAAGAGTCTGGCCAAAGGAGTCGGAAGCAGCGCTACTTCCGAGGTCGGCGGGCTCCTAGTCAAGGCCGTCGAGAAGCTGATGGGCACGTTGTTCTGAACAACAGCTGCGTACGGCGGCCCGGGTGCTGGTCGTTGCTGCGTCCAGCTGCGGCCTGGGCTGGTCTACAGCTGGGCGCGGACGCCGGACGGGCCGCCTCCGCCCGATGGCGACCACGACCAGTTGTGGCGCGTGCAGAGCGACCACCTCACGGTGATGGTGGGCGGTAGCAGGTGCTTCAGGGGAGTCCTCCAGCACGGCGACTTCGCCGAGCCGGCGCCCCGCCGAGGCCGCCGATCTCGCCGCGCCCGGCCACCTGCGGCAGCAGCTTGGCTTGGCAAGAGAAACGCCCCCCATTGCCTGCTCCATATCGTGGTTTGATCCTCGACTTCGCTGGGTGCTGCCCCCCCCGATGCGGCCCAACGGGAAGGGCGCTCGAGGATGCGGCTCCGATGAGCGAGGACACAAAACGGCTATTCGCAGGTCTCCTTGCCCGCTGCAGCGGCCGGACGCCCGATGACCGCTGGGATCTCGGGCAGTTCTTCTTCGCTCGCCACGCGGCCTGGAGCTATGGCTGTTGTGCAAACCTGACGGACTTCGAACTGTCGGGGGCGGAGAACAGCTGGAAGCTGTCTTGGAGGGGTCCGATGACGCCGGAGACGATCACTCGTGCCTTGACAGTCTCCGGCGCCCAGCTGCCAGGCGTGAAAGTGACGGTTGACGAGCCCGGCTTGGCCGGCATCATCAGGTGTGGATCTGCCGTTTTGCGGCTTAGACCTGACCACACTCGCAGCTGATCTGGGCCGCCGTCAGGTCGGATAGATATCCTGAGATTGAACTGCCGAGGCATCTACTGCTCTTTCCGCGGATCCCCATGGCCCGGGCTGCCGGCTCAGCATCTGCGCTCCCGGTGATCGTCGAGATCAGTAGTCGCCGCGTCGTGTGCTGCCTGACCGCCATCGCATTACTTACGGGATGGCTCACACTGGAGCTCGTGACGGCCAATGACGAGAACGACGGCAAGCAGGCGCGGACCGGCTTGGACGGTGACGGTCGGGCCGCCGAGGAGGTCCAGGGGCGCCGCGTCCTCTGCAAGGATGAGGCCGCCGTTCACCGAGTAGGTCGTCTCGCTGCCTCCCGGCCGGAGTGGGTCTGGTGCGTCAGTTACGGCTCGAACATGAACGCCGGCCGGTTCGGATGTTATCTGGCGGGCGGTACCCCCGAGGGAGGATCCCGGGCCTACCCCGGGTGTCGGGATCCACGCGCCGCGGCCGCGACGCGCGGACACTCGTTGTCTGGCGGGATCTACTTCGCGACCGAGTCTCAGGTCTGGGGCGGTGGCCGAGCCTTCTACGATCCCGCGCTGCCGGGCACCGCACCGGCGCGTGCATATCTGATCACCAGCGGCCAGTTCGCTGACATCGTCGCCCAGGAGATGTACCGCGAGCCTGGCGACGATCTCGACCTCACCATGGTCCTGGCCACCGGCAGAACCCAGCTCGGACCAGGCCGCTACGAAACCTTGCTGTACACCGGCGACCTCGACGGCCACCCCGTCCTCACCTTCACCGCCCCTTGGACCGCCGCCGATGTCGCACCCCTGGCCCCGTCAACGGCCTACCTCGCCATGCTGGCCTCCGGTTTGTGCGACGCCCACGGCTGGACACTGGCTCGCGCCGCGGACTACCTCGCTGGCCGGCCCGGAGTACAACCCACTTGGACATCCCACACCCTGCTCGCCGCCCTGCAGGATCCTCCCGCACGGTGACCGACGAGCCGAGTCGTAACGCGGCCTGCGGCCGGCTTCGACCGCTCGCGGTTGGACGCCACGGCACCAGTTGCAGTTGCCGCTTGCAGCAAGGCGCAAGTCACTCGTTCGACACAACGGTCTGGACTAACTTGGTCGCCGCTGGCAACGAGTTCTCTTCGTCTGCCTGACGACTAAGGTCAGACGCAGACGTGGCCAGTAGCTGAGTGTCGAGCTGAGCGAGTCACCGGTCGCAGCCAGCCGGAAACACGGCGCCTATCCCTGGCCATGTCCGCGCAGGACGCGCAACGGCCTGCAGGCCGTGCAGCAGTCGATCTCACTACCTGCGATGCGGTGTACGGCAAAGCACGGCTGCCTCTGCTGACAGGTCGACCTGACTGACCCACCGGGGAATCTAGACCTTGTAGGCGGCGCTGCCGCGGCCGCACGGTGTCGCTTGTCGGGTCTTCTCAACGTCTGCCGCGAGACCACCTCCAGACCAGGACTGTTCCTGGGCTCCGCGCGGTCTTGCTGACGGCTTCACTTGACTCTCACAAGGCCGCTGCCGGGCCATCCCGGGACCACCAACGACTCTGATGCTCGCACCCCGCTCCGCTGAGGCTCCGGGTGGTGAGGGCAGGGTCCACCGAGCGTCTGCCGCGAGACCACACATGGACCAGATCTGGCAGGGTTCACAGCCCGGGCCACACCGACGGCTTCATCTCGTCTGTCTCGTCGCCGGCAGGAACCCATCGATCGGCGAACACCTCGGCAGTCACTGTGCCCCAGTGGCCGTCGGAAGCACCGAACTGGTCTGCCTCGCCTCACGCTCGGCCGCTCGCGGGAGTGGTGTCGAGACCTAAGGCGCACAGGCTGTCACCTCCGGCGGCCATCCAGCGCATCCCAACCTCGACAGATGGCTGCCAACGGCCGCCACGACCGTCCACGGATCCCATCAACCTCCAGGGCGGACCCGAGACTTGATCTTCCGAGGCGGCGGCGCTGGCCACATACCTGCAGCGATCCTGCCTCGAGCACTCCAACCGCGGTCCTGAGGTGCGCTCCGTGTGCACCGTTCGAGGGCGCCCCTTTGGTCTCCCGGTCTACCGGTACCTGCGGGGCCTCAAACGCCTTTGTGTACTTTTGTGTGTACCTGCCACTTCTGGGACATGACGAAGGCCCCCCTGACTGAGGCGTTTTGCCTGGTCAGAGGGGCCTTGCTGGAGCCGCCTGTCGGAATCGAACCGACGACCTTCTCATTACGAGTGAGACGCTCTGCCGACTGAGCTAAGGCGGCGGGTGGTACCGAGGGAAGAGTGTAGCGGGAGGTGGGGGGTGAGTTCGAATCGGATACCGGGGTCGGGGTGTGGGGTGCGGCACGTGGGGTGCGGCGGGGTGGGGAATGGGCGGGTAAATGGGTGGGAAGAAATTGTGTGGGAAATGCGTTGACTTGGGATAGTGGGTTGGGTGAGACTATTCCCCGCAAGGACTACTGACTAGGAGACGATCGTGACCGGGAAGCAGAACGCGAGGAAGGCGTGGCGGCGTAGCCCCATGGCTTTGCTGTCGTGCCTGCGAACCGTGCGTATCGATGCCTTCTATCACGAACTCGGCAGTGAGCAGAGCCTGCGTTCGGGCGGTCCGCCTGGGTGATCCCGCGAGGGAGACACCTCAGGAGCCGTCTGGGCCGGGCAACCGGCCGTAGGCGGCTCTTTTGTTTTGTCCACATACGGACCAATCTTCGGTGTGCCTTGGGATTCCCGGCGCCGATGCATTCTTCGGGTATTTACGGATGCCCGTTCGCAGAATTGACAATTGCATTGTTCGCCAGCTGTGGGCCAGTGGCCAGGCCACCTCATTTGGGTTGAGGGAGACGGGGGTTCGAGTCCCTCCAGCTGGACCAGGCGCCCGCAGGATGCTTGCTACCGGCCGAGCGGGCGCCCCAAACGTGCACTGCACGAACGCTCGTGGCTCAAGTGGAGAGAGCGCCTGCCTACGAAGCAGGAGGTTGCAGGTTCGAGTCCTGCCGAGCGTGCTGTGTCCGAGGCCGAAGTGGTCGAGGTACCGGGATGTGACCCCGGAGGAAGCGGGTTCGAGTCCCGCCGGACACCCTCTGTACGCCGTACCGCCACTCACCGTAGTACTTGCGGCTCTGGCCCAACTGGCAGAGGCACCTGGCTTAGAACCAGGAGGTTCAGGGTTCGACTCCCTGGGGCCGCACCGACACCGAAACACCTGACCTCGCGTGGCGCGGTCGGGCACACTGGAAGGGAGGAGGGAACACATGAGCGGTGTGATCGTTCTCAACGCGTCGTACGAGCAGCTGCATGTCGTGTCGATTCAGCACGCCATCAGGATGCTCGTCCGTGAGGTGGCCGTCGTCGAGGAAGCACATGACGGCGCCAGCATCGGACCGTTCCCTCTTCCCCGGGTGCTGCGACTGGTGCGCTACGTCGTGACCAAGTGGCGTTACGCATCCGGGCGCCTCCAGTACACGCGGGCCGGCGTACTGCGGCGTGACAAGCACACCTGTGCCTACTGCGGTCTGAAGGGCGCGACCACGATGGACCACGTCGTACCGCGCTCTCGTGGTGGACGTGGTGAGTGGCTGAACGCTGTGGCCGCGCACGCGTCGTGTAACGAGAAGAAGGGCTCACGCACGCCCGAGGAAGCCGGTATGCCGCTGTTGTGGCAGCCGTGGATCCCCTCGCGTGCGGAGATATCGCTCTGACGTGACACCACCCGGTGTCGCGTTGGAGCGCGATGCCAGGTGGGCGACGGTGACCCACCCTCGGTTCTGACCCGAGGTCCCGCAGGTTCGAGCCCTGCCCTGGCAGCGTCCTGACGCGCATCGGTACGGCGTCAGTCCGGCAAGGTAAGCCGAGTTTCGGTCTAACGGCAGCCGTCTCGAAAACGGCCTGTCCCTCAACGGGGTGTCAGGGTTCAAGTCCCTGCCTTGCCGCATGTACACACACGAGAAGGGTGAGGGGATGAACGTGGAGTTTCCGGTTGAGCTGAGCGGAGCCAAGAGCTCCACGCTCATGTGGGCTCAGGAGCACGAGGTGGGTGCGCAGGCGCTGCAGCAGCTGCGGAACATTGCTGCGCTGCCGTGGGTGCACGGGGTTCGGGTGATGCCGGACGTGCACCTCGGCAAGGGCGCGACGGTGGGGTCTGTGATCGCGATGTACCAGGCCGTGTCGCCGGCTGCGGTCGGGGTCGATATCGGGTGCGGGATGGAGGGTGTGCTGACGTCACTGACGGCGGCGGACCTGCCGGACGACCTGTCCGGGATCCGGTCCCGGATCGAGGCCGCCGTACCGGTTGGGTTCCGGGCTCACGACGAGCCGGTCAGTATTCGGCGTCTCGGGCTGAACCCGCGGGCGTGGGACTGGCTGTGGGGGTCGTTCGGCGAGCTGCACAAGGGCGTGCAGCAGCGTGAGAGCAAGGCCCAGAAGCAGATGGGATCGCTCGGTGGGGGTAACCACTTCATCGAGGTCTGCCTCGACGACGAGGACCGGGTGTGGCTGATGCTGCACTCCGGGAGCCGCAACATCGGCAAGGAACTGGCGGAGCGGCACATGTCGATCGCCAAGGAGCTGCCGCACAACGCGGATCTCCCGGACCGCGATCTGGCGGTGTTCCTGTCCGGTACGCCGCAGATGGCGGCGTACCGGCGGGACCTCACCTGGGCCCAGCAGTACGCGTCACGCAACCGCGCAACGATGCTGGCGCTGGTGATGCGGGCGATCCGGGAGTCGTTCCCGCAGGAGGTCCGGTTCGACGAGCCGATCTCGTGCCACCACAACTACGTGGCCGAGGAGACCATCGACGGGCTGGACCTGCTCGTCACCCGTAAGGGTGCGATCCGGGCCGGCGCCGGTGACCTCGGGCTGATCCCGGGATCGATGGGCACGGGATCGTACGTCGTGCGTGGGCTCGGCTCGGAGCGGTCCTTCTACTCGGCCTCACACGGGGCAGGCCGGCGGATGAGCCGCAACGAGGCGAAGCGCCGGTTCACGGTCGACGACCTGATCGCCCAGACGGCGGGTGTCGAGTCGCGCAAGGACGCCGGTGTGCTCGACGAGCTGCCGGCGGCGTACAAGGACATCGAGTCGGTCATCGCCGCCCAGTCCGACCTGGTCGAGGTCGTCGCCCACCTCAAGCAGGTCATCTGCGTCAAGGGCTGACAGGGGACTGCCGTGTTCAGGGGACACGGCAGCTCCCGAGGTGAGGTTCGCCTGTTGGTAGGGGCAGCGGTTTGCTAAACCGTCGATCGGCTTCGGCCGGTCCGTGAGTTCGAATCTCACTCTCACCGCCGGGCAGGAGCGCCACCGTGGGAGAGGTGGGCCGGGTTGTAACCCCGGTGCCTTCGGGCTGAGCAGGTTCGAATCCTGCCTCCTGCACAACTCGGGCAAAGGTGCCTGGGGCAACAGAAACGAGATGAGAGGAGGACCGGCTATGGCGGGACTCAGGAACAGGAAGCGAGTGCCTGGTGGGCGGACCGGTTCTCCGGTCAGTCAGGGGCATGCGTTGCGGCGGGTTCTGCTGGCGTGTGGGCACGTGCAGCGGGATCGGCTGGCGCACCGTGGTGATCATGTCTGGTGTGAGGGCGAATGCTCCGACTGGATGCGGGTTGTCTCGGTGGAGGAGTAAAGCGAACGGCGCCGTCATTCAGGTGGATGGTGGCGCCGGACCCTCTGGTAACGGATGTACGCCGGGCTCTCCGAAGGCTCGGTTCCTGGTTCGACTCCAGGCAGGGGGACTTCAAGCAAGCGTCGGATCGTGGTGGACGGTGAGCGTCACGGCAGCATCCGATCGGGTCGCAAGGAGACGGACCCGTACGGCGTCGGCCGTCACTGAATGGTCGATCGGGATCAGGCGACGGTGGCCGATGGTGGTGCCGGTGGTGATCTCGGTCCACGAGCCGCCAACCAGGGCGTCGACGGCGAACGACTCGACCTGTTGGCCGGCCGCGATGTCCTCGCGCAGGCCCACGACGTTGAAGGATCCTGGCAGCTCAACGGCCGTGTCGTAGTAGGAGCGGATCGCCGCGCCGAAGGCCGACAACGCCTGTACGTCGGCATCCGCGAATAGGCCGCGCCGGTCCGGCGGGATGTTCAGCAGCAGGACGGCGTTCCGCCCGACCGACTTGCGGTAGATGTCGAGGAGCGCGGGCAGCGACTTCACCTGGTCGTCTTCGGACGCGTGGTAGAACCAGCCTGGCCGGATCGACACGTCGACCTCGGCGGGATACCACCGCAGCTCGTCGGCGGCGGCCAGTTGCGCGGGCCCGGCCACCTCGGGAGCGCTCTGCTCGGCCACCATCCGACCGCCGGCGAACGGTACGACGCTCCACTCGGTCTCGCGGGCGAACCCGTCTTCGTTGCCGACCCACCGAACGTCGGGCCCACCAACCGCGATCGTTGCCTCCGGCGCCAATCGACGGATCAGGTCGAACCAGGCGTCGAACGCGTACTCCTGTGCCGTACTCGTCGGGTTCGCCCCGTCCAGCCACACCTCGGCGATCGGTCCGTACTGCGTCAGCAGCTCGTACAGCTGGTTCAGGTAGAAGCGGTTGTAGTCGTCCACCTCGTAGGTGAACCCAGGCTGGATTTCCGAAGCAACCACCGGGCTGCCGTTCCCGTAGTACCCGCCGGGCGCCTTCTCCTGGTACAGGTCTGCCGGCGACAGATAGAAGCCCAGCCCCAACCCGTGCTTGGCGCAAGCTGCAGACAGCTCGGCCATTACGTCACGCCCGGAGGGGCTCGCAGCGACCGTGTGTGTCAGGTACCGGCTCGGCCACAGGCAGAAGCCGTCGTGGTGCTTGGCCGTCAGGATCACGCTCTTGAACCCGGCATCCACCAGCACGCGCACCCACTGGTCGCAGGACAGCTCCTGAGGGTTGTAGACGGCAGGGTCGTCCAGCCCGGTCCCCCACTCGAGATCCGTGAAGGTGTTCACACCGAAGTGCACGAACGCCGTCAGCTCCTGCTGCTGCCACGCGAGCTGGCGGGCCGACGGTCGGACCGCCGACGGGTCGATCACCGCAGCACCTTGCCCGGGTTGAGCAATCCGGCCGGGTCGAAGGCCTTCTTGACACGCCGGTGCAGCTCGAGCCCGACCGGACCGAGCTCGTCCTCGAGCCAGCGTGCCTTCAGCGTGCCGATCCCGTGCTCGCCGGTGATGGTCCCGCCGAGCGCGAGTCCGAGCTCCATCACCGCGCCGAACGCCTCCATCGCCCGTGCCTCAGCGGCCGGATTACCGGGCTCGAAGATGACATTCGGATGCATGTTGCCGTCACCGACATGCCCGGCGCAGTAGATCGGTACGTCGTACTTCGTGCTGATCTCGGCGATCCCGCGCAGCAGCGCGACCAGCTTCGACCGCGGCACCGCCACGTCATCGACCAGCGAGGTACCGAGTGGCTCCAGCGCCGCGTGCACCAACCGGCGTGCCTCGAGCAGCATCCGGGACTCCTCGGCGTCCGAAGCCTCGGCGACCTCGACTGCACCGTGTGCCGTGCAGATGGCGGCGATCCGGGCCACGTCCTCCGCGGCCCGCGCGCCCCGGTCGGACTGCGCGATCAGCAGGGACCCGACATCTGCCGGCAGGCCCATGTCGCGGTGGTCCTGAATCGCGCGTGCGGTCGGTCCGTCGATGAACTCGAGCAGCGACGGCCGCAGTCCGGCCGCCATCACCGCGGCAGCCGCGGCGATCCCGTCCTCGATGGACAGGAACGTGGCCGCCGCGGTCAGCGCCGTCTCAGGAGCGGGCCGCAGCGACAGCGTGGCCTCGGTGACCACGCCGAGCGTCCCCTCGGAACCCACGATCAGCCGGGTCAGGTCGTACCCGGCGACGCCCTTCGCCGACCGCCGCCCGGTCCGAACCACCTCACCTGACGCCAGCACCACCTCAAGCCCGAGCACGAAGTCCGCCGTGACGCCGTACTTCACGCAGCACAAGCCGCCGGCGTTGGTCGCGATGTTGCCACCCAGGGTGGACATCTCCCACGACGACGGATCCGGCGGGTAGAACAGCCCTTGCTCAAGGACAGCGCGCGACAGCTCGGCATTCACCACGCCCGGCTGGACCACCGCGACCTGGTCCTCGGCAGAGATCTCCAGGATCCGGTTCATCCGTGCCGTCGACAGCAACAAACACCCGTCGGTCGCATTCGCCGCACCGGACAGCCCGGTCCGCGCCCCCTGCGTCACCACCGGTACGCCGAACTCCGACGCGGCCTTCAAGACGACAGCCACCTCGGCCGTGGTCGACGGCCGCACCAGCACCCGCGGTACGCCGGCCACGCAGAAGGTCGCCTGATCGTTGCGATGCGAGTCCAGTACGTCGACATCGTCCACGACTGCGTTGTCCCCGAGCACCGAACGGAGGTGGGCAACGAACGGGTCACTCATAAGCCCTCATCCTGTTCAGCCAGCAGACGCAGAATCAACTCGGCCCGGCGGACCCGCTCGCGCCCCAACGCCTCGGCCGTGGCAGCCAGGTGCGCGCCAACCGGGTAGATGTTCGGCGCGTTCCGCAGCCCCATCTTCAGATAGACCGGCGCCGCCAGCCTCACGACCTCCGGTACGTCGTAGAACCGCACGTGTCCGCCTTGGTCGTCCGGCGCCTCGATGTACATGTCGATCGGCACTGAGGTCACCGACCGGATCTCCGCCAGCACCGGCACCGGAAGGTCGGTCGACACGTTCAAACTCGTGGCCCCCAACCGCTCGTACAGCCGCGCGGTCGGGGCATTGGGCAACGGCATCAGCACGGATGTCTTGAGGACGAGGTCGGCAGGCAACGACCCGTCGACCTTCAACTGACCGAGCAGTTCCAGTACGCCGATATCTCCGACCAGCAGACTTCGCACGCCCAGCTCGACCGCCCGGAAGGCATCGCACAGCGATGCGGCAACCATCTCGTTGCCGCGTGCAACTCCTCCGACCGCGGCCGAGACTTTTGCCTGTCCGCCGATGTCCCACGCGCCGCGGGGCCCGAGGAAGAGACACACCTCGACACCGGCGGAATCACCGAGCGACAGCATCTCCTCGATCTCGGCATCGGTCAGCATCATCACCCCGCTGCCCTGTGACACCCGATCGATGGTCACCGCACGCGTCGCGGCCTCGTCGAGGACGGCCTCCAACACCCGCGGTCCCTCGCACGACGGGATCTCCACCTTGTACGGCGTACCGTCCGCAAACGTTGCTGTGGATGCGCCGCCAGGGTGGAACCCGCGGTCGGCGAGTAAGGCGTGGGCTTCGCGAAGAGTCACCATGCTGCAAGCTCCCCATCGACGGTCAGATCACAGGCCGCCCCGGTGATCTCCAGATCGAACCGGTCCGCGGCCTCGTCCAGGAGCGCCGGTGTCACCAGCAACTCGTGGGGGGACAACGTGTCCTTGATCCGCGCCAGCCGCAGGTCGGTCCAGTCGCGTCGGCCGCACATCGTGATGGCCGCGAGCACGGCCGCTTCGTCGTCCTCCATCACCATCGGCAGCCGCGAACGGCGAGCTCCACCGGCACCGGAGGTCAACGCGTTCACGTAGCTGGCCTGCAGATCGATCTGCTCGAGAATCCTGGCCGGCATCACATCGGCCAGCCCCAGCCCGGAGGCGTTCCCGTGCGAGGCCTCGGAGAGCGAGTGCACGCTGATCGCCGCAATCGACGGCGATTCGAACTCGGGGATGCCGTGCACCCAGCACCGCCCGATCACATTCGTGTCCATCCCGGCGCCGGACTTGTCCTTGCCCAGCTCGTCCACGACCAGCACGTCCAGCTCGTCGAACGGCAGCCGCCCCAGCAGACTGCCTGCCCGCTGCAACAACGCATGCTCGGCCGCACCCGCGATCCCGTCGGCCGGAACGAACTCGACCGCCGCCGTACGCTCCAGAGCATTCTCCAGAATGCCCAGCCCACCAAGGATCTTGCCCTGCGCAACAACCACTCGCGCGGCCGCTTCGATCGCGCCACCCAGCGAAGGAATCCCACCGGCATGAAGAGCTGCCGCACCCGCGTGATTGCCGAGACCGATCGCGAGGATCTTCGCCAGCCCACTCTCGATCGGGCCGTGGAAATCCGTGTGTGGCTTGATCCGGTTGATCAGCAGTACGCCGTCGGCGGCAGCCGCGATCGCATCGTGATGGACCGGCGTACTGTCGTCGAGTTTACCCATGACAACCGTGTCCATGGTGGCCTCGATCGGGCAGCCCACGCTCTCCGGAGTGATCCCGAGCCCGGCGAGCATCTCACGCTGGCCATCGGCGGTCGCACCACCGTGTGACCCCATCGCCGGTACGACGAAAGGGTCGGCCCCGGCTGCGGCCAGCCAGGCGACGGCCGCGCGAACCACCGGCACGAGGTCATGGATCCCGCGACTGCCGGCGGTGACCGCGATCCGGGCGCCGGGCTGGATCTGCGCCCGCAGAGCTTCGAGTGCCGCCTGGGTAGCCACGGCCGGATCGGCTACGGACGGCAGGTCCGGCAGCAGCCGGCGAATCGGCGTGACCTGCGGGATCACGCCGGCTGGGCGGAGCCCACGCACAGCCTCGAACGGTCCCCAGTCCATCAGTGGCTCTGTCTCGCTACGGCGGAGCCGGTGCGACCTACCAGGAAGTCCAGATCGCAGCCCTGGTTGGCCTGCGTGACATGGTCGACGTACAGCCGGGCCCAGCCGCGATCCGTCGGCGGCGCGGGTGGCTGCCAGTCGGCACGGCGCTTCTCGAGCTCCTCGTCGGACACATCGAGGTGCAGTCGCCGGCCTGGAACGTCCAGTTCGATCCAGTCACCGGTCCGCACCAGGGCCAGCGGTCCGCCGACCGCCGCTTCCGGCGTGACATGCAGTACGACGGTTCCGTACGCCGTACCGCTCATCCGCGCGTCCGAGATCCGCACCATGTCGTCGACGCCGATCTCGGCGAGTTTGCGCGGGATCGTCATGTTGCCGACCTCCGGCATCCCCGGATAGCCGCGCGGTCCCGCGTTCTGCAGCACGAGCACGGTGTCCTCGTCGACGTCCAGCTCGGGATCGTCGACGGCCAGGTCGTACTCCTCGATGCTGCTGAAGACCAGTGCCTTCCCGCGATGCTGCAACAGTCGCTCCGATGCCGCGGACTGCTTGACCACAGCCCCGTCCGGCGCCAGATTGCCCTTCAGTACGGCGGTCCCGGCACCGCTCCCAAGCGGATTGCCGACCGGGCGGATGACCGCAGCACCCGGCCGTCCTTCCTGACCGACCCAGTCGATGCGCTCGGCGTTGGCGACGTTCTCGCCCATGGTCCGGCCGGTCACGGTGATCGCGTCCGCCTTGAGCAGCGGCAGGATCTCCTTCAGTACGGCGGGAAGCCCGCCCGCGTAGTAGAAGTCCTCCATCAGATACTGCCCCGAGGGCTGCAGGTCGGCCAGCCACGGTACGCCGCGGGCCCACTCGTCCATGTCGTCCAGCGAGAGGTCGACGCCGACCCGGCCCGCGATCGCGAGCAGGTGGATGACGGCGTTGGTCGAACCACCGATCGCCGCATTCGCCCTGACCGCGTTGGCGAACGCGTCGCGGGTCAGGATGTCGGAGGGCTTCAGGTCCTCGTGCACCATCTCGACGATCCGCCGACCGGCCTGCTGGGCCAGCGAGTACCGCCGGGAGTCGACTGCCGGGATGGCCGCCGAACCGGTCAGCTGGAGCCCGAGCGCCTCGGCCATACAGGCCATCGTGGACGCCGTCCCCATCGTCATGCAGTGGCCGTTGCTCCGGGACATCCCGGACTCGGCGGCCGCGTAGTCCTCCTCGGTCATCCGGCCGGCGTTCCGATCTTGGGTGAACCGCCAGACCGCCGTACCGGAGCCGATGTCGCAGCCGCGGAACTTCCCGTTCAGCATCGGGCCGCCGGTGACCACCAGCGTCGGCAGGTCGACACTCGCAGCGCCCATGATCGAACCGGGTGTGGTCTTGTCACAGCCGGTCAGCAGCACGGTGCCGTCGATCGGGTTCCCGCGCAGGGACTCCTCGACATCCATGCTGAGCAGGTTGCGGAACAGCATCGCGGTCGGCCGCAGCATC
Source organism: Kribbella sp. NPDC056345 (assembly GCF_042262745.1). Taxonomy (NCBI): domain Bacteria; kingdom Bacillati; phylum Actinomycetota; class Actinomycetes; order Propionibacteriales; family Kribbellaceae; genus Kribbella; species Kribbella sp. NPDC056345. Next base: position 141,107 of record NZ_JBHJQQ010000014.1, on the reverse strand, counting down.
GTCTCGCCGAGCGACATCACCGGGAACTCCAACGGGAACCCACCGGCCTGCCAGACCCCGCGCTTGACCGACTCGGCGAGCCGGCGCAGGTGCGCGTTACAAGGGGTCAGCTCGGACCAGGTGTTGCAGATCCCGATCACCGGCCGCCCGTCGAACACCTCCTCGGAGAAGCCCTGCGCCCGCATCCACGACCGGTGGATGAACCCGTTGCGCCCCTCCTCCCCGAACCAGTGCTCGTAGCTCCGCAACCCGTTCGGCGCGCCAGAGGGAACGCCAACCCCCTTCTCGGGTGTCGGCACGCCCGCAGGATCCGGTACGTCGATGTCGCGCGGATCCGCAGTCGGAGGCAGGTCCCCCGTGGTGTCGTCGCTCATCGTTCGACCTCGTCTCTGCTGACCACTCCGTTGATTCGGCGGGTGATCCCGAGCGGATTCGTATCCCGCAGTACGGCGGGGAGCACCGGATCGGGAGCGTCTTGGTAGGCAACCGGCCGCTGGAACCGGCGGGCCGCGGTCACCCCGACGCTGGTGTGGATCGAGCCAACCGTCGACGGGAACGGACCGCCGTGGTGCTGAGCCCAGGAGACCGCGACCCCGGTGGGCCAGCCGTTCCACAGCACGCGCCCGGCCTTCGCGGTCAGCAGCGGGAGGAGCTCGGTCGCCAGCTCGTTGTCGGACTCCTCTGCATGCAGGGTCGCCGTGAGGTTGCCGTCGAAGGCTGCGATCGCGGCCCGCAGCTGGTCGAGACCGTCGTACTCGACGACGATCGACACGGGACCGAAGCACTCTTCGAGGATCTCGTCCTGACGCGTCAGCAGCTCGGAAACCGTTGTCTGCAAGAGCGTTGCGCCGCCCGACGACCAGACGCGAACCCCGTCGACCTTGCCGAGCCGGTCGAGACCCGAGTCGAAGGTGTCCTTGATCCGGTCGTTCAGCATCGTTGCCGATGCCACTCCCCCGGCCGCCTCGACCAGCTTGTCCTGCAAGCCATGACCAGCCGGCAGGAACAGCAGGCCGGGCTTGGTGCAGAACTGACCGACGCCGAGCGTGAACGAGCCGACGTACCCGGTGGCGATGTCGTTGCCGCGGGCATCGATCGCGGCCTGGGTGACGAAGACGGGGTTGAGGCTGCCGAGCTCGCCGTAGAACGGGATCGGCTCCGGCCGGGTGACCGCGATCTCGTGCAGTGCCTTGCCGGCCGGGACCGAGCCGGTGAATCCGGCCGCCGTGATCCGCGGATCCTTCAGCGCGATGACACCGACGTCGAAGCCCTGGATCAACCCCAGCGAACCATCCGGCGCACCGGCTGCCCGCAGCGCCTCGATCATGACCGCGGCCGTCCGCACCGAGAGCTCCGGATGCCCCGGGTGTGCCTTGACGATCACCGGGCAGCCCGCTGCCAGCGCGGAAGCAGTGTCACCACCACAGACACTGAACGCGAACGGGAAGTTGCTGGCGGCAAACACCAGGACCGGACCGAGTGGCACCAGCACCCGGCGCAGATCCGGCCGCGGCACCGGTTTGGCCTGCGCGTCGGCCGTGTCGATGACGACCTCGAGCAATGACCCTTCCTCCAGGGCATCGGCGAACATGCGCAGCTGCCCGGTGCTCCGGCCGACCTCACCGCGCAGCCTCGGCTCCGGCAACGAGGTCTCGCGCATCGCGATCGGCACCAACTCGTCCGCGGCCGCGTCCAGTGCGTCCGCCACAGCCCGGATCCACCCGGCCCGGACGGCAGGCTCCGCGGACCCGAGCGCGGCCGCGGCACCGGCCGCGTCCTCCAGGGCCTGCTCGAGCTCGGCGGGGGTGGTGTCGGCGGTCATCGCTTCTCCTCAGAGTTCTGTGCGGCCAGGAAGGCAAACGGCTCCCGGCCGGTGGCCACGGTATTCGTCAAGGTACCCAGTTGGTCGATGCTGATCCTGATCACATCACCTTCGCGTAGCGCGAACGCAAATTCAGGCACGATGCCGGTCCCGGTCGCCAGAATCACACCGTCCGGGAAGTCGTTCGGCACGAAGAGCACGTCGATCAGATCCGGCAGCTCGCGAACCAGCTTGGCGGTCGACGTCGTACCGGTGAAGACCTCGTCGCCGTCGCGGCTGATGGTGATGTCGATCGCCAGGTCCTTGGGATCAGCGACCTCCCAGACCGGCCGGATCCCGGTCGCCAGCGCGCAACCACCGGCGAACAGCTTGGCCTGCGGGACGTACAGCGGGTTCACGCCCTCGATCGAGCGTGAACTCATGTCGTTGCAGATCGTGTAGCCGACGATCTCACCGTGACTGTTGGCGACGACCGCAAGCTCCGGCTCCGGTACGTCGTGTCCCGAGTCGACGCGGATCCCCACCGGCTCGCCGTCCGTCACCACTCGCCAGGCCGGCGCCTTCTGGAACAGCTCCGGCCGGTCCGCGGTGTAGACCTTGTCGTACACGGACTGCTCGGTGCTCTCCTCCATCCGGGCGCCACGCGATCGCTCATACGTGACGCCCGCGCACCAGACCTCGCCCCGGCCATCGATCGGCGGCAACCACGTCAGCCCTTCGACGGGAACCGCCGTACCGGTCTTGGCGACGGCTGTCTGCAGATCTGCGAGTGGGAGCCGGAGCAGCTCGGCCATGCTGGCGATTCCTTCGACCGGTGCCACCGTGTCACCGGTACGGACGCCTACGACCGGCCGCCCGGCGGGCGACTGGTAACGGACCAAGTGCATGAGTCCACCTCTCACATAGATGTGCCGAGCAAACCGCGGGTGATCTGGAAGCCGACGTTGCCGGAGGCAACTGCCTTGGGGACGAGCTGCCGGCTCGCGACCAGGGCGATCGTCTCCAGCCCGATCCGCGCCTGATCGGCCGCGTCTCCGGTGGCGACGGCGTCGAGGTCGTCGCCGTACCGCGCGACCGTCTCGGGGTCCCGGCTGATCTCGACGACCGGGACGAACCGCTGCGCCGACAAGGTGCCGCCGGCGACGTGCGCAAGGATCTGCTGTACGCCGGATGCCCCGAAGCCGGTCGCGGTTTCCATCCAGTCCGTACCAGGCATCCGCATCACGTGCCATCCCGGAGCGCTGGGCCGCTGACCGTGCGCAATCGTCGGACCGACCTCGGCGGCGGAACCGAACGCCGTACGGCGGAAGTCCTCATGGGCAAGCAACAAGCCACGCGAGGACAACACGACCGAGCCACCCGAACCAACGATCTCGCCGCCCAGCAGGCCTAGCGCCTCGGCCGTATCGGCGGTCAACGGACCGCGCGCCTCCAGACCGATCGTCAGCGCACCGAGATCGCCTTGACGCTCGACAGGACTGGGCAGGGAGAAGCTGCCGAACCAGTCCTTGACCTTGGTGCCGACAGCCTCGAGACCGCCGTCCGCCTGGATGCTGGCCCAGCCGAATCGCGCTGGATCCTTACCTGCTTCGACCAGGCGGGACCGGAAGTAGTCGTTGTGGGTCTTCTCGCAGCCGTGCTCCAGAAGCAGTGCCATCCGGGTGTTCGGGTGCAGGAGATAGCCGAGCATGATCCGGGCGAAGGTCTCCTCGGAAGCTCCACCGCTGCTGCCGCAGCCCTCGGTGTGCGGGAGCGCGACCATCCGGGTGACCGCGTCGCCGGCCCACTTCTCCAGCTCGGCCTGTCCAGCGAGCCGGAGTGCGATCTGACCGGAGCACAGACTGGTCGGCAGGATCAGGCCGACCGCTTCGGGTAGGTCGCGATCGTCGACTCGCAGCAGCCGGGCCGGGGTTCGCGTGCGGCTGGTCAAGCCGGTCAGTGGGAGACCGTCGAGTGGGGCGTCACGGTCGTCGGCCGGGAGGTCGGCCAGCGCGCGGCTCTGGCGGCCGTCGGTGCTGATCGAGATGCCCTCGCGCGGTCCGCTCTGCTTCCAGTTCCGCCAGATCGACACCTGGCTGTGGCCGGCACGCTCGCCCGCGCTGGGTTCGCCGGACGCGACCCGGACGGTCAGGTCGAACGTGTCCGCGGTCAGCTGGGCCATCGACGTACCGGTCAGGTAGCGGCCCGCATCCACGTCCATCTCGGCCTGCAAATGCTCGTACCGCTGGCTGGTGGTGACGAACTTCAGCGTCGGGACGAACGGGAAGTTGGTGATGGAACCGTTGCCGGTGGTGAAGAAGATCAGGTTGCAGCCGCTGCCGATCTGGCCGGCCACCGACTCGAGGTCGTTGCCCGGACTGTCCATGAAGATGTAGCCGTTGCCCGGCAGCGGTTCGCCGTAGTCGATGACGTGATCCAGGCGGACCTCGCGCGGCAGTTTGCGGGCGGCGCCGATCGACTTGAGCACGATGTTGTAGAGGCCGCGGTACACATTGCCGCCGGACGGGTTGCCCTCGGCGGTGTGCCCGTGCCAGCCGACGCGCTCCTTGAACGAGCGGATCGTGGTCAGGAAGCGGCGCGCGGTGGCGAGATCCCGGACGTTCTTCAGTACGTACGGTTCCGCGCCGATGAGCTCGTCGGTCTCTGCCAGTACGGCGGCGCCGCCGTGCTTGATCACCTCGGCACCGACCAGGCCGGCGAGCGGGTTGGCGGAGATCCCGGAGAACGCGTCCGAACCGCCGCACTGCAGGGCGATCTTGAGGTCGGCGAGCGGGACCTCGACCCGCTGCTGCGCGTCGACGATCGGGAGCCACGGCTCCAGCAGGGCGCCGGCTGTGCTGAGGTCGTGCTCGAACCCGGCCTCGCGGGTGAAGAACGCGTGCGGGACCTTGATGCCGGGATAGTCGTGCTCGGTCATGAAGTCCTGGATCGCGCGACCGGAGACGACGTCGTCCGTGGTGTCGACGATCAGCACGGCGCCGACGTTCGGGTTCAAGGTGAAGCCGGCCAGGGTGGCGAGCAGGAAGTGCAGGTTGTTCGGGACCTCGTCCTCGCCGCCTTCGGTGTGGGCCACCGGTACGACGCCGTCGCCGGCAGCCGCTCCGTCGAAGCGGCGGGCGAGCTCGGTGACGAAGCCGGAGCTGCGGGAGCTGGTCGCCATCACGACCACGTGGTTGCGGGTGCCCGCTGGGCCTTGCGCGCGGGGGTAGCCGAGGAACGTGCCGGGCTGCTCGACGCTCGTGACCTGCTGGCCGAGGTGGAGGGCGTTCTCGTCGAGTTCGAAGGGGTCGAGGGGTTCGTTGGTGGCGGAGGGTTCGGCGGGGAGACCTTCCACGCCACGGGCCGTGACCGCCTGGAGGCTGGTCGGCGTACAGACGTAGTCACCGGGGACGAGGTCGCGGGACGCTCGGGCGAAGGGGGTGTTCCAGGAGGTGATCGCTTCGCCTTGCGGAATTCGTCGTACGACGAATCTGTGGCCCTCGAGGACGGTGTGCGGGAGGGTGACGGTGGTGCCGTCGAGCTCGATCTGAGTGCCCGCGTCGAGGCGGCGGGAACAGATGGCGGCGTTGTCCTCGGGTTCAGGTAGGACGCCGACCTCTTCGAACTTCACCGTCGTGTCCGCCTTCCGTAGGTGGGTACTCCGGCGCTACCGTGGGCCAGATCGTGCATGATGCATGATCCACCCTGCCGAAGACCGACGGCCGGGTCAAGGCCGCGCTCAGGATCCGGAGGTGAAGACGGGGTGGATACTGCTGACCGGCGGGTTTTGCGCCGGCAGATGCTGGCCGATGACGTGTACGAGGCGATCAAGACGATGCTGATGGACCACGTCGTACGGCCCGGTGCCCGGATCTCGATCGACGGACTCGCGCGGGAGTTCCAGGTCTCGTCGACGCCGGTGCGGGAGGCGCTCGCGCGGCTGGAGTCCGAGGGGCTCGCGCTGAAGGAGCCACTGAAGGGGTATCGGGCGACGCAGCTGCTCACGCTGGCCGAGTTCGACGACCTGTACCGCTTCCGCCTGCTGCTGGAGCCGTGGGCCGCCCGTCGCGCCGCCGAGCTCATCACCGACGAGGGCCGCGACCGCCTCCGCGCCGAGCTGGCCACGGCCGTCGAACCCACCTCGGTGGACTACGCCGGCTACAAGTCACTCACGGTCCACGACAACCGCTTCCACACGCTCATCGCCACCCTCTCGGGGAGCGAACAGGTGCGCCTGGCCTTCCAGCGCACCCACTGCCACCTGCACATCTTCCGCCTGCACTACGAGCGCGACATCGGCCCCGAAGTCCTCACCGAACACCGCACCCTCGTAGAAGCCATCACCTCCGGCGACCCGACTGCCGCCGAGGCCGCGATGACCCGGCACATCCAGAACTCCATGGAATCCCGCCTCCGCAAAATCTACGAGTGAACCGGCAACCGTTCCCGCTGCCGATCCCGCCGATCCTGCGGCCGTACATCCTCGACTTCCACTGGGATGTGGAGAAGCTGCACGCCCTCGACCTGCCGGGGACCGAGTTCGAGGTGGCCGAACTCGCACACCACCTCGATCTTCCCTTCTGGGCGTACGGCGGCCGCCCGTTCCAGGTCACGCCGTACGAGGTCGCGGCTGACCCGAACCGGTACCACGAGCAGTTCGCCCGCACCATAGCCGCCGACCTCCGCCACCCGATCGACGTCGTACGCCGGGAAGACGGCCGAATCACCATCCTCGACGGCATCCACCGCCTGCTGAAGGCACACCTGATCGAGCAACCCCTACTGTCAGCACGCCTGCTGCACTGGCCACAGCTCGACGACATCGCAGTGCGCCGCTAGAGCGGGGCGCCGCCGTAGGAGATTTCGTTGCCGTCTGGGTCGAAGAAGGTGGCGTGGCGGACGCCGTTGTCGTAGGTCTCGCGGGTGGTGGGTTCGAGGCCGCGCTCGGCGATGCCGTTGAGGGTCGCGTCGAAGTCTTCGACGAAGAGGGTGTGCTGGGCGTGGCCGGCGTGTTCGGGGACCACCTCTATGTAGAGGTAGCGGTGTTCGGCCAGTTCCCAGACGGCTTCGATGTCGTTGGGGAGGAAGGCCGGTGGGGCGCCCAGCAGTTGTTCGTACCAGGCGATGGCAGTGGCGTAGTCGCTGACGGAGATTCCGGCGAACAGGTCCATCGCAGAACGGTAGCGAAGAACACGTAGTAGTGGGCCTCCCGCGGCTCCGGAGCACGCGACTGAGCGTGGCCGCCGGCGGGCGGGAGGACCAGTACGTGTCGTTAGCGTCAGGCCGGAGCGTCGCCGTGGTCGGGGATCTCCAACTGGACGCCGCCTTGGAGGGCGGACTGGTGGGCGTAGATGCCGGGGAGGGTGTAGCGGGCGGAGACCCAGGCGTTGATCGGCGGGAGGGTCTTGTCGGCGACGGCGCGGACGAAGTCGTCGGCGAGGAAGTGGTGGGAGCCTTCGTGGCCGTTGTGCAGGCCGTCGAACTCGGCGGGCAGGCGGGTGCGGTCGTGCACCGGGGAGAGCCCGGAGCGGAACGCGTCGCGGAGTGCCGGGTCGACGTTCGCCAGGTCCTCGTCGGTCAGATCCCCGGCTGAGGTTTCCATCAGATGGGTGACGTCCTCGACGCCCTGCTTGTTCTGCCAGAGCGTGGTGGTGGCGAGCTGCTCGAAGCTGCCCTCGGTACCGAACACGCGCAGCCGCGACTCACGGATGTGGGACGGGTAGCCGACGCGGCGCATCTCGTTGGTCCGCATGATGCCGCCGTCGGCGAGCTTGAAGAGGGCGGTCGCGTTCGAGAAGTCGTTGTCGAACTGGCTGATCTCCTTGTCGAAGACGCCGTCACCGCGGTCGTCCTGGACGCCGATGCAGGACACGTGGGTGGCGTGCTGACCGGTCACCGACAAGACGTTCCCGACGGCGTGCGTCGGGTAGAGCATGGGCGGGAAGGACGCGGTCTGCTTCCAGTCCTCGCCGCCGCTGTACTGGTACGCGGCATAGAACCCGAGGTCCATGTCGTGGACGTAGTCGCCCTCGGAGTAGAACACCCGGCCGAAGTCACCGGCGGCCAGCCGCTGCCGGCAGTACACCGAGGACGGGTAGTAGAAGCTGGTCTCGCCCATCATGTAGGTCAGGCCGGTCGCCTTGACCAGCTCGATGATGCGCGCGATCTGGTCGGCCTCGATCGCCATCGGCACGGTCGAGTAGACGTGCTTCCCGGCCTCGAGCGCCCTGATCGCCATCTCGCCGTGCAGCCAGCGCTGGGTGAAGATCGCGATCGCGTCCACGTCGGACTCGAGCATCTCCTCGAACGACTGGTAGGTGACCGCGACGCCTTGTTTCGCCGCGACCTCCGCCAGCCGGTCCGGCAGGACGTCGGTCAGCCGGACCCCGGACACGTCCGGGTGCGCGGACCACAACCGCAGGAACGAAGGAGCGAACTGGCCGGCTCCGACCACACCGATGCTGATTCCCATGCGACTAGGCAATCACACATTTATGTTCCATGGAAGAACATATTCAGACGTTGGAACGTGTGAGCAGGTGTGGGTTGTCGGTGGTGATCCCGTCGACGCCGAGCTCGGCCGCCTGTTCCAGGGTCGCGGCGTCGGGGACGGGCCAGGCGGTGACGGACAGACCGGCGGCGTGGAGTTCGGCGACGAACGCCGAGGTCAGGCCGGTGATGCCGCACAACGCCCAGGTCGCCTCGGCCTCCCGCGTCAGAGCCAGTACGTCGGGAGTCGTGCGACCGAAGATCCGCCCGGTCGTCACCCCGGGGAACGCGCGCCGAGCGGCGAGCAGGATCTCGGGATGGAACGAGGTCACGAGCGTACGAGCAGCCAGCGCAGGATCAGCCCGGAGCGAATCGGCGAGCAGTGGTACGGCGTCCTCCGCCTTCACCTCCGCCTGGAACCGAACGTCGACCGCGGCGACGGTTTCGGGCCAGGTTGGGATGCGCTCGCCGTGGCCCGCGTCCAGGGCACGTAGCTGGGCGAGGGTTAGGGAGGCGACTTCGCCGGTGCCGTTGGTGGTTCTGTCGACGGTGGCGTCGTGGAGGATGACGAGGTGGCCGTCGGCGGTTACTCGGAGGTCCAGTTCGATCTCGTCGCAGCCGTCGGCGATGGCTCGGTGGAAGGAGCGGAGGGTGTTTTCCGGCTCGGTGCCGAGGGCGCCTCGATGACCGGTGATGATCACAGGACCTTCTCCTCGTAGAGGCGGCGTACTTCGGCTCCGATCGCTTCGAGGCGGCGGGCCACCGTGGCGAACACCTTCGTGGGTGCGGCATTGTCGGCGTAGATCTGTTGCAGACCGGTGTAGATGGCAACGTTCGCGTTGCGGCCGTAGAGCCGGATGGCGTCCTGTTGCCGCGCGTTCGCGAGCTGCGCGATCGCGACACCGTAGTTGGGTTGTTCGGCAATGAGCTTCTTCAGCTCGGGCACCTCGCGCGCCGCCTCCACCACCGGGAGGTAGCCGGTCTGGATCGTCCACCACGCAGCGTTCTCCGGCCGTGCCAGGAAGCTCAGGAACGCAGCGGCCGCCTGCTTCCGCTCCGCCGAGATGTTGCGCAGCATCCCGATCCCACCACCACCGGTGGCGATCCCGGACGCGATCTCGCCCGGCACGAAACCGGCACCAACCCGGAATCTCGCCTTACTGGTCATGCTTTTCAGTCCACCGGTCGACTCCTGGATCGTTGCCACCAGCCCGTTCGCGAAGTCTGTACTCGGGCTGCTCGCCATATAGGCAAGCTTCGAGGAGTGGACCATGGACCGCTGCCACTCACCTGCCGCCACTGCCCCGGCCTCGGCGATCTTGACGTCCAGCCCACGCGAATACGAACCACCGAACTGCCAAACGTTCCCCTGGAACTGCCAGTCCCCATCAACCTTCGCAAATGCGAGCGTCCGCAAAGAACGCCCGCCTGACTGCACCTTGGCCAGCGAAGGTCCCCACGACTGCAGCTCGCTCCAGGTCCGCGGCGCGCGATCTGGCAGACCAGCGGCAGCGAACGCATCCCGGTTGTAGTAGAGGATCGGCGTACTGCGGGCGAACGGCACGCACCAGCTCTGCCCCTTCACCACATACTCACCGAACAGCTTCGGCTGATACACCGCCGGATCCGCGAGATAGCCGTTCAACGGCTCCAGCGCCTCGTTCAGGAAGAACCGCTCCCAGGTCACATCCGACAGTACGGCGAGATCCGGCGCCTGCTTGGCGATCAGGGCCGCGGCGACCTTCTGCGCGACATCGTCATAGCTTCCCTGGAACTGGACTTCGACGTACACGTCGTCCTGCGATTCGTTGAACTTGGCAACGAGTCCGTCAACGGCCTTCCCGTTCACGCCGCCGTACGACGACCAGAACACGACCCGAACCCGGCCGGCGTACTGCGGCGGCACCGCCCCGGCCGGCTGCGAATAGACCGCATCGACCGATCGGTAGCCACACCCGGCCAACGACAAAGCGGTCAGCCCGAGGAATCCCCTGCGTCGCATGGTCATCCCTTCAACGCACCCTGGGTGATTCCACCGACGATGTAGCGCTGGGCGATCAGGAAGATCACCAGCATCGGCGCGAGTACGAGCAGCGTCCCGGCCATGATCGTTCCCCAGTTGGCCAGCCCCTCTTCGTCCTTGAGGATCAGCAGGCCGACCGGCAGCGTCCGCATCGACGCGGTGTTGGTGACGATCAACGGCCAGACGAAGTTGTTCCACTCCTCGACCGCGGTGATCACGACGACGGTGACGAGCATCGGCCGGGACATCGGCAGCACGACCCGCCACAAGGTCCGCAGGTGACCGGCACCGTCGACCGCCGCGGCATCCGTCACCTCGGACGGCAGAGTCAGGAAGTGCTGCCGCATCAAGAACGTCGCGAAGGCCGACCCGATCCCTGGAATGATCAACCCTGCATAGGTATTGATCCAGCCCAACGTTGCCACCGTCAAGTAGTTCGGCAGCAGCGTCACATGTCCCGGCACCATCATCGCGCCGAGCACCAGGAAGAACAGCACCTTCTTCCCCGGGAAGCGCAGATAAGCGAACGCGTACGCCGTCAGCACCGCGTTCGTCACCTTCAGCGCAGTCCCGGCCACCGTGATCACCGTCGAGTTCACGAAGAACCGGTCGAACGGCGCGGCCTTCCATGCCAGCGTGAAGTTCTCCCAGGTCAGGTGATCGGGCCACCACGAAGGCGGCCACTGGTAGATCTCCGCCGGCTGCTTGAAGGCCGTCGACACCAGCCAGTACAGCGGCCCGATGAACACCGCCGCCACTCCGACCAGTACGACGTACTGCAGCGCGCGCACCTTCATCGGTAATGCACCCGCCTCTCCAGCACTCGCGCCTGGACGGTGGTGACGACCAGAAGGATGACGAACATGATGATCGACAACGTGGCGGCTCGGCCCGCGTTGAAGGCCTGGAACCCTTCGTTGTAGATCGCCCAGCTCAGCGTCGTGGTCGCGTCACCCGGTCCGCCGCCGGTCATCACCGCGATCACGTCAAAGGCCTGGAACGTCCCGATCACCGTGGTGATCAACAGGAAGAACGTGATCGGCGCCAGCAGCGGAAGCTTGATCGCGTGGAACCGCCGCCACGTACTCGCGCCGTCCATCACCGCCGCCTCGTCGAGCTCCTTCGGCAATCCCTGCAGTCCGGCCAGATAGATCAGCGCAGCGAAGCCGGCGTTCTTCCACAGGTAGACGATGACGAGTCCGGGCAACGCCCAGTCGGAGTTGTTCATCCAGTCCGGCCCGCGCAGCAGGCCGTAACCGGGGTCGAAGATGAACAGCCAGATCGTCGCCACCGCGGCACCGGACAGGACATGGGGTGCGAATGCGATCGTCCGAACCGCGCCCCGGCCCTTCAGCGGCAGGTTGAACAGGAACGCGAGCGCCAGCCCGATCACCAGGCTCCCGGCCACGATCAGGCCGGTGAAGACGACCGTCACCCACAACGTCCGATGGAACGCCGGATCGGTCAGCGTCCGCCCGTAGTTCGCCAGCCCGACGAACGCCGGCCGGGCCGCGATCATGTTCCAGTCCGTCAGGCTCAGGAACGCGTTGTAGACGATCGGCCAGTACGCGAAGACCGCGATCACGAGGAGATTCGGTGCGACCAGCGCCGCGAACAGCCAGTACTCCCGTCGCCGCCGCGACCGCAGACCTACCGGATTCTCCTGCACGCCCGTGAAATTATCACCAACTCATGGTGAGGTATAGAGAATCGGTGTGATTTTCTAGCTAATTTCACATCGAAGTGACCAGTCCTGCCGGATCCTTCCCGGCGAGGTAGGCGGCCACGGCTTCGGCGGCGATGGATCCCGCGCGCAGTGCGGTCTGGCGGGTGGCTCCGGCCAGATGAGGTGTCATCACGACGTTAGGTGCGGTCAGCAACCGTGAGCCGACCGGCAGCGGCTCCACCGGGAAGACGTCGAACGCAGCCGCCCCCAGCTGCCCTGACTCCAATGCATCCACAGTCGCCTCGTAGTCGAGCAGACCGCCACGTGCCGTATTGACCAGTACGCCGCCGCGCGGCATCCGCGCGATTTCGGCCGCACCGATCATGCCGCGGGTCTGATCGGTCAACCGGGCATGCAGGCTGACCACGTCCGACCGGCGCAGCAGCTCATCCAGCTCGACGACCTCGATCCCGGGCAGGACTCGCGACGGATCGACGTACGGGTCGGCGACCACCACGTGCGCACCGAAGGCGAGCATGACCCGGGCGACTCGTTGCCCGATCGCGCCGTACCCGACCAGGCCGACCGTTGCGCCATCCAGCTCCGCGCCGCATTCGTCGTACGCGTAGAGGTCGCTGCGCCATTCGCCCAGCTCCAGTGTGCGATGCAGTCGCGGAAGGTTGCGCAAGGCCCCCATCATCAGGGCCACCGCGTGTTCGGCAGCGGCCACTGCGTTGCGTCCGGGGGTGGAGGCAACGGTGATGCCGCGTTTGATTGCTGCAGGCACGTTGACGTTGACCGGGCCGCCACGGCAGACCACCAGGAAGCGCAGATCCGGAGCAGCATCCAGCACCCGCTCGGTGAACGGACCCATCTGCGTGATCGCCAACTCGACCCCCGGCAGTGCCGCGATCAGCTGCTCCTCGGAGTCACTGGCTTCGTCCACCTCAGCCACCGCCCCGTACGGCGTCAGCGGCCACGGCAAGGTGATTTCCCGGAAGTCGAACCGCACATCCGCCAGCGACTGCAGCGCTGACGAGAGCAGCGAATTCCGGACGAAGTGGTCGCCGGCGAGCAAGGTGGTGACGGTTCTCATCAAGCTCCTAAAGGCGCAGGGTCGGACCAGCGGGCGCGCGCGTTGTCGATCCGGCGCAGGTAGTGGGCGTATCCCTCGGCATAGAAGGCGGCGCGGCCCGGGTCCGGGTCGACCTGCCGGGTCGACGCGATCCACTCCGGCCCGACCTCGTCGGACGCCGCACGGCGGGCGCAGATCACGGCACCCCGCGCAGCGACCTGCTCGGCGGCCGTCGTGTGCAGGGGCGCGTTCAGTACGTCGGCCAGGATCTGCGTCCATTCGGCACTTCGCGCACCGCCGCCGCACACGGTCACCCGGCCCGTCCACCCGGCCGCTTCCAGGCAATGCCGGGCGGCGTAGGCGATCCCCTCGCACGTTGCCCGGATCAGGTCGGCCGTGGTCGTGGACAGCGAGAGTCCGTCGAGGGTGCCGCGTGCCCGAGTGTCCACGAACGGCGCGCGCTCACCGGCCTCGGACAGATACGGCAGTACGGTCACGCCTTGAGCGCCGGGTGGACTCTCGGCCAGGAAGGCAGGCAGTTGCTCGGTGGTCGCGCCGACAAGGGCGAGCATGCGGTCGAGGGCCGCCGTACCGACCATTGCCGGCATGGCGCGCAACCAGAGCCCGGGCGTCCAAGTGCCGAGGAACAACCCGGCCGGTTCGCCGGCCATCGGCAACGAACGGGTGACCACCTGGCACGCGAGCGTCGTACCGACGGTCAGCAGCGCATCGCCGGGCGTCTCCACGCCAGCTCCGGCCGCGGCCGCCGGAAGGTCGTAAGGACCCGCGGAGACTCGCGTCCCAGGAGCCATTCCGGTCGAGGAGTCGCGCAGTTCGCCCACCGGTCCACTGGCCGACACGGGTGCCAGCAGGTGGCGCAACTCCCCCAAACCCGTTGCTGCCAAGGCTTCTTCGTCGTACGAACCCGTCCGCGGATCAAGGAACGGCGCCGACGCATCCGACACATCGGTCGCGCGGACGCCGGTCAGCGCCTGCATCACCACGTCCTTGCAGTAGGCCGCTGTCTCGGCGGCCGCGATCACCGACGGCTCCTCAGCCAGTACGGCGGCCAGCAGCGGACCGGAGGCCCCCGGGAACATGCGGTTGCCGGAGCGCCGGAACACGTGGTCGGCAACACCGTCTGCCGTCCACTGCTCGAGGATCCCGCTACTGCGCGCGTCCAGCCACGAGATCGCCGGCCGAACCGCAGCACCGGCCGCATCAACCAGCCAAAGCCCGTCACCCTGCGCGGTGATCGCGAGAACGCCCGGCCGGGATCCCACCGCAGCAGCCAGCTCGCCGACCACCTCGTTGACCGAGGCAACGATCTCCGCTGTCTCGTGCTCGAACCGCCCGGCCGACGGTCGCACCAGCCGCGTCGGCCGGGATGCCTCGGCCAGCGGCCGTCCATCCGGGGAGAACGCCACCGCCTTCGTCACTGTGGTGCCGACATCGACTCCGACGTCCATACCAGGTCCCCTCTAGAAGGTGGCGACCTCCACGGTCACGCCGTGGTCGCGCAGTGGGCGGATCAGCTCTTCCGGGGTCTTCTCGTCGACCACCACGACATCGAAGTCGCTCAGCGGCGCGAGCCGGTGCAGGGCGGTGCGCTGCAGCTTGGCGTGGTCGACCAGCAGCACCTTGGTCTTCGCCGCCCGCAGCATCGCACGCTTCACCAGAACGATCTCCTCCTCCTGGTGGAACGCGTGCGTCGGCGAGACCGCCGACACCGAACAGAACAGCAGGTCGGTGTGCAGCGCCTCGACAGCCTCGGCACACGGCATCCCGCCGAACGAGTCGTGGGTCGCCGAGTAGATCCCGCCGAGCGCAACCAGCGTGATGTCCCGACGGCCGGTCAGTGCGGTGATCGCGGGCAGGAAGTTCGTTGCCACGGTCAACGGCGTGATGTCCTCGAGCAGGTCGACCAGGGCGAGCGCGCTGGTCGAGTCGTCCAGCATCACCGACATCCCCGGCTCGATCAGCGTGCGGGCATACCGGGCCAGCGCGGCCTTCTCGGTCTGCGCGGTGTTCAGCCGGTACGCGACATTGCTCTCGAACACGCTCGTCGGCTGCGCGCTCACCCCACCGCGGTACTTGCGGACCACCCCCTGGCGCTCGAGCTCGTCCAGGTCACGATGCACAGTCATCACGCTCACCCCGAACGCCTCGACCAGATCACTGGCCGAAACCGAGCCGTGCTCCACGACGTACGCCGCGATCTCGGCCTGCCTGCGCGCGGGACGACTCAGCTCACCGTCGAGCTCTGTGGTCATGAGGCCCCCTTTCTGGACTGAGGAACGGAGGGAGCGAAGCGACTGGAGAGACGAGGGAAGAAAGGGAACCAGGCCTCAGGACCCGCCGCGCGGAGCGTGGCAATGTGAACAGTCATGACGGGGTCTCCATTCGTCCTGCTGGGATGTTGTACGCCTCGAGTCCCACTGTGCCGTCCTGACGCCGGAAGCGCACGAGCGCCGCGGGACCGAGTGCAGGAAGAAGTCTGCGGTAGTCGTTCAAACGGAGGCCGAGCACCCGGCAAACCAGCAGCCGGATGAGCGTGTTGTGGGCGACCACCAGGACCTTGCCGCCCTCGATCTCGGCGAAGGCCTCGGCCACCCGATCGGCGGCCGCGGCCGGGTCCTCGCCGCCGGGGAAGTGATCGCGGACCGGGTCGAGCTCGAAGGCCACGGCCACTGCGGGCGGCAGCTCGGCCAGTCGCTTCCCTTCGGCCGATCCGAAGTCGACCTCTCGCAACCGCGCGTCCACCGTCGGTTCCAGGCCGAGCGCCTCGGCGGTCGGGGCGATGGTCTGGCGAGCTCGCAGCATCGGCGAACACCACAAGGCATCGGGCGCGAAGTCGATCGCCCACTCCCGCAGTTGCTGGGCCTGCTGCCGGCCGACCTCATCGATCGGCAGGTCGGACGAGCCGGTGTAGCGGTTGCCGTGATGCCAGGCGGTCCGCCCATGCCGGGCCAGCACGATCGTGGTCCTCATCCGCGGTACCCCCGCGCATCGAGCTCCGCCACGAAGGCGGCGTACAGGTCGTCGAGGCGGCTCGGTCGCGGCTCGAGGACGCGGTCGATGCGAACCATCCGCCGGGCGGTCTCAGTGACGCTGCCCCCAGCGGAGGCAGCAAGGACAGCCATTCCGTACGCCGGGTCTGCGGCCACCGGGAGCTCAAGCGGTACGCCGAGGGTGTCGGCGCGGAGCTGGTTCCAGTAGCCGCTGCGGGTTGCGCCACCGGTCAGGGAGACCGTGCGAACCGGGTCGGCCCCGAGCGCGACGAGGTGCTCGAAGGCGAGTCGTTCGACGAACGCCACGCCCTGCAGGACTGCGACGTACATATCCAGATCGCTGTCTACGTGGCCGATGGTGAAGCGCTCGGCCTGGGGCGCGACGAAGGGGAACCGCTCACCGGGCTTCGTCAGCGGGTAGATCACCGCATCGACAGGATGGGCTTTGAGCGCATCGAGGTCGACTCCCGGCAGGAGCTCGGTCAGTACGCCGGCGCCGCTGCTGGACGCGCCGCCGGGGAGCCAACCGCCGTCCGGGTGGAGGTGGCTGTAGACCGCACCGGTCGGATCGTCGAGCAGCTGCTCACTCACGCCCTTGAGGACGAGCGTCGTACCGAGCACCGAGTTCCAGGCGCCCGGCGCCAGTGCGCCGGCCGCGATCTGGGCTGCGCAGCCGTCGGTCATTCCGGCGTACACGGGCACACCGCTCGGCGTGCGGCCGAGCTCGGTGCCGGGGCGGACGACCTCGGGAAAGATCTCGCTCGGCAGGCCGAGTTTGTCGAAGGCCGCGGACGGCCAACTGCCGGCGACCAGGTCGTAGCCGGTCTTCAGGGCATGGCTCGTATCGGTCGCGACCGGGTGCCCAACGAGGTGAGCGGCGACGAAGTCAGCACTGTGGATGACGCGTTGATCACTGTCGGCAACCAGGTCGAGGACCTTCGGCAGGGCCCAGGTGGGCTGCATCGAGGTCGCCCAGCGGTCCGGGTCGACGTCCACGATGTGGACACGACGGGCGGCTGAACGGGCGTCGTCGTACATCAATGCCGGGGTGGTCGGGCGGCCGGCGCGGTCTGTCAGGAGGAAGGTGCCGGAGGTTGAGCAGATCGCGATGCCCTCCAGAGCGCCCGCGGACGGCGTGATCTCGGCCAGGCAGGCGTCGACGGCGTCGAGCCATTGCTGCGGATCCTGCTCGTGGCGGACACCATCGCGGACGCTGGTCAGCGGCCGGGCCGCCCGGGCCAGGACGGCACCGTCGGGACCGGCGAGCACGGCCCGCACGCTCTGCGTGCCGAGGTCGATGCCGATCCAGGCCACCCGGGCTCCCCTCACACTGTTAGGTCAGTTGAGAAGATAACACTGGATAGCGATAAGATGACAGCATGAGTCGGCTCCCGTCGCCTCGGGGGAAGACGGGAGCCGGCTTGGAACAAGACTCAGGCGTGCATCAGGACGAGCGACGGGTCGACCGCGGCCAGCTCGAGGCGGCCTGCGTCGACGGATCCGAAGGCACCGATCGGGCCACTGGCCGGGCGGCCGGTCCAGCCGAGCCAGAAACCCCAGTCGTCCGGCGCGTCCGGCCACTCGGGATCCGGCTCCCACCCTGGCGGCGGCCGCCAGCTGTCACTGGGCAGCTCGGGCCAATCGGGTGGCGGATTGAATCGGTACACGGGCGGTCCTTCCCAGATTCCCCAGGCAAATCTGTGCCGTTGATCCAAACTGTCCGACTGATCAACGACCTGGCGCGCCGGAGGTCACGACTAAATCTTCGTAAAGTTTTCCGGCACAGCCACACATCGAAGCACCAGGACCGCGGCACGGCAAGCGATCGCTCACCCTGCGGACTGCACGTGCAGCCGCAGGATCAACTGATGCTTTATCCACAGGCTGTGGGGTTGTGGCCAGGGCCAACCGGTTCAGTAACAGACCGTTGCCTAGGGCGAGTTCAGGCGGCTCTTGACCCGGTGGTGGCCGGTCAGCGATTCGGCCAGCGCGAAGCCGAGTGAGCGGTAGGCCTCGAAGTCCCACTCGTCGTAGAACTGGTCGCTGGTCGCGCGCCGAGGGAAGTCGGTGTGCCGCTGGGCGTACACCTCGAGGTCCCAGTCGAGCTGACCCGCGAGCACCGCCTTCACGAAGAAGATCTCCGTCTTGTACGGATCCTCGTTGTTCTCTGCCTCGTCCTCGGTCTGCGGATGGGTCGCGATGCCGTAGACCCAGGCCCGGTCCGCGCGCGCCTTGGCACCGCGGACCATCGGCGACGGGTCGATGTCGATCTGGATGCCGTGATCCATCCGGGCGGTCGCGATCGCCTCGGCCAGGGCGCTGAACCGGTCCTCGGCATCGTTCGACGCATCGATCACGATCACCTGGGCCGGCTTGCGGCGGAGCGCCTCGACCAGACCGAGGTTGTCGTAGTGACCGCCGTCGGTGACGTAGATCCGCCGGTCGTACATCGACGGCGACCCGATCGCCTCCCGCAGCAGCCGGTACGGACCAGGCTTGTCGATGACACTGCCGACGTACCGGCTGAGCTTGGGGAAGAACCCGGTGACCGGCGGGAAGGCGTCGTCCACATGGTTGTTCCAGTACGGGTTGGGCAGCCAGACACCGAGGCGCGCATTCAGTACGGCGAGCAGTAGCCGGATCGGGCGGGTCCGCCCGTTCACGCGACCGGTCAGCGGACTGAGCGCGGCCCCACTCATCGCCATCGCGGCCGGCACCGTCACCTCGCGCAGCAGCACGTCCGCCTCCCGCTCGTAGTCGTCTGTCCGGCGCCGGCCGCCATCCGGGAGCGAACGGTCGCCGATGATGCCGATGCAGTCCGAATCGAACACGAACGGCACACAGTCCCGTTGCGTCGGCACGAAATCCGCATCCTCAACATTGGCAACCCCCGCAATCACCAGCCGCGGCCCAACCACCTTCGGCTCCGCCGGCTCGCCCTGAGCGTCTTCCTTCGGCTCTTCCACCTTGGGGGTTGCCCATTCGGAGTAGCGGAGGCGTTTGTAGTAGTCGATTGCGGCTGCGGAACCGTTGGGCTTGCGTTCTACCAGGAAAGCGCGGGACAGGCGTTCACGGTAGAACGAGTGCAGGGACGTGCGGTTCGCGTCGGTGAACACTTTGATGCCTATGGCAACTGCAGCCAGGATCGCCGCGACGCTCCAGTCCCTCGCGAAGTCCTCGTCGGTCGCGTAGCCGCCGGTCCAGCGCAGGAGCACGATAGTTGCCGCGAGCACGATGATCGCCGTACCGGCCCAGGGTGCGAGCTTGGTCCGCGCGAACGCGAGCAACCGGTCCCTGAGCTTGGACGACTCTGCGCCTTCGGTCGCCAACCCGTTCCACACCGAGCGGCCGAGACCGATAAGCACGACGACCAAGGCACTGAACGACGCGACACCTTGTTTGGTCGGATCCACCAGCGCCAGCAGCTCGGACGGCAATCCGGTGTCGCCTGGGAGTTGGCCGACCAGGTAGAGACCGCCTGGTACGCCGAGGAGCAGCACCGCGACCGGGACGCCGTACCGGAGGGAGACGCTGCTGATCGAGTTCAGCACCGTGCGGACCACGTCGGGCATCCGCGCCCACCGATCCCAGACCTTCTCGATCAGGAAGACGGCAGCGCTGATCCCGAGCAGGCCGACCGCGAGCGCGAGGAAGTTCCAGGAGCCGTCCGGTCGCCAGGTCACGAGGATCTCGGTGCCACCCTCGCTGATCACCCCTTGGTTGCCGAGGAACCAGCCGAGCACCCACGCGACCGAGCGCAGCACGATGCCGATCAGCAGCAGGTTGACGATGAGTCCGAACAGGACGGACAAGCCGGCCAGGAAGACCGCGCGGCCACCTTGCAGGAGGTAGCGCGTCTGGCGGCGGAGGCGGGCGAGCTCGGGCGAGCCCTGGGCGAACGGGTCCGGGACGGCACGACGAAGGACATGAAAGGCGGCCGCGGTGTAGCCGCCGCCGCTCACTCCGATGACCGTGGATGCCTTGTCGTAGAAGCCTTCTTCGCGCAGGTGTTGCAGCGCACCGAGGCAGAAGGACGCGGACCGGATGCCGCCACCCGAGCAGGTGATCACCAGCTTGCCGGCGTCGGGACCACCATCCTGGCTCGGGGAGAACGTGGCCGGCGGCTCGAGCTCGACACCGTGCAGCTTCTGCTGACCGAAGCGGCTGGTCGCGAAGTAGCAAAGCGCAATGATCAACCAGCCGACCACGAAGGTCGCGTGCATCACCGTGGTGAGCAAGCCGGTCGTCAGGTCCGCGCAGGCACCGGCGCCGAAGTCGGACCACAGCTTGACGTCCTCGACGACATCCAGGACCGCGGCGAGGAAGACCAGCCACGAACCGACCGCCGCAACCGTCTGCCAGCGCTGGCGATTCAGGAACCGGACGTACTTGTAGCCCCGGTACGCCGCATAGACGTAGGCCATGATGAACGTGCCGTCGACCAGCAACGACAGCCGGCCCGGGATATCACAGTCGGCGCCGGCCTGGGCCGCGTGCCGCATCGGCCACTGCACGACGGCCAGCACGATCGCGAGCTGCAGTGTCCTGGTGAAGGTTCTGCGCCGGCCGATCTGCTCGATCGTGGCCTCGCCCTTGGTCCCTGCTGATTCCCCCAACATCGCTCCATGATGACGGCGAGTCACCATCCGCTACCAGAGCTCATCGGGCATCCGCAGGTATCGATCCGGCTACGCAGCCGCCATCGACATACTGACCCGGTTCAGGACAATGCCCGCGGCAACGGCCTGATCCAGTACGGCGAGCTGGGCGCACGCGAGCCGGATGGCCTCCGCCTGCGTGCGGCAGCCGTCGGCGTACCAGTAGGGATCGTCGGGCTGACGGTCGTCGGCGTCGTCGATGTCGGCGTACCAGGAGTCCTCCCGGTAGTGCACGACCCGCACCTTGAGCTTCATGCGAGCTTCGACGCCCGCTGCCGGGGCGTGGTTCCGGCGCTGACTGTTCGATCGTGGTGTGAACTGTTTACAACGTTGGTAGAAGCATCGTAGAAAGGCCTCTACAACGTTGGCACAGCGGCTCGGAAGAGGTCCTGCCATGAGGTTCGTCCGCCCCATCCTCAGCACGTTGCTCGGCGCTGTCCTGATCGGGACCGTCGCGAGCACTGCCCCTGCCGCCGAGATCCAGGAGCACGCGGCAATGTCCCAGACGTTCCGGAACCCGGTGAACCCGTCGGCGGATCCGTCGCTGATGTACTACGACGGCAAGTACTACGTCGCGACCACCCGCGGCGACCGGATCGGCATCTGGTCGTCGGACAGTCTCGCGACGCTGCTGGTCCAGCCGGAGAAGGTGGTCTGGCGCGACAGCAACACCAGTCGCAACACGCAGATGTGGGCGCTGGCGTTCCGCCACGTCGGGAACCGTTGGTACATCTACTACACCGCCTCCGACGGCGTGGACGCCAACCACCGCATGTACGTGCTCGAGTCCGAGAACGACGACCCGCTCAGCACGTACACGTTCAAGGCGAAGATCGCCGACTTCGGTGAGTACGCGATCGACGGTGAGCCGATCACCGTCAACGGCCAGCAGTACTTCGTCTGGACCGGCCCTGGCCGTGGTCAGGGCGGACCGGCGCAGCTCTACATCGTGCGGATGAGCAACCCGTGGACGTCCTTCGGCCAACGCGTGGCGATCCCGGCCGACGGCGGCTGCAGCGAGGTCCGTGAAGGGCCGACACCGTTGTACGGCAAGGACCGTCTCTTCCTGACGTACTCCAGCTGCGACACCGGGAAGCCGGACTACCAGCTGTGGATGAAGAGCCTGGCCAACAACGCCGACCCGATGGTCGCCGCGAACTGGAAGCAGCACCCCGGCCCGATCTTCTCCCGCAACGACTCCACCGGCGTCTGGGGCCCCGGCCACCACTCGTTCTTCAAGTCGCCGGACGGCAAGGAGGACTGGATCGCCTACCACGGCAAGAACACCAGCACCTACACCTACGCCTTCCGCACCTCCCGCGCGCAGAAGATCAGCTGGAACGCCGACGGTACGCCGAACCTCGGCAGCCCACTGGCCGCCGGCGCCACCCAGACCCTGCCCTCCGGCGACCCCGGCTCGGCCAACTACTGGATCAACGACACCCAGACCGGCACCGGCCTCAACCAGGTCGAGTACGCCGGTAACTGGAGCTCCGGATCCGGCTGCGGCAACCAGTGCTTCTGGAGCGACGACCACTGGAGCAACGACCCCGCCGCCTCCGCCACCATCCGCTTCACCGGCACCCAGGTCGCCCTCCTCAGCGTCATCGACCGGGGCAACGGCATCGCCGCCATCTCCATCGACGGCGGCCCCGAACAACACGTCGACTACTACAGCTCCATCCGCGTCGGCGAACACCTCACCTACCTCAGCCCCGCCCTCTCCCCCGGCCCCCACACCCTCAAGATCCGAGTCACCGGCGACAAGAACCCCGCCTCCTCCAGCACCGTCATCAGCCTCGACCGCATCGAGGTCTACTGAGCTGGCAAGCTTGGTGGGTGCCTCGTGATCATCAGGTATCCGACAACCGAGCACTTCATGATGGCCGATAAGGCGAGGACCTTCGGCGATGAGCAGACGCTCGCAGAGATCCTCGCCGTACCGAGTCCCGCACAAGCCAAGACCCTTGGGCGCAAGGTGCGGAACTTCGACACAGTGGTCTGGGCGGAGCATCGGTTCGACATCGTGGTCGCGGCGAACAGGGCGAAGTTCGGCCAGGACGAGGAGCTGCGCGCGTACTTGCTCGGGACCAAGGATCGGGTGCTGGTCGAGGCCAGCCCGGTGGATCGGATCTGGGGGATCGGGTTGGCGGCGGACGACGTACGGGCGGAGCAGCCTGGGCAGTGGCGGGGGCTCAACCTGCTGGGTTTTGCGTTGATGGAGGTACGGCGGGAGCTGGCGGACGACACCCCAGGATGAGTCGGTTTGGTTCGGTGGGTGGGGTGCCTGAGAAGATGGCTCGGTGCGGGTGAAGCGGGTGGTCCTGGTCGGCGGGTTGCTGCTGGCGACCGTGCTCGGCGTTGCCGGGGGCTACTACGCCGGCGAGCTGACCAAACCGCCGCACCCGGTGTCCTCCGGACTACCTGCTCCGCTGGGCGGCGTGACGATCTCGCCAAGTACGACGCCGCTACCGCGGAAGACGCCCAAGGACAACGGGTATGAAGCTCTCCTCCCCGAGGACCTGAAGTTTCATTGGCAGACCTATGACGTCGAGATGCCGGACAAGCCACCGGCGCGGTTGCGGATGCGGGTGCCGGTCGGATGGAAGGAGTCGGTGACCAACAAGGGCGAGATCAAGGTCATCGATCCTGAGGGCGTGCGCTGGATCCGGTTGGCGACCGTCTACCCGGTCAAGCAGTCCCCGAAGCTGCGGCGGGACCAGTTGGTCCCGAGCGTGCAGGCCAACGTCTCGTACGAGGACACCTTGAAGCTTCTCGGGCAGTCCGACGACACCGTCACCGGGACCGACGGCCAGTCGCGGCGGGTTTCAGTGCTGAGGTATTCCTACATTCCGGAGGAGTGGACGCGGAATGTGATCGTTCAATACGTCGCGACCTCCGGCCAGGCCGGCGCGAACGTCGAGATGTCGATCACCGGACTACCGCAGGACCAGAAGGCTCTCGACCGGATCGCCGAGGAGGCGGCCGCGTCGGTCAGGCCGCTGGACTGAGACAATCTCAGTTCGTACTGGGTGGAGTTTCACGGAATTGTTACGCGGCTGATGCAACCTTGAGCCGGAGTCCGCGGTCTTCTCCAGTAGACGGGTTTCTGGGGAGGTGGGGCAGGCATGGCACGTCGGGGGACTGCAGTGCTGGCGTCCGGGTTGATGGCGATGATCGCCATCGGCGGCGCCGGCGGGTACGGCGTGGGCTGGCTGACCGCCCTGGACCGCTCGGTCTCGGCCACCGGCAAAGCCATGCCCCTCGGCCAACTCACCGCAGTGACACCGCCGCCGGCCACGAAGCCGACCCCGGACGATTCCCGCAAGCCCCAGCCGGACGACAGCAAGCCGCTGCGCGTCGACGACCTGAGCTACGAGACTCAGACGTTCGACGTGCAGGGCACGCTCAAGTCGAAGATCACCCTGAAGGTCCCGAGCGACTGGACCTATAGCCCGCAGAGCGACAGGAACACCGCTCGCTTCAACGAGGCCAACACGAAGCGCTGGCTGCGGATCCTGAGCGGCTTCCCGCTCACCCGGCCGCCGGCCGCCTCGATGGCGGAAAAGGTCGCGCACCTCAAGGCTCTGCCGGCGAACCAGCACATGACCATCCTGTCCCAGGTCGACGACGGTGACGTCGCGACGCTGACCTACACCTTCGTGCCGGCCAAAGAGCTGCAGCCACTGCCGATCCTGCGCCACGTCATCGTCCGCTGGGTCGCGGACGACAGCGGCGACGTGGCCGTCGAGCTGGGCGTCACCGGGCTTCCCCAGGACGCCGCTGCGCTGCGCGACGTCATCGACCACGCCTCGGAGAGCGTCGTACGGCGCGACGTACCGCTCGCGCCGTCCTGACGGCTCAGCAGTCGACGGGCCAGATGGTGCGGAAGATCGAGGAGCGCAGCCGGTAGAAGCGGCGGCGGGTGGACTGGATCAGGGCAGGGGACGGGCGGAGCCGTTCCGTGGTGATACGCACAGGGGTTTCCTCAGACAGGTCGAGCGATATGGGGCAAGGCGCTCATCCCCCCTGTGGCCTCAGCCGGTGAACCTGACCGAACTGGCGATTTTGCGGGCCAGCTCGCGGTCGTCACCCGGTATCAGAACCTGGATGAGCATCGAGTCGTTGGTCCCCGTCACCACGACTCGCTGGAGGAGCATACCCCTGCCCGGGCCGCAGTTCTGCCAGACCTGCTCGCTGTACGCGGTGTCGCCCTGACCCCACGGAGTCGGCTCTTCCTTGATCTCGCACTGGAAGCTGTCGTCGGTGGTGAGCTTGAACTGGTCGGCCTTTACGCCGGCCTTGCCGACGAAGACGCCGGCGCTCGATCCCCAGTCGCCGGTCTGGCTGATCCGGACCGCTGGGGACTGCGCCTTGGCGCCGGGCGGCTGCCATGGCTCTTCGGCGACCGAGTTCAGCCATCCGCGCGGGACCTCGAGTGTGAAACTGCTGTAGCTGACGCCGACCAACTGGTTGGCGGACAGGTACCGCTGGCCGAAGAAGCCGGCGCCGCCGCCGACCAGCAGGGCCAGTACGGCGGCGATCGCCCAGCGGGCGCGGCGGCGCTTCCGGGGTTTCGCGGGAGCTGTGGTCTCGCCGAGTCCACCGGCGATACCCACCGATGCGGCTTCGACGGTCGCCGTGTCACCACCCGCGGTGTCGGATCCCGTCGTACTAGCCTTGACGGTCGCAGTTTCGGCGGACACAACTGGCGCGGAGGTCGGTTCGGCGACCTTGGCTTCGGCGGGCCGGGCCTTCTTGGATTTCGACCGCTTCTCGGGAACCGTGGTCGCGACGACCGCCGTCTCGTCCTCGGCAGCGACCGCTTCGGCGGTGGCGTCGGTCTTCACTATGGTCGGCTGGTTGGCGTCGCTGAGGGCGGTGACCTCGCCCTCGTCGTCCGCCTCGCCGATCGTGATGGTTTCGCGGGTCTTCGCGACGAAACCGTGGGTGGTCTCGTTGAGGCCGCCGACGAGCTCACGGGTGAACGTCGGTACGTCGGGCCAGCGCTTCGTCCGGTCCGGGTCGAGGGCGCGCAGGATCGCCGCGTCGATCTGCTCCGGCAGTGCGAAGCCGAGCGAGCTCGGGGGCGGCGGGGCAGTCACCCGGCCCGCGGCACCCAGACCGTCCACCTGGTGCGGCGAGCGGCCGGTGAGGGCGGCGTACGCGACGGCGCCCAGCGAGTACTGGTCGGCACGCTGGTCGAGGCGCTCACCCATCGCCTGCTCGGGAGCGACGTACGACGGGGTGCCGCCGGGGAGGGTGATCCTCGACACCTCGTCGAGGGACTTGCCGAGGCCGAGGTCGGACAGGACCGCGCGCTCGCCGTCGTCGTCGGTGCTGCGGAACAGCACGTTCGCCGGCTTCACGTCGCGGTGCAGCAGGCCGCGCCGGTGCAGCGCCTGGAGCCCACGGCCGATCTGTACGACGACGTCGACGGCCACCGGGAGTGCCAGCGGCTCCTTCTTGAGCCGGTCGGCGAGCGTGCCGCGGTCGGCGTAGGTCAGGACCAGGAACGGCCTGCCGTCCTCCAACTCGCCCACATCGTGGACCTGGACGACGTGCTCGGACTCGACGCGGCGCAAGAACCGGCCCTCTTCGAGGAACCGGCGGCGTACGGTCTCGTCGTGCCCCCAGTTGTCGGCGAGCACCTTGATCGCCACTTCGGCGTCCAGTTGCTCATCGTGAGCAAGCCATACCGTAGCGAAACCGCCTGAGCCCAGGCGTCGGCGCACGACGTAACGGCCTAGTCTGGTTGGGACCCCCATACAAGGCATTATGTAGTACAGAGAGTCCCTGACCGGGGCCGAGACAGTAAAGGCGCAGATGAGCGAGAGCACCAGCCCGTCCGACGACCTCGCCAAGCTGGCCGAGCAGGCCCAGGCGGGCGACAAGAACGCGATGGACGACCTCCTTCGGCTGGTCCACCCGCGCGTCCTGCGGATCTGCCGCAGCGTCCTGCCGTATTCCGCGGATGCCGAGGACGCGGCCCAGGAGGCGCTGCTCAACATCGCCACCAAGATCGGTTCGTTCTCGGGCCGGAGCAGCTTCTCGACCTGGGTGCACTCGGTCGCGGCCAACTCGGCCCGCTCGACCTACCGCAAGCTGAAGCGCACCGCCCAGGCGGCGCACAACCCGGAGACGATGGAGAAGCCGGACCCCCGGACCACCTCCGTGATCGCCGGCACCCGCCTGGACCTCCTGGAGGCCCTGGAGACGCTCGAACGCGACCGTCCCCAGATGGTCACTCCCCTGGTCCTCCGCGACGTCTACGGCCTCTCCTACGAGGAGATCGCCGCCGAGGTCGGCGCGCCGCTGGGCACGGTCAAGTCCCGGATCCACGACGCCCGCGAGGTCGTCCGGCCGCTCCTGCGCCCAAAGGACTGACCCTCCCGACCGCTCGGGCCCCCGGTGAAAGCCGGGGGCTTTTGCGTTCCGGCGAACCGCCGTACAGTTTCTACTGAAACAATCGTGTCAGTAGAACTGGGGGTGTGCGATGCCCGACCGACTCCGAGTGAGCCGCGCCCTGCGGTGGCGCTGGTGGCTGGACGACGCGCGCGAGGTCCTGCGCCGGCACGAGCAGGTCGTGCGACTACATCTGGCGCGCACCTACGACTGGGGGCACGGATGATCGTGATCGTGTGCTCGGCGTGCGACCGGCGCAGCCTGCTGCCGCTGAGCATGGTGACGGGGCTGACGCGCTGGGTCGCTCTCGGCGGCGAGGTGATCCACGAACTCAACTACACGTGCTGGTGCGGCGCCCCCGGGGTCAAGGTGGTGCAGCGGGTCCGGCCGCCCCGATGAGGGCTCCCGTTCCTGGTGGTCCTGTGCTCAGATGGTGGCATGAAGAAGCTCATCAACGACCCTGCCGATGTTGTGAGTGAAGCGCTGGCCGGTATGGCGGCCGCGCATCCGGACCGCTTACGGGTGGACCACGAGAACCGGATCGTCTATCGCAAGGAGGCGCCGCGACCAGGGAAGGTCGGGCTGATCTCCGGGGGTGGGTCCGGGCACGAGCCGCTGCACGGCGGGTTCGTCGGGCTGGGGATGCTGGACGCGGCATGTGCGGGTGAGGTGTTCACCTCGCCGGTGCCGGACCAGATGATGGCCGCGACGAAGGCGGTCGACGCGGGCGCCGGCGTACTGCACATCGTGAAGAACTACACCGGCGACGTGATGAACTTCGAGATGGCTGCCGAGCTGGCCGCGGCCGACGCCGGCACCGAGGTGCTGTCGGTGGTGACGAACGACGACGTGGCCGTCCAGGACAGCCTCTACACGGCCGGTCGCCGGGGTGTCGGCGTGACCGTGCTGCTGGAGAAGATCGTCGGTGCGGCGGCCGAGGAGGGGCGCTCACTGCAGGAGGTCGCAGACCTGGCGAAGCGGGTCAACGACAACGGCCGAAGTATGGGGATGGCGCTGACGTCGTGCACGGTCCCGGCGGCGGGTAAGCCGACGTTCGAACTCGCCGAGAACGAGATGGAAGTCGGGATCGGCATCCACGGCGAGCCCGGCCGGCAACGGTTGCCACTGGCCCCGGCCCGCGAGGTCGCCTCCCTGCTCGTCGATCCGGTGTTGTCCGATCTCCCTTATTCCCAAGGCGATTCGGTGATTGCGTTCGTCAACGGACTCGGCGGTACGCCGTTGCTCGAGCTCTACCTGATGTACAACGAGGTCGCCCAGATCCTCGACCGCGCCGGTATCACCGTGGCCCGCTCGCTGGTCGGCAACTACATCACCTCGCTGGAGATGGCCGGCTGCTCGGTCACGCTGCTGAAGGTCGACGACGAGCTCGTCCGGCTCTGGGACGCTCCCGTTAACACGCCCGGTCTACGGTGGGGCACATGATCGACAAGTTCACCGACTGGCTGCGGGATTCCGCGAAGGTGCTGCACGAGAACGCGGCGTACCTGACTGAGCTCGATTCGGCGATCGGGGATGCGGATCACGGGGCCAATATGGATCGTGGGTTCGCGGCGGTGGTCGCCGTACTGGACGAGACGTCGTTCACCTCGGTCGACGAGTTGCTGAAGAAGGCTGGGATGACGCTGGTCAGCAAGGTCGGTGGAGCCAGCGGGCCGTTGTACGGGACGTTCTTCCTGCGCTTTGGTACGGCGCTCGCGGGTGTCGAGTTGACGCCTGCTTCGATCGGCGAGGGTCTGCATGCCGGTGTCGGCGGGATCCTGGCGCGTGGCAAGGCCGAACTGGGGGACAAGACCATGTATGACGCTTGGGCGCCTGCTCTCGATGCGTACGACGCTGCCGTCGCGGGTGGAGGTGATCTCGGGGCCGCGCTGACCGCTGCCGCCGAGGCTGCCGCCAAGGGGCGGGATGGGACTGTGCCACTGGAGGCTCGGAAGGGCCGGGCGAGCTATCTGGGTGAGCGGAGCATCGGCCACCAGGATCCGGGCGCGACGAGTACCACCCTCCTGCTCGAGTCGGCCGCACGGACGCTCGCATGATCGGCATCGTGGTGGTGTCGCACAGTCACGCGCTGGCGACCGCGGCGGTCGGGCTGGCGTCCGAGATGGTTGCCGATGGCAATCGACCGGCGATCGTCGTGGCGGCTGGGCTGGACGAGACGACGTTCGGTACGGACGCGGTGGCCGTGTCCGAGGCGATCGCGGCGGCTGATTCGGCGGATGGCGTACTGGTGCTGGTGGATCTGGGGAGTGCGGTGCTGAGCGCCGAGCTGGCGCTGGAGTTTGTCGATCCCGAGGTGGCTGCGCGGGTTCGGTTGACGAGTGCTCCGCTGGTCGAGGGTTTGGTGGCGGCGGTCGTCACGGCGGCGACCGGTGCGTCGCTGGACGCGGTCGCGGTTGAGGCCGAGCGGGGGTTGCTGGGGAAGCAAGAACACCTTGGCGGCGGCACCGCGCCGGAGTCGGCCGCTGCGGTCGAGTCCGGGCAAACCATTGAGGTTGTCGTGAGCAACCAGCACGGGCTGCACGCGCGTCCGGCGGCGCGACTCGTCGGGCTGGTGAACAGCTTCGATGCTCGGGTCACGGTGACGGATGTGGACACCGGTCATGGGCCGGTCGACGCCGGCAGTCTCAGCATGGTCGCGACGCTGAATGCGATCCGTGGGCATCTGCTGCGGTTCGCGGCCGACGGTCCGGAGGCGGATGCGGCGCTGGGCGCGATCCAGGATCTGGCCACCGAGAACTTCGGGGACGACGAGCCTGCCCGCTTCCCGACGCGCCTGGGTACGCCCGCGGCGGGGGACAAGGGTGGGTCCGGCCTGGACGTCGCGTTCGGTCCTGCCGTGCTTGCCAGCGGCAGCGTCGACGTGAGCGGGTATGTTGCCGGGGACAACGAATCGGCGCGTCTGGAAGCAGCAGTCGAGGCGGTCGCCCAGGAGCTGCGGAGGCTGCGCGATGCGAGTCCGGACCTCGCTGGGATCTTCGAGGCACAGCTGGCGCTGCTGACCGATCGTCAGCAACTGAAGGAGATTCGCGAGGTCCTGGATCGCGGGGCGTCGGCAGTGAACGTCTGGCAGCTGGTTTTCGACCGGCTCGCAGAGCGGTTCGAGGCGCTGCACGATGCGTACCAGCGGGAGCGCGCACAGGACGTTCGGGCGGTGCGTGATCGGGTGTTGCGGCACCTGACGGGCACCACGGAGGACAGCCCGATCGAGGTCGAGACCGACCAGCCCGCGATCCTCGTCGTACCGGAATTGGATGCGGCGACGGCGGCGATGCTGGACGGACAGCGGTTCGCGGGTGTTGCGGTGCGGGCGGCCGGGGCTACTGGGCACGGTGTGATCGTGGCTCGGTCGCGTGGGATCCCCCTGATCACGGGGATCGGTGACGTGGACGTGCCGGCCGGCGCAGTGATCGCGTTCGACGCCCGCAAGGGCTCGTTCGAGGTCGAGCCCAATGTGGACCAGGTCCGGGCGACGATCGCAGAGCGCGAGGCCGAGCAGGAGCAAGCGGCCACGGAGGCGGAGTTGCCGGCCGTGACGGTCGACGGCCGCACGGTTGCGGTGCTGGTGAACGTCGGAACGGTGCAGGATGCGCTCGCGGTGCGGGGCGCGGAGGGGTCCGGGCTGGTGCGGACCGAGCTGCTGTTCGGCGAGCGTCGTACGGCGCCGAGCGTTGCCGAGCAGGTCGAGGCGTTCCGGGCCGTGGCAGCGGCGCTGCCGGGCAAGCCGATCACGATCCGCACGTGGGACGTCGGTGGCGACAAGCCGCTGCCGTTCCTGCCGCTGGACCACGAGGCCAACCCGTTCCTCGGTGAGCGTGGGCTGCGGGCCTTCCGGCGGCGGCCGGAGTTGCTCCGCGACCAGCTCGAGGCGGTCCGGCAGATCGCGGCCGAGATCCCCGTGCACGTGATGTTCCCGATGGTCACCACCGCCGACGAGGTCGCCTGGGCACTGGACGAGCTCGGACCGCGCCCGGACGGCCTGAAGGTCGGCATCATGATCGAGGTGCCCGCGGCCGCCCTGCGGGTAGCCACGCTGACCGCGGACCTGGACTTCGTCAGCATCGGCACGAACGACCTCACGCAGTACGTCACCGCAACCGACCGGACGAATCCGGCCGTGGCTGCCCTGGCGGACGGGCTGGACCCGGCCGTGCTGCAGCTGGTCGATCACGTCGTCCGCAACGCCGGCGTACCGGTGGGAGTGTGTGGTGACCTGGCCAGCAACCCGCAGGCCGCCGTCATCCTCGCTGCGCTAGGTGTGCACGAGTTGAGTGCGATCGCTCCGCAGGTGCCCTTGGTGAAGGCCAGACTGCGGCAGTCCGATCTCAGACTGATCGACACCGCCGCAGTGCTGGCTGCGCGCGATGGGGATCAGGTGCGCGCCTTGCTGTAGTAGCGCAGCTCGACCAGGTTGAAGCCGGACGTGCGCTCGGGCTTGGCGGGGAGCGTGTAGCTCTCCCCAGGCTCGAGGTAGGTCACGTCCGGGTTCGCCAGGTCGAGGTCGACCACCAGCGCCGGGTACGCGCCGGTGTGCCAGGTGTAGGTCTCCCCTGCGTCCGGAGTCACGTGCTGCACCCGTACGTCGTCCTCGTCGACAACCACCTTCGCCGGGACCTCGCCCACCTGGTCGAACCCGGCCTCGGCGCTGCCGGCTGCGGTGTACGGCTCACCGGACGCCTCCTCGCCGAGGTCCAGGAGCTCGATCAGCCGGTTCAGGTACGGCGCGTCTCCGTCGTTCGTGAGCATGTGCACCGGAGACACCGGCCGGTAGACCGAACCACCCACCGTCTCGCTCAGTTCGCGTGCCGGGCTCCCGTCGAGCCAGTCCATGTGACACGGGGACGTGGACAGGCAGAGCACGACGTACGGGTTGTGGTGCAGGTGCCAGCCCTGCGCCTCCCCCGGCGCGAGTGCGACCTCCCAGACGCGGACACGGGAGTTCTTCAGCAGCACGCGAGTCCCGATCTCACCAAGGACAACCTCGGTGCCGTCGGGGGCGGTGACTGTAGTGCCTGCAGTCATTGAGTGTTCTCCTCGATCGATCGTTCCATGGCTACGCCAGCCAGTACGACGCCGTCCGGCATCGGTAGCTCGGCAGGCGCCACTTCGACGAACCCGAAAGCCTTGTACAGCGGCACTCCGGGCAGCGTCGACATCAGAGCCAGCCGGGTGAAGCCCTCTGCGCGCGCAGCATCGGTGCAGGCAGTCAGGATCGCTCTGGCCAGACCCCGTCGCGTCCAGTCGCTGCGGACGAACATGGCCCGGATGCGAGCCGGCTCGGTCGCTGGATCCAGCAGTCGGTCGTCAGCGCCCGCCGTACTGGCGTTGAACAGCTTGTTGCGCCGGCTCCAGCCACCGCACGCCACGATCTCCCCGCCGACCTCGTGCACGTAGTACGTGCCGTCGTCGATCAGTGCGGGATCCAGCGTGGTGATGTGCTTCGCTGCACTGGCTGTCTCGACCGCGTCATGGAACGCCGGAAACAGCTCCAGCACCGACGCACGCCCCAGCTCTGCCACCGCAGCGCTGTCCTCCCGCACCGCCAACCGCAAAACAGGCTCCACGCCCCCAGGCTAATTCACCCTGCGGCGAGCCCAGGACCAGACCAGGTAGTTCCACACCACCGCTCCGCCGACAAGCAGCAGGCCGACCACGACATCATCTACGTCGTCGTGGCCGCTGATCAGCGCCAGCCCCATCAGCCCGAAGAACACCGACACGATGGACGTGCAGCCTGCCGCGCCGGACCGCCACCCTGGTGCGGGCTTCCCCGTCGACTCCCGGTCCAGCGACGGGGCCGGCAAGCCTTCGAAGACTGCGCCGAGATCGCGGCGCGTGGTCGCGGCGTACAGCAGGTCGGTCCGGCGCTGCAGCTCCGCGATGTCGATCCGCCCGGCTCCGAACTGCTCAGCCAACGCAGTGGAGCACACCTCCCGGTCGCTGTCGCTCAACAGCATCCTCGACGAGCGCACCACCGCGGCCGGGCGACGACGACGCTGCACCGCCTCCGTGGCCGCCGCACCCAGCACCTTCCCCATCGCACTCATCGGCGACTCGGCGAACTCGCGGACCAGCTTGAGCCGTCCGACCCCGCCCTCCGTCAGCTCGTACTCGGCCGGCAGATCGTCCTGCTCTACCCGGACGACGAAGGTTTCCGCGATCAGCTTGTCGAGGGCCGCCTGTACGTCGTTCGGCGGCGCACCGGTCCGCCGTACCAGCTCGGCCTGGGGCAGCGCAGCGTGCTCCAGCTGCTCGATCAACGCCTGCTCCAGCGCCGGATTGCCTTCCCGTGCTGGCGGTGTCTCCCCCGCCCAGGTCCAGGTGACCAGCTTCTGCTTCTCCGGCTCCTCCGGCTCTTCAGCCGGCGCCCGCCGCCACTCCTGCCCAGCCCGAGCCTCGGAGTACTCGCGATGCTTCTTCAGCCGCTTCACTCCCGTCATCGTCAGCCTGAAGGTCGGAGGCTCAACCCCCTGCGGCTGGCGGACCACGAACCCCCGCGCCACCAGCGGATCCAGCACCGACTGCACAGCCGGCTCCGAAACCCCGGTCCGCCTGGCCAGCTCGGCCTGAAGCAGCTCTCCCCCCTCCAGATGCGCCAACACCGCAAACTCCAACGCCGAGTTCCCCACCCGGATCCCCCTCCGTAGCCCCAGACCCTCATCCTCCCGCAGGACGAGGGTCTGCCGCTGCCTCACCCAAATGCCAAAAGCAGCAGTTCAGTGGCTGCGCCGCACCCACGAGCGGAGCTGTCGCCACAGCGGGACCTTGTCTACTGGGCGGGCCGGATGCACTGGCGACGACGGAGGTGACGGTGGCGGTAGCTGCTGGAGTGCGACGAACGCCAGGTTGCCGGATGCGCCGTCCGGTGTGGCAAGGAGGGTGCGGACGAACTGGAGCCGGCTACGACCGGCCGCAGTGAGGTAGTAGGTGTCCGGCAGATTGTCCTTGGGCCGCCGGCTCACGCACTCCCAGGCGACCAGCGCAGCCAGTGCCGGACGCATCGCCCCGACCGTCGTGTTGAGCCGCAGCACCAGCTCGTCCTGCGTCCGGCCGCCATGCTCCAGCTGAGCCAGTACGGCGTGCTCCAGCGCCGCCCGCTTCGCGGTGTTCACTGTCTGCCCTTGCCGGACCCGCTCTTGGGTGGAAGCTGACTGTTCCCAGTCAGCCGCTGCCTGCTGCTCGGAGAAGCCACGCAACCGCATCAGCCGCGTGGCTCCTAGAGCTGTTAGCCGATGACTGGTCGGCTCCCGCTCATCCGGATGCGCCGATACCAGCCCGTCGGACACGAGCTCATCGAGGAGGCCTTGCACAGCGCTCTTCGATGCTCCGGTCCGGCGGGCGAGTTGCGCGCAGATCAGGTCACCGTGTTCCAGATGCGCCAGAACGGCGAGCTCCAGCGCAGTAGTCCCCACCTGGACATTCTCACCCAAACGCTAGGTGCAAGAGGCCTCCGGAGTATGTCGGGCGCAACACTGCCTCAACTCGGACGTACTGCGCGCGTACTGGGGTGAAGGTGGTTGTGTTGGGGCGGTCGGGGGTTACGCCGTACGGGGTGGGGTTGGCGACTGGGCGCCAGGTGGTGCCGTCCAGCCAGAGGACTCGCCAGGAGGCTGGGACGCGGCACTGGCCGAAGCCGGTGTCGTCGAACCAGTACGCCGATGCCTGTCGAAGCTCACGCACTTCGCGGAGGTCGTACTGGATCCACTCCGTTGAGCCGCGCCGGTCCCACCAGGTGAAGCGCGGGATGGAGGTGTCTGCGGAGGAGGAGGGTAGGCGGCCGGCGTCGGGGGCCTCGAGCGAGTCGCCGTCCCAAACGTGTGAGGCGGTGATGCGGGTGCGGCGTCGCCACTCTGCTCCGGTCGACGCGACCTGCGGGAAGGAGGTGATGCGGAGCCGTGCGGCGCCCATGGGGATCAGAGTGACGGTCTCGTCCGGCTGGGTTGTCTTAGCTGGGCTTGGCTGGAGTAGGCCGACCACGTTCTCGCTGTCGGTCTCCCACTGCGGGATACGGCGCGCCTTCGTGGTCAGCGCCAGTGGCACGCCAGCGGTCGTGAACGGGTCCGCACCGGGCGCGGGAGTCCGCCGTACAAGTGTGAAACCCGCGTCTGGCACCAGACCGTAGTTCCACGGGGAGTCCGGGTGTACGGCGAGCTCGGGCCACTCCGTCGTACCGCCGATGCGCTCGTAGCGCTCACTGATGGCCAGGGAGTAGGTGAGCGGGCCACGGTCCACCGAGACCGAGTCATGGTTGTCCTCCCACTGCCGAGTGCGAACGTGCATCGGCAGCACCAGCTTCACGCGGTCGCCGGACCGCCAGGTCCGGTCGAGCTGGATCCAGCCGCCGTCCGCACGCACTCGGGAGCGCTCACCGTTGACGGTGACGGAGTACGCGTCCGCCCAGCCAGGGACCCTTAAATACAAGGGGAAACGGGAGTTGCCCTGCACAGTGAAGTTGATGGTGTCACCGAACGGGTACTCGGTGTCCTGCACGATGCTGACCGTCTCACCGCCGCCTACCTTCGCCGTCACCTTGCTGGCAGCGTAGAGCGAGGCGGCCAGGCCGTTGTCAGTAGTCGCCAGCCACAGCTCCTGCGCGTAGTACGGCCAGCCCATGCCGTAGTTGTGCGGACAACACCGGTACTGGCGGATGCCGTACTTGTAGGCCAGCATGGCGAACCCGTTCTGGAACTGCCCATGCTTGATGGTGTCGTCGAGCTCCACACTGTTCGCACAGGTGATGTAGTGCATCACCTTCTGCTGCGGGTCGTACGACGCAGTGAGCGAATTGAACGCCAGCTCCTCACACCGGTCGGCCCACACCGTCTCACCGGTGAAGCGGGACAGCATCTCGAAGCTGTGCATCAGCTCCACGATCCCGCAGGTCTCGAAGCCCTGCCGCGGGTCACCGAACCCCGGCCGTGAGTTCTCGTCCCCCGCGAACCCACCGCCCGGGAACTGACCGTACTGCCCCATCACCGTCGCATAGTTCCGGTACGTCGCCGCCCGGTGCTGCTCGTTGCCCGAGAGAAGCCAGTACTGCAAGGGCTCCCGGAACCCCTGGGCCAGGTTGACGTTGTGCCAGGTCGGAATGCCGTTGACGTAGTCCGCCGAACCGGAGTGCATCTTGGTCACCAGATCGAGCAGCCATGACTCACCGGTGCGGTTGTAGAGCCAGTACGCACTGTCGATGTTGTCACCCCAGCGGAACGCACCCCACGACCGGTTGAACACCTCAGGCGGCTGCGTGTTCTGGAACCGCAGGTACTTCGTCATGAACGGTATGACGCGCTGGTCGCCGGAGTACTCGTACCAGGACCGGATCGCAGCCAGCAGCGGCATCCCCGGCCAGAAGTCCGGCCCACCCTCCAGAGAGGTGCGCAGCCGGTCCGGACCGAACCAGCCGTCGGCCGCCTGCGTCCGAATGATGCCGTCGATCCACCGCTGCGCCCTGGTCAGTACGCCGGTGTC
Source organism: Kribbella sp. NPDC056345 (assembly GCF_042262745.1). Classification (NCBI taxonomy): domain Bacteria; kingdom Bacillati; phylum Actinomycetota; class Actinomycetes; order Propionibacteriales; family Kribbellaceae; genus Kribbella; species Kribbella sp. NPDC056345. The sequence goes on along the minus strand of NZ_JBHJQQ010000014.1, from coordinate 104,493 downwards.
ACCGGTGACGTAGCCGAGATCGCCGAAGCCGCGCAGCCAGTACGGCAGCTCCTCCCAGGCGTCCTTGGCCCGGTCGACCCAGCCGTTGGTGTCGTACACCAGGAAGTCGGAGATCTCGTCGTACCGGCCGTTGAGTCCGTTGACCTGCAGCTTCAGTTGCTGGGCCAGCCAGCCGCGGGCCTCGATCGCACCCGGCGGCAGCTTCTGGAACGGCACAGGTCGCAGCGGCGCCCGCTGCGGAACGTAGTGCCCGCCACGGCCGGCGGGTGGGCCGAGCGGTCGGGCGGCTTCGGCTGTGGAGGTCTCGGCAGCGCTCACGGCTGCCGCCGCGGCAAGAGTGACACCGAGGAATTCACGACGCGGCAGTCCCTTCGGAACGGTCATGGCAGTCCTGCTTTCGGGTGATTCGAGGGCGGACGATCACGCGAGCACGGAAACACGGCACACGTTTTCCGTGCTGCTAAAGTAGCACTATGAAGCGCCCGGCGGTACGGATCACGGATGTCGCGGCGCTGGCCGGAGTCTCTGCCGGCACAGCCTCGAAGGCGCTCAACAACACCGGCCAGCTCAGCCAGGACACGCGCGAGCGGGTACGCCGTGCCGCGGCCCAGCTCGGGTTCACGCCTGATGTTCGCGGCCGGGCCTTGTCGTCCGGGCGGACGTTCACGGTCGCACTGCTGACCACCGACAGCTCCGGACGGTTCAGCATCCCGATCATGCGTGGCGTCGAGGACGTGCTCAGTGCCGGCGAACTGGCGACCGTGTTGTGCGACACCCGTGACGACCCGCTGCGTGAGCAGAGCTATCTGCGGTCGATGGTGGCACGTGGGGTCGACGGCATCGTCGTGACCGGCCGTCGGACCGAGCCGCGGCCACCGATCGACGTACCGCTGCCGGTCGTCTATGCGTTGGCCGCGTCGACCGATCCGGCAGACGCGTCGGTGATCGTCGACGACGCTGCCGGTGCTGCTGCGGTCATCACCCACCTGCGCGCTCTCGGCCGCACGCGGATTGCCCACGTCACCGGTCCGGCGGATCACCGGTCCGCAGTAGAGCGCGCCCACGTGATGAGCGCACCTGGGGGCGAGCCGCTCTTCGGCGAGTGGAGTGAGCAGTGGGGGCGGCAGGCCACCGACCTGGTTCTGCGCAGCCACCCTGACGTCGACGCGATCACCTGTGGCAGCGACCAGATCGCCCGCGGCGTGTGCGACCGCCTCCGCGAGCTGGGCCGCGCCGTACCGGCTGAGATCGCCGTCACCGGCTACGACAACTGGCCGGTGATGGCGCTTGCCAGCCGGCCGCCACTCACTTCGGTGGACCTACGGCTCGAGGAGCTCGGTCGCCGAGCCGCTCACCTGCTGCTGGACGCGATCGCCGGGAACCCGCATCACGGCGTACTGGAACTGCCCGCCCAGCTGGTCCCGCGGGAGTCGACGCTAGGAGCCTGAGGTCTGCCCTCGGCGAGCCCAGCGGAAGGCGACGGCTGTCCACAGGAGGGCCGGGACGCCGAAGATTGCGGCTGCGACCTCACGGCCGAAGATCAGGAACGCGAGGCCGAGTAGGAAGAACGGTGCGGCCAGCCACACTGCGCCAACGAACGCGGCCCAGCGCCAGCGTCCCGTCGGGCGGGGTGTCGGCCGGTAGAGCGACGGTGTGGGCAGGCCAACGAAGATCGGCTGCAGGTCGGCATGCGTGACCGCCTCGTGCAACCGGTCCACGCGCAGGTGCAGCTCAGCCTCGTCCAGCCGCCCCACGGCGAACTGCTCGGCCAACTCGTCCGTGCAGATCCGCCGTTCCTCGTCGGTCAGCCGGATGTTGGCCACGCGTCGCCGCGCCGCGACCACCCGCGCCTCCTGCCCGGCCGCCGCCGCCCGACCCATCAGGTCAGCCGGCTTCACCGGTCGCCGCTCCACCATCCGCCCCACCTCACCCTCGTCCTACGAGTGTGCCAGACGATCGGGCAACGCCAAGTTCCTCTAAGGGTCAGGCCAGGGCGGCGGGGAGGGTTGCGGTCCAGACTTCGCGGAGTTCGGTCAGGGGGATCTCGAACTGGTCCTGGACGTCGAGGGTGTCGCCGGTGATGACGCCGATCTTGGTGTGCGGGAAGCGCCGGGCGGTGCACATGTCGGTGAACCGGACCTCTTCGGTGCGCGGTACGGCGACGACCGCGCGGCCGGCGGACTCCGCGAACAGGAACAGGAACGGGTCCAGGTTGTCGGGCGCCCACACGCGCGCACCGACACCGCCGCGCAGTGCCGACTCGACCAGGGTCTGGGCGACCCCGCCGTCACTGACGTCGTGGGCGGCGTCGATCAGGCCGTCCCGGGACGCGTTGATCAGGATGTCGGCGAGCTGCTGCTCAGCGGCCAGGTCGACGGCCGGCGGGCGGCCACCGAGGTGACCGTGGACGACGTGCGCCCACTCCGAACCGGACAGCTCCTCGGCGGTCTCACCGAGCAGGTAGAGCTGGTGACCCTCCATCTCGCCGGTGAAGCCGATCGGCGTACGGCGGGTGACGTCGTCGATGACACCCAGGACGCCGATGACCGGCGTCGGAAGGATCGCCACCTCACCGGTCTGGTTGTAGAACGAGACGTTGCCGCCGGTGACCGGGATGCCGAGCTCCTTGCAGCCGTCGACCAGGCCGCGGATCGCCTCGGTGAACTGCCACATCACGTCCGGGTCCTCGGGGGAACCGAAGTTCAGGCAGTCGCTGACCGCGACCGGGCGCGCGCCGGTGGTGGCGACGTTGCGGAAGGACTCGGCCAGTGCGAGCTTGGCCCCGGTGTACGGGTCCAGCTTGGCGAAGCGGCCGTTGCAGTCGGTGGAGACCGCGACGCCGAGACCGCTGGTCTCGTCGACCCGGATCATCCCGCTGTCCTCGGGCTGCGCGAGCACCGAGTTGCCGAGCACGTACCGGTCGTACTGGTCGGTGATCCAGGACTTGTCGCACAGGTTCGGCGAGCCGACCAGCTGCAGCAGGGTGTCCCGCAGCTCGGCCGAGGTCGTTGCGCGCGGCAACTTCTCCGCAGCGTCGGCCTGCAGGTCGTCCTGCCAGGCCGGCCGCGCGAACGGACGGTTGTAGACCGGGCCCTCGTGTGCGACGGTCTCCGGCAGTACGTCGACGACGCGCTCACCGTGCCAGTCGATCTCCAGCCGGCCGGTGTCGGTGACCTCACCGATCACGTCGGCCTGGACGTCCCACTTGGCGCAGATCTTCAGGAACTCCTCGACGTTGGCCGGCGTGACGCAGGCCATCATCCGCTCCTGCGACTCACTCATCAGGATCTCTTCGGGAGACAGCGAGGCGTCCCGCAGCGGCACCTTGTCCAGCGACACCCGCATGCCACCGTCACCGGCGCTGGCCAGCTCCGAGGTCGCACAGGACAGGCCGCCACCGCCGAGGTCCTGGATGCCCTCGACCACCTTGGCCTGGAAGAGCTCCAGCGTGCACTCGATCAGCAGCTTCTCCATGAACGGGTCGCCGACCTGGACCGCCGGCCGCTTGGTCGGGCCGCCTTCGGCGAAGGTCTCGCTGGCCAGGATCGAGACCCCGCCGATCCCGTCGCCACCGGTCTTGGCGCCGTACAGGATCATCTGGTTGCCGACGCCGGTCGCGTTGGCCAGGTGCAGGTCCTCGTGCCGCATCACGCCGACACAGAGCGCGTTCACGAGCGGGTTGCCGATGTACGTCGGGTCGAAGACGACCTCGCCGCCGATGTTCGGCAGGCCGAGGCTGTTGCCGTAGCCGCCGATGCCGGACACGATCCCCGGGAGCACGCGCTTGGTGTCCGGAGCGTCCAGCGGGCCGAAGCGCAGCGGATCCATCACCGCGACCGGGCGGGCACCCATGGCGATGATGTCGCGGACGATGCCGCCGACCCCGGTGGCCGCGCCCTGGTAGGGCTCGACGTACGACGGGTGGTTGTGCGACTCGACCTTGAACGTGACCGCGTAGCCCTCGCCGATGTCGATCACGCCGGCGTTCTCACCGATCCCGGCGAGCATCTTGCCGGCCGGGGTCTCCTGCGGGATCTCACCGAACCGCTTGAGGTGCACCTTGGACGACTTGTACGAGCAGTGCTCGCTCCACATCACCGAGTACATCGCCAGCTCACAGCTGGTGGGACGGCGGCCCAGGATGTCGCGGATCCGCTGGTACTCGTCCGGCTTCAGACCGAGCTCGGCCCACGGCTGCTCGACGTCCGGGGTGCTCTCGGCGTTGGTGACGGTGTCAGTCGACACTTTTGGACTCCTGCACTAGGTGGGACTCAGGTGAAACGGTACTGGGCTGCCCGGTACTGGCCTGCTGAGGGGCGACCAGATGCGCCACCAGCAGTGGTACGGCGAAGCCGGTCATGATCGCGGGCAGCGCGACCCCGGCGTCGTTCAGGAGCATGCCGACCAGACCACAGGTCGACAGCGCCAGCAGAGTCGGCCGGATCATCGGCAGACTGGTGTAGAAGTCCCGGTACGCCGGGAAGGGGACCCGAGCGGGGAGCACAGTCGCCAGCATGGCGAGCACCACCGCGACGAGCATCGCCCAGCCGGCCGGACCGTTGAAGAACGCGACCGCCATCTGCAGCTTGCGGATCAGCACGTCACTGACGTCACCGTCGAGCAGCCGCGCGAAGAACGTGCCGAAGTGACTGCGCTGGTCCGCCGGGCGCAGATAGTCGAGGAAGGCAACCGCAGTCACGGCCAGTACGCCGGCTACGCCCACACCGATCAGTGCGCGCAAGGTGATGCTGCCGCGCCAGGTCAGCCAGGCCATGAGCAGCACCGCCGGGGTCAGCGCGATAATGCCGCCGAAGTCCGTTCCCCAGCCCGGTCTGCCGTCCACGACGATCGCAGCGCCGCCGATCGCGAGCACAGCAAGGGCCGCCTGCACTCTGCTCTTGTCGATCAGCTTCTGCGCGACCCAGCCGGCCACAACGAGCGCTGCGACCGCCAGAGTGGCGAATGTCGAGTTCCCGAAGCCATAGAACCGGCCACCGATCACAGGTCCGTCGGTGAACATGCTGCCGAACTGCAACGGCGTACCGAGCACACCGTCGACCAGGAGGATGGCGTAGGCGGCCAGTGCGATTCCCAGGAACGCATAGCGCTTCAGGAAGACCTGGGTGAGCACTGCGAACAGCGCACTGATGCCCAGAACCACGCAGTACAAGGAGAAACCAGGAGACGGCCAGCGCCACCAGACGGTCGCGGTGGACAGGAAGACCGCGATGAAGAAGCCGCCCTGGGTCAGCAACGTGAAGGTGAAGGTACGGCGCGCGCGGGGGCTCCGGGTGAACCAGAACCAGGCCAGCGCGAGCAGCTCAGCCACCAGGATGGTCATCGACACCGCAACCAGCATCGGCCGCGGCTGCTTGAACCGTTCATTGGTGTCGAGCCGCTCCTCGATCACAGCGGCCGCATCGGTATGTGGGTCGCCCGAGACGCGGATCGTGTTTCCGTCGAGAGGCGCGTTGACAGCTGGCTCGAGGGTCGGATCAACCAGCTGCTCGCCCTCGAGCACGGTGGCGGTGATGTCGGTGAGCTGGATCAGCCCGGGCCGTCGCGTCGAGTCGCTGGTCAGCCAGCGCGGCTCCCCGCTCGGCGGGAGCTGCATCGCCACCAGCGGCTGCTGCTGCGCGTTGAGGAGCTCCTGGCTGACGCCGACCAGCAGCACCGAGCTACCAGTCGCACGGGCTTGTGTGACGAGCTCGGCCACCTTCCGGCGCGCCTCCTTGCGACCCTCCCGCGGCGGCAGCGCACCGGCATCGACAATCGCGTCGTCGCAGGTGGTGCCCACGAGCTTCGCCGGATCGAAGGTCGGGAACCAGTGGTCGCCGACCGCACCGTTCACCCGAGCCACTGCGATCGCCGCCCCGGGACCGAACCCACAGAGCTGCTGCTGGTTCGCGCCCAGCCGGCCCAGCACTGCGCCGGTGTGGTGCTCGGACTGGCGGTCGATGTAGGTCTGCCAACCGCGCACTGCACCGTTTACGACGGTTGGTGTTTCACATGACTCACCGGGGACGCTGCCCCAGGCACGGGTCCCGGCGCTGATGGTGAGCCAGCCGTCGACTGGGCAGGTGTTCGGACCGGCGGACTTCACGGTGATCGAGCCGACGTTCGCCTGGTTCACCAGAGCGGTCAGCTCGGGGGACACCTTGACGTCGTACCAGGACAGCCCCGGTACGCCGATCACCACCGTCTGACCGTCATCGGCCGCCTGCGCGGGCGTCGTACCGGCGCAGGTCAGCAGGGCGGCGGTGGCGGCAAAGAGGGTGCGGAGCAGGATGCGCCGCAGCCCTGAGCGTCCCATCAGGAGGCGACGACGGCCTTCAGCACCGAGGTGAAGAAGCCCAGGCCGTCCGTGGTCGGTCCGGTGAGTGTTTCGACGGCGTGCTCCGGGTGCGGCATCAGGCCGACCACGTTGCCGCGCTCGTTGGTGATACCGGCGATGTCGCGGTACGAGCCGTTCGGGTTGCCGAGGTAGCGGGCGACCACCCGGCCCTCGCCCTCGAGCCGGTCCAGCGTGGCCTCGTCGGCGACGAACGAACCGTCCTGGTTCTTCAGCACGATGGTGATCTCGTGGTTCGCGTCGTAGTCGCTGGTCCAGGCGGTGCGGTTGTTCTCGATCCGCAGCACCTGGTCCTTGCAGATGAACTTGCGGTGGTGGTTCTTGATCAGCGCACCGGGCAGCAGGTGCGACTCACACAGCACCTGGAAGCCGTTGCAGATCCCGAGCACCGGGAGACCCTCACCGGCCTTCTTGATGATCGTCTCCATCACCGGCGCGAACCGGGAGATGGCACCGGCGCGCAGGTAGTCGCCGTACGAGAAGCCGCCGGGCAGGACGACCGCGTCGACCCCGTGCAGGTCGGCGTCACCGTGCCAGAGCGCGACCGCCTCGGCACCGGCCACCGCGGCCGCGCGGCGGGCGTCGGCGTCGTCCAGCGAGCCGGGGAAGGTGACGACCCCGATCTTCACTGTCCGTCCTCCACGTGCAACGTGAAGTCCTCGATCACCGAGTTCGCCAGCAGGGTGTCGGCGGCCCGGCGGATCTCGGCGACCCGTTCCTCGGTCGCCTCACCGTCCAGGGTGATCTCGAACCGCTTTCCCTGCCGGACGTCGGCCACGCCGTCGAAGCCGAGCCGGCCGAACGCGCCGTGCACCGCCTTGCCCTGCGGGTCGAGGATCTCGGGCTTGAGCATGACATCGACGACAACGCGGGCCACTGACTACTCCAGGTCTCGTTCCGGGGTGACGCCCTGAATCCTACCGACCGGGCGCCGGATTCCCGCATTCGCCGGACTATTCACTCAGTACATACACGCGGTGTATAGTCGTTCTCATGGCAACCGCTGAACTCGTCCTGGGCCTGCTTTCCGCAGGTCCTGCGCACGGGTACGACGTGAAGCGCGGCCACGACAGCTGGTTCCCCGACGGGCGCCCGCTGGCGTTCGGGCAGGTGTACACAACGCTGGGCCGGCTGGAGCGGGACGGACTCGTCGAGGTGGTCGAGAAGACCTCCGGCGGCGGTCCGGACCGGACGGTCTACGCACTCACCGACAAGGGCCGCCAGCACCTGGCCGACTGGCTGGTAGACCCGGTGCCGCCCGCCTGGGGCAGTGCGGACGAGGTGCTGCGCAAGCTCGTCGCAGCGGTCCGCACCGGCGGTGACGCCGCCGCCTTCCTGGCTCGGCAGCGTGCCAGTCACCTGCGCCGCATCCGCGAGCTGCAGGAGACCCCTGCCGGTCAGGACCCGACCTCCCCGATCGTCCGCGACTACATCGTCGCCCACCTTGATGCCGACCTGCGCTGGCTCGACGGCGCCCTCGAACGCATTGCCCTTGACCGCACTGCCGAGCAGGAGACCTCATGAACGCTCTTGAGCTGACCGACGTCGAGTTCGCGTACCGGCGCAACACGGCCCTGCGTGGCGTCTCGCTGCAGGTCAAGGCCGGGGAGATCGTCGCCATCACCGGTGCCAGCGGCTGCGGCAAGTCCACGCTGCTGCACTGCGCGGCCGGCATTCTGAGCCCGGACGCCGGTTCGGTGCGGCTGGACGGTCAGGACCTGGCGACCCTGTCGCCGGACAGGCGGGCAGAGCTGCGGCGGACCAAGATCGGTGTCGTCCTGCAGTTCGGCCAGCTGGTTCCGGACCTGCCGCTGATCGACAACGTCGCACTGCCGCTGCTGCTCGCCGGTCACCAGCGTTCCGAGGCCCACGTCCATGCACGCGAGTGGCTGACCCAGGTAGGCATCGAGGACGAGGCTGACGCCGTACCGTCCGAGCTGTCCGGTGGCCAGACCCAGCGGGCAGCCATCGCCCGCGCACTCATCACCGGACCGACCGTCGTCCTCGCAGACGAGCCCACCGGCAGTCTGGACAGCCGGGCCGGCAAGGAGCTGCTCGACGTTCTCGTGAAGACCGCCAAGTACCGCGGCGCAGCCCTGGTGATGGTCACCCACGACAACCTCGTGGCCGCTGCCGCCAACCGCGAGATCCGGCTACGCGACGGCGTCATCCAGCACGAAGTGGCCTTCTGATGACAGTCGAGACCCTGCTCCTGCTGGCCAGGTCCCGGACACCCGCGGACCGCAGCCGCACCCGGCTGACCGTCGGAGCCCTCGGGCTCAGCGGCGCGTTCCTGCTCGGCGCGCTCCGGGTGGCTCGGCTCGGTCGTGCAGAGTTACCGGCCACGACCTACAGCAACTACATCGCCGAGCCCGGTCTGCGGTCCGGACTGGCCGCGATCCTGGTTCTCCTGGCTGCGATCACCGCCGGCCTCGCCGTACAGGCCTTGAGACTCGGTACGGCGGCTCGCGAGCGCCGGATGGCCGCCCTGAAACTGGCCGGGGCGTCCAGTCGGCAGGTACGGCGGTTGTCCATCACCGACGCGGCCATGGCGGGGTTGGCCGGCGGTCTGCTCGCGGCACCGATCTATCTGGTCCTCAGCCTGTTCCTGAGTCTGTTGCCCAGAATGGCTCAGGTCCTGCCTCCGGTACAGCCGGTGGATGTGCTGACCTGGATCCCGGTGGTCGTGACGATGACCGCGGCCGGGGCGGTGATCGCCGCCGTACTGCACCGGGACGACCTCCTGCCGCGGGCCGAGCACGCGCTTGGGAAGGCGAGTCGCTCGGGAGTCGTCGCGGGGGTCGCACTCGTCCTCGTGGCAATGGTTCTGGCGCCCTTCCTCGGGTATGTCGCGACCACCGCGCTCGTGGTCGGTCTGGCCTTCGTCCTCTACAACCTGAACCGGGCGTGGATCCGGATCGTCGGTCGGCGGCTAGTCAGGTCCGGTAGCCCCCTCAACCTGCTCACCGGCGCCCGGCTCGTCACAGAGGCCCGGCCTGCGGCGCGGATGAGCACCCTGCTCGGCTGCTGCGGCTTCTTGATCGGTGCGCTCGCCAACGGCCTCATCGCGGTCGTGCTGTCGCGGGAAGAGTTCTTCGACAGCACGTTCCACGTGACGGGTTTTGCCCTGGCCATCTTCGCCCTGCTGCTGGTGACGACCGTTGCGATGGCCGCCCTGATCGTCGGTGTGGCCGATCAACTGGTCGACCAGCGCCGGCAGCTCGCCTGTCTGACAGCGCTCGGGATCGACATCCAGTTCCTGCGCCGGATGATCACCCGGCAGCTGAGCATCGTCGGCGCACCGGCGCTCGCAGTGGGGATGGGTCTGGGGATGCTGATCACCCTCGGCCGCGTGGTCGGCGGCTCGATCGTCGGTGACGAGCCCGAGCCGTACTACGGCATCTACCTGGTCGCGGCGAGTGCGGTCGCCGCCCTCGGCCTCGTTCTCGGCGTAGCCGGCGGCGTCCTGGCCGGCTTCCTGCTGCGCAACCAGCTGGAGGACGCCCTCGACCCCGAGAACTTGAGGGCAGCCTGATGAGCCTCTCGCTGAGCACCACCGTCCTACTCGCCAGGTCGCGGACGGCCGCCGACCGCAGCCGCATCCACCTCGCCACAGCCGCCCTGGCCTTCAGCGGCGCGCTGCTGATCAACGCCGTACACATCGCCTTGCTCGGATGGGGCGAGTTGTCCAAGGACCTCTACAGCAACTACGTCGCCGAGGCCGGCCTGCGTCCTGGCCTCACCGCGACCCTCGGAGTCCTGGCAGTGCTGGCGGGCAGTCTGGCGGTTCAAGCGCTGCGTCTCGGCACAGCAGCACGCGAACGGCGATTCGCAGCACTGCAGTTGGCCGGTGCGTCTTTGGGGCAGGTACGGCGGCTTTCGACCGCCGACGCGACTCTGATCGGTCTGGTCGGCGGGCTGCTGTCCGGTCCGCTCTATGCCGTGCTCACCGCGCTCTTCGGCGGACTGCCTCTGGTAGCTCGGGTCTTCCCCGGCCTCAGCCTCTCGGATCTCCCGGTGTGGATTGCTGTCGCCGTCGTACTCACCCTGTGTGGTGCGGCGATGGGATACCTCACCTATCGCGGTCCGTCGGCGAACAGGCAGGCATCCACGTTCCCGGTACCGACGGGAGTGATCGGCGGCTTGGCCTGCCTGGTGCTCGCGGCGCTGACCTGGTCACGGGTCCCCTTCTTCACGGTGCCCTTGATCCTGATCGGTCTGGCCATGCTGTGGGCAACCCAGGTCCACAAGCTGGCCGGTCCGGTCGGCCGCCTGCTCGGCCGCTCAGGTACTGCGGGGCAACTGCTGGCCGGAGCCCGCATCGTCGCCGACGCCCGGTCCGCCGCACGGATGGGTGGCGTCCTGCTCGGCTGCGCCTTCCTGGTCGGCGCTTTGGCCCACGTGGCGCTCTATACCGGCATCGACAAGAACGACCCCGACAGCCTTGGTTTCTACTTCGCCGGCTACGTGATGAGCGGGCTCGGCCTGACCCTGATCGCCGGGATCGCCCTGGCGTCACTGACTGTCGGCGTGGCGGATCAACTCGTCGACCAGCGCCGGCAGCTCGCCTGCCTCACCGCGCTGGGCGTCGATGCCCGCTTCCTGCGCCAGGTGATCCGTGACCAGATCGCCATGGTCGCGACGCCGGCGCTGATGATCGGCTGCTGTGCCGGGCTGCTGGTGGGCCCGGGTGGGTTGATCGGCTTTCAGGTCGACCTGCCTTCGGTGCCGTTCCTTGCAGCCGGCTTGGCCGGCTTGCTGCTGCTGTCCTGGGGCTTCGCCACCGGCGGAGCCGCTCTGGCCGGCTACCTGCTCCGCAACCAACTGCGGGATGCACTCGATCCCGAGAATCTGAGGGCTGCCTGATGGCCACTGTTCCTGTTCCGCTGTCCGTCCGGCCGGCCCTGCTGCTCGGAGTCCCCAACCGCATCACGCTGCTGCGGACCGTGGTCGCCATGGTGATCGCTGCCATCGCGTTCCGGACCGGTGCGCTGAGCTGGTTGATCGTCGGGTACGCCGCGTACTGGATCGGTGACATCGCCGACGGTGCGGTCGCCCGGTACCGCAACGAGGAGTCCGAGGGCGGTGCGGTCTTCGACATCGTCTGTGACCGGGCGTGCTCGTTCCTGCTGGCCGCTGCGTTCATGGCGACGTTCCCGCTGACCATCGGGCCACTGGCGATCTTCCTGGTGCAGTTCGGGGTCCTGGACACCATGCTGTCGCTGGCGTTCCTGCTGTGGCGCGGAACACTCAGCCCGAACTACTTCTACAAGGTCGACTACCCGATCTGGCTCTGGAACTGGTCCAAGCCGGCCAAGGCCGTCAACACCGCCGCAGTGGTCGTGTCACTCGTCATCGCGCACCAGACCGGCGCGCAGTGGCTGCCCTACACGATGGCGATCGCGGCGTGCGTGGTGAAGGTCGCATCGTCGTACCGGCTGATCGCGATCCTCCGCGGCCGGCAGTCTGCAGCCCCGCGAGTGTGAAATGTTCGTGATTGCTCAGGCAACAGCGCATAGCCTCGAGATCATGTGGGTGTGGCAGCTGTTGCTGGCGGTCGGCTTCGGGATCGGGTCCGCCATCATCCCGGTGATGAACGCCGAGGCGTACGTCCTCGGCGTGGGCGTCTCCGGTGCCCTCGACCCCGTGGTCGCGGCGATCGGGGTGTCCGTCGGGCAGACCATCGGCAAGGTGGCCATGTTCCTCGCCGTCCGCTACCGCCCGGGCTATGCGTCGCGGAAGTCGAAAGAACCCAAGCCGGTCGATCTGGACACCCGCTGGGGCCGGTTCGTGCAGTGGAACCGCGACGTCAGCAAACGCCTCCTCGATGCGATGAGCGACCGCCGCTGGGGCATCCCGGTCACGCTGCTCAGCGCCTCCGTCGGCATCCCACCCCTGTACGGCGTCGCCCTGATCGGCGGCGCCTCCCGGATGGGCGTGGTCACGTTCGGAGTGTCGGTGCTGATCGGCCGTGCCGCCCGCTTCATCCTGCTGGCGCTCGGCGTCGGCCTCTTCTAAGCGGTGAACGTCCGCCCGGTCAGCTGCTCGTAGGCCCCGATGTACGCCGAACGGGTGCGCTCGACCACCTCGTCGGTCAGCGGCGGCGGCGCCTCCCCGGAGTGCCGGTCCCACCCGGACTCGTACTGCAGCCAGTCCCGGATGATCTGCTTGTCGTACGACGGCTGCAGCCGACCGGGCTCCCACTGCTCAGCCGGCCAGAACCGGCTCGAGTCCGGCGTGAGCACCTCATCAGCCAGCACGATCGTCCCGTCCGCGCGCGCACCGAACTCGAACTTCGTGTCGGCCAGGATGATCCCGCGCTCCTCGGCCATCGCCCGGGCCCGCGTGTAGATGTCCAGCGTCGTCTCCCGCAGCGCCGCGGCCGTCTCCGCACCGACGGTCGCCACGACCGCGTCGTACGAGACGTTCTCGTCGTGCTCACCGATATCGGCCTTGGTAGCCGGCGTGAAGATCGCCTCCTCCAGCCGCGACGCCTCCACCAGCCCAGCCGGCAGCGGGATCCCACACACCCCACCAGTCGCCTGGTAGTCGAGCAGACCGGAGCCGGTCAGATACCCGCGCGCCACGCACTCGACCGGGAACATCTCCAGCTTCTCGCAGACCACCGCACGCCCAGCCACCTCAGCCGGCACATCGGTGGACAGGATGTGGTTCGGCACCCCGAGCTGCTCGAACCACCACAAGCTCATCGCCGTGAGCACCTTGCCCTTGTCCGGGATCGGCGTGCTCAGAATCCAGTCGAACGCACTCTGCCGGTCACTGGCCACCATCAGCAGCTCGCCCGACTCCAACTCGTACAGGTCGCGAACCTTCCCGGAGTGGATGTGCTTCGCACCGGAAATCTCAGGAGCCGCAGGTGGTGTGGTCACGAGGTCGATTCTTGCAGGCGGACCGCCACCACTGATCAACCGCGTCCCACGTGCCCTCGTCAGCGGTTGCTGGGCGTGGGCTTGGGGGCCCGGCGGGACTTGGTCAGTGCGGCGGCTCCGCGCACCGCAGTTCCGCCCAGCCACATCAGCGCGTCCCGCACGCCGATCGCGAGTGGGTTCTCCAGTTGGCCGAGGCGGCCGATCTGGCGGGAGCGTTTGACGAGCTGGGTGGCCGCGGGGCGACGGGCGGCGTCGTACTGGGTCAGGGCGGTGACTGGGTCGGGGGTGGAGGTGAGGTGTCTGGCCAGGGCGCCGGCGTCCTCGATGGCGGTGCAGGCGCCTCGGCCCAGGTTGGGGGTCATGGCGTGGGCGGCGTCGCCGAGGAGGGCGATCCGGCCGGCGGCGAAGGGGACGAGTGGGAGTGCGAGGTCGTAGATGTCGTTCTGGAGGACGGTCTGGGTGGTGGCCAGGAGTGCGGGGATGGGGTCGTGCCAGTTGCCGTATTTGCGGATGACCTCGGCGAGGTCGCCGCTCTGGCCGGCGGGCTGGTTGTGCGTGGCGTACCAGTAGGTGCGGCCGTCGATCAGCTGGGCGATTCCGAAGCGCTCTGCCGATCCCCAGGTCTCACCACCGTCGTTGGCCTTCGTCTCGGTGATACCCCGGTACGCCGTGGAGCCCGAGTACTGCGGTCCGGCGTACTGCGGGTAGAGCGCCGTGCGGACCACGCTGCGGAGTCCGTCGGCCGCAATGAGCAGGTCGGCCCGGAGCGAGCCGTTGACCAGCACCCCGGTGTCGTCCTGGGTGACGGTCTCGACGGTGTACCCGGTCCGGACGGTCACGGCTGGACCGAATTCGGCGGTGATCAGGTCATGAAGCTGCGCCCGGTGGATCATCACCGGCAGGTCGAGGCCGAGATCGGGCGCGGCGACCACCCAGCGGCCGTTCGGCTTGCGCAGGCCGAACGGGCCGGACGGCACGGCTGCCTGATCGACTCCCTTGACCCCGAGCTCGCTGAGTACAGCGGCCGCGGCCGGCCAGAGCGAGATGCCCGCGCCGACCTCCCCCAGTTCAGCCGCGCGCTCCAGGACCGTGACCTCCCAGCCACAGCGTTGCAGCGCCACCGCCGCAGTCACCCCGCCGATCCCCGCCCCCACCACGATCGCTGTCCTCATACCTCGACTCTACATTTGTAGAGGCAGGCTGGGAAGTGCGAGACTGCCGATGTGACGAAGCAGGTGCCGCTGGGGGCGGATCGACGGGATGCGATCGCCGACGCCGCGATTCGGCTGGTCGCGAGCCGCGGATTGCGCGGGCTCACGCACCGAGCCGTCGACAGCGAGGCCGGGCTGCCGCCGGGGTCCACGTCGTACTACCTGCGCACCCGCAGTGCGCTGCTGACCGCGTGCGTGAACCGCATGCTCGCCCGCGACGTGGAGACCGTCGCCCCGCCTCAGAGCGAGCTGCCGCCGAACGAGCTGGTGGTTGCGATGGTTCTCGGGCTCGCCGCCGAGCGACCGGACGACCTGATCGCGCGCTACGAGCTCTCACTGGAAGCGAGTCGGCAGCCCGAGCTACGGACCGCGATCAACGCAGGCGGGCGGCAACTGCGCGAGATGCTCGGCCAGCTGCTCGCGACCCTCGGCGTACCGGATCCGGAGCGGGCCGCGTGGCCGCTGGCGGCGATGCTGGACGGCCTCCTCTACGACCGCGTCGCCGGGGTCGGCTCGACGCTCTCGGAGGCCGACTTCGAGGACGGGGTACGGCGTACAGTCGCCGCCGTACTGGATGGGTTGGTCAGAGGCGGTCCGTCAGCGTGACCCAGGTGAAGTAGCCGGATCCCAGCAGTACGCCGATGTGGCCGAGGAGGGAGAGCCCGGCACCGGAGCCCCAGGCGTCGCCGCGGGTGTGCTCGGAATGTTTGCCCCCGCTCGGTAGCCAACGGGCCAGAAGCAACAATCCGACCACCGCCAGCAGCCACCAGCCGGCCAGCCCGAGGAGAGCGATCTCCCGGCGAAGGGTGAGCAGGGCAACGATCCAGACCAGCAAGGTGAGGACGCCCGCGGTGGTGTGAATCCGCAGCAGGGCAGCCGAATACCCGGCTACCCCGCTGGATCGGCCGGTGCCGTCGACCACTGCACCTCCGAGCCGGACGCGCGTCAACAGCACGACGACCGCACCGAGCGCGGTCAGGAACCAGGTGACGTTCGACCATTCCACCCCCAGATGCTTACCCCACTCCACACGTGTCACACCACCCCTTACGGGGAAAATGCTCCTAGTTACTGGTCGTGAGGTCGTAGACGGTGGTGGTACCGACGGTCTGAGCCTTGAAGTTCTGGGACACCCAGGTGGTGATGTCGGACGACGCACCGCCGCGCGCACCACCGAATCCGCCACGGGAACTGCCGACGAAGTAATGAACCTTGCCCTGAGCAACCAGCTCCTTGAACTCGGCCAGAGTGGGCGCGGGATCGGTCCCGTTGAACCCACCGATCGCCATGATCGGCACCTCGGCGGCGATCTGGAGTGGCGCGGCACCGTTCGCGGTCACCGCCGCGGCGGCCCAGGTGTAACCCGTCGAACCCTGCTGCAGCAGCGCTATCAGCTCGCTCGACACGCTGCTGATCCCGCCACCACCCAGGAATCCACCGCCGCCACCACGGGTCGGCGCTGCGCCTTGCCCAGTCGTCGCACCCGGCATGCCCATCCCGTTCCGCCCAGTCGTTGCACCGCCCGGCGCAGCCTGCCCATCAGGCCCTCCGCCACCCCCACGACCGCCACGCATACCGCCCATGCCACCAGCAACCGACGGCCCGGCCGTCGGCAACGCGCCAGCGTGAGCCGTCGCGATCGTGCTCACCGAGTACGCCGCCGGCCCGGCCAGCGCCGTCACGATCAGCAGCGCACCCGTGGCCAGCCCGACCCGTCGGGCCGTTGCCCGGTTGAGCCCGAGCTCAGGCACCATCAGCAGCGCGCCCGCCGAGATCACCCCGGCCACCAGCACGACCCACCGCAACCACGGATTCCAGGTCGGCGTCTCGTTCAGCAACGCGAAACTCCACCCGGCCGTGAGCAGGATCCCACCGGCAAGTGTTGCTCGCGGCAACCATTTGGTCCGGCGCCGCCAGAGCACCATCATCGCTGCACCGATCACCGCACCGATGGCCGGTGCCAGCGCGATCATGTAGTAGCTGTGGATGATCCCCTGCATGAAGCTGAAGACCAGTCCGGTCACCACCAGCCAGCCGCCCCACAGAATCGTGAACGCCCGAATCCGATCCGTTCGCGGCGCCTTCCCGGCAGCCACAATCAGTACGACGATCGCCAGCAATGCAGCCGGTAGCAGCCAAGCGACCTGCGAGGCGAACTCACCACCGAACAACCGCTGCACCCCAGTCGCACCACCCCAGCCGGGGTTGCCGGTACCGCCGCCGACCGATCCGGTCTCGTTCCCGTTCAGTCGCCCGAGCCCGTTGTAGCCCAGTGTCAGCTCGAGAATGCTGTTGGTCGACGACCCGCCGACCCACGGCCGCGCCGACGCCGGCACCAGTTCGACGATCGCGATCCACCAGCCGGCACTCACGATCATCGCGACTACCGCGAGCCCGCTGTGCACGATCCGCTTCCCGAGCGCGGACCTGCCTGCCACCAGATACGCCAGCCCGAACGCGGGCAGGATCAGGAAGGCCTGCAGCATCTTCGCCAGGAACCCGAACCCGACGAGAGCGCCGGCCAGCATCATCCACCGAGCCGCATGCTTCTCGGAATCGATCGCCCGGGTGACCGCCCACGCTCCGGCGCACAGCAGCATGATCAGCAGCGCATCGGGGTTGTTGAAGCGGAACATCAGTACGGCGACCGGCGTCAGCGCGAGGACGCCACCGGCCAGCAGTCCCGCGTTGGCCGAGAACCAGCGCCGTACCGAGACATAGACGAAGCCGACGCTCGCAACACCCATCAGCGCCTGCGGAACCAGCATGCTCCAGCTGTTGAACCCGAAGATCCGCCCGGACAGGCCCATCACCCACAACGAGCCCGGTGTCTTGTCGACGGTGATGAAACTCGCTGAGTCGAACGCCCCGAAGAACCAGGCCTTCCAGCTCGTCGACCCGGCCTGGACGGCGGCCGCGTAGTACTCGTTGGCGTAGCCGTTCTTGGACAGCCCCCAGAGGTAGGCGATCGCGGTGAGGACCAGCAACCCGCCGTACAGGATCTTGTCCCGGCTCAGCGTGAGTGGTCTGGCCACCACTCGGGGTCTGGACTCGGTCAGTGTCGCCATGTCAGTTGCTCCTGAGGTTCGAGGGTGGGGAGGGTGGGTGCGTCGTCGTTGAAGACCCAGGCCTGGAAGAGGCTGAAGCGGACGATGGTCGCCGCCAGGTTCGCGAGGGTCAGCACGGTCACCTCGACGCCTTGATGCGGTGCGGCCACCGCGGTGTGCAGCAACCACAGCGAGCACGCGGTCAGGCTCCACCCGATGCCGAAGGTGACGAGGCCGCGCAGCTGATGCCGCCATCTGCCCTCGACCCCGCGGACTCCGAAGGTGATCCGTCGGTTGAGTGCGGTGTTGCCGATCGCGGTGATGAGCAGGGCAAGCACGTTCGCGACCTGCGCCGGCATCCCTTGTCTCAGCACGAGATACAGCAGCGCGTAGGCCAGCGTGCTCAGTACGCCGACCGCGCAGAACCGCAGTACCCGCGCAGCCAACGCCGTCCGTGGATCGAGCACGCGCGGTCGCCCGTACGTCGCCCTGATCGGCTCGAGGTCGATCCGCGCCCGAGCCAGCCGCACGATCCCGCGCAGATCCTCGCCGACCGTCTTGGCGATCGCGACCCGTGAATCCAGGTCGTCGACCCAGTCCACCGGGACCTCGTGGATCCGCAGCCCGGCGCGTTCCGCCAGCACCAGCAGTTCGGTGTCGAAGAACCAGCTGGTGTCCTCGACGTACGGCAGCAGCTCGCGGGCCACGTCCGCCCGGATCGCCTTGAAACCGCACTGTGCATCGGAGAAGTGCGTGCTCAGCGTTGCCCTGAGCAACAAGTTGTAGGAGCGGCTGATGAACTCACGCTTCGGGCGCCGGACCACCCGCGACCCGTTGGACAACCGGGTGCCGATGGCAACGTCACTGTGCCCGGCGAACAACGGAGCCACCAACGGCAGCAACGCGTTCAGATTGGTGGACAGATCCACGTCCATATAGGCGAGCACGTCGGCCGTCGACTCCGACCAGACCTGCTTGAGGGCGCGCCCGCGACCCGGCTGCTCGAGCCGGACCACCCGGACCCCGGGCAGTTCGATCGCGAGCAGCGAACCGATCTCGTACGTCGCGTCGGTGCTGCCGTTGTCGGCGATGCAGACCTCGGCCGAATAAGGGAAGGCGGTGTCCAGGAACTCCCGCAACCGCCGGATGTTCGGGCCGAGGTCGTGTTCCTCGTTCTTGACGGGTACGACGATCTCGACCCGTCTCGAATCGCTGGGATGACCTGATGTCTGCATGACTTCGACTCTGTCGACCGAACCTTGGGTGGTCCCTGGGCACGGCTGGGAGTTGGCTGGGAGTCGCGACATGCGTGCGGCGGCGGAAAGATGACAGAGACCCTAAGGTGGCAGTTACTTTCATTTCCTGCCTGGGGGGCTGGTCAGTGGCTGAGTCGGTTGCGCAACGTTTTGCCCGGATCACGAGTGCCGAGCGACCGGGGAAACCGAAGGTCCTGATGGAGCGCGCGGTCGTGCTGGGCGCGAGCATGGCCGGTCTGATGGCCGCCCGGGTGCTCAGCGATCACGCCGACGAGGTGCTGATCGTCGAACGCGACACAACCGGCGACTCGACCGAGCCGCGCCCCGGCGTACCGCAAGGCAGTCAGGTGCACGCGCTGCTGCCAGCTGGTCATGCCCAGCTGGACCGGTGGTTCCCGGGGTTCTCCGCGGAGGCCTTGGCCGCAGGCGCGGTCAACCCGCCGCCTGAGCAGAGCCGGACCTACATCAACGGCGAGCTCCGGCCCGGACCGCCCCCGGGTTCGCTCGGTGCGGCGCTGATCAGCACCCGGCCGTTCCTGGAGTCGATGGTCCGCCGCCGTACGCTCGAGATCGGCAACATCCGGCTCGTGCACGGCCGCGCCGACGGGATCGAGCTCGCCGACGACCGGGTCACCGCCGCCCGCTATCAGCCCGACGGCACCGCCGGACCGGAGTCGCTCGTGACTGTGCCTGCCGACCTGGTCGTCGACGCGACCGGACGCTCCAGCCGGCTCAGCGACTGGCTCGGCGCGGCCGGGTGGCCGCAGCCGCCGATGCACCGGATGCCGATCAAGCTCAATTACGCGAGCGCACTGTTCCGGCGGGACCCCGAGATCTCCGACATCGGCGTCTCGATCGCGCAGAACCAGCCCGGCAGCGGCCGGCCACTCCGCCAGGGCGGCATTCTCGCGGTGGAGGGTGATCGCTGGCTGGTGCTCGTCGCCGGGTACGCCGACGATCGGCCGACGCGGGATATCGAGGACTTCCGGAAGCGGTGCCGCTCGGACTACCCGACCGAGTTCGCCCAGATCGCCGAGCACGGCGAACTCCTCGGCGAGGTGAACACGTACCACCAGGCCGACAGCCGGCGCCGGGACTACCACGAGCTCGAGCGGATCCCGGCCGGCCTGATCGTGGCCGGTGACGCGGTGGCATCCTTCAACCCGATCTACGGGCAAGGGATGACCTCGGCAACCCTGCATGCCTCGTGCCTGTCGGCGTACCTGTCTGCAGACCCGGACCTGAAACTGCCTGCCCGCTCGTACTTCGACGACGTCAACGTGGTCGTCGACGTCGCCTGGCAGCTCTCGACCCTGGCCGACCTCGCGCTCCCCCACGTCGACGGGCCGTACCCGCGCGGCTATCGGCTGACGAAGTGGTTCTCCAGCCTGATCTTCGCGGCAACGGCCAAGGACGACGATCTGAACGTCCAGTTCAACCGGGTCACCACCATGCTCGACCACCCGACCGCACTCGCCCGGCCGCAGTTCGTCCTGCGCGCGCTGCGGTTCGCGTTGCTACCGAGTTCGACGTAGCCAGAACAGCCCGAGGATCGGGAGCACCAGCGGGACGAACCCGTACCCCTGCCCGAAGTGCGACCACACGGTCGCATCCGGGAAGTCCTCCGGTACGGCGTAACTGAACGCACCGACCCCCAGTACGCCGATCAACTCGATGGCGATCGCGATCGTCGCAACGCGCCGGGAGAGCGTGGTCGCCTTGGCCAGCGCGAAGGTCGCAGCGCAGTAGATGACCGCCGCAAACGCCGAGAGCAGGTAGGCGATCGGGGCGTCGGAGAACTGAGTCGCGATCTGGACGCCGGCGCGGGCGGTCGCGGCCAGCGCGAACACGCCGTACACAAGCACCAGGATCCGCCCCGGCCCACGCCGAGTCGCGCCGGGATCCGAGCCGCTCATGCCACCCAGATCTCGTGGAGGCGCTGTTCGACGACCGGGATCACCAGGCAGGCGAAGGCGAGTGCGCCCGCACCCCACCGGCTGCTTTCGGCCAGCGCCCACAGCGCACCGATCGGTAGCACCAGCAGCCCGCCGACCAGGTAGCCGATGAAGAACGGTCCGGAGACATCCCGGTCCGTGCCGGTCAACTGGACGATGCCGACGACGAGCTGCGCCAGCAGGCCGACCTCGACCACGGCCAGTACGCCGAGGACCGGCCAGTCGATCCGCTTGTCCCGGACAGCCAGGACCGCGGCGTACACCATCGCGAGGAGGCTCAGCCCGACCAGGGCCCAGGTCAGCGGTTCGAACACGGACTAGAGGATGTCACCCGGGTTGTACGCCGCGGCTTCGGGGTACCGCTTGGCGAGCTCGTCGATGCGGGTGACGACCGCGCCGACCTGCGCGACGGCCGCGCCGGTGAAGGACAGCGGCTCGCCGACGATGCCGACGATCTGGTCCTCGGTCAGGCCGAGCCGGCCGTCCTCGCCGAGGCGGTGGAACAGGTCGTTCGCGGCCAGTCCCTTGCGCAGGTCCAGCGCGGTCGCGACCGCGTGCTCCTTGATGACCTCGTGCGCGGTCTCGCGGCCGATGCCGTTCTTCACCGCGGCCATCAGGACCTTGGTCGTGGTCAGGAACGGCAGGTACCGCTCGAGCTCGCGGCTCACCACGGCCGGATAGACCCCGAACTCGTCGAGCACGGTCAGGAACGTCTCGAACAACCCGTCCAGCGCGAAGAACGCGTCCGGCAGGGCGACCCGCCGTACGACGGAACAGAAGACGTCGCCCTCGTTCCACTGGTTACCGGCCAGCTCACCGGCCATCGAGGCGTAGCCGCGGATGATGACGGCCAGCCCGTTGACCCGCTCACAGGACCGGGTGTTCATCTTGTGCGGCATCGCCGAGGAGCCGACCTGGCCCTCCTTGAAACCTTCGGTGACCAGCTCGTGCCCGGCCATCAGCCGGATCGTGGTGGCCAGGCTCGACGGGCCCGCGGCGAGCTGCACAAGGGCGGAGACGACGTCGTAGTCCAGCGACCGCGGGTAGACCTGGCCGACGCTGGTCAGCGTGTGACTGAAGCCGAGGTGCTGGGCGATGTCGCTCTCCAGCTTGTCCAGCTTGGCCGGGTCGCCGCCGAACAGGTCGAGCATGTCCTGCGACGTCCCCACCGGCCCCTTGATCCCGCGCAGCGGATAGCGCTCGATCAGCTCCTCGAGCCGCGCGATCGCCACCAGCAGCTCGTCGGCCGCGGACGCGAACCGCTTGCCGAGCGTGGTCGCCTGCGCGGCCACGTTGTGCGACCGGCCGGTCAGCACCAGCGCCGCGTGGTCGGCCGCCTTCTGCCCGAGCCGTACGGCGGTCGCCACCGCCCGATCGCGGACGAGCTCGAGCCCGGCCCGGATCTGCAGCTGCTCGACGTTCTCGGTCAGGTCCCGGCTCGTCATGCCCTTGTGGATGTGCTCGTGCCCGGCGAGCGCGCTGAACTCCTCGATCCGCGCCTTCACGTCGTGCCGCGTGACCCGCTCCCGGGCCGCGATCGACTCCAGGTCGACCTGGTCGACCACCCGCTCGTAGTCCTCGACGACCCCGTCCGGTACGTCGACGCCCAGCTCTTTCTGTGCCTTGAGTACCGCGAGCCACAGCTGCCGCTCCAGCACGATCTTGTGCTCCGGCGACCACAGCCGCGCCATCGACAGGCTGGCGTAACGGGACGCGAGAACGTTCGGGATCCGGGGCTTCACAGGGCTCGACACGCCCCTATTCTCCCAGACCCGGTGACCCTGCCTCCGCTGCACCATGGGAAAGGTGAAGAGACTCACGGACTACGAGACCGCCTGGATCCTCGGCGGCGCCGAGCGGGTGGCGTTGACCGTGTTCGTCACGATGGCGACCGCCGGTCAGCTGGAGGTCGGCTTCAAGCGGCAGCGCGTGAAGGAAGGCGAGGCCCCGCTGGAGGCCGCCGAGGGCTCGGCCGCCCTGCGAATCGAGACCGCCGCGCTCGACCTGCTGCCCGCCTCCGGTCTGCCGGTCGACGAGTTCGTAGCCCAGCTGACTGCCAGTCAGGCGGTCATGGCGCTCGACGACGCACTCGCCGCCCAGGGTGTCGTCCGGCCGCGGATCCTGCCTCGGTTCAGCCCGCTGCACCGGGAACTGCGCGAGCAGGTCGCGACCGGCCTGCGCCGCGTCGCCGTGCTCGGCGTCGCGGGGATCGATGACCTCCGCCTGCGCGAGATCTTCGAGAACCCGCTGCCGGAGGTGCCGCAGTTCGAGCGGGTGAACCCGATCAAGGACAACACCTTCGACGGCACCTTGGACCGGAGCCCTGGCGGCAGCTACCAGCGGTGGTGAGCCCCGTCAGACCGTGATCTCTCCTCGGGCCGCCTTGAGGGCGATGTCGGTGCGGTGCTGGGAACCCTTGATCCGGATCTGGCCGACGCCGGCGTAGGCGCGCTGGCGGGCCTCGTCGAGATCCTTGCCGGTGGCACTGACCGCGAGCACCCGGCCACCCGATGTGACGAGGTCCTCGCCGTCGAGCGCCGTACCGGCGTGGAAGACGCGGACGTCGTCGCCCTCGGCCTGGTCGACACCGGCGATCACGTCGCCGCTGCGAGGGCTGGCCGGGTACTTCTTGGCCGCGACCACGACCGCGACCGCGGAGCCGTTCTTCCAGCTCAGTTTGTCGTAGGCGCCGAGCTTGCCGGTGGCGGCGGCGAGCAGCAGACCGCCGAGCGGGGTCTTCAGCATCGGCAGCAGCGCCTGGGTTTCCGGGTCCCCGAAGCGGCAGTTGAACTCGATCACGCGCAGACCACGGGACGTCAGCGCGAGACCGGCGTACAGGAGGCCACTGAACGGCGTACCGCGGCGGCGCATCTCGTCGACGGTCGGCTGCAGCACCTTGTCGGTGATCTCGGCAACCAAACCTTCCGGTGCCCAGGGCAACGGTGTGTAGGCGCCCATCCCGCCGGTGTTGGGGCCTTCGTCGTTGTCGCCAAGGCGCTTGAAGTCCTGCGCGGGCTGCATCGGCAGCACGGTCGTCCCGTCGGTGATCGCGAACAGCGACACCTCGGGTCCGTCCAGGAACTCCTCGATCAGCACCTGCTCACAACCGGCCGCATGCGCGAGCGCCTCGTCGCGGTCCGACGTGACCACGACGCCCTTGCCGGCGGCGAGCCCGTCGTCCTTCACCACGTACGGCGGTCCGAACGCGTCGATCGCCTCCGCGGCCTGCTCGGGCGTCGTACACACGTAGGCCCGGCCGGTCGGCACGCTGGCAGCGGCCATCACGTCCTTGGCGAACGCCTTCGACCCCTCGATCTGAGCCGCGTCCTTGGACGGCCCGAAGACCGCGATCCCGGCCTCGCGGAGCGGATCGGCGAGCCCAGCGACCAGCGGCGCCTCCGGCCCGACGACGACCAGGTCCGCACCCATCTCGGTCGCCAGCGCGACGACCGCAGCGTGGTCGGCGATGTCCACCGGACGGCAAACGATCGTTTGCCCGTCGTACGCCGGATGCAGGACGGCGATACCAGGGTTGCCCGGGGCCGCCACCACCTGTTCGACATCCGCGTCCTGGGCCAATGCCCACACCAACGCGTGCTCGCGGCCACCCGTACCGATCACCAAGACCTTCACGGGCGCTCAGCCTAGCGTGCCCCGGACTGTCGATTGCGGCCCGGCTCGTTCGTGTAGAGGTAAACACCCTCTCGTGAAGGAGCTGGATCATGACTGAGGTTCTGCTGGACGGACTGGTCATCGGCGAGTCGGCACGCTGGCACGACGGTCGGCTGTGGTGTGCGAACTGGGGCACACAGGAGATCCTGGCCGTCTCTCCGGACGGCACCAGAGAGGTGATGGCGCGGGTCGGCACCACGCTGCCCTTCTCGATCGACTGGCTCCCCGACGGCAGCCTGCTGGTGGTCTCCGGTCAGGAAGGTCTGCTGCTCCGCCAGGAACCGTCCGGCGAACTCGTCGTGCACGCGGACCTCTCGTCGTACGGCGGTCTGAACGAACTCGTCGTCGACGGCCGCGGCAACATCTACGTGAACGGCGGCGCCTCGTTCGCTCCGGCCGAGGGCGAGCGGCCGGGATTCATCCT
The DNA here is from genome assembly GCF_042262745.1 of Kribbella sp. NPDC056345. Taxonomy (NCBI): domain Bacteria; kingdom Bacillati; phylum Actinomycetota; class Actinomycetes; order Propionibacteriales; family Kribbellaceae; genus Kribbella; species Kribbella sp. NPDC056345. The sequence continues at coordinate 79,686 of NZ_JBHJQQ010000014.1, read as the reverse complement.
GCTGATCACACCGGACGGCACGGTACGACGCGTCGCCGACGAACTCGCCTTCCCGAACGGCATGGTCATCACGCCGGACAACCGGACGCTCGTGATCGCCGAGTCCTTCGCCCGCACCTTGACGGCGTACGACGTCCTGCCCGACGGCGGTCTCGTCAATCGGCGGGTCTGGGCGGCGCACTCCGGCGACGGCATGTGCATGGACACCGACGGCGCCATCTGGACGCCGGGCTTCACCGAAGCCGGTCCGAGCTGTCTTCGGATCGCCGAAGGCGGCGAGGTCCTCGAAACCGTCCCGCTCGAGCACTTCGGTTTCGCCTGCGCGCTAGGCGGTCGGACGCTCTACATCCTCACCGCCGACTGGAGTCTCGAAGAGTCCTTCGAAACCAACCTCACCCGCCTGCTGGCCACCCCGACCGGCCGCATCCTCACCCACCCGGCCCCAGCCGCTCCCGCCGGCTATCCCCGCGCCTAGTAGTGCCAGTAGTAGCGGGCGTCGGCGTTCCAGCTGACGGGGACTGTGGTGCGGTTGGTGAAGGCCATGCCTTTGCCTTTGGCGAGTTCGAGGGTGCGGGAGAGCTGCAGGGAGTAGGCGTGGTTGTTGTCGTCCCACCACTGCTCGAACTGGGTGATGCAGGTCTGGTTGGCGAAGTACGAGTTGGAGCAGGGGTGCGGGGGTGACCACTTCTGCAGGTGGCGGAAGTTGACGGTGGTGGAGCCGTTCGGGGGTTTGATGGTGCCGGTGGCGTCGAGGCAGTAGCCGGTGGCCGGGATGTTCCACTTCACGTAGTGCTGGCGGCCGTCGGCGGACGGGATCGGCGTGAGGTTCTCGCAGTTGGCGTCGCCGATCTGCTCGGACGTGACACGCTGGACCTGCGTGAGCGGTCGGCCGGGACCGTCGTTGTAGCCGTCGACGAGGACCCAGTCGCCGTCGCGGATGAAGTGCTCGGCGTACTGCGGCGGCCAGGTCTGCGGGTCACCCCAGGAGATGTCGGACTCGGTCGCGCTCAACGGGGTCCACGCCCACTGCCCCGCTGCGGTCTCGCCGGCCCAGTACTGGCCGGCGGACTTCTCGAACATCAGCGAGTACTCGCCGTAGTTCGGTCCGGCGGCGTGCGCCGTACCGGAGCCGGTGATGGTCAGCGCAGCAGCCGCGAACGCGGCCAGAAGTTTTCTCCCCATGGCCCTCGAGGGTAGTCCCGCAGAGGGCGAGGGTGAGAGGCTCCAGTCATGACGGAACCGATCACCAGCACAGTCGACATTCCTCACGTCACCCTCACGTACGACGTTCGCGGGAGCCTCACCGATCGCGACCAGCCGGTACTCCTGCTGATCGGTTGCCCGATGGGCGCGAGTGGCTTCCCGACCCTGGCATCGCACTTCCCCGACCGCACGGTCGTCACCTACGACCCGCGTGGCGTCGAGCGCAGCGTGCGGACCGACAGCGGCGAGCTGAACCCGCTGATCCACGCCGGCGACCTCGCCGTACTGATCGAGACTCTCGACGCCGGCCCGGTCGACATCTTCGCCAGCAGCGGCGGCGCGGTGAACGCACTGGCCCTCCTGACCAACCGCCCGGACCTCGTCAACACGCTCGTCGCGCACGAGCCACCGCTCCTCAAGCTCGTCCCGGACAGCGAGGCCGCGCAGGCCGCCAACAACGACATCTACGAGACCTACCAGCGGGACGGCCACGGCGCCGGGATGGCGAAGTTCATCGCGCTGGTCAGCTTCGAGGGTGAGTTCCCGGCCGACTACACCGACCGGCCCGCGCCCGATCCCGCGATGTTCGGGCTGTCCGCCGAGGACGACGGCAGCCGCGACGACGCCCTGCTCGGCCAGAACATCCGCGGCACGACGTCGTACGAGCCCGACTTCGACACCTTGGCAAAGGCCAAGCACAAACTTGTGATCGGCAGCGGCGAGGAGTCCGTCCGGCAACTCGCCGCCCGCTGCGGCCAGGCACTCGCCGAACGCCTCGACCTCACCCCAGTCATCTTCCCGAGCAACCACGGCGGCTTCCTCGGCGACGAGTACGGGATGCCCGGCAAACCCGCGGAGTTCGCCACCAAACTCCGCGAGGTCCTGGGTGATCGCTGAGCTACCCAGCCAACCAACTCTCGCCTAAGGCAGCTTGGCGTAGGCGCGGACGGGGAAGGTGCCGAGGCCTTCGATGCGGGGTGCGGTTGCGGTGAAGAGTGCACCGGTAGGTGGGACCTCGGCCAGGTTGGTGAGGTGCTCGACGATCGCGATTCCCGCACCGAGCAGCAGCGTGTGGGCGGGGCGGGTGCCGTCGGTCATGTCGTCGATGTTGGCGGCATCGATCCCGACCAGCATCGCCCCGTGCTCGATCAGCCACTCGGCACCGTCACGCGTGAGGAAGTGCGGCTCCTCGACGTACCCCGGCGTACCGAATCGTGCGTCGTCACCGGTGTGCAGCAGGACTGCCTTGCCACGGACGTTGTACGTCGCCAGCGCGGCCGCATCGATCCCCAGCCGGCCGCTGTCTTCCACCCGGACGACGACCGTCGGCAGATCGGCCGTGCGCTCGAGGCTGAACCCGGTGAGGTCGTGACCGTCCGGGTAGCGGTGGTACGGGCTGTCCATGTAGGTGCCCGTGTTCGTCACCATCGTCAGCAGCCCGATCTCGAACTCGGTGCCCGGCGCGTAGACCTCCCGCGAGGCTTCCCGTGTCAGTTGCTGACTGAAGGTCGGCCCAGGCAGGTTCGGCAACGTGACCATGCCGTCACGGATCACATGACTGAGCTCGACGTACGCCGTCCCCTCGCCGCGCGGCGCACCGTCGGCGGCGGGCCCACCGCGCGTGCCCTTGTGCGCAGCCTCGACGACCTCCACATTGCTGAGCTGCACATCCCCCGCCATCAGCAACCCCAGCGAGTCGAGGAAGAGCTCGCCGATCTGCTCGGCCGTGACCTCCGCCGACGGAACGTCGACCAGGAACCCCTGCACCTGCAGGCCACCCCCGTTGGTGAAGGCAACCGTGGCATCAAAACGCGCGCGATAGGTGGGCATGCCCGCCATTCTGCCCGCCGGTGTCCGTGACCCTGGCGCTGTCCGAGGATGGAGACATGCCGAGACTGCCGGGGTTGGTTGTCACCGACCATTTGTTCACAGTTCCGCTGGACCACTCCAGGCCCGACGGTGAGACGATCGAGGTGCTGGGGCGAGAGGTCGTCGCGGCCGGTAAGGCGGATGCCAAGCTGCCTTGGCTGGTCTACCTGCAAGGCGGTCCCGGTCTCGCCGCACCCCGGCCGCTCTCGGCGGACGGCTGGATCGGCCGTGCCACGAAGGACTACCGCGTGTTGCTGCTCGATCAGCGCGGCGTTGGCCGCAGTACGGCGATCACCGCGCGGACCGCGGCCGCGAAGACACCGGCCGAACTGGCGGCGTACCTGCGGCTGTTTCGGGCGGACTCGATCGTGCGAGACGCCGAGCTGATTCGCGAGCAGCTGAGCCCGGGCGAACCGTGGACGAGCCTGGGTACCAGCTACGGCGGCTTCATCACCCTCACATATCTGTCGCTGGCCCCCGAGGGTCTCAAGACCTGCCTGGTCACCGGGGGTCTGCCCGGCCTCGACGCGACTCCGGACGACGTCTACAGCCGGACCTGGCCGCGCGTGGTCGCCAAGAACGACGCTTACTACGCCCGCTACCCCGACGATGTCGAGCGAGTCCGCCGGATCGCCGACCACCTCCGTGATCACGATGTGCGGCTGCCGAACGGCGACCGCCTCGACGTACGGCGTTTCCAGCTGCTCGGGGTCGGCCTCGGCATGGGTTCGGCGGCGGAGACCTTGCACTGGCTCATCGACGACGCGTGGGACGGCGACGTACTGTCGTATGCCTTCCTGTCGGCGGTGATGAGCAAGACCGCATTCGGGATCGGCCCGCTCTGGGTGGTCATCCACGAGCTGATCTACGCCCAGGGTGATCGCCCGACGAACTGGGCGGCCGAACGGCTGCGCCCGCCGGAGTTCGACCCGGACGCTGCCCGTCTGCTGTTCACCGGCGAGATGATCTTCCCCTGGATGCTCGAACAGATCTCCGGTCTCCGCGAGTTCGCCGAGGCCGCGAATCTGCTCGCCACTGAAGGCGGCTGGCCTCGCCTGTACGACGTCGACCGGCTGGCCGCCAACCGCGTCCCGCTCGCGGCCGCCATCTGGCACGAGGACATGTACGTCGACGCCGACCTCTCCCTGCAAACCGCCGCCCGCGTCGGCAACGTCACCACCTGGATCACCAACGAGTGGCAACACGACGGCGGCTCCGCCTCCGGTGGCTCAGTCCTCGACCGTCTCCTCCAACTAGCCGCCGACCTGCCGCCGGTAGGTGGGTGAAAGTCCCCCTCGGGGGTGGTTGAAGGACCCTCCCGTCTTGGGCGCGCGCAGCGTTGTCTGGAGAGATGAGCCTGTTCAAACGCGTTGTCGCGATAGTCGCCCTGACCGCCACGCTGGGGGCAAGCGTTCCGGTCGCCGCCGGTGCTCACTCGTCCTGGCGTGGTTCGGTGGTGTCGGTCGAGCCCATCGAGCACCTCACGTCCGGCGAACTGACCCAGTACCTGCAGTCGACGGGGATGAAGACCGAGCCGGCGAAGTACGGCGCCGACGCCTACCGCGTGGTCTATCGGACCATCACCCCGGAGGGCAGACCGACCACGGCAAGCGGTCTGGTCGCGCTACCTCGCCGTACTGAACGCCGGCTGAGTCTGGTCACCTTCCTGCACGGGACCAACGCGACTCGGGCCTCGACGGCCTCGGTCTCGCGAAGCAGTCCGGACCGCGTCCGCAGCCTGATGTTCGCCGGGGCCGGGTTCGCCGTGACTGCGCCTGACCTGCTGGGCCTGGGCACCGGACCCGGGCGGCATCCGTACGGCGATACTGCCTCCGAGACGAGTGCGTCGGCCGATCAGCTGATCGCGGCCCGGCGCCTTTCCGAGACACTCGGCAGGTCTGTGCGGAACGACGTACTCGTCACTGGGTTCTCCGAGGGCGGTCGGATCACGCTCAGTCTCGGGCGGGCACTGCAGCGTGGCGAGGTGCACGGGTTCGGGCTGCGGGCCATGGCGCCGGTCGCTGGGCCTTACGACCTGCTGGGCGTCGAGCTGCCTGCTCTGGTGAACGGGCAGGTCAGTCCGTTTGTCGCCACGCTCTACCTCGGTTACTTCATCACTGCCTGGAGTCGGCTGATCCCGCTGTACGACGATCCGGCAGAGGTGTTCCTGCCGCCGTACGACCGGGTTGTCGACTCGATGTTCGACGGCAGTCACACCGTGCAGGAGATCGCGGCCGCGCTTCCGGGCAGCCCGGACAAGCTCGTCCGGGCCTCGTTTCTCCAGCAGCTGGTTCGGCCGACCGGCCCGCTGGGCAAGCGGTTGCGGGAGGCTGATCGCATCTGCACGGACTGGACTCCGCGGGTGCCTACGCGGTTCTACACCGGTTCCGCGGACCTCGACGTACCGGCGGCAAACGCGCACAGCTGCCGCGGCAATCTCGACCCACGCGGCACCCGGTCGACGATCACGGATACCGGGCCGGTGGACCACAACCGCACCGCTGAACTCGCCTACCCGCAGATCCTCGGCTGGTTCACCACGCTGACCCGCTGAACCGGGTGGACCGGGGGCCTGGTTAGCCTGGTGGCATGACTGACAAGCCAGAGATCGACTTTCCCGACGGACCGCCGCCGGCGGATCTCGAGATCACCGACATCACCGAGGGCGACGGCGCCGAGGCAGTAGCCGGCTCGCGGGTGAACGTGCACTACGTGGGCGTTGCGCACTCGACCGGCGAGGAGTTCGACGCGTCGTACAACCGGGGCGCGCCGCTGGGCTTCCAGCTCGGCGTCGGCCAGGTCATCCAGGGCTGGGACACCGGCGTCCAGGGCATGAAGGTCGGCGGCCGCCGCAAGCTGGTCATCCCGCCGCACCTGGGCTACGGCGACCGCGGCGCCGGCAGCGCGATCAAGCCCGGTGAGACGCTGATCTTCGTCGTCGACCTGCTGAGCGTCGGCTGACACTGCTCTGCCAGAGCCCCCGCGGTCCGTCACACCGACGGGATCGCGGGGGTTCTTCGCGTAGATGTACTCATCCGCCTCGCCCAGCGGTCGGTTTGACTGAGAGGCATGACGACGATGGTTGCCCCCACGACAGCCCCGGCCACGCGGGTCCGGTACGCCGCCCTGATCGCGAAGCTGCTGCTGTTCGGATTGTTGCTCACGGCCCTCATCTGGCCGGATCTGAGCGGTATCAAGGGCAAGGCCTCCACCGCTCGCCTGATCGTCTACCCGATCGGCGCGATGGCGCTCCCGCTCTGGTGGTGGGCCTACGGCCGCACCCGCAGCAAACTGCACCGGACCTTCCCCTGGCCCGCCGACCTGCTGCTCACCCTGCCCTGGCTGATCGACCTGATCGGCAACCGCCTCAACCTGTTCGACACCGTCGACTGGTGGGACGACGCCATGCACTTCGTCCTCTGGGGCTTCCTCACCGCCGGCGCCCTACTGGCCTTCGCCCCGCGCACCCTCTCCCGCCCCGTCACCGCCTTCACAGCCCTCGGCTTCGGCACCACCGCCGCCGTCATCTGGGAACTCGGCGAGTACGTAGCCTTCCTCCGCAACTCCCCCGAACTCCAAACCGCCTACACCGACACCCTCGGCGACCTAGCCATGGGAACACTCGGAGCCCTCCTAGCCGGCCTCCTCCTCCACCCAGCCACCCGCAGCCGCCCCGGCAAGCCCCACCTTGAGCACCCCTCAACCAAGTAACCCCCGACCTCTCCATCCCGCTCAGCCACAAACCGAGGGTGTGAACAAGAACTGGTGGGCCCGGACAAGGTATTACCTGTTCAAGCCCACCGCGGGGTGTTCACGCCCACGAGAGTCGTCTGGGGCAATCCGCCGGCGGGGGACTGCCCGGCTAGCGGTCGGTGGGGCGGCAGATGCCGTTGGCGGCGGCGGAGGCGGCGAGGGCTGCGGCGGCGGGGCTGGCGGGGGCCGTTGCGTCGGCGGGGTGGTCGGCGGAGGCCGGTACGTCGTCGCCCGCCGGTAGGTCGGTGGGGCGGTCGGTGCGGGTGGTGTGGCGGCCCAGGGGGACGACCATGGGGGTGCCGGCGACGGGGTCGGGGATGATCTTGACGTGCAGGCCGAAGACGTCGTGGACGACCTCTTCGGTGATCACGTCGTCGGGGTTGCCCTTGGCAACGATGGCGCCGTTCTTCATGGCGATCAGGTGGTCGCCGAAGCGGCAGGCCTGGTTGAGGTCGTGCAGGACCAGGACGATGGTGCGGGCGTCGCGCTTGTTCAGGTCGACGAGCAGGTCCAGGACCTCGAACTGGTGGGTCAGGTCGAGGAACGTCGTGGGTTCGTCGAGGAGCAGGATGTCGGTCTCCTGGGCGAGCGCCATCGCGATCCAGACGCGCTGGCGCTGACCGCCGGAGAGTTCGTCGATCGGGCGGTCGGCGATCTCCAGGACATCGGTCGACGTCATGGCCTGGGCGACCGCCTCGTCGTCGGTCTTGGTCCACTGGCGGATCCAGCGGGTCCGCGGGTAGCGGCCGCGGCCGACCAGGTCGGCGACGGTGATGCCTTCCGGGGCGGTCGGTGATTGCGGCAGCAGACCGAGTTTGGTGGCGACCTCGCGGGTCGGGATCGACTGGATGCTCTTGCCGTCCAGCAGCACCGTGCCCTTCGACGGCTTGAGCAGCCGGGCCAGGGTCTTCAGCAGCGTGGACTTGCCACAGGCGTTGGCGCCGACGATGACGGTGATCTTGCCGGTGGGGATCTCCACCGACAGGTCGTCGATGATCTGCCGCTGGTCGTAACCGACCGCGAGTCCTTCAGCCGCCAAACTGTGTCGTTGCACAGGATTCTCCATCTCAGCCGCCACTTCCCACCCGGTTCGTCCGAGCCAGCAGGAACATCAGGTACGGCGCGCCCACCACGCCGGTCACCACGCCGACCGGCAACTGCGTGTCGCCGAACGCGTGCTGTGCGATCAGGTCGGACAGGGCCACCACCAGCGCACCGATCAGCGCGGAGGCGATCATCGCCGGTCCCGGGGACCGGGTGAGCCGGCGCGCGATCGGCGGACCGACGAACGCGACGAACCCGATCGGCCCCGCGGCCGCGGTCGCCACCGCCGCCAGGAATACCCCGATTACGATCAGCCCGAGCCGTGAGCTCTCCACCCGCAACCCCAGCCCGTACGCCGTTTCGTCGCCGAGCTGCAGGATCCGCAGCCGGTGCACGAGCCAGACCGACAGCGGCGCGGCGATCACCAGCGTGACCGTCATCGCCTGCACGTTCGACCAGTCGCGGCCGTTCAGCGAGCCGGTCAGCCAGATCAGCGCCTGCTGGGCGATCTCGACCCGGGCCTTGGTCAGCAGGTACGACGTGATGCTGGTGGCGATCGCGCCGATCCCGATCCCGATCAGGATCAGCCGGTAACTCGACACCCCATGCCGCCAGGCCAGCACGTACATGATGAACGCGGTCAGGGTCGCGCCCACGATGGCGAACCCCGACACCACCAGCCCGGTCATCCCGAGAATGACGATCGCGAACACGGCGAACGCACTCGCGCCGTACGTGACACCGATGATGTCGGGGCTGGCCAGCGGGTTCCGGGCGATGCTCTGGAAGATCGCCCCGGACATGCCGAGCGCGGCGCCGACCATCAGGCCGGTGAGGGCACGCGGCAGCCGCAGCCGGTTCACGATGAACTCGGTGGCCCGGTCGCCGCCACCGAACAGCGTCTTCACCACGTCGAGCACCGGGATCTTGTAGTCGCCCAAGGACAAGGAGACGCAGAACGTGGCGAAGACCAGAACAGCCAGTACGGCGACCACTGCGATCGTGCGGGCCTGCCGGACCGTGCGGGCCCGGGTGATGATGTGGACTGCTTCTTCGGCCGTGGTCACAGGTCTGCCAGCTTCCGCCGGCGAACCAGCATGATGAAGAACGGGGCACCGAGGACCGCGGTCACGATGCCGACCTGCAGCTCACCCGGCAGCGCGACGACCCGGCCGATCACGTCGGAGCCGAGCAGCAGGATCGGGGACAGCACCATCGAGTACGGCAGGATCCACCGGTAGTCGGGCCCGGTGATCAGGCGCGCGACGTGCGGGATGGTCAGCCCGACGAACCCGATCGGCCCCGCGGCCGCAGTGGCGGCGCCACACAGCAGAACGACGACGACCGCGACGAACAAGCGGGACAGCCCGACGCGCTGACCGAGCGACTTCGCGACCTCGTCACCGAGTGACATCGCGTTCAGTACCCGGCCGCAGACCAGCGACAGCGCGATCCCGATCAGGATGAACGGCGCGACCTGACTGGCGATGTCCGAGCCACGACCGGCCAGCGAACCGACCGACCAGAACCGGAACTGGTCGAAGGTGTCGACGTCAGTGATCAGCAAGGCGGTCGTGAGCGATCCGAGCATCGCGGTCAGGGCCGCGCCGGCGAGCGCGAGCTTGACCGGCGTCGCGCCTTCCCGGCCGAGCGATCCGAGGAAGTAGACCGCCACCGAGGCCGCGGCCGCACCGGCGAAGGCGAGCCAGACGTACGCCGTCAGGCTCGACAGCCCGAGCCAATAGATGCCGCCGACAACAAAAAGGGCGGCGCCGCCGTTCACCCCGAGAATTCCGGGGTCGGCGAGCGGGTTCCGAGTGACGCCCTGCATCAATGCACCGGACAGCCCCAGTGCCGCACCGACCAAAAGGCCGATGACCGTTCTGGGCACACGCAGTGAGTGAATGATTACGTGATCGGTGTTCGACTCGTCGTAATGCCGCAAGGCGTCGATCACCGTGGACAACGGAATCTGCTTCGAACCGACCGCGATACTGAGCAGAATCACGAGTGCCAGCAGGGCGATGGCACCGATCAGCCCGAGGACCAGCGTGGCACGCCGGGTCCGGCGCGGGCGTGCCGAAACGGCAACGGTCGCGGAGTCGACAGCGGTGCTGGGCGGTGACATCAGGCTTTTGGAATCCTCTTAGGTAAGGCTAACCTCTAGGGGCCTCAGAATAACCCGAGCCTTCCCGCCTGTGCACCCGAGGCTGACTTGGAGAACCCGATGACCGCAGTCGCCACCCGGCCCATCGTCTTCGATTCGCTGTTCGTGACCGTCCGGTCCGTCGAGGATCTGAGCCCGCACCTGCGTCGCGTGACGTTCACCGCACCGCGGATCGCCGACGCGGTCGTCGCCGGTCCCGACCAGCGGATCAAGGTCCTGCTCCCGCCACCGAACGGCGGCAGCCTCAAACTCCTGTCCGGCGAGGACTGGTACGCCGACTGGTGCGCGCAGCCGGAGGACGAGCGCGTCATCATGCGCACCTACACGATCCGCGAGCTGCGCGCGGAGCAGTCCGAGCTCGACATCGAGTTCGTGCTGCACGGTGTCAACGGACCGGCCTCGGCCTGGGCGACCGACGTCGTACCGGGTGCGGAGATCGCGCTGTTCCTCCCGTTCGCGGTCGACACCAGCAGCACCAAGGGGATGCTGAACTCCGGCGTCGACTACGTTCCGCCGAGCACCAGCAAGCATCGCGTTCTGATCGCCGACGAGACCGCACTGCCGGCGCTGACCGGGATTCTCGAGCAGCTGGCGCCCGACGTACATGCGACCGTCTTCGCCCAGGTCCCGGACGACCGCGACATCCGGCCGCTGCCGACACCCGGCACCGCCGACGTCACCTGGATCACGGCAACCCCCGAGTCGGACGCCGAGCTTCCGTTGCTCGAGGCCCTCAAATCGTCCGAGCTCCCGGAGTCCGTCGACTTCGCGTGGGTGGCCGGTGAGTCCGCGATGATCAAGGCGGTACGACGCCATCTGGTCAACGTGGTCGGCCTGCCGAAGCCCGCGATCTCCTTCCAGGGTTACTGGAAACGCGGCGAAGCCATCGGCTGACATGACGGACCGGAAGTGCCGAGGGGGCAGAATCCCCGACACTCCCGGACCGTCTTCCGAAGGCCTGAGTCTGCTACCTCAGGCGGGGTTCTCCGCGTGGGTCAACGTCTCCCACGCCACGAACAGCAGGTTCGTACCCGACGGCCGGTTGGCCTCGGTGAGCGCCTGGGTGTTCGCCATCGCGATCCCGAGGCGGGTGTGCAGGGCGTTGTAGCCGACCTCGGTGATCGGCCCGAGGCCACGCTTCACCGTCCCGCCACACAGCCAGGACGGGACCGGTTCGGCCTGCCGCTCGTACTTGGCCTGGAAGCCAAGTGCGTGGCGCAGGCGCTCGCCGTACTGGGGGTACATGTCGATGCCCTGGATCCGGGCCGTCTCCAGGACGTGCGAGATCGCGGAGATGCCGTAGCCGGTGTGGACGAAGTCGCGACAGGTCTCCTGAGTCAGACCGGTAACGAACGTGCCCTGCCCCTGCCAGTAGTTGACGATCTTCTCGCGGGTGTTCAGGTTCTGGCTCGGCACCGTCTTCGGTAGCGCGCCGTCGGAGGACAGGTAGACGAAGGCCGGAGCGCGGTAGCTGAACAGCGAGATCGCCTTGTCATAGATCGCCCTGTCCTCGAGGAACACGCCGATGCCCTGGAGGGCCTCGATCATGGTCAGTTCCCAGTTGCCGTTGGAGTTCGAGCCGTTGATGATCTCGGGCACGTAGACGTTGCGCAGCATCGTCCCGAAGCGACCGGAGTTCGGCCAGTTTCCGTAAGCATGCTTGATGATTTCGGCAGCCTTCGGCCACGACGATGCGGCCCAGCCGGTCTGCAGCGGCGCGTTGCTGTTGGTGTGGTCGCGGATCGTCGCCGACCAGGCATCCATCAGCTGGATCGACTTCTGCGCGTACCGCACGTCACCACTGATGTACCAGATCAGTGCATCCGTGTACGCCGCGATGGCGTCCTGCCGCTCGTTCGTGCAGCCGTAGTCCGGTTTGGAGTACGGACCACATTCGACGACAGCACGTGGCGTCGGGGTCCGGTTCAGCGAGCCGAAGGCGCTGTTCTTGGCCTGGTTGTACGCGTTGGTCCACGGCTGCGCACCGGCCTGGACCTTCGCCTTCACGAAGTCCAGCTGGGCCCGGCTGACACCGACCCCGGGATGCGCGAAGACGGCCGGCGCTTCCGCGGGTGCCGGGGCTGCAGGCTGGACGGCGACCGCTGGGCTGCTCAGAGCGCCGGCCACCAGACCGGCGCTCACCACACCCAGCAGTAGAACTCTGATTTTCATGGGCGGATTCCTTGCTTCCTCGGGGCGGTGAAGGCTCTGCAGCTCCCCCCAAGTGCCCTGGGGCGGGTGTAGCTCGAGCGATTGCGGTGTCCAGGTGCGTGCATCGGGGTGCCGGAGGGGAGGTCTCGATGTGGTTCATCGTGGCCTTCCCTCCGGTGCCGCGAGGTGCGTGCCTGGGCGCCGCAAGCGCCGAGGGACGCCCGTCCCAGGGCACTTCATCCGCAGAGTCTTTTCGGAAGTTTGACGACGGACGGTAAGGGCGTCAACATCTCAGCAGGCATTACTTCACGCTGGAACCAATACCGGTTTCTTCCCAGTTCAGTGGAACAAAGTGAGGATTTGTCCCATGAAAAGACGCCAGTTCCTGACCGTCGGAACCGCAGTCATGGCCGCCCCGGCACTACCCTCTGTCATCACCACCGCCCAGGCGGCACCACCCCCGAGCAGCCTGCCGCGGCGGGCCGACATCATCGCGGTCGTGCGCCGCGTCGCCGACCAGTGGATCGCCACCCACAGCAACTCCGGCGACAACGGCTGGGCCCGCGCGACCTTCTTCAGCGGCCTGATGGCCGCCCACAAGCTGACCGGTGAGGTGCGCTACCTGAACTACGCGCGCGCCTGGGCCGAGCGGCACAACTACGGCATCCCGGGCGGCGTCACGACCCGGCATGCCGACAACCACAACTGCATCCAGACCTACCTCGATCTCTACGACCTGGAGCCGAGCGCCGGCAAGCTGACCGCGGCAACCGACACCTTGAGCCGGATGGTGAACAGCACCAAGATCGACGACTGGTGGTGGTGCGACGCCCTGCACATGGCGATGCCACCGTTCGCGCGGATCGGCCGGCTGCGCGGAGATCCGGCGTACTGGACGAAGGTCTACCAGCTCTACAACCACACCAAGCGGACCCGGAAACTGTGGATCCCGTCGAACGGGCTGTGGTACCGCGACGAGCGGTTCCTGCCGACCGGAATCCTTTCTCCCAACGGGAAACCGGTGGTCTGGTCACGAGGTGACGGCTGGGTCGCGGCCGGGCACGTCAAGACATTGAAGGCACTGCCGGCCGACCAGGCGAATGTCGCGGAGTACAAGACCGGCCTGACGCAGCTGGTGGGTTCGTTGCGGTCGATCCAGCGCTCGGACGGCTTCTGGAACGTCAACCTGGCCGACCCGCAGCACCTTCCGGGCCCGGAGACCAGCGGTACGGCGTTCTTCGCGTACTCGGCGGCGTACGCCGTCCGGACCGGTTTGTTGCCTTCGGTCACCTATTTGCCGATGGCGGCGCGGGCGTGGAACGGAATGGTTCAGACCGCCGTGCACCCCGACGGCTTCCTCGGCTACGTGCAGAAGGTCGGTGACCGGCCGGAATCGAATCAGCCGGTCAACTACGAGTCGACCGCCGACTTCGGCGTCGGCGCCTTCCTGCTGGCCGGTTCCGAGCTCGCACTACTGACGAACTAGTGGCGGGAACCCCTGGCGATCACGGGGTCGTCAGGGGTGACCGAGTTGACTGGTGATGCGTTCGACGACGACACCGGCCGCGAAGCGCGGCGTACCTGGTGGTTCCACATCGGACCACTCGCCGACGTACTTGCGGGCGATCGCCTGCTCGAGAGCGAACTCCGGATCAGGGACGAGCTCGTCCACCCGGCCACGAAGCTCGAGATAGTACGTCGGCCGCGCCGGGTCGACGATCATCACCGAGATCACCGGGTTCCGGCGGAGGTTGCGCAGCTTCTGCCGGCCCTCCACCAGACTGATCCGGACCTGCTCGCCGTCCCAGAGGAACCACTGCGGCGTGATCTGCGGCTCGCCGTTCTTGCCGATCGTGCCCACGATCGCGACCGCGGTCGACGACAGCAGCTCCTTGAATTCGGCGGGAATCTCCATCCTCGGACAGTAACCCGCGATCAGTTCAGCTGACCGGCCAGCTCCGGTGCACGGACACCGGCCGCGTCCAGCAGCGCGCCCGCCGTCAGCACACCGATGCCACCGAGCTCCTGGGCACGGACGACGGCCCGCGCGGCGCCGCCGTCGTAGATCATCGTCAGCTGGACCGCGAGGGTGCTGGGGTCGTCGGCGCCCGCCTTCACCAGCTCGCGGTGGAAGTAGTCGGTGAGCTGCTGCTTGAAGTGCCGGGCCACCACCGATCCCGGGTGCTCCGGATCCTTCAGCTCGACCGCCGTCGCGACGTACGGACAGCCCAGGAAATTGCCTTCGGCAACAATATCGTCCTGCCGCTCGAAGACGGCGAGAATCCGGTCCCGCGGCGGCCGCTCGTCCTCGGGCCCCGGCCGCAGCATCGACTGGTACAGCGGACCCCGGGCAGCCAGGCTCTCCGCGATCAGCTCGTCCTTGGAGCGGAACAGCTGGTACATCGACTTCTTCGACACTCCCGCGGCCCGGCAGAGCGCATCCACGCCGATATTCACGCCGTCGCTGTAGAAGAGTTCGCCCGCGGCCTCGAGGAGACGTTCGCGGGGTGTTGCCGAGGTGCTCATGGAACGAGGGTACCGGCTCGATTTGAGAAACGAAACCGATCGGTTTACGCTCGTGGAAACAGATCGGTTTCCTACCTTCTCAGGAGTTCTCCATGACCGCACTACAAGGCGCCGTCGTCCTCGTCACCGGGGGCCAGCGGGGGATCGGCAAGGCCTTCGTCGACGACCTGCTCGAGCGCGGGGCCGCCAAGGTCTACGCGACGGCTCGCGACCCGAAGCCGAGCACCGACCCCCGCGTCGTACCGCTGCCGCTGGAGGTCACCGATTCGGCCTCCATCGCGGCCCTGGCCGCCGCGGCGCCTGATGTGACCGTGCTGATCAACAACGCCGGCGCCGGATCGCCCGACACCTACCTGGGCTCGTCGACCGACGAGATCCGCGCTGTGTTCGACGCCAACTTCTTCGGTCCGCTGGAGGTCACGAAGGCTTTCGTCCCGATCATCGAAGGCAATGGCGGCGGGCACATTCTGAACGCGCACTCGGCGCTGTCCTGGGTCGGCCGGCACGGTGCCTATTCGGCGACGAAGGCAGCGTTCTGGCTGCAGTCGAACGCCCTCCGGCTGGAGCTGCTCGGCCATGGCATCGGTGTCACCGGACTGCACATGGGGTACGTCGAGACCGACATGACGGCCAACGTCACCGCACCGAAGTCGCAGCCGGCGGACATCGCCCGAGCTGCTCTCGACGGGATCGAGGCGGACGCGTACGAGGTGCTTGCCGACGACACCGCTCGGGGTGCGAAGGCGCGGGCGTCGCGGGACCTCGTCGAGACCTACCCGGAGCTCGCGCGGAGCTGACAACGTAGGCCATTGGGCGCACGGTTCGGACCGCTGGCCGCACGAGGGCGGTCCGGCTGGAGCCTCCGAGGCAGGTAGTCGCTACCAAGGTCGCTGACAGCACCCCGCCCGGTCTGCCCGCCGCCCCCGGAGGTCCGCCCATGCCTCGACGTCTTCTTGCCGCGTCCGTTGTCGCCTTCCTGACCGCATCGACAATCACCGCCGCGCCGGCCGATGCCATCCTGCCGGCGCTTCGAGATCCTGGAGTCGGCTGCACCGCCGCAGCAGTCGGATACACACCGGTGCTGCAGCTGACACTGCCCGAGCGCGCCGGGTGGCTCGACAAGGAACTGCCGTACACACTCGACCGCCGTACCGAAGTTGGATCGAACTTCGACCGCGTCGGCTACTGCCTCGAGCTGAACGGGCCGGACGGCCCACAGCGCGTGTGGACTGCGATGGAGCCGTTCTCCAAGGACGCCCGCAACATCGGACTGCCGACCAGAGCAGGACAGGTCACCCGGCAGCGTGTGGACGACCTGGAGGTCGCCTCCAACGTGCCGAACGTGACCACCGGCCTGGGACAGACCGGCTACCTGGAGATGTGGCCGAACACCTACGCCGAACAGACCAGCACGCAGGTGGCGAACACTTCTCCGATCACGTACGACGTCGACGACAGCCCAACCAACGGTGCGTACGGGTCGTTCCAGGTCTCGCAGGTCGGCCCGACTCGACCTTCCAACCTGGCTGCGAAGACGGTGTTCGGAATCAACTCGTTCACCCAGCCGGCCGACGTACCGCTGTCTCTTGGGATCGGCACGAACCCATCCGGTCAGCCGGACTGGACGTTCGCCGGCAACGCTCCGCGGTACACCCAGCGGAAGCTGACTGCGTACGTACGGACATCCCTGGTGAGTCTGTCCGAGGCGCCGCAGGATCGGCAGCTGGTGCCACGCGACGCGGCGAACGGTGCCAACGTGCCGGTGGCTGGGCGGATCACCGATCCGAACGTCACCGAGGTGCAGTTGCGGGTGTCCAGCAACGGGCGCACAGACACGTACAGCTCGCAGGCGCGCGACTTCCGGTTCACTCCGCGGATCAACGCGGCACTGCAGGAGTACACGTTCGAACTGCGCGCTCTTGGTGGCGGAATCGAGCGCGTGGTGGCTCGCCGTACCGGTGTGGTCTCGGGGGATGTGTATGTCATCCAGGGGCAGTCGAACGCGGAGGCGGCCAAGTACAGCGGTGCTGCGAACGTGGAGGAGTCGCCATGGCTGCGTAGCTACGGCACCTCGACGTCGGACGGTCAGATCTCTGGCGCAGACCGCGTCTGGCATTACGCGACGGGTGACGTGACAGTGCAGTCCGGTTCGGTTGGGCAGTGGGCGATCCGCATGGGTCGTCGGATCGTGGACACCTACAAGGTGCCGGTTGCGATCGTCCAGGGCGCACATGGCGGTCAGCCGATCAGCTTCTTCCAGCGGAACGACGCCAACCCGGACGACCTCACCACCAACTACGGACGACTGCGCACGCGGCTGAAGGCTGCCGGTGTGATCAGTCAGGTGCGCGGCGTGCTCTGGTACCAGGGCGAGAGCGACAACGACAACGCGGCAGTGCACGTGGCCGGCTTCCGCGCCCTGCTGGCGGACTGGCGCGCCGACCTCGGCAGTGCGACCCGGTACTACGTCAACCAGGTCCGCACGTCGCCCTGCAACAACACCACCAACATCAACCTGCGTGAAGCGCAGCGTGCCCTCGGCGACACCGACGGCGTCGTACTGCTCTCCACCAACGGCCTGCCCGGTCATGACGGCTGTCACTACGCCTACCTCGGCGGCTACCGCGACCTGGGCGACCAGAACTTCGCAGTGATCGCCCGAGACCTGTACGGCGGTCCCTCGGCCGGCGTCTCCGCTCCGAACCCCGCCAGTGTCACCGCCACCGGCTCACAGCTCGTAGTGAAGCTCCGGACCGGAGATCCGCTGACCGCGGCCGCGGGTTCGGCTGCGGACTTCCGGGTGGTTGGTTCGACAGTGACCGTGTCGTCGGTCGCGTACCGAGCCGGCGGGAGCCTGGTGCTCACACTGTCCGGACCGGCAACCGGAGTCACCGCTCTGATCTACCAAAGCCACAACGGCTCCGGTCCGTCGATCACGAACGCGGTCGGCGCCGGTCTACTCGCCTTCAGGATGCCTGTGAGCTAGTCACGAGCACATCGCGGCCTCGGTCGTACTCCATCCAGGCCGCGATGTCGTTCGCCACGTCCACGCCGTACTCACGGTCGACGACGTACAAGGCCAGGTCGATACCGGAGGTGATACCGCCGGCGGTGATGAGGTCGCCGTCGTCGACCACGCGGTTGGGCTGAACATCAGCACCGAACGCTTCCAGTTCCTTGAGAGCGCTGCGATGGGTGGTGGCTGGACGACCCTTCAGCAGGCCGGCCTCGGCCAGCAGCATCGTGCCGGTGCAGACCGAGCCGATCCAGCGCAGCTGGGGTGCCAACTCGGCGATGCGCGCAGTCAGCACACCGCGTCGCGCCTCCGCCCACGAGCCCTTCTCGGCACGGCTTCCCCAGCCACCGCCGGGGACCACCAACGCATCCGGAGTCCCGAGTCCGTCCGGTGCCCGGAACTGCAGACCGCTCATCCCGGTCACCTCAGCCGGGCCGTCCAGCCCAACCAGCGCCAGCTCGAGGTCGGTTCGTTGCGAGGCGTGACTCCACACCTCGAACGGCCCCATCACGTCCATCTCGTCCACACCGTCGAACACCAGGATCTCGATTCGCATCCCTCCAGCCAACCGGTTGGTTGGATCATCGGCCAGCGGCCAGCTGGTCGATCTACCTCAAGATGTGGCCAGTACATCGGTGGCACGGTGGGTGCGGTCGACGCCTTCCAGGAGCATGGTGACGCCGTCGGAGTTGTTGGTGCGGAGCGGCAGGATCTCCTGGTACGCCGGGGATTCGTACCAGCCACGGGCACTCGCCCGGTCGGGGAACTCGATCACGATCAAGGTGCCGGGCCACTCGCCTTCCACGGGCTCCGGCTGGTTGCCGTGGATGATGAAATGGCCGTCGTACGGCGCGAGGGTGGCGTCGATGCGGGCCAGGTACTCGGCGATGTCCGGGCCGAGGTTCACGTTCTGCAGGTTGGCGATCGCGTAGTGCGTCACAGGGGCCTCCTCGGTGGTTGGTGACAGCACCAGCCTCGGATACGGAGGTCGTGACGGCGATTACCTCGGACGTCATCATGGATGGTTGGTCTGATGCCGACGTACGGTAGATGGCATGTCAGTCACAGGGGGCACGCCTTCCAGACCCGCCGGGGAGGTGGAGGAGCACGTCGGTCCGTACCGGCTGATCCGGCGCCTCGGCCAAGGTGGCATGGGCGTTGTCTACCTGGCCGAGGGACCGGACCTGCAAGAGGTTGCGCTCAAGGTGCTGCGGCCGCACGTGGCGCACGACGAGACCGCGCGTGCGCGGTTGCAGCGTGAAGCCACCACACTGCAGAAGGTGAGTCACCCCGGTGTGGCCGGCATCCTCGACCACGACCTGGAGGCCGACCGCCCGTACCTGGTGACGCGGTTCGTCCCCGGGCGCCCGCTGGACGAGCAGGTGGACGACCGTGGTCCGCTGACACCGCGCAAGTGGCTCCCACTCGCCGGCTGTCTCGCCGAGTCGCTGCAGGCGATCCACCTCGCCGGAGTGATCCACCGCGACCTCAAACCCGGCAACGTGATGATGCTCAACGGCAAGCCGGTGATGATCGACTTCGGCATCGCCCAGGCCGCCGACGACCTCCGCCTCACCCAGACCGGCCTCGTGATCGGTACGCCGGGCTACCTGGCACCCGAGCTCATCGAGGGCGAGATGGTGTCCGAGTCCGCCGACTGGTGGGGCTGGGCGGCCACCGTCACGTTCGCCGCGACCGGCCGCCGCCCGTTCGGCAAGGGCCCGTTCGAAGCGGTCCTGCACCGCGTGCACACCGGCCAGGCAGACCTCGAGGGCCTCGACCCCCGCCTCAAGACCCTGCTGTCCGCAGCCCTCGCCCCCAACAAGCAGGACCGCCCCACCCAGGCCGAGATCATGACCGGCCTGACCCGCTACGCCGAAGGCCGCGACGCCCTCCCCCCACGCGAGTCCCCAGCCGCCGAAACCGCCCAGATGCACCCACCCACGCGCCAAATGACCCGCGTGATGCCCACAGACGCCCCGGACAAGCCGGCTGAGCCTTCCCCCGCCGAGGTAGCCAACCTCGTCCCCCACGTCATCCCGCCCCTGTCCGCCTTCTCCCCCCTGGCCAACAAAGTCCGAGACGCCGCCGCCACCCGCAAAGCCACCCGAGCCGCCGCAGCCGCAGCCGGAGCAGCTCCAGGTGTGGCTGGCGCCGGCGCGGTCTACGGCCCGGGTGTTGCAGCCGCTGGCGGTGGCACAGTCGCGGGCGCAGGTGCTTGGGGTCCTGGCGCTCATCCGGCGACATACAGTCCGGCGCCTGTCGCGGCTGCACCTCCGGCAATGCCCTTGCCGTACCAGAGCGCACCCCAGCCGGTTGCGCCGTACCAGCCTCCGTCGCGCGAGGTTTCGCCGTACCAGGCGCCTTCGAAGGACGTCTCGCCGTACCAGCGTCCGGGGCAGGCGGTGGAGCCACAGCGCGCACCAGCGACAGGGCGACGTACGGCGGTAGTGGTGGGACTGATGGTCGGGCTGAGCGGACTGATCGCCCTCTACCCGTTGCTGGGCGCGGTAGCCGCCACAGTCCTGTTCGTGATCGCCAGGACCGTCGATCGCGGCAGTACGGCGTTGATGCGCCGCCGCCAGGTCCGCGGCCGCGCAGGTCGTTCCGACGGTGTCGTGGCGGTCGCCTCGTCCCCGATCCAGCTGGTGACCGCAGGACTCATCACTCTGGTCTGCCTGATCCTGCCGCTGGTGATGGGTGCGATCGTCGGCGGTGTCGTCACCGGTGTCACCGCCACAGCCAAGAGCGTGAGCTGGCAGCCCTTGTCAGCCGTAGGTTTCGGCGCAGCCGCACTGGCCGCGCTCTTCACCGCCTGGTGGGGTCCCGGCGGCAACTCCCTGCGCCGCGGTGCCCACATCACCGCCCGCAACCTCTTCCGCCCCCGCTGGCTGGCCACCACGGCAGCCGTCATCTTCCTCGCCATCGGCGGCTACACCTTCTACGAAGCCAGCCAAGGCGCCGGCTCCGCCTGGGCCCGCAACCCCGCCGAAGGCGCCACCTTCGAACGCCCCACCCTCACCGACCTCCGCCAAGCCCCCTTCATCCGCGACATCCCCCTCATCGGCCTCAACTGACCGACCGTGCCGAACACCGCAGTGGGGGAATGACCGTCGGCTGCCCGGGGTGGGCAGCCGACGGTGGGATCAGAGCTGGACGATCTGGCTGCGTTCCGGGCCTACGCCGATGGCGGAGATGCGGGCGCCGCTGAGGGATTCGACGGCGCGGACGTAGGACTGGGCTTCCTTGGGGAGGTCTTCGAAGGTGCGGCAGCCGGTGATGTCGCCGGACCAACCGTCGAGCTCTTCGTAGACCGGGGTGGCGTGGTGGAAGTCGGTCTGGGTCATCGGCATCTCGTCGTGCCGGACGCCGTTGACGTCGTACGCGACGCAGACCGGGATCTTGTCGCGGCCGGTCAGGGTGTCGAGTTTGGTGAGGACGAAGTCGGACACACCGTTCACGCGAGCCGCGTAGCGGGCGATGACCGTGTCGTACCAACCACAGCGGCGCGGGCGACCGGTCGTCGTACCGAACTCGGCGCCCTGCTGCCGCAGCCACTCACCGTCCGCGTCCAGCAGCTCGGTCGGGAACGGGCCTTCGCCGACGCGGGTCGTGTAGGCCTTGACGACCGCCATCACGCGGTCGATGCGGGTCGGCGGGATACCGGTACCCGTGCAGGCGCCGGCGGAGATCGCGTTCGACGAGGTGACGAACGGGTAGGTGCCGTGGTCCACGTCCAGCAGGGTTGCCTGGCCGGCTTCCATCAGCACGGTCTTGCCGTCGTCGAGCGCCTTGTTCAGCAGCAGGCTGGTGTCGGCGACCATCGGGCGCAGGCGGTCGGCGTACTCGAGCAGCTCGTCCAGGACCTCGCGGATCTCGACCGCGCGGCGGTTGTAGACCTTCACCAGTAGCTGGTTCTTCTGCTCCAGCGCCCCGGCGACCTTCTGCTCCAGGATCTTCTCGTCGTACAGGTCCTGGACGCGGATGCCGATCCGGTTCATCTTGTCGGCGTACGTCGGCCCGATCCCGCGACCGGTGGTGCCGATCTTGCGGCTGCCGAGGAAGCGCTCGGCCACCTTGTCCAGCGTGCGGTTGTACGGCGGGATCAGGTGCGCGCTCGCACTGATCACCAGCCGGGACGTGTCCACGCCGCGTGCCTGCAGCGCGTCCAGCTCCTCGAACAGTACGGCGAGGTCGACGACGACCCCGTTACCGATCACCGGCGTCACGCCAGGGGTCAGGATCCCGCTCGGCAGCAGGTGCAGCGCGTACTTCTCGCTGCCGATCACGACCGTGTGGCCGGCGTTGTTGCCGCCGTTGAACTTCACCACGTAGTCGATCGCGGTCCCGGTGTTGCCGAGCAGATCGGTCGCCTTACCCTTGCCCTCATCGCCCCACTGGGCGCCGACGAGCACGATTGCGGGCATCTCAGCCCTCCTCTTCACGCGCCGGCCACGGCCCTCACCACGTGCGGCAGCCGGACGCTGGAAACGGTGAAGCCCGGAGACGTTCACCGGCAATTCATCCGGTAACGCACCCAGGCTCTTACGACCGAAGCCTACCGGAACCAGGGCCACCCGCTGAGTTCATCGTTGGAACCTGGCCAACGACCACTTCAAGTAAGTGTTTCATCACGTAACGGGTTGCCAATCTCAGTGATCACGTGCACACTCTTAGTCAGCGGCCCGCCGAAACTGCCGCAGGGGACGGTTCCGGCGGGCCGCTTCCTTATGTCTCAAGGGAGTGGCTACTTCCGCGCCGCATAGATCACGTACGGCGGCGACGTCCGCTCCATCGGCATCCGGTCCGCACCGGGCCCGTCGTACCCCGCCGGCAGCGTCGGCTCAACGAGCCCGACCTCGCGGAACCCGGCCCTGCGCAACCGCTCGAGCTGCACTTCCTTCGGCCAGTGGTAGTCGATGAGGTCGACCGACTCCCCGTCCGGTCGGGCCAGCCGCATCTCGATCGGTGCACCCGCCGCATACTCCCGGCCGGCCTGGCCGTAGCGGCCGATCTCGAAAGGCACTCCGACCGAATCCGGATTCACGTCGAGCATCGCGTAGGTCGCCCCCGGCCGCAGCACCCGATAGACCTCGGAAACAATGCTCTGAATGATTTCCGTCTCCGGAATACAGACGAAGACGAAACACGAGATCGCGGCATCGACGCAGGCGTCCGGCAACTCGAGCCGCTGATCCGCACCGATCACCTGATACGAGATCCTGGGGTCCTGGCGCTTGCGCTGCGCGACCTTCAGCATGCTCGGCGACCGGTCGGCAGCGATCACCGAAACGTCATGGCTGCGAAGGATCTCCTCGGCCACGCGACCGGTCCCGGCCCCGTAGTCGAGCACCGTCCGGCAGCCGGGATCGGCCAGACCGGCCTGCTCGAACAGAGCCGGCCAGCCGAAGGCCCGTTCACGCACCGGCTCGTAGTCCTCGTAGCTCTCGGCAACTTCGAGCAAATTCCAGTCGGTAGTCATCGTTCTTCGACACTACGCAGCATTCCGGACGCATTTCCGCAATCTGCCCGATAAGGCATCCGGAAAAGCCGTGTCAGGCAAGGGCTTCCGGGTTCGAGTCGAGCCATTCCTGCACCCGCCGGTCGGCCTCTTCCCGGGACACGTCCTCGACCTTCGTCAGGATCGCCCAGCGATGCCCGAACGGATCGATCACCGTGCCGTACCGGTCCCCGGTCATGAAGGTCTGCACCGCCTCCACCGACCTCGCACCGGCCGCAATCGCCTTCGCGTACGTCGCGTCCACGTCCGGCACGTAGTGCACCAGCGACGAGTGCACCCACTCACCGTTCGGCGCCTGCAACCCGAACTGCGGCATCTGGTCGCTGAGCTGCAGCATCGAGTTCCCGATCAGGAGTTCGGCCTGGCCGACCCGCCCGTCCGGCATGTCCTGCCGGCTGATCACCTCGGCCCCGAACACCTCCTGGTAGAACGCGATCGCCTTCGGCCCGTCCGGTACGGCGAGGTACGGGGTGAGTGAGTGATAACCGTCGGGGATGGGTTTGACTACGCTGTTTTTGTCGGTGTCCGTCGTCATGCTCTTAGTCAACGCGCCGGTCACCGGACCGGTCTTGTAAGAAAGCGACAGCCATCGTGAGCACTCCGTCGGACAGCGAGAAGGGCATCCTGCACCCGAAGGAGCAGGCCCGGCACCGCACGCTGAACCGGCTCGCGCCCGGCCCCGACGCCGCACGCTTCGTGGAGTGGTACTGGATCGTCGAGTGGGATCTGGACGAGCCCTACACCGCCGAGGTGCTCCCGTTCCCCAGCGTGAATGTCACCTTCGAGCAGCCCGGCGGCGCCTTCGTGAACGGCGTCTACACGCGCAAGTTCGAGCGGCGGCTCACCGGCCGCGGCCGCGTGTTCGGGGCGAAGTTCTGGGCCGGTGGATTCGGCGCGATCACCGGACTCGACGTAGGTTCGTTCAGCGACCAGGTGCTGCCGCTGACCGCGGTCTTCCCGGACGGCGATCGGCTGGCGGACCTCGTGTTCACCGAAGAGTCCGACGTACGGCGTCGGGCCGTGTTCGAAGCGTTCTTGCGGGATCACCTCGCGCCGCCGGACCCGTCGTACGAGTTGGTCCGCGAGATCGTCACGGCGATGGCCGCTGACCGCTCGCTGGCCCGGGTGGACGAGGTGACCGAGCGGTTCGACGTACCGATCCGGACCCTCCAGCGCCTGTTCCGCCGGTACGTCGGCGTCGGGCCGAAGTGGGTGTTGCGTCGCTACCGGCTGCACGACGGCGCCGAGTTGCTGGCGCGCGGCGAGGTCACCGAGCTCGCTGCCCTGTCGGCAGCCCTCGGTTATTTCGACCAGGCGCACTTCTCCAAGGAGTTCAAACAGCAGATCGGCCTGACCCCGGCCGAGTACGCGGCCCGGGCGGCCGCCAGTGAATCCTTTCAAATGAAGTCTTGACACCCGCTCCACGGCGTCCGTAGCGTGCGCGGCGTGAGAAGTTAACACTTCTCCCCGGTGAATTCACGTCTATCGACGATATTTTCCGAGCTCAGGAGGATCCGTGGCATCCGTATTCGAGCGTCCCCTTCCGCGCCGGCGACTCCTGCAACTGCTGGGTGGCGCGGCCGCCGCCGGCACGCTCGCGGCCTGCGGGAACAGTTCGTCCGGCAGCGGCAACGGCGCGCTGAAGGTGATCGGGGCGGGCAGCCAGGAAGCCGGCCTCCGCAAGGCGCTGGAGCAGTACAAGGCGAAGAACGCCGACTTCGACTTCAATCTGTCCTTCTCGCCCGCCGACCAGTTGCAGACCTCTCTGCGCGCGCAGCTGGCGGCCGGCAACGCGCCGGATCTGCACGCGGTCTACCCGGGCAACGGCAGCGCGATGTCGATGGTCCAGCTGAGCAAGGCCAAGCTGCTGGCGGATCTCAGCGACCAGGCCTGGACCCAGAAGATCCCTACCGGCTTCCAAGGCGCCTATCAGCAGGATGGGAAGACCTACATCTTCTCGCCGGGCACCAGCGTGCTCGGCGCCATCTACAACAAGAAGGCCTTCGCCACCGCCGGAGTGGAGCCGCCGACGACCTGGAGCGAACTGCTGACAGTCTGCGAAACCCTTAAGAAGAAGGGCATCGTGCCACTCGCACTGGGAGCGCAGACCCCGTGGGTGACGCAGCTGATCAACTACGCCCTGGTGCCGGGCACGGTCTACGCCAAGCAACCCGACTTCGACGACAAGATGGCGGCGGGCTCGGCCACGTTCGCGGGATCGGGCTGGGCCGACGCGATGAACAAGTACCTGGAACTGCAGAAGCGCGGCTACTTCAACGCCAACCCGAACGGAACGACGTACGAGCAGGCGACCTCGATGGTCGGCACCGGCAAGGCGGCGATGGCCGTCCAGGTCTCAGCCGTCCTGCAGGCCTACCGGGCCGCGGCGCCGAAGCCGGACGACCTCGGGATGTTCCCCTTCCCGGCGACGGACACGGCCGCGGACAACTGGATCCCGGGCGGGATCGTGGTCGGCATCGCCGTCAGCGCGAAGAGCAAAAAGGCCGACCAGGCCCGCAAGTTCATCGAGTTCTGCGCCCAGCCGGACATCGTCAACGCCTGGGCCGAGGCGGTCGCCTGTGTCCCCCTGTACTCCGAGGGCGAGGCGAAGGTCGATCCGGTCCTGAAGCCCTTCCTCCCCTATCTCACCGGCAACAAGGCGGTCCCGTTCATGGACCAGCGCTGGCCGAACGCGGAGGTCCAGCCCACCCACTTCGCCGTCGTCCAGGAACTGCTCGGCGGGAAAACCACAGTCGACGGAGCGCTGAAGAAGATGGACGAGGCCTACCGGAAGACGGCATGACGACGGTACGACGAGGGAGCGGGATCGCGCCGCCCTGGTTCTTCGCGGCTCCGGCCCTGCTCGTCTACGCGTTGGTGATGCTCTACCCGAGCATCGTCGGTGCGGGGTCGGCGTTCACGAACTGGTCCGGTGTCGGGGAGGAACGGTCGTTCGTCGGGATGGCGAACTTCCAGCAGTTGCTGCATGACGACCAAGCGCTTGGTGCGCTGCGGAACACGCTGCTGCTCACCGTCGCGATCGTGGTGGTGCAGAACGGGCTGGGATTGCTGCTGGCGCTCGGCGTACACACCACCATCAAGAGCCGGATGGTCTTGCGGGTGGTCTTCTTCGCGCCGGTCGTGGTCAGTCCAGTGATGGTGTCGTTCCTGTGGAAGTACGTCTACAACCCCGCACCTGACGCAGGCCTCAACGCTGCCCTCGGCGCGGTCGGTCTCGGCTCACTGCGACAGGACTGGCTGGGGAACCCGTCGCTGGCGATCTGGTCGGTCGCCTTCACGGTGATCTGGCAATGCGCCGGCTACTCGATGGTGATCTTCCTTGCTGGGCTGGAAGGCGTGCCGCCGGAGCTGCACGAGTCGGCGATGGTGGACGGCGCCGGCACGGTCGCGCGGTTCCGGCACATCACCTGGCCGCTGCTGGCACCGGCCGTGACGATCAACGTGATGCTGTCCACCGTCGGTGGGCTGACGTTGTTCACCCAGATCATCGCGATGACCAACGGCGGTCCCGGCTATGCCACCGACACCTTGTCGACCGTGCTCTACAAACAGGCGTTCGTGTTCGGCAAGTTCGGTTACAGCACCGCGGTTGCGCTGGTCCTGGCGATCTTCGTCGCGGCGGTGTCATTCGTTCAGATCGGCTACCTGCGTTCGAGGGAGACGGCCGCATGAGGACGGCGTACCGGCCACGCACCTTCGTCCTGGAGCTCGTGATGGTGGCTACCGCGGTGGCCTTCCTGTTCCCTGTCTACGCCCTGGTCACGCTGGCGTTCAAGGATCCTGGGCAGATCGCGAACGCACCGCTGTCACCACCCAACCCGCCGTCGGTGGACAGCTTCGGCACCGCCTGGCAGTCGGCGTCCCTCGGCTCGGCGCTGCTCAACAGCACCCTGATCACCGTGACCAGCGTGCTTGCGCTGATCGTGCTCGGCTCACTGGCCGCCTACTTCCTCGCACGCCGGGCCTCGCGGCTGAGCTACAGCCTCTACATCCTGTTCCTGGTCGGGATCATCCTCCCGTTCCAGCTCGGCATGATTCCGCTGTACCAGCTCGTCAACGACCTCGGCCTGCTCGGCACCTACCAGGGCATGATCCTCTTCTACACCGGGATCCAGCTGCCCTTCACGGTGTTCCTCTACACCGGTTTCATCCGGTCCCTGCCCGCCGACTACACCAACGCCGCACTGATCGACGGAGCTTCACACCTGCAGGCCTTCCGGCACGTGATCTTCCCGCTCCTGCGGCCGATCACCGGCACCGTCCTGATCCTCAACGCCGTCCACATCTGGAACGACTTCTTCACCCCACTGCTCTACCTCGGCGGCTCCGGCCGCGAGACGGTACCGGTCCGAATCTTTGCCTTCGTCAACGAATACACCTCCGACTACGGCCTGGTCTCAGCCGGCCTGGTGCTCGCCGCCCTGCCGATCCTGATCATCTTCTTGATCCTGCAGCGCTACGTCATCCGCGGCTTCTCCAGCGGCCTGAAGGGATAACCGCGGCTCAGCACAGCCGCCGAGGTCGCGAGCAAGGTCGCCGCCAATGCGACAGCGAAGCCGTGGTGCGCGCTGTTGGCGTCGACCACGCGTCCTGTGACCGCAGCGCCCATTGCGATACCCGCGGCACTTCCCGAGTTCAGCCAGGTGAAGGCCTGGGTCAGCACGGTCGGCTCCACGGATGACTCGGTCATCACCGCCGAGAGCGTTTGGAACGGCGCAATCGCCAGCCCTGGCAAGGCCAACGCCACTCCGAGCGCCCATGGCGCATTGACGACCAGCAGAGGCACCGACGTGACCGTCAGAACGACCAGTACCAGAACCAGCTGGCTCTCGGCCGCCATGCGCCACCGTCTGGCGCCATAGACGAGTCCGGCGAACAGACTGACCAGGCTGGTGATGCTGTACAGCGGGCCGGCCAGAGCCGGTGTTCCACGCTCGACTGCATAGGCGGTGACCGACACCTGCATGCTGCCGAAGAACAGCCCGATGCCGATCGTGGCAGCAACCAGCGCGAGGAACTTCTTGTGCAGCAAGCGACTTGAGCTCACCTGCTGACCACGCTCGACCGGGGGTGGCGCCGTACGGCGTTGTGCGGCGAGTGCGAAGCCGCCGGCCAGCACGAGGCCGGTGGCGACCGCCGAACCGGCTACCGGGGTCCAGAGTGAGCTGATCAGGCCGATCAGGGCCGGGCCGACCAGGAAGGCGACGCCAATGCTCAGGGCCTCGAGGGTGTAGGCGGACGACAGCAACGGGGATCCACGCAAGGCGTAGGACCAGCGTGCTGAGGTTTGTGCGCCCAGTTGCGGTAGTGATGCGCCGGCCAGCACACCGGCGGTGACGAGCACCCAGAGTG
Source organism: Kribbella sp. NPDC056345 (assembly GCF_042262745.1). Classification (NCBI taxonomy): domain Bacteria; kingdom Bacillati; phylum Actinomycetota; class Actinomycetes; order Propionibacteriales; family Kribbellaceae; genus Kribbella; species Kribbella sp. NPDC056345. Next base: position 51,063 of record NZ_JBHJQQ010000014.1, on the reverse strand, counting down.
GTGACTGCGCCACGGTCAGACCGATCAGGAGGGCGATGGTCAGCGCGTGGGTCAGCAGGATGATCGGCAGCATGCGGGTCTGGCCGAAGCGGTCGATCAGACGGGCGACCTGCGGGCCGGCGAGTGCTTCCGCGACGGCGAATCCACCCGTCACGGCGCCGGCGACGGCGTACGAGTCAGTGGAGCCGTGCACCAGCCAGACGATGCCGAGGCCCGTCATGGCGATCCCGATGCGGGCTGGTGCTGCTGCGAGGTAGAACTTCCACGCCCCGGGAGTACGGAGTACTTGGGCGTAGCTGAGCCGTCCGGTGAGTGCCGGCACGGTAGAGCCTTCCGCTGCCCGTCGGGGCGGGGGCCGACCGTGGGCGTCCTGCTTCACCGGTCTGCCGAATCCGCCTACAACCGTCCATGTTCGGCAGGAAGCGGGGACGCGCGCCGCCTGCCGGCTCTGTCAACGGGCAGAAATCATCGTTCAGATTGACGTAGTCAGCTTACCGTCTTTCAGTACCGGCACAGAACGACTCTGATCTACCTCTGCCGCGATCCGGACATCTTCGGGATAGCCGTACTGCGTGAGCTCGCGACCGCCGGCGCAGTCGTGCAGGAGAGTCGGCAGCTCGTCAGCCACCGCGTCGTACGCCGCCACTGCCGCCCGGGCCTCCGGGGACAGCCCGTCGGTCTCCAGCGCGCTCAAGAAGCCCCCTGCACCCCAGAGGTCCTCGACTGCCGGTCTGAGCGAGCCGTCCGGCCAGCGCTCTCCGGCTGCGATCGCGACGACCTTCAGGCTCGGGTCCGCGGCCAGACGCTGGTTGGCCCACTGTGCGGCGGCCAGCCGGTTGCGGAGCGAGACCGCGATGACGGTGGCCCCGCTCTCGCTTAGTTGCTGCGCGATGGTCGAGCCGTTGGGTGACGGCAGCACCAGCCGGGTCACTCCGGTCGCCTGACGGATCGTGACCGGGGACAGGCTCACGTCACCGGGGCCGGCTTCGGAACGGCCGACTGCCAGGTGGGCGTCGTACTGGCTGGCGTAGGCGACGGCGGTCTCGTCGCGCCAGCGGTACGGGTAGACGTCGATGCCGAGGTCGGTCGCAACGGTGACTGCCGTGGTGAAGGACAGTACGTCGACGACGGCGACCAGGTGTCCGGCAACCACCCCGGCGCCGACTGGACCCCAGTCGAAGCCGACGCGGAAACCGTGCTGGGCGTACGGGCTGGTCATCCGACGCATCCTGCCGTCGAGGGACCAGCCCGGCAACCCGGTTTCGTGCTTTAGGCCAGCACGTCCGCGGCGGTCGCGGACGAGTCGCGCAGGAAGGTCGTGCAGCGCTCGGCCTCTTCGGTCTCGCCGATGATGCCGGCCGCCTTGCCGAGGACGGCCAGACAGCGCAGGAAGCCGCGGTTCGGCTCGTGCTCCCACGGAACCGGGCCGTGGCCCTTCCAGCCGTTGCGCCGGAGCGCGTCCAGACCGCGGTGGTAACCGGTACGTGCGTAGGCGTAGGCCTCGATGGTTTTCCCCTCGGCGAGGGCCGCCTCGGCCAGCGTCCCCCAGGCCAGTGAAGAGGCTGGGAACTTGGCCGCGACCTCCACCGCGGGCGTACCGGCGGCGAGTTCCGCCGCGGCCGGGTCCACTGGGAGTAGTGTCTCGGGTGGGCCTGAGAGCAGATTGTTCAATTCCATGAGCACATCTTCGCCGATCACGCAGCCGACCCGGCACGTGACCGTCTGGCGAAATCCGTTGACCGTTCACCGACCGGCCACGGATGCTTGAGACCCTGCGTGAAGACCGCCGTGGTTCCCAGCTACGGCCCAGTTGGAGGCAACCGGATGAGTGTCATAGTCCTGAACGCGTCGTATGAGCCGCTGCACACCGTCTCGATCCAGCACGCCATCCGGATGCTGGTCCGCGAGGTCGCAGTGGTGGAAGAGGCGCACGGCGAGCGAACTATCGGCCCCTTTCCGGTCCCCCGCGTCCTCCGCCTGGTCCGCTACGTGGTCACCCACTGGCGCTACGCCGCCGGCCGCATGAAGTACTCCAAACACGGAGTCCTGCGCCGCGACAAGTTCCGCTGCGCCTACTGCGGCCTCGAGAACGCCGACACCATGGACCACGTCCAACCCAGGTCCCGAGGCGGCCGCACCGAGTGGCTCAACGCGGTCGCCGCCCACGCCTCGTGCAACGAGCGCAAAGGCAACCGCACCCCGGTAGAGGCCAACATGCCCCTCCTCTGGCAACCCTGGGTTCCAACCAGAGCCGAGCTCGTCATACTCACATGACGAGCATTTTTTATGCCCGGATCCGGCCGGCGTAGGAGTTCTCCACAGGTTGGAAGTTGGTGGGGGAAACCGGGGGTGATTGCTGCAACTTCTTGGGTATGAATCCTCAACTAGCAGTGATGGCCTGTCTTCGGGGTGGGGTTTTCCGGCGGGCGGATGCCCGGGCCTGTGGTTATGACGACGCGGATATCGACTACCTGCTGGAGACCGGTGGGTGGCGGCGGATCCGGCGCGGGACGTATGCGGAGCAGCGGGCGTTCGAGGTCGTGACGGAGAAGGCGTTGTATCTCCGGCGCGTGCATCGAGCGTTGCGGGCGGCCGGTGGGCTGGTGTTTGCCAGTCATCAGTCGGCCGCGGCCTTGCATGCGTTGCCGGTCTGGGGGCTGGATCTGTCCACCGTGCATGTGACGGCCACCTCGGGGCGCAGCGGGCGGGTGGGCGGTGTGTATCGGCACATCCGGGATCCGGTCGGCCCCGGCGTACTGATCTGGAACAGGTTGCCGATGGTGTCCGCCGCCCGCGCGGTCGCCGAGGTGGCGGCGACCGCACCCACGATCCCGGCGATCGCCCTGGCCGACGCCGCTCTGTACGCCGGGCTCGCCAGCAAACGCACCCTGCGCCGTGCAGCCGGCCTTCTCCCGTACGGCGGCGATCGGGCGCTCGGCGTGTTCGCCCAGTGCCGCGGTTCGGCGTCGGTGGCCGAGTCGCGGCTGCGGTTCATCCTGAGCGCCGCCGGCCTGCCCGACCCAGCCGAAGCACTGCCACCAGGTATCGAGGTGCCAGAGCTGGAGGCCGCCCTCTGGTTTCCCGAGCAGCGCACCCTGCTCGAGTTCGAGCCCCGCCACCCCTATTGGCACGAAGACCTCGAAGAAGACGCAGACCAACCACCACCGCCCCCAACCGCGGACGGCCCGCCCCCGGTCGAGACCTGCTGGATCACCTGGGCCGACCTCGACCACCCCAAGACCGTGCTCGACCGCATCACGAGCACGTTCGCCCGAGCAGCCCGCCGGACCAGGGTCGGCCAGCTGGGCCTCGGCATCCCACTGGCGGAACCTGCCGGGTCAACGCGCGGCAGCAAACAACCGGAAAGCGGTCTTCTCCGTTAAGAATTTCTCGTGTAACGCGCCGCCCGGAATGAGCGATGAAAAGTCCCCTCCCAGACATTCTCAGAGCTGCCACATTCCAGATCTATAACCCGGCCTCCAGCCGTAGAGAATCGTGACGAAGCGGCGTACGCTACCTGACCTAATAGGGGGTAACGGAACGTAGTCGCCGACTGCGCCTAATCGATGAGGCGCGTGCAAACGGCCGGCGGTGTTCAAACAATCACTTGCCCGTCCGGCTGGATTCTCAGGCCGGACGGGCTGTCACCAATCTCGTGGGGGGAACGGTGCTGAAAGAACGTAGTAAGAGATTTTGGGAGAGGAAGCGGAAGGTCCGCGCACCGGACGGCGAGGCCCAGTGGCCGACGAAAGACATCAAGAAGCGGCGATGGCCCTTTGCATTACGCGCCGCCGAGGTCACCTTGTTCCTTTTGTTCGCCGCGGTTCTGGTCCTGTATCGCGGGGACCACCAAGTGTTCGTGGAGCTGCCGGTCCGCATTGCCATCGGGCTGGCCATCATCGGGGCGTTGCATCTGCTCGCCAAACGACATCTCAGACGTCAACTCGAGGACCTGGACACGCCACGGTTCCGCAAGGACGTCAGGGTAAGCAATGCGAACGCAGCCATGCTGCTCCAGCGCGCCGGGCGCTCTCGCTACAGTCCGGAACAGGCCAAGCTCTTCGCCTTGGCAGTGACCACGCCCGCCGCCGTGCGGCAACGCGTGGTCGACACCTTCGTCCCGGGCGGGCGAACCCTGGAACAGCGAGCGACTCTCGAGATCCAAGCTCCACCAGAGCTGCTCATCCCGTCGCCGGCAGCACAGCCAGGAGACGCCGATCCACACATCGTCTTCGTACCGGTCATCATTCCGAAGAAGGGAAAACTCCTCGACAACTTCCACCTGTGGGACGCCAATGGTGCACAGCTCACAGTTCTGTCGTATCGCGAATATCTGGACCTCGCAGCAGGTGTGCTGAAGGTCTTGCTGCAGGAGCTGCGAAAGGACGGACTCGGCGAATGCCAGGGGGCTTTCGAGCGTGCCGAGCGGTCCGCGGTGACGGAGATCATCGCCCGCCGTCACCCGGACGACGATGAGGAGCCGTCGCCGACCGCCAAGAACATCAGCAAACGACTGAGGCTGCTGAAACATCGCCAATGGGCTGTGCACCTGCACCTGTCGAGGACAGGCGACGCAGCACCGGAGCCGGCACCGGCAGCGACCTCGCCGGCGGCCTGGGAGCTCGTTGCAGCTCTACCAGTCAGGTCCGATCCTCTGGCCGAGGCCCTTCGCGGGACCATCGCCGCGTTCGTCAAGATCCTCTCCGAGTCGTACTGCATCGCCGCGGCCGTCCGGCTCGACGATCAGTTCCGCACGCTGCTCACCTACGAGCAGACGTTGATCCCGGACCTCGACCTGAGCAATTCGTCGATGCCGTGGGTCGCGGATTTCATCGGACGCCTGCGGATCGCGATGGGGACTCGACCCCCCACCCTGACGCTGGCGGTCTCGAACGCGTTCACCTGCCAGAGCTACCACATGCGAGTGGGAGTCGGTGACAACTTGTATGTCAGCAAACAAGTTCCCATCGAGTTCGGCTCATTGGTGGACAACAAGGCGCCCGGAGCGCCAACGGTTCCACACATGCGTTTCCAACGACGGCTTGGACAGCCACATGCTCATTTCTATGCGCGCTACATGCCCGAGCCAGAGGCACCGCGGCCACCGGGCGAGGTCATTCTGGACGGCCGCCGGCCAAGTCCGGAGCAGGACGGCAAAGCCACGGAGCAGGCCGAGCCGGCAGCAGCAGGCCCGGTTCCGGTACCCAGGATCCGCTTCGTCTTCGCGGAAGTGCCTCCAGGTTCACTGATCCGCGCCACCGTGGCCGCAGGCTCCGCAGCTGCCACCATCTGGCTCATCGCCTTCCTCAGCAAGTTCGGCGGCATGGACACCGATGCTCCCGCCTACCTGCTGACCTTCCCAGCCGTCATAGCCGCCTGGATGGGTTTCGAGTCGCAGGCCGGCAAGCGCATAGAGGGGACATTGCGAGCACGGTTGGTCCTGCTCTTCACCGCACTCACCTCGATCGCGGCGAGCGGGCTCTTCGTCGCACACAAGTCGGTGAAGGCCGAGGCCTGGCCGAAACTCCCGGACGGCTACTCGCTCCTTGGCGTAGCAGACCTGTGGTGGGCGATTCTGGTCGCGGCATCGATCGCCAATGCCTTGTACATCAGTTACAAGTACTACGTCCTCACTCTCCAGTTCACCGTCCACTCGACCCGCGAACAACCTGGAAACAGCTTCATTCAGCACGGCTGAACGCCGGTTAATTGCCATGACAGAAAGTGAGAACGTGGTTATGACGGGTCATAGCGAGGTACACTCCCTAGCCTCTAGCACCGACGCTTCATGGCAAGGGGGTGGCCGGATGGCGACATTCCGGTCCGACAGTCGACCTGCCGGATATTACGCCGACGCACACGATTGGCCGGTGGGGGTCAAGCATTCGTTTGCACCAGACCAGGTGATTGCGGCACTGAATCATGCGATCACCTCGGACGCCTGGACGCAGGCCAAGCAAAGCCTGCGTGACACTCCGGACAACTGGACCAGCGAGGAGTGCGTCAACCGCACTCAGAACTCCAGCTGACAAAAAGCCGAAGGGGACGCTCCGTCCGGCATCAGCCGGAAGGAACGTCCCCTCAGGAACGAAAGATCAGGCGTTCAGCGACGTGCCCGTGGAGCGGAGGCTCTCGCAGGCTTCCTTGACGCGGTCGGCCATGCCGGCCTCGGCGGCCTTGCCCCAGGCGCGGGGGTCGTAGGCCTTCTTGTTGCCGACCTCACCGTCGACCTTCAGTACGCCGTCGTAGTTGCCGAACATGTGCGCCGCGACCGGGCGGGTGAACGCGTACTGCGTGTCGGTGTCGACGTTCATCTTGATCACACCGTGGTCGACCGCGGCGCGGATCTCCTCCAGGGTCGAGCCGGAGCCGCCGTGGAAGACCAGGTCGAACGGGCGCTCCTTGCCGATCTTGGCGCCGACCGCGTCCTGGATGTCCTTCAGGATCTCCGGGCGCAGCTTGACCGAGCCCGGCTTGTAGACGCCGTGCACGTTGCCGAAGGTGAGCGCGGTCAGGTAGCGGCCGTGCTCACCGGCGCCGAGGGCCTCGACCGTGGCCAGGCCGTCCTCGACGGTGGTGTAGAGCTTGTCGTTGATCTCGTTGGCGACGCCGTCCTCCTCACCGCCGACGACACCCACCTCGATCTCCAGCACGATCTTCGCCGCCGCCGCCTTGGCGAGCAGGTCCTTGGCGATCTCGAGGTTCTCCTCCAGCGGCACCGCGGAGCCGTCCCACATGTGCGACTGGAACAGCGGGTTCTCGCCGCGCGCGACGCGCTCGGCGGAGATCTCCAGCAGCGGCCGGACGAAGCCGTCCAGCTTGTCCTTGGGGCAGTGGTCGGTGTGCAGCGCGATGTTCACGTCGAAGTTCTTGGCGACCTCGTGCGCGTACGCCGCCAGGGCGACGGAGCCGGTGACCATGTTCTTCACGGTCGACCCGGACAGGTACTCGGCGCCGCCGGTGGAGACCTGGACGATGCCGTCCGAGCCCGCCTCGGCGAAGCCACGGATCGCGGCGATCAGCGTCTGCGAGGAGCTGACATTGATGGCCGGGTAGGCGAAGCGGTTCTGCTTGGCCTTGTCCAGCATCTCGGCGTAGACCTCAGGGGTGGCAATAGGCATGTCTCGCGGTACTCCTCACAACAAAGTTCCTGTGGGTTGAGCTCCAGTATCACCGCCGGGCACTTCGTCGTACCCAGCAGCCTGCCTGCCGAGCCGGCCAGGTGGCCGGGGAGCGAACAGCAGACGAACAGACCAGTTGATGAACAGGACCGATCCAGTTTGTTACAGCTTTCAGGCCGACCCGGAGCGCGGGCCCCGCGGGGTGAGGGCCATGTGCAGCCGGTACCGGTCGGCCCGGTAGGCCGACCAGGACAGCTCGACGACCTTGCGGCCGGCGAAGGTGGTGCGCTCGAGGACCAGCAGGGGTGCCCGCCTGGCCACGCCGAGAACCCGGGCCACATGACCGTCGGCGTTGTCCGCCCGGACGGTCTGCTCACCGGAGGTGACGACGACGTCGTACTCGCTGGCGAAGACGTCGTACAGGGTGCCGAGCTCGCGGCCGAGCAGGCCGGGGAAGAGCGCGGACGGATAGAAGCCGACCTCGTAGGCCATCGGCGAGGCATCGGCCGTGCGCAGCCGCTCGACCCGGATCACCTTGGTGCCCTTGGCGACCCGCAACCCCTTCGAGGTCTCGTCGGAGGCCTCGATCTCGGTGGCCGACAGCACCACCGTGCCGGGCTCCAGGCCGCGCGCCCGCATCTCCCGGGAGAACGAGGTCAGGTGCAGCTGGGAGTCGACCTGCGGGCCGGTGACGAAGGTGCCCTTGCCGTGCACCCGCTCCAGCGCGCCGGACTCGACCAGGTCGCTGATCGCCTGCCGGACGGTCACCCGGGACACGTTCAGCTTGTCCACCAGGGCCCGCTCCGAGGGGATCGGATCCCCCGGGTGCAGCTCGACATCGATCAGTCGTTCCAGCACCGATCGGACCTGGGCCCGCTTCGTCGCCACCATCGAAACTCGATCCTCCAGACCTGGGCGGGACTCGGGGGTGCCCCGGGACGCCGCTCACTGCTATCGTGCGCAGCATACCTGTTAAGACCAGATAGGACCAGTGATCGCAGTGGTGTCTGTCCCCGCCCCGGCAACCCAGATGGCGCGCGAGATCGCCGAGCAACCGGCCGCCCTGGCCGCGACGTTCGAGCACGTTCTCCCGCTGCGGCACGACATCACGCGGCTCGCCGCGGGTCGCCGCAACGTCATCTTCGTGGCCCGGGGGTCGTCCGACAACGCGAGTGTGTACGGGCGCTATCTGACCGAGATCCACGCCGGCCGGCAGGCCGCGCTGGCTGCTCCGTCGGTCGCGACGCTGTACGGCGCCAACCTCGACCTGTCGAACTCGCTGGTCGTGGCGGTGAGCCAGTCCGGGGCGACCCAGGAGATCGTCGAGACCGCGGAGTGGGCCAAGCGCAACGGCGCCGCCGTGGTCGGCATCACCAACGACGGCGACAGCCAGCTCGCCTCGACCGCGGACGTCGCGCTGATCACCCAGGCCGGCAAGGAGCTCGCGGTCCCGGCGACCAAGACCTACACCACCCAGCTGGCCGCGATCACGGTCGTCGTCGATGCACTCGCGCAGAAGCCGGGCACGCTGGACACCGATATCGCCCGCGTTCCGGATGCCGCCGCGAAGATGCTCGAGGGTTCGGTCGAGGAGGCCGCCGCGCTGCTCGCCGGTGCGCACGACGTGCTCGCCAGCGGCCGTGGCCTGACCTTCGGCACCACGCTCGAGGTGGCGCTCAAGCTCGAGGAGACCTGCCTCCAGCCGGTCCGCGGCCTGTCGTACGCCGACCTGAAGCACGGCCCGATCGCGGTCGTCGACGCCGACCTGGTCACCATCCTGGTCGCCGCCGGCGAGGGCCCGGCGCTGCCCGGTATGACCGAGCTGGCCGGCCTGGTCCGCGAGAAGGGCAGCAAGATCCTCGGCATCGGCGGCGACCCGACCTTCGCCTCCCGCTGCGACGTGAACCTGCCCGGCCCGGACCTGCCCGAGACCCTGGCCCCGCTGGCCCTCGTCATCCCGGCCCAGCGCGCGATCGAGGCCCTGGCCCGCAAACTCGGCCTCGACCCCGACGCCCCCCGCGGCCTCCGCAAGGTCACCCAAACCGACTGAAAGCCCGAGACCGGCCGGGGTGTTCCTCCTGGCGCGCCTGAGTTCCTCGAGTCTCAGCGTGTCAGGAGGACGGTGCCCCCAACCACGAAATAGGCCAGCGCCAACGCGTACAGAACCTTCCTTAGCAAGGTGGCGATCCCGTACCGGATGACCGAAGCTTGGTCAGCTCGTGCAGTATCCCGAGGCGATGGCGGCGATCAGCGCTCAGCTGTCGCGTTCGGCGCTGACGATCAGGAAGTTCGGCAGTGCGACGTAGGACTCGATCGCGTCGATTCCGCTGTCTCGTGCGGCCTGTGGATCAAGTCTCGGTTCGCACAGTTCGGTCACGCGACACCCGAGGCCGATGACCTCGTTGATGTAGGCCGACAGCGGGCGGTGGAAGTCGGGCGCATGGCCCGCTGGCATCTCGTACTCATCCAGGTACCGATCAAGTTGGTAATGACCGTGATCCCGCCATGTCGGGTAGAGATTCTCGAACGCCGGATGAGTGATCGAGAAGACGAACCGCCCGCCCGGCTTCAGTGCGCCGACGCACGCCGCCATCGCCGACTGCCAGGCGGGTATGGCGAGTAGCACCATGCTGCAGATCACCGCATCGAACGGCTGACCGACCTCCGGCAACGTCGAGAGATCAGCCTGCACGAACCTGATCCCCTGACGCCGCTCTTGCTCGATCTTCTGAGCGCGTGCCAGCAGTGCGGCAGCCGGCTCCACACCAACCACCTGGGCTCCGCGTGCGGCCAACAGCCGGCTCAAATAGCCTTCGCCACTGCCTGCATCGAGGACTTTCCGGCCATCGACAGGCCCCAGCATCCGGAGCAGGTTCCCATTCAGCAAGTGGCGCTTGGGAAAGTCACCCTGATCGTCGTACGCCTCAATCGCGTCAGTCGGCATCGCCGACCACGCTGCGATCGCCTCTGCATTACTGATCATGGACATGCAGTCACACCTCTCCGACGACAGATAGGCAGGGACAGCCACGTAACCTACCGCCTCGCCAATGAAGGTGGCATGTCGCGAACGAGCTCCGGTCGGGCTCCTAGGGTGGGTCTCCTTGGTTGGAGGCTCGGACCAGGCCGGATTCGTAGGCGGCGATCACCAGTTGGGCGCGGTCGCGGGCGTCCAGCTTGGTCAGTAGCCGGCTCACGTAGGTCTTCGCGGTCAGCGGACTGATCACCAGTTGTTCGGCGAGTTCGCCGTTGCTCAGGCCGCGGCCGATCAGCGTCAGTACCTCGCGTTCCCGCCTGGTCAGCGCGGCCAGTGCGCCGAGTGCGGGGCCGGCCGGATCGGGTTGCCTCAGCACTCTTTCGATGAGTGCCTGGGTCGCGCCGGGCGACAGCAGTGCCTCGCCGGCGGCTACGGTACGGATGGCGGTCAGCAGGTGCGCGGGTTTGGTGTCCTTGACCAGGAATCCGCTCGCTCCCGCACGCAACGCGGCCACCACGTTGTGGTCGCTCTCGAACGTGGTCAGGATCAGCACCCGTACGCCGCTCAGATCCTCGTCGGCCGCGATTGTGCCGGTGGCAGTGATGCCGTCCGTCCCCGGCATCCGGATGTCCATCACGACGACGTCGGCCCGGGTCGACCGGACCAGCTCGACCGCCTCGTCGCCGTCGGCGGCTTCCCCGACGACCTCCATATCCGGTGCGGAGCGGACGAGCATCGCGAAGGCGCTCCGGACCAGCTCCTGGTCGTCGGCCAGCACCACCCTGATCATCGCGCGCCCGGAACAGATACGGTCGCCGCGACCCGGAATCCGCCGTACCGGCCGTCGCCGGTGACCAGCTGACCACCGACGGATTGCGCCCGCTCGTTCATCCCCGCGATGCCGTAGCCGGCTGTGCTGCCGCTGTCGGACCTGCCCCGGCCGTCGTCCGTGACCTCGAGCCGAACCTCCTCGACGTCGTACTCGAGCTGCACCAGCGCGTGTCGAGCGTGCGCGTGTTTCACCACGTTGGTCAGGGCCTCCTGCGCGATCCGGTAGAGGGTGATCTCGACGGCTGCCGGCAGCGGCCGACTGGTGCCACTGATTCGCAGCTCGACCTGTACGCCGACTGCCGTGGTCACCGCTACGAGCCGGGCCAGGCCGGCGAGGTCCGGCGTCGGGTGCCGCTCCACGTCGACCTCGTTGCCGCGGAGGACGTCGAGGGTGGTTCTCAGTTCGGCCAGTACGGCGCTGCTCGCGTCCGCCACCGTGTGCAGTGACTGCGAGACCGGAGCGAGGGTCAGATCGTCGGTGCGCTCGTCGAGCAGATGAGCGGCCACACCGGCATGCGAGTTGATCACGACGATGTGGTGGGCCAGGACGTCGTGCAGGTCGCGCGCGATCCGCAGCCGCTCCTCGGCGACCCGGCGCTCGCTCGTCTCGGTGAGCAAGGCGCGGTGCAGACGCATTGCCTGGCCGCCAACCGCGGCGACCGCGAACCAGCCAAGGGGACTGATCACCTCCGCGCCGATCGATTCGTCTTGCGGGACGCTCGCGCTCACCAGGACTCCGACGACGCTGATTCCGACCATCGCCAGTGTTGAGGCGCGAGAGGTGGTCAGAGAGACCGTGTAGATGAGGACCACCGCTACCGGGAGCATGATTTCGTGCGTGTAGTTCAAGGCGTGGTAGACCATCTGGATGGCTAGACAGACGAGCAGCGCCTGGATCGGGTAGCGGCGTCTGACGAGAACCGGCAGGGTCGCCAGGACGAGCAGGGTGATTCCGAGAGCGTCGAGTTGCCCGTCGTCGAACCAGTGCCGCGGCAGGGCGAGGACGGCGGCCACCGGCAGGACCAGCAGCGCCGCGGTCAGCAGCAGGTCGCCCCTGCCGATCCCCCACCGCCTCGCTCCAGCCAAGACCACCGTCCCCATCCCTCAGCTCCGTTCCTCGCCGACCAGCACCGGCTCGTCCGGGGCTGCTGCCGGTTCTGGGTCGTCCACGCGGCGGCTCGGCCACCAGATCCATCGGCGCAGGCCCACCATCATCGGCGCCAGCAGCGCAGGCGCTACCAGCAGAGTCTGCAGCAGAACCCCGACGGCGACCACCACACCCATCTCCACCATCGGCACGAACGGCAGCGACGCCAGCACCGCGAAGGTTGCCGCCAGCACCAATCCGGCCGACGCGATCACCGGCGCGGTCGCCCGCACCGCCGGGCAACTGATCGGTGACGTCGTCACTCTGCACGTCACCCAGTCCCGCCGCCAGCGGAAACACCGCCACCAGCAACAGCACCCATACCGCGACCACACCCCACTTACCTCACCGCCCGGCCGGCAACGTGAACACGAGAACCTCCCCTGTCTTTGGACCTCAAACACTGGCCCAGCAGGTCAGCTGATTCGTCCGCCCGCAGTGGACAATCCGCACTACTCCCGTGGTCGACAAGCCTTGCCAAGTAGCGGACGTAACCTGTCCTCTTCTGCTGGGAGAGTGGAGACATCCGAACAGCAGAAGAGGGTGGACCGATGTTGCGAGGCATGGCGACGGTGAGTTACTACGCGGACGACGTGAAGGCGGCGCGCGACTGGTACGCGGAGTTCCTCGGGGTCGAGGCGTACTTCGCGCTGCCGTCACAGGAGGAACCGTCGTACGTCGAGTTCCGGATCGGGGACTTCCAGGCCGAGCTCGGCATCATCAACGCCAAGTTCGCACCGCACAGGGTGGACGGCGGACCGGCCGGCGCGATCCTCAACTGGCACGTGGACGACCTCGAAGGAACGCTGGCCCGGCTGGTCGAGCTCGGCGCGACGGTCAACGAGGGCGTCGTCGACCATGGCGACTCGGGCTTCCGCACGGCGTCGGTGGTCGACCCCTTCGGCAACCTGCTCGGCATCATGAACAACCCGCACTACCTGGAGATCGTCGAGTCGACGGTGCCCAAGGTGGGGGCTAGAGGTGACCGCGGTGTTTGAGGGCGGTGGTGATCTGGGTGGCTGCGTGTAGGAGGTGGGGGAGGACTTCTTGGCGGAGCGAGTCCGGGGTGGAGCGGGAGGCGTGGGCGGAGACGTTGAGGGCGGCGACGATGTGGCCGCGGGAGTTGTGGATGGGGGCCGCGAGGGAGCGGAGGCCTAGCTCGAGCTCCTGGTCGACGAGGGCGTAGCCGTCGGTGCGGGTCTGGTCGATGGCGGCCCGGAGGAGGTCGGGTGCGGTGACCGTGTGGGGGGTGAGCTGATCGGTCTGTACGTCGGACAGGTAGACGTCCAGCTCGACTGCCCCCAGACCCGCCAGGAGGACGCGGCCCATTGAGGTCGGGTACGCCGGGAGCCGGGCACCGACCCCCAGGGCGACGGTCATGATGCGGCTGGTGGGGACCCGGGCGACGTACACGATGTCGGGAAGGTCGAGCGTCGCGATCGAGCAGGACTCGCGGGTCGCGGCGCTGAGCTCCTCCATGTACGGACCGGCGAGCTCGCCTAGGTCCAGCGAGGACAGGTAGGCCCAGCCGAGGGCGAGCACGCGCGGGGTCAGTGAGAACTGGCGGCCGTCGGTGCGGACATAACCGAGCTCCGACAAGGTCAACAAGATCCGCCTGGCCGTGGCCGGCGTGATGCCGACGTCGCGAGCCACCTCGCTCAGCGTCAGGGCCGGTGCGTCGGCGGAGAACGCACGAATCACCGCGAGCCCACGCTCGAGCCCCTGCAGGAACGTCCCACTGGACGCTTCACCGGCCATCGGCTAGCCTACTTTTCGTTGAAAGAAGAACTTTTCGCTCGGCGAAATCATAGTGGAGCCGCGCATGCCACGTCCAGTCCCCCTCGACGAAGCGATAGCGACTCACGTCCACGACGGCGACACCGTCGCGCTCGAGGGCTTCACCCACCTGATCCCGTTCGCCGCCGCGCACGAGATCGCCCGGCAGGGCCGCCGGCACCTGAAGCTCGTCCGGATGACACCCGACGTCGTCTACGACCAACTGATCGGCCTCGGCGTCGCGGACGAGCTTGTCTTCTCGTACGGCGGCAATCCGGGCGTCGGCTCCTTGCACCGGCTGCGGGACGCCGTGGAGCAGCACTGGCCGCACAAACTCGTCGTCCACGAACACAGTCACGCCGGACTCGCCAACGCGTACGTCGCCGGCGCCGGCCGACTGCCGTTCGCCGTACTGCGGGGATATCGCGGTACTGATCTGGAGCAGCAGAGCGACATCATCAGCCGGGTCACGTGTCCGTTCACCGGCGAGGAGTTGGCCGCGGTGAAGGCGGTGAACCCGGATGTGACCGTCATCCACGCCCAGCTCGCCGACCCCGAGGGCAACGTGATGCTGTGGGGACTGACCGGCGTACAACGTGAGGCGGTGCTCGCGGCCGACCGGGCGATCGTCACGGTCGAGGAGATCGTCGACGAGTTCCCCGAGCGGACGGGTGCGGTGATTCTGCCGGAGTGGGCGCTGAAGGCGGTGAGCGTCGTACCGGGTGGGGCCTGGCCGTCCTACGCACTCGGCTATTCCACGAGGGACAACGACTTCTACCAGCAATGGGACGTCGTGTCGCGGGATCGCGGCGCCTTCCTCGCCTGGGCTAAGGAGAACGGACTGGAGGCGGCTGCCGATGTCTGAGAGCTGGAACAGCGCGGACATGATGAACGTCGCCGCCGCCCGCGAACTGCATGACGGGGACGTGTGCCTGGTCGGCGTCGGCCCGCCCAACCTCGCGGCGAACCTGGCCAGGCACACGCATGCGCCGGGCTGCCGTCTCGTCTACGAATCGGGAGCGATCGACGCCAAACCGCGTCGGCTGCCACTGTCGATCGGGGACGACGACCTGGCCGCGACCGCGACCTCGGTGGTGTCGGTGCCGGAGATGTTCAACTACTGGGTCGGCGCCGGCCGGATCGACGTCGGGTTCCTCGGGGCCGCGCAGATCGACCGGTTCGCGAATATCAACACGACCGTGATCGGCGACCACGACAACCCGAAGACGCGGCTCCCGGGCGCCGGCGGGGCACCGGAGATCGCGGCCAACGCCGGGCGGGTGATCGTGATCGTGAAGCAGTCGCTCCGGACGTTCGTCGAGCAGGTCGACTTCGTCACGAGCGTCGGCTACGGGCCGACCGGGCGCGAACGGCAGGCACCCGGCGCCGGGCCGACGCTGGTGATCACCGACCACGGCGTCCTCGAGCCGGACCCGGAGACCAACGAGCTGACGCTGACCCGCCTGCATCCCGGTGTCACCGTCGAGCAGGCCCGTGCGGTCACCGGCTGGGACCTGAAGGTTGCCGATGGCATCGAAACTGTCCCGGCGCCCACCGAGGTAGAGCTGGACATGCTGCGCAGACTGCGCGCCCGGGAGGTCATCGGAGCATGACCGAGCCCTTCGTGCACACGTCGTACGCGAGCCGGGTCGTCTTCGGACCGGGCACGCTCCAGCAGGTGGCCGCCGAGGTCGAGCTCCTGGGCGTACGGCGGGCGCTCCTGATCGCGACCGGATCGGCGCAGCAGGCCGCCGACGAAACCCAAGTAGCGTTGAAGGAACTCTTCGCCGGCCGCATCGACGGCGTCCGGCAGCACGTCCCGACCGAGGTTGCCGAGGCAGCGCGCGCGAAGGCACGGGAGGTGAACGCCGACGGAGTGGTGGCGATCGGCGGCGGCTCGGCGATCGGATTGGCCAAGGCGATCGCGCTCACAGCAGACGTGCAGATCCTGGCCGTGCCGACGACGTACGCCGGGTCCGAGATGACGCCGGTGTGGGGCGAGACGAGCGGTGGCAGCAAGACCACCGGCACCGACCTGAGGGTGCTGCCGAAGACGGTCGTGTACGACCCGACGCTCACTCTCCAGCTCCCACTGCACACGACAGCCGCGAGCGTGGCGAACGCACTCGCACACTGCGTGGAGGCGGTGTGGACAGAGAAGGCGAACCCCATCACCGAAACCACTGCCGTCGAGGCCGCCCGCGCCCTCAGCAAAGGGCTGCGCACAACGCTCGCGAACCCCACCGATATAGATGCCAGAAGCAACCTTCTGTTCGGGGCCTGCTTGGCTGGTTCCGCGCTAGCCTCGGCCGGCACCGGCGTCCACCACAAGCTGTGTCACCTCCTCGGTGGTACCTACAACCTGCCGCACGCGGAGACTCACGCGGCTGTGCTCCCCCAGGTCGCCCGGGTGAAGGCCGTCGAAGTGCCACAAGCCAAAGCCCGCTTGGAAGAAGCGCTCCAGACCCACGACCTGGCGACCGGCCTGTTCGATCTGTTCGCCGCGGCCAACGTCCCGACGAGCCTGCAGGCACTTGGACTGACAAGAGAGCAGGCGAAAGAGGCCGCCGATCGCTTCCCGGGCGACGTGGAAGAGATTCTCACCAGAGCGTGGGCCGGGACCAGGCCCGAAGGAGCGACCCGATGAGATCCGCCTACCTGCTGGACGCCGTCCGCACCCCGGTCGGCAAACTCGGCGGCGCGTTGTCCGGCGCGCGCCCCGACGACCTTGCCGCAGTCACCCTCCAAGAGTTGGCCGAGCGAACAAAGATAGACCCGGCCGAGCTCGACGACGTCTTCCTCGGCAACGCGAACGGCGCCGGCGAGGAGAACCGCGATGTCGCCCGGATGGCCGCCCTGCTGGCCGGCTTCCCGACCAGCGTCCCCGGTACGACGGTCAACCGGCTCTGCGGGTCCGGTCTCGAAGCCGCGATCCAGGCCGCCCGCGCAGTCGAGACCGGCGACGCGAGTCTGGTGATCGCCGGTGGCGTGGAATCGATGAGCCGCGCACCCTGGGTCCTCCCGAAGCCCGACCGAGCCTTCCCCCACGGCAGCCTCCAGGCCGAGTCGACCTCCCTGGGCTGGCGATTCATCAACCCACGCATGCCGAAGGAGTGGACGGTCTCCCTCGGCGAGGCGACCGAGCAACTCGCCGAGAAGTACAAAATCACCCGCGAAGCGCAGGATCTGTTCGCCCTGGAGAGTCACGAGAAGGCGGCCAAGGCCTGGGCAGCGGGAGCCTTCGACGACGAAGTGCTCCCCTGGGACCGCCTCACCACAATCCTCCCGAAGAAGCACACGCCGTTGACTCGGGACGAGTCGATCCGCGACGGCAGCACGCCAGAGTTGATGGCCAAGCTGAAGCCCGCCTTCCGCGACAACGGCACCGTCACCGCCGGCAACGCATCCACGTTGAACGACGGAGCGTCCGCCGTACTGATCGGTGACGAAGCAACCGCGGCCAAGCTCAACCTCGAGCCGATGGCAAGGATTGTCAGCCGGGCGGTGCACGGCGTGGAGCCGCAGTACTTCGGGATCGGCCCGGTCGAGGCCGCCAACAAGGCCCTGGCCAAGGCGGGCATCGGCTGGAACGACCTCACGCTGGTCGAGCTCAACGAGGCGTACGCCGCGCAGAGCCTGGCCTGCCTGGGTCAATGGCCCGATCTCGACCACACCTTGGTCAACGTGAACGGCGGAGCAATCGCCCTCGGGCATCCCCTGGGCAGCTCCGGCACGCGCATTCTCACCACCCTCGCGCACGAGCTGAAGCGGCGCGGCGGCGGCTACGGACTGGCCACTCTCTGCATCGGCGTCGGGCAGGGGCTGGCGATGGTGATCGAAGCCTAGAAGGAGCAGACCGGATGGACCTGCAAGGAGAAGACCTGACGGACGCGGTGGTGGCCAGCTTCGAACCGAGCCTGGAGCCGCGGACCAAGGAGGTGATGAGTGCGCTCGTGCGGCATCTGCACGCGTTCGCGCGGGAGATCCACCTCACCGAGGACGAGTACTTCCTCGCCATCGATTTCCTCACCCGCACCGGCCAGATCTCCACCGGGACCAGACAGGAGTTCGTGCTCCTGGCCGACGTCCTCGGCCTGTCCATGCTGACCGTCGGCCTCGGCAATCCGGCGACCAGCGGCGTCACCGAGTCGACGGTCTTCGGTCCGTTCTTCGTCGAGGGTTCACCCGAGGTGAAGAACGGCGACGACATCGCGAACGGCGCTCCCGGCGTACCGTGCCTGGTCAGCGGCCGGGTCCTCAACACCAAGGGTGAACCCATTGCCGATGCAAGGGTGGAGACCTGGCAGGCCGATGAGGACGGTTTCTACGACGTCCAGAAGGAAGGTCTGACCGGTCCGCAGAACCGCGGCCACCTAACTACCGATGCCGAGGGCAACTATTCGTTCTGGGCGGTGAAACCGGTCGCGTACCCGATCCCCGTCGACGGCCCGGTCGGTGAGCTGCTCCGCGCCGGCGGTCGCGGCTGGATGCGACCGGCGCACATCCACTTCATGGTCACCGCCCCCGGCTACCACCGGCTGATCACCCATGTCTTCGAAAACGGCGACCCGTACCTCAACCAGGACGCCGTGTTCGGTGTGAAGGACTCCCTGGTCACCGACTTCACCGAACACCCCGATGGCCACTACTCCGTCACCTACGACCTGGTACTTGCTGAGGAGTCGCAATGATCACCACCGACGTACTGATCGTCGGCAGTGGCCCCGCCGGTGGGGCCACGTCGCTGTTCCTGTCGTCGTACGGCGTCGACAACATCGTGCTCACCCGCTACGGCTGGACCGCCAACACGCCACGCGCCCACATCACCAACCAGCGCACGATCGAGGTCATGCGCGATATGGGCATCGAGGACCAGATCACCAGCAAGGGCACCGCACATCACCTGATGGGCCAGACCGCCTTCTGCACCAGCCTCGCCGGTGAGGAGATCGGCCGGATCCGTACGTGGGGCACGCATCCGCGCCGGCTCGCCGACTACACCGAAGCCAGCCCGGTACTACCACTCGATCTCCCGCAGACGCTGTTCGAACCCATCCTGATCAGTACGGCGGCCTCCCGCGGCGCGCGGGTCCGGTTCGACACCGAGTACCTGGCACTCGAGCAGGACGACGACGGGGTGACCGCGACAGTCCGCGATCGACTGAGCAACGAGACCTATCAGATCAGAGCGAAGTACCTGATCGGCGCGGATGGCGGCCGCAGCAAGGTCGCGCAGGACATCGGTCTACCGATGGCCGGTGCGATGGACATCGAGGGCTCGATGAACATCGTCTTCGAGGCCGACCTCTCCAAGTACGTCGCGCATCGGCCGAGCGTCCTCTACTGGGTCCTGCAGCCGGGTGCGCAGATCGGCGGGATCGGCGCCGGCCTGATCCGGATGGTCCGCCCGTGGACCGAATGGCTGATCGTCTGGGGTTACGACATCACGCAGCCGCCGCCAGTGGTGGACGAGGCGATGGCGACCGAGATCGTGCACAACCTGGTGGGTGACGACACGATCGACGTGAAGCTGAAGAGCACCTCGGTGTGGAGCGTGAACCACATGTACGCCGAGAAAGCGTCGGCCGGGCGCGTGTTCTGCATGGGTGACGCGATCCACCGGCATCCGCCGAGCAACGGTCTTGGTTCGAACACGTCGATCCAGGACGCGTACAACCTGGCCTGGAAGCTCTCCCTCGTCCTCAAGGGCCAGGCATCGCCGTCCCTGCTCACCACCTATGACGAGGAGCGGACCCCGATCGCCAAGCAGATCGTGGATCGGGCGAACAAGAGCCGCACCCAGTTCGGCCAGATCTTCAAGGCACTCGGGATGACCCCGGACGCACCGGCCGGCCGAACCATCGAGTCCCGCAAGGACGACACCCCCGAAGGCATCGCGCAGCGCGAAGAACTGCGGACCGCGATCGAGCTCAAGGACTACGAGTTCAACGCGCACGGTGTCGAGCTGGGGCAGCGGTACCGGTCGGCCGCGGTCATCACCGACGGTACGCCGCAACCGCCGTACGACCGCGATCCCGAGCTGTACTACCACCCGACCACTTGGCCGGGTGCACGCATCCCGCACTGCTGGCTGACCCGCGGATCCGACACCGTCAGCACCCTAGACGTGGTTGGCAAAGGCCGGTTCACCCTGCTCACCGGGATCGGCGGCGAAGCCTGGGTCAAGGCCGCACAGTCCGTCTCCGAACACCTCGGCGTACCGATCGAGCCGTTCGTGATCGGCCCCGGCCGTGAACTCGAGGACCTGTACGGCGACTGGTCGCGTGTGCGCGAGATCGGTGACAACGGATGCCTGCTCGTCCGCCCGGACGCGCACATCGCCTACCGCGCGTCCGAGCTACCTACCGATCCGACCGAGACCCTGCAACAGGCCGTCAACCAACTGCTAGGCCGCTGACGACTGGGCGGCCTCACGGAGAATCCGGTCGAGGATCGCCGAGATCTCCGCGGTCTCGGCATCCAGCAACGTGATCAGCGCGACCCGCGACGACTCCGAGCGCGCCTCCAGAGCGGCCGCGCTCAGGGCGCGCACCGTCCCCAGCTCGTGGATCAGTTCGTCCCACAGTGAACTCATCTACATCCCCTGTTTTCCCGTCACAAACCCAGTCGGCGCGCGTGAGGGCGCGCCGCCCCGCCCGAGGGGCTGACTTTGGTCGAGAAGCCTCACTTCTGTCAGAGGATCAACGGGCCACCACCCGATTGGGTTACGCGTCAGGTATCGATTGTCCGAACGTGTGCCGCCGGATCCAGCCGTGCATGGCGATCGCGGCGGCCGCGCTCGCGTTGATCGAGCGCGTCGATCCGAACTGCGCGATCGACAGCACCGCCGTACAGATCTTGTGGGCCTCGTCGGTCAGCCCCGGCCCCTCCTGCCCGAACAGCAGCACACAACCGGCCGGCAGGTCGTAGGTCTCCAGCGGCACCGATCCCGGCAGGTTGTCGATCCCGATCACCGGCAACTGACGCTCGGCGGCGTACGTCGCGAGGTCCGCGAGCTGCGGGTGGTGGCGGACATGCTGGTAGCGGTCGGTGACCATGGCGCCACGCCGGTTCCACTTCCGGTTACCGACGATGTGCACCTCGGCGGCCAGGAACGCGTTCGCTGTGCGGACGACCGATCCGATGTTCAGGTCGTGCTGCCAGTTCTCGATCGCGACGTGGAACGGGTTCCGCTGCCGGTCGAGGTCCTCGACGATCGCCTCCAGCCGCCAGTACCGGTACTTGTCGACCACGTTCCGCCGGTCACCGCCGGAGAGCAGCTCCGGATCCAGCCGCGGGTCGTCCGGCCACTCGCCCGCCCAGGGGCCGACCCCGACCTCCTGAGGGCCGACCACGTCGGTCCCGCGGAGGTCCTTCTCATCACGATTGAGCTCCTGCACAGGTTGGGACGCTACCCTGTGCGCGTGCTTGTACAACTCGCGATGCTGATGCCGGACTGGATGGACCCCGAGTGGCTGCTGAACTGGTTGGGCGATTGGGCCCTCTGGGGCACCCTCCTCGTCATCTTCATCGAGTGCGGGGTGCTGTTCCCGATCCTGCCCGGTGACTCGCTGCTGTTCGCAGTCGGCCTGTTCATCGCGCGCGGCACGATCGACGTCCCGCTGTGGCTGGCCTGCGTGCTGCTGACGGTCGCGGCGTTCCTGGGCAACGTGTCCGGGTACTACATCGGCCGGGTGCTCGGGACCTCGTTGTTCACCAACCCGAACGCGAAGTTCCTGAAGCCGAAGTACATCGTGCAGACGCACGAGTTCTTCGAGCGCTACGGACCGCGGGCGCTGGTGCTGGCCCGGTTCGTCCCGATCGTGCGCACGTTCATCACGATCGTGGCCGGCGCCGGGAAGATGGACCCGAAGAAGTTCTTCCTCTGGACCGGGATCGGCGCGATCATCTGGGCGCCCGGGATCACCCTGCTCGGGCACGCGCTGGGCAACGTGGAGTTCATCCACGCCCACCTCGAGTCGGCGCTGATCCTGCTGGTGCTGGTCTCGCTGCTCCCGATGGTCGTCGAGATCGTGCTGGCCCGCCGGCGCAAGAAGCTCGGCGGCAGCGAGGCCGCGGCGAAGCATGCGGCCCCGAAGCACGCCGGCGTCAACGACTGAGCGTCACTGACCGAACGGGAAAACCGGGTCCGACCAGATCCAGTCCGTGCTCACCTCACTGAGCACGGCAATGGCCACCGGACCGTCGAGCAACGGGCCGACCACCTGACCGGAGCCGAGTGCACAAGCCACCCGGATCCGGTCAACCGCCTGGTACCAGACCAGCGCCCCCCGTGGCGCCGTCCCTTCGTGCAGAAGGGCGTGGTGGTCGAGCCATTTCACCGCGTCGGCCGCATCGTGCCAGCCGCTGTCCTGCGCATAACCAAAAGCCATTCGCTGGAATTTCAGCGGCCAGTCCTGCCAGGCCGTCGACCCCAGTCGTTCGAGCTGCCAGTTCAACGCCGCCTCGGTGTCCCGCGGGTTCGTCACCCGGCCGGGAATCCGGCGCTCCACAACAACATCCCCCCAGGCCATTAGGCATCCCCCGATCCCCGTAGTCCGCCGGCCCCTGTTGCCGTGGCACAACAAATACTGGCGGGTCGCGATACAGCAGCCGTACATTGCCCCGCTGTACGGCGATCAGACCGCGGCAGCGTCGTTCTCGAACGCGGCCAGCTCCCGGCGGCAGGCGGTGGCGCGGGCGTCGTGGCCGGCCTGCTGCCAGACCCGCGCGGCCCGGTCGAAGGTCCGGCGGGCCCAATCCAGGTTGCCGGTCTGGAGATAGAGCCGGCCGAGATGTTGCGCGGCCTGGCCCTCGACACTGCGATCGCCGAGCCGTCGTCCGATCTCCATCGAGTCCAGCAGCATCTTGCGGGCCGCGGCCAGCTCGCCGCACTTCATCAGCGCATGCCCGAGATCGGCACGCGCCCAGGCCGCACAGTGGTCGTCACCCAGGCCGGTGAAAGTGCTCAGCGAGTGCCTCAGCTGCCGGACCGCCTGGTAGTGGCGGCCCTGATGGGTCCGCAGTTCCGCGATCCGCCGCCGTACCTTCGCCACGCGGTGTGCGTCGGCCAGCCGCACGCCGAGCAGGAACGACTCGGCCAGATAGCGCCCAGCCGTGACGGTGTCGTCGCGGGACAGCCAGATCGACGACGCCGCGGTCCGTGCGACCGCTTCGGCGTTCGCGTTGCCGACCTCCATGAAGGCCTCGATCGCCTTCTCGTACTGCGCGAGGCTCTCGTCGGGCCGGCCGCGTTCACGCAACCAGGTGCCGAGACCGACCGCGCTGATGCCGTCGCCGTACCGGTCCCCGACCTCGGCGAAGATCGTCGCCGCCTGGTCGAGGTGATACGAGGCCGTGTCCCAGTCGTCCTGGTAGATCCCCAGCTGACCGAGGTTGCGATGCATGATCGCCTCACCCCATCGGTCACCGGACACGATCGCGCTCTGCAGCCCCTGCCGGTGCGACTCACCCCAGTCGTCGAACCCGGCCCGCATGTCGAGGTACGGCCCCCAGGCCGACGCGATCCGCCACGCATACTCGTGCAGACCGTTCTGGGCCGCGGCCCGGATCGCGGGCACGAAGGTACTGCGTTCGCTGTCGAACCAGGCGATCGCATCGGTCTCGGTGAACGGCGCCGGGTCCGGTGACGTCAACGGCCCGGTGTGCTCCAGTACGCCGAAGTACTCGACCGCGAGCGCCTTGTTCGCACGCCGGATCTTGTTCAGGATCGCGTCGACCACAGTCGCCACGTCCTTGACGGCATCGGCCTGCTGGCTCTCGTCGCCGACCCCGATCGCATGCAGGCGCAGCAGGTCGTGCATCCGGTAGCGCGCCGTACCGCGATGGTCGACGGAGCTGATCCGGACCAGGTTGACCTCGATCAGCCGGTCCAGGCTGCGGCGCACCGCGGCTGGAGACGCGATCGCCTCCAGGGCTCGCGCGGAGAAGACACCGACCGCGAAGTGGCCGATCAGTCGGTACAGCCGGGCCTCGTCCGGGCTCAGCGCGTCGTAGCTCAGGTCGGCGCTGGCCCGGACGGCCAGCTCGCCGATACTCAGCTCATCGAGCCGGGAGCTCTCGTCCCGCAGCCTCCGGGCAAGCTCACCTGGGCTCAGGTCCGGGCGCTGGGCCAGCCGGCTGCCAACGATCCGGATCGCCAGGGGAAGGTTGCCGCAGGCAGCCAGAATCTCCTCGGCGGCGGACGTCGTCCGGTCGACGCGGCCGGCACCGGCCACGGACTCCAGCAGCGCAGCGGCCTCGCCGTCGTCGAAGGTGTCCAGGGGCAAGCTGTCCGCGCCGGCCAGATCTGCCAGCCGGTTGCGGCTCGTCACGACCACCGCGGACGCCCCGGTGCCCGGCATCAACGGTGTGACCTGACCGGCGGTGGCGACGTCGTCGAGGATGATGAGCACCCGGCGGCTGGCCAGCTCGGACCGCAGCATCGCCGAACGGCGCTCGGGATCGGTGGGGATCGCGTAGTCGGGCAGGTTGAGGCTGAGCAGCAGATCGGTCAGCGCGGCCGCCGGATCACGAGGCTGCGTGGCCCCGTGCATGTCGAGATAGATCTGCCCGTCCGGGAAGGAATCCCTGACCATATGGCCCAGCCGGACGGCCAGCGAGGTCTTGCCCGTTCCCGGCGCACCGGAGACGACCGCGATCGGTGGCCGGACCGGGTCGCGACCGCAGACCAGATCGCGGAGCTGCTCCAAGTGCTCCCCGCGACCACTGAAGTCGGGCAGATCGAGCGGCAGCTGACTCGGTGGGCGCAGCGGTTCAGTGAGCTCCGGGGCCGCCATCGGGCCCGGCGGAGCCTCGGTTGCTGGGCGTTCCGGCGTACTGAGCGCTGCTGGGATACCTGGGTTCGGCCAGTTGGCCGAGCGGCCGTTCTCGGCACGCGCCCCGGCTGCCTCGAGCTCTGGGCCGGGTTTGATGTCCAGCTCGTCGGCGAGCGTCTGAACAGCCTTCCCGTACGCCGCTCGCGCCTCGCCGACTCGACCAGCCGCCAGGAGCGCGTCCACGAGCCGCCGCCACAGCTGTTCGTCGTACGGGTCGTCGGTGAGACGGGCAGTGAGCAGTACGGCGGCGCCGCCGGCATCGCCGTACTGGAGGCGCAGGTCGAGCAGGCTGTCGACGAGGCCGCGGTGCTGAGCCTCGAGCCGGTTCAGCGAGCCCTCCCAGGCCGCCGGGATGATCAGGTCCTCCAGCGGGCGGCCGCGCCACAGGGCGTAGGCCCGGGACAGCACCTGCATGGCCTGCCGGCCGTCACCGGCGTCGCGGAGGTGGCCGCCCTCGGCGAGGAGCGATTCGAACAGGCTCGCGTCGAGCTCGTCGACGCCGACCTCGATGCTGTAGCCGGCCGCCGACGTGTCGATCGAGGCCGGCAGACCGGCGTCCTGCAGCACACCGCGCAGGGCGCGGACGTAGGTACGGATGTTCGCCGTCGCGGAGCGTGGTGGAGTGCTCTCCCACAGTGCGTCCGCGATCAGGTCGGTGGAGACGAAACGGTTCGGGTGCAGGAGCAGGGTGGCCAGCAGTTGCCGCGGTTTCGCGGCCTTCAGCGGCTGCCCCTGAGCGTGGCTGAGACGTAGGGGCCCGAGGATCCCGTACCTCGGACTGTCCACTCGCCTACCCTCTCCACTCTCGAACCGCCCCATCGTGGCATCCCGCCGTACCGCGCGGGAAGCCCGATGTACGCCGGATGTATCTCAGTCGGGCAGGCTTGACACAGGTACCGGGGGGAGGCAGGGGCTGGGGCACGGCGACCGACCGCCGCCGCGCCCTGGACCCAGCACCGGAGGAGTTCGGGATCGGGGGTCCTGAGCCATGGGGAAACCGGTGCCTAGGAGTGTCCGCCAGGCACTCCGTCAGTGGCCGCCGGTAAAGGGTGGCTGTCCGTCCTGCGGGCTGGGGGAACCCGCAGGCGGGCCGCCCACCGGCGGTCCCTGGGGAGCGCCGTACGGCGGCTGTCCCGGCGCCTGCTGCTGGTAGCCGCCCTGGTCGCCCGGCATCTGCGGGTGGATCTGGCCCGAGGACTGCACGCCCGGCTGCATCTGCGGCGGCGCCTGCTCACCGGCCACCGAGCCGATGGTCCCGAACGAGACCTGCGGAACCGCGCGGACCGCCTCGTCCCTCACCTCGAAGTAGCCGGCCTTCTCGAACTTGAACGCGCCCGCGACGATATTCGACGGGACCGACTCGACCCGGGTGTTGTAGTCACCGACGTTCGCGTTGTAGAACCGGCGGCCGGCCGCGATCCGGTCCTCGGTGTCGGTCAGCTCGCGCTGCAGACCGAGGAAGTTCTGGTTGGACTGCAGCTGCGGGTAGGCCTCGACCGAGATCATCATCTGCCGCAGCGCACCGGACAGCTCACCCTCGGCGGCGGCCCGCTGCTCCGGGGTCGCGCCCTGGACGTTCACCGCCTGCGTCCGCAGCCGGGCGACCTCCTCGAACACGTGCCGCTCGTGCGCGGCGTACGCCCGGACGGTCTCGACCAGGTTGGGGATCAGGTCGTACCGGCGGTGCAGCTCGACATCGATCTGCCGCCAGGATTCCTGGATCAGGTTCCGCTGCTTCACGAACCGGTTGTACGACGCGATCAGGGCGATGCCCAGAATCACGACGATCACCACGATCGCGATGATGACAAACGTCATTGCCTTGCTCCCGAGTGTTGGCGATGCTGGCCAAGACTCTACGGGTTACGGAGTTCTACCCCGGCGTAGTCGCGCCAGACGTACGGCGGAACCTGGCCGGCCACCTGCTCGAGCAGCTGCAGGCGGCGCAGCACCTCGGTGGGATCGTGCGGGCCGGAGTCCCAGCCGACCAGCGAGTTGCCCTCGATCCGCCAGCCGATCTCGCCGCGGGCCAGCAGCAGCTCCATCATCTGCGGGTGCACCACGGCGTGGCCGAAGCGCTCGTCGTCCGCCTTCACCCGGAACGCGCGGTTGAACTGGTCGCTCTCGAACTGCAGGTCGCGGAAGCCGAACGCGTTCGCGACTGCTCCGCCGAAGATCCCTTCGTGGGTGACCTCGAGGTGTGGCAGGGCGCCCGGCAACTGCAGGACGACGACGCCGAACTTGTGGGTGGTGGTCCGGCGCTGGCCTTTACCGTTCGAGGTGTGCGTCTGATAGCTGTAGTCGAAGGCAACCATCTGGTGCCCGTTGAACAGCCCGGTCAGGACGTTCTTCACCCGCCAGTTGTCACCGGTCCGGAACGGCGTTCCGTTCCAGTTGCCTGCCAACGCGTTGTTGTACGGCGCATACGACCAGCCGTACTGGGCCGCGAAACCGGCGAACAGCTCGCGGCGCTTCTTGGCCTGGACGTAACTGAAGTAGATGATCCCCGCCGCCAGCAGAACCACCAGCAGGACCAGCAGAATCGGCCCGACGTTCATTACAGCCCCAGGTCGTCGAGACCGAACACGGCCCGGTACTGCAGGCCCTCCGACTCCACCTTCTCCTTGGCGCCGGTGGCCCGGTCCACGATGACCGCGACCGCGACCACCTCGGCACCCGCCTCGCGCAGCGCCTCGACAGCAGTCAGCACCGAACCGCCGGTGGTGGAGGTGTCCTCGACCGCGAGCACCCGGCGGCCCTTGACCTCCGGGCCCTCGATCCGCCGCTGCAGGCCGTGCGTCTTCTCGGCCTTGCGCACCACGAACGCGTCCAACGTCCGGCCCTGCTGCGCGGCCGCGTGCAGCATCGACATCGCGACCGGGTCCGCACCGAGCGTGAGCCCGCCGACCGCGTCGTACTCGATGTCCTTGGTCAGCTCGAGCATCGCCGGGCCGATCAGCGGCGCCGCGGCCGCATCCAGCGTGATCCGGCGCAGGTCGACGTAGTAATCGGCTTCCTTGCCCGACGCCAGCGTCACCTTGCCGTGCACGATGGCCTTCGACTTCACCTGATCCAGCAGCGCGTCCCGGTCGTAGCTCATGAGGCCACAGCTTAGAGGGGTCTCAGGTCTTCTTGCTGACGTGGACCAGTCGGCCGAAGGCGACCGAGCGGTCCGGGGAGTGGAACAGGTCCTGGCAGGTGGTCAGCGTGATGATCGACTTGGTGGCGGTCTCCCGCGGTTTGCCCGGGACCGGTTCGAGCACCCAGTTGTCGGCCGGCTTCACGGTCAGGTCGCGCGGCGAACCGTCCAGCTCGTAGGTGTAGATCGCCTCGCCGGTCTCGACGATCACCTGGTCGCCCTTGCGCAGTTCGAGCAGCTTGCGGAACGGCGAACCGTGGGTGACCCGGTGCCCGGCGATCGCGAAGTTCCCCGGCTGACCGGGCAGCTGCGTCTGCGGGTAGTGCCCGATCCCGCGCGCGAGCTCACCCTTGCCGACCCCCTCGATGACCGGCTTCTCCCAGCCGTCGCCGAACTTGGGGATCCGGACCAGTACGACGGGGTCTCCCTCGGCCGGTGTCTTCTTGGCGGGCTTCTTCCACTGCTCGCGGAGCGCGTTCTCCGCCTCACCCATCTGCTGGTTCGCCGTGATCCCGGTCCCGAAGTACTGCCACCCGACCCACCCGAGCAGACCGACGCCCGCGACGAGCAGGACGATCCCGAGACCCCTGATCACTCCCCGCATGCCGACAAGTATGCAGTTGAACTGCAAAGGCTGTGTACCACGTGTCGATGGACGCAGGTGGTTGCCCGGGACGACGATGTGGACGTTCTTACAACGGAGGTGTGCGGTGAAGGCGCTGGTCAAGGCTGAGGCGAAGCCCGGTCTGTGGTTGCAGGACGTTCCGGAGCCCAAGATCGAGGCCGACGAGGTCCTGATCAAGGTGCTGCGGACGGGGTTGTGCGGTACCGACCTGCACATCCAGAGCTGGGACGCCTGGGCACAGAAGAACGTGCCGGTACCGATGGTGACCGGGCACGAGTTCGTCGGCGAGGTCGTCGAGATCGGGGTCGGGGTCCGCGATGTCGCGGTCGGTGACCTGGTCAGCGGCGAGGGCCACCTGGTCTGCGGCCGCTGCCGCAACTGCCGCGCCGGCCGCCGCCACCTCTGCATCAAGACCCGCGGCCTGGGCGTCCACGTCGCGGGGGCCTTCGCGGAGTACGTCGCCCTGCCCGCCGGGAACGCGTGGGTCCACAAGGACCCGGTCGATCTCGACGTGGCCGCGGTCTTCGATCCGTTCGGGAACGCCGTACACACTGCATTGTCGTTCCCGCTGGTCGGCGAGGACGTGCTGATCACCGGCGCCGGGCCGATCGGGGTGATGGCCGCGGCCGTCGCGCTGCACGCCGGGGCGCGGAACGTGGTGATCACGGACCTGTCGGAGTACCGGCTCGATCTCGCCCGCAAGATCGGCGTCACCCGGGCGGTCAACATCGGTTCGGAGACGATCGCCGAGGCGCAGCTGAGCCTCGGGATGCGCGAAGGGTTCGACGTCGGGATGGAGATGTCCGGGCAGCCGGCCGCGCTCCGCGACATGCTCGCGAACATGAACCACGGCGGCAAGATCGCGATGCTCGGCCTGCCGGCCGACGAGATCGCGATCGACTGGAGCACCGTCGTCCTGAACATGCTGACCATCAAGGGCATCTACGGCCGGGAGATGTTCGAGACCTGGTACTCGATGTCGGTGATGCTCGAGCGCGGCCTGGACCTGACCCCGGTGATCACCCACCGCTTCGGGTACGCCGACTTCGCGCAGGCCTTCGACGTCGCGCGCGCCGGTCGGTGCGGCAAAGTGATCTTGGACTGGACGAGCGAAGTACTGGAGGAGAAGCACTGATGTTCGGGCAGATGCGGGACGATCTGAAGACCACGATCGGCGAGATCCGGGACGCCGGGCTGTACAAGTCCGAGCGGGTGATCACCTCACCACAGCAGTCCCTGATTTCGGTTGCCAATGGCAACGAGGTGCTGAACTTCTGCGCGAACAACTACCTCGGGCTGTCCGATCACCCGGAGGTCGTCGCCGCGGCGAAGGACGCCCTCGACCGGTGGGGATTCGGTCTGTCCTCGGTGCGCTTCATCTGCGGCACCCAGCAGATCCACAAGGATCTCGAGTCGGCGCTGAGCACCTTCCTCGGTACCGAGGACACGATCCTCTACAGCTCCTGCTTCGACGCGAACGGCGGCCTTTTCGAGACCCTGCTCGGCGCCGAGGACGCGATCATCTCCGACGAGCTCAACCACGCCAGCATCATCGACGGCATCCGGCTGTCGAAGGCGCGTCGGTACCGCTACAAGAACCGCGACCTGGCCGACCTCGAGGCCCAGCTCAAGGACGCCGCCGACGCCCGCTACCGCCTGATCGCCACCGACGGCGTCTTCTCCATGGACGGCTACCTGGCCCCCCTCGACGAGATCTGCGACCTGGCCGAGCGCTACGACGCCCTCGTCATGGTCGACGACTCCCACGCCGTCGGCTTCGTCGGCCCCGACGGCGCCGGCACCCCGTCCCTGTTCGGTGTCAAGGACCGCGTCGACATCGTCACCGGCACCCTCGGCAAAGCCCTCGGCGGCGCCTCCGGCGGCTATGTCTCCGCCCGCCGCGAAATCGTCGAGTTGCTGAGGCAGCGCTCCCGCCCCTACCTCTTCTCCAACTCCCTGGCCCCCTCAGTCACCGCAGCCTCCCTGAAGGCCCTGGAACTGATCGCCACCTCCACCGCACTCCGCAACCAGCTGGACTCCAACACCGCCCTCTTCCGCACCAAGATGACCGAAGCCGGCTTCGACATCCTCCCCGGCACCCACCCCATCGCCCCCGTCATGATCGGCGACGCCGCCCAAGCCGCCGTACTGGCCGAAAAACTCCTCACCCTGGGCATCTACGTCATCGCCTTCTCCTACCCGGTAGTCCCCCACGGCAAGGCCCGAATCCGAGTCCAACTCTCCGCCGCCCACTCCACCGAAGACGTCGAGAAAGCCATCGCCGCCTTCACCGAGGCCCGCGCCGCCGTCGCCTGAGCGATGTGTGGTACCACACATGGTACCGCTGCGGTACCATGTGTGTATGGCGATGAATCTGAGACTCACCCCCGAGGTCGCCTCGGCCCTCCAGGCGGAGGCCGAGCGGACCGGCAAGTCGCAGCAAGAGATCATCCGCGACGCCGTCGCCCGACATCTTCACCTGGTCGGGCGCGAGGTTCCTCTGACGGATCGGGAGCAGGCCCGCGCCTCGGGCCTGGTCCGCCCGGCACGGGTGCCCTACCGGAAGGTGACTCCAAGCCTCCACCTACCGGAGGGCATGAACAGCCTCGATCTGCTGGATCGAGAGGACCGCTTCTGATGTACTTGTACGTGGACAGCAGCGCGCTCATCAAGCGAGTGGTCGCGGAGAAAGAGTCCGCCGAGCTGCTGAGTTTTCTCGATGAGCACTACCAACAGGACGACGTACTGGCGACGTCCTCACTCGGCATGATCGAGGTGTCCCGCGCCGTGCTGGCTCGAGCCCGCACGCGGATCGCGGCCGGCGATCTGATCGACGAAGCGATGTCGGGCATCGACGAACGCCCGATGACCGCTGACGTCATCAGCGTCGCGCGACGCGTCGAGCCGATAATCCTGCGCAGCCTCGACGCCATCCATCTCGCTACCGCGGTGCTGATCGACGCCGATGTCGTCGTCACCTACGACGACCGCCTCGCCGACGCCTGCCGCCGCAACTCCCTCGCAGTTGCATCCCCCGGCCGCGACTAGGTGGGGGACGATGCCGGTATGGCGGTGTTGAGTGGGCGGGCGGTCAATCGGGCGACGTTGGCTCGGCAGCTGTTGGTGGGGCGGGCCGAGGTGACGGTGGTTGAGGCTGTTGCGCGGCTGGCGGGGATGCAGGGGCAGGAGGCCAAGCATCCGTATGTCGGGTTGTGGTCTCGGGTGGACGGGTTTGCCGAAGGTGACCTGGGGCGGGCTGTTGAGGCTCGGGAGGTTGTTCGGGCGACCTTGTTCCGGGGGACTTTGCATTTGGTGACGGCTGCGGATTATCTGCGGTTTCGGGTGACCGTGGCGCCGGTGCTGGAGGCGGGATTGCGGTTGCTGAAGGAGCGGGCGGAGGGGATGGAGCCTGCGAAGGTGGTGGTGGCGGCTGAGCGGATTCTCGCCAAGGAGCCGTTGACGTTCACCGAAGTGCGGGATGCGTTGCAGGCGGAGTTCCCCGAGGTGAATGAGCGGGCGCTGGGGTTCTGTACTCGGATGATGGTGCCGTTGGTGATGTATCCGACCGGCGTCCGGTGGGGGTGGCCGGCCAATGCTCGGTTCACGCCGGCTGAGGCGTGGCTCGGTCGGAAGGTGCATCCGAAGGAGGAGCAGGGCGAGCTCGTCGTCAGGTACCTGCAGGCGTTCGGGCCCGCGACCCCGGCCGACTTCCAGACCTGGTCCGGGCTGCCGAAAGCGAAGCCGGTGTTCGACAGCCTCGATCTCGAGGTGTTCACCGACGACAACGGCAAGACCCTGTACGACGTACCGGACGCCCCGCGCCCTGATCCGGACACCGCGGTTCCGGTCCGGTTCCTGCCGGAGTTCGACAATCTGCTGCTGGCGTACGCGAAGCGGGAGCGGATCATCGCCGACGAGCACCGGCCGGCGGTCTTCACGAAGAACCTGCGGGTGAAGGCGACGTACACGGTGGGCGGGCTGGTCGCCGGGCTGTGGACAGCGGAGAAGAAGCGTGGTGTGGCCACTCTCACGCTGACACCGTTCGGGCGGTTGCTGAAGCGGGATCGGGTCGAGCTGGAGCGGGAGGGGACGGCGTTGCTGGGGTTCCTGGAGCCCGATGCGAAGACCTATCAGGTGGTTACGGGCAGTTGATGAGGTTGTTGTCACACATCAGATGACTGGGCCAGAACCCGTCGGCCCGGTGAAATGGGTAGATGAACACAGTCCCCTCCATCACTCTGGACAACGGCGTCGAGATCCCGCAGCTGGGCCTGGGGGTCTGGCAGGTCGAGGATGCGATCGCGGCCGACGTGGTCAGCGCGGCCTTCGAGGCGGGTTACCGCCACATCGACACGGCGGCGGCGTACGGTAACGAGCCCGGTGTCGGACGCGCGATCGCGGCCAGCGGTCTGCCGCGCGACGACCTGTTCATCACCACCAAGCTGCAGAACGACGACCAGGGCTACGACTCCACCCTGGCCGCCTTCGACGCCAGTGTGGAACGGCTCGGCCTCGAGTACGTCGACCTCTACCTGATCCACTGGCAGTGCCTCAAGAAGGACAAGTACGTCGAGACGTGGAAGGCGTTCGAGCAGTTGTACGCCGACAAGCGGATCCGCGCGATCGGGGTGTCGAACTTCCACGAGCCGGCGCTGCGACGGATCTTCGACGAGACCACGATCCGCCCGGCGGTGAACCAGATCGAGCTGCACCCGGCGCTCCCGCAGGACGAGCTGCGCGCGTTCAACGCGGAGAACGACATCATCACCCAGGCCTGGAGCCCGCTCGCGTCCGGTGAGCTGCTCGGCGACACCACGCTGAAGGCGCTCGGTGACAAGTACGGCAAGTCGCCGGCCCAGGTGATGATCCGCTGGCACCTGCAGCTGGGCAACGTGGTGATCCCGAAGTCGAAGACGCCTGCCCGGATCCAGGAGAACATCGCGGTGTTCGACTTCCAGCTCGACAACGACGACATGGCCGCGATCGCCGACCTCGAGACCGGGGTTCGCACCGGCGGCGACCCCGACACCCTCGGCTAGACCTCAGACGCACTCCAGGAACCGCGCAAGAACAGGGGACCGGTTGTCCGGCGACCAGGCGACGGAGAGTTGCCAAGGTGGTAGGTCGTCGGACAACTCGCGATACACGACCGCCTCCGGGTTCGACGGAGGCGTCGGCCCGATCAGCAGTGAGACGCCCAGCCCGGCCGCGACCAGCGACACGATCGTCTGTACGTCGGCTGCCACCTGCTCGATCCGCGGCGTGAACCCGACCGCCCGGCAGAAGCCGATCAGCGTGTCATGGACGACCGGCCCACTCGGCCGGCTGTAGAACACGAACGGTTCGTCGGCGAGCTCCTCCAGCCGAAGCCGCTTCCGCCGAGCAAGCCGATGCCGCGCGGGCAGCGCCACCACCACTGGATCCGAAGACACCACCCGCGATTCCAGACCGGGCGCCAACCGGACGATCGCGACCCCCGTCGCAGGCGCCCCGACAGCCGGCGCGTTCGGGCGCAGCAGCCCCACGTCGATCCGACCGTCGCGCAGCGCCTCCGTCTGACGCAAGGTGGTCATTGACTCCAGCTCGAGAACGACCTCCGGGTACGCCGCCCGGAATGCGCCGAGCAACCGCGGCAGCGCCTCGAACGTCGCCGACTGCACGAACCACAGCCGCAACGTCCCCAGTTCACCGCGCTGCGTCCGCTGCGCCGCCCGGACCGCCTCGTCCGACCGCCGCAGCAGATCCTGCGCCTCCGCCAGGAACGTCGCCCCAGCCGCAGTCAGCACGAACCGCTTCCGCACCCGCGCGAACAGCTCCACCCCGAGATCCCGCTCGAGCGCCGCGATCTGCCGGCTCAACGAGGGCTGGGTGAGATGCAGCCGCACCGCCGCACGCCCGACGTTCAGCTCCTCGGCCACCACCACGAACGACCGCAACTGCCGTAGCTCCATGACCTACATCATGCACCACAGACATCAACTCTACGAAGAACTTTCATTGGACGCATCATCTGGAAATTCCTACTGTCGAAGACATGAGCTACATCCCCTTCTCCGTTATCAAAGCCATCCACGACGACATCCACTCCGCCGAGCCGCACGCACCCGTCCGGCCGCACCGGCCGCTGCACAAGCGCCCGGTCCTGCGTGTCATCCGCAGACTGTTCGACCTCCCCGCGACCGACGTGTGCCAAGCTGAGGTCCGTGATCGAGGTACGACGGTTGCGGGTCCTGCGCGCGCTTGCTGATCACGGCACCGTGACCGCGGCCGCCGAAGTCCTGCACCTGACCCCCTCGGCGGTCTCCCAGCAGCTGGCCGCCCTCGAGTCCGAGGTCGGCCAGGAGCTGCTCGAACGCCGCGGCCGCCGGGTCGCGATCACCTCCGCCGGCCGGCTGCTCCTGAGCCACGCCGACACGATCCTCGGCGAGGTCGAGCGCGCGGAAGACGCGCTGCGGTTGTTCGCCGACGGTTCGACCGGCGAGGTCCGGATCACCGCCTTCGCGACCGCGATCAGTCTCCTGGTCGCTCCGACCCTGGCCCGCCTCCGCGACACCAGCCCCGGCCTCACCTTGGTCGTCCGCGACGCCGAAGGCCATCAAGGCATCACCCAGCTCCTCGACGGCGACGCCGACCTCGCGATCGCCGTCGAGCACCGCGGTTCTCCCCGGCCGGACGACCAGCGGCTGACCCGAATCCCCTTGTACGCCGAGCCTTTCGTCGCCGTCCTCCCCCCGACCCACCCGGCCGCCGGCCACGACACGGTCAATCTCGCCATGCTCGCCGGCGACCACTGGGTGATGACCGCGCCGGGCAATCCGATCCGCGACGTCGTACTGCTGGCTTGCGAACAGGCCGGCTTCCAGCCCAGGATCGCGCACGAATCCGACGACTTCCGAGCCGTCGCCGCACTGGTCGCCGCGGGCGCCGGCGTCTCGCTGGTCCCCCGGCTCGCGGTCCCCGCGCCGACGCTCGCAGTCATCCGTCCGCTGCCCGATCCAACCCCGGTACGGCGGGTGTACGCGGCCGTCCGGCGGAGTCGCGCCGACCACCCCCTGATCACCGCGACTCTCGACGCACTGGGCGAAGTCGCCCAAAAGTTGTGACCCAGGTCACTCAACCGTCCGGCTCGCCGACGAGGTCTGCGTAGTGTGAGAGTCCAGACCAGGTTTCGACCGGCCCGAAATGACGGGTGAGCGTGCGCGCACACGATGAGCAGCAGTACGTCGACTACGTGACGGCCAACCTTCCTGCGTTGCGGCGACTGGCCGGGTCGCTCTGCAAGGACCGTGACCGCGCGGACGACATCGTCCAGGCAGCGATCACCAAGCTCTACGTGCATTGGCACAAGGCCCGCGGAGCCGAGAACCTGGACGCGTACGTGCGGACCATCGTCGTCCGGACCTTCCTCTCCGAACGCCGTCTACGGTGGGCACGAGTCAGGCTCACCGACGAGCCGATCGAGCCTCCCGCGACGCCTTGCCGCGAGGTGGAGACCCGCTTGGTCGTCGCCGACGCCCTCGACCGAATTCCCCCGAAGGTCCGGACCGTGCTCGTCCTGCGTTTCCTCTACGACCTGTCCGTCCGCGATGTGGCCGCCACGCTCGGGTGCCCGGAGAACACCGTGAAGAGTCATACCGCCCGGGGTCTGACCTTGCTCCGCCGGCAACTCGGCTCCGACCTCGCATCCTTCGACCGTCGGGAGCAGCGGGCATGAACCACCACGAGGACTACTCCGGCCTCCTGAAGGCGCTCCGCGAAGCCCCCGACGAATCGATCGAGTCGATCAGTGTCAACCGCGCCATTCACGACGGCCGCCGTACCATCCGTCGCCGTCGCGTCCTGGGCGGCGCCGCCGTGGTCGGCCTCGTGGGCGTCGCCTCCAGCGTCCGCCCGTTGCTCGGCACCTTCCGGGACGCGCCGGTCGCCGGTCCGCCGACGTACGAGCCTCTCCCGGTGTGGGAGCGCATGTTCGACGTCGGCAAGGCCGGCGGATTCCAGCCCTGCAGCTACCTCGCCTCCCGCCGCTTCCACCTCGTCGGACTGACCACCATGACGAACGGAGACTCCGGCGGCCCGAACGTCATCGTGACGCTCTACGCCCGCGGCCTGCGATCGGCGCCTGCGGCAACCATCCGGCGGCTCGACGACGTCGCGGGCCGACCGGCCTACGTGCTCCTCGATCACGATGCGGGTGCGACGATCACCTGGGAGTACGCCGATGGCGCCTGGGGCACAGTGGCCGTCAACTCGGGCTACTCGGACCGGGTCCAGCGAGGGCATCGCGTCGCGCAGAACATCCATCGGCGTCCAGTTCCGGCTCCGCTGACCGTGCCGTTCACCATTCCACGCCGAACGGTCGGCCTCAGCGACGACGTCGTCATGGTGAATGTCCCGTACGGTTATCTGGACAGATACTCCAGCTGGGAGATCGGTGTTGCCGAGGCGGAACCGACGGACCCTGACGACAGGTATCGGCTGCCGACTGTCGCCATCCGCCGGCCACGCCCCGGCATGACCCCGAACACCACCATCGCCGGCCGTCGAGCCTACGACGACAGCGGTCCTGGTGTGACGGTCTTCGGCATCGGCAGCGGTTACTCCGCCCAGATCACCGCTCCAGGGCGGGACGAGAAGGCGATCGCGGCCGGGATCACGTTGATCGGCGACCCGTCGGACCCGGCGAAGGGGACCGACGAGCCGCTGCGGTGACTACGGGAGCTTCTTGGCGGCTGCCCGGGTGAGGGCTTCCCAGTGGGCCGGGGCGACGCCCTTGCCCATCTCGCCGAAGGCGAGGACCGAGACCACGGTGCCCTTGCGGGTGACGGCGTACGGGAAGCCGCCGTCCTCGCTGCCCGGGTCGTTCGGCTTCGGGTAGTCGTACCAGCGCAGGATCGCGGTGGCGTCGCCGACCGCGAGCGTGCGGTTCTCGGTGAGCTTGCGGGCGTGCGTCTCACTGGGCACGAAAGCCTTGCAGGACTTGATTGTCGCGACGATCTGCTCGTACGCCGCCTTGGCCGCGGCCGGGCTCTGGTAGCGGGTCAGCCACTGACCACCGGACGCGTCGAGCTCGGTCGTGAACGAGCGGGTCAGCCGACCCTGTACGCCGTTCCCCTGGGTCGCCGCCTTGCCGCAGATCGAGCGGCTGGTTGCGCTGGTCGCGATCCAGCCGCGCTTCGGATCCGCCTTCGCGACCTCCTTACCGGTGAGCAGCATGGAGTTCGTCAGCCGGATCACCCCCGGCAGCTTGGTCGGCGTCGGCCGCACGGTCGGCGTCGGCTTGGTCGTCGGCACGGACGTCGGGGCGGTGGTCGGGGCGGACGTCGGCTTGCTGGGCGTCGCCGTACTGGTGTCCGGTGCGGACGGTGCCGGCGTACTGGGCGCCGGAGTGCTGACTCCGTTCGACGGCGTACCGCCGCCCGGTGTTTGGTTGCCGCAGGCCACCAGTCCGACGCCGGCAACGGCCAGCCCGGCCGCGGCGATGACGCGACGCATTCCCCGAGTGTTCATGGCTCCAACCCTTCCCCTTAGGTGTCAGGTTGGACGCGGCACCGACCGCTGCGGTTGGGACACGAGTTGATCACGGCCGATCAGGTACGGCGGCGCCCGTCCAGCCCGACCGTCGAGAGCCGCGCGATCAGCGTGCGCGGGGTGTACCGCGCGGCAGCCGCGATCAGCTTGTACCGGCGGCTCGGGATCGAGATCGCCTTGCCCCGCATCACGTCCTTCCACGCGGCGTCGACCAGCTCGGTCGCATCCAGCCACATGAACGACGGGATGACCGTCTTGTCCATCCCCATCCGCTCGTGGAACTCCGTGTGCACGAACCCCGGACACAACGCCATCACAGCAACACCCTTGGCGTGCAGCTCGATCGCCAGCCCCGCCGAGAAGTTCGTCACCCACGACTTGTGCGCGCTGTAACTCCCCCGCTGCAGGAACCCGGCCACCGACGACACGTTGATCACCGCCCCCGACCCACGCTCGATCATCGGCAACACCGCCGCATGCGTCAGCCGCAAAACCACCCGGACCAGCAGATCCAGCTGCTTCTCCTCGGCCTCGATCGGATTCGCCCAGAACGGCTTCTTCTGCCCGAACCCGGCGTTGTTCACCAACACCTCGACCGGCCCACTCCGAAACCGCTCCTCCACCCGCGCCAGCTCCACCCGATCAGTCAGATCCGCCGCCAGCACCTCACACCCCACGCCGTACTCCTGCGTGATCTCCGCCGCGACCTCCTTCAACCGCGCCTCGTCCCGAGCCACCAGCACAAGGTCATACCCCTCCCGCGCCAGCTTGTCCGCAAACGCCCGGCCGATCCCAGCCGTAGGTCCCGTGATAAGCGCAGTAGCCACGTCGTCCTCCCGTCGTCCACCCCAGTCTGTCACTACCTGCCCCCGTACTCCCCGAATCCCCGACCTGCACCCCCGCGCACAACCACACCCACAGCAACCACCGCACGCGGCACGACACCAGCCACCGCTAACAGCAACCACAAGCTGCAGCAACCACGGGTCGCACCAACCACAAGCTGCAGCAACCACAGTCCGAGGGCTTGCGTAAACAACAGACGGCCGCAGCGGCACGACACCAGCACCGCGAACAGCAACCACCGCAGACAGCAACCACAGGCTGCAGCAACCACAATCCGAGGGCTTGCGTACACAACAGACGGCCGCAGCGGCGAGACGCCCCAACCCACACTGCCGGCCGCATGACCGCAACGGATGGTGGAGTCGGGGCACCAACGGTCGGTGGCGATGCGGCCGAGAGCGTAGGTTGTGGCTGGTCGCCGCGGCGGCCGTCTGTTGTGTACGCAGAGCCCCGAGCCGTGGCTGAGGTGAGCGGTGGCTGGCGTGGACGGTGGCTCGGGTGAGCGCTGGCTGGGGTGTGAGTGGCTCGGGTGCGAGTGGCTCGGGTGCGAGTGGCTGGGGTGGCCGGCGGTCGGCGGATGGCTGGGGATGAGCCCGGAGGGCCGGTGGCCGGGGTGGCGGGGTACGGGGGGTGGGGGCGGGGCGGTTGCGGGCTTGGGATCTGGTGTGGTTCTTGCGCGCATTGGCATCTGATGACCGAGGGAGTCAGCTCGCAATTCGGGGCGACTTGGGTGATTGTGGGCCTGAATGGTCTGAGGACTAACGGGAAGGTGGACGATGGCGGCGACCGACACGGCGTTGACCGGGTTGCGGCAGATGATCGCGTCGGGGGCGCTCGGGCCGGGGGCGAAGTTTCCGCCGGAGCCGGAGTTGTGTGATCGGCTCGGGGTGTCGCGGAGTTCGTTGCGGGAGGCGGTTCGGTCGCTGGCGGCGCTCGGGGTGATCGAGTCGCGGCACGGGTCGGGCACGTATGTGTCGGCGCTGGATCCGGCCGAGATCATCAGCCGGTTCTCGTTGTCGGTGGAACTGATCCCGCTCGAAGGTGTACTCGAGCTTCTCGAAGTACGACGCGTGCTCGAGGCCCACGCCACCGCGTCAGCAGCCGCGCGGCAGGACCCGGGCCTCGCGGACAAGCTCGCCGAGATCCTCGACCGCCTGGAAGCGACCACCGACGCGCACGAGATCCAGCAGCTGGACGCCGAGTTCCACGGCGCGATCTGTACGGCGGGCGCCAACCCGACCGTGACTGCGCTGACCGCGGTCATCCGTGGCCGCGGCGGTCACTACCGGATCTTCGAACCAGGCGCCGACTTCGACGCGATCAAGCAGACCAGCGACCGCGGCCACCGCGCGATCCTCTCGGCCATCACCCTCCGCGACCCGGCCGCCGCCGCGACCGCTGCCTCCGCCCACATCGCCCAAACCGAAGTCTGGCTCCGAGCCCTCCGCCCCACCCCCCAACCTGACTAGCCACTTGCGAGGGATCCAGGCGCGGGATTTTTCGGAGTTTTGTTGAGATCTTGCGTTGGGGTGGTCTACTGCATAACCTCCAGGCAGTTCGTCTGGAGGGGATCCGCCAATGTCCCGAACACCTCTGCGCGCCCTGGCCGTCGCCCTGACGACCGCGGTGCTCGGCGCCACACTCACCGCTCCCGCGATGGCCGCCCGGCCGGCACCACGGATCACCCGGGCCGGCCTTGATCCGGCGCTGGTCGCCGGCCGCGGTGCCACCGTTCCGTTCGTCGAGCAGGAGGCCGAGAACGCCTTCTTCACCGGCGAGCAGATCGGCCCCGGCCGCGAGGCCTACACCCTGCCCGCGGAGGCGTCCGGCCGGACCGCCGTCCGCCTGCATCCACGCCAGTACGTCGAATTCACGCTGACGCACGCGGCCAACGCACTGACGTTGCGCTACAGCATCCCGGACGCCCCAACCGGCGGCGGAATCCGGGCGCCACTCGACCTGACCGTCAACGGCAAGCACAAGCGCACACTGACTCTGACGTCCGAGTACGCCTGGCTGTACGGGATGTATCCGTTCTCCAACGACCCGAACGTCGACCCGATCCCGGGCTGGTGGAAGCCGGAGCCCGACCCGGTCGCCAAGCCGTTCCGGCCGAACCACTTCTACGACGAACAGCGCGTTCTGCTGGACCGGACCTACCGCGCCGGCGATCGCGTCAGGTTCGCCGTACCGAAGCACACGAACGCCGCGTGGACCGTCATCGACGTCGCCGACTTCGAACTCGTGAAGGCACCCAACCGGCAGCCGCCCCAATCCCTCGACGTCCGCCTGTTCGGCGCCGACCCGACCGGCCGGCGCGACGCCGCACCGGCGATCGACCGCACCATCGCGACCGCGAAGAAGCTCGGCTGGTCCGTCTTCATCCCACCGGGCACGTACCAGGTCAACCGGCACATCGTGGTCGACAAGGTCACCGTCCGTGGCGCCGGCAACTGGCACACGATCATCAAGGGCAAGGTCCTGCCCCTCGCCGAACCCGCGCCGGACAAGTCGATCCACAGCGCGCCCGGCTTCTACGGCAAGTACGCTGATGCCGGCGGCAGCACCGAGGTCCACCTGGCCGACTTCGCGATCGAGAGCGACGTACGCGAACGCATCGACACCGACCAGGTGAACGGGGTCGGCGGGGCGATCGGTGGCGGTTCGACGATCGAGAACCTCTACCTGCATCGCACCAAGGTCGGCATCTGGCTGGACGGCCCGATGGACGGGCTGCTGATCCGGAACAACATCATCACCGACGCGATCGCCGACGGGATGAACCTGCACCTCGGCGTCTCGAACGTCCGGGCCACCAACAACTTCGTCCGCAACACCGGCGACGACGGCCTGGCGATGTGGTCCGAGACCAACCCGGGCGGCCTGGCCAACCACAACAACGTCTACGACCACAACACCGTCCAGACACCGGTCCTGGCGAACAACATCGCCATCTACGGCGGTCGCGACAACGCAGTCACCGACAACCTGGTCGCCGACCCGATCCGCGAAGGCAGCACCTTGCACGCCGGTTCGCGGTTCAACTCGACGCCGTTCGAGGGCAAGCTGACCTTCGCCCGGAACACCACCGTCCGCGGCGGTCCCCGGGACCTGAACTGGAATATCGGTCTCGGTGCGATCTGGCTGTACGCCTTGCAGTCGACGATGTCGGCCGACCTGCAGATCACCGACAGTTCGTTCCTGGACTCGACGTACAACGCGGTGATGTTCGTCGTCGACTGGCCGGTGAAGGACACCTACGCGATCAACAACGTTGCCGTACGCAACATCAAGGTCGACGGTACCGGGACCAGTGTGGTGAACGCCCGGGTCGGCGGCTCCGCCTCGTTCGAGAACGTCGACGCCCGCAACGTCGGGGCACCGTTCGTCAACAACTGCGGCACCTTCCAGTTCGACGGTACGCCGGAGTTCGACGTACAACTGCTCACCGGGAACGACGGCAACTGGTACGGCGCCACCTGGTGCGAGGACCGCCCGGCCGTCGTACCGCCACCACCTCCGTCGGCCTGGAACTGAGGCCCGCCCGCGCATGCCCCCGGGTAAGGTCGGGGGCATGCGCGGACATGCTGAGCGGTTGAACGGGCTGGGCACCACGATCTTCGCGGAGATGTCGGCCCTCGCGGTCGCGACCGGGTCGGTCAATCTCGGGCAAGGGTTCCCGGATACCGATGGTCCGGATTCGTTGCTCGAGGACGCGATCGCTGCGATCCGCGCCGGCGCGAACCAGTACCCGCCCGGCCGCGGCATCCCCGCGCTGCGGCAGGCGATCGCCGACCACCAGAAGCGGTTCTACGACCTGTCCTACGACCCAGACACCCAGGTCCTGGTCACCACCGGCGCCACCGAGGCGATCGCCGCGGCCCTGCTCACCTTCGTCGAACCAGGTGACGAAGTGATCGCCCTCGAGCCGTACTAC
Source organism: Kribbella sp. NPDC056345 (assembly GCF_042262745.1). NCBI lineage: Bacteria > Bacillati > Actinomycetota > Actinomycetes > Propionibacteriales > Kribbellaceae > Kribbella > Kribbella sp. NPDC056345. Next base: position 8,298 of record NZ_JBHJQQ010000014.1, on the reverse strand, counting down.
GACTCGTACGCCGCCGGCATCGCCTTCGCCGGCGGCCGCCGCGTCCCGGTCACGCTGCGGGCCCCGTCGTACCGGCTCGACCTCGACGAACTTCGCGCCGCCGTCACCCCGCGCACCAAGGTGCTGCTGATCAACACCCCGCACAACCCGACCGGCACCGTCCTCACCGACGTCGAGCTGCGCGGGATCCGGGACCTGGCCGTCGAGCACGACCTGGTCGTCATCACCGACGAGGTCTACGAGCACCTCGTGTACGACGACCACCGGCACATCCCGCTGGCGACGTACGAGGGCATGGCCGACCGCACCGTCTCCATCGGCAGCGCAGGCAAAACCTTCTCCGTCACCGGCTGGAAGATCGGCTGGGTCACCGGTTCGCCGGAAGTGGTTACCGCGGTCACCACCGCCAAACAGTTCCTCACCTATGTCTCCGGCTCCCCCTTCCAGCCGGCCGTCGCCAATGCCCTTGCCCTAGGCAACGACTACTTCGACACCGTCCGCGGCACCCTGCAGTCTCGCCGCGACCTCCTCGCCGACGGCCTCACCGCCCTGGGCTTCGAAGTCCACCGCCCGGCCGGCACCTACTTCATCACCACCGACATCCGCCCCCTCGGCCACACCGACGGCATCGACTTCTGCCGCCTCCTCCCCGAACGCACCGGCGTAGTAGCCATCCCCACCCAAGTCTTCTACGACAACAAAGAAGCCGGCCGCCCCCTGGTCCGCTGGGCCTTCTGCAAGAAGGAAGAACTCCTCCAGGAAGCCTTGGTCCGCCTGCAGAAACTCTGACCACCCCGAACAACAGCACCGGATATCCCCTCCTGTTGTCCCTTCTCCGCTCGTATACGAGGGGAGAAGGGACAACACGAAGGGATATCCGTTCGCGTTGTCGGGTGGTGGAGGGGCGGCTAGCTTCAGGGGAGGAAGCGGCTGAGGGTATCGGGGTCCCGTACGACGGCGGTGGTTGCGTCGTCGGCCGTCAGGATGGGGCGCTGGATGAGGATGGGGTGGGCGACCATGGCGGCGATCCAGTCGGCGCGGTGGGCGTCGTCTCGGGGGAGGTCGCGCAGCGGTGCTGCCTCTGGTTCGTTGTGGCGGACTACGTGCCACGGGTCGAGGTTGAGGCGGACCAGTACGGCGTCCAGTTCGGCGGCCGTTGGTGGGTCGTCGAGGTAACGGCGGACGGTGTACATGACGCCGGCCTCGTCGAGGGCATCGGTGGCCGCGCGGCATTTGGAGCAGGCGGGGTTGATCCAGATCTCCATCAGCGGCGGAACCAATCCTTCGTGGGGGTTTGCAGCATCAGGACGAGCAGGGCGGCGTGGATGGCCGCGCCGAGCAGGCCGGTGGGGAAGGCGACCAGGCCGCCGATGACCCCCAGGACAGCGACCGCCATGATCACCAAGCGCGCCCACGGGCGGCCCTTGCGGAGGAACAGGGCCGGGACGATGTAGAGCACCGCACCGACCCAGGCGACCACGACCACCACGGCGGACGAGCCCTTCGCGCCGGTGACGATCTCGGAGATCGGGTCACCGGCCGAGGTCAGGGCCATCAAACCGAGCAATGCATAGAGGACACCGAGGCCGAGTACGACGATGGTTGCCACCGTCACTTGACGTGGCGGTCGGTTCTCTTCGTAGTACTCGGCCCCGAACACTCCCCGATCTTCGCAGACCGGGCAAACGGTCAGGCGGTGACTTCCAGCGCGTCCTTCGACTCGTTCAACGTCACGCGGACGGTTTCGCCGTCGCGGACGGTGCCGTTGAGCAACCCGCGGGCGAGTTCGTCGCCGATGGCGGACTGGACCAGACGGCGCAGCGGGCGGGCGCCATACACCGGGTCGTACCCGGTCAGGGCCAGCCACTCCAACGCACCCTCGTCAACTGAAAGGGTGATTCGGCGGTCGTTCAGGCGGCGTTGCAGGGCGGTGATCTGGAGCGCGACGATCTTCGTCAGCTCCTCGGTGCCCAGCGCGTCGAACAGGACGATCTCGTCGAGCCGGTTGATGAACTCCGGCTTGAAGGACTGCCGTACGACGGCCATCACCTGGTCGCGCTTGACCTTCTCGTCCAGCGCCATATCGGCCAGGTAGGACGAACCGAGGTTGCTGGTCAGGATCAGGATGACGTTCCGGAAGTCGACCGTCCGCCCTTGACCATCCGTCAGCCGCCCGTCGTCGAGCACCTGGAGCAGGATGTCGAAGACCTCGGGGTGCGCCTTCTCGACCTCGTCGAGCAGGATCACCGAGTACGGGCGACGCCGTACCGCCTCCGTCAGCTGACCGCCCTCTTCGTAGCCGACGTAGCCCGGAGGGGCACCGACGAGTCGCGAGACGCTGTGCTTCTCGCTGTACTCGGACATGTCGATGCGGACCATCGCCCGCTCGTCGTCGAACAGGAAGTCGGCCAGCGCCTTCGCCAGCTCCGTCTTACCGACACCGGTCGGACCGAGGAACAGGAACGAACCAGTCGGCCGGTCCGGGTCCGAGATCCCGGCCCGCGCCCGCCGTACGGCGTCGCTGACCGCCTTCACGGCTTCCCGCTGACCGATCAGCCGCTGACCCAGCTCGTCCTCCATCCGGAGCAGCTTGCCGGTCTCACCTTCGAGCAGCCGGCCGGTCGGGATGCCGGTCCACATCGCGATCACCTCGGCGATCTCGGTCGGACCAACCTCCTCGCCAACCATCGCCTCCGGCCCGTCAACCACCTCAGGCTCGGCGTCGGCCTCCTCGAGCTCCTTCGTGAGCTCGGGGATCTCGCCGTACAGGATCCTGGCCGCCGTCCCGAGGTCGCCGTCGCGCTGGGCCCGCTCGGCCTGGCCGCGCAGCTCGTCGATCCGCTCCTTGATCTCACCGACCCGGTTCAGGCCGGACTTCTCCCGCTCCCAGCGCGCTTCGAGCGCGCGCAGCTCCTCCTCGCGATCGGCAAGGTCGGCGCGCAGCCGCCCGAGCCGCTCCTGCGACGAGGGGTCCTCCTCACGGGACAGCGCGAGCTCCTCCATCTTGAGGCGGTCGACGGTACGGCGCAGTGAGTCGATCTCGACCGGGGACGAGTCGATCTCCATCCGCAGCCGGGAGGCGGCCTCGTCGACCAGGTCGATCGCCTTGTCGGGCAACTGGCGACCGCTGATGTAGCGGTTCGACAGGGTCGCGGCCGCGACCAACGCGCTGTCGGAGATGGCTACCTTGTGGTGCGCCTCGTACCGCTCCTTCAGCCCACGCAGGATCGCGATCGAGTCCTCGACCGAAGGCTCACCCACGAACACCTGCTGGAACCGGCGCTCCAGCGCCGGGTCCTTCTCGATCCGCGTCCGGTACTCGTCGAGCGTGGTGGCACCGATCATCCGCAGCTCACCGCGCGCCAGCATCGGCTTCAGCATGTTGCCCGCGTCCATCGCGCCCTCGCCGGACGCACCGGCGCCGACCACGGTGTGCAGCTCGTCGATGAAGGTGATGACCTGACCGTCGGACTCCTTGATCTCGGTCAGCACCGCCTTCAGCCGCTCCTCGAACTCACCGCGGTACTTCGCGCCCGCGACCATCGCCCCGAGGTCGAGGCTGATCAGCCGCCGGCCGCGCAGCGACTCGGGAACGTCACCGGCCACGATCCGCTGGGCGAGCCCCTCGACGACGGCGGTCTTGCCGACGCCGGGCTCACCGATCAGGACCGGGTTGTTCTTGGTACGCCGGGACAGCACCTGCACGACGCGCCGGATCTCGGAGTCGCGCCCGATCACCGGGTCGAGCTTGCCGTCGCGAGCGCGCTCGGTCAGGTCGACGCCGTACTTCTCCAGCGTCTTGGTCGTCCCCTCGGCCTCCGGTGAGGTGATCCGCCGGTTGCCACGCATCTGGTCGAACGCCTGCAACAGCGCCTCCGGGGTCACCCCGAGCGCAGTCTTGGCGGGCCCGTCGACGGTGGCGAGCGAGATCAGCAGGTGCTCGGTGGAGACGTACTCGTCCCCGAGCCCCAGCGCCCGCTGCTCGGCCTGGTTCAGCACTTCACCGGTCTTCGGCGACAGGCTCGGCGCCTGCACGCTGCCCCCGCTGGCCTTCGGCAGCCGGCCCACCTGCTCGGCGGTCCGGCGTCGTACGGCGTCCAGGTCGCCACCGGCGGCCTCGAGCAGACCGGTCGTGGTCCCCTCGGGCTGCGCCAGCAGCGCGGAGAGCAGGTGAATCGGTTCCACGGTCGGGTTGCCCGCCGCGGAGGTCTGACGGATGGCGACCGACAGCGTTTCGCGGGCCAGCGTCGTCAACCGCTGAACATCCATATTTCGAGCCTTTCAGTTCAAGCAAACACAGTCACTGGACATAACCTAGCCAAACTTGAGTCCATTCCACTCAACTCTAGGGGATCTCTCCGGGACAACCCAGGGATCTACCGCCAATTCCGGTCTAGTCTTGAACTTCTGGCGGCTTCGTTCCGTCAACGCAAGTGAGACCCACCACCGCCTCTGGAGGAACCACTTGCAACCCCATCGCTGGCTAGCGCCCCTCGTGGGCCTGAGCCTGACGCTCGGCGGCGCCACCGCCGCCACTGCGTCCCCACCGCCCCGGCCGCAATCCCAGGCCAAGCCCACCGCCGCGACGGTCAGCCTGATCACCGGCGACCAGGTCCGCGTCACCACCCTCCCCGGCAACCGGGTCCGGACGGCCTTCATCCCCGGCCCGGGCAGTACGTCGGACTCGGCCCTCACGAGCACCCTGAACGGGCACACGTACGTCGTACCGTCCGCCGCCGCGGCCGATGTCACCGCCGGCCGCCTCGATCGGAGCCTGTTCGACGTCACCACTCTGATCGCCGAGGGCGCCACCGACAGCACCCCGGTGATCATCAGGTACGCCGGCAAAGCATCAGCCCGCTCGGCGGTCGCCGGTACGACGGGAGGCCGGGTGCTCGCCAGTCTCGGCGCCCGCGCGACCCGCGTCTCGCAAGGTCAGGCGTTCTGGCAGTCCCTCACCCCGGGCAAGACCGCTCGGGTCGCCTCGACCGTCACCCGGATCAGCCTCGATCGGCGGGTGAAGGTCAACCTCGACCAGAGCGTCCCGCAGATCGGCGGACCGGCCGCCTGGCAGCGCGGGTTCACCGGTAAGGGCGTGAAGATCGCCGTACTGGACACCGGCATCGACCCGACCCACCCTGATGTGGCCGGCCGGATCGCGGCAGCCGAGGACTTCAGCGACTCCGGTGACGCGGTCGACCACCACGGCCACGGCACGCATGTCGCGAGTATCGCGGCCGGGAACGGCGCTGCATCCCAGGGCAAGTACAAGGGTGTTGCTCCGGACGCCACCCTGCTCAACGGCAAGGTGCTCGACAACGACGGAAACGGCTACGACTCCGGCATCATCGCCGGCATGGAGTGGGCCACCGCCCAGGGTGCGTCGGTCGTCAACCTCAGCCTCGGCGGCGGTCCGAGCGACGGCACCGACGAACTCTCCGAGGCCGTCAACCGGATCAGCAAGCAGACCGGTGCACTGTTCGTCATTGCTGCTGGCAACTGTTATCCGCCGACTCCAGGCAGCGTCAGCACACCGGCCGCCGCGGACGAAGCGCTTGCCGTCGGCAACCTTCAACGCGACGGCCTGCCGAGCAGCACCTCATGCCACGGCCCACGCAAGGGCGACGGCGCACTGAAGCCGGAGCTCTCCGCACCGGGCACCGACATCGTCGCCGCCCGCGCCGCCGGCACCGGCCGCGGTGAGCCGGTCGACGAGAACTACACCACCCTCTCCGGTACGTCGATGGCCAGCCCGCACGTCGCCGGTACGGCGGCCCTGCTGGCCCAGGCACATCCGGACTGGAAGGCGGATGCGCTCAAGGCCCGGCTGATCTCGACCGCCGATCCGCAGCAAGGCAGCCCGCTGGCCGAGCAGGGCGCAGGCCGGGTCGACGCCGACCAGGCCACGGCCACCGAAGTCACGGTCGACACCGGTGAACTCGAGCTGGGCCGCCTGACCTGGCCGTATCCGCAGACCGATGTCGTCACCCGCGAGCTCACCTACCGCAACCCGACCGGTACGCCGGTCACCCTCAAGCTGGCGGTCGATCTCGAGTCCACCCAGCTGAGCGCCGACCAACTCGTCGTACCGGCGAACGGCGACGCGAAGGTCACCGTCACGACCGATCGCGCGCAGAGGGGCCCGGGCAACTTCGCGGGCCGGATCACCGCAACCGCGGACGGCGCCGACCCGCTCGTCACGACCATCGGCTGGTACGCCGAGCCGGAGGTCTACGAGCTGACCGTCACCGGCATCACCCATGCCGGCGGTCCGGCCAGCGGCGATCTCGCCGTGAACCGTCTCGACGGTCCGCAGCCGGAGCTCGGCCAGTGGCACAGCGTGCCGATCGTCAATGGCACCGCGAAGGTTCGGCTCGCCCCGGGCAAGTACGACGTCTCGTCGATCTTCATGGCCGCGGCAACCGACCAAGCACCCGGCCGATTCGACCTGGTGCTGTCCGACGAGTTCGCGATCGGCAAGGCCACCGCGCTCACCCTCGATGCGCGCAAGACCCAGACACTCGACCTCGGTGCGCAGGGCCAGCCCGGCAACGCAGCACCCCGGGAAGTCTCGATGAGCCACGTCCGCGCCGTACCGAACTGGCGTCGTACCGACTCGGTGAGTCAGACCGGCTCGCGAAGGACCTTCGCCGCGACCCGGACTGCTGAGAAGACGGTCGGTACGGCCGAGATCGGATTCGGCGAGCGGATCGAGCAATCGCCGTACCAGGCTCAGATCGTCGGCGGTGCGTCGTTCACCGCGCTGGACTTCCACTTCGGGCCGCGGTTCACCGGTCAGAAGGAGCTGCAGGTCTTCGACGGCGGTACGGGGACGCCGGCCGAGCTCGCCGGGGCGAAGGGCAAGCTCGCACTGATCCGCTCCGACCAGACCCAGACGAGCGGCGACCTCGCGACGAACGCCGAGCAGGCGGGCGCGGCCGCGGTCATGCTCTACGACCCGAGCAGAGCCGGCGACGGTGCGATGTTCGCGTTCTGGGCGTCCGCCGAGACCGGCGACGCGAAGGTCCCGACCATGCGGATCTCCCGGGTGAACGCCCAGCGCCTGCTGGAGCGGCCGACGACTGTCCGGGTGACTGGTCAGGCTGTCACGCCGTACGTGTACGACCTGGTCGTGCCCTGGGCGAACCGGCTGCCGGCCGACACCGAGCTCACCGTCGGGCGCGACCAGCTCGCGACGGTGGACGAGACCTTCGGCACACACACCGGCCTACCGACCGCCGAGGCACGCACCGGCGCCACACCGGCGGGAGCCGACCTGAACAACTTCCTGCTCCCGTACGTCGTGGGCCCGACCAAGCGGACGTCGTACGTACTCGCCAACCAGGTCACGTGGTACGGCCAGATCGTCGTGGACGGCGAGGAAGCCGACCCCGTCGTACTCGGCACTCCACACGTCTACCGGCCCGGCACGAGGACCGTCGAACGCTGGCTGACCCCGATCACCAACAGCGGCCTCCCCGACGCCAACCTCGGCCCGATCGCCCAGGTCGGCCGGTACGACGGCGGCCTGAGCATGACGATCAGCACGCTCAGCCACGGTCCCCGGCAGTACTCCCCCTGGTGGTCGACCACCGGCGAAACCTCGATCGTTGCCTATCGCAACGGCGTGGAGATCTTCGCCGACAACTCCGCACCCGGCGGATTCGTCGAGGTACCGCCCGAGGCCGCCGACTACCAGATCCACCTGAAGAACAGCCCCGACCCGGCACTCTTCCGCTACTCCACCACCGTCGAGTCGCACTGGAAGTTCCGCTCCAAGGGCGGCGAGCAGGAGCAAATGCCCTTGGTCCTCGCCGATCTCGACGTACCGCAAGCCAACGCCCACAACCAGGTCCCGACCGGCCGGCCCGTCACCATCACCCTCGGCCTCCGCCACCAGTTCGGATCCGGCAGTACGGCGAAGTTCGCCAAGCCGAAACTGGAACTCTCCTACGACGGCAAGCACTGGACCGCTCTGGCCGTCAGCGGAACTGCCGGCAAGTACTCCGCCCAGCTGATTGCGCCGGCCGGCGCGGCCGGTAAATCGCCGTCCCTGCGGTTGCAGGCGACGGACGCGGACGGCAACAGCCTGAAGCAAGAGATCACGGCGGCCTTCGGGCTGAAATAGCCGAATGCAACGCAATGGCCACTCGGACCAGTACTTCAGTGCGCCAGATCTCCCGTCCGACTGGAGTCCCGAGTGAGCCATCGCTGGAAACCCTTCCTCGTGGCCGTGGCAGTCGCCCTGACTGCCACGGCCCCCCCGCCGTGCCGGGGCGCCCCCGCGGCCCCCGCCCC
>NZ_JBHJQQ010000013.1:161203-183289 GCF_042262745.1 Kribbella sp. NPDC056345 | reverse complement strand
GACCCCTGGAACATCAGGTGCTCGAACAGGTGCGCAAAACCGGTCAGACCGGGTGGCTCGTGACGCGAACCCACGTCGTACCAGAGGTTGACGGCGACGATCGGTACGGCGCGGTCCGAACTCACCACGACCCGCAGGCCGTTGTCGAGCGTCTGCTCCGCAAGGGGGTAGTTCAAGGGCATGCGGCCACCCTACGTGGTCAGGCTAGGCGCTTGAGAACCTCGTCGTGAAGGCGGCCGTTGGTGGCGACCGCGTTCGCGCCGTTCGGGCCGGGGGTGCCGTCGACGGAGGTGAACTTGCCGCCGGCCTCGTCGACGATGATCGACAGGGCGGCCATGTCCCAGAGGTTGAGCTCGGGCTCGGCGGCGATGTCGACCGCGCCCTCGGCAACCAGCATGTAGGACCAGAAGTCGCCGTACGCACGGGTCCGCCAGCAGTCCTCCATCAGACTGCTCCACTGCTCGGACTTGCCGAGCTTGCCCCAGCCCTTGAGCGAGGAGTACGACAGTGAGGCGTCCTCGATCTGGCTCACGTCGCTGACCCGGCACGGCTGCGAGGAGTGCAGGGAGCGGCCGGTCCAGGCACCGTCGCCGTACGAGGCCCACCAGCGCCTGCCGATCGCCGGAGCGGAGACCACGCCGACGACGACCTGGTCCTCGATCATCAGGCTGATCAGGGACGCCCACACGGGGACTCCGCGGATGTAGTTCGCGGTGCCGTCGATCGGGTCGACGACCCAGCGCCGGGCGCCCCAGCCGGTGGTGCCCTCCTCCTCGCCGACGAACGCATCCCGCGGGCGCGCCCGGGAGAGCGTCTTGCGCATCACGTCCTCGACCCGGGTGTCGGCTTCGCTCACGTGCGTCATGTCCGGCTTGGTGGCGACATGCAGGTCCAGCGCCTTGTAGCGGTCCATAGTGGTGGAGTCCGCATCATCGGCCAGGATGTGGGCGAGTCGCAGGTCATCCGTGTGCGAGGGCATAGCCGGAAGGCTAGCTTGAGCTCAGGGTGAACCGAATAGGGGTTCTGATCGTGCTGTGGGTATCAGGAACCTCATGACCGCCTGGGAGGCGTCAAATGTTCGAGCGCTTCGGGGATCTGCCCATGCACGTGCTGGTGATCCACGCCGCTGTGCTGGTACTGCCGGTGTCCGCCCTGACCGCGATCGTCTTCGCACTGGTACCGCGCTGGCGGTGGCTGCTGCGCTGGCCGGTGCTGCTGCTCGGTCTGGGCTCACTGGTGCTCGCGTACGTCGCCAAGGAGAGTGGCGAGGCCTTTGTCGCCGCGGTGCCGACTCTCCAGAAGGCGGTCCAGGTGCACGAGGAGCGGGGCGACCTGCTGTTCTGGTTCTGCCTCATCTTCGCCGTGGTGGCCGTGGCCGCGTTCCTGCTGCTGGGCGGCCCGTCGGCCCTGGCCAGCGGGAAGGGCGCCAAGGAAGGCCGCGGTCGGCCCCTGGAGCTGGTGACCAGCGTTGCCGTGGTCGTGATCGGCGTACTGGTGATCTATCAGACCATCCGCACCGGCGACGCCGGGGCGAAGGCGGTCTGGGACGGGCAGCTGCCTAAGTAGTCGGCTCGGCGTCCTTCTGCTCGCGCCCTTCGCGACTGGCGAAGAGGCGGCGGAAGGACGTCACCCGCTCGGCGTCCGCACGGCCGGCCGCGACTGCTTCGTCGAGCGCGCAGTCCGGGGCCAGCTCGGTGTGGGTGCAGCCACGCGGGCAGTCCACGGTGATGTCGGCCAGGTCGGGGAACGCGTTGATGAGTTTGTCCGGCTCGACATGCGCCAGGCCGAACGAGCGGATGCCCGGGGTGTCGATGATCCAGCCGCCTGCGGGCAGCCGCAGTACGACGGTGTTCGTGGAGGTGTGGCGTCCGCGGCCGGTGACGTCGTTGACGACGCCGATGGCACGGTTCGCCCCCTCGATCAGCCCGTTGACCAGGGTGGACTTGCCGACCCCGGAGTGGCCGACCAGAACGCTGGTGCGGTCGTCCAGCTGCTCGCGGAGCGCGTCCAGGTTGCCGCCCTGCTGGGTGGCGACGGATTCGACGCCCAGCGGGCGGTAGATGTCGAGTAGCGGTGTCGGGTCGGCCAGGTCGGTTTTGGTGAGACACAGCAGCGGCCGCATGCCGGCGTCGTACGCAGCGACCAGGAAGCGGTCGATGAGACCGGTGCGCGGTTCCGGGTTCGCTACGGCGACCACGATGACCAGTTGGTCCGCGTTCGCAACCAGCGGGCGCTCCACCGGGTCGTCATCATCGGCCGAGCGGCGCAGGAGCGTCGTACGGGGGACTACCTCGACGATGCGGGCCAGCGTGCCTTCGTCGCCGGTGGCGTTGCCGTCGAGCTTCACCTGGTCGCCGACGATCACTCCGGTGCGGCCGAGCTGCCGGGCCTTCATGGCCGTCACCTGACGGTCGCCGACCCAGCAGGTGTAGCGGCCGCGGTCCCGGGTGGTGACGAAGCCGATGACGGCGTCGTCGTACGACGGGCGGTCCTTGGTCCGTGGCCGGGTCCGGCGCTTGGGCCGGTCGTACTTGGCCTCCTCGTCGTACCGCGACATCAGCTGACGAGCCCCGACCACAGCTCGGGGAACGCAGGCAGGGTCTTCGCCGTGGTCCCGATGTTCTCGATCAGCAGCCCGTCGACGAGCAGCCCGACCACAGCGGCCGCGTGGGCCATCCGGTGGTCGTGGTACGTCGCGAACAGTCCGCCCTGCAACGGCTTCGGGCGGATCTCCAGCCCGTCCGCCGTCTGCGTCACGTCACCGCCCAGTGCGTTGAACTCGTGCTCCAGTGCGGCCAGCCGGTCGGTCTCGTGGTTGCGCAGGTGCGCGATACCTCGCAGGTACGACGGTCCGTCCGCGAAGGCAGCCACGGCCAGTAGCACCGGGCTGAGCTCTCCGACCTCGCTGAGGTCCAGATCGCAGCCGTGGATGCGACCGGTGCCGCGCACCGTGAGCCCATCGGTGTTGCGGGTGACCTCGGCGCCGAAGCGGGTGAAGATGTCGGGCAGCTGACCACCAGGCTGCGTGGTGTGCTCCGGCCAGCCGGTCACCGTCACCTCGCCGCCGGTCAGCACCGCAGCGGCCAGGAAGGGCGCAGCGTTCGACAGGTCAGGCTCGATGGCGCTGTCCAGGGCCCGAATGGGGCCAGGGGCAACCACCCAGCGGTTCGGCTCGGAGTCGTCGACCTGGACGCCGCGCTCACGCAGCATCGCCACCGACATGTCCAGGTGCGGCTGGGACGGCACCGGCTTCCCGTCGTGGCGGATGTCCACACCCTCGTCGTACCGGGCGCCGGCCAGCAGCAGTGCGGAGACGAACTGGCTCGACCCGGACGCGTCCAGCGTCACCGTGCCGCCACGCACCGATCCGGTGCCGGACACGGAGTACGGCATCCGGCCGGTGCCACCGTCCTCGATCTGTACGCCGAGTGCCCGCAGCGCATCCAGGATCACACCCATCGGGCGCTCCCGGGCGTACGCGTCGCCGTCGAACTCGACCACGCCGTCCGCCAGCGCGGCCACCGGCGGTACGAACCGCATCACCGTGCCGGCCAGGCCGCAGTCCACACTCGCCGGGCCCTTGAGCGAGCCCGGGGTGACGGTGACGGTCGAGCCGTTGTCGGCGATCCCGACGCCCAGCGAGGTCAGCGCCGACCGCATCAGCGTGGTGTCACGAGCGGCGAGCAGGCCCGTCAGGTGCGACGGGCCGTCCGCGATCGCCGCCAGGATGAGTGCGCGGTTGCTGATCGACTTCGACCCCGGCACCGTGATCCGGCCGCTGACCGGCCCCTCGGCCCGCGGTGCCGCCCAGCCCTGCTCCTGACTCATCCCACTCCCTACGCTCGTTTCCGTCCCCTTGAGCCTAGGGCATGCCCGCCTACTGGAGCTTCCAGCCTTCCGGCAGGGAGATGCGCGGAGTACCTGCGTTCTTCGGCAGCTTCGACACGGGCAGCGTGGTCGGGTAGCTGTAGTTGACCACCTGAACGGGGTCCGCGTCGTCCTCGCGGCCAGGGGCCTCGGTGCCGCGCTGGAACGAAGCAGCCGGCCGGAGCGTCTCGGTGTCCACGTAATAGACCATGTGGATGCCCTCACTCACGTGGTACGGGTTGCACCAGGGCCACGTGACCGGGTCGAGCCCAGCCTCCTTGAACGCCCACATCATCATCTGGGAGCCGTAGTACGAGTTGTCGCCCAGCATCACCGGATTGAAGTCGACCACCTGGCGGATGTACGTCTTCCCGTTCGCGGAGAGCAGCGTCGGCTTGGCCGGGTTCACCAAGCCCTTGGCGGCCCGCAGTTCCTTGATCACGACGTCCGCCTGGTCGGCGGTCAGTCCGCTGGAGACGACCGAGTCACAGTGGCCGGCGTACGGCTTCTTCGTGCACTTGTTCCCCGGGCTGCGGGCCTCGCTCCACTGCTGGTAGACGTTCGAGTACTCCATCTGCTTGGTGCCGACGCACATCATGTTGTACGGGCGCTTGTCCACCTCGGGCGCCGCGTGCAGCAGGGCGTTGAAGTAGTAGTACTTGTCGGTCTTGTGGTCGATCGCATAGTCCGTGAGTACCCACTGCCTGCGCGAGGCGAAGGCCTCCTCGCTCTCGAAGGTCGCGGAGACCAGCCGGCCGATCGGTGCGACCATCTGGCGCATCATGACGCCCTCGTGGAAGGCCTGCGGGTCCACCTCGGCCAGCGTCTCGGCGGTGACGGGCTGTCCGGGCTCGAGGGTCTTGGCGTTCTTCGGCGGCGCACCACCGGCCTTCCTGTCACTGCCCGCCGGGCCGCCGCCCGCAGTACCACCGGAGTCGCCGGAGTTGTTGTTCCAGACGAGCACGCCGCCGACGGCGATGATCAGCACGAGCGCGACGGCACCGGCGACGATCAGCAGCGTGCGGCTCTTCCGCTGCGGCTGCTGTGGCTGCTGCGGTTGGTAGAAGCCCTGGGGTCCACCCTGGTACGGCGGTTGTCCGCCGGGTTGCTGCGGCCCGGGATACTGCTGACCGCCGTACGGCTGCTGCTGTGGTGGCTGCTGGGTGACAGGCTGCCAAGCGTGGCCGTCCCACCACCACTGCCCGTCGTCACTGTAGGTAGGCACGGCCCAAGATTAGGGCCGTGCCAGGTCAGATCGTGGGAGCCGGACCCGCTACGGGACCTTCCAGCCTTCCGGCAGGTTCAGCGCCATCGTGTTCGGGCCGTTGCCGAGCTTGGGCTGCGGGAGTGCGGCCGGATAGGCGTAGTTGATCAGCTGGACCGTTTGCTCCTGGTAGGCCTTCGGAGAGGGGATCGCGGACTGGAAGGCCGCGACCGGCAGCAGCGTGGCGGTGTCGAGGTAGTAGACCATGTGGATGCCGGAGGCAAGGTTGAACGGATTGCCCCAGGTCCAGGTGGCCGGGTCGTTCCCCGTCTCGCGGAAGGCCCACATCGGGATCGCCGAGCCGTAGGAATTGCCGTCGGCCCGGGTGACCGGCTTGAAGTCGACCACCTGGCGGACGTAGGACCTGCCGCCGACCGACAGCAGGGTCGGCTGCGCCGGGTTCACGAAACCCGTGGCACCGCGGAGGTAGGCGATGGCCTTGTCGGCCTGCTCGGCGCTCAGGCCACTGGAGACGATCGCGTCACCGGTGCCGATGAACGGCTTCCGGGAGCAAGTCGGGCGTTCGTACCGCCAGGGCGTCCACTTCTTCTCGTAGTCCGACCAGTAGATCTCCTTGCCGTTGACACAGCGGATCTCGGTCGGAGGGCTGCTCATGATGCTCTGCTGGTACGAGAACTTGTCGAGCTTGTGGTCGATCGCGACATCGGTGATCGACATCGACTTGCGGCTGGCGAAGTCGGCCGGGGTCTGGAACTGCGAGGTCCTCAGCTGGCCGATCGGTGCGGTCATCTGGCGTTTGATGACGCTCTCGTGGAACGCCTGCGGGTGCACCTCGCTCAGCGCTTGTGCCGTGACGGGCTGACCGGGCTCGATGATCTTGGCGCCGGCCGGCGGGGCACCGGCCGCGGTGTCGCTGCCGCCGTCGCTGGAGGTGTTCTTCCAGACCAGGACACCGCCGACCGCGATGATCAGCACGAGGACAACGGCACCGGCAACGATCAGCAGCGCCGGCCCCTTCTTCTTCGGCTGCTGCGGCGGCCCGGCGTACTGCGGTTGTCCGGCGTACTGCTGGGGCGCGGCGTAGGGCTGTTGCTGGGGCGCGGTGGATGGCTGCTGGCTGACGGGCTGCCAAGAGCGCCCGTCCCACCACCACTGCCCGTCGTCACTGTACGTAGGCACGAATTACAGAGTAGGGGTGGTACAGGTCAGCCGAGGTGCAACTCAGCCTTCGCGAGTCGGGCTGCGGCCTTGGCGTCGTGAGCCAGCTGCCGGGCCTCGCGCTTGGCGGCCTTGGCGCCGCGCTTGGTCTCCCGCTTGGCCGCCTTCGCGCCATGGGTCGCCCGCCACGCCACGCCCGGCTTGCCCTCGGTGTCGACGGCGGCGAGCAGCAGGCCGCCCAGCAGACCCAGGTTCTTCATGAACTGGTACCGCTGCAGGGCCTTGGCCTCCTTGTCGTCCTCCTGCCAGAACGCGTGCGCGGCCAGAGTGGTCGGGACCAGCGATGCCGCCAGCACGGTCGCACCGAGCCGACGGCCCCTACCAGTGGCCAGTGCGAGCGCACCGAGCACCTGGGCGGCGCCGTTCAGCCGGATCAGGTTGGCTGTCGATTCAGGAATGCGGTCACCGATCTGCGCTGGGACAGCCTTCTTCACCAGCGGAACCAACCGATCGGTCACGGGCTGCGCCTTTGGCACCAGCGGCTCGGGGTTGCGCACCGCACTCACACCCTGGGCGACGAAAATGACGGACAGCAACGGCCTGGCCAGTGCACGCACGACAGTCATGCCTCCTTCATACACCACGTGTTGAGGCGTTCCCGGTACCCAGGCCCAACCGTCAGATCGGGCACCCGTCCGGACCACAGGTGGCGTCGGCCGCGTTCGGCGAGCTGATCAGCGTCACCGGCTTGCGGTCGGCGTTCGCCCGGCGCAGCGCCTCGCGGAACACCTCCGCCGGCTGGGCGCCGCTCACGCCGTACTTCTCGTCGATGACGAAGAACGGTACGCCGTTCGCGCCGTACGCGAGGGCCTGTGCCTGGTCGGCGGCCACCTCGTCGGCGTACTCCGTTCCGGCCAGCACCTCGGCCACCCGGTCAGCGGGGAGGCCCACCTCGGCGGCCAGTGCCGCCAGCGTGGCGTGGTCACCGACCGGGAGACCGTCGGTGAAGTATGCCTTCAGCAACCGTTCCTTCAACCGGCCCTGCGTCTCGGTACCTGACTCCAGAGCCAGGTGCAGCAGCCGGTGCGCGTCGACAGTATTCACCGACTTCGCCTGGTCCAGGTGGTACTCCAGCCCGAGCTCAGCGGCCACGTCGGTCACGTGCTCGTTCGCCTGCACGCCCCAGGCCCGGTCGCGGCCGTACTTCTCACCCAGCCGCGTCGGCAGGTCCCGCGGGTCGTCGTTCGTCGACGACGGGTCCAGCTGGAAGCTGTGCCAGACGATCTCGGGGGTGTCACCGCTCTCGGCCAGTGCCTCCTCGAGGCGCCGCTTCCCGATGTAGCACCACGGACAGACGACATCGGACCAGACATCAATACGCATGTCTGGGATAACTCACACTCGCCCGAACCCATTCCGCGTGTGACGCGTCTGACGCCACATGGACATCACCGAAGACCTCGTCCGGAACCTGCTCCGCGACCAGCACCCTGACCTGGCCGATCTGGAGATCCGAGAAGTCATCGGTGGCTGGGGTAACCAGATGTGGCGGCTGGGCGACGAACTGGCGGTCCGGACACCCCGCCAGCCGGGCGCGGCGGCGCAGCTCGACATCGAGTACCGATGGCTCCCGGGCATCGCAGACAGAGTTCCACTACCAGTGCCGACACCAGTACGGCGTGGGGTGCCGTCGGACCGGTTCCCGAACCCGTGGCTGATCACCCAGTGGGTGCCGGGTGAACCGGCGGACCGGGAGTTCGTCACGGCGGATGAGTCGGGTACGGCGCTGGCGGCGTTCCTGCGCGCACTGCATGTGCCCGCACCGGCCGGCGTACCGGTGAGCCCGCGGACCGGACGGCTGAGGCGGGGCGACATCGACTCGTTCTTCCGCAGCGTGGCGCCGGGGAACGCCGTACGGGAGATCTGGGCGGACGCCGTCGCCGCACCGGCTTGGGACGGGCCGCCGCTGCTCGTGCACACGGATCTGCACCCAGCGAACCTCGTAGTCGCGGACGGCCGGCTGGCCGGGGTGATCGACTTCGGTGACCTGGGCAGCGGCGATCCTGCTGTCGACATCTCCGCAGCCTGGGTGCTGTTACCGGACAGCGCCGCGAAATTGTTCTTCGAGACCTATCCGGTGGATGACGCGACTTTCCGGCGGGCACGAGGCCACGCCGTGATGAAGGCGCTGTTCGTGCTGGCTATGGCGAACAACGGGGACAAGGGGCTGCCAGGTGGCAAGCCGACCTGGCGGGCGGCGGGGGAGCTGGCCCTGGAACGCGTCGTCGGCCGGTCCACCCGGTGAGGGGTGGCCCGGCCGACAGGTGACTTCAGCGAGCGGCCTGCTCGATGGTGCGGGTGACCAAGCTCGGCTCCGAGAGCATCACCAGGTGCGAGGCACCGGGTGCGTCGACGATCTTGGCGCCCGCCCGCTCGGCCATGAACCGCTCACCGGCCGGGGCGATCGCACGGTCCTTGCCGGCGATGACGGCGTACTTGGGGAGGCCGGCCGGGGCGCTGGCGTCCACCTTCTCGGTGAAGACCGAGGCGGACACCGGACGCTGCGACGAGGCGAGTACGGCGGCCTGCCGGCTGGGCAGGTCGGCGGCGAAGACCCACCGGAACGCATCCGGCTTCATGACCAGGTCCACACCACCCGGGTAGACGATGGCGTTGGTGGTGTCCGGTCCGATCTCGCTCCCCGGGTACTGCGCGTTCAGAGCGCCGATCGTCTCACCGGCCTGCGGGATGAACGCCGCGACGTAGACCAGCGACTTCACATCGGCTGCTCCGGCGAGCTGGGTGATCAGAGCGCCGCCGTACGAGTGTCCGACGAGGACCTTCGGACCGGGGATGCCGGCCAGGACGCCGTTCAGGTACGACGTGTCGGTGGCGATGCTGCGCAGCGGTACTGCGGGGCTGACGACCGTGTAGCCGTCGCGCTGCAGCTTCTTGGTCACCTCCGACCAGCTACCACCGTCGGCGAAGGCGCCGTGGACCAGGACGATGGTGGGCTTGGGCTGCGGCTTGTGCGTCGCGGCGGCGGAGGTGGCTCCGGTGACTGTCAGCAGGACTGTTGCCGCGGCGGCGGCGAGGCGACGGAGCTTCATCAGTTCGCACCACCCTCGACTGCGGTCGCGATGAAGGCGGCAACGGCCTTGGGCTGTGAGACGGCCACTGCGTGCGAGCCGTCGACCTCGATCGTGGTGGCCTTGGCGCGGGCCGCCATGGTCCGCTGGCCCTCCGGGTGGATGGCCTGGTCACCGGTGGCGATCAGCTGGTAGACGGGCAGCCGGGTCCAGCTGGCCGGACCGGACTTCTCCGCGAAGGCCGCGGCGGCGATCGGCCGCTGGGTCCGGCCGAGCAGTTCGGCGTCGGCCACGTCGGCCGCGAACAGGTCGTGGAACTTGGCCTGGTCGATGCTCAGGAAGGTCTCCTCGGCACCGTCACCGGTCGGCAGCTGGTGCGGCACCAGTCCGGCGGCGAAGTCGTTGGCGGGGAAGCTGCCGAGCAGGTCCTGCAGGCTCTCACCCTCGTCGGGGACGAAGGCGGCGACGTACACGAGGGCGGTCACGTTGTCGGCGGCGTTCGCCACGTTCGTGATCACCGCGCCGCCGTACGAGTGCCCGACCAGGACGACCGGGCCGTCGATCTCGCGGACCTGCGCTGCGATCCGGCCGGCGTCGTACGCGATGCCGTGGAGCTCGTTGGACAGCGCCACCGCCGGGATGCCGCGGCTGGTGAGCTCGGCGATCACGCCGGTCCAGGCCGAGTTCTCGGCGAACGCTCCGTGGACCAGAACGACGGTGGGGGTCTTGACGGTCATCTGTCTCGCACTCCTTCAGTAGGTTCAGTAGCTGATGACCAGAAGATTGCCGCGAACAGCCGCTCCGCCGGATCGACCGATCATCTGAACTTCCACGGAGTGCATGAGGGGGTCGTGGGTGCTGGTGCACCCAAAACTCATGCGTTCGGGGGAGGAGCGAACCGCTCGAGCACCAGACGGGTGAGCTGGACCCGGGAGTTCACCCCGAGCTTGCCGAAGACCGACCGCAGATGCGTACCGACGGTGCTGGCCGAGATGACCAGCTCCTCGGCGGCTGACCGGTTGGTGTGCCCCTCCGCGACCAGGAGTGCGACCCGGCGCTCCATCGGGGTGAGGGCCTCCCACCCGGCCTCGGCTCGCGCTGGTACGGCGGCCCACCGGCGACGCCGTACGCCGGCAGCCTGGAGCACGGCCTGGATCCGTGCTGCTGGTCCGGTGGCTCCCAGCTTGGTGAGCGTGTCCAGGGCCTCTTCCAGCGTGGCGACCCCGGTCGCGCGGTCACCGGTCTCCAGCTCCGCCCGGCCATAGCGGTCCGCGGCCAGGGCTTGCAGGAGCGGCCGGTCTGCGGACCGGAGCTGCTCTGCGGCCGCAGCGAGCCGCTTGAGGTCGTTGCCCGCGGCGACAAGCTCGTGGGCACCCAGTGCGGCGGCTGACGGGCTGGCGGCGACCTGAGCAGCCAGGAGGTCCTCGGCGTCAGCCCGCACCAGTACGTCGATCCGCTCCGGAAACTCCTGCGGTACGTCGCGCAGCCGGGTGATGGCCTTGTCATCGCCATCGGCGAGTGCCAGCAGGGCGTTGATGGTGCTGTCGGTTCCAGCGAGCTCACGCGCTTCGGTGAGGTGGTTCCGCAGCAGGGCGATCAGAGCGAGCACCTGGTGGGTGGCCGGGATCAGCGCGGTGTCATGGAGGTCCTTCATCCACCACAGCCCGGCCTTGGCCTCCTTCTCAGCAGCGTCGAGGTTTCCGGACGCGTACTCGAGTCGGGCGTGCAGGAGACTCAGATGGGCCGCGGACTGCCAGTCACCGGCGGTCATGAGCTCACGGCTGCGTTGCAGCGCTGCAGGGAGTTCGTCGGTCTCGGCGCGGCAGTAGAGCTCGCCGACCTCGAGCAGGGCGTCTGGAGGACTGCCCAGATCCGGCGCTGTCTCGCGAGCCCGGACGTAGTAGTCGCGAGCCGTGGCATACCGGCCCTCGGCCCTCGCGCTCTCGGCAGCGGCTGCCAGGACGATGGCCCTGGCTACTGGATCAGTCAGGCGGGGAAGCAGGTCTGCCGGCGCTACTTCATCCGGTGCGAGCAGGGTGCGGTAGGCGGTGAGGCGCTCAGTCAGATGCGGCGCCGCGCCGGGTGCGAAGAGGGCCTGCCGCTCCAGACGGCCGGTTACCCACTGCCGTGGCGCCAGGTGCAGCTGGATCGACGCGCGCAGATCCGGGGTCACCGGTCCGTGGTAGAGCGCCGTACCGCTGAGCAGGTCGTCGGCGAAGGCCTTGGCGCGGTCGTACTGGTACGCGGCGAGCAGGACGGCGACGACGTCGACACCGACCTCGGCGCGCAGCGGGTCGTCAATGCCGGTCAGGTCGAACGCGTGCTGGATCACTTCGGCCGCTGTGGTGGACATGGTTGCCAGCAGCTCCTGCGCGGCCTGCCGCAGGGTGCTGACCGCCGCGGTGTCACCGGGCTGGGCGACGGCCAGCACATGCGGTGCCGCGACAGCCGCGCCGCGGCCGGCTGCGATCAGCTGGGCGGCGATGGCACCGTGCAGAGCCCGCTGGGCGGACGGCGGTATGTCGGCCAGCGTCGCCGAGCGCAGTAGCTCGTGCTGGAACCGCAGCGCCGAGCCGGCGTCGGTCAGCAGGCCTGCCTGGATCGCCTCGTCCAGCGCGCTCGCCAGCTTGGCCACCGGCTCGGACATCAGCGCAGCGACGTCCTCGAGCCGGAACTCGCTGCCGAACACCGCCGCGGTTCGGACCAGCGTCCGTGCGTTCTCGGAGAGCCCTGTACTGCGGCGCCGGACGCCTTCGACCAGTCCGGGTGGGAGCGGGCCGGTCGGGGCGGGCGCCGAAAGCAGCGGACCCACTGGGGTGGCGGTCGCCGGGGTGCCTGGCGCGGCGTTGTCGAGGTAGAGCCCGGCGATCAGTTGCTCCGCCAGGAACGGGCTGCCCTGGACACCAGCCAGCTGGAGGGCGAGGCCTGACTCCACGGGACTGTTGAGCCGGTCCTTCGCGAGGTCCTGGATCGCCTCTGCACTGAGCGGTCCCAGCTCGATGGCATGTACGGGGACCTGAGTCTGGACCGCATGGACCAGTTGGTCGGCCACACCGCCGGGAGCTGGTCGGGTGGCGACGAGCCACAGCACCTGGTGGCTGGAGAGCCGGGCGATCATGACGCGCAGGGAGAACGCTGTCAGCGGGTCAGACCACTGGGCGTCGTCCAGCACGATCAGAGCCTTGGTCCCGTCCAGCCGGCGACCGACAAAGTCAGCCAGCCGCTCAGCCAGCCAGAGCGGCTGCGTGTTGAGCGCCGCCAGCTCCATGAAGCGCTCGGTGTCGATCAGCGGCTCGCGCCCGGCCCGCAGCGCCGGAGCGAGCGACGAAAGCGGGCTGATGTCATCCGTCTGCTGCGCAGTCGCCTGCGCAACCAGAAACCCCTGCCGCCCCGCCTGCTCAACCGCCGCCCCCAGCAAAGCCGACTTCCCCAGCCCCGGCTCCCCACTCACAACCGCCAGCGACGCCGTACCCTCCGCAGCCGCCCGCAACGCCTCAAGCAGCCGCCCAAGCTCCTCCGACCGCCCCCGCAACACCTGCATGCAGCGTTTCTACCATTCAGGCGCAACGGCGCAGGGCTAGGAGCGTGTACGCACGGGTTGCGTGCAGGACCTCCGAGAGGCGGACGTGCTCGTCGGCTGCGTGGGCGTAGCGGACATCGCCGGGGCCGTACTGGAGGGTGGGGATGCCGGCGGCGGCGTACTGGCGCAGGTCGGAGCCGTAGGGGGCGCCGTTGACTGGTGGGGTGGCGGTGCCGGCGTCGGTGGCTGCTTGGAGGGTGTCGGGGAGCAGGGCATCGTTGGCAGGGAGCAGGCCGGAGGCGAACTCGCCGCCGGGCCAGGTGACTGTGACGGGGTGGTCGCGCAGCCACTCGTCCGTGGCGCAGGACTCGGCGACCGCTGCCTCGAAGGCTGCTCGGGCGGACTCGACGGACTCGCCCAGGCGGACGCCGTACCGGCCCTCTGCGATGAGCAGGTCGGGCACGGTGCTGGCCCAGTCGCCGGCCTGGATGGTGCCGACTGAGAGGGGGTTCGCCAGGTCTAGGTGGGCGAGTAGTGGGTGCGGGTCACGGTTCCGCTCTGTCTCCAGTGCCTGCAACGCGCTCTGCAGGACGGTGAACTTCTCGATCGCGCTCACACCGCGGCTGCGGGTCGAGCCGTGCGTTGCGAGACCCGGAACCTCCAGCCGGAAGGTGAGCGAGCCAGCATTGGCCGGAATGACCGCACCGGCGGTCGGCTCGGCAATCAGACACGCCTCACCGGTGTGACCCCGCTGCAGCGTCGCGAACGCGCCAGCGCCACCATCCTCCTCACCGAACACGGTGTGCACAGCCAGTGGCTTCCGCAACTCCACCCCGGCCGCAACAATCGCCGCCACCGCCCCCAGGAACGCTGCAACCCCACCCTTCATGTCACACGTGCCACGGCCCCACATCACACCGTCCTCAACCCGCGCCGAGAACGGATCCCGGCCCGGCCATTGTGCGAGGTCACCCGGCGGTACGACGTCCACATGCCCGTTGAAGATGAGCCCCGGCGTACCGTCCCCGCCCAGCACGCCCACACACCCCCAGGCACGCTCCCGCTCCACCTCCCACCCCGGAAACCCCGGATCAGCAGTCAAAGCAGGCAGATCGATCTCCCAGTGGTCGACCGTCAGCCCGAGCGCCCGAAGCCGCTCCGCACACCACGACTGGATCTCACCCTCAGCCGCCGTACCGTCAACACTCGGGATCTGGACCAGCTCCCGCAGCTCCGCGACCACCCGCTCGTCGTCAACAGCCGCCAGCACCTTCTGCTCGACCTCACTCAGCATGCGCCCATCATGCACCGAGCAACTCAACCCCCAGCCACAGGCAGCCACACAACAACAACCACCCAACCCCAGCCACAGACGAGCAGGCATCAACCCGCCTCAACCACCCAACCCCAGCCACAGACAGGCGGCCCCCAAGCCACCACAACCACCCGACCCCAGCCACGGAAGGGCAGGCCTCAACCCATAACAGCAACCACCCGACCCCAGCCACAGACCAGCGGGCTTGATACACAACAGACGGCCGGAGCGGCGAGGACCAGGCACCCACACTGTCGGCCGCATGACCGGCGCCCCCGGCCCTGCAGATGCGGCCGGGAGGGTAGGTCCGGACTTCTCGCCGCCGCGGCCGTCTGTTGTGTATTCGGGCCTGCCCACCTGTGGTTGGGGTGGTGTGGTTGAGCTGGGTGCGTTGGCCTGCCCACCTGTGGCTGGGGTCGGGTGGTTGGGGTGGGTGGATGGTTATGGGGTTAGGCGGTGTAGGTCTCGGGGGAAGAGGGTTACCTGGCGGATGTTTTCGGCTCCGGTCAGGCGGGCTACGAAGCGTTCGAGGCCGATGGCGAAGCCGCCGTGGGGTGGCATGCCGTGTTTGAAGGACTGCAGGTATGAGGTGTACGCCGGCGCGTCTGCTGACTCGCCGCGGGCTGCTAGGGCGGTTGCGTAGTCGGTGTAGCGGTGTAGGCGTTGGCCTCCGGTGACCAGCTCGACGCCTCGGAACAGGAGGTCGAACGAGTTGGACCAACGGGGGTCAGACGGCTGTGCGTGTGTGTAGAACGGCCGCTTCACCATCGGGTAGCCCTCGACGGCGACGAACGCGCTGCCGTGCTCGCGCAGTGCCCACTCGCCGATCGCACGCTCGTCGGCTGGTGCCAGGTCCGGTTCGTCCGGGTTCGCGCCGGCCAGCTTGAGTGCTTCGGTGAAGTGCAGGACCGGAACCTCCGTTGGAATCTCCGGTAGCTCGACCCCGAGCCGTTCCAGCGCGGCTGATGCCCGCTCGCCCACCGACGACAGCATGGTGGCCAGGACAGAGCGCAGTACGGCGAGAACGTCGCGGTGGTCCTGGATGAACCCGAACTCCGCGTCGAGCGACACGTACTCCGCCAGGTGTCGCACGGTGTCGTGTGGCTCGGCCCGGAAGACCGGACCGACCTCGTAGACCCGCTCGAACACACCGACCATCGTCTGCTTGTAGAACTGCGGCGACTGCGCCAGGTACGCCGGTCCGCCGAAGTAGTCCAGCGCAAACACGTTGGCTCCGGACTCCGTCGCCGTACCGACGATCTTCGGCGTTTGGATCTCCGTGAAGCCCTGGCTGTCCAGAGCGCTCCGGAAACCGTGCAGCGCCGCTGCCGCGATCTCCCAGCCCGCCCGCACTGCAGGGTGCCGTAGCGCCACCGGTGCGTTGTCCAGTACGACGGGCAGCCCGGCTCCGACGGTGGGTCGCCAGAGCTCGATCGGCGGGGTCACGGCCGGCTCGGTGAGCGGCTCGATCACCGGGTCGACCAGCTCCGCACCACCGGGTGCCTGTGGGTTGGCGGCGACCGTACCGGTCACCTGAACCACAGTCTCCTCGCCGAGTTCGTCCAGCTGGGCTTGGGTTTCCGGTGCCTTCACGACGATCTGGCTGAGGCCGGACCGGTCGCGCAGGATCAGGAAACTGACGGCCGCCAGCCGTCGTCTTCGGTGCACCCAGCCGGCCACCGTCACGGTCTGGCCTACTGCTGAGGGGATCTCTTGGTTGAGAATTCGCATCACTGTTTCACCTCCAGGTCTGTACTCGAACCCCGGAGGTGTGGGCGAAGGGGAATCTCGCGGTGCCACCACACCTTCACCGGGTCAGATCGACCCGGCCTCTTGCCGTGCATTCGCTCAGGAGTGTCTTCACGACCGCTCCACGTGCCGCCTTCACAGCTACCGGCGGCTCTCTCGGACGTGGCGTACGGCGCTACTTGGTTCCGTCAGCGCGAACATGTTCAGGATAGGCCAACCGGGCAACGAGTTTTCAGCGGCTGCCCGATGACGGTGGGATCTGCACGGAGTCGGTGTCCTCCCGGCCACCGACCCGGGCGTGCACGGTGACGGTGTTCGCCGTGCCCTTACCGGGCCAGGCACTCCATTCGGAGTTGAACGCCTTGCGGTAGTTGTCGGTCCAGCAGGTCGCTCGCCGTACGTCGGTCGACCGGGAGCACGTCCAGCCGCCGTCCAGGGCGTTCAGGAACGACAGGTTCCGGCCCCAGGAGATGTCCAGGGTGACCCGGCGATCGGTGACGCCGTTGACCTTCAGGAACCGGTTGTAGACGAACGGGTTCGGGTCGTCGTGCGGTGTCGGGGTGAGGATCTGCAGCAGCGACTCGTCGTTCCGCACCCCCGGGAGGGTCTCGGAGTCGACGTCGCTGACCAGTCCGGCCGTGGCACTCACTGTGTACGTCCGGGCGCTCGCTGAACCACCTTCTGGCACAGGGAAGACAGCACGCAGCGGGACGGGCTTGAGCGGAGTGAGCGACGTACAGGTCTTGGTAGCCGACGAGCACTTCCAGCCCAGCGGGTTCTTGAGGATCGGCCACTGCAGGCTCGAGCCATAGCTGATCTTCAGCGTCACGGAGTCGCGGTCCAGGCCGGGAGCCACTGTCAGCACGCGGTGGTGGACATCTGCGTCGTTCGGGCCCTTGGTGATCTTCAGCAGGTTCTCGTCGGTGCGCGGCGGGGCCACCAGAGTCCGCGAGTCGTCGTCGTAGAACCGGCCGGTCTTGGCGGACACGGTGAACGTGCGGTCCGGGACAGAGCCGCCGGACGGCGTCGCGAACGACACGGTCATCGGCTCTGGCTTGGCGGAGTTGGTCGCCGTGCAGGTCCCGGCGGCCTTGTCGCAGCTCCAGCCGCGCGGGTTGCCGCTGAGCGGCCACTGCAGCGCCTTGCCGTACTTGAGGCCGATCACGACCGGCTCCTGGTTGCCGGACGGAGTCTTGATGGTGATCACGAACCTCATGCCACCGGCCGCCTCCACCCGCTCGGCCCTGGTCGTCGGAGCACTGCCGCCGTTCCCACCGATGCGCTGGGCCGGCGGGATGCTGATCGTCAGCAGCCCCTCGAGCAGCACGGGCGTCGTCGGGGTGGGCGGGGGCGGTGTCGGAGTGGTCGGCGGGGGAGTCGTCGGCTGCGTGGTCGGAGCAGTCGTGGGCGCCGTGGTCGGCGCAGTCGTCGGCTTGGGCGGCGGCTGCGTCGGTGGCTTGACCGGTGGTTTCACCGGGGGCACAGTCGGCGGCTTGGCGGGCGGCTGGGTGGGCTGCGGGACCGACGGCTTGTCGATCGCGGCCGGGGGAGACTCGTTACCGGTCAGGGCCATGGCTGCGATCACCGCGGCCACTGCGACGACCACAACCGCACCTGCGCCGACTGCGGTGCGGGTGCTGTTCTCCGTCGCCTTGCGCCAGGCGGTGACGACGACACCGACCAGTCCGATCTTCGTGCCGGACGCTGCGGCCAGGTAGCCGAGACCCGCCGTACCCAGAAGGGCCGGGGCGAGCAGTGCCGGCAGAGCGCTGTTGACCTCGACCAGCTCGAGGTAGACCGCGGTGCACTTGGCGCAGTCGTCCAGGTGCTCGCGGACGTTGCGGTTCTCCCGCTTGGTCAGTCCGCCGCGGACATAGGCGCCCAGACGCTCGGTGGTCCAGCGGCAGCGGTCCCCGGCCACGTCGGCCAGGTGCTGCTGCAGATAGGCCTGCCGGAGGCCCTCACGGGCCCGGTAGGCCAGAGCGGACACGCCGTTGGCGGTCAGCCCGAGCAGGGGAGCGATGGCGGCCGGCTTCTCACCCTCGACCTCGGTGTGCCACAGCACTGCCTGCCACCGCTCCGGCAGGCTGGCGAACGCCTTGGCGGCCGCACCGCTCTCGAAACCGGTCACGGTCGGGTCGTCGAAGGTCTCGGGCTCGCGCTCGTACGCCGCGATGTCGTCGGTGGTCTGCACCTTCTTGCCGGACCGGATCCGGTCGACGTGCACCCGCCGTACTGTCGTGAGCAGGTAGGCGCGGAAAGAGATGTCCGGGCCACCGCCGCCGCGCAGGGCGTCCAGGACCTTGGCGAACGCGTCACTGGCCAGGTCGTCGGCGTCCCCGGCCGGAACCAGCTGGCGGGCCATCCGCTCGGCCGCGTGGTGGTGCCGGCCGAACAGCTCGCCGTACGCCTCCAGGTCGCCGTTGCGGACGCGCGCTATCAGCTCGCCGTCGCTCGGCCCTTCCGGCGTCTCCATCAATCTCCCCCGTGCTCTGGTCTCACTCTACTGGCTCACGTTGTCACCGTGCGTCACATCGTTGCCGGAGACAAGGCTCCCACGTGGGACGCCCGGACGCACCTGTTTCTGACGCGGAACTGTGCCTCTTTCCTGACGAGATGACCAGCACTGAAGTTACGCGAAAAAACTTTTGGGAATCCGCGTCATGAAGTTCGGCCCCGGCTGTCTCTTCGGTGGAACGACGCTTCCGGCAACCGGTCGGGAGACTGAAGGGACGCCTCAAGGAGGGCCATGTCACTGTTCGCGGACATCCGCCGACGGTTCGACCTGCGCCCGCCGAAGTCCCTCAACCTGGCGGGGTCGCTCGCCCGGAGTACGCCGGAAGCGTCGTCCCCTGATCTGGGGTCATCAGGTGCACCGCTCGGGAGGAGGGACCCGCACGGAGCAACCAAGCACGGGGGGTATCACGGGGGGTCGGGTACCGATCACAGCGCCTATCTCGCGATTGCCGAGGCGTTGCACGACGGTGCCGATGTCGTGCCTGCGAGTGACGAGGTCGGACGCCGGCTGGCGGCCGACGGAGTCTCACTGCTCGAGGCACTTGATGGGCTGAGTGCGCTGTACCGCTCGATCGCCGGGGGCGAGCCGGCTTTCGCCGCGGTACGCGCACTCAGTTCCAGCTGGGCCGAGGCCTCGCTGATCTATCTCCACACGCTGTCCTGCGAGGACCCGCTGACCGGGCTGTCCAGCCTGGCGCACCTGCGGTCCCGGCTGGGAGAGCTCTACCGAGAGGCGGAGTTCCGTGGAACTTCCGTACCGCAGACCCACGCACTGGTGGTTGTCGAGCCGCTCAATCCCCCGGGCGCCTCGCCGTTCGAGCGCGAACTCCGCCTCGTCGACGTCGCGGAGTGCCTGCGGATCGTGTTCTGCGGCGGTGACGTACTGGGCCGCGTCGGCGCACGCCGCGCGACGGCGCTCGTCGGCCGCGACCCGAACCTGCCGGAGCAGGTCGAGACGGTACGAGCCCTGATCACCCAGTGGCGGCTGGACACCGACGTACCGCAACTGGCCCGGGTCTGGATCGAGGGACTTCCCGGTTCGGAAGCCATGGCCGAGCGGGTGCTGGACGAGTTGGCCCGCCCCTAGAACCCGCGTCCGGGCGCCGACAGGGGGGCGCCCGGGCGCATCAGGCCGGCAGTGGATCGCCCATCACGGGGTGGGCGATCCACTGTCGCTTGTCTGTGCTTTTTGACGGCGGCGGGACCTCCTGCCGAAGTAGGCTCGCGCGGCACCGACAGTCCGCCCGAGGGGACCCATGCGATGTCCAAGTCGATATCTCGCCGCAACCTGCTCAAGATCGGCGGCGGGGCCACGGTCGCATCCCTGGCCGGCGTGACACTGCAGCAAGGCGAAGCGCGGGCGGACAGCTGGACCTCCGACCTGGTCAAGCCAGGTCCCGACGGCCGGCTTGTCTACGCGCCGGACGAGCGCGGCAAGATGATCCCGGACTTCAGCTGGGCCGGCTACCGCAACGGAGCGGAGTCACCGCCCTCGGTCTCCGTCGTCAAGGAGATCGGCCCGGTCAAAGGCGAAGTGGACAGCACCGCCCGCATCCAGGCTGCGCTCGACGAGGTCGGCGCGAGGAAGCCCGGTGCCGATGGATTCAGGGGTGCGCTGCTCCTCAAGGCCGGGCACTACCCCGTCGGCGGCGTACTCAAGATGCAGCGCGACGGGGTTGTACTGCGGGGCGAGGGCCAATGGCAGGACCCGTCGGCCAACACGGTCATCACCGGTACCGGCGGGGTCAGGAGCACGGTTCTCTGGATCGATGGTGGAGCCGCCGACTGGGACTCGGAGGTGACCGGCACCCGGACCGGCGTCCTCTCCAGCCTCGTCAAGACCGGGCAGCGCCGCCTCACCCTGGCATCGACGCTCAACCTGAAGGTCGGCGACAACATCATCATCGTCCATCCGGACACTCCGCAATGGCGCAACGCGATCAACAACGGGGGCGTCCGGGACCAGCCGAGCTGGACAGCTGGGGCGTATCCGATCATGTACAACAGGTACATCCAGGAGATCGCCGGCGACGACATCATCATCTGCGCCCCTGTCTTCAACGACCTCCGCCGCTCGCTGTCCCAGTCCTACGTCTACGTCTGGAACCGCGGCAGGGTCCTGCGCAACGTCGGAGTCGAGAACCTCCGCATCGACATGGGCGACCCGGCTCCTTTCGACGAGGTCCATCCGGAGAGCTGCATCGTCATCTCCCGCGCCGAGGATGCGTGGGTCAAGGACGCCTCGCTGCTGCACTTCTCCAACTCCGCTGTCTGGGTGCAGCGCAGTACGCGGGTCACCGTTGAGCGGGTACGGGCGATGGAACCTCGATCCAAGGTCACCGGGGGGCGACGGTACAGCTTCTGCGCAGCCGGGAACGCGCAGCAGATCCTCTTCCGCGACCTGGAGGCGAACCTCGCGCGGCACGCCTTCGTCGCCACCGGAACGACCACCTGCTCGGGCAACGTGTGGCTCAACGGATCCAATGTGAACGGGCGCAACGAGAGCGGCGGCCACCACCGGTGGAGCCAGGGACTCCTGTACGACAACATCAAGGAACTGTCCAACCAGAGCGACAACCTCTGGGCCCTGGGTCTGCACAATCGTGGGGACAAAGGAGACGGGCACGGCTGGTCCTCGGTGAACAGCGTGGCCTGGAACTGCACCGTCGACGCCGGCCGGCAGTTGTGCGTGCAGACCCCGCCGACTGCCCAGAACTTCGCCATCGGCACGCAAGGCATCGTTACCGGAGAGAACTGGTACACCGACCACCAGAAGGGCTACGAGGACGGCACCAACATGTTGGGGCTGGACCCGAGTTCCCTCTACCTGGCACAACTCAGAGACCGGCTCACTGCCGTCTGAGCGTCGTACACCTGGAAGTGTCGGGGCGGCTCGCTAGGCTGCGTTGTATGTGCGGTAGGTATGCGTCCAGCCGGAACCCGTCCGATCTCGTCGAGGAGTTCGAGATCGAGGTGGGCAACGTGCGCGAGTCGGTCCAGGAGGCCGAGCCGAACTACAACGTCGCCCCGACCAACGAGGTGATCGCGGTCGTCGAGCGGAAGAACCGCGAGGTTCCCGACGAGACGATCCGCAAGCTCACCACGGTCAGATGGGGGCTGGTGCCGTCCTGGGCCAAGGACACCTCGATCGGCTCCCGGCTGATCAACGCCCGGATGGAGACGGTGGCCGAGAAGCCCGCCTTCAAGAAGGCCTTCGCCACCCGCCGCTGCATCCTGCCCGCCGACGGCTACTACGAGTGGTACACGGCCGAGGAGAAGAAGGACGGCAAACCCGTCAAGCAGCCCTACTTCATCCACCCCGCCGACGGCGGCATCCTCGCCATGGCCGGCCTCTACGAGATCTGGCGCGACAAGACCGTCGCCGACGCCGAGTCCGACGAAGCCTGGCTCTGGACCTGCACAGTCCTCACCACCTCCGCCACCGACGACCTCGGCCGCATCCACGACCGGATGCCACTACTCGTCGAGCGCGACCGGTACGACGCCTGGCTCGACCCGCTGTCGTCCGACCCCGACAACCTCCTCGGCCTACTGGTCCCAGCAGCCCCCGGCCGCCTCGAGGCCTACGCCGTCTCCACCGCCGTCGGCTCCGTCCGCAACAACGGCCCCCACCTCCTCGACCCCC
>NZ_JBHJQQ010000013.1:30049-161103 GCF_042262745.1 Kribbella sp. NPDC056345 | reverse complement strand
ACTGGTCCCAGCAGCCCCCGGCCGCCTCGAGGCCTACGCCGTCTCCACCGCCGTCGGCTCCGTCCGCAACAACGGCCCCCACCTCCTCGACCCCCTCCCACCCGACGGCTCCCCACCAGTCGGCGGCGAAGACGGCACAACCCTGTTCTGACACCGGCGCCGGCCTCACGCCGTACCAACTCCCAGCCGTCCGCTGCCGCCAGGCCATCAGCACCCCACCACGCCGTACCAGCCCCTAGCCGTCCGGTGCCGCCGGGCCCCCAGCACCCCACCACGCCGTACCAGTCACCCCGCCCAGCACGCCCTCGTCTCATCCGCCGCCACCATCACGCCGTACAAGCCCTCGCACCACCTCGCGCGCTAGACAAGCCCACGTCCCTTGCCCGCCCCCAGCACGTGCACGAGCCCGCGAGCCTCGCCTGCTCCCAGCGTGTGGATGAGCCCGCGTGCCGTACGCGGCTCCCGTGCTGACGCAGACCTCACGCACTGCCCGTACGCCGCTCCGCCGCCACCTGCCCGCACTTGATGGGTTCACCCACCAGCTTGTGGGTTCCCTACCCGCATACGGTGGGGGAACCCACAACCGGATGGGTCCACCCACCAGATGGCGGACGCCCGCGAGTGAACCCACTGTGCCGGCACGGTGAACCCACTCGCGGGCGTCCTCGTCGAGTGGAGCGACTGTGCTGCCGGAAATCGAATTCCGGCGACACGGTCCGCACACTCGGTCGCAGGTGCACGGTGGGTTCAGTCGCGGGAGCAGGGTGGGTTCAGTGGGGGTCGAGGTAGGAGCGGCCGGGGTCGACTCGTACGCCGCAAAGGGCTGGCACCGTGGCCCGGAGGCGGAGGCGGAGGCGGAGGCGGAGGCGGGGGCACGGGAGGGGATATCCGTTCGAAGTGTCGCTTCTCTGTCCGTATATGAGGTGAGGAGGGGCGAGATGCGGGGAGAACCGTTGATATTGACGGGTGGTTGGGGGACTCGCGTTGCGGGTGTGGGGTGTGGGGCCTGCGGATGACAGGATGGGGCGGGTGACCGACGAACGGATTGTGGGGACGCCGCACGGGGAAGCGCGGATCGTGGCGCACCGGGCTCGGCGGCCGGTGGCGACGCTGGCGCTCGGTCATGGGGCCGGTGGGGGGATCGAGGCGCCTGATCTGGCGGCGCTGGCGGCGCGGTTGCCGAAGCAGGACATCAACGTGTTCCTGATCGAGCAGCCCTGGCGGCGGGCCGGGAAGAAGCTTGCGCCGGCGCCGAAGATCCTCGACGAGGCCTGGATCGCGATCGTCGGCCAGTTGCGGATCCGCACCCCGCTGGTGATCGGTGGCCGGAGTGCGGGCGCGCGGGTGGCCTGCCGGACTGCGAGCAGTCTCGGGGCGTCCGGCGTACTGGCACTGGCTTTTCCGCTGCATGCTCCGGGGAAGCCGGAGAAGTCGCGGGTGGCCGAGTTGCAGGGGGCCGGGCTGCCGACGTTCGTCGTCCAGGGGGAGCGGGACACCTTCGGGACGCCTGACGAGTTCCCGCCGCTGACCGAGATGGCCGTGGTGCCGGACGCCGACCACTCCTTCAAGGTCCCGAAGAAGGCCGAGCTCAGCCAGGACGAGTCCTACGACCTGCTGGTCGAAGCTGTGTTCGAGTGGGTCGTCCGGGAAGTGTCCGGATAGTGGTCGCCTCCTGACCCGCGCGGGGCCGGGAATTACGCCGTACCAGGGCTTGTTGTGATGAGCATGACGGCAACGAGTGTGGCTCCGGCGCGGAACGCTGGGAAGACCCCGGTATTCTCGATCACGATGCCGACACCGACCACGACAGAGACACCCGAGCAGCGGACCGCGCGCTTCGAGCGCGAGGCGCTGCCGTTCCTCGACCAGATGTACGCCGCGGCGATGCGGATGACCCGTAATCCGGCCGACGCCGAGGACCTGGTCCAGGACACCTTCGCGAAGGCGTACAGCTCGTTCCACCAGTTCACGCCCGGCACCAACCTGAAGGCGTGGCTGTACCGGATCCTGACCAACACGTTCATCAACGGCTACCGCAAGCGGCAGCGCCAGCCCACGCAGTCGCCGACCGAGGAGATCGAGGACTGGCAGCTCACCGCCGCCGAGTCCCACACCCCCGGCGGCCTGAAGTCGGCCGAGGCGGTCGCTCTCGAGCATCTGCCCGACTCCGACGTGAAGTCGGCCCTGCAGTCGATCCCCGAAGACTTCCGCCTGGCCGTGTACCTGGCCGACGTCGAGGGCTTTGCCTACAAGGAGATCGCCGACATCATGGGTACGCCGGTCGGCACGGTGATGTCACGCCTGCACCGTGGCCGGCGCCAGCTGCGTGAGCTGCTGGCCGACTACGCCCGCGACCGCGGCCTGATCGCCGCCTCGGACGACGACGCGACCGCGAAGAAGGAGGAGTCGTGAGCTGCGGCGAGGACCACGACGTCGACTGCAACGAGATCCTCCAGCGGGTCTACGTCTTCATCGACAACGAGATCGAAGGCGCCAGCACCGAGGAGATCCGGCAGCACCTCGAGGAATGCGCCCCCTGCCTCGACGAGTACGACCTGGAACGCTGCATCAAGAAGCTGGTCCACCGCTCCTGCGGCTCCGACCACGCCCCCGATGCCCTCCGCCAGAAGATCCTCCTCCGCCTCACCCAGATCCAGGTGGAAACGACGATCACCACCACCGACTGACGCCTGCGTCAGCTGAGTTGGTTGCCGTCGACGGTGTAGCTGTACGGGCTGCCGCGCTGCGCGAGCTGGAGAAGCTCCTGGGCGGTTGATTCGAGTCGCGGCGAGATCCCTTGCAGGACGGGCATGGCGGACTGCAAATAGGCGATGGCGGCCGCGTGGTCGCCCTCGGCGGCGCTGACCTTCGCGTGCTCCAGCAGGAGCGCACCTTCGCGGAGGCGGTGCTTGCGAATCAGCGCCATCCCGGAGTCGATGCTCTCGTGGGCCTGGCGGTACTTGCCTTGCGCCGCGTACAACGCCGCGAGGCACTGCCAGCCCTGAGACTCGACATCATCGTTGCCGAGCCGCTTGCCGGCCTCGATGCACTTCAGGAGCGGTTCCTCGGCGTCGTCGAGGCGGCCCACCAGCAGGTGGGAGAAGCCGGTGTTGAGGTAGCGCTTGCCGATGGACCGGAGGTCGCCGATCTCCTCGGCGAGCCGCACACCGTGCCGGAACGCCTCATCGGCCCGGGCGAAGTCTCCGTGCCGGTCGTAAAGCCCACCGAGCGCGACCCGGGTCACGCCCTCGACGGTCCTGTCGCCGATCTGCTGGCTGAGTCGCAGGGCCTCGTTGCCGAGCTCAAGGGCCTTGTCCAGCCGGTTGAGCCGGCCGAGGACATGGGTGACCGAGGACGCACATCGGGCTTGTCCGCGCACATCGCCGATCGCTCGGAACATGTCCAGGGCCTTGAGCAGGATGGTGACGCCGTCATCGAGGCTGCCGTTCTCGACTTCCGGGATGGCCGTGTCGTGCTGCAGCCAGGCCGCCATACCGCCCAGCCCGTTCTTCTCGGCCAGCTCGGCCACACCGCGATGCATGTCGCGCATCTCGACCCAGCGCGACCGCGACTCGTGGTATCCGAACAGAGCCAGGATCAGCTCCGGGATCAACGGTGAATCGGCCAGTGTCGAGCTGAGGGCCTGCTGCCACCGGTCCACGACGTTCTGGTGCTCGGAGTCGAGCCAGTCCAGCGACTTCACCACGTCATTGACGGCCGGCGGCGGCGTATGCGCGATGGTGGCGAACGCGAGACGCGGACTGGAGCGATGGGTCTGAGCCTGACAAGCCCAGGCAAAGCCGATGTAGAAACGCAGGATGCGCTCGAGCGCGGCGTCCCGCTCGGCCGGCGTCAGCGTCTCCTCGGCGAGCTCGCGAGCGTAGGCACGAATGAGGTCGTGCAGCCGATAACGCTCAGGGGCCAGGGATTCCAGCAGATTGAGGTCGGCCAGCCTCTCCAGTAGCGCGTCGGCCTTCCGAGCCGGTACGTCGAGCAGCCGGGCGGCGACTGGGGTTCGCAGATCCGAGCCGTCCGGGATGCTCAGCAGCGGCAGCGCACGCACGGCCTCTCGGTCGAGTGGACGGTCGCTGGTCTCCAGGAACTCGAACGAGCTGGCGATGTTGGCCCGGACCCCGGTCTCGTCCGAACCGAGGCTGTCCAGGCGGTGGTCCTCGTCCTCGAGGAGGTCGACCAGGTGCTGGATCGGCCAATTCGGCCGCGCGGCCAATCGGCCACCGATCAGCCGGACTGCCAGCGGCAGGCGGCCGGTGAAGGCCGCGAGCACCTCGGCGGCCTTGGGCTCGGCGGCGACCCGGCTCGGCCCGACGACGCCGGCCAGCAATGCGACCGACTCCGACTCGGACAACGCGTCGAGCCGGACCTGACGCGCACCGGGAAGGTTCGCCAGCGACCCTCGGCTGGTGATGATCGCAGCGCTCCCGGGGCTGCCCGGAAGCAACGGCATGACGTGTTGCACATCGGCAGCGTTGTCCAGGAACAGCAGGAACCGGCGGCCGGACAGCTGCGAACGCAACATGGCCGAGGCTTCCTCGACCTCGTCGGGAATGAGCTGCAGCTCCACACCGAGGGAGCGCAGCAGATTCCGCAATGCATCCGCGGCCGACATCGGCAGGCCGGGGCCATATCCGCGAAGGTTCACATAAAGATGACCGTCGGGATAACTCGCGACCAACTTGTGCGCAGCATGCACCGCCAAGGTCGTCTTCCCGATGCCGCCCATTCCGGTGACCGCCACCAGCCCGACCGCGTTGCCCGCCCCCTCGGGTAGCCGCAGCACATCGAGAATTGCCTCGATCTGGGCAGTCCGGCCGGTGAAGTCCGACACCGCCGGCGGCAACTGCCAGGGCATCGGCAACAGCTCACCCGCCGGAATCGGTTCGGCGTCGGGCTCAGCCGGCTGACTCTTGCCGCGCGCAACGGCAAGGAACTCGGCGGCCTCGGCCTTGTCCAGACGCAACACCTTGATGAGCGCTCGGATGGTATCGATGCGCGGCCGTCGCCGGGTTCCACGCTCCAGCACGCTGATTGCCTGATCGCTCAATCCGGCCTTGGCCGCAAGTGCGGCTTGGGTCAGCCCAGCCCGTCCCCGGTACTTGCGCAACAGGTCACTCAAGCTCTCATTGGTCAGCCGACTCACCGCCCTCCCGCTCGTTGTGGTCCACTCCGGTGGAGGAAGTCCGGATAGGGAATGGCAGCGTAGGCGTAGGGCCGTCTCGTTCGTACATGATCGAGGAGTTGGTGGGCCAGCCCGGCGCGGTCTGGTGAGATCCGGGCAAGCACAGCGGCGGCTGCTTCGGCGTTCGCTGTAGCGTCCTCCCAGTCGCCTGAGACAGCCTTGAGCTCGGCTAGATGGAACAGAAAGTCTCCCTCTCGCCTGTCGTTGCCACTTCGGTGGGCATGCAGCATTCCGCCTTCGAGATGTTGCAAGGCCGAGGCGTAGTCGCCCAGGCCCGCATAGGCGAGTGCAAGGTTAAGATGACGGTCGACTCGATCAGTTACGTCGTCGGAGTCCGTGTCGGCCAGGTAGACCAGGACGTCGTCATACCTGCCAACCCTCAGATGCGAAGCGCAGGCGCTGAGGCGGCGCTGGAACGCCGAGTGCCACTGCCCTTTCGACTCGGCCAACTGGATGGCGCAATCGAACTCTGCCGTTGCGCGAGCGAAGTCGCCGGAATCGTTGGAGAGCACTCCTAGTGCGGAGTGTGCGACACCTTCCAGAACGATGTCACCGAGCTTCTCGCTGAGTTCCAAGGACTGCTCACCGAACTGTAGAGCCTCGTCCGTGCGTTCGAGGCTCGAGAGCACGTAGGTCAACGAGGAGCAGCACCGCGCCTGGCCACTGAGGTCACCCACGTCCCGGAAGATGGCGAGGGCTCTGGTCAGGTAGGGCACCGCCGCCTCAAGACGCCCGTTCTCGACGATGGGAATCGCCTGATCGTGCTGCAGCCATGCTGCGGTCAAGGAGAGACCGTGAGCGGTTGCCACCTCGAGGGTGCTGCGCGCCATCTCCTGCATCTCTATCCAGCGGTCGCGCAGCACGTGGTACGCGAACATCGCGAGGGCCAGTTCCGGCAGGAGCGCCGAGCCTGTGAGCAGCGACATGGCCTGGGCAAAGCGATCCATCAGGTTGCGTTGCTCGGCATCGAACCACTGGAGTGCGGAAGACCGTTCACTCAACGCCGGGACGGTCTGGTGCTGGACGGTGCCGAGTGCCAGCCGGGGATTGCCCGGGTGCGTCTGTGCCTGACATTGCCAGCCGCAGCCGATGTAAAAGCGCAGCAGCCGCTCCAGAGCCGCCTGCCGATCGGATGCGGCGAGCGCCTCCTCGGCGAGCTCGCGGCCGTAGAAGCGGATCAGGTCGTGGAAGCGGTAGCGCTCGGGACTGATGGATTCCATCAAATTGAGGTCGGCGAGACGTTCAAGGATGTCGTTGGCCGCACGCAGGGGCATGTCGAGTACGGCGGCGGCGACGACGATGAGCAGGTCAGGGCCGTCTGGGATGCTCAGCAGGGGCAGGGCTCGCGCGGCTTCGCGGTCGAGCGCGCGGTCACTGGTTCGGAGGAACTCGACAGAGCTGCCGATGTTGGCGCGGACGCCGGATTCGTCGGAGCCTAGAGTGTCGAGTTTGCGGTCCTCGCCTGCGAGGAGATCGACGAGGTGCTGTACGGGCCAGTTGGGGCGGGCGGCGAGGCGTCCGCCGATCAGCCGAACCGCGAGCGGAAGCCGGTCGGTGAAGGATGCAAGGGCTTCGGCTGCTGCCGGCTCGGCCGTGATGCGCGCACTGCCGACAACGCCGGACAACAGTTCGACTGATTCCGACTGCGACAGCACCTCGAGCTGGATCTGGCGGGCGCCCGGCAGATTGGTCAGGGAGCCGCGGCTGGTGATGATCGCGGCGGAACTCGGGCTGCCTGGTAGCAGCGGCATCACATGGGCCACGTCCGCGGCGTTGTCGAGGAAGAGAAGGACGCGTCGGCCAGCCAGTTGGGACCGCAGCAGGCCGGCGGCCTCGTCGACGTCGTCCGGGACGAGCCGCTGATCCGTCCCCAGGGATCGCAGGAGCTGACGCACCGCGTCTGCGGTCGAGACAGATCGTCCGGGCCCGTATCCGCGGAGATTGAGGTAGAGGTGGCCGTCCGGGTAGCTGTCGACCAGTTGGCGGGCGGCCTGGACCGCAAGAGTGGTCTTGCCGATCCCGCCCATCCCGGTCACGGCCACCAGACCCACCGAGGTACGTGGCGTTCCGTCGGTAATTCGCAGCGCATCCAGAATTGTCTCGATCTGAGCAATCCGGCCGGTGAAGTCAGGTACGGCCGGTGGCAGCTGCCAGGGCTTCGGTAAGATAGTGACACCCGGACCCGCCCCGGGTTCCGGCTCGTCGGCGGGGAGGCTCTTGCCTCGTGCAACGGCAATGAACTGGTCGGCCTCGACCTGGTTCAGACCCAGCACCTGGATGAGGGTGCGGATGGTATCGATGCGTGGCCGGGTGCGGGTGCCGCGTTCGAGGACGCTGATGGCCTGGTCGCTCAATCCGGCCTGGGCCGCAAGTGCGGCCTGGGTCAGCCCGGCGCGGCCGCGGTACTTGCGTAGCAAGTCACTCAAGCTCTCGCCGGTCAGCTGACCCACCTCCCTCCTGCAATCAGCCCACTCCTGGGTGACGGCCAGGGCGGGTGGTCCGGGGCTAACAATAGGAGTCTCCACCGACGGTTCGCTGGAGGTATCCACGCCAGGGTCGCTGAGGGGCTGGTCCGGGGTGGGTGAGACGCCTTACGTTCCCGCACGATTTCGTGCAAAAGAATAGCCCAACGAGCGTTTGAAGATCGCATTCAGTATGCGGGTGGAGACGCTCCGAATACAGGACCTCTGGGAAGGTGGTCTGCAGTGCGTTGTGACCAAATTGCAAAGACCCCGGCTTTGGGCCGGGGTCCTCGCTTTGCGTAGTCGCCTGGGGTCAGGCGTTGGGGCGCTTACCGTGGTTCGCGCCCTTCTTCTTGCGCGCACGACGCTTGCGGCCGGTCTTGCCCATTTCAAAGCCTCCTAGAAACAACTGCAAAGAGTCACAGTCTCTCATACCACGCGCGGTTGCTCGTGTCCGGCAGTGGGTCACGGTCTGGCTTACAGTGTTTCGGCGCAGCCCGTACGAGCAAAATTCAGACGAGTCAGCGATGTGCTGTCTAGCCCCCCTGTCCCCATCGTCGATGGGGACAAGACTGCGACCGCTGATCGGAGGTGACGTCATGAACGGTTTTGGATGGGAGTGGTGAAGGTTAGAGTTCATCGGTGAACAGCCGCTGGCCCCTTCGCCTGACGGTGGCGATCTGCACAGCTATCGCCGCGCTGGTTGTCGTGGTTGCGTTGTTCCAGACCCGAGTCGATCTGCCGACTGTGACGCTGGGTCTGTTGCTGCTGATGAGCGCCGTGTTGCGTTCGCGGATGGGGCCGGTTCGGGCCGTCCTCGATCACGTGGTCTGTATTGCTCTTCTCCTGTTGTCGGGGCCTGCGGCCACAGTCGTTGTCGCTGTTCTGCTGCCTTTGACCCAAGATCGTCGTCTGCCCTTGATGCGGCGGATTTTCAATGGCGCGCAGGCTGTTCTGTGCGCCACCGCCGCCGGATTCGTGTACGTCACGACGGGCGGCGTCCGTGGTGACGCGGTGTTGGACGCACCGGGGCACGCAACGGTTTCCGGCTTTGCCGCGATCGTGGCCTGGCTGACGTTCAACGCCGCGCTGATGTGCCTGGTGCTGTGGCTCGACGGGAGCGGCCCCACGCCGTTGATGTTCCTTCGGAAGGTCGCCGGCGCGACCGCGTTGCCCATGACCGGCTACGGCCTGCTCGGCATCCTGCTGGCAGTGGTCTGGATCGGTGGCCTCGGCCCGATCGCCGTCCTGCTGGTCCTCGTACCGCTCGTCGTCGCACGGTGGGCCTTGTCACTGTACGAGGCGGAGCGCAACGCGCAGGCCGCGACGATGCGTGCCTTCATCCAGGTCATCGAGACCAAGGACCTTTACACCCGCGGTCATTCGGAGCGGGTCAGCGAAGGCGTCGGGATGCTCGGGCGGCATCTCCAGCTGAACGAAGACCGGCAGAACGCCCTCGAGCATGCCGGATTACTCCATGATGTCGGCAAGGTCGGCGTACCGACCCGGATCATCCAGAAGCCCGGGCGCCTGGACGACTCCGAGATGGACGCGATCCGGCTGCACCCTGCGCGCGGGGTCGAGTTGATCGGGAACATCCCGTTCCTCGAGGAGGTCAAGTCCGCGGTCCTGCATCACCACGAGAAGTACGACGGCACCGGCTATCCGGCCGGGCTGAGCGGAACCAACATCCCGTACTTCGCCCGGATCATCGGCATCGTGGACGCCTTCGACTGCCTGACGTCGACCCGTTCCTATCGCCCGGCCCGCAGTGTCGACGAGACCCTGCAGATCCTCCTGCAGGATCGCTACACCCACTTCGATCCCCAGCTCGTCGACGCGTTCGTCGAGGTGATTCGCCGCGATGGCTGGAAGGCTGCCGCCGCCGATCAGCCGGCTCCTGACGAGAGCGTCCAGGCACCGATCGACCACGACGACCTCAGCCTCGGCAGCGGTGGCGGCGCGTCCGGATCAGCGGCCGGGCCGGAGGCCTAGATGGACAGCTCGGAGCCGGTCGAGATGCGCCGGGTGGGCAGTGGTGTTGTCATCGTGATCGCCGGTGGGGTGGTCGGGGTCACGGCACTTGCCCTGACCATTCGGCACGGCGTCACCGAGTGGCCCTACGCCCTGACGTTCGCCCTCCTGATCGCCATCGGCGAGATGGTGCAGTTCCGGGTGGATCGGAGCCGGAACCGGGCACCGATCGCCACCAGCGCCGCGTTGGGCTATGTGCTGCTTCGCCCTCCGGAGGTGTCCGTCCCGCCCGACCTGGCACAGGTCGTTGCTGTCGCCGGTGTGGCGACTCTGATCGGAATCCTTCCTCGACTGCTGGCGGGACTGCGGTGGGATCTGGTCGTCTCTTCGCGCCGCATGCTGTCGGTGGCCGCCGCGGCCGCTGTCTTCGTGGCGGTGACGCCGACCGACCTCTACTGGGACGGCAGCTGGCTTTCCGCGATCGCGCTGACCGGTGCGATGCTGCTGGCGGTTCTCACTGCCGCCGGTATGGACGCCCTGGTCGGGGCAGGTCAGGCGACCGAGAAGTTCAATCTGCCCTTCCCTGCGGCACTGCGCGACGAGCTCGTCATCGCGGCGCGGATCGGGATGGCGATGGCGATCAGCGGCATCCTGCTGGCGATCAGTACGTCGCTCCTCGGGCTCTGGGGGCCGCCACTGGTCGTGGTGCCACTACTGCTCACACAGTTTGCGTTTCGGCGGTTTGCCTCGGCGCAGCGGACGTATCGGACCACTGTGCGGTCGATGGCCCGGAGTACTGAGATTGCGGGGTTCAGCTCGCCTGGGCAGAACGCGCGGACGGCGCAGCTGGCGGTTGCCATGGGCTATGACATGGGGCTGACGCCGGGGCGGATGGAGGCGTTGGAGTATGCGGCGTTGCTGTCGGGGGTGGGGCAGTTGGCGTTGGCGGATCCGTCGCCGGGTGGGGCTAGCTTGCTCAGGACCAGGGAGGAGCGGCAGCGGGCGGCGGAGATCGGGGCGTCGGTGATCGAGCGGTCGGGGGTGCTGGATCATGTGGCGGAGATTGTGCGGCACTCGAATGATCCGTACCGGCATGGGCGGGCCAACAATGCGGAGATTCCGGTGGAGAGCGGGATCGTGAATGTGGCGCTGGCTTATGAGCAGTTGGTGGGGGAGGGCGGCGGGCAGTCGCCGGGCAAGGCGATGGAGTCGATCGGGTTGGGGATCGGGGCCGAGTACGACCCGGTGGTGGTGGATTCGCTGCGGCGGGTGATCGGGCGCGGCTTCAGGTTCTGAGGTCGAGGTCGTCCCAGGTGGGGGCGGAGTCGGTGGGGACGCGGCCGGAGCCGCCCATGCCGGCGTACAGGAGCAGGCCGGCGCCGGCGGCGATCAGGATGTCGCCGGGACTGACGGCCTGGCCGAGGCCGGGGAGAGCGACCGGTACGACGTCGCCCAGCCA
Source organism: Kribbella sp. NPDC056345 (assembly GCF_042262745.1). Lineage (NCBI taxonomy): Bacteria > Bacillati > Actinomycetota > Actinomycetes > Propionibacteriales > Kribbellaceae > Kribbella > Kribbella sp. NPDC056345. The sequence continues at coordinate 150,011 of NZ_JBHJQQ010000013.1, read as the reverse complement.
GGGCCACGTGGTTTCGGGTGTGACGAGCTCGTGGCGCGGGTCGGAGACCAGGCTGCCCGAGAGTCCCGCGCGGGCCAGAGCGGCGGCTGAGACCGGCATGGCGCCGTTCAGGGCTACTACGGCGGCGTTGGAGAAGAAGCCCAGGGCCAGGAGGCCTACGCCGGGCTGGCGGAGGTTCTCGCGGAGGAAGACGGCGATGCAGACCGCGGAGCCGATCAGGCCGACGGGGTACGCCGTACCGCCGAAGAGGGAGCCGAGGAGCTGGCCGATGGCGGCCGCGGCGAGCCAGTGCAGGCCCGTCAGGGCGTGGTCGGCAAGGCGACCGAGGCGTCCGCCCGTGGCGAGCGCCGCGAGGGCGGCGAGCGCCATGACGAGGAGGACCAGCAACACGCTCGCGATTCTGCCGCTCCGACGGCCCGAATTCGGGCAAGCTGAACGCGCAGCGTGTCGATATGGTGGCAAAACGTAACGTCAGTACAAAGAAAGTGGCGGCCCCGAAGGACCGCCACCGCAGGAACAGCTAGGACTTGACCGGAGCCGCGCCGCCTTCGTCGAGCAGGTCGGGCAGGTCGCGCACGCCCGGGTCGCCCTGGTCGGCGGTGTAGTCCGACGGGTGCGTGGTGTCGTCACCGGAGGCGACCTTGAGGGCCCGCAACACCAGCGTCAGCACGATCACGATCACCAGGTTGAGCCCGAACGCGACCAGGCCGATGTAGACCTGGGTGTCGGTGAACGGGATGTTCGTGACCGATCCGCCGAAGTGCTTCTTGGTCGCCGGGTTGACGACGTTGTAGGCCTCGATGGTGCCGTACAGCATCGCGACCGCCCAGCCGGCCAGCAGCGCCCACTTGTGGAACCAGCGGGTGAACAGACCGACCACGATCGCCGGGAAGGTCTGCAGGATCCAGATACCGCCCAGCAACTGCAGGTTGAGCGAGATCGTCTTGTCCATCCCGAGCACGAACACCAGCGCCCCGAACTTCACCAGCAGCGAGGCCAGCTTGGAGACCTTGGCCTCCTGGCCCGGGGTCGCGTCCTTCTTCAGGAACTCCTTGTAGATGTTGCGGGTGAACAGGTTCGCGGCCGCGATCGACATGATCGCCGCCGGTACCAGCGCGCCGACCGCGATGGCCGCGAACGCGATTCCCGCGAACCAGGACGGGAACTCCTGGTCGAACAGCCGCGGGATCGCGAGCTGCGGGTTCGGCAGCCCGTCCAGCCCGGTGATGTTGACGTTCGCCTTGATGGCCATGAAGCCGAGCAACGCGAGCAGACCGAGCAGCAGCGAGTACGCCGGCAGGATCGCCGCGTTCCGCCGTACGACGTTCCGGCTCTTGGTGGACAGCACCGCGGTCACCGAGTGCGGGTACATGAACAGCGCCAGCGCCGAGCCGAGCGCCAGCGTCCAGTACGCCGAATGCCCGCTCACGCCGGGGATGAACGAACCGACCGTCTTGCCGGTGGCCGGGTTCGTCGTGGTCAGCTTCTTCTCCGCGGCACCGAAGATCGCTTCCCAGCCGCCGAGCGCGTGCGGCAGGTAGATGATCGCGACACCGATCACCAGGTAGATCAGGCCGTCCTTGACGAACGCGATCATCGCCGGTGCCCGCAGACCCGAGGAGTACGTGTACGCCGCCAGTACGGCGAACGCGATCAGCAGCGGCAGGTCCTTGGCCAGCAGGTTGTCGCCACCGAGACCCATCGTCTCGAAGACGGCCTGCATGCCGACCAGCTGCAGCGCGATGTACGGCATGGTGGCCAGGATGCCGGTCAGTGCGACGGCCAGGGACAGCCAGCGGCTGCCGTAGCGGCCGCGGATGAAGTCGGCCGGCGTCACGTAGCCGTGCCGGTGCGAGACCGACCAGAGCCGGGCCATGAAGACGAAGATCAGCGGGTAGACCACGATCGTGTACGGCACCGCGAAGAAGCCGGTGACGGCTCCGGTGGCGTACATCGCGGCCGGTACGGCGATGAACGTGTACGCCGTGTAGAGGTCACCGCCGAGCAGGAACCAGGTGATGAAGGTGCCGAAACCGCGGCCACCCAAACCCCATTCGTCCAGGCTGTCCATCGAGGCGGCGGCCCGCCAGCGGGACGCCATGAAGCCCATCACCGTGACGGCGACGAAGATCAGTACGACGACGATCAACTGCACCCAGTCGACTGTGTGGTTCACTGCGCTGCCCCCTTCGCCGGCTTGTCCGGGTCACCGAGACCCTGGGCAGCCCGCCGTTTGCGCTCCTCGCCCATCACCAGCTTGTAGGCGATACCTACGGTGAACACCGACAGGACGACCCAGAGCAGCTGGTACCAGTAGAAGAACGGGAACCCCCACAGCCGGGGCTCGGCCTTGGCATAGGTCGAGACAATGAGCGGTGCGACAATCGTGGCCGCCAGTAGAACACCGGCGATCCAGTACGCGGGTTTGACCGCGGACAATCGGGACACTGCGAACCTCCTCGGGACAGTGCGGGCGCAACGGAGCACGCTACCGTTTCGTCCGGACAAGCGACTAGAGCCTCGGGGTGGTCCGTGGATAACGAAAAGGCATGGTTCGTACGGCGGATCGTGCTGTCCGTACTCTTCGTAGTGATCGTTGCCGTCCCGCTGTATCCGGAGCTCTACGGTCTGGACGAGGTGACGCCGTTCGCCCAGCTGGTCGCATTCCGGCCGCAGGGACTGGTGCTGGTGTTCGTGCTGGCCCTGCTGATGCTGATCCGGAAGGGCTGGCGGATAGCGGCCGGACTGGTCGCCGTACTGGCTCTGATCGGTGCTGGACTGACGCTGCCGCGGGTGCTGAGTGATCCGAAGACTCCGGCGGCGGACACCCGGGTGCTGACCATCATGGTCGCCAACGTGCTGGGCGGTGGTGCGAACGCCGGTGCGGTCGCGGAGCTCATCAGGGAGCGCAAGCCGGACCTCGTGTCGTTGCCGGAGGCACAGGTCGATGTCCGCGAGGAGATCCGTGCCCAGCTCGTCGGATACGCCGGTTACACCGAGCAGCCCACCAGAGCCGTGGAGAGCGCCACCAGTGTGCTCGTAGCGGCCTCTCTGGGCGCTGTGCAGGTCAAGGCGGATCTGCCGACCACCTTCGGCAATCTGATGGTGACAGGCGGGAATCTGGGCCAGCTGCGGCTGGTCGCGTACCACGGCTTCCCACCGCTACCGGAGGACGTACCGCCCTGGAAGCACGACCTGACGCAGCTACGGCGCTGGTGCGCCCAGGACCCGCCGACCATCGTGGCCGGTGACTTCAACGCCACCCTGGACCACGCGGACTTCCGCTGGGCCATGGCCTCGAACTGCCACAGCGTCGCCCCGTCCGTAGGCGGCGGCTTCAAGGGCACCTGGCCGTCCGACCAGCCGCCCATCGCCCGCACCCAGATCGACCACGTGCTGGCCACCCGCACTCTCCGCCCGCTCCGCTTTGCGACGTACGAGATCAAGGGCACCGACCACCTGGCCGTGATCGCGACTGTCGCTGTTCCTAAGGGGTAGCGAACAGGTTCACCAGGTTGCCGTCCGGGTCGCGCAGCAGCGCCGACCGATTGCCCCACGGCATCGTGGCGGGCTCCTGGACGAACTCCAGCTCGGACAGCCGGGCGAACTCGGCGTCGACGTCCGGCACCCGGAACTCCAGGAACATCGACCGGTTGGCGGCCGGTCGCACGACGTCCGCGCCGTACAACCGGTCGGTTAGTTGGTTGCTGGAGATGGCGAGTGTGGCTGTCGTGGTCCGGATCTCGGCGAAGACCGGCACCGGCCGGGTCGCGGTGACGCCGGTGACGTGCTCGTAGAAGGCGATCAGGCGGTCGACGTCCTCGGTGACGAGGCGGATCGAAGCAAAGGTTGTGGTCATATGCCGACCGTAGAACCAATACCGGGCAGCTTCCGCCCGGTATTCTCAGTGAATGTCCACCGCGCGGGTTCTTGCCCTCCTCGAGATCCTCCAAGGCGGCGGCACGAAGCGCGTGGCGGACCTCGCCGGCCGGCTCGGCGTCGACGAACGCACCGTCCGCCGGTACGCCGAACACCTGGCCGACCTGGATATCCCCGTCCGCTCGGTCCGTGGCCGGTACGGCGGCCTCCGCCTCGCACCGGGCTTCCGGATGCCCCCGCTGATGCTCACCGACGACGAAGCTGTCGCCGTGGCGATCGGGCTGCACGCGGGCCCCGACTCCCTTGCCGCCGAAAGCGCGCTGTCCAAGCTCCGCCGGGTGCTCCCCGCCCAGCTGGCCGATCGCCTCGGCGCGTTCCTCGAGACCGCCTCGTTCACCACGACCCAGCGTCCCGCTCCCGCTGACACCGGCGTACTCCTCACCATCGCCCAAGCCGCCCGCGACCAGCGATCCGTCGAGATCACCTACACAGATCGACACGGCCGGACCACCAGCCGAAACATCAAGCCGTACGGCGTCGTCGGACACGGCGAGCGCTGGTACGTCGCCACCGCCGACCGCACCTTCCGCCTGGACCGGATAGCCTCCGCAACGTTGCCGAAGGCCACGGCTTCCACAGCAGAGGCGGCTCCGGTACCAGATGTCGACCCGGCTGGTGCGGTCCTGCATGCGCTCGCGACCACTCCGTGGGCCCATGAGGTCTCAGTCCGCGTGCAGGCCACAGTGGAGGAGCTGCAGCGGAAGCTCCCACCTGGCCTGGCTGTGCTCACGCCACTCGAGAACCAAGTGCGGGTCGAGCTGAGAGCAGAGCGGCTCGACTGGGTGCCCGCCTTACTGGCCGGACTCGACCTGCCGTTCGTGATCGAGCAGCCGGACGAACTACGGGAGCACGTGAGCCAGCTGGCAGAGCGACTACGACGGATTGGTGGCCGGCCGGTAGATGTAGGGCTGTGAGCCCTGCACGGCCTCGGTCAGCATCAGCAGCAGGTCCGCGCGGGCCTCGATCGGCCGGCCGAACAGCTCGTCGTCACCGGGGATCGGGAAGCCCTTCACTCCGATCGCCAGCTGGCTCAGCAGCACGTGCAGGACGCCGCGGGCGTTGAAGACCGGGGGAGTCGGCCACTCCGGCAGGGTCTCGTGCATGAGCGGCTGCTGGGCCGCAGTAGCGGCGATCGGCTTCAGCCAGCGCTCCAGCTCGTCGCTGGTCAGCATGTTGCGGTGCAGGATCGTCATGACCGCATGGGCGACCCGGTCGTGCTCCTCGTGCACCCAGCGGTACTGCGTGTCCTTGACGATCCGGTCCGCCAGTACGTCGAGCAGTGCCCGGAGCACTCCGATGTCGCAGTGCCGGGATCGGGCCAGTGCGCCGATCGCATCGGCACCGTGAGCCACCGCGTGCGCCCAGCCGCAGTCCGGCACGTAGCCACGCAGGTCGCGCTCGCGCAGCAGCCAGGTGGCCAGCCGGTCGCCCCAGCGCATCACCACCTCGTCGTGGACAAGGAACTCGGCGTTGTCGCGGTGGATGACCTCAGCCAGGGTCAGTGCGGTGAAGGAGCGCCGGAAGACGCTGTCCGTACCGTCCTCGCCCAGTCCGTAGGACAGGCCGGCACAGAGGCCGTCACCGAAGCCGGGCAGTAGGTCGTCGTACACCCCGCGCTCGAGCCAGGTCGCCAAAGTGGGATAGGCCAGTGCGTCCCGGATCTGCGGGTTCGTCGAGGCAAGGCCGCGGACCAGCTCCTCGGTGAGGTCGGTCAGCGCACGGTCGTGGGGCACCGCGTAGTCCGCGGCCATCACGTCCTGCCAGTACGTCGACTCCACCAAAACGTCCCTTCCTTCCGTCTGAGATCAAACACCTGTCGGCACCCAAATGTCGAGCTGTCCAGCGTCAGTACTATCAGGCTTGTGCCGTCTTTGAGTGACGTGGCCAGAAACCACACGACCCTCGACCAGGCCGACCTGGATCGTCTGCAGCTGCTCGTCTCGGACTGGCAGATGCTGGCAGACCTGTCGTTCGCCGATCTGGTCCTCTGGCTGCCCGACACCGAAGGCCTCGGCTTCTGGGCCGGCGCCCAGATGCGTCCGACCACCGGACCGACGGCGTACCTGGACGACATCGTCGGCAGCTTCATCCCGCGCGGCCGCCGGCACCTGCTGGACCAGGCGTACGACGGCGGCCGGATCTGCCGCGAAGGCGACCCGGAGTGGCGCGACGACGTACCGGTGCGGGTCGAGACGATCCCGGTACGGCGTGGCTCCCGGGTGATCGCGGTGATCGCCCGCAACACGAACCTGCTCGGCGTCCGGACACCGTCCCGGCTCGAGATCGCCTACCTGCAGAGCGCCACCGACCTGGCCCGGATGATCACCGACGGCATCTTCCCGTACGGCGGGGAGCGGCTGCTGTCCACGTCGCCCCGGGTGGGGGACGGGTGCATCAGGGTCGATCGGCACGCCATGGTGACGTTCGCCAGCCCGAACGCGTTGTCGGCGTACCGGCGGATGGGTCTCGTCACCGACCTGGTCGGCAGCCGCCTCAAGGACATCACTGCGGAGCTCCTGCACACCGGGACCAAGGTCGACGACGTACTCGCGACTGTGCTGACCGGACGCGCGGCGCAGGAGATCGAGATCGAGAACGCCGATGCCACGCTGTTCCTGCGGGCGATCCCGTTGCGGGCCGAGGGGCAGCATGTCGGAGCTCTCATCCTGCTGCGGGACGTGACGGAGCTGCGGAGCCGGGAGCGGGAGCTGGTCACCAAAGAGGCGACCATCCGGGAGATTCATCATCGCGTCAAGAACAACTTGCAGACCGTCGCCGCGTTACTGCGGATGCAGGGCCGGCGGATCACCGTGCCGGAAGCCCAGGAGGCACTGGCCGAAGCGGTCCGGCGGGTGGGTTCGATCGCCATCGTGCACGAGACGCTGTCGGAGTCGTTCGACGAGCACGTGGACTTCGACGACGTGGCGGACCGGGTGGCGGCGATGGTGGCCGACGTGTCGACCGTCGCTACCGCGGTGGAGATCCGGCGGACCGGGAGTTTCGGCGTACTCGACTCGGATCAGGCCACGCCGCTGGCGATGGTGCTGACCGAACTGATGCAGAACTCGGTGGAACACGCCTTCGGCACGCGCGACGGCGGCGAATCCAGCGGAGTCATCGAGCTGACCGGTGAACGGTCGGTCGGGCGGCTGCACGTGACGGTGGTCGACGACGGCCAGGGGCTGCCGGCCAACTTCGACTCGGAGCTGTCCGGCAACCTCGGGCTGTCGATCGTTCGCACGCTGGTGCTGGGGGAACTCGACGGCACCTTGGAGTTCGGCCCTCGCCACGACGGCAAGGCCGGAACCCAAGTCACACTCGACTTTTCGGTGACCGAATAAATAGCGCAGTGCTGAATAGCAAAGGCCCCGCGGATCCCGCGGGGCCTCGACGAAGAACTCTCTCAGGCGGTGCGGATGCGCTGGCGGGCGTTACGGCGCTTCAGCGCACGTCGCTCGTCCTCGCTCAGGCCGCCCCAGACACCGTGGTCCTGGCCGGCTTCCAGTGCCCACGCGAGGCACTGCTCGCGCACGTCGCACCGGCGGCACACCTGCTTGGCCTCCTCGATCTGCATGATCGCGGGCCCGGTGTTGCCGATGGGGAAGAACAGTTCCGGGTCCTCATCGAGGCAAATGGCCCGGTGGCGCCAATCCATGGCGAATCCCATCTCTCTCAGTAGTGGAAGTACGCTGTCGGTTAGGTCTGTGCCCGATCAGCGGGTGCTGTACTCGTCGTACTTCTCGCGACGGAGGGGACCGTCGGGCGAGGGTCTGAATGTTCGCGGCAAGTTGTGAACGCTTTCACGAACGACTCCATGTTCCCAATCTCAGGCGTGTGAAACAAGGGTTCTGGAGTTGTCGATCAGATCACAACACTTCCTTAACACTACGAACCGGTGCGTGACGGTCCTCCCCGTCCGTTAACCGGACAGAGGCGCGAACTCGCAATCACCCGTTCACTGCAAGTAACCGATCGGACAACGCTTTGGTTACGCACAACCTCGAATCCCTGTAGGGCCGGGGTTACACCACCCGAAACGTCGGTACACAGCGTCTAGGCTGGCGGAGTGCCGACCGACTCCCCAGCTGCCGTAGTACCTAGAGCACTGAAGCTAGCCGCGGCGGTGGTCGCAGCGGAAGGGCTTGTGCTCGTCGTTCTCGGAATTGCCGAAGCATTTACGATGCAGACCTCCCGCCTGGTCCTCGGGCTCACCACGACGGTGTTCTTCATCCTGTACGGCGTGGGTCTGGGCGCCGTGGCCCGTGGACTCTCCCGGGCCTCGACGTGGAGCCGGGGACCGGCCGTGTTCAGCCAGCTGATCCAGCTCCTGATCGCCTACAGCTTCTGGGGCGGCGGCACCAAGGGCGTCTCGGTCGTGCTCGCGCTGGCGGCGGCCGGCGTACTGGTCGGGGTCTTCCGCAAGGAATCCACCGAGGCCCTGGCCGACAACCCCGGCAAGGACCAACCCCCAGTCCTGTAAAGGACTACTCCTTGAGCAAACCTGCGCGGAGTTCGGTCAGCGTGCGGGCCAATAGCCGCGAGACGTGCATCTGCGAGATGCCGATCTCCTCGGCGATCTGGGACTGGGTCATCCCGCGGAAGAATCGCAGCGTGAGGATCCGCTTCTCCCGCGTGTCCAGCTGGGCCAGCAAGGGTTTGAGCGATTCGCGGTACTCCACGCTCTCCAGCGCCTCGTCCTCGCCACCCAATCCGTCCAGGACCGTGGTCGCGTCCGACTCGTTCTGGTCGGGAGCGTCCAAGGACAAGGTGTTGTAGGCGTTCGCGGACTCGAGCCCCTCGATCACCAGGTCGGTCGGCAGGCTCAAACGCACTGACAATTCGGCCACGGTCGGGGCCCGGCCGAGCTCCTGGGTCAGCTCGGCGGTGGCCGCGGTCAGCGACAACCGCAGCTCCTGCAGGCGTCGCGGCACCCGGATCGCCCAGCCCTTGTCCCGGAAATACCGCTTGATCTCGCCGAGAATCGTCGGCGTCGCGTACGTCGAGAACTCGACCCCGCGATCGGAGTCGAACCGGTCGATCGCCTTGATCAGCCCGATCGTCGCGACCTGCACGAGGTCGTCGTACGGCTCGCCCCGGTTCCGGAAGCGGCGGGCCAGGTGCTCGACGAGCGGCATGTGCAGCGAGACCAGGCCGTCACGGGCAGCGTTGTGCTCCGGCGTACCGGCCCCGGCGGCAGCCATCGCGGCGAAGAAGGTGGCCGTCCGGGTGCGTAGATCAGGATGTTCCTGGGAGCCGCCGCCCAGGGATCTCTCGTCACTCACGCCTTCTCCGCGGCCGTGGCGGTAGCGGTCGCTGTCACGGTGATGGTCAGGCGGCCGTCGATCGTCTCGACGGCGGCGGTCTCGACCAGGGCGGTCAGCACGGTCCAGCCGAACGACGACGTGTCCGGGGTCCAGCCGGCCGGTACGACGGCGCTCGTGCGGACCGTCAGTTGCGGCGGGTCGATCACGAAGACGCAGTCCAGCACGCCGTCGGTGGCCTGCGGCAGCAGCAGCGAACACGCTTCGTCCACGGCGATCCGCAGATCGTCGATCGCGTCCACGGTGAAGTCGTTGCGGGCCGCAAGGTTGCCCACCACCGACCGCGGTACGGCGATGTACGCACCGTCGGCCGGGATACTCAGGCGGACCTCGGCGGATTGCCCCGTGCTGCTCACTTCGTCTCCTCTGAATCGGACTGACGCCGTACTTCTACCACTCTCAGCGCATTTGAAGCACGGCGCCAGATCCTCAGGAGTGTTCGGACCTCAACCGAGACAAGAAGGTCTTGGTCCGCTGGTGTTGCGGGTTGCCGATCACGTCGGCCGGGGGACCGGCCTCGACGACCACGCCGCCGTCCATGAAGACGACCGTGTCGGCCACCTCGCGGGCGAACGACATCTCGTGGGTGACCACGATCATCGTCATCCCGTCGGCGGCGAGCTCACGCATCACCGACAGCACCTCGCCGACCAGCTCGGGGTCGAGCGCGGAGGTCGGCTCGTCGAACAGCATCAGCTTCGGCTGCATGGCCAGTGCCCTGGCGATCGCAACTCGTTGCTGCTGGCCACCGGACAGTTGCGCCGGGTAGGCGGCAGTGCGGTCGCCCAGGCCGACCCGGTCGAGCAGCGACTGCGCGCGAGCTCGGGCCTCCTTCTTCGACTCGCCCTTGACCTGGACCGGTGCCTCGGCCACGTTCTCGAGCGCGGTCATGTGCGGGAACAGGTTGAACCGCTGGAAGACCATGCCGATCTCGCGCCGCTGGGCCGCGATCTCCTTGTCCTTCAGGCGATACAGCTTGCCACCGCGTTCGGCGTACCCCATCAGGTCGTCGTCGACCCAGATCCGGCCGCCGTCGATCGTCTCGAGCTGGTTGATACAGCGCAGGAACGTCGTCTTGCCCGAACCCGACGGACCGAGCAGGCAGACCACCTGGCCGGCGTCGACATCGAGGTCGATGCCCTTCAGTACCTCGTTGTGGTGGAACGACTTCGTCACGTTGACCGCATGGACGAGTGGCATCAGGCACCTCCCGCCCCGGCCGGACGAGCAGCGCGTGGCGCCGTCGTACCGAAGCCCTTGCCGAAGTGCCGTTCGAGGAAGTACTGCCCGACCATCAGCACGCTCGTCGCGGCCAGGTAGTACAGCGTCGCGGCCACCGCGATCGGGAACGTCTTGTAGTACGTGCTGCCGATCGACTGCAGCTGGTAGAACAACTCGCCGATCACAGGGACGGCGAGGAGCAGCGACGTATCTTTCAGCATCGCGATCGTCTCGTTACCGGTCGGCGGCACGATCACCCGCATCGCCTGGGGCAGCACGACCCGGCGCATCGCCTTGGGTTTGCTCATCCCGAGTGCCTCGGCGGCCTCGGCCTGGCCCTTGTCCACCGACATGATCCCGGCCCGGGCGATCTCGGCCATGTACGCCGCCTCGGACAGCCCGAGACCGATGACACCGGCAACGAGTCCGGTGAACACCTGGTTCGCGTCGAGAGTCAGGAACCGCCAGTCACCGGACATCCCGAGCCAGTCGATGATCTTCCAGTCGAACGGGATGCCGAGGGCAACGCCGTTCGGGAAGAGCACGCCGAGGGTGCCCATCGTGAAGAGCAGCAGGTACCGCGGGACGCTGCGGAAGAACCACGTGAACGCCCAGGACACCCCGGACAGGATGGGGTTGTCCGACAGCCGCATCACCGCCAGCAGCACCCCGCCGCCGACACCGACGACCATCGCCAGCGCGGTGACCAGCAGCGTGCCCTTGAGGAAGCCGTTGATCACTGGCGTCTGGTTCATCGCCTGGAAGACGAAGCCCCAGTCGAACGCCTTGTTGGTGACCAGGAGATGCACCAGCATCGCGACCAGGACCGCGATGATCGCGATCGCGACCCACCGGCCGGGATGCCGGACCGGTACGGCGTCGATCGCGCCGGGCCGGTCGTCCGTCGTACTGGCCGGGGTGGTCTCTGCACTCATCAGGGGTTGACCGCGAAGTCGGTGATCGCTCCCGACTCGTTGCCCCACTTGGCCAGTGCCGCCTTGTAGGAGCCGTCGGCCGCGGCCGACTTCAGCGCCTCGACGACCGCGTTCGCGAACTCGGTCTGCGCCTTCGGGATGACATAGCCGTACGGCGCGGCGTCGTAGATCTCACCGAGCTGCTCCAGGGCGCCGTTGGTCTGCTTGACGGCGTACAGCGAGATCGGGGAGTCGGCGAGCATCGCGTCGGCCTTGCCGGCCACCAGGTCCGCGGTCGCCTGGTCCTGCTTCTCACGGACCAGCGGCTTGATCTCCGGCTTGCCCTCGGCCTTGCACTTGGCCTGCCGCTTCGGCAGGTCCTCCTCCAGCTGCGTGGTGCCCTTCTGGACCGCGACCGTCTTGCCGCAGGCGTCGTCGGCGTTGACACCCTTCGGGTTGCCCTTCGCGGTCACCCACAGGGTGCCGGCGCTGAAGTAGCTGACCATGTTGACCTGCTGCTTGCGCTTGTCGTTGATCGTGAACGACGAGACGCCGACGTCGTACTTACCGCTCTGGACACCGGTGATGATGGTGTCGAAGCCGGCCGGCTGCCAGTCGACGGTGACGCCGAACTTGGCCGCGACCGCGTTGAACAGGTCCACGTCCATACCGACCACGGTCTTGCCGCCCTGGAGCGACTCGTTCGGCGGGTAGCTCGCGTCCACGCCGACGACGATCTTCTTCGCCGCGGCGATCTTCGGCGGCAGCTTGCCGCTCAGGTCCGGCCCACCACTGGACGGCGCGCTCGAGGGTGCACTGTTCGGTGCACTCGGGCTCGAGCCGGAGCCGAGCGAGTCCGAACCACAACCCGCCGCCGCCAGAACCAGAACGCCCGACAGTACGAGCGTCCTCCGCAGGACAGACATCTAGTCCTCCAAGACCGGGCGCCGACCGGATTCCGGCGCCGTGTGGTCCGCATCTTGACACAGGGCGATGCCCGCGCTGCAGCGGAATCCCCCGAATGGAGACCCATTCGTAGCCGATCCACCACCCACGCCTCCACCCCGTCCCACCCCCATCACCCACCGTCACCACCACCCCCCAGCCGCATTTGGCTGGCTACCCAGCCAAATCGGGGGTTCAGCACCGTGGTTATGGGTGCAGAACCCCCGATATCGGTGCCTAGCCAGGCAAATTGTGGTGGGTCAGAGGTCCTGGACGTGGGTGGGGTCGAGGACGCGGCGGAGGAAGAGCTGGGTGCGCTCCTCCTGCGGGTTGCCGATCACGTCGGCGGGTGGGCCCTGCTCGACGATGACGCCGCCGTCCATGAAGACGACCCGGTCGGCGACCTCGCGGGCGAAGGCCATCTCGTGGGTGACGACGAGCATCGTCATCCCCTCGAGGGCGAGTTTGCGCATCACGGTCAGTACGTCGCCGACGAGCTCGGGGTCGAGCGCGGAGGTCGGCTCGTCGAACAGCATCAGCGCCGGGTCCATCGAGAGCGCCCGGGCGATCGCGACGCGCTGCTGCTGACCGCCGGACAGCTGGGCCGGGAAGGCCTGGATCTTGTCGTTCAGGCCGACCCGGTCGAGGTTGGCCCGCGCGATCTTCTCCGCGTCGGCCGGCTTGCGCTTCAGGACCGTGGTCTGGGCGACCGTGCAGTTGGTCAGCACGTTCAGGTGCGGGAACAGGTTGAACTGCTGGAACACCATGCCGATCCCCGCGCGGGCCGCGTCCAGATGGCAGTCCGGGTCGGTGATCTCCTCACCACGGACGATCACCTGACCCTCCTGGGGCACCTCGAGCAGGTTGACGCAGCGCAGCAGCGTCGACTTGCCCGAGCCGGACGGACCGATCACGCAGACGACCTCGCCCTGCTCGACGGTGAAGTCGATACCGCGCAGGACGTGGTTGCTGCCGAACGACTTGTGCAGGTTCTTGATTTCTACCAGTGCCATGTCAGCGGGCCCTCGCAGCCTTGGCCTCGAGCCGGCGCACGAGGATGCCGAGCGGGAGGGTGATGATCAGGTAGCAGAAACCGCAGACCACGATCGGGGTCAGGTTCGAGTAGGTGTTGGCCAGATCCCGGCCGAATCCCGTCAGCTCGTAGCCGTCGGCCGCGACGCCGATCATGAACACCAGTGACGAGTCCTTGACCAGCAGGATCAGGTCGTTGGTGAGCGGCGGCAGCACGATCCGGAACGCCTGCGGGAGCACGATCTTGCGCAGTGCCAGCCCGGGTGGCATACCCAGTGAGCGGGCCGCCTCGATCTGGCCCTTCGGGACCGCCTGGATCCCGGCCCGGATCACCTCGGCCATGTACGCCGCGGCGACGATTCCGAGCGCGAGCCAGACGACGCCGTACGGGTCCCAGGGGATGGTCATCCCCTCGAAGGCCAGCGGCAGCAGGCTGAACGCGATGAAGACCACGATCGCCGGCAGACCACGGAAGAACTCGATGTAGGCGGTCGCGATCCACCGGTACGGCCCGACGCTGCTGAGCCGCATCAGCGCCAGCACCGTGCCACCGGCCAGGCCGATCACGAAGGCGCCGGCCGTGTACTCGACCGTCTTGACCAGTGCCTGCAGGACGCCGTCCTGGAACGTCGACTTGATGAATTCAGGCTTGAAGAAGACCGAGCCGATCTGGCCCCAGTCGGCGCTGAACAGTGCGAACAGGGCGACGATCACCAGGACGGCGTACTGGATCAGGCGGGAGCGCTGAGCCCGCTTGCGCGGACTCAGCCCCTTCCGCACGACAGTGTCAGCTGGAGTGCTCACTTCTTCGGCTCAACCCCGAACCACTTCTTGTAGATCTCGGTGTACTTGCCGTCGGACTTCGCCTTGGCCAGCAGCTCGTTGAACTTGGCCACGATCTTCGGGCCGGAGCCGTCCTTCAGCGCGGCGAACCCGTACTGCTCGCCGGTGTCGAACTCGGCCACCACAGCCATCTCCGGGTTGTCCTTGACGAAGTCGTAGAGCACGCCGTTGTCGTTGATCGCGGCGTCCACCCGGCCGGACTTGACGTTGTTCCCCTGCAGGGCCAGGTCGTTGAACGGGATCACCGTGTAGCCGTTGGCGGCCGCGTTCTTGTCGGCGTAGTCCTTACCGGTGGTGTCGGCCTGGGCGCCGAGCTTCTTGCCCTTCAGGTCGGCCAGGCCCTTGATGCCGGAGTCCTTCTTGGCCATCAGTACCTGGGTGGCGTCCATGTACGGGTCGGTGATGCTGAGCGCGGCCTTGCGCGGATCGGTGATCGTCATCGCGCCCATGCCGATATCGCACTTCTTCGCCTTGAAGGCGGCGCCCGAGGTGACCTGGGCCCACTCGATGTTGACCACGTCGGTCTTCAGGCCGAGGTCGTCGGACAGCAGCTTGAGCAGGTCGACGTCGAACCCGACCACCTCGGTGCCGTCCTTGTACTGGAACGGCTTGTACGGCAGGTGCGTGCAGATGGTCAGCTGGCCGGACTTCACCAGCTCGATCCCGGCCGCCTTGGCCTTGTCCTCGGATCCACCGCCGCTGCCGGACTCGTTGCCGCAAGCGGCGAGGGAGAGCGCCAGGGCCGAGGCGGCGACGGCCGCGGTGATCCGGCGATGCGTACGGAGAGTGCGGACGATGTTCATCGCGATTACTCCTCGACAGGGGTCTGGATCTCCGCATCCTGGCACAGCGGGCAGTTCCCGGCCGGGAGTTCGCCGGGATCGTTATCTGTGTGGGGCCGCTCACAGCAGACCAGTAGGCGCTGTGGTTTACTCGAACCGCACGGGTGACCCCCTGGAAACAGCGCCGTTTCGACGCATCAACGTCGGGCGCACTCAGTCTTGTACACATCTTCCCCGAGGGGTTCTGTCATGGTCGCCCAGCCTGTTTCTGCTGTTGTCTCCGATCCCTACGAAGGCGATCCGGTCTTCGAGCTGCACCGCGGCGGCAAGATCGAGGTGACGTCGTCGGTGCACGTCACCGACGCCGCCGCGCTGTCCAAGGCCTACACCCCGGGAGTCGCCCGGGTCTGTACGGCGATCGCCGAGGACCCGTCGTTGGCCCGCCGCTACACGTGGCGCTCGAACGTGGTCGCAGTCGTCACCGACGGAACCGCCGTACTGGGTCTCGGTGACATCGGGCCGACCGCCTCGCTGCCGGTGATGGAGGGCAAGGCGCTGCTGTTCAAGGAGTTCGGCGGTGTCGACTCGGTGCCGATCGCGCTCGACTGCACCGACGTGGACGAGTTCGTCGAGACGGTCGCGCGGATGGCGCCGTCGTTCGGCGGGATCAACCTCGAGGACATCTCGGCGCCGCGCTGCTTCGAGATCGAGCGCCGGCTGAAGGAGCGGCTGGACATCCCGGTCTTCCACGACGACCAGCACGGTACGGCGGTCGTCGTACTGGCCGCGTTGCAGAACGCACTCCGGGTGACGGACAAGTCGATTTCGGAGATCCGGGTGGTGATCTCAGGGGCCGGTGCGGCCGGGGTTGCGTGTGCGCGGATCCTGCTGCAGGCCGGTGTCGGCGACCTGGCCGTGGTGGACAGCAAGGGCGTCCTGCACCAGGACCGCGCCGACCTGAACCCGGTCAAGCTCTCACTGGCCCGCGACACCAACACCGGCGGCCTGTCCGGTCGCCTGGTGGACGCCCTCGACGGCGCCGACGTCTTCATCGGCGTCTCCGGCGGCACGGTCCCCGAGGAAGCGATCGCCCGGATGGCCCCCAACTCGATGATCTTCGCCCTCGCCAACCCGAACCCCGAGGTCCACCCCGACATCGCCCACCGGCACGCCGCAGTCGTCGCCACCGGCCGCTCGGACTTCCCCAACCAGATCAACAACGTGCTCGCGTTCCCCGGCATCTTCCGCGGCGCCTTCGACGCGAACGCCTCCCGCATCACCGAAGGCATGAAGCTGGCCGCCGCCAACGCGCTGGCCGGTCTCATCAGCCCCGCCGAGCTCCGCCCCGACTACATCATCGCCTCGCCCTTCGACGAGCGCGTCGCACCGGCCGTCGCCGGCGCAGTAGCCGAGGCCGCGCGCCGCGAAGGTGTCGCGCGAGACTGAAACCCAGCTCGAAAGCCCGGACCGCCGCTCCGGGTCAGTGTCGCGCAACGCTGCGACCCAGCCCGAATACGTTGCCGCTCCCTCGGCCCGGTGCTCAAATGAGCCCGACCCGAGGGAGCCGCCATGTTCACCCGCCCCAACCGCATCCTGCTCGGCCTACTAGCTGTCGCGTGTCTCGCGGCACCCCTTCCAGCGCGAGCGATGGGAGTGGGAGCGGGGGTGGGAAAAGGGGGAGCAGCCGCCACGCAAGCTGCTGTCCCCGCGCAAGCCGCGAACCCGGCGCCCTGGGTGGTGCCGGCGTTGCGGGAGTGGACGGGTGGGGAGGGGACGGCTCGGCTTAGCGGGCGGGTTGTGCGGGACGTGGGCGATGCGGCTGCGTTGGCTACTACTAGCGGGGTGTTTGCGGAGGACCTGCGGGCGTTGACTGGGCAGGCGGTTGAGCAGGTGGTGGGGCAGGCGGCCGACGTACGGGCGGGTGACGTCTACCTCGACCTGGCTGCGAGTCAGGTGGGTGCTGAGGGGTACGACCTGGCGATCACGGATCGGGTTCAGATCAGTGCACCGGCCGACGCGGGTGTCTTCTACGGGACTCGGACGGTTCTGCAGTTACTCAAGCAGAACGCCGAGCTGCCACGAGGGAGTGCGCGGGACTGGCCGACCAAGCCCGAGCGAGGGCTGATGGTGGATGCCGGGCGGAAGTACTTCAGTGCGGACTTCTTCGCGCGGCAGATCCAGGACCTGGCCTACCTGAAGCTGAACACCCTGCACCTGCATCTCAGCGACGACCTCGGCTTCCGGATCGAGAGCACGCGGCATCCGGAGATCGTGTCGGCCGAGCATCTGACCAAGCGGCAGCTCGCCGACCTGATCGCGCTGGCCGGCCGGTACCACATCACTGTGGTCCCGGAGATCGATATGCCCGGGCATCTGCGCCAGGTCATCAACGCGCACCCGGAGCTGGAACTACGTGCTGCGGGCCAGCCGACCGGCTCCGGCTTCGTGGACGTGTCCAAGCCGGAGACCTACGCGTTCATGAAGGACCTGCTGGACGAGTACCTCCCCCTGTTCCCCGGTCCGTACTGGCACATCGGCGCGGACGAGTACGTGCAGAACCCTGAGGCCTTCCCGCAACTGCTCCAGTACGCAAGAGCTCGGTACGGCGCCACTGCGGTCGCCAAGGACAGCTACCTCGGTTTCATCAACTGGGCGAACCAGATCGTCCGTGCGGCCGGTAAGACCAGCCGTGCGTGGAGTGACGGGATCGGCGGCGGTTCTGCGGTGACCGTCTCGACGGACATCGTGCTGGAGTTCTGGACGAACCACGGTCTGACCCCTCAGCAGCACCTGACGAACGGACACGTGCTGTCCAACCAGAGCTGGGATCCGACGTACTACGTGCTCGGCAACGGCGCTGTGGTGCGGCCGAACCTGCCCTGGGCGTACGAGACCTGGGACCCAGACCTGTTCCAGGGCGGCCAGCGGATCAGCGACCCGACGCGTAATCGCGGTTCCAACCTGCATGTGTGGTGTGACTGGCCCGGTACCGAGACCGAGGACCAGGTCGCGGCCGGGATCAAGCAGCCGCTGCGCGTGCTGTCGCAGCAGCTCTGGGGCTCGCCCAAGCTGGTGCCGACCTGGGAGCAGTTCCGCTCGGTGATCGGTGCGGTCGGCCGGAACCCGCAGTGGGCGCCGCGGCAGGTAGGCAACCTGGCGGCGGGCCGACCGGTCGTGGTGTCGAGTCTGGAAACACCTGACCTGGTTGGGCCTTACGCGGTCGACAGCGACCCGACCAGCCGCTGGGCCAGCGGGCTGACCGACAACCAGTGGATCCAGGTCGATCTCGGTTCGGTGCGCTCGGTGACCGGCGTACGGCTGAACTGGGATCCCGCCTACGGCAAGGCCTACGAGATCCAGCTCTCGAACGACGGGACGACCTGGCGCAAGATCTACGCGACGAGCACGAGTGACGGCGGGATCGACGACCTGACCGGCCTCACCGGCGCCGGCCGGTACGTGCGCATGCAGGGCATCAGCCGGGCCACCCATTGGGGCTACTCGCTCTGGGAGTTCGAGGTGTACGGCGGAACCGACCTCGCGCTCGGTCGGCCGACGACCGCGTCATCGGTCGAGCCCACGACGACGTACGAGGGCCGGTTCGCGACCGACGGCGACGGTGCGACCCGGTGGTCCAGCGGGTACGACGATGTCGGCTGGATCCAGGTCGACCTCGGCACGGTGCAACCGGTGAACCGGGTCCGGCTGGCCTGGGAGCCGAGCCATGCGCGCGCCTACCAGGTGCAGGTGTCGTCCGACGGGACCAACTGGTCCAGCCTCTACTCGACCACAGCAGGCGACGGCGGACTCGACGACCTCACCGGCCTCGCGGGCTCCGGCCGCTATGTGCGCATGCTCGGGACCGCCCGAGCCACCCAATGGGGCTACTCGCTGTGGTCCTTCGAGGTCTATTCGTGAGACATGTCCCACTGACCAACTGATCAACAGCGGCCTAGGGTGGGTCGCATGCTTGCTGCTTATGCTGCGAAGTTCGACCCGGAGAACCCGGTGGCCGCTCTCGAGGTGGGGGAGCGGCCGGAGCCTGAGGCGCGGGACGGGTGGGTGACGATCGACGTGAAGGCGTCGGCGCTGAACCATCACGACCTGTGGTCGCTGAAGGGCGTGGGGCTGGCCGAGGCGAATCTGCCGATGATTCTCGGGTGCGATGCGGCGGGTGTGGATCCGGATGGCAACGAGGTGGTTGTGCACGCGGTCGTCTCGGACCCGGAGTGGCGGGGGGACGAGACGCTGGATCCGAAGCGGTCGCTGCTGAGCGAGCGGTACGACGGGACGCTGGCCGAGAAGGTGTCGGTTCCGGCGCGGAACGTCGTACCGAAGCCTGCTGGGTTGAGCTTCGAGCAGGCGGCGTGTCTGCCGACTGCCTGGCTGACGGCGTACCGGATGTTGTTCACGCAGTCCGACCTCAAGCCTGGGGACACCGTGCTCGTGCAGGGTGCTGGTGGTGGGGTGGCGACCTCGCTGATCACGCTGGCGCGGGCGGCCGGGATCCGGGTCTGGGCGACCAGCCGGGACGAGGCGAAGCGGGCGAAGGCGCTGGAGATCGGCGCGCATGACGTGTTCGAGTCCGGGGCGCGGCTGCCGGAGCGGGTCGATGCAGTGATGGAGACGGTTGGTCAGGCCACCTGGTCGCACTCGCTGAAGTCGCTCAAGCAGGGCGGGACGCTGGTGATCTCCGGCGCGACGAGTGGGCAGGCGCCGAAGTCGGCCGAGCTGAACCGGATCTTCTTCCTGCAACTCCGCGTGCAGGGCTCCACGATGGGCACCCGGACCGAGCTGGCCGAGCTGGTCCAGTTCATGGCGAACGCCGGGATCTCGCCGCACATCGACACCGTGCTGCCGCTGGCGGACGCGCGGGAGGGCTTCGCGAAGATGAATGCGGGTGACGTCTTCGGGAAGATCGTCTTCACTGTCTGACATGACTCCCGAGATCCGCGTAGCGACGGCCGAGGACGCCGAAGCCGCCGCCTGGTGCCACCTCCTGTGCTGGCAAGAGGCGTACGCCGGTCTCGCACCGCCCGAACTGCTCGCCCGCCGAACGGCGAACGTGGAGCAGCGCATCGAACGCTGGAGCGCGGCGATCACGGAGGGGAAGGTGCGCTGGCTCGCGATCAACCCAGTTGCGGACGTGCGGGATCGGGTGGTTGGGTTCGCGAACAGCAGTCCGGGGCGGGACGAGGATTCGCCGGTGGCGTTGGAGCTGCAGGCGATCTATACGCGGGCGGCGTGGTGGGGGACCGGGCTGGGGGCGCAGTTGCTGGACGTTGCTATCGGCAAGGATCCGGCGTACCTGTGGGTGTTCGAGGACAACGAGCGGGCGCTCGGGTTCTACCGCCGGCACGGGTTCGCGCCGGACGGGGCCCGTAAGCACGACGACTACTTCGATCTGTGGGAGATCCGGCTCGTCCGGACCTGACGTTTCATCCCGGAAACATTCGCGTCGCACCGGGGCAACGCAGGTGGAGCACGCTGTTCCTACCGCCGGGAAACCCCCGGCGGATTCGATCCGCCCGATCGATGAGGGAGCAGGAGTGCCCATGAGGCCGCTTTTGACGGTGATCGTCGACCCCGCCGACAACTGGATGAGCCGCGCCGCGTGCGTCGGCCAGGCCCCGTCGTACGACGAGAGCGCCAGCCAGTGGGAGCAGCGCAAGGCGCAGGCGATCTGCCTGACCTCGTGCCCGGTGCTCGAGGAATGCCGCGAGTGGGCCCGCCGTACCAAGTTCACCGGCACCGCCGCCGGCGAGAAGTTCCTCTCCGGCCGCCGCCGTGGCCGCCCCGGCCCGCAGGAACGCCGCACCCGCATCCCCGCCGCAGAAGAGCAGCAGGCCAGCTGACCAACGCCCCGCCCACCGATGGGTACGTGGGCTAGGCGTCGACGAGTTCGCGCTGGGGTTCGGCTGGCTGGTCGGGCTTGCGGAAGGGGGCCCGGAGGGTGGCGGCCAGGTGTTCGCGGTTGCGGATGACTGCGATCACGGCGAGGACCAGGTAGATCGCGCTCAGGATGTAGCGGCCGGTCTGGCCCGGTACGGCGAACTGGATCGCGAACAGGGCGAGTAGGGTCCAGGCGGCCCAGCGGGGGAAGCGCAGGCTGAGCAGGACCGCGATGCCGAGCAGGGTCTGAGTGGCGGTGAGCAGGAACTCCTCGATCTGCCGGCCGTCCAGGTGCAGGGCGGTGGTGCCGCCGCCGAGGCCGTAGGCGATCGGGAGGCTGCCGATCAGCAGGGTCCACTGGTTCACCTTGGCCGAGATCAGCAGGCCGAGCGCCGCCGCGCCCTTGCCGCGCCAGGCGAACAGGATCGCGATGATGAACTCGGGCGCCTCGGAGGCCAGCGGCGCCAGCCACTGGACGAGCAGGAACTGGTCGATCCCGAGCGCCTGACCACCCTCGACGAGCGAGTCGGCGAAGGGCTCCGCCGAGGTCAGGATGATCCCGGCCGCGACCGCGAACATCCCGATCACCGCGATCCGCCGCTGCACGGTCGGCAGCGCGCCGATCCGCGCGGCCGGGCCGATCAGCTCCGGCTCGTCGTCGTGCCCGGAGACGGCGGCGCGATACAGGTAGTAGGCGAAGAAGCCGAGCAGCGCGATCCCGAGCAGCAGGTGGATCTCACCGGTCACCGGGATCACGAACGCGACCACACCGGCGATGGCGAGAAAACCGAGCTCCCGGCGATAGCCCGACCCGAGAACGAGCTCCTTGACCGAACGCCCGCTCCGCCGGGAGGCGACGTACAGGCTGATCAGTACGACGCTCGACCAGCCCAGGCCGAGGAGTAGCCGGTTCGACCCCGTCATGTTGGCTGCGGCGTACTGCACGTAGTCGGGGTTGCTGCCCGCGGTGTGCGCGAAGTAGAGGTCGACCGCATACTCCGGCAGGACGGCGATGACTGCGAGCAGCGCGATCGCCAAGCCGCCGGAGATGTCCACCTCCGCCGCTTCGGCCGCCCAGGCGAGCACGAACGACGCGGCGACGACCGCCAGCCCGAAAACCAGGATCGAGGCGAGCGCCGGCGGGTGCGTGCCGGCCAGCCGCAGCACGACGGCGGGAACCGCCACCGGGAGCAGCAACAGCACTGGGCGAAGCGCTCTGACCATGCGTCCAGGCTGCCACCATTTTGATACTTTCGCAATTGCGAAAGTGTGAGAGCGTCGTCACCACGGCTCGGCGAGGTACTGCACGGCCCGTTCAGCGGTCACAATGACTGCGCGATGACGACTTCGTTCCCCGAACCCACGAAGGCCCAGCTGGATTCCGCCGCCGGTACCTTCGCGATGCTGTCCGCCCCGGTGCGGCTGCACCTGGTCTCCCTGGCGGCCCAAGGCGAGTACGACGTCGGCACGCTGGCCGACCGGGTCGGCGTCAGCATCGCCACCGCCAGCCAGCACCTCGGCAAACTCCGCCTGGCCGGCATCATCACGGCCCGCCGCGAAGGCCGTCGGCACATCTACACCGTCGACGACCCGCACGTCCTCAACCTGGTCGACCAGATCTTCGAGCACATCGCCCCCGACGGCTCACTGGCGCCGGACCCACCCCGCCGTACGAGGCCTCCGCACACGGACTAGAGCAGGCCCAGGACAGACGAATGCCCTCCGCCGTGGTGGCGAAGGGCATTCGGTGGTTCAGTCGTCTTCGTCGTCCAGGCGGGCGAGCCAGGTGGCGAAGCGTTCGATCGGGGTCTCGAAATCGGGGTTCAGATCGACGAACTCCCGCAGCCGCTCGGCCACCCAGGCCAGCGAGACGTCTTCCTCGCCTCGCCGGCCCTCGAGTTCCTCGATCCCTCGGTCGGTGAAGTACACGTCAGCTGAAGGCCTGCTTCAGCAGCGTCTGCTGCTCCGCCGTGTGCGCACCCATCGAGCCGACCGAGGTCGCCGACATGGCCGGCCGGGAGACCCGGTAGAACGGCTTGCCGCCGAGGTGCTCGGTCAGGTTCAGCGCCATGAACGGCCACGGGCCCTGGTTCGCGGGCTCGTCCTGGACCCAGCGGATCTCGGTGACGTTCGGGTACTTCGCCAGTTCGGCGACGATCTCCTCGGCGGGCAGCGGGTAGAGCTGCTCGACCCGGATGATCGCCGTACTGATCTTGTCCGGCTCGACCTTCTTGCGCTCGGCCAGCAGGTCGTAGCAGATCCGGCCCGACGAGAGGATGACGCGCTCCACGGTGGCCGCGGTGGCCTCCGCCTCGGCGTCGCCCAGGATCGGCCGGAAGGTGCCGTGGGTGAGCTCCTCCGGCTGCGACACCGCCTCCTTGCGCCGCAGCAGCTGCTTCGGCGTGAAGACGATCATCGGGTTGTGCTCCTCGCCGAGCGTGTGCCGGCGCAGGAGGTGGAAGTACGACGCCGGGGTCGACGGCTGGGCCACGGTCATCGCGTTCTCGGCGCACAGTGCCAGGAAGCGCTCGATCCGGGCGGACGAGTGGTCCGGGCCCTGGCCCTCGTAGCCGTGCGGCAGCAGCAGCACGACACCCGACTTCTGGCCCCACTTCGCCTCACCGGCCGAGATGTACTCGTCGATGACGGACTGGGCGCCGTTCACGAAGTCGCCGAACTGCGCCTCCCAGAGCGTCAGGGCCTCCGGCCGCGCCACCGAGTAGCCGTACTCGAAGCCGAGAGCGGCGTACTCGCTGAGCAGTGAGTCGTAGACGTAGAAGTTGCCCTGCTCGGCGTCCAGGTTCTGCAGGGGGACGTAGTCCTGGCCGTTGACCCGGTCGATGATCGCGGCGAACCGCTGCACGAACGTGCCCCGGCGGCTGTCCTGACCGGCGAGCCGGACCGGGCGACCGGCCAGCAGCAGCGAGCCGAGCGCCGTCATCTCCGCCGATGCCCAGTCGATCGGGCCCTGGGTGATCGCGGCGGCCCGGCGCTGCAGCTGCGGCAGCACCTTCGGGTGCACGGTGAAGCCCTCCGGCAGCGTGGTGTACGCGTCGGCGATCTTCTTCAGCACCTCGGGCGTGGTCGCGGTCGCGTCCGGGCCCTGCGGCTTGTCCGGGTACTCCGGAACGGTCACGTACGGCGCGGGGGTGTCCGGCTGGCTCTTCGCCTCGCGGACCTCGGTGAAGACCCGCTCGAGACGCTGCTGGAAGTCCCGCATCGCCTGCTCGGCCTCTTCGATCGTGATGTCGCCACGACCGATCAGGGCCTCGGTGTAGAGCTTGCGGACCGACCGCTTCTGCTCGATCAGGTCGTACATCAGCGGCTGGGTGAACGACGGGTCGTCACCCTCGTTGTGACCGCGGCGGCGGTAGCAGACCAGGTCGATGACGACGTCCTTGTTGAACGCCTGGCGGTACTCGAAGGCCAGGTCGGCGACCCGGACACAGGCCTCGGGGTCGTCGCCGTTCACGTGGAAGATCGGTGCCTGGACCATCCGCGCGACGTCGGTGCAGTACATCGACGAGCGCGACGAGGCCGGCGAGGTGGTGAAGCCGACCTGGTTGTTGACGATCACGTGCACGGTGCCACCGGTGCGGTAACCGCGCAGCTGGGAAAGGTTCAGCGTCTCGGCCACCACGCCCTGACCGGCGAAGGCCGCGTCACCGTGGACCAGGATCGGCAGCACCGGGAAGGCGGCACCGCGGTCGAGGATGTCCTGCTTGGCCCGGACGATGCCCTCGAGTACCGGGTCGACGGTCTCCAGGTGCGACGGGTTGGCCGCCACCGACACCTTGATCTTGTCGCCGAACTCGGAGACGAACTCGCCCTCCGCGCCCAGGTGGTACTTGACGTCACCGGAGCCCTGCACGGTCCGCGGGTCGATGTTGCCGTCGAACTCGCGGAAGATCTGCCCGTACGACTTGCCGACGATGTTGGCCAGCACGTTCAGCCGGCCGCGGTGCGCCATCCCGATGACGACCTCGTCCAGTCCGGCGCCGGCGGCCTCCTCGCAGAGCTCGTCGAGCAGCGGGATGGTGGTCTCGCCACCCTCCAGCGAGAAGCGCTTCTGGCCGACGTACTTGGTCTGCAGGAAGGTCTCGAAGGCCTCGGCCTCGTTCAGCTTGGCCAGGATCCGGAGCTGCTCCTCGCGCGGCGGCTTGGTGTGCGGCCGCTCGATCCGCTCCTGCAGCCACTTGCGCTGCTCGGGATCCTGGATGTGCATGTACTCGATACCGGTGGTCCGGCAGTACGAGTCGCGCAGGATGCCGAGGATCTCGCGCAGCTTCATGAACCGCCGGTCGCCGCCGAACGAGCCGGTGGCGAACTCGCGGTCCAGGTCCCACAGCGTCAGGCCGTGGGTGGCCACGTCCAGGTCGGGGTGGCTGCGCTGCTTGTACTCCAGCGGGTCGGTGTCGGCCATGATGTGGCCGCGCACCCGGAAGGCGTGGATCAGCTCGAGGATCCGGGCCTGCTTGTTGATGTCCTCTTCGTGGCTGTGCGGAAGGTCGGTGGCCCAGCGGATCGGCTCGTAGGGGATCCGCAGGCTCTGGAAGATCTCGTCGTAGAAACCCTCCTGGCCGAGCAGCAGCTGGTGGATCCGGCGCAGGAACTCACCCGACTGGGCGCCCTGGATGATCCGGTGGTCGTAGGTCGAGGTGACCGTCATGACCTTGCTCACCGCGAGCTTGGCCATCGTCTCCTCGGCCGCACCCTGGTACTCCGGCGGGTATTCCATGGCGCCGACGCCGATGATGCAGCCCTGGCCCGTCATCAGCCGCGGCACCGAGTGCTGGGTGCCGATGGTGCCCGGGTTGGTCAGGCTGATCGTGGTGCCCTGGAAGTCCGGCAGCGCGAGCTTGTTGTCGCGGGCCCGCCGGACGATGTCCTCGTAGGCCATCCAGAACTCGGCGAACGTCATGTCCTCGGCGGCCTTGATCGACGGCACCAGCAGCTGCCGGGTGCCGTCCGGCTTCTGCATGTCGATGGCCAGGCCGAGGTTGATGTGGGCCGGCTGGACGTGCGTCGGCTTGCCGTCGGTCTCGTCGTACGACGCGTTCATCTCGGGCAGCGTCTTGAGCGCCTTCACCAGCGCCCACCCGATCAGGTGGGTGAAGGAGATCTTGCCGCCGCGGGCCCGCTTGAGGTGGTTGTTGATGACGATGCGGTTGTCGATCAGCAGCTTGACCGGCACCTGGCGGACGCTGGTCGCAGTGGGGACCGTGAGGCTGGTCTCCATGTTCTGCGCGGTCCGGGCCGGCGCGCCGCGGAGGATCTTCCGCTCGGCGTCGGTGCTGGTGGCGGGCGCGGGCTTGGCCTGCGCCTTCGGCGGCTGGTTCACCGTTCCTCCGGTGGGGGCGGCGGGCGCGGCCGGGGCCGGCACGGGCTGCGTGGCGGGCTTGGCTGCCGGCGCGGAGGCCTGGGCAGCCGCTACCGCGGGCTGGTTCGAGGCGGGCACGGACGGCGCGGAACCGCGGCTCGGGGCCTCAGGGGTCTTGTTGTCCGACACGGCATCGGGCCTCGGAGCGGCGTCGGCCGGGGTCGTCGTCACCGGCTTCGCTTCTGCCTCGGGCTGATACGTCTTGAAGAAGTCGAGCCACGCCGGATCCACCGAGTTCGGGTCCTGCTTGTACTTCTCGTACAGCTCGTCGACCAGCCATTCGTTCGCACCGAAGGCTGCAAGGGGATTTGAGTCTGATGGCTCGGTGGCCACTGGGCAGTTCGCCTCTTCCGATCTCGAGTCAGATACCGCGGGTTATGACTTGTGCAGTTATGGGTTGGTTCCCGAGGGCAAGGCTAATAGCACGGCGGTAAGTTCCACAGCCCGGGATCACCGGACCAGTGTGCCAAGTGGTCGGGACCTGGGACTGCGATCGTTCGAAGCCTGGAACACTGTGCAGGCAGGTGTTTCAGCGGTCCCGTCACTCCGGTTCCCCTGGACGGCCGGACCAATGCTGTGATCAACTGCGGGACGCGTTGTACAGGTGGGATTCCGGGCGCGCGGGCGGTCACTTCGGGTGACGTCGCGGAGCGTGAATGGCGACTGTATGCAACCGTGCCGGTGCAGCAGGTGAAGGTGCACAACTGATGAAAATGTGGTGAAGCTCACCCTGATCATCAGTCCACTTCGCACCTATTGGCCTTCCTGCGGACGCCGTTCCTCCAGAACCTCTCGGACCTCGGGAACTGCGTGCTCGGCCGAGACCGCGTGCGAAAGCGGCGTCTGCCAGATCTTTTCGAGCAGCTGGACGAAGGCGGCGGCCTCGGCCCGGGCGGCGAAGTCGAGGTCGACGAAGACCTTGGTGAGGTCCTCCGCGGGGCGGGTGATGCGGTAGCCGAGCACGTTGTGGTCGCGGCGAGCCCGGTCGTAGCGGTCGAAGGCCGCCTTCCAGGCGGCGTAGTCGTCGATGGTGTTCTCGATGTGCAGAGTGATCATGTGGTCAGCGTGCGCGCGGTCGGCAGTGCGTTCCCATCCCCCATGCTGGGGATTTACGCTCGGTAGGTGCTGGACCGGGTGGAACGGCTGTGCGCGGGGGACCTGGACGCCAAGGCGCTCCGGGAGCAGGTGCTGGCCGCGGTGCGCCGGGCGGTCCCGTTCGACGGACACGTCTGGGTCCTGACCGATCCGGTGACCTGCGTCGGTACGGCGCCGCTGGCCGACGTACCGGGGCTGCAGTGGAAGGACCTGCCCGGGCTGGTGCGGTGGCGCTACCTGGAGCGCGGGACTCGCTGGACCGACCTACGAGCCGCCGGTACGCCGGTCCTGTCGTTCCGGGGTGAGTTCGCCGACATCCTGACCGTGGCGTGCTGGGACCGGTTCGGGTGCTGGGCGTGGCTGGACCTGTGGCGCTCCACGCCGTTCACGCGGTCTGAGCAGACCCAGCTGACCGCACTGGCGCCTGTGTTGACCACTGGGCTGCGGCGGGCGCAGGCGCGCACCTTCGCCGCGGTACCGCAGCACACGCCAGGCGGCCCGGCGATCGTCGTACTGGGTCCTGATCTGACTGTGCGGGTGCGGACGCCGGCGGCGCTGGAGGCGTTGGAGCGATTGAACCCGCCGGACGAGGCGATCCCGGCGATCCCGGCCGCGGCGTACAACCTGGCGGCCGCACTGATCGCTGCCGAGCAGGGGATACCTGTCGGGCCGGCGTGGTCCCGGGTGCATCTCGGGGCCGGGCGGTGGATCACGCTGCGCGCAGCCCGCGCCACCGGCCAGACGGACATCGTGGTGAGCATCGAGGACTCGACACCTGCCGAGCGGCTCGAGGTGTTCGGGCTGTCGCACGGGCTGAGCCCGCGGGAGCGGCAGGTGCTCACCGAACTGGCGACCGGGATCGATTCGCGCGCTCTGGCCGGGCGGCTGGTGCTGTCCCAGCACACGGTCAACGACCACGTGAAAGCGGTCCTGGCGAAGACCGGCACAGCGACCCGGGGTGCCCTTCTGGCCCGCATAGCTGGGACGGGTTAGGCGCTGACGGCATACTGACGCAATGGCGCTGACGGATGAGGCGATCGTCAAGATCAAAGGGATGATCACCTCGGGGGAGCTCGGGCCGGGTGACCGGTTGCCGAAAGAGGCGGATCTGGCCGCGCGGCTGGGGTTGTCGCGGAACTCGCTGCGGGAGGCGGTCAAAGCGCTGACGCTGGTCAACGTGCTCGACGTCCGGCACGGCGACGGCACCTATGTGACCAGCCTGGACTCGGCGCACCTGCTGGACGCGCTGAACTTCATGGTGGACCTGCACCGCGACGACTCGGTGCTGCAGTTCTTCGAGGTACGGCGATTGCTGGAGCCCGGTGTGGCTGCGTTGGCGGCGGCGCGGATCGGGGCGGAGCAGCTGTCGTCGCTGCGGAAGCTGTGTTCCGACCTGCCGCCGGATGCGGGCGTCGAGGACCTGGTGGCGAACGACCTGCGCTTCCACCGTGGGATCGCGGAGGCGACCGGGAACCAGGTCGTCTGCTCACTCCTGGACGGCATCTCCGGTGCAACCCAGCGGGCGCGCATCTGGCGCGGCGTCACCCAGGCCGGCGCGGTCGAACGCACGCTGGCCGAACACACCGCCATCCTCGACGCCATCGAGCTCGGTGACGCCGAAGCAGCCCGTGCCTGGATGACTGCGCACATCGCCGGCGTCGAGACCTGGCTCCGCCAAGCCCCGTGAAATGTGCTTGATGGGTTCGGAGGGTCGCCCTAAGGTAGGTGCTGTCACATTGCCTACGACAGGGGTGCAGGTTGCGCATCTGAGGTCTTCCTTCGACTGTTGATGACCGCTGCCCGGTTCTCGGGAGCTGTGCGGTCTCCTTGAAGACCTCTGGGAGCACCTGATGAGCCATTCCCTGTCCTGTACTGATCTCTTTTTCGCCTGGCCCGACGGCGACGTGCTGTTCGACGGGCTCAGCTTCGTCGCCGGCCCGGTGCGCTCCGGCTTGGTCGGGCGCAACGGCACCGGCAAGTCGACGCTGCTTCGCCTGATCGCCGGCCGGCTCACCCCGCAGCGCGGGACGATCCGGGTCAACGGCGAGCTCGGCTACCTGCCGCAGGACCTCACCCTGGACACCGCGTTGCGGGTCGACCAGGCGCTCGGTATCGACGCGATCCGGCGCGCCATCACCGCGATCGAGTCCGGCGACGCCTCGGAGGAGAACTTCGCGGCCGTCGGCGACGAGTGGGACGCCGAGGAGCGGGCCGAGGCGTTGCTCGGCAAGCTCGGTCTGGGCTCGATCGGCCTCGATCGGTCGGTCGGCGAGCTGTCCGGTGGCGAGACGATCCTGCTCGGCCTGGCCGCGGAGCTGCTGCGACGTCCCGACGTACTGCTGCTCGACGAGCCGACCAACAACCTCGACCTGCGCGCGCGACGGCATTTGTACGACGCTGTCGAGCAGTTCCGGGGTTCGTTGCTGATCGTCAGCCATGACCGCGATCTGCTCGACCGGGTCGACCAGATCGGCGATCTCCGCAAGGGTGACGTCACCTGGTACGGCGGCAACCTGTCGGCGTACGAGGAGGCGGTCGCGATCGAGCAGGAGGCGGCCGAGCGGATGGTGCGGGCGGCCGAGTCGGATCTGCGCAAGCAGAAGAAGGACCTGATCGAGGCCCGGATGAAGTCCGACCAGCGGCAGGCACGTGGTCAGCGGGCCTTCGAGAAGGGCGGCATCCCGAAGATCGTGGCCGGCAATCTGAAGCGCAATGCTCAGGTGTCGGCGGCGAAACACATCGGCATGCATTCCGACCGGCTGGAGTCGGCGCAGGACGCGCTGGCCGATGCCGAGGCGAAGGTCCATGACGACGAGACGATCCGCGTCGATCTGCCGAAGACCGCCGTACCGGCCGGACGCGTCGTACTGCGCCTCGAGGAACACTCGTTGCGGACAGGAGCGCTCGTCGACCTGGAGATCCGCGGTCCGGAGCGGATCGCGTTGACCGGGCCGAACGGCGCAGGCAAGACAACGCTCCTGCACTCGATCACGAGTGAGGCGTTGCCAGCAGTCCCGTTCCGGTACCTGCCCCAACGGCTTGACCTGCTACGCGACGACCTGTCGATCGTGGACAACGTGGCATTGCTTGCCCCCGGCCACGAAAACCAGGAACGCCGCTCGCGCCTGGCCCGCTTCCTCTTCCGCGGCCGCGCCGCAGACCAACTGGTCAGCACCCTGTCCGGCGGCGAACGCTTCCGCGCAACCCTGGCCGCCCTCCTGCTGGCCGAGCCCCCACCGCAGCTGCTGATGCTCGACGAGCCCACCAACAACCTGGACCTGGCCAGCGTCGCCCAACTCAAAGACGCCCTCGCCTCCTACCAAGGCGCCCTGATAATCGCCAGCCACGACCTCCCCTTCCTCCGCGACATAGGCATCACCCGCTGGCTAGAACAAACCCCCACCACCCTCGAAACCATCGACCCCCTCTAACCACCCCCCGCCGCCACGGCAGGCACGCTCACCACCCCGGCGGGCGTGCTCACCGCGCCGCCCTGCCAGGCGGGGGCCACGACCCTGGCCTCCACGTCGGTGGGCGTGCTCACAGCCCCGCCCGGCGACGGACACCACCCTGGCCCCACGTCCGCATGCGTGCTCACCGCCCGCCCCGCTCGGCCCCGCCCAGCGACGGCTACCGCCCTCGCCACCACGTCGGTGGGCGTGCTCATCACGCCGCCCTGCCAGGTGGCGGCCGCGAGCCGGGCCTCCAGGTCGGTGGGCGTGCTCCCGCCTCGCCGGCACACCTGGCTCAAGGGACATCTCTCTCGAGTGGGGTTTGTTGTGGGCTGGGGTGGGGGTTGAAGGACATACCCTAGGGGGGTATGGTGCGGGGTATGGATGAGCACGTGGGACACGTTGAGCGGGCAGGGCATGCCGGGCATTCCGGGGGGATGGAGCACTCCGGGCACGGGGATCATGCGGCGCAGTTCAAGGACCGGTTCTGGATCAGCTTGGGGCTGTCGGTGCCGGTGGTGTTCTTCAGCGAGATGTTCGCCGACCTGCTCGGGTACATGCCGCCCGAGTTCCCCGGGTCGAGGTGGGTCGCGCCGGTGCTCGGGACGGTGATCTTCCTGTACGGCGGGCGCCCGTTCCTGACCGGCGGCTGGGGCGAACTCAAGTCGCGGCGGCCGGGGATGATGCTGCTGATCTCGATGGCGATCACGGTCGCGTTCGTCGCGTCGTGGATCACCACCTTGGAGATCGGTGGCTTCGATCTCGACTTCTGGTGGGAGCTCGCGCTGCTGATCGTGATCATGCTGCTCGGGCACTGGCTGGAGATGCGTGCGCTCGGCGCCGCGTCCGGAGCGCTCGATGCGCTGGCCGCGCTGCTGCCGGACGAGGCCGAGAAGGTGACCGCCGACGGCGTGGTCGCGGTGTCAATCCACGAGTTGCAGACGGGCGACGTCGTACTGGTTCGGTCCGGCGGGCGGGTGCCGGCGGACGGGACTGTGGTCGAGGGGCAGGCCGAGGTCGACGAGTCGATGATCACCGGGGAGTCGCGGCCGGTGTCGAGAAACGTCGGAGACTCGGTCGTCGCCGGAACCGTTGCCACCGACAACGCATTGCGCGTCGAGATCACCGCAGTCGGCGACGACACCGCGCTGGCCGGTATCCAGCGGTTGGTTGCCGAAGCGCAGGCCTCGTCGTCGCGGGCGCAGGCGCTGGCCGATCGGGCGGCGGCGTTCCTGTTCTACTTCGCGTCGATCGCCGGGCTGATCACCTTCGTGGTGTGGACGTTGCTCGGCGAGCTCGATCAGGCCGTCACACGCACGGTGACCGTGCTCGTCATCGCCTGCCCGCACGCCCTCGGCCTCGCGATCCCGCTGGTGATCGCGATCTCCACCGAGCGCGCGGCGAAGGCCGGCGTACTGGTGAAGAACCGGCTGGCGCTGGAGCGGATGCGGACTGTCGACGTCGTCCTGTTCGACAAGACCGGCACGCTGACCAAGGGTGAGCCCGCGGTCATCGGCCTCGCGCCGGTGAATGGCGTTTCCGAGGGCGAGCTTCTGGAGCTGGCGGCCGCGGTCGAGAGTGACAGTGAGCACCCGTTGGCCCGAGCAATCGTCCGCGCCGCCGCGGAGCGAGTGCCGGCTGGATCTGACGCGGCCCACGGTCGGCTGGTGGCGAGCGAATTCACCTCGCTGACCGGGCGCGGCGTACAGGCGGTTGTCGATGGCAACGAAGTGGCGGTGGGTGGACCGGCGTTGCTGCGTGAGTACGGCGTGGCCGAACCGGCCGAGCTCGAGGCGCACGTGGCCGAGTGGAAGGCGCAGGGTGCGGCCGTCTTGCAGGTATTGAAGGATCGGCAGGTCGTGGGAGCGATCGCGCTGGCGGATGCGGTTCGGGAGGAGTCGCGGCAGGCTGTGGATGCGCTGCACAAGCGGGGTGTCCGGGTCGCGATGATCACCGGGGATGCGCATCAAGTGGCCGACGCGGTGGCGAGCGAGCTGGGTATCGACGAGGTGTTCGCCGAGGTGCTGCCGGGCGACAAGGATGCCAAGGTGAGCGAGCTGCAGGCCCGCGGGCTGAAGGTGGCCATGGTCGGTGACGGCGTGAACGACGCACCCGCGCTGGCGCGAGCCGAGGTCGGGATCGCGATCGGAGCCGGTACGGACGTGGCGATCGAGTCGGCCGGTGTCGTGCTGGCCGCCGACGACCCACGGGCTGTCCTGTCGGTCATCGACCTGTCCCGCGCGAGCTACCGCAAGATGTGGCAGAACCTCGTCTGGGCGACCGGCTACAACGTGATCACGGTCCCACTGGCCGCCGGCGTACTGGCCTTCGCCGGCATCCTCGTCTCACCCGCCGTCGGCGCCCTGCTGATGTCGATCTCCACCATCGTGGTAGCCCTCAACGCCCAACTCCTCCGCCGCCTCGACCTCCGCCCCGACCGTCTGCCGTCCTCCCCACCCAGGGCAATATGAACGGATAACCCCTCCTGTTGTCCCTTCTCCGGTCGTATACGAGGGGAGAAGGGACAACACGGACGGATATCCGTTCGTGTTGGTGCGGTCGTGTCAGCGGGGTGCGGTGAGGAGTTCGGGGCGGCCGATCTGCAGTAGCAGGGAGGCGGTGTCGAAGTAGACGCGTTCCAGGGTGATGCGGTCGCCGGTGAAGAAGAAGACCGCGATCACCGGCACGCGGAACGCCTTCCCCGTCGGCGGCAGGCCGTAGAAGTCGCCGAGGTTCGTCCCGAGGAGGTCGAACTCGACGATCACCGAGTCGGCCGCCGCATGGAACCGCACGTTGTCGTGCCGCTGGTCCGGGAACGCCGTCCGGGTCAGCGTGTAGTACGCCATCACCTGCTCGGCACCGTCGAACCGCTGCCCGGTCGGCACGATCTCGTACAACGGATGCCCGTCGAACGTCGCCAGGGTCAGGTCGAACTCCTGCGTCACCTCGGTGTCCATGTGCTCCTGGATCACCGCGATCCGCCGCGCCGCCAGATCAGCATCCACATTCAGCTCCATGCTCGGCAACTTAGCCGATGTCATGAACCGGCGACCGGCTCCGACGTACTCCGTGAAGGCCTTCGCCGAAGGCTCCGAGCAGGAGAAGAACCATGGAAGCTCTGAGCGTGATCATCGCCACCAGCCAGGTCAGGGACGGCATCCGGCACTCGCAGGCCGGTCCGGACGCGCCCACCCGGCGTGCGCCCGAGCCGCGCCGTACGATCGCCGCCGCGGCGTGGCGCTGGGTCCGTACGGCGGTGTCGCGTCAGCCGGTCGGGGCGTCCGCGCGCAACAGGCCGGCCGACTTCAGGTCCGACCAGAGCGCGGCCGGGACCTGCGCCTGATCCAGCGCTGCATTCACCTGCACCTCGTCCGCGTTCCGGCAGCCGACTGCGATACCGGCAACCGCGGGATGGAAGCGCGGGAAGGCCAGTGCGGCCGCGGGCAGGGTGACGCCGTGCGACTCGCACACATCGGCCAGCTGGTTCGCCTTGGCGATCAACGCCGCGTCGGCCGGGGCGTAGTTGAAGGTCGCGTCCACCGCGGGCCGCGGCTGCGAGAGCAGGCCGGAGTTGAAGACACCGACGGCAATCACCTGTACGTCGTTCGCCAGGCAGGCGGGCAGTACGTCGTCCAGCCCGTCCGGGTCGATGAGCGAATAGCGGCCGGCCAGCATGATCACGTCGAGATCGATCTCGGTGACGAACCGGGTGAGCATCGCGCTCTGGTTCATCCCGGAACCGATCGCTCCGATGACACCTTGTTCTCGCAGCTCGATCAGCGCGGGGAAGGCGGTCCCGACGGCTTCGTCGTAGTGGTCGTCCGGGTCGTGCACGAAGACGATGTCGAGCCGGTCGGTACCGATCCGGCGCAGCGAGTCCTCGATACTGCGCAGCACCCCGTCCCGGCTGTAGTCGAAGCGGCGGCGGCGCTTGCTGACGACCGCGAAGCCTTCGCCGTCCGGTGCCTCGGTATCGGCCTCGTAGATGATCCGGCCGACCTTCGAAGACAGCACGTACTCGTCGCGAGGCTTGCCCGCGAGCCCCAGCCCGAGCCGCTCTTCGGCCAGCCCGAGCCCGTAGTGCGGCGCGGTGTCGAAGAACCGCCAGCCCGCGTCCCAGGCCGCGTTCACGGTGGCGACCGCATCGGCCTCGCTCACCTCGGTCCGCAACCCGGCCAGCGGCGCACCACCCAGTCCGATCGTGCGATCGTCGCCGAAGATCTTCATGAGCGAGCTGCCGGCAGGCGCAGATTCTGCATGCCACCGTCCACGGCGATCGCCGTACCGGTGGTTGATCCGGCCAGTGGACTGGCCAGGTACGCGATCGCCAGCGCGACCTCCTCGGCCGACACCAGGCGGCCCATCGGCTGCCGGGCTTCGAGGGCGGCCCGCTCGGCCTCCGGGTCGGCAGCGGCGTCGAGCAGGCGGCCGACCCAGGGGGTGTCCGCGGTGCCCGGGTTCACGCAGTTCACCCGGATGCCTTCGCGGACATGGTCGGCGGCCATCGCCATCGTCAGGGCCAGTACGGCGCCCTTGCTCGCGGAGTACAGGGCGCGGTTCGGCAGGCCGGCGGTGGCGGCGATCGAGCAGGTGTTGACGATCGCGGCCGCCGACGACTTGCGCAGGTACGGCAGTGCGGCGCGGGTGACCCGGGCGATACCGACCACGTTGACGTCGAATACGCGGTGCCACTCGTCGTCGTCGTTGGCCGCAACGTTGCCCTGGGCTCCGATCCCGGCGTTGTTCACCACGATGTCGATCCCGCCGAGTTTCAGCGCGGCCGCAGCGACCGCGGACCGCACCGAGGCGTCGTCGGTGACATCGGCGGCGATCCCGGTCAGCGGCTCCGGAACGTCGGGCTTGAGGTCGAACACGGCCACCCGCGCGCCGCGAGCGGCCAGCAGAGTGGCGGCCGCGAGCCCGAGACCCGATGCGCCACCGGTGACCACGGCCCGCAGACCGTCAAAGTCGCTCACTGGTTCTCCTTCGTCAGATCGTTCCAGATCTTGCCACCCGGGTACCGGAAGTCGGTCAGCGTCTCGGCATCCATCTCGGCGCCGAACCCCGGCTTCACCGGTGCCACGTAGTGCCCGGCCCGGATCACGACCGGGTCCAGGAAGTGCTCGTGCAGGTGGTCGACGTACTCGATCACGCGGTCCTCGACCGACCCGCTGACCGCCACGTAGTCGAACATCGACAGGTGCTGGACCAGCTCACACAGTCCTACCCCACCCGCGTGCGGACACACCGGTACGCCGAACTTCGCGGCCAGCAGGAGGATCGCGATGTTCTCGTTCACCCCGGCGACGCGGGCGCTGTCGAGCTGCAGCACGGACAGTGATCCGGCCTGCAGCATCTGCTTGAAGACCACCCGGTTCTGGACGTGTTCGCCGGTGGCGACGCGGGTCGGGGCGATCGCCTTCGCGATGGTCGCGTGCCCGAGGATGTCGTCCGGGCTGGTCGGCTCCTCGACCCACCAGACGTCGTACGGCGCGAGGGCCTCGATCCAGCGGATCGCGTCGGCGACGTCCCAGCGCTGGTTGGCGTCGATCGCGATCCGGATGTCCGGGCCGACGGCCTCGCGGGCCAGCCGCATCCGGCGGATGTCGTCGTCGAGGTTCGCGCCGACCTTGAGCTTGATCTGGGTGAACCCGTCGGCGACCGCGTCGTGGCAGAGCCGGACGAGCTTCGCGTCGTCGTACCCGAGCCAGCCCGGAGTCGTCGTGTACGCCGGGTATCCGCGCTCACGCAGGAGCGCCTCGCGCTCGCCCCGGCCGGCCTGGGCCTTGCGCAGGATCTCCAGCGCCTCGTCCGGAGTGAGTGCGTCGGTCAGGTAGCGGAAGTCGATCAGGCCGACGATCTGCTCGGGTGTCAGATCGGACAGCAACTTCCAGAGCGGGACGCCGGCCCGTTTGGCGGCCAGGTCCCAGACCGCGTTGACGACCGCGCCGATCGCCATGTGCATGACGCCCTTCTCGGGGCCCAGCCAGCGCAGCTGCGAGTCGTGTACCAGCGACTTCCAGAAGGCGCCGAGGTCGTTCAGCGTCGCGTCCAGGTCGAGCCCGACGACGTGGTCCCGCAGCGCCTCGATGGCGGCGGTCTGGACGTCGTTCCCGCGGCCGATCGTGAACGCGAACCCGTGCCCTTCGAGCCCGTCACCGGCATCGGTCCGCAGGATCAGGTACGCCGCCGAGTAGTCCGGGTCGGTGTTCATCGCGTCGGAGCCGTCCAGGTCCAGCGAGGTGGGGAAGCGGACGTCGTACGTCTCTAACTCGGTGAAACGTGCCATGGAGTGACCCGATCTGGTGCGGAGGGCGGTCTGTCAGGACGGATCCTATAGGATATGTGGCAGCTTCGGCAGGGGGTCCGGATCTGCAGGCCATCACAATCGGGGTCGCCGGTGGTCGGCACGCGGGGAACCGGGCGCGACGTGGCAGTTGTGATGGCCTGGGGGTCCGCCCGATACAGTCGGAGCCGTGGAACTCCGGCTGGGTCAGCGCACCTTCGGGGTCGGCGAGTTCGCGGTGATGGCGATCGTGAACCGGACTCCGGACTCGTTCTTCGACCGGGGCGCGACGTTCGCGACCGACGCGGCGTACGCGGCGATCGACCAGGCGGTGGCCGACGGTGCCGATCTGGTCGACATCGGCGGCGTGAAGGCCGGGTACGGCGAACCGGTCAGCGAGGACGAGGAGCTGCGGCGGACGGTCGATTTCGTGGCCGGTATCCGGGAGCGGCACCCGTCGCTGGTGATCAGCGTGGACACGTATCGCAGCGGGGTCGCGCGCCGCGTGGTCGAGGCCGGGGCCGACCTGCTCAACGACACGTGGTCCGGGTCCGATCCCGATCTCGTGTATGCCGCGGCCGAGTTCGGCGCGGGTCTCGTCTGCAGTCACGTCGGCGGACTCTCCCCGCGCACCGACCCACACCGGATGGCGTACGACGACGTGGTCGCGGACGTGATCAGTACGACGACCCGCCTGGCCGATCGCGCGGTTGCCGCCGGGGTGCGGCGGGACGGGATTCTGATCGACCCGACGCATGACTTCGGCAAGAACACCCTGCAGTCACTCGAACTGACGCGCCGGCTGGACGAGCTGGCCGCGACCGGGTGGCCGGTGCTCGTTGCCGTGTCGAACAAGGACTTCATCGGCGAAACGCTCGAGCTGCCACCGGGCCGGCGGGGGAACGGGACGCTGGCCGCGTTGAGCATCTCGGCGTGGCTCGGGGCCCGGGTGTTCCGGGTGCACGACGTACCGGCCGCGCGGCAGGCGCTCGACCTGATCGCCGTACTGCGCGGGACAGCCCAGCCCGCCGGAACCCGAAGGAGCCTGGCCTGATGCAGCAGCTGGACGAACTGTCGGACGACGACCTGATCGGCGTCTACCGGGTCGAGGACCGATCGGTCCCGCACCTGCGGGCGAACTTCGTCAGCAGCCTGGACGGCGCGGTCGAGATCGACGGCCAGTCCAAGGCGTTGTCGAGCGACTCCGACAGCCGGGTCTTCAGCATGATCCGCCGGCTGGCCGATGTCGTCCTGGTCGGGGCCGGCACGATTCGCGACGAGGGCTACCGGCCCCTCCGGTTGTCCGCCGCCAGCCGCTCCTGGCGAACCGCTCAAGGGCTGCCCGAGAACCCGACCCTCGCGATCGTCTCCTCCCGCCTCGAACTGAGCCCGGTGAACCCGGTCTTCCAGTCCGCCGAGCGCCCGATCGTCATCACCCACGAAGCCTCCCCGCCCGACCGCCGCGAAGCCCTGGCCGAGGTCGCCGACCTGGTCGTCCTCGGTGCCGCCGAAGTCGACCTCACCGCCGTCCTCCAGGAGCTGGCCGGCCGCGGCATGCCGCAGATCCTCTGCGAAGGCGGCCCCCACCTGCTGGGTGCCCTGACCATCGCCGACCTGGTCGACGAACTCTGCCTGGCCCTGGCCCCCCTCCTGGCCGGCCCCGGCTCCGGCCGCATCACCGCCGGCCTCCCCACCACCCTCACCCGCCAACTCAAACTCGCCACCCTCCTCACCGCCTCCGACGACTACCTCTTCTTCCGCTACCTCCGGGAGTCCTGAAGTGCCCGTAGTCACCGCCGCTGTCTGCCCCCACCCACCCCTCCTGGTCCCCGAAGTAGCCACCGGCGCCGCCCCCGACCTAGACGAACTACGCGCTGCCTGCCTAACCGCAGTCGACCACCTGGCAACCGCAGACGAGATCCTGGTCGTGGGCTCAGCGCCGGCCGGAAGCCACCGTGGTTCGGGGGGTGAGGAGTCGCGCCGCGCAGCAGCCCGCGTGCTCGCCGACTCCGTCGGCATCGATCCGACAGCCCCACCGCTCGGCCCGGGAGATGCGGGTGCCGCCCACGACGCTCTGTTGGGTGTCGTCTACGGCGGGTCGGCGGGTGGGGGGTTTGGGGCGTACGGCGCCCCGTCCGTCCGGTTCGGGGACGGGCCTGCGGTGTTGCCGCTTTCGTTGGCGATTGGGGGGTGGCTGCTGGAGCAGTCGAAGGCGGCCGGCCTGCCGCGCAGCTACCGGGCGGTTGATCCTGTGACTGCTCCGGCCGCTTGCCTCGAGCTCGGGCGGGGGATTGGTCAGGGGGACCAGCGGGTTGGGTTGCTGGTGATGGGAGATGGGGCTCCGCGGCGGAGTGAGCATTCGCCGGTGCACCTGCATCCGCTGGCTGAGGTGTTCGACAGTACGGTCGCCAAGGCGCTCGCTGCGGCGGATGCCGACGTACTGGCTGCGCTGGATCCGGAGCTGGCGGCTGAGTTGCAAGCGGCTGGGCGGGCGCCTTGGCAGGTGCTGGCTGGTGCGCTGGGTGAGCTGCGGGGTGAGCTCTTGTACGACGCGGCGCCGTACGGGGTCGGGTACTTCGTCGCCAGCTTCAGCTGACCGGCACGGCCGGCCAGCGCGGTGCGGTCGCCGCG
This sequence comes from Kribbella sp. NPDC056345, assembly GCF_042262745.1. Lineage (NCBI taxonomy): Bacteria > Bacillati > Actinomycetota > Actinomycetes > Propionibacteriales > Kribbellaceae > Kribbella > Kribbella sp. NPDC056345. The sequence goes on along the minus strand of NZ_JBHJQQ010000013.1, from coordinate 110,278 downwards.
AGGTCGTCACGACCGGCGGCGGTGAGCTGCTCGACCAGCTCAGCCCGAGCAGCCTGTACGACGCTCACCGCGGCCTCGGCGGTTTCATGCGGACCCGACCAGTTGCAGACCGCATCCCCGGCGTACCAGCCTCGCCGTACATGGGAGGCGGCGAGCCGGGCGGCCGGGAGGTGTGTGTCGGCCAGCTGGATCACAGCGTCGACAGCCACGACCGGTGCGGTCAGATCCAGCAGTGGACGCAGCTCAACGGCGTCGGTGCGGACGAACTCGTAGCCAGCGGGCGCCCGCTCGGCCAGCCAGGCCAGAGCTTCGTCAGCGGTCTGTTGAAGCAGCTCCGGGTCGGCGAGCGTGTGGACACCGCACTGCCGGGTGTGGGTCGGGCGGAGCTCGTTCTGCCAGAGGCGGACCTGGAGCTCGTCCCGGCCGGACAGTCGCCGGCCCAGGATGCGAGCCAGGCCGACGATGTCGAAGTTCAGCTCGTCCGGGGTGCGCTTCCGCCCTGGCTCGAGTGGCATGCCCGGCAGTGTCCCCCGAGTGGTCCACGGCCCGACATGCCACCGAGTCAGAACAGTCACAACACCGACCCTATCGAGTCACGCCTTGACCGGTGCATCCACACCGAAGGTCTTGGCGAGGTCGGTGAGGATGACCCAGGCGCCCTGCAGGCCGACGGCGGTCATCCAGGTCAGGTCCGGGACCTCGTGCACCTTCGGGGCGAGCGGCTTCCAGAGCGGGTTCGCCTTGAATTCGCCGGCCGTCTTCGCGCCCACGCCCTTGTCGTCGGCGAACGTGGTCACGAAGATCGCGTCCGCGTCGGCATCCTTGATCCGCTCCGGGCCGATCTCCAGGGCAAACCCGTCGACGTCCTGCGACTTCGGCCGGGCCAGGCCGGCGTCCTTCAGGACGATGCCGGAGAAGGTCGCCTTCTGGTAGAGCCGGGTCGGGCCGTCGAGGAAGCGGACGACCGAGATGGTCGGGTTCTGAGCCTTGGCGTTGATCGCGGTCCCGACCGCCTTGGCCGCAGTCTCGTACGACGAGATCTCCTTCTCGGCCAGGGCTTCCTCGCCGAGCGCCTTGCCTTCGAGCCGGATGTTGTCCTTCCAGGTCGGCCCGGTGGTCGCCGACATGATCGTCGGCGCGATCTTCGACAGCTGCTCGTAGAGCTTCTCGTGCCGGACCTTGGCGGTGATGATCAGGTCCGGATCCAGGTCGGCGATCTTCTCCAGGTTCGGCTCGGCCAGGGTGCCGACCGCCTGGGCGTCCTTACCGAGCGTGTCGCGGTCGGCACCGAGGTACTCCGGCAGCTTGTCCTTGATGCTGCGGTAGTCGGTGTAGCCGACCACCGGGGTGTCCAGGATCAGCGTGGCGTCCACGAAACTCGCGTCCAGGGCGACGACCCGCTTCGGCTTGGCCGGGATCTCGGTCTTGCCCATCGCGTGCTCGACCGTGCGCGGGAAGCCGGTCGCCGAGGAGCCGGACGCCTCCGGGGTCTTGCCGTCGTCCGACGAGCCACAGCCGGTCAGGGCCAGCGCGGTGACGGCGAACAGGGCGGTAATGCGGTGCAGGCGCACGGGTCTCTCCTGGTGGGACATGGGGTCGCGTAAGGTGACTGACGACCTCTGACAAGTAAGGCAACGCTAACCTATGTCGTCCCCTGCTCGGCGCACAGTGTTCCTGGTAGTGCTGATCGTCATACTCGCGCTGGTCTTCGTTGCCAGCTTGGCTTTCGGGTCGCGCTGGCTCGGTCCGGGCGCGCTCTGGCACGCACTGTCGGCGAACGACGGCTCAGACCCGGACGTGATCATCCGCAGCCTGCGGGCGCCCCGCACGATCGTTGCCGTCCTCATCGGTCTCTGCCTCGGTGTCGCCGGGGCTCTGATGCAAGGCCACACTCGCAATGCGCTCGCCGAGCCCGGCATCTTCGGGGTCAGCGCGGGAGCTGCGTTCGCTGTAGTCCTCGGACTACAAATCGGAGTGGTCGAGTCTGTCGGGGAGACAGTGTGGCTAGCACTCGCGGGTGCGTTACTGGCGACGTACGGCGTGCAGCGGCTGGCGTCGCGGGGGAGTGGTGCCACTCCGGTCGGGCTGGCGCTGACGGGTGCCGCAGTCGCCGCGCTACTCGGTGCGATGACCTCGGCGATCGTGCTGCTGGACAGCACCACCCTGGACAGTTATCGCTTCTGGGCGGTCGGATCGGTAGCAGGACGTGGGCTGGACGTTGCCGGCCAGGTATTGCCGTTCGCCGTAGTCGGTCTGGCACTTGCTGCAGTCAACGCACGTGATCTCGACCTGCTGGCGCTCGGTGACGATGTGGCTGCGGGACTCGGGCTGTCGATCCCCAGAGCTCGCCTGATCGGACTGGGCGCGATCGGCTTGCTCACTGCGGCCGGAGTGGCCGCCTGTGGCCCGATCGGCTTCCTGGGCTTGCTGTCCGGCCATGTGGCTCGGCAGATCTTCGGTTCCCGCAACACCTGGCTGATCCCGGGTGCCGGACTGGTCGGTGCGAGCGCCATGGTGCTCGCAGACCTGGTCGGCCGGTTGGTCGGCGGCGCCGGTGAGGTGCAGGCCGGTGTGGTGCTCGGCATCGTCGGTGCGCCGCTGTTCGTGCTGGTGGTTCGCCGCCGGGCGGTGGTGCTGTGAAGTCCCGCACTGTCGTGCTGAGCCTGCTCTTCGCGGCATTGGCAGTCGCTGTAGCCCTGCTGTCGTTGAGCATCGGTACGTCGAAGGTCCCGGTCGCCGACGTAATCGACGTACTGCTCGGTGGTGGTCGCCGTGGGCAACGACTGATCGTGCTGGATCTGCGACTGCCCCGAGTCGCCACCGGACTGCTGGTCGGGATCGCCTTCGCCGTGTCCGGTGCACTGCTGCAAACCCTGTCCCGCAACGCGTTGGCCAGTCCGGACATCGTCGGGGTGAACTCGGGGGCGTCGGCCGGAGCAGTTGCGGTGATCGTGCTGGCCGGGAGTGGCGGTGGCAACATCTCGGGGTTCGCGGGCCAGGTCGGGATCCCATTGGCCGCCGTACTCGGCGGACTCCTCGCCACCGTGATCGTGGGCGCACTGTCGATCCAGCGCGGACAGGTCGACGGTGGCCGGGTGGTGTTGATCGGGGTCGGTATTGCGGCCGCTGCGAACTCCCTGGTCGCCTGGATGCTGGTGATCGGTGATGTGAACGACGCCGGCCGGGCTGCGGCCTGGCTGGCCGGTTCGCTCAACTCACGCGAGTGGAGCGATGCCGTGCCGGTGCTGATCGCCGTGGTGGTGCTGTTGCCGGTAGCAATCATGTTCAACCGCGACCTGTCGGCCATGGTGCTCGGTGACGACGTGGCGTCCTCACTCGGTGTGCGCGTGGCTCGCATCCGGCTGCTCCTGTTGATCGTGGCGACCGTACTGGCCGCCATGGCGACTGCAGCTGCCGGTCCGATCGCTTTCGTCGCTTTAGTGGCTCCGCAGGTCGCACTGCGGCTCACCCGGATGGAGCGGCCGCCACTAGTGACAACCGCGTTGCTGGGCGCAGTGTTCGTCGTACTGGCTGATCTGCTCGCACGAAACGGTCTGGGCTGGCTCCACTTCGGACCGTACGAATTGCCCGTCGGTGTGCTCACTGCCGCGGCCGGAGCGCCATACCTGCTTCATTTGATCGGCCGTCAGCAGAAGGGACGCTAGAGTGGCCGCCATTCGGTCTCCGCACGCCGTCTCCGGCGCCCAGCCGGGCGCCTCGCTGCGTTGTCGGAAGCCCACGATGAACCCCGCATCGAGGGCTCCCTCCGCCTTGCGATGCACCCACCTGGACACCGGAGCCGACGCACTGAGACCGAACGGAGGCCACTAGTGCACGTCGAGAACCTCACCCTCGCGTACGGCGCAGATGCGCCAGTCGTGACTGGGTTGACGCTGGAGGTGCCGGCCGGGCGGTTGACGGCGATCGTCGGACCGAACGGGTCCGGCAAGTCCACACTGCTGCGCGGCATGAGCAGGTTGATGCCTCCACAGAGCGGGCAGGTCTTGCTGGACGGCGAGGACATCCACAAGCTGCCTGCTCGTGAGCTGGCACGGCGACTCGGCGTACTGCCGCAGGGACCGGTGACACCGGAAGGCATCACCGCCGCCGAGTTGGTGTCGCGTGGCCGGCATCCGCACCGCGGACTCTTCGGGCGGCTGACCTCTGAGGATGACTCAGCGATCGACGAGGCCTTGGCTGCCGTCGAGCTGACCGAGCTGCGGGACCGGCCGGTCGATCAGCTGTCCGGTGGACAGCGGCAGCGAGTCTGGATCGCCATGGTGCTGGCCCAGGGGACTGCACACCTGCTGCTGGACGAGCCCACGACGTACCTGGACCTGGCGCATGCAGTGGACGTGATGAACGTCATCCACGGTGCAGCACACACCTCCGGTCGCACCGTGGTGGTCGTGCTGCACGATCTGACGCTGGCCGCGCAGTACGCCGATCACTTGGTCGTGATGGGCGCCGGCGCGATTGCGGCTCAGGGACGACCGGCCGACGTACTGACCGCAGGGCTGCTGGATGAGGTGTTCGGCCTGCAGGCCACGGTGGTGGAGGTCGGCGGAGCCCCTGTGGTGGTTCCGGATCGTAGGCTGGCTGGGTGACCCACTCCGTTCGTTCCCTCGTGGACATCCTGGCCGACTCGGTCGACTGGCTGTCCGTGCGGACGGCGGACGCCGTACCGGGACCGGAGTGGGTGTCCTGCGCGCAGGTCGTTGCCGAGCAGCAGGCCGGTGGTGATCCGACGCTGGAGTGGCGTAGCCGGGTAGCGGCCGACTATGCGCGTGATTACGGCATCGATCCGCCGGTTCAGGTCGCAGCGATGTTCACGCTGATGTGGTACGTCCAGGTGCCCGCCCTGGTGGCCGGAGTGCTCGGTGCGGCGGTAGGTGTCACACCAGAGGTTTCCCCGGCGGCGCTGGCGTTTCGCGTGCATCCGACGGCGCACTACCCGGTTGAGGTCGCGCTCCTGTCCGACCGCGTCGTGCCGGTGCAGACTGCGGCAGAGCAGCTTCAGCAGCACGCCAAGGCGTTTCTGGACTCGTATCGGCCCGAGGTGAAGATCGGTTCGCTGCAACGGTTCGGAGCAGTCGACGACGAGGTGCGGTCCGCGCTGAGGTTACCGGGCAGTGCGCCGTACACCGATGAAGCGGCCGCGGCGTTCGGCGTCTCGCTGGAGCAGAAGCTGCGGACGTCCTGCTGCTACTTCTACGTGCTGCCGAAGGTGAACGCCTGCACCACCTGTCCCAGGTTCCGCTGAATGGTCTATACCACCTCCGTCTAAAGGATTGCCCGGTTCCGGATCGGCCCTGAGGCTGTTCCGCATGCAGTGGATACGTGCAGTGCTGACAGGCGCACTTCTGGTGACATCGACGGCCCTGGCGCCGATGGCACAGGCAAGGGAGGCGGCCGGTGCTCTTCCGGGTATGTGGACCGAGACGGCGTACAACTCGGTCTTCAAGGACAGTGGGCGCTCTCCGGAGGCCCGCGACGACATCCGTCTCGACACGGCGAAGAACGACTACGAGGGTGCGCAGATCGTGCTGCGTGGCTCGGCGGCGTTCACCGTCACCAGTGTTGCCTTCACACCGCTGACCGGTCCGTCGGACTCGATCCCCGCCGCGGAGATCAGCTACAACCCGGTCGGCTACCACTACCTGAACCACAACTCGGTCCTCGGCTGGGATGCGGACAGCTTCGTGCGGCCAACAGTCCGGAAGGGAGCCGGTGACTACCCGGACCGGTTGCTGAACGCACAGTCCTTCGACGTACCGGCCGGCCAGACGCAGTCGATCTGGGTCCGCGTGCACGTCCCTGCCACGGCTGCTGGTGGTGTCTACACCGGCCGGGCCACCGTGAAGACGACGAACGGCGATCTGTCGGTGCCGATCACCGTCAACGCCCGCAACGTGGTGATCCCGCCTGCCGACCAGAGCGAGTTCACCAACGTGATGTGGACGAACTTCCTCGGCCTGACGTCGTGGGACCCGGGCGACGGTGACACCGTCGAGCTGTTCTACGGGTACAAGCGCTACTCGGCGGACTGGTGGCAGCTGATCGACAACTGGGCTGAGTACATGAAGCGGTACCGGCAGAACAACCTGCAGCTGCCACTGCTCAGTCTGCTCCGTGACGGCGGCAGCACGGTCGATGCCAATGGCAAGTACACCTTCAACTGGAGCAGGTTCGACGAGGTCGCGCAGCGCTTCCTGGACAAGGATGTCGTGCACACGCTCGAGCTCTTCACCGGCGCCGGCCCGAAGAACAAGGAGCACAACCCGGAGTACCCGCGGTACATGACCGAGGTGATTCCGAAGAACCCGGCACAGGCGGTGCCCGACTACCCCTACTGGAACACGCCGGCGGCGGACAACTGGTACGCGCAGTTCTACCCGGCGGTGCGGCAGCACCTGATCGACAAGGGCTGGCAGGACAAGTCCTGGATCCACATCGGCGATGAGCCGGGCGCGGGGTCCGAAGGCTGGGACGGTATCCACGCGAAGCTGCGCCAGTACTGGCCGGAGGCGAAGGTCGGTGACGCGGTGGTCAACGACAAGGCGGAGCACATCGCGGATCTCACCGACATCGTGATCCCGAACCTGCACACGTACACGGATGCCACCAAGGCGGACGGCAGCAACGTGTTCGACGACGACCGGCGCGGTGGCAAGCCGCTGTGGTTCTACAACTGCAACATCCCGGCCGGCAACCACCTGAACAGGTTCATCGACCAGCCCCAGTGGAGTCAGCGGCAGACCATGTGGCTGGCCTACAACAAGGGCGCCACCGGCTACCTGCACTGGGCCTACGGCAACTGGCAGGCCCCGCTGGACAAGCAGGACGTCAAGGGCGACGCCCACATCGTGTGGTACGACAAGGCGAACCACACCATCGAGTCGTCGACGCGCTACGAGTCGCTGCGGGACGGCATGGAGGACTGGGAGGTCCTCAACAAGCTCGGCAAGACCAATCCGGGTCTGGCACACGACCTGGCCAACAGTGTGGTGCAGGCGAGCGACACGTACACGCCGGACGTCGACTACATGCAGCGGGTACGGCGGATCGCGCTCGACGCCGCAGCTGGGCTGCCGGTGCCGGCCAAGGACCTTGCGCGGAACCGGATGAGCAGTGCGTCGAGCGGTGACTCCAACAAGGCCGTCGACGGTGACAGTACGACGGGCTGGCAGCCGACCTCGGGCACCGGGACGAACTGGGTCCAGGTCGACCTCGGTCGGCAGGCGCAGGTCGACGGCGTCCGGCTGAAGTGGGGCACGACGCATGCGAGCAAGTACCGCGTGCTGACCTCGTTCGACGGGACCAAGTGGGCCGAGGCCGGCTCGCGGGCCGACAACCCGATCGACGACAAAGCCAAACCCGGTGGCGACGACTTCGTCGGTCTGAACGTGAAGGCGCGGTACCTGCGGGTCGAGACAACCGCCTCCAGCGCTGGGGCGACGCCGTACCAGCTGCTCGACCTCCAGGTGGCCGGCAACCTCCTGCTGCAACAGAACATCGCGGGCGGCAAGAGGTATGAGCGGACCGCGCCGTCGGGCCGGTTCACCGACGATGCCAAGACCGAGGCGACGGACGGGGTGCTCAGCGACAACTGGGGTGACTGGAAGAGCTTCGGCTACGAGCTTGTGAAGGACGGCGACACTGTGCGGCCGTCCGTCACCATCGACCTGGGGTACTCGCAGGCCGTCGGCACCGTCCGGTTCCATGCCTACCAGGAGTACCCGGACTACCGGCCGGACCAGATCACCGTCGAGACCAGCAACGACGGGGCGAACTTCGGGGAACGGGGCCGGCTGAGTTTCGTCAACGGCGCCTCGAGCATCTGGTACGACCTCGGCTTCGCGCCGGTGAACGCACGCTGGATCCGGGTGACGCTCGACAAGAAGCGGAACAACAAGTACCAGTCCGGTGTCTTCGTCGACGAGATCGAGGCGTACGGCGCCGGGCAGCCGGGTGACGTGATTCCGGGGTCGACGGCGTACCAGTGGAACGACCACCAGGTGATCTTCGCGCCGACAGCTACTGGGTCGATGGGGCGCTTCGACTGGAGTCCTGCGGCCGGTCTCAAGCGCGACGACCTCGGCGGCGGTCCGATCTCAGGGAAGACCAGCGGGTACGCCTGGAACAACCAGCAGCACGCGGTGGCCCGCGGTCTGAACGGGAAGCTGCAGCACTGGTGGTGGATCGAAGGGGAGACGACGCCGCACTACGCGGATTGGGGCGGTGACGCGGCCAGCGATCCCACAGCGGTCGTCTGGTCCGGGCAGCAGCACATCTTCGCGCGGTCGTCGTCGGCCGATCTGCAGCACTGGTGGTGGGACCCGGCTGATGGCCAGCTGCGTCTTGACCGGTGGGCCGGTGCGCCAGGGCCGATCGTCGGCACACCGTCGACGTACGTGTGGGGTAACCAGCTGCATGTGGTCGCACGGGGCGCGAACAACCACCTGTACCACTGGTGGTGGGTGAGCGGTGAGTTCGAGCCGCACTTCGCCGACTGGGGTGGTGAGGCGTACTCCGACCCGACGACGTTCGTCTGGAACGGACAGCAGCACGTGTACGCCCAGGCGGCCGACGGCCAGCTGTACCACTGGTTCTGGGACGCCGGTAGCGGTCTGAACCGGGTGAAGTGGGGCGGTGCGCCCGGCAAGTTCGTGGGAGCGCCGTCAGCGTTCAAGACGGGCACCCAGCAGCACGTCGTTGCCCGGGGCCCGAACAACACGCTCTACCACTGGTGGTGGGACCAGGGTCTGGGCATCGTGCAGTGGGAGGACCGCGGTGGCGAGGTGTACTCCGACCCGGTCGGCTTCGCTTACGGCAACCAGCACCAGTACTTCGCGCAGAGCAAGACGAACACCCTGGCGCACTGGTGGTGGGTCCCCGGTGACCCGAACAACGGATGGCACTACAACGACTGGGGCGGGAGCGTGAAGTACCCGTAGTAACCTGCGAGCCGTGTCCACTGACAACCGGCTGACAGCTCGCCAGGCGGCCGCCGAGCAGACGAAACAGAAGCTGCTCGCGGCCGCCGTGGCGGAGTTCTCACAGCGGCCGTACGACGAGGTCACGGTCGGCGGCATCGCCCGTGCGGCCGGCGTGGCTCACGGTCTGGTGTCACACCACTTCCAGGGCAAGCAGGGTGCCTACGTGGCCGCGGTCGACGCGGTCTACCGGCAGATGGAAGCTGCCGAGTCCTCAGAGCTGGTGGTGGATGCGGTGGGCGACCGGCTCCGGCAGCGCTTCCGCCGGTTCCTCGCCTTCGTCGCCGCCAACCCGGACACCGCCCTCAACCTCATCCTCGCCTCGGGCCGCGACGAAGCATTCGCTGCCCGCCGCGAGTACTCGATCTCCGTTGTGACCGGCTGGCTGGACCTGCCGACCGGCAACGCGGCTGTCACCGTCGCGCTGGCCGCCTTCGCGGACGCGGCTGAGGGACTGGCCGCTGAGTGGCTCCGGGGTGGCCGGGCAACGAGCCCACCGACCGACACCGCGCCGTTCTCCGTCGAGGCCATGACGGAGGCCTTCCTCGCGCTCCTGGCCGGCGCCCTCCGCAGTGCCCAGGCCCTGGACCCGTCGCTCGACGTGCGTCCGGCACTCGCTCTGCTCTGATGACCGGTCGCTTGGCTTTCCGGCGGACTCGCGTAAGCTTTTCGTTGATCGTCAATCAATGACTTGTGATCAATGAGGAGAGATGACCGTGAAGCTCGGCGTCACGCTGCCGCAGGACTGGAAGTTCGATCCGCAGACCGCCCTGACCCGGGCCGCGCGAGAGGCGGAGGAGGCCGGGTACGACAGCGTCTGGGTGTTCGAGCGGATCCTCTATCCGCAGGACCAGACCGGCGTCCACGGGTTCGGCGCGTACGGCGCTTGGCCGGACGGGTACCGCAAGGTGCTCGATCCGCTGGTCGCGATGAGCATGGCGGCCGCGGTGACCACGCGGGTCCGGCTCGGGTCGGCGGTTATCGTGCCGCCGCTGCACGTGCCCTACCGGCTCGCGAACTCACTGGCCGGGATCGCTGCTGCCAGCGGTGGGCGGGTGGTCGCGGGGTTCGGGACCGGCTGGTCGGTCGACGAGTTCGCCGTCGCGGCGCCGCGGCCGCTCGCGGAACGTGGTGCCGCGCTGGACGAGTTCCTCGACGTGGCCGACGCGGTGTGGGGCCCGGACCCGGTTTCCTTCGAGAACGAGCGCTACAAACTGTGGCCTGCCGAGACCGGTCCGAAGCCGGTTGGCAAGCTCCCCGTCTACCTCGGTGGCTGGGGTCCGCGGGCGCTCAGCCGGGTGGCTCGGCGGGCGGACGGCTGGTTGCCGGTGATGGTGCCGCCGGCACAGATCGGTACGACGCTGACCGAGCTGCGGAAGCAGGCCGAGGAGTACGGGCGGGATCCGGAGTCGGTGCGGGCGATTGCCGTTGTCGCGCTCGGTGGGGAATTCGTCCGGGTCGCGCCGGCCGAGCGCGCGCCGTACCAGGGCAGTGTCGAGCAGATCATGGGCGATCTCGCGGAGCTGGCCGAGGTGGGGGTCGACGAGGCGGTGCTGACACTGCCCACGGTGGCCCGTGACATCGAGGAGTACAGCGACCTGTTGAAGCGCTTCCACCAGGAATTTCTAGCCCTGTAAGGAAAATGCCAGACCGGGGCGGTGGGGTGGGTTTCGTAAAGTGTCGGTGGCGCCGTGCAGGATTCGGGGCATGACTTACGGACTGCAGGCGTCACCGACGAGTAATCCGGACTTGGTTGTCCGGGCCCCCGGCGAGAGCTACGGTCGCTGACGTGACCTCGTCCGGCGGTTCTCCGGCGACGACCCCGATCGGCTCCCGGGCCGAGGCTGAGGGATACGTCGCGATGGTCTGTTTCAAGCACGGCCCTCCGCAGCTGCACGGCGTCGAGCTGGAGTGGACCGTTCATCACGCGGAGGACCCGCGACGGCCGCTCGACGCCGGCCGGTTGAGCAAGGCACTGGGCGTGCACGCGCCCGCCACCCTGGTCCCCGGCAGCCCACAGCTGCCATTGGGCCGGGGTGCTCTGGTCACTGTGGAGCCGGGTGGCCAGGTGGAGATCTCCGGTCCCGCCTCTGCGTCGATCCAGCAGCTGGTCGACGACACCGCCGCCGACGCGGCCGAGCTGGCCGCGTTGTTGCAGTCCGAGAGCCTGGTCCTCGGCGAGCACGGCCTGGACGCGTTCCGCAGTCCGCGCCGCATTCTCACCGTCCCGCGCTACGCGGCGATGGAGCACGCCTTCGAGCGGGTCGGTCCGCACGGCCCGCGGATGATGTGCAGTACGGCGGGGTTGCAGGTCTGCCTCGACGCCGGTGAGGCGGACCAGACCGCACTGCGCTGGCGCGCGCTGCACGATCTCGGACCGACTCTGGTCGCACTGTTTGCCAACTCGCGGCACCGGGCCGGCTCCGACACAGGCTGGGCCTCCGCGCGCACCGAGGCCACGTTCGGTACCTGCGCGCCGTTCACCGAGCCACCGCCGCTGGACGGGGACCCGGCTGCGGCCTGGGCCCGGACGGCGATGGAGGCGCCGGTGCTGTGCCTGCGGCGTGGCGACAGCTGGATCGCACCGGACGGGCTGACCTTCGGCGACTGGGCCGATGGCCGGTTGCCCGGCGACAGACCGACGTACGACGACCTTGAGTATCACCTGTCCACGCTGTTCCCGCCGGTGCGGCCACGTGGCTACCTGGAGGTGCGCTACCTGGACACGCAGCCGGGAGACGGGTGGATCGCCCCGACCCTGCTGATCAGCGCCCTGATGTCCGACCCGGCCCGCATCGACCAGGTGCTGGCCGCGGCCGAGCCCGGCGCCGGCCGCTGGTTTCCAGCCGCCCGAGACGGACTCAACGACAAGCCGGTCGCGCAGGCAGCCGCCGAGGTCGTTGACCTGGGCATCGACCTGCTGGACCGCACCGGCGTCACTGCAGAGCTTCGTACTGCAGTCGCAACCCGGCTGCAGCGCATCGTCGATGACACCCACGGAAGGCGAGCATCATGAGTCAGCACCAACTCTCCGATCTGACCGAAGAGGGCCTGCGGGCGTATGTGGGGGAGCAGTTGGAGCGGTCGCGGCGGCGGACTGCTCAGCTGGCTGATGCGGTCGACACCGACGACCTGGTGAAGCAGCACTCGAAGCTGATGTCACCACTGATCTGGGACTACGCGCACATCGGCAACCAGGAAGAGCTGTGGCTGGTCCGGGACGTCGGCGGTCGCGAGCCGCTGCGACAGGACATCGACGAGCTGTACGACGCGTTCATGCATCCGCGCGCGGATCGGCCGACGCTGCCGTTGCTGGGGCCGGTGGAGACGCGCGCGTATGTCGAAGAGGTTCGGGACAAGGTGCTCGATGTGCTCGACCACGTGAAGTTCGACGGTGGGCGGGAGCTGGTCGACAACGGGTTCGCGTTCGGGATGATCGTGCAGCACGAGCAGCAGCACGACGAAACGATGCTGGCGACACACCAGTTGCGGCGCGGCGTACCGGTCCTTGATGCGCCACCGCCACCGCCCGGGCGACGCCTGGCCGCTCCGGAGGTGCTGGTGCCCGGCGGCGTCTTTGAAATGGGCACGTCGGTCGAGCCGTGGGCACTGGACAACGAGCGGCCGGCGCACGCGGTCCGGGTCGCGCCGTACGTGATCGACACCGTTCCGGTGAGCAATGGGGACTACCTGCGGTTCGTGACTGGTGGTGGGTATCGGGATCCGCAGTGGTGGTCCGAGGCAGGCTGGGCGCATGTCCAGAAGGCGTCGCTGGCCGGGCCGCGGTTCTGGGAGCTTGTGGACGGCGAGTGGTGGCAGCTGCGGTTCGGCAAGCGGGAGCAGTTGCCGATGGACGAGCCGGTGATGCATGTCTGCTTCTACGAGGCGGAGGCCTATGCGAAGTGGGCCGGCAAGCGGCTGCCGACCGAGGAGGAGTGGGAGTTCGCGGCGCGGTTCGACCCGGCGACCGGGCGGACGCGACGGTTCCCGTGGGGTGACGAGAGCCCGAGCCCGCAGCACGCGAACCTCGGCCAACGGCACCTCGGCCCGGCGCCCGTCGGTGCCTACCCAGCCGGTGCGTCGCCGCTGGGTGTCGAGCAGCTGATCGGTGATCTGTGGGAATGGACGTCGAGCGACTTCAGCCCGTACCCCGGTTTCCGCGCGTTCCCGTACGACGAGTACTCGCTGGTCTTCTTCGGGCCGGAGTACAAGATCCTCCGCGGCGGCTCCTTCGCCACCGACGAAGTGGTTGCCCGTAGCACCTTCCGGAACTGGGACTACCCGATCCGCCGGCAGATCTTCGCCGGTTTCCGTTGCGCTCGCGATCCGCGTCCTGAGGAGCTGCGCGCCTGATGTGCCGCCACCTCGCCTACCTCGGCCCACCCGTGACGCTGGCGTCGCTCGTGCTGGACCCGGAACACTCCCTGTACGAGCAGTCCTGGGCCCCCCACGACATGCGCGGCGGCGGCACAGTGAACGCCGACGGCTTCGGCCTCGGCTGGTACGCCGGTGGTCCGGTTGCTCACCGCTACCGGCGGAACGTGCCGATCTGGACGGACGACAACCTCCGCGACCTCGCCGACGGAATCACCTCCGGCGCGGTGATCGCCGCCGTACGGAACGGGACAGATCGGATGCCGCACGACGAGTCGGCGGTGGCGCCGTTCCGTGCCGGGAAGTGGTTGTTCAGCCACAACGGCCGCATTCCGGGGTGGCCGGAGTCGACGGTGAAGCTGGCTGAGCAGTTGCCGGTCGCGGACCTGCTGACAATCGGCGCACCGGTCGACTCCGCGTTGTTGTGGGCGCTGATCACGCATCGCCTTCACTCCGGGGTCGACGCCGGCGAGGCCGTGGCGTCCGTCGTACAGGAGGTGGAGCAGGCGGCACCGGGCTCGCGGCTGAACGTGCTGCTCACCGACGGCACACAACTCGTCGCCACCACGTGGACACATTCACTCTGGGTACGCCGGACGCCCGACTCGACCACCGTCAGTTCGGAACCGTTCGGGACCGGGCGCTGGGACGAGGTCCCCGACCGATCCTTGCTCGTGGCAACCGCTACCACCGTGAGCATCACCCCGATGGAAGGACCGCAGTGACCCAGATCGACGTACATCTCACGCCGGACTATGCCGCTCGAACCCTTCGCGAGGATGTCCGCGCCGGACTGACCGCCGACGCGAAATGGCTGCCGCCGAAATGGTTCTACGATGCCCGCGGCAGTGAACTGTTCGAAGAGATCACCCGTCTCCCGGAGTACTACCCGACCCGCGCCGAGCGCGAGATCCTGCAGACCCGCAGCCGCGAGATCGCCCAACTGACCAAGGCACATACCCTCGTCGAGCTCGGGTCCGGCTCGTCGGAGAAGACCCGCCTGCTGCTCGACGGACTCCGCGACCACGGCACACTCACCACGTTCGTCCCGCTGGACGTCTCCGAGTCGGCGCTCCGTGAGGCGGCGGACGCGATCAACGCCGACTACCCGACGATCGACGTACACGGCGTGGTCGGTGACTTCACCGCCCACCTCGACAAGCTACCCGGCGACTCGCCCCGACTGGTCGCCTTCCTCGGCGGCACGATCGGCAACCTGTTACCAGCCGAGCGCGCCACCTTCTACCGCTCGATCCGCGACGTCCTCGAGCCAGGCGAGTGGCTCCTCCTCGGCACCGACCTGGTCAAGGATCCAGCCACCCTGATCGCGGCGTACGACGACGCCCAGGGCGTGACCGCCGAGTTCAACCGCAACGTGCTCCGCGTGATCAACCGCCAACTCGGCGCAGACTTCGACGTAGACGCCTTCGAGCACGTAGCCCGCTGGGACCCCGACAACGAGTGGATCGAGATGCGCCTCCGAGCCACCAGCCCCCAACGCGTGCTCATCCCCGAAGTCCACCTGGAGATCGACTTCGCCGAAGGCGAGGAACTCCACACCGAGATCTCCGCCAAGTTCCGCCCCGACCGAGTAACCACCGAACTGGCCGAAGCCGGCTTCACCCCCACCGCCTGGTGGACCGACCCCCAAGCCCGCTTCGCCCTCTCCCTCTGGCAAGCCACCTGACCCCCACCCCGGACCAGGGGCTTGCGGGGGCCAACCGCAACGCCACCCCGACCGCCCCTGGGGTCAGCCGCCGGATTTTATGAGGGTGTTGATCTTTTCTATGTAGGACGGGAGGTTGGTGATGGGCTTTTTGCCGTTGAGGATGGGTTGGTACTCGGCGGTGGTGAGGTCGCCTACCTGCTGGGCCCATTGGGTGGTGAAGCGGACGCCGACTGTTTTCTCGGCGGCCAGGTCGGCCTTGACGGTGTCGACGACGGTGGTTTGCTGGGCTTTGGTGAGGGCGTCGAAGTAGCTGGCCTGGGCGGGGGTGTAGGCCGGGGGTGCGACGGGGGATTCCGGTAGGACGGCGTCCCATACCTTGGTGTTGATGTACTGCAGTACCTTGAAGGTTGCGTCCTGGTCCTTCGTGTACTGCGGGGTGCAGATGCCGACCGAGTCGTACAGGGTGGCGGGGGTGGTTACCTGGGGGAACGGGGCGAAGCCGTACTTGACCTTCGGTTTGTCGACCTGGAAGCCGGCTGCCAGCCACTGGCCGCCGAACATCATCGGTACCTTGCCGGCCGCGAACAGCGACTGGGCGTTCGAGGCGTCGTACCCGGGTGGGGCGACCGAGCCGTTCTTGACTGCGGCTGTCAGCTTCTGCACGCCTTCGGTGTACTTGGCGTCGGCCTCGGCCTTGGTCGGGTGGTTCACGTTGTCGGTGAACGGCGCGCCACCCGCGGAGACGGCGTACATGCTCATCGTGAAGGGACCGTCGGGCCCGGTCAGTTGGTCGGCGACCAGCCCGTACTTCGCTCCGTTCTTGCCGGTGAGCTTCGTGGCGGCGGCGTACATCTCGTCCCAGGTCCAGCCGTCCTTCGGGATCTGCAGGCCGGCCGCGGTGAATGCATCGGCGTTGTACCAGACGCCGTACGTGTTCATCAGCGACGGCAGTCCGCCCATCTGGCCGTCCGCGGTCTTCCAGTTCTCGATCGCGGAGCCGACGAACTTGTCCGGTCCGAAGTCGCCGGTGAGCTTGCTCGTCCAGTCGACCAGCAGCCCTTGCTGGGTGTACTGCTGCTCGGTGTCGTTACCGCACCAGAACAGGTCCGGCAGCTTCTTCGCCTGGGTCAGCGACGACAGTTTGTCGCCGTACTGACCGCTCGGGGTGTCGAGCAGTTCGACCTTGATGTTCGGATCCGCGAAGGAGGCCAGCGCCTTCTTGATCACGGCGTTGGTCTGGGTCGACTCCCACGTCATCACGGTCACGGTGACCGGCCCGTCGCTCGAACCGGAGTCCGAACCGCTGCAGGCCGACAGCGTCAGCAACCCGGCGCAGGCCAGCGCGGCCGCACCGATGAGCTTGGTGTTCACAGGTTGTCCCTCATTTCTGGGTGGTGCTGCCGAGCGAGCCGAGGCCCTGGATGAAGTAGCGCTGCGCGACGAAGAAGAGGATCAGCGGAGGCAGCATGTAGAGCAGGTTGGTGGCCATGTAGTAGCTCCAGTCCGGCGTCTTGCCGGCGAACGGCGAGATGAACGCGGCCATCCCGACCGACAGCGGCCACTTGCCGGACGAGTAGAGGTAGACCAGCGGGTTCAGGTAGTCGTTCCAGGAGGCCTGGAAGGCGAGGATCGCCATCGTGATCCAGGCCGGGCGGGTCAGCGGCAGCATCACCTGGGTGAAGATCCGCAGATGCCCGGCGCCGTCGATCTTGGCGGCCTCGTCGATCGAGTACGGGATGGCCAGGAAGTACTGCCGGGCCAGGAAGATGAACAGCGGGTTCCCGCCCAGGAAGGCCGGCACGATCAGCGGCAGCCAGGTGTCGTACCAGCCGATGCTCTTGTACAGCTGGAAGAGCGGGATCAGTCCGACCACGCCGGGCAGCAGCATGCTGCCGACGAACAAGTAGAACCAGACCTTGCGACCGGGGAAGCGCAACCGGGCCAGTGCATAGCCGGCCATCATCGCGGTCATCACTCCACCGAGCACGCTGAGCGCGGTGATGATGGTCGAGTTGAGGAGCAGTCGTGGGAAGTGGATCGCCTGTGGGCCGTCGATGAAGTTGCGCCAGGTCCATTCGCGCGGCAGCAACCGCGGTGGGATCTCGAAGACCGCCGAGCCGCTCTTCAGGCCGATGGTGATCATCCACAACAGCGGCACGATCATCACCGCCGCAACGAACAACGCGGTCACGTACCAGGCCGTCGTACCGATCAGGCGGCGCGGCCGGCGGTCAGTCGGGAGTGTTGTCACTGTAGGTCCAAAGGGAGGTGAACTTCGCGGCCAGGGCGATGACGGCGATGATGATCACGAACAGCACCCAGACCTGCGCCGAGGCATAGCCGAGCTGGGGGACCCGGCCGAGGTTGGGGAAGCCGTTGTTGTAGATCGACAGCATCAGCACGCTGGTGCTGAAGCCGGGGCCGCCGTTCGTCAGGATCTTGGGCTGGTTGAAGGTCTGCAGAGCAGCGGTGGTCTGCAGGATCACCTGCAGCAGGATGATCGGGCTGATCGTCGGCAGGGTGATCCGGACGAACGCCGACCACGGCCCGGCACCGTCGACCTTGGCTGCTTCGTACAGCTCGGTCGGGACGGCCTGCAGGGCGGCCAGGAAGATGATCATCGTGCCGCCGACGCCCCACAACATCATCAGCACCACCGACGGCATCGCCATCGTCGGGCTCTGCAACCACAGGCTGGTCGGCAGGCCGAGGCGATCGAGGACGGTGTTCAGCAGCCCGACCTGGGGGTTCAGGATGAACTTCCAGAGCGTGATGGTGGCGACCGCAGGTAGGACGACCGGCAGATACGCCAGCGTCCGGAGCAGGCTGACACCGCGGAACCGCTGGTTGCAGAACATCGCCAGTGCGAGCCCGAGGATGAGTGAGAGCGGCACGTACAGGACCACCAGGTACCCGGTTGCGCGCAGGGCCGGCCAGAAGGCCGGGTCGGTCGTGAAGAGGCGGCGGAAGTTGCCGAGTCCAACGAAGACCGGGTCGGTCAGGCCGTTGTACTTCGTCAGTGCCAGATAGAAGGAGCGGATCAGCGGGTAGCCGACGAAGACCGCGAACCCGATGATCGCCGGTGCGATGAACAGGTACGCCGCCATCGTGTCGGAACCGGCGCTGCGGCTGAGCCCGCCGCGGCTGCGGGTGTTGCCACGTTGGAACGGACGGCGCGACCGGGTCACCCGGCCGCCCCCGTCATCGGTGCTCTCGATTCATCCGATCTCCAGGGTCGAGCGTGCTGGACGGTAACGTTTCCAAGTTTTAGTGTGGAGTGGACGATGCCGTGCCGCCAAAAGGAAGTCAACCCCGTGCCCGAAACGTTTCCAAACACTCCCGAGGCCGCTCGGCCGACGATGATCGACGTGGCCCGGCGGGCGGGGGTCGGGCTCGGGACGGTGTCGCGGGTGGTGAACGGCGGGCACGGTGTCCGGGACGAGACCGCCCAGCGGGTCCGGACCGCGATCGACCAGCTCGGTTTCCAGCGCAACGAGGTCGCCCGCGCACTGCGGCCGGGGAAGAAGTCGTCCAGTCTGGCGCTGGTGCTCGGTGACCTGACCAACCCGTTCTACGCGACGATCGCCAAGGCCTCGCTCGAGGTGGCCGGGCAGTCCGGGTTCGCCGTCGTACTGGGCAGTGTCGACGAGGATCCGGAGGGGGAGAAGCGGGCGATCCGGGAGCTGGTCAGCCGCCAGGTCGCCGGGCTGATGATCGTGCCGGACCAGGGCGACCACGCGTTCCTGGCGGGCGCCGGTGTGCCGGTCGTGTTCGTCGACCGGCCCGCGACCGGGATCGAGGCCGACATCGTGATGGTCGACAACGAGGGTGGTGGGCGGCTCGCCACCGAGCACCTGTTGTCGCAGGGGCACGAGCGGATCGCGATCCTGCTGGCGCCGTCGTACTACACGACCGGCCGGCGGCTGCGCGGTTTCCGGCGGGCACACCGGACCGCCGGGCTGGAGGTGGACGAGTCGCTGGTCGTTCAGTTGCCCGAGGGCAATGCCGAGTCCGCGGAGAAGGCGACCCGCGAGCTGATGCTGCGGCCCGATCCGCCGACCGCGATCTTCGCGTCGACCAACTTCCTGACTGAAGGTGTCCTGCGGGCGCTCGGTGAGCTCGGTCGCGAGCCCGCGGTGGTCGGCTTCGACGACTTCCGCCTCGCCGACATGCTGCCGACACCGGTCACCGTGGTCGCCTCCGACATCGCCGAGCTCGGCCGCAGCGCGGCGCGGTTGCTGCTGGACCGGGCCGCGGGCACCGACCGTCGGCCGCCGCAACGCATCGTGCTGCCCTGCGCGTTGATCCAGCGCGGGTCGGGCGAGCGGCCGCCGTCTGCTGCGAAGAGAAAGGCGCGCTGAGCGGAGCGGACGCGGCTACCGTCGTTCCATGTACTACGAGTCCTTCGGCAGCGGTCGCCCGATCATCTTCCTGCCCGGCTGGGGCGGCAACAACGGTGAAACCCGAGACATCCACGAGCCGGTCTTCGCCGATCGCGAGGGTTGGCGGCGCATCTACGTCGACCCACCTGGCACCAACCACCGCCCGGGTGATCCGAACATCACCGACCAGGACGGAATGCTCGATGCGATCGCGGCGACCATCGCCACAGCTGTCGGGTCCGAGCAGTACGCCGTCGCCGGCACCTCCGCAGGTGGTTTGCACGCGCGCGGGCTGATCAAGCGCGACCCGGCACGCATCCTCGGCCTGCTGCTGCGGGTGCCCGGTGTGATTGCCGACCGAACCCTGCGCACCCTGCCGACAGACGAGTACCTACGGAAGACGCCGTACTGGCAGGTGAAGCAGGACAACTACTACGACCCCGCCGAGCAATCGGCCGACCTGGAATTCCTCGCGCGGATCCAGAGCGATCCGACGACCTACGGCTTGCGAGACGATCCGGCCTTGCGGTTCGAACGGCCGACGTTGATCGTGACCGGGCGGCAGGACACCATCACCGGGTACGCCGACGCGTGGGGCCTGCTCGACGACTACCCGACCGCGACGTACGCCGTACTGGATCAGGAGGATCACGACCTGCCAGTACGGCGACCAGCGCTCTATCACGCGCTGGTCGCCGACTGGCTGGATCGGATGGAGGTTAGCTAGCCACCCCGATCAGTTTCCACGGCTCGTGGTCAGGGTCGGCCCCGGTCCCCGGAGCACTGTTCTGGGTCTGCCACTTGGCCTTCCAGATCTTGCCGTTGTACTTCACGGTGACCTGCTCGACGGTTTGCGTGGCCGGGTCGTAGATCTTGGTCGCGTCCCAGTTCCCCGCATTACAGCCGCCGGCTGGGGGAGTCGCCGTACCGAGTCCCTTGAGGTTGTCGGTCATCGGCGCGTACGCCGTTCCCCCGATCGACAGGCTGGTGTTGACCGGACCGGTGATCGGGAGGAAGTAGATGATCGGCAGATCAAGGCTCTTCCCGGCCGGAATGATCTGGCAGTAGTCCAGCGTCGTGCTGATCCGGTGGAAGGTCGAACCGGCGGTGAGCTTCCACTGCCCACCCTGGTCACCGGTCTGCCAGTTGACGTCCTTGACCAGCGGGGACGTCGAGGCCGGGATGTCGAACGACAGCTTGGTGTCCTTGCCGCCACCCAGCGTGCGGCCGGTGTTGTTGGTGATCCGGACGGTCGGCTGCAACGGCCACAGGTTCGCGGTCGCGGTCGGGTAGTTGACCATGTCCACGCTGATGTTTGCGGTCACGGCCGGCGCGGCGCCGGAGCTCCCACTGCGCAGATTGTTGTCATAGGCCCCTGAGTTACCCAGCTTCTCGTTCAGCCGGGTGGTCAGCGTGTAACCCATGCCGCACGGGCTCTGCGCAGTGACGACTGCCGGGCAGGCGAAGTCGCCGCCGAGCTCCCACATCATCACGCCACCGGCACCCGTCGACTTCACCATGTCCACGACGGCGTCGATACCTTGCTCGTCCTCGGTCGACAAGAACACCTTCTTGTCGTTGTTCCACAGCCACGACGTCTTGGTGGTGTCGTCCCAGTGCCGGGTGTACTGGCCCGACAGCCGGTCGGCCGGGTTGGCCGGGTCCAGGCCGACGTTCGGCGCGTACCTGGGGAGGATGTTCTTCTCCAGGTTCTTGGTGTGCCACAAGGGGTTCGTCCCGGAGCCCAACTCGCCCCCGTTGGCGGTGTTGTCGTGCCAGATGTTGTCGATACCGACCGCGCCGTCACCACAGGGACGCTTGATCCCGGTGCCCGGTTCACAGCCGTCCGGCTTCGCGGACTTGCCCCACAGGCCGTTCGTGCCGCCGGTGACATTCTTCCAGCCGCGTGTGTAGTAAGGGATCCCGAGGTTGACGCGGCCGGCCTGGAGTGCGCCGCGCATGTACTTCATCGCCCAGTTGGTGTTGAAGTAGCCGATCCCGCCGTACTCCGGGGTGGCGTACTGCTCGGCGAGTTCCGGGTCCTTGCCGTCGTCGAACAAAGCCGCGTTCGGGCCGACGACATCGTTCCAGGTGCCGTGGTAGTCGTAGGACATCAGGTTCGTGAAGTCCTGGTAGTCCAGCGCGGTCTGGTTCGCCATGCCGCGCACCAGATAGCCGGAGGCGGACGATGCCGAGGTGAGCTGGTAGTAGCGGTTGTCCGCCACCGAAGCCCGGTTCAGCGAATCGCGCAGCGTCTTCATCAACGCGGTGTAGGCGGTGGGCAGACCCTTGCGGCGCGGGTTCGCCGTACCCCAGTCGTTCGGGTTGCCGGTGTCGTCGAGGACGGTCGGGTACTCGAAGTCGATGTCGACGCCGTCGAACCCGTAGGTCCGCAGGAAGCTCACGGCCGAGGCTGCGAAGGTGTCGATGCCGGCCTGGTTCACGGTGCCGTCGGCGTTCGTGGTCATGCCGTAGAAGCCGCCGGACCCGGCCCAGCCGCCGACCGAGATCAGCGTCTTCACCCGCGGGTGCAGGCGCTTGTACTTCGTGAGCAGGTTGAAGTGACCCTTGTACGGCAACGACGGATCCATCTCCGCGCCGAACTTCCCGGGCCACTCCATCCCGGTCGCCGCGTGGTCAACGGCAATGCTGTTGTTCTGCACGGAGGCGAAGGCGTAGTTGATATGCGTGACCTTCGACCACGGGATGTTCTTCACCAAGTAGTACGGCGTCCCGTCGGCACCCGTGCGGGCCCCGTTGAAGTACGCCACGACCCGGCGGTCCCGGCCCTGACCGAGCCATTCCCGGCCGTCACCCTGGTAGATCTTGCAGTACGGCGTCGCCACGCCCGGCGTGGTTGCCAGACCGTCCGGCCGGCAGTCGCCGGAAGCGGGCGGACGCGTGCCGCCGTCGTCACCGCCCGGGTGTGCCTCCATCGGGTCGCCGACGCCACCGTTGGCACCCGCCGCGGCTTCGCTCGGCAGCAGCCAGCCGTCGACACCCTTGGAGGTCGAGTTGTAGAGCAGGAAGTCCGAGACCTTGTCGGCGTCGAGGTCGCCGAAGTCACCGACGGTGCCGCCGAACGCGGCGCCGGAGCGGATCGTGCCGAGCGACTTCCACGGGTCGGCCGCGGCGGTCATCTTGGCGGCCGTCTCGGTCCAGCCGGTGCCCAGGTTCTGCCACGCGTCCACGTCACCGGTCATGTACCGGACGACGACCACATCGGCGCGGCCGTCACCGTTGATATCGGGGTAGGAGACCGATCCGGTCGGGCCTTCGGCGGGGTGCGTGAAGCCCTCGATCTTGTCCCAGTCGCCGGGCTTCGGCAGTCCGCTGGTCTTGGTGTTCTCCCAGGCAGTCAGGAAGTTCAGGCGATCCGGGATGATCAGGTCGTCGTCACCGTCGCCGTCGAGATCGGCGAACACCGGGATACCGACGTACCCGAGGTCGTTGGCGACGATGACCGGGGCGCCCCAGCGGATGGTCTGGCCGCTGGACTCGTTACGCCAGACCCGCATCGCCGGGAAGCCGGTGCCGGAGTCTGCCGCGGTCATGAAGTTGACCATGTCGTCCTTGCCGTCACCGTCGAGATCGCCGAAGTACGCGGTCTTCGGGGTCTGCTTGGCGCTGGCCGGTGACGTGTCACCGTGCGGCAGCCAGATCCGCCGGCCGTCGATCCCGCAGCCGTGGTTGGTCCAGGTGTAGAGCCGGCCGTTGACGGAGACCGCGCGGTCCACGTCGATATCGCCGTCGACGTCCATGAAGCGGGTCTGCGCACCGTCGGCGGCGTGCACGATCTGGCCGAGCGGGGCCCAGCCACCGCCGGGCTCGGTCTCGCCGACCGGCTCGCGGCAGATGCCGGTCGCCGAGGAGGCGTTGCGGAGGTAGCTCGGCAGGTACCGCTCGAGCGTGTCGAGCATCCCGGCCAGCGTGTCACCGGCGGTCGTACCGCCGAAGAAGGCCTCGACGGTCCGGACGAAGCGGACGATCGAGGCGCTGGTCGCCTTGTACCAGATCAGCGCCTCGGCGGTCCCGGCCCAGGCGATCGCGAACGTGGTCAGGCCGGCCGCGATGGACTTCGCCATCGTGTTGGCCCACTCGTCGGCATCTCCCAGTTTGCCGTCGGCCCACTGTGTCAGCGCGCCGTTCACGAACTCGCCGATGAACCCGCCGACGCCGGCACAGACGGTCGCCGGGCCACCGGCGTACGCACAGGCCGCGCCGGCTCCGACGCCGATCAGGATGGAGCCCGCGACGATCAGCGCGCCCTGCCACCAGGTCGCGTCCACCTCGACGTCGGGCGCCTTGATGACGATCGTGGCGATCGTGCCCTCGACCTTGGTCTCGGCGTCGAACTCGATGTACCGCAGCGTCGGCATGACGTCCTGGAGCTGGCCCTTGGTCCGCTCCTCCAGCACCTTGCTGAGCTTCTTGCCGCTGGCCCGGATCTCGTCGAACTGCTGGATGTAGTGCGCGGCCAGCGCCGGGTCCTGGAAGTCGTGCCGGACGACGTGGTCCTCGGCGGCCGGTGCGGCCTGCGCGGGCTGGATACCGGTGCTGGCCAGCAGCACGGCGATCGCCGACACGATGGCGATCAGGTAAACCGCTGGTTTACAACGATAGAAACTTCGGGGGCTTCGGGTCCTCATCGCGAAATCTTTCTGCTGGGGCGGTGGAAACGCTTCCATGAGAGCGTTTGCACGCACGGTACAGAAAGTTCCGCCTCAGGGCTATGAGAGGAAACGCTATCCGTGACCGAGTTAACACGGTCCGCTGGATTTGAGCGTTGGAAAGCCCCCGGATACCTAGGGGCGGCAGGTATCCGAGGGCTTGTGGGGTCAGAAGTTCGGCCAGGCCCAGCCGAGGTAGTTGGAGAAGTACGGCAGCTTCGCGAGGCCGATCTTGCCGCCGACGCTGGTGGCCCAGAAGTAGCCGTCGCCACGGGCGACACCGACGTGCCCGTACGGCGCGGCCAGGTCCCAGAACACCAACGCACCCTTCGGCGGGTTCAGGTCACCGCGGTGGGCGACGCCCCGGGCGACGGCGTCGTTCCAGTCCGCCTTGGCCGACTCCCAGATGCCGGTCTTCCCGTACGAGTTCTCCGCAGCCATCTCGCAGTACCCCTGGTAGGCGGTCGAACCGTTGCGAGCGGCGTACCAGGCGATGGCCTTGTCGGCACGCGGGTTGTTCGTGCAGAGCGGGGCGACCAGGCCGGTGCTGCCGGTGTTCACGTAGGAGTCGGAGATGAAGCCCTTGCCGGGGATGTGGTCCCAGATCAGGCTGCGGCCGAACTTGCCGGTCACGGGCTCCCCGTAGATCTGGCAGTCGATCTCGACCGTGCCGTTCGGCTGGGTACCGACCGAGCCGAAGCTGAGGGCGTTGCCGGACCGGATCGTCACGCCGGAGCCGCTGTCGGTGACCACGGTTCCGGTCGCGGCGTGGGCGGGCAGGGTCCCTGCGCCGAGGAGGGCGCCGGCGCTGAGCAGGGTGAGGGCGGACAAGCGGGCAGTGATGCGCAGGAGGGCGGTACGCATGAGGTTTGTCCTTTTCGATCGATGTAACGCGAGATGTCGCTGACTTTCAGACAATCAGAGGGTTACGGTGTTGTCGCAGTGGGCAACGTCTGCCGACTGGGTCGCTTCTGGGGAGTGCAGCGTGAGGCCAGCGCAGGCTCGCTTTGTGATCGGTTGCCGGATGCGCGAGCTCCGAGAGGCTGCCGGTGTGCCGCTGACCCGCGCCGCCGTGATGTCCGGCTGGGACAAGGGGCACCTGTCCCGGGTGGAGCGTGGGCACACCAAGCCCAGTCGCGAATTGATCGAGTGGTACGACGCCTCGTTCGGAGCGCGGCAGGCGCTCGTCAACCAGCTGACGGAGCTGGACGCCGCCGTACGGGCTGGTCGGGACACGTCGCTGCGAGACATGCGGCGGCATGTTCAGCCGGTGTCACTGGGTGGGTCCGTGCCGGCTGATCACCACGCTGAGGACCGGGCGGAGCTGGCGGGGGAGACGGTGCCGGACGGGACCCAGGTTCGCCGGGACGAGACCTTCGAGAAGACCTGGCAGATCCGCAACAGCGGTGAGCGGCCTTGGCGCGACCGGTGGCTGACCCGGCAGGGCGCTCCCGGCACTCCGGGCTGGCTGCGGTCGCCGGCACGTGAGCGAGTGCCGGATGCGGAGCCGGGGGAGGTGGTGGTCGTGACGATGCAGCTGCAGGCGCCGTCCCAGGTCGGCGCGTCCACGGCGTACTTCAAAATCACTGATGAGGCCGGGCGTTTGTACTACCCCGGTCTGGAGTCGCCGCCGATGTACTGCACGATCTTCACTGTCTACGACCTATAGGGAATCCCCTTGTACTGACTTCAGTACCTGGTCATCGCCTGTGTGTCCGGCCTACGTTGCTGCTTTCCTGCATCCCCGCCCGGCCTACAGGAGTAGCAGTGTTGAAACCTCGCAAGATTGCAGTGGCCTTGGCAGTGGCGCTCTTCGTGCCGCAGCTGGCCGTCAGTCAGGCCACGGCGGCGCGCCCGGGTCCGGTGGACCCGCCGACGCCGTCCATTCCGCAGCGGTACCTGGTCCAGCCGATCGCCTGGTCGGTCTGCTCGTTCGATGCCGCGGTCAAGAGCGCCTACCCGCAGGCGCCGACCACGAACTGCGCCAAGGTGAAGGTGCCGATGGACTGGGCCCACCCGGATGCGCATCCCGACGTAGAGGTCGCGATTGCCTACAGCAAGGCCACCGGCAAGTCGAAGGGCCTGATGGCCTCCAACCCGGGTGGACCGGGCGGCGCCGGCCTCAACCTCTCGGCCTTTCTCGGGGCCGACAAGCCGCAGTTGTTCAGTGACTTCGACCTGCTCGGCTTCGACCCGCGGGGGTTCGGAACGAGTACGCGGCTGCAGTGCCTGACCACGGCCGAGAAGCTGGCCGCGCTGCCGACGACCCCGGACTACAAGGAGCGCACCCGGCAGACCCACAAGGTCGAGGTGGCCGAGGCCGCGCTGCAGGCCGAGGCCTGTTCGGCAACGGAGTTCGGCCAGTTCGTCAGCAGCCAGCAGACCGTCTACGACATGGACTTCCTGCGCGCGCTCTTCAAGGCCCGCCAGCTGAACTTCATCGGCTACAGCTACGGCACCTGGCTCGGTGGCTGGTACGCCGACACCTACCCGCAGCGTGTCGGCCGGTTCGTGATCGACTCGAACATGGACTGGACCCACACCCAGTGGGAGAACGTGAACTTCGACCCGTTCTCCGGTCAGCGCCGCCGCGACACCCAGCTGTTCCCGTGGATCGCCCGGCACGCCGACCAGATCCAGGGCCTCGGATCCACGTCCCGCCAGGTCACCGCGTCGTACGACCGGATCCGCGCAAAGCTGGTCACGCTGGTCAAGGCCGGTACTTCGGAGGTTCGTGGTGACGACCTGGACGGCACGATCTACAGCGTCAGCTACGGCAACGTCCGCTTCATCCGCGGCACGCTGGACATCCTCGTGCACGACGAATTCACCAAGGACCCGTCGGCCTCGGGCGTGGTCGAACTGCGCCACGTCGACAAGGCGTGGGCCCGGCTCGCTCCGGAGCTGCAGGCCTTCGACACCCTCGCCGCCATCCGCACCCGGTACGGCGTGACCGCCCCGGCCTCGGCCACCGCGGCCGCGGCCGTCAGCACGGACTCGACCCGCTCGATCATCGCCGACGCCCGAGAGGCCGCCGTACAGTCCAAGTCCGCCGACGCCGTGGTGAACCTCGGTTCCATCGGTACGACGGTTCGCTGCAACGACACGGCCTGGAACCACGATCCGAAGTTCTACCTGGCCGAGGCGGACCGGATGGCCCGGAAGTACAGCTTCTTCGGCTACATGGTCGGCGTACCGATGTGTGCCTTCTGGAAGTACAAGCCGCAGGACCGCAAGCTGGACCTGACCGGCTCCCCGCGCCTCCTGATGGTCCAGGGCGAGCTCGACCCGGCCACGGCGTACGAGGGTGCCCTCCGCACCCACCGCGACACCGCCAAGGCCACCCGCTTCGTAGCCATCGACGACGAAGGCCAGCACGGCCAGTACGTCGGCTCCGCCTCCGCCTGCGCCGAAGCCATCGGCGACACCTTCGTCTTCACCGGCGAACTCCCAGCCCGCAACAAGGTCTGCGGTACGACGCCACTGCCCGCCGAACTGTCCGTCTACCCAGTCGACGGCCCGGTGGACGGCAACGCAGTCCACCTGCCCCGCTCGAAGGCCGGTTCACAGAAGGTGAACCCCCTGCTCCAGCAGGCGCTCGACACCATCGCTGCCGGCACCCTGCGGTAGCTGTCGTTGCTGATGAGGGGCCCGGCGTGATCGCCGGGCCCTTTACTTGTTTTCCGCTGCGATCTCGGCGTCGAGTTCCGCGCGGCGGACGACCCAGCGGTCGGAGAGGCCTTTGACCTCCTCGGTGAGGAACTCGAAGAAGCCGAGGGTGATGCGGACCCGGTGGTGGGCGGGCGTTCCGTCACCGGCGTGCTCGAGGACCTGGCGCAGTGAGGTGGACCAGCGGGTGAGGGCCTGGTTCTCGGTCATCATCGTCTGGTACCAGGAGTCGTCCTGGACGACGTACACGTCGCGGCGACCGCCGGGTTCGCGTTCGCGGGTGGCCAGGCGGAGCTGGAGCAGGTAGTTGACCGCGCCGGAGACGGCGGCGGGACTGGCCTGGAGCTGCTCGGACAGCTCGGCCGCGGTCATCCGGCCCTCCTCGCTGGCCAGGATGGCGGAGAAGACCCGGCCGGCCATCCGGGGCCAGCCGGTGTCGGCCAGCAGGTTGCCGAACTGCTCGGCGTACCGCCGGACGGCCTCGTCGTCGCGTTGTGCACTCACCGGCCCATCATCCCCTCTCGGCCCACTCGTTTCGAAGATTCACAAACTTCTGAATGAAGTGTACGTTATGAAACATGACATCAGCCATCGTGGTCTCCGGACTACACAAGTCGTACGGCGCGACACACGCCCTCGACGGTCTCGACCTTGAGGTCGCCACCGGCGAGGTGCACGGATTCCTGGGCCCGAACGGCGCCGGGAAGTCCACCACCATCCGGGTCCTGCTCGGACTGCTGCGCGGGGACGAGGGCGACGTGTCGCTGCTCGGCGGCGACCCGTGGCACGACGCCGCCCAGCTGCACCGCCGGCTGGCCTACGTCCCCGGTGACGTCAATCTCTGGCCGAACCTGACCGGCGGCGAGGTGATCGACCTGCTGGGCCGGCTGCGCGGCGGACTGGACCCGAAGAAGCGCGACGACCTGCTGCGCCGCTTCGACCTGGACCCGACCAAGAAGGGCCGCACCTACTCCAAGGGCAACCGTCAGAAGGTCGCACTGGTCGCAGCACTCGCGTCCGACGTCGAGCTGCTCATCCTGGACGAGCCGACGTCCGGACTGGATCCGCTGATGGAGGAGGTGTTCCGTCAGTGCATCGAGGAGGAGCGGCAGCGCGACCGTACCGTCCTGCTGTCCAGCCACATCCTCTCCGAGGTCGAGGCGCTGTGTGACCGGATCAGCATCATCCGCCGCGGCAAGGTGGTCGAGACCGGCACCCTGGCCGACCTGCGCCACCTGACCCGTACGTCGATCCAGGCGGAGCTGTCCGCCGCACCGAACGGACTGGCGTCGTTGCCTGGTGTGCACTCACTCGATGTCGAGGGCAACCGGGTGCACTGCGAGGTCGACACCGCGCAGCTCGACGGAGTGATGCGGGAGCTCGCTGCGAGCGGCATCAAGAGCCTCGTGGCGCAGCCGCCGACCCTGGAGGAGCTGTTCCTGCGCCACTACGAGGATGACTCGGTGGCCGTCTCATGAAGGACTTCGTCGGTACCGGGACCCTGGTCCGGCTCGCCCTGCGGCGTGACCGGATCCTGATCCCGACCTGGATCGTGGTGTTCGTCGTGATGGCTGCCGGCTCGGCCCAGGCCACCATGGACCTCTACACCGACGTCCCGTCTCGCATCGAGGCAGCCAAGACGTCGAACGCGTCCCCCGCCCTGGTGTCGCTCTACGGCCGCATTTTCGACGAGACCTCGCTCGGGGAGATCTCGCTGTTCAAGCTGACCGCGTTCGGCGCCCTACTGGTCGGACTGCTGGCCTCGATCCTCGTGGTCCGGCACACGCGCTCAGAAGAGGAGTCCGGTCGTCTGGAGCTGCTGAGCGCCGGAGTCCTCGGCCGGTACGCCGCTCTGTCCGCAGCACTGCTCGTATCCATCGGAACCGTCGTACTGCTGGGCCTGCTGACCGCTCTGGCCCTCATCGGCGTCGGCCTCCCGGTAGCCGGCTCATTCGCCTTCGGACTCGTGTGGACCTCGGCGGGGTTGTCCTTCGCGGGCGTCGGCGCCCTGGTCGCCCAGCTGAGCGAAGGCGCCCGGACCGCCAACGGCTTCACCGCCATCGTCCTCGGTGTCTCCTACGTCCTGCGTGCGATCGGCGACTCCTCAGCCGACGGCAAGTCCGAGTGGGTGTCCTGGCTGTCCCCGGTCGGCTGGTCCCAGCAGATCCGCGCGTACGCCGGCGACCGGTACGTCGTCGTACTCCTGCCGCTGGTACTCCTGGCGCTCCTGATCGCCGGAGCGCTCGCCCTGATCCGCCGCCGCGACGTCGGCGCCGGTCTGGTCCGTCCGCGCCCAGGACCGGCAGTCGCCGCACCCACCCTCCGCTCACCACTAGCCCTGGCCTGGCGACTACACCGAGGCTCCTTGTACAGCTGGGGTTTCGCCTTCCTCCTCCTCGGCCTCCTGGTCGGCAACATCGCCAGCAACGTCGACGGCTTCGTCAGCAGCGACAGCGCCCGCGAAATGGTCCAGAAGCTGGGCGGCGTCCAGGCCATCACCGACGCCTTCCTCTCCACCGAAATGGGCATCATCGGCCTGCTCGCCTCGGCGTACGGCATCCAAGCCGCCCTCCGCCTCCGCACCGAAGAAACAGCCCTCCGAGCCGAACCCCTCCTGGCCACCGGCGTCACCCGCACCCGCTGGCTCGCCAGCCACGTCCTGATGGCCCTCCTCGGCACCGGAGTCCTCATCCTGGTAGCCGGCCTGGGCTCCGGCCTCTCCAGCGGCGCCTCCCTGGGCAACGTAGGCCGCCAGGTCCCCCGCATGCTCGCCGCAGCCGCCGTCCAACTCCCAGCCATCTGGCTGGTCACAGCCCTGGTAGTAGCCCTCTTCGGCCTGGCCCCCAAACTCATCACCACCGCCTGGGCCCTCTACGGACTCTTCCTCCTCCTCGGCCAGTTCGGCGCCGTCTTCAACCTCCCCCGATCCGTCATCAACCTAAGCCCCTACGGCCACACCCCCCGCCTCCCCGGAGGCACCTTCACCACCACCCCCGTCCTAGCCCTAACCGCCACAGCCGCCGCCCTCCTAGCCCTAGGCCTAACCACCTTCCGCCGCCGAGACATCGGCTGACCGTTGCAACAAAGTGCAAAACAGTCCTCCCCATCCCTCACCCCCTGTTAGGCTCCGCCCGCTCGGGGTGAGCACCAGGGGAGGACTTCCACATGAGTACGACGTTCAGCCGCCGCCTGCGCGGATCCACCATCCACAGGCTTGCCGCGGTGCTGATCGCAGTACTCCTGGCCGTGACTCTCCTGCCGGCCGCCTCCGCGAACGCAGCTCCGACGCCGCCCCCGAAGGCTGACGTCGAGACCGCGAAACCCACAGCAGCGGATCAGCAGACGGTGAAGCAGGAGGCCACGAAGCCACAGCCGGCGCAGGCGATCCAAGCATGTGGCGGAGCGATTGCCTGGCACACGGTCGTTGGCTGCTCCGAGAATCAGGTGGGCGGAAAGCAGACCTTCACGCTGCCGTCCCTTGGTGCCGCCGATCAACTGGCGCTTCGCATCACGACCGACCCCAGGCATTCCCGGATCAACGGGCTGCTGCGCGGACCGGATGGTTCGCTGTGCTCAGTGGATGCGTTCGATGAACCAAATCTCTGCGCCGCGGGCGTGCCCGGCGACTATGTCCTCGAGATCAGGAACGACGACTTCGCCCCCTTCTCCTACACGCTGTCCGCGGTACCTGTTCTGGCCTCGAACTGTGCGCAGCTGAGTGCGGCGGACCTGTCGCCGGCGGCGCCCGGCCGAAGCGGGGAGCTTCCCCTCGAGATGG
The DNA here is from genome assembly GCF_042262745.1 of Kribbella sp. NPDC056345. NCBI lineage: Bacteria > Bacillati > Actinomycetota > Actinomycetes > Propionibacteriales > Kribbellaceae > Kribbella > Kribbella sp. NPDC056345. Next base: position 78,740 of record NZ_JBHJQQ010000013.1, on the reverse strand, counting down.
CTGCTGACTGCTATCAATTCAGCGGCACCGCCGGCGATGTCGTCCAGATCGGCACGGGACTCCGAATCGCCTCGATGTACGACGCCGAAGCCCGCGAGGTCTGCAACGCTCGCCACAATGCCGAACGCTGCGAACTGAGCGGTACCGGGCCCTACCGGGTGCTTGTCCTCGCGCCGCGATCTTCTGGAACGACGTACACGCTGCGGCTTGCCAGGCTGAACTCGCCGGTCGGCTGTGATGCCTTGCCGGTCGCGCCGTTCGGCGATCCGGGGCCGGCGGCTGCTGCTGGGCATCTCGAGGGCGAGGCGACGGCTTGTCGAACGCTCGAGCTGACCGCGGGGCGGCACTGGCTACGCTGGAACACACCAGGTTTTACGCGCCCGTCCGCTCGGCTCTACACGAGCTCGGGGGATGAGGTCTGCAACGGCTACGAGGGCGAGAGCTGCAGCGTCCCGGCGGCCGGTCGGTACACCGCGCTGTTCGACAACTCGACCGAGTTCGACGGGGCCGACTTCACGTTCTCAGCGGTCGCACTGTCCGGCGATCGCGGTTGTGCGCCGGAGACAGGGACCAGCTGGGATCTGCCGGAGCTGGTCAAGACGTCGGCGTCGGTGGTGCAGGTGGACTGCCAGCCGATCCGGGCGGCGAGTGGCGAGCGAATGCATTTCAGAGCGTCGGCCGTTGGCCAGTACAGCTTCCGCATTCTCGACGCGAACAACGCGCCTGCCTGCGAGCTCAAGGGGGAAGCGCAGGAATGCACGATGTCCGGTACCGCGCCGTTCCGCGTCCTGGTCGATGCGAGCAGGTCCTACGACCTGGAGATCGGCCGACTCTCGAACGCTACCGGCTGTACCCCGCTGGCGTTGACGAAGTTCGGGCAAGGCGGCGCCGTCGCCCCGGCGGGAAGTCGATGCCGCGAGCTCGAAGTGTCGACGCCGACGACCTATGTCGTCACCTCGGACATCAAGTGGAGCGAGCACGGCCCACAGCTGAAGGGCCCGTACGGCGACGACGGGATGCCCGCCTGTGACAGCCTCGAGCGTTGCACGCTGCAGCCGGGCCGGTACGTCGTCCTGGCGCCGGCCGCTGTCCACATCTCGGCGTTCTCGGTCCTTGCCACCGAGGGGTGCACGCCGCAGCCGGCCGATGAGTTCGCTGCGAAGCGAGGCACGCTCGGCGACGACAGCCAGTTCGACTGCATGACGCTGAACGCACCGGCCGGCGCGCTGCTGATGCCGGTTCAGCCCAACGGGAACGTCAACGCGTCCGGATTCGTGCTCGACGCGGCCGGCGTCGGCATGTGCTCGTGGGACTCCAGTGACACCTGTGAGCTCAAGGGCACCCCGCCGTTCCGGGTGCTGATCCGGTCCGACCGCGACGACCCGCCGCATCCCTACGCGCTCATCTTCCCGCGGATCGACCAACCCACTCGCTGCGCGCCACTGCCGCAGGGAGATTTCACTACCGCAGGTGGGGCGAGTGTCACGCTGCGGCCGGAGCGCTTCGCGACCTGCCTCGCGATTCCCGCCGGGGCCCATTCGGGTAGGGAAGCCGTTCAGTACAGCCGGACCGCCGGTTCGGGAACCGCACGTTTCGATGTTCTGGACGACACCGGACACCGGAGCTGCGGGTCCTACACGGCCGCGTCGGATCATGAGTTCTGTTTGCTCGGCAACCGCGCCTATCAGGCACTCGTCGTGGGGTCCGATGCCACCTCGACCGTCCAGGTGGTCCGCCGTGACATCACGGAGACAGCCAAGGGGTGTACGGCGATCACCTCGACGGCGGTCGGGAGCGCGGCGGCGAACGGAACCATCGACAACACCTTGTTGCGCTGCTACTCGCTGAAGGGTGCGGCGACGGATCGATTCGTGCTCAATGTCCGTGACAAGGCCGCCAGCGTGGGTGCGATCGCCTTCGGGTCGGCGAGCACCGGTTGTACGTCCGCCGCCGAGGGGATGTGCGTGGCCACCGGAAGTTCGTCGTACCAGGTGATCACCTGGAACGACGACACCGTAGGTCCTCGTGGGGTCTACCGGCTGGAGGCGTTCAAGGTCGCTACCGCGGCCGGGCCGGTGGCGGAGTGCACGAAGATCGCAGAGTCCGGGTACGGATTCGGGCCGCTGACCGGAGAGCTGAGCGCGTCGCGGACCGCTACCTGCGCGACATTCCCGGCGGCGGAGCGGAACGACTTCACCGTGACGCTGGCCAATCAAGCGGGTGCTCCGCATCCGGCGTTCCGCGGCTACGGCGGCAAGGGCCGCCAGAACTGCAGCTCGTTCGGCCCGAGCAGCCCGGAGACGGTGTGCAGCTTCTACAGCTCGGAGGACGAAGGGACGTGGATCGAGACCGCGTTGATGAGTCTGCCGGAGACGGAACCGGTCTCGGCGATGAAGTATCGGCTGAGCGCCGTCTGCCAGCAGCCGTTGTGCGGTGGGGCGACGTTCGGGGTGACCGGGGTGTCACCGGCCGGTGCTCCGGCGGGATCGGTGGCGACGGTCACCGTCAAGGGGAAGTCGTTGCATGTGAAGGACGTCGTGCGGTTCGAGGCTTCGGGGAAGCCGAACGTGGTTGGCGTGGTGAAGTCGGTGTCGGCTGATCGGACGGCGGCTACGGTCTCGGTGAATCTGGCGGGGGCAGCCACGGGGATTCGGAACCTGGTTGTCGATTCGTTCGCCGGTACGTCCGGAACAGTGGCCAACGCGTTCACGGTGGGCCCGGCGGCTCTGCTTTCGGTGCAGGCTCCTACTGTTGCCGCGCCGGTGCGGGTGGGGTCGGTGGCCAAGGCGAATGTGGGTACCTGGTCGCCGGCAGCTACCTCGTACACGTACCAGTGGCGGGACAACGGGGCTGCGATTCGTGGAGCCGGAGCGGCGACGTACACGCCTGGGGCTGCGCTGCTGGGGCACAAGTTGAGTGTGACGGTGACTGCGGCGCGGGCGGGGTATGCGAGCAAGGCGGTGACTACGGCTGCGGTTGCGGTGGCGACTGGGTTGGCGCCGAAGGCGACCAAGGGGCCGGTGGTGACGGGGACCTACAAGGTGGGGAAGACCGTCACCAGTTCGGCTGGGACTTGGGCGCCGGCTTGTACGGCGGTGCGGTTCCAGTGGTATTCGGCGGGCAAGGCGGTTGTGGGTGGGACCAAGGCTTCGTTGGTGCTGAGCAAGGCGATGGGGGCGAAGGCGTTGTACGTCGCTGTGACATGTGCGCGGACTGGGCACGCTTCGGGGGTGGCGTCGACCAAGCCGGTGACGGTGGCGGTCTGACCGCTGTAGTGAGGCGTCTACGATCGCTGGGTGCTTTGGACTGAGCGGTTGGTGGAGTTTTGGAGTGAGCGGCATCTGGGGGTGCTGAGCACTGTGCGGGGGGACGGGTCTGTGCATGTGACGCCGGTGGGGGTGACGGTGGATGCTGAGGCAGGCGTGGCTCGGGTGATCTGTTCGGGGGCGTCGTATAAGGCTCGGGTGATTCGGCGGCTGGGGAGTGCTGCGGTGGCGGTGACGCAGGTGGATGGGCGGCGGTGGAGCACGCTGGAGGGGCGTGCGGTGGTGGTGGACGAGCCGGAGCGGGTGCGGGATGCGGAGTGGCGGTATGCGCGGCGGTACAAGGAGCCGCGGGTGAATCCGCAGCGGGTGGTCATCGAGATCACGGTGACGAAGGTGCTCGGCAATGGTGGTTGAGGTCGTTGGTGTCGGGGCGGACGGGTGGGATGGTCTGTCGCCGGCTGCTCAAGAGGTGATTGCCAAGGCTGATGTGCTGATGGGGAGTGCGCGGCAGCTTGGGCTGGTTCCGGACGGTACGGCGGAGCGCCGGGCCTGGCCGTCGCCGTTGTCGGAGGCGCTGCCGGGGTTGCTGGCGGAGTACCGGGGGCGGCGGGTCTGTGTGCTGGCCAGTGGGGATCCGACGTTCCACGGGATCGGTACGACGCTCGTTCGGTTGCTGGGGGCAAGTGCTGTGCGGGTGATTCCGCATCCGTCGAGTGTTTCGCTGGCGTGTGCTCGGCTGGGGTGGGCGCAGGAGCAGGTGCAGGTGGTCAGCCTGGTGGGGCATCCGACTGAGCTGGTGCATCCGCAGGTGCAGCCGGGGCGGCGGTTGGTGGTGCTGAGCTGGGGTGCGCGGACGCCGGGGGAGGTGGCTGCGCTGCTGGTTGCTCGGGGCTATGGGGCTAGTGAGTTCACGGTGCTGGAGCAGTTGGGCGGACCGGGCGAGCGCTTGACCAGTACGACGGCTGCCGCTTGGACTGGTGAGGTGGACCCGCTCAACGTGATCGGCGTGCACTGTGCGGACGGACCGGTGTTGTCGACGGCACCTGGGTTGCCGGACGCGGCGTACGAGAGTGATGGGCAGCTGACGAAGCGTGAGGTGCGTGCGGTGACGCTGTCGCGGCTGGCGCCGGTGCCGGGGCAGTTGCTGTGGGATGTCGGTGGGGGAGCGGGCAGCATCGCGATCGAGTGGTCCCGTCATCACCCGTCCTGTCGAGCGATCGCGTTCGAGCGTGACGAGGAGCGGGTACGGCGGATCGAGCGAAATGTGGCAGCGCTCGGGGCGAACGTGACGGTGGTGCACGGCGCGGCTCCAGGCGTGCTGAGCGAGGCGGGTGGGCTCGGGGGTGGTGCCGGAGGGCTCGGGGTTGGTGAGGCGCCCGGCGGGGCCGGTCGGCTCGGAGGCGGTGGGGCGGATGGGCCGGATGCGGTGTTCGTGGGTGGCGGAGCGACAGCCCCCGGGATGATCGAGGCGTGCTGGGCGGCGCTGCGGCCCGGCGGGCGGTTGGTGGTGAACGGCGTGACGCTGGAGACCGAGGTACTGATCGCACGCTGGTACCAGGAGCTGGGCGGTGATCTGGTGCGGCTGGACGTGCAGCGGGCCTCAGCTGTCGGTGGGATGACCGGCTGGCGTCCGGCGATGCCGGTGACGATTTGGAGTGTGACGAAGTGACGGTGCACTTCATCGGAGCCGGGCCGGGTGCTGCGGATCTCATCACGGTCCGCGGGCGGGACCTGATCGGTGCGTCGCCGGTCTGCTTGTACGCCGGTGCGCTGGTACCGGTTGAGCTCCTCGGCCACTGCCCGCTCGGAGCGCGCAAGGTGGACACCGCGAACCTCGACCTGGACCAGATCGTCGCTGAGCTAGCAGCCGCACACGATGCGGGTCTCGACGTGGCCCGGCTGCATTCGGGGGACCCGTCGGTCTTCAGCGCGATGGCCGAGCAGATGCGGCGGCTCGACGCGCTCAACATTCCGTACGACGTCACTCCCGGCGTACCGGCGTATGCCGCGGCCGCTGCGACGCTCAACCGGGAGCTGACCGTGCCAGAGGTCGGTCAGACAGTCATCCTGACCCGCATCGGCGGCCGAGCCTCGGCTATGCCCGCAGGTGAAAACCTCACCACGCTGGGTGCGAGCGGGGCCACGCTGGTACTGCACCTGGCTGTGCAGCAGATCGATCGCGTGGTCGAAGAGCTCCTGCCGAACTACGGCGCCGACTGTCCGGTCGCAATGGTCGCCAAAGCCTCGCGAGATGACGAAGAGGTGCTGCGGGGCACGCTGGCCGACATTGCGCAGCAGGTGCAGGCTGCGGGCATTCGCCGTACGGCGGTCATCGTGGTGGGGAAGGTGCTGGCGGCAACGGAGTTCCGGGACAGCCACCTGTACTCGACGACGCGTGAGCGATGAAGGTCCTGCTGCTCGGCGGTACCGGTGAGGCACGTGCGCTGGCCGCACTGCTCACGGATGTCGACGTGGTGTCGTCGTTGGCAGGCCGGACCAAGGATCTGCGGTTGCCGCCCGGTGAAGTCCGGGTCGGGGGATTCGGCGGGGTCGACGGTCTGACTCGTTGGCTCCAGGAGAACCGGGTCGATGCGGTGATCGACGCGACGCATCCGTTCGCCGCAACGATGACCGAGCACGCGGTCGCCGCGACACGGGCGGTCGGCGTACCGCTGCTGGTACTCCGTCGGCCGGGCTGGGTGGCGGGCCCGGGAGACGACTGGCACTGGGCGGAGACGGCGGACGACGCGGCTGAGCTCCTGCCGTCCCTCGGTGCGCGGGTGTTCCTCACGATCGGCCGTCAGGGGCTGGAGACGTTCGCGAACACCGGCCTCTGGACGCTCGCGCGCTGCGTGGACCCACCCGAGCCCGCACCGACCTGGTGCACCCTCCTGCTCGACCGAGGCCCGTACGACGTCGCCGGCGAACTGGACCTGCTCCGCCGGCACCGGATCGACGTACTGGTCACCAAGGACAGCGGTGGTCCGCAGACCGAGGCGAAGCTCACCGCGGCCCGCGAACTCCGGCTCCCAGTGATCCTGATCCACCGCCCAGCTGCGCCACTCGGCGTACCTGTGGTCGAGACACCGGCCGCCGCGGCCGCCTGGCTTCAAACTCTCTGACAGCGGAAGTAGAGCAGACCGGGCACGGATTGCCAGACCGGGCGATCGCCGACCGGCTCCATCATCTTGACGATGGGTAGTCCTGCCGCCGTCAATGTGTTGACGTACGTCGACAGCGTCCGGTGGTAGGAGACCCGTGGCAGGATCTCCAGCCGCGTGACGCTGTTGTACGGTCCCTCGTCGAAGTAGCGGCCGACGATGCGGCGGGTCGAGCCGTCGACGTGGTCGATCAACTCACCGTCGGCCGGTGTCTTGTAGCAGGGATGGATGATCGATGCGGCGAACCACCCGCCAGGCTTGAGGATCCGCGCGATCGACCGCACGGTCGGCTCGAGCTCCGGGATGTCCATCAACGCCATGTGACACACCACTGCGTCGAACGAGGCGTCGGCGATACTGCGGAGTTCGTGTGCATCGTCGTGGACGTACTCGATCCCGCGCGGCGACTCCTGCTCGAGTCTGCGGGCATGCGCCAGGAGCGACACCGAGGCATCGATGCCGACCACTCGCGCTCCGAGATCGGCCAGACGGCGTGCGTCACGACCTTGACCGCAGGCGACCGCGGCAATGCGCTGACCGTGCACATCGCCGACGAGCGCGTCGAAGGTCGGATCGTCGAAACCGGCACCGACGCCCGCGTGGTAGGCGTCTGCCAGTTCTTCGTAGGCACTTGTGAGGTTCACCATGTTCGCTCAACGGCCGCTGGGCGAACGGCGTTCCGGATTCGCTATCGGCAGACGGCTGGATAGATTGGGCGCATGGGGATTCAGATCGCACCGAGCATCCTGGCCGCGGATTTTGCCCGGCTGGCCGAGGAAGCCGCAGCCGTGTCGAATGCCGACTGGCTGCATGTTGATGTGATGGACAACCACTTCGTGCCGAACCTGACGCTGGGGTTGCCGGTGGTGGAGTCGCTGGCCAAGGCGACCGATACCCCGCTGGATCTGCATCTGATGATCGAGGACCCGGACCGGTGGGCGCCGGGGTACGTCGAGGCGGGCGCGTCCAGCGTCACCTTCCACGTGGAGGCCTGCCGGGCGCCGATCCGGACGGCCCGGGAGATCCGGGCCAAGGGCGCGCGGGCGGCGATGGCGCTGAAGCCCGCTACCCCGATCGAGCCGTACGAGGACCTGCTGGCCGAGCTCGACATGATCCTGATCATGACGGTGGAGCCCGGGTTCGGCGGGCAGAAGTTCCTGGACGTGTGCGTGCCGAAGATCCGCCGTACCAAGGAACTGCTGGACAAACACGGTCTCGATCTGTGGATCGAGATCGACGGCGGAGTCTCGGCCGAGACGATCGAGCGGTGCGCGGAAGCCGGTGCCGATGTGTTCGTGGCCGGTTCGGCGGTCTACGCCGCCGACGACCCGAACGCGATGGTCGAGAAGCTACGCGGTCTCGCCGAGCACGCCGCCGGCTGACCGGTCCGCGGCCGACTGCTCGGGCGGGATCCTGAGCAGCAGCACCGCCGACAGCGCGGCGAGTGCGGTGGCGACCAGCCAGACATAGCGAACACCGAAGCTCTCGACGACCGCACCGGCGACCGCCGACCCGATCGCGGCACCACCCATCGCTGCGCTGCCCATCCAGCCGAACACCTCGGTCCGGACGGTGTCCGGTGTCAGCGCACCGAGGCGTTCGTACAGTGCGCCGATCGCGGGTGCCAGCGTCACGCCGGACACGGTCAGTGCAATGCCGAGTGACACCGGTGACCAGGTCGCGAACACGCACAACAGCATCCCGGCCGTGACCAGGACAGCTCTGCGCCACAAGTACGACGTACGCCGCCCCGGGAGCGCACCCGCGACCGCACCGCCGACCAGGCTGCCGAACGCCCAGACTGCCTCCATGATCCCGGCGATCAGCCGGTTCCCGTGCTCGTCCGCGAACGCGACGATCCCCAGTGAGATCCCGCTGAACGCCATGATCCACAGGCCGAACGACAGGATCAACGGCAGGCGGTGGCGATGCCAGAGCAACTGACGTGCTGTCAGTGGCTGTGGACTGTCCGCGTCGCGGGGGAGCGGCCTGGGTTGTCGGAGCGCATACCACCAGATGAACAGTGCTGACATCGATGCCGCCAGCAGCACGCCGAGCCGCGGGCTGGCCACGCTCACAGCCGTTGCCCCGAGCATCGGGCCGACGATGAACAGCAGCTCCTGCGCGGTCGCATCCATCGAGTACGCCGTGCGCAGCGCCGGCCCCTGAACCACCCGCGGCCACGCGGCCCGCAAGGTCTGCATCACCGGCGGAACCAGCCCGCCCGCGAGAAACGTCAAGACCGGCAGCACACGGTAGAGCCCAGCGGGAACGACGGCCACCAGCAAGAGCACCACGCTCCACGACACGCCGGTCACCAGCAGCACCCCGCGAGCCCCACGCCGGTCGGCGGTGCGGGCCCAGAGCGGGCCGGCGATCGCCATTCCGATCGAGTACCCCGCCGCGACCACGCCCGCCCAGCGGAACGAACCGCTCAGGTCCTTGGCCAGGAATGCCACCGGCACCATGGTCGCGAGCACCGGCAGCCGCGCCAGCAGCGACGAGGCCAGCAACCCCATCACGCCAGGCGTCCGCCACAGCTCGCGATACCCGGAAAGCTCCATGGCCGCATTCTGTCTCCCGCCACCGACAATTACGATGGCTGAATGAGCGAGCACAAGCCGGTGGAGAGCTGGCTGACCGACATGGACGGCGTGCTGGTGCACGAGGAGCGTGCGATTCCGGGGGCGGCCGAGTTCATCGCGACGTTGCAGCGCTCGGGCAAGAAGTTCCTGGTGCTGACCAACAACTCGATCTTCACCCCGCGGGATCTGCGTGCGCGATTACTTGCCGCGGGCATCGATATTCCCGAGGACGCGATCTGGACCAGCGCGCTGGCCACGGCGCAGTTCCTCGACGACCAGCGCCCGGGCGGTACGGCGTACGTGATCGGGGAGGCGGGGTTGACGACGGCCCTGCACGAGATCGGGTACGTGCTGACCGACCGCGCGCCGGACTACGTCGTACTGGGTGAGACCCGGACGTATTCGTTCGAGGCGATCACCAAGGCGATCCGGCTGATCGCGGACGGTGCGCGGTTCCTGGCCACCAACCCGGATCCGACCGGCCCGTCCCAGGAGGGGCCGTTGCCGGCGACCGGTTCGGTGGCGGCGCTGATCACCCGCGCGACGGGCGTTGCGCCGTACTTCGTCGGCAAGCCGAACCCGCTGATGATGCGCAGCGCCCTGAACCGGATCGAAGCGCACTCCGAGACGGCGGTGATGATCGGCGACCGGATGGACACCGACATCATCAGCGGTCTCGAGGCCGGTCTGCGGAGTGTGCTCGTGCTGTCCGGGTCGACCGGTGAGCACGAGGTCGACCGGTTCCCGTACCGCCCGACGCGGATCGTCGAGTCGATCGCCGACGTCGTACCGCTGGTGACCGAACTCAGCAGTTGAGCGTTCGGAAGCCGTATCCCTGCGCCTTGAGCTTCTCCAGGATGTTCGGGAGCGCTGCGATGGTCTGACTACGGTTCCCGCCGCCGTCGTGCATCAGGATCACCGAACCGCTCTCCACACTGCTCAGCACCCGCTTCTCGATCACCGCGGCACCCGGCTTCGACCAGTCCCGCGAGTCGATCGTCCACAGCACCAGCTCCTTGCCGAGTGCCTTCGCGCGCTGCCGGACGGTCGTACTCACCCCGCCGTACGGCGGCCGCAGGCAGGTCGGCGTGACCCCGGCCGCGGACCGGATCGCCTGGTCCGTGTCGCCGACCTGCTTCCGGAACCCGGCCGCTGTCTGATGCCGGAGATCGGCATGCGTCCAGGTGTGATTCTGGATGACGTGCCCCGCGGCGTGGATCCGCTTGGTCAGCTCCGGATGCCGCGCCACGTTCTTCCCCACCTCGAAGAACGTCGCCTTCACCTCGTACTTCGCCAGCACCTCGAGCACCTTCGGTGTGTACGCCGGATCGGGACCGTCGTCGAACGTCAGTACGACGTACTTGGTGGGCAACGGTGTCTTGACCGGCGCAGCCGCAGCAGGCGGCGCTGGAGCCGGCGGCGTGTGCGGCCGGGCCGCCGCCACCACGATCGTCCCGATCACCGCACTCACGGCGACCAGCATCGCCAGCCCGGTCAACCGCTGACCGTTCCGCGTCAGTCGAGTCTCCATGTGTCCCCCAGAGCGGGTGGGCCTCACTCCACCCGCCCACCTTCGCCCGCCCACTGCCAAAACCCGGCTCCCACGCCGCTGCCCCGTCAACTACCCCGCATATCGGACGCCGCAGTACCTCAGGGCAGTTACAGGACTTGGGAGAGGAATTGCTGGAGTCGTGGCGACTCCGCGGCGGTGAAGATCTGGTCGGGGGCACCGGATTCGACGACGACGCCGTGGTCCATGAAGGCGACCTGGTCGGCGACCTCGCGGGCGAAACCCATCTCGTGGGTGACGACGACCATGGTCATGCCGGACTGGGCGAGGTCGGCCATCAGGCTGAGGACGCCTTTGACGAGCTCTGGGTCGAGGGCCGAGGTGGCCTCGTCGAAGAGCATCACCTCGGGCTTCATCGCCAGTGCCCGCGCGATCGCGACTCGCTGCTGCTGACCGCCGGAGAGGTTGCCCGGCCGGGCGTCGGCCTTCTCCGACAGACCGACCAGCTCCAGTTGCTCCGAAGCCGCGGCCCGGGCCTGCTCCACGTCGAGCTTCTTGATCTTGCGCAGGGGGAGCGTGATGTTCTCGGCCACGGTCTTGTGCGGGAACAGGTTGAAGTGCTGGAAGACCATCCCGATCCGTCGCCGCAGGACGTCGGGGTTCCCGGTCAGGACCGACTCGCCGCCGAGCAGTACGTCGCCGGCCTCCGGCTCGATCAGCCGGTTGATCGTCCGCAGCAACGTCGACTTGCCGGATCCCGACGGGCCGATGACGCACGCCGTCCGGCCGGCCGGTACGGCGAGATCGACGCCGCGCAGGACCTTGTTCGTACCGAACGCGAGCTCGACGCCACGGACTTCGAGGCTCGCGGCGAGCTCAACGGTGGTCGGCATACGCGGGCTCCTCCAGTACGGCGGTGTCGGTGGGCCGGCCCTCGCGCAGCCGCTTGTCGATGTAGTTCACGAGGTGCGTGAGCGGGATCGTGATCACCAGGTAGAAGATGCCGGCCAGCAGCAACGGCGACAGGTTGCCGTCCGTCGCCGCGGAGTCCTGCCCGATCCGGAACAGCTCACGCTGACTGGCGAGCAGCCCGAGGAAGTACACCAGGCTGGACTCCTTCACCAGCGCGATGAACTGGTTGACCAGCGCGGGCAGCACCCGGCGGATACCTTGCGGGATCACGACCAGCCGCATGCCGTTGGTGTAGCTGAAGCCGAGCGCCCGCGCGGCCTCCAGCTGACCCTTCTCCACACTCTGGATCCCGGAGCGGAAGATCTCCCCGATGTACGCCGACGCGATCAGCGACAGCGCCAGAATCCCCAGCGGATAAGGGTTCGGGCCCCACCAGTGCCGGGTGATCGGGGACAGGCCCTGACCGATCAGCAGGATGGTCAGGATCGCCGGCAGCCCGCGGAAGATGTCGGTGTAGATCTTCGCCGGCCACCGCAGCCAGCGCTTCTTCGACAGGGCGAAGACCGCCACGACCATGCCGAGCACAGTGCCCAGCACGACCGAGGCGGCCGCCAGGATCAGCGTGTTGACCAGTCCCACCTTGAGCATCTCGGGCAGGACCGCCTTCATCGACTCCCAGTCGAGGAAGGTGTCGTTCAGCGTGGACCAAACGTCCATCAGGCTTTGGGTGCCGTGAACTTGACGGTGCCGCTACCCGGCTTGAACGACGCCGGTACGGCGCGCCCCGGGTAGTACTGCTCGACCAGCTTGGTCCAGGTGCCGTCGGCAATGACCTCGTCGAGGGCCTTGTTCACGGCCTCCCGCAGCTTGTCGTTGCTCTTGGCCACCGCGTACGCCGTCGGTGCGGAGCTCAGCTCCTTGGCGGCCAGGATGACCACGCCGCCACCCTGCTCCTTGGCCATCTTCTCGCCGATCTCGGCCGGCGAGATCCACGCATCCGCCGTACCGGCCTTGAGCTGGCCGACGGCGGCGTTGTAGTTCGGAACCCGGACCGGGTCGAGGTTCTTACTTGTGGCGTAGTCGTCCTGGACGGTGCCCTGGACCACCACCACGCGCTTGCCGCCGAGCTGGTCGAACTTGGTGATCCCCGAGGTCTTGGTGGTGTTCAGGCCGAGGTAACCGAAGTCGTAGCCATTGCTGAAGGCAACCGTCTTCTTCCGGGCCTCGGTGATCGTGATCGACGAGCTGCCGAGGTCGAACTGGCCGCCGTTCACCTGGGAGAGCAGCGCGGAGAAGTCGGTACCCACGAACTCGGGCTTCAGGTTCAGCTTGGCCGCGACCGCGGTGATCAGGTCGTTGTCGAACCCGGTGAACTTGCCGTCCTTGACGTACACGTTCGGCGGTGCGTCGGTGAGGGTCCCGATCCGCAGCGTGCCGGCCTTGAGCAGGCCGAGGTCCGGCCCGCTCGCGGCCTGGTCGTCACCGCTGCCGCAGGCAACCATCGACAAGGCCAGCGTCAGCACGGCTCCGGCAGCGGTCAGACGACGGAAAGGAGCGCTGAAGGCGCGCACGGGTGTCTCCTCAATACGTTCAGGTGGTACGCAGGGCGAACCACCCCGCTCGCATCGAGCCAACACCACCTCGGCAGTGCTCATTCCCCGTCGACACCCACTGAGACGGCGCCGCAATGTCTACCGAACCTGTGGTATTAGCCGTCTTGGAATGTGACCTGCGTCGTGGCGGGGCTTGCCATCGGGGGCATACTGGAGTCACGAGTGAACCCACTCGCGTGCTCCGGGGTCGGTGAAATTCCGAGCCGGCGGTGACAGTCCGCGACCCGGCTGCTGAAGTTGGCAGCCGGTTGACCTGGTGGAATTCCGGGACCGACGGTGAAAGTCCGGATGGGAGGCAGCACGCGATCGGCGGGAGAGCTCCGACGTTCGCGAAGACGGTGCCCGGGCTGAGGCCTGCGCATAGCTGAGCGGTCGCGCGGAGAGCTGTACGTCGGTCGTCAACGGCCCCGGTGTGCGTCCGTGACGACGAGGGACCGTAAGTGACGAACGCAGGGCCTCATGTATCGCCGATCGACGTCGCCTGGATGCGGCGCGCGATCGAGCTGGCCGCCCGCGGGATCGGCAGCACCCACCCGAACCCGGTGGTCGGCTGCGTGATCACCGCCGCCGACGGCAATCCGGCCGGCGAGGGTTTCCATGCCGTGGCCGGTGGCCCACATGCCGAGGTCGAGGCGCTGCGGATGGCGGGACCACGAGCACGCGGCGGTACGGCGTACGTGACGCTCGAGCCGTGTAATCACACCGGCCGCACCGGGCCGTGTGCCGACGCGCTGATCGAGGCCGGCGTGGCCCGCGTGGTGTACGCCGTGCCGGATCCGAACCGGCAGGCGTCCGGCGGAGGCGACAAGCTTCGCAGCAAGAACATCCAGGTCGAGCAGGGCCTGCTGCAGGACGAGGCCGAGGCCGGCAACCACATCTGGCTGCACAGCGTGCGGACCGGACGCCCCTTCGTGACGTGGAAGTTCGCGACCACGCTGGACGGTCGCTCGGCCGCTCCGGATCGGACCAGCAAGTGGATCACCGGGCCGGCCGCGCGAGCCGACGTACACCGTCATCGGGCCGAGTGCGACGCGATCGCGGTCGGGACGCAGACCGTGCTCTCCGACGATCCCGAGCTCACGGTCCGGGATGCGAACGACGTACCGGCGCCGCGGCAGCCGCTGCGCGTAGTGGTCGGCGATCGGGAGATCCCAGCGACCGCGAAGGTCCGCAACGACCGGGCAGCCACGCTGCTGCTGCCCACCCACGACCCTGCCGAGGTACTGCGGCAGCTGGACGATCGCCAGATCCGGCACCTCTGGCTCGAAGGCGGGCCGACCCTGGCCGCCGCGTTCCTGCGCGCCGGTCTGGTCGATCAGATCGTCGCGTACGTCGCTCCGGCCGTCCTCGGCTCCGGGTTCGCCGCGATCGGTGACCTCGGTGCGGAATCGATCGGCCACCTGCGGCGCTTCAACCTCTTGGACGTCACCCGCCTCGGCGACGACGTCCGGCTGACCCTGTCTCCCCTGGGAGGGAAGTAGATGTTCACCGGAATCATCGAGGAACTCGGCACCGTCGAGGCGCTCGACCTGCTCGACGGCGACGCCGCGCGACTCACCATCCGCGGGCCCAAGGTGACCGAGGACGCCGGTCACGGCGACTCGATCGCGGTCAACGGCTGCTGCCTGACAGTCGTCGAGTACGGCGACGGCCTGTTCACCGCCGACGTGATGCACGAGACGCTCAAGCGGACCAGCCTCGGCTCGGTCGAGAAGGGCTCGAAGGTCAACCTGGAGCGCGCGGTCACCGCACACGCCCGGCTCGGTGGTCACATCGTGCAGGGTCACGTGGACGGCGTCGGCACGATCGCGAGCCGGACCCCGTCCGAGCACTGGGAGGACGTCCGGATCGCGGCCGGTCCGGAGATCCTCAAGTACATCGCCGAGAAGGGCTCGATCGCGGTCGACGGGGTCTCGCTCACCGTCACCGATGTCGACGACGCGACCGGCACCTTCGGGATCAGCCTGATCCCGACCACGCTCGAGCTGACCGTGCTCGGCGCCAACTTGGTCGGCGACACCGTGAACCTCGAGGTCGACGTGATCGCCAAGTACGTCGAGCGCCTGCTGCAGGCCGGAACCGTTGCTGGGGGCACCGAATGAACCCGATCGACTGGTTGCTGCACGCACATCTGGTGATCGGCGACTCGGAGCTGCGGGTCCGCGAGATCGTCGGCAACGTCTTCGGCCTGGCGAGCGCCCTGCTCGGGATGCGCCGGCTCGTCTCGGCCTGGCCGGTGGGCATCGTCGGCAACGTGCTGCTGTTCACCGTGTTCGTCGGCGGCATCTTCGGTACGCCGGAGGACAAGGACCTCTGGGGCCAGGCCGGGCGGCAGGTGTTCTTCTTCCTCGTCAGCGTCTACGGCTGGTACCAGTGGTACCAGACTCGTCACCACGGTGCGGCGGTAGCAGTGCGACCGCGCTGGGCAACCGGGCGGGAGCGGCTCGAGCTGCTGGGGATCGGCGTGGCGCTCTACGCGATCGGCTTCTTCGTACTGCGGGCGCTGGGTTCCTGGGGCCCGCAGTGGGATGCGTGGATCCTCACCGGCTCGATCCTGGCGACGTACGGGATGGCCCGTGGGTACGTCGAGTTCTGGCTGATCTGGATCGCGGTCGACCTGGTCGGCGTACCGCTGCTGATCCAGGCGGGGTTCTATCCGTCGGCCGCGATGTATGTGATCTACGGACTGTTCTGCGTCGTGGGCTTCGCGTCGTGGTGGAAGATTCAGAATCGTGAGCGGGTCAGCCCGCCGGAAGCTGTGGTGGTGGGTTAGATGGGTGACGTGCTGAAGCTCGACACGATCGAGCATGCGATCGACGAGATCCGGGCCGGGCGGCCGGTCGTCGTGGTCGACGACGAGGACCGGGAGAACGAGGGCGACCTGATCTTCGCCGCCTCCAAGGCGACGCCGGAGTTGCTGGCGTTCCTGATCCGGTACAGCTCGGGTGTCGTCTGCGTGCCGATGGAGGGCGCGGAGCTGGATCGGCTCGGTATCCCGCTGATGACCCCGCACAACCGCGAGCGGATGCGGACGGCGTACACGATCTCGGTCGATGCGCGGGACGGGATCACGACCGGGATCTCGGCGGCGGACCGGGCCCGGACAATTCGCGTGCTGTCCGATTCGGCCTCCGAGTCCTACGACTTGGTGCAGCCCGGGCACATCTTCCCGCTGCGGGCGCGGGAGGGCGGCGTACTGGCTCGTCCTGGTCACACCGAGGCCTCCGTTGATCTGGCACGTCTTGCCGGACTGAACACGACGGCAGTGATCTCCGAGCTGGTGAACGACGACGGCACCATGAAGCGCGGTCAGGATCTGCGGACGTTCGCCGACGAGCACGGGCTGGTGCTGGTCTCGATCGACGACCTGATCCGGTACCGGCGCCGTACCGAGACCCAGATCGAGCGGGTCGCGACCACCACCCTGCCGAGCCGGTACGGCGATTTTGTTGCCCACGGCTACCGAAACACGGTGGACGGTTCGGAGCAGCTGGCGCTGGTTCGGGGTGACCTGAAGGACGGGCCGGTGCTGGTCCGCCTGCACTCGGAGTGCTTGACGGGTGACGTGTTCGGGTCGCTGCGGTGTGACTGTGGTCCGCAGCTCGACGAGGCGATGCGGCAGGTCGCGGCTGAAGGTGGTGTGGTGGTCTACCTTCGCGGTCACGAGGGCCGGGGGATCGGACTGCTGCACAAACTGCAGGCCTACGAACTGCAGGACGCCGGCCGGGACACGGTCGAGGCGAACCTGGACCTCGGGCTGCCTGCCGACGCTCGCGACTACGCCGCCGGTGCGCAGATCCTGGCGGACCTGGGCGTGAGCGAGGTGCGGCTGCTGACGAACAACCCCGACAAGGTGTCGGGCGTCCAGGGGTACGGGATCGACGTGGTCGAGCGGCGCAGCATCTCGATCGACCCGACCGAACACAACCTGCGCTACCTGCGCACCAAACGCGACCGCATGGGCCACCATCTACCGGGCAGCCCCTCGACCGATGAACAAGGAGCCGGCTGATGTCGGGTAGTGGAGCACCAACGATCGAAGCCCCTCGCGCCGAAGGAGCCCGCGTCGCGATCGTCGCCGCGCTGTGGCACCCCAAGGTGACCGACTCGCTGGTCGCCGGTGCCATTCGCGCGCTCGACGACTCCGGTGTCACCGACTACAAAGTCATCCGCGTCCCCGGCTCCTTCGAGCTTCCGGTCGCGTCCCTGCACGCGGCCAAGGCCGGCTACGACGCCGTGATCGCGCTCGGCGTCGTCATCCGCGGTGACACCCCGCACTTCGAATACGTCTGCCAGGCAACCACCGACGGGCTCATGCAGGTCGGCGTCACCACCGGCGTCCCCATCGGTTTCGGCGTCCTGACCTGCGACAACGACCCCCAGGCCCTCGACCGCGCCGGCCTGCCGGACAGCCGCGAAGACAAGGGCTACGAGGCCACCCAAGCCGCCCTCTCCACCCTGGTCGCAGTCCGCGCGCTGTAGCACTAACGACAGGAGGTGTGCGCCGACTTCGGCGCACGCCACGCTCAGCGTGTTGCCGGGAAGGGCTTCCCGGTGGACTACCTCCTGTTGTTAATGCCGGTTGGTTCGGCTGGTGACGTCGTCCAGGAGTTGCTGGAGGGCGGTTGCGAGCTGGGCGCGGTTGTCCGGGGTTAGGGAGGCGACGAGTTCGGCTTCGCGGGTGAGGACCTGGTCGACGCTGCGCTCGATCAGGGCGTGGCCGGCCGGGGTGAGGGTGACGACGACGGCGCGGGTGCCGTCGGGGTCCGGGCGCCGGGTGACGAGGCCGGCGTCCTCGGCTCGGGTGACGCGCTGGGAGATGGCGCCGGCGGTGACGAGGGTACGGCGGGCCAGTTCGCGGGTGGTGAGTTCGTAGGGTTCACCTGCTCGGCGGAGGACGCTGAGGAGGTCGAGGGTGGCCGGGTCGATGCCGAGGTCGGCGAGGACGCGGCGGCGGTCGTCGGCGAAGAGCTTGGCCAGCCGCCAGAGCGGGGTGACGATCTCGATCGAGTCCGTCGGGGTGCCGGGGCGCTCGCGTTCCCAGGCGCGGGCGATCTCCGCGGCGGGGTAGGGGCTGGGGGCGTCGAGCGGGTAGTTGTCGGTCACTCGGTCATGCTACGTTTAGATCTAAACATTTAGGTCTAAACGTGAGGATGACGTGATGCGGACGATCGTGGTGACCGGGGGAGCGACCGGAATCGGCCGGGCGACGGCGGAGCTGTTCCGGGCGGACGGTGACGAGGTGGTGATCACCGGTCGCCGGGCCGAGACCCTGGCCAAGGCTGCAGCGGAGATCGGCGCCCGGCCGGTGGTGTGCGACGCGACCGACCCGGCCCAGGTCGAGCAGTTGCTGGCCGCGTTGCCCGAGCGCGTCGACGTACTGGTCAACAACGCCGGTGGGAACACCGACTTCGGCCGTCCCGAGGGGAGTCTGCAGCAGCTGAAGGACAACTGGCTGGCCAATCTCGAGGCCAACCTGATCAGCGCCGTACTGACGACGGCCGCGCTGGCGCCGCGGTTGACGACCGCCGTCGTCCACCTGGGATCGATCGCCGGCGCGCGGGGTTCTGGCTCGTACGGCGCTTCCAAGGCGGCGCTCGCGATGTGGAACGCCGATGTCGCGGCCGAGCTCGGGCCCCGCGGTATCAACTCGAACGTCGTCGCGCCGGGGTTCACCGCGGAGACCGAGTTCTTCCAGGGCCGGCTGACCGCCGAGCGGCGGCAGACGTTGCTGGAGGCAACGTTCACCAAGCGCGAGGGTGAGGTCGGCGACATCGCGGCCACCATCCACTTCCTCGCGTCGCCCGCCGCTCGGCACCTCACCGGCCAGGTCCTGCACGTGAACGGCGGCGCCCTGATTACCCGCTGATCCTGGTGTGCTCCATGAACCAGTTGGTGACCCACGTCGTACCGCCGTCGTCGGAGAAGTCCTGGTGCCAGGCGGCCTTGTCGGTGCCGGGGGTCCAGGTGAAGCGGACGTCGATCGGGCGGCCCTCCCAGACGTCGGGGCCCTCGAAGATGCCGAGACCGTCGTCGCCGAAGGACCCGATGACCGGGGTCTCCAGCTGGCCGCGAAGGCTGTTGATCCAATGGATCGACCAGGTCTTCGCGACCGGGTTGAACAGCCGCAGGGTGGCGCCGCGGAAGCCCTCGGTCGGGAACCAGCCTTCGTCGAAGCTGATCGCCCCGTCGAAGTACGTCGTCACCTGCATCTCGGACTCGACTTCGTACCACTCGTGCGGTTCGCCGAGGGCAGGCCGCCGACGGCGGTTGGCCATGTGCCAACGGCCGACGAGGAAGTCGAAGTCGCCGGTCACCTTGGGTACGTCGAGCGGCGGGGCCGGCGTGGTTCGGCGGGTGAAGTCCATCGTCCAGTTCACCTCCCACGTCTCACCGCCGTCTTCGGAGAATGCCTGCTCCCAGTGGGCGGTCTGGACGGTGATGCCGGACCACTCGTAGCTGCAGAGCACCGTGCGGCCGTCGACGATCTCTTCGCCGACCATGCGGCAGCTGGAGCCGTCGGGGGACCAGCAGCCGCGGACCGGCGGGCCGAGCTCCATCGTCGAGCTGCTCACCCACCAGATCGACCACTCCGAGGTCGTGGGATCGAAGAGGCGGACGGAGAGCCCGTAGGTGCCCTTGGTCGGGAAGCGCATCTCGTCGAGGCTGATCGCGCCGTCGAAGTAGGTCTTCGCGGTGGTGGTGCCGTCGTACTCGATCCATTCGCCGGCCACCAGTTGCCGGTGCCGGACGTCGAAGTCGCCGTTCAGGAAGTCGAAGTCACCGGTCGCTTTGGTCCATGTCGTCATACGGAACAGCCTGCCGCTGAAACCTGACAAAGCATGGCAGTGTTTCGGGATACTCTCGATGACATGCGTTCGAGCCGGCTGTTGTCGATCCTGCTGTTGCTGCAGACCCGCAGGCAGCTGACCGCGCGCGAGCTGGCCGATGAGCTGGAGGTGTCGCTGCGGACCATCTACCGGGACGTGGAGGCACTCGCCGCGGCCGGAGTGCCTGTGTACGCCGACCAGGGCCGGGCCGGCGGCTATCGCCTGGTCGAGGGGTACCGCACCAGGCTGACCGGTCTGACCGAGCAGGAGGCCGCTGCGCTCTTCCTGGTCGGCATGCCCGGTCCCGCCGCCGCGCTGGGGCTGACTGCCCAGACGAACGCCGCGGAACTGAAGCTGCTCGCCGCACTGGCGCCGGACCAGCGTGACCGGGCCGGGCGGCTCAAGAACCGCTTCCACCTCGACACGCCCGCCTGGTACGCCGACGCCGAGACCTCACCACACCTGTCCGCCGTGGCCGACGCCGTACTGCACGACCGCCGGATCAAGGTCCGTTACCGCCGCTGGTCCGCGCCCCGCGAGGTCGACCGCGTGCTGGAACCGCATGGACTGGTCCTGAAGAGCGGCAGCTGGTACGTCGTCGCTGCCACGGAGACCGGGATGCGGACGTACCGCGTCTCCAACATCCTCGAGCTCACCCCCACCGACGAACAGTTCACCCGGACCGGTGACTTCGACCTCCCGCAGTTCTGGCAGGACCACCTGCAGTACTTCGACCAGTCTCGTTTCACCGCCCAGGCAGTAGTCCGGGTCTCCGCCAACCTGGCCGCCCACATGTACGACGTCTCCTTCCCCCAGCTCGTCGCCGCCGTAGCCGCCACCGCCCCCGAGCCGGACGGCGCCGTCGTCGTCACCCTCCCGATCGAGTCCATCCCGAACGCCGCCGCCACCCTCGCCCGCTTCGGCAACGCCCTGGAAGTCCTGGAACCGCCCGAGCTCCGAGCCGAGCTGGCAACCCTCGGCCGCACCCTCACCACCCTCTACGGATCGCCCGAAGAACAGGACGTATAGGCCTACTAGGCGGCAGCGCCACGCTCAGCGCCGGCCGCGCCGAGGCTCAGCAGCCGTATACCTCCTGTCGTTAGAGTCGGCGACATGCTGCGACAGCTGACCGAGCGGGTGTGGTTCTTTCCGCACGATCCGGATGGGGACGCGATCAAGCCGTCGGTCGGGGTGATCGCGGATGAGCGTGGCAGCGTGGTCGTGGATGCGGGGAACGGGCCTGAGCACGCACGGGAGGTGCAGGCGGCGATCCAGCAAGCCGGACTGCCCGAGCCGCGGTGGCTGGTCTACACGCATCACCACTGGGACCACACCTGGGGCGCCTGCGCCTGGGAGGGCGTGACTGTGGTCGCCCACGCCGCAGCAACCGAGCTACTCCGCCACGAGGCGCAGCGGCCGTGGAGCCACCGCTACCTCCATGACGAGGTGAAACGGGAGCCCAAGCTCGGACCGAGCTTCCGGGCCCGAGCACTCGCCGTACCGGACTGGGACGGCTTCCGCATCGTCACACCGGACCGGACCTTCGACGACACGCTCACGCTCCCGACAGGCGTCGTACTGCGGCATCTGGGCGGCAACCACGCTCCTGACTCGCTCATGGTGCTGGCCGACGGGGTGGCGTTCGTCGGGGACGCCTTCTACCCGCCGCCGTTCCACGTCCGCACCGAGAGCGACACCCTGGATCACGGCATGGTCCGGCGGCTGCTGGCCGAGAAACACCCCTGGTACGTCGACGCCCACTCGGCGCCGCGCGGTCCGTCCAGCGGACCTGGGGACCCGGAGGCGGACGGCGCACCGTAGGCTGGGGCCGCGATGAAGACCTTTGAGGAGCTGTTTGCCGAGCTGGGCGACAAGGCTCGCACGCGGCCGGAGGGATCCGGGACCGTGGCGGAGCTGGATGCCGGCGTGCACACGATCGGCAAGAAGCTGGTCGAGGAGGCCGCCGAGTCCTGGATGGCGGCCGAGCACGAGGGCACGGAGCGGGCCGCCGAAGAGCTGTCCCAGCTGCTGTACCACGCGCAGGTCATGATGATCGCGCTCGATCTGAAGCTCGAAGACGTCTACCGACATCTGTAGGAGTTCCGCAGACCCACCGGTTCAGTTTCGACAGATTGGGCAGTGCCATGCTGCGCGTCGCAGTACCGAACAAGGGCTCCTTGAGCGAGTCCGCGATCGAGATCCTCACCGAGGCCGGCTACAAACAGCGCCGGACCACCAAAGACCTCTCCCTGACCGACGTCGCGAACGAGGTGGAGTTCTACTACCTCCGCCCGCGCGACATCGCCGTGTACGTCGGCGAAGGCACCCTGGACGTCGGCATCTCCGGCCGTGACCTGGTGCTCGACTCGCACGCCGACGCCGACGTGATCATGGGGCTCGGCTTCGGCAGCTCCACCTTCCGGTTCGCCGGTCCGCCCGGGGTGGCGACCTCGGTGAAGGACCTGGCCGGCAAGCGGATCGCCACCTCGTACGCCGGAGTCCTGTCCGACCACCTGGCCGAGAACGGGGTCGATGCCTCCGTCGTCCGCCTGGACGGCGCGGTCGAGTCGGCCGTCGCGCTCGGGGTGGCCGACGTGATCGCCGATGTCGTCGAGACCGGTACGACGCTTCGCCAGGCGGGGCTCGAGGTCTTCGGCGAACCGATCCTGCAGTCCGAGGCGGTCCTGCTCCGGCGGCA
Source organism: Kribbella sp. NPDC056345 (assembly GCF_042262745.1). Classification (NCBI taxonomy): domain Bacteria; kingdom Bacillati; phylum Actinomycetota; class Actinomycetes; order Propionibacteriales; family Kribbellaceae; genus Kribbella; species Kribbella sp. NPDC056345. The sequence continues at coordinate 56,165 of NZ_JBHJQQ010000013.1, read as the reverse complement.
CGGCGTGGAGGCCCCGCCGGCCGGTCTGCAGCAGCTCGTCCGCCGGATCGAAGGCGTTCTGATCGCGCGCAACTACGTGATGATGGACTACGACATCCCCGCCGACCAGATCGACGCGGCGACCGAGGTCGCGGCCGGTCTGGAGTCGCCGACGGTCTCGCCACTGCACCGGGCGGGCTGGGTCGCCGTCCGGGTGATGGTGCAGCGGGCCGAGGCGCAGCGCATCATGGATCAGCTGTGGGAGGTGGGAGCCCGTGCCATCCTCACCACAGACATTCACGCGTGCCGCATCTGAGATGAGCGCCACCGACCGGTTGCTGACGTTCCATCCGCGCAGTGTGGCGATCATGGCGTCGGTGATGGGGTTCTCGCTGATCGCGCTCTTCGGGGTGATCTGGACCCAGTTCGACCAGGGCACCAGGGACACGTTCAGCTGGTTCCAGCGGTTGACGCTGCTGGCGTTCTTCGGCGCCATCCTGTGGCTCCTCTACCGGATGGCCACGGTCCGGATCACGGCGTACGCGGACCGGCTCCACATCCGCAACGTGTTCAAGTCGTACACGCTGCCCTGGTCGGACGTCAGCGCGCTGCGGTTCCGCGCGGGCGATGCCTGGCTGCAGCTGTTCGATGCCGAAGGCAACCGGATCGGCGTACTGGCGATTCAGGCTGCTGAGGGTGGCCGGGCGAGCAAGGCCGCCAAGGAGCTGGCGGCCGTTGCCCGCGCACACGGTGCAGGACCTAGGCAGACACCCGGAAGCTAGTCTCGTGTGACTGACCGGGCTCCAGGACCACCAGGTCCTGCCCGGTCACGAACGCGTCCGGCGGACACGTCATCGGTTCCACGGCCAACGCCGTACGGCCGATCGCGCTCCCGGTGTAGAGCTGCATCCACGGCGTGTCCCCACTGAGGGTCGCCCGCGCACCGGAGTCCGGATCCGACAGGGTGACGGACCACGCGCTGCCCAATCCGGTGAAGGCGTTGTCGATGTCGAGCTCCCCGAGCACGCGGCCCGTGCTGAAATCGAACGGCGAACCGGTCACCGGCGCGAGCCCGATGGGCGATAGCCGGTCCGGCGAAACCTCCAACCACTCCGAGGCGCTGAACTCCAGCACGCACTCGTCGATCGGCCGCCCCACGCTCAGATACGGGTGCGCGCCGTACCCGTAGGGCGCTGCCGTGGCACCGATGTTCACGGCCGTCGCGGTCACGGTCAGCCCGTCGTCCAGGCGGTAGCGCAGCCGGAGTTCGAGCTGATGCGGGTACCCAGGCTGACCGTGCAACCGATGGCCGGCCTCCACGTACGCCGGGTCGCTGCCGTCGTCGAGGCGGATCCAGTTCGCCCACCGGGTCAGCCCGTGGATCGCGTTCCGCCGGGCCGGCTCGGTCAGGTACAGCTGCTGGTCGACCCCACCGAACGAATACTTCCCGTCGGTGATCCGGTTCGGCCACGGGAACAGGTGCTGCCCGATCCCCGCATGCGCCGGCTCGTCCGCCCCGAACCCGAGCAGCAACTCCCGCCCCTCGAACGTGAGCCCGCGCAACCCACCACCCACACTCACCACGGTCCCGGCGTACCCGCCGCTCGTGATCGTCCACTGGTCACCCGAAGGCAGCACGCTCATACCCCCATCCTCACAAATCCTGTCGGTAACGACACGTAATAGTCCGACCAGTGGCGCCGATCCAGGCGTGGCCGCTCCGGCAGCAGGCCGATTTCGGCCACCTCTACGTGTTCTTACCGACGGCCTGTCCATATCGGCCTGACCCGTTCGTGGTGATGCTGTAGACACGCCAACAGGAGGTAACGCCGTGAAGTACTTGCTGCTGATCAACGCCGGTGAACTCGACCTGACCGGGGGAGCGGTCGGGTGTGAGCCGGAGGACTGGATGCGGTTCGACAAGGAGATCACCGAGGCCGGGGTGGTCGTGGCGTCGGAGTCGCTGGCGGACCTGGTCACCCAGACCCGGGTGCAGGTGGACAACGACGGTCAGCGGACCGTGACGGACGGTCCGTTCGCCGAGACCCGTGAGGTGCTCGGCGGGTTCTACGTGATCGACGTCCCGGACCTGGACGTCGCGCTCGACTGGGCCGCCAAGTGCCCGGGCTCGCGAGCCGGCGGTTCGGTCGTCGTCCGGCCGGTCGCGGAGTTCCCGGGCGCATGACGATGGACCAGGTCGAGGCAGTCTTCCGGGAGGAGCGTGGCCGGTTGCTGGCTGCGCTGGCTCGGCGGTTCGGCGACCTCGACCTGGCCGAGGAGGTAGCCGCCGAGGCGATCGAGACGGCGCTGGTCCGCTGGCCGGTCGACGGCGTACCGCCGAACCCGGGCGGCTGGCTGATGACAACCGCCCGGCGCAAGGCGGTCGACCGGCTGCGCCGGGACCAGGTGTACGCCGCCAAACTCGCGATCCTGCAGGTCGACGCGGACCGGGCCGAACCGCCGCGACCTGGCGGAGAGTTCCCGGACGACCGGCTGGAACTGTTCTTCACCTGCGCGCACCCGGCGCTGGCTCCCGAGGACCGCGGCGCGCTGACGCTCCGCTGCCTGGCCGGACTCAGTACGCCGGAAGTCGCACGAGCGTTCCTCGTCCCGGTGGCAACGATGGCGAAGCGGATCGTCCGGGCCAAGGCGAAGATCCGCGACGCCCGGATCCCGTTCCGCGTCCCGTCGAAGGACGAGCTGCCGGAGCGGTTGCCCGGCGTACTGCAGGTGATTTACTCCGTCTTCACCGAGGGGTATGCGGCCAGCTCGGGACCGTACCTGCAGCGCCTCGACCTCGCCGAGGAAGCAATCCGGCTCGCGCGGATCCTGCACGGCTTGTTGCCGGGCGAGCGCGAAGTCGCCGGTCTGCTCGCGTTGATGCTGCTCGTGCACGCCCGCCGCGACGCCCGGACAGGTCCCGACGGGCAGGTCGTCCTGCTCGAGCACCAGGACCGGAGTCGCTGGGACCACGACCAGATCACCGAAGGCCGCGCGCTGGTCGTCAGCGCGCTGACCGGCGGCCCGGCCGGACCGTACGCCGTACAGGCCGCGATCGCCGCCGTCCACGACGAAGCCCCCACCTTCGCTAGCACCGATTGGCCGCAGATCGTCGCCCTGTACGACGTCCTGTCCGCGCTGGACGGGTCACCGGTGATCGCCCTCAACCGGGCCGCCGCGATCGCCTTCCGCGACGGACCCGAGGCCGCCCTGACTCTGCTCGACTCCCTGTCCGGCGAGCCTCGGCTGCGCGACTACCACCCGTACGCCCTGGCCCGGGCAGACCTCCTGCACCGCCTGGACCGCCGTACCGAAGCGATCGCCGCCTACGAGCAGGCGCTGAAGCTCGCCGGCTCCGACCCCGAGCGCGTGCACATCCGCGCTCGCCTGACAGCTCTTAAGGACATCTGATGGACTACTACCCCCGGATCGAGGCCGAACGCCTCGACCTCGCCGACTTCCTCGACACCTTGACCGACGCCGACTGGCGAGTCCCATCCCTCTGCCCCGCGTGGACCGTCCACGACGTCGTCGCGCACCTCACGCTCTCCACCCGCACCACGCTGTCCGACGTACTGCGCGGCGCGATCCGTGCCCGCGGCAACTGGGAGCGGATGGAGGCCGACGCAGCCGTCGAGCGGGCGGCCCGGTTCACGCCGGCCGAGCTGATCGCGCAGTTCCGCGAGACCGCGGCCTCGACCAAGCGCTCACCGGGCTCGAAACCGCTCGACACCCTCACCGACGCCCTCGTCCACGGCCAGGACATCGCGATCCCGCTCGGCCGCGAGCGGCAGATGCCCCTAGACCTCGCCCAGGCCGCGCTCGACCACGTCCTGAAGAGCCCCTTCTACGGCGCCCGCAAGCGCTTCCGCGGCACTCGCCTGATCGCAACCAACACCGACTGGTCAGCCGGCACAGGCTCCACCGAGCTGCGTGCACCGGTGCAGGACCTGCTGCTGGTCGCAACCGGCCGCAGACCATCACTTGTCACAGGGTAGGCCGGGTGCCAGCCTGACACCCATGAAGAGCCTGTACGCCGCCGTCGGCGGAATGGACGGGATGGCTCGACTCGCACCTGGTTAGCACGAGCGTGTGCTGCCCGACGAGATGGTGAGCCATCAGGCGCCGGCCCCGGCCGCGCTGCGCCCGCCACAGCGAGCGGTCCCCCAAGGCCAGCCGCCGGCCCCGGCCGCGCTGCGCCCGCCACAGCGGGCGGTCACCCAAGGTAGGCAGGCTTACGATCCCAACCTCTCGGCCGCAGCGGCGATCGGCCACCAACGACCTCTTCGGCCGCATGGGCGCCTCCGCTGCGGCGCGGCGGTGATGCGGCCGAGAGTGTCGGCTGGGCTGCTCGCCGCTGCGGCCGTCTGTTATGACGCAAGATGCCGTGTGCTGTGGTGACCGGGTGCCGGGTGCCGTCTGCCGTGGTGACCGTTTGCGGTGGGTGGCATGCGGCCGTGGGACGGGCTTCAGGAGGCGGCTGAGTCGTGAGGTAGGGCTACTGATTTCGCGACTAGCTCGGCGGTCGGGTCGTGTGGCACGTCGGGGTTGCCGTCGACGATGACTTGGGCGCGGTCGCGGGTGGACTGGGTGGCGAAGTGGTCGCGTTCCCAGCGCATCCACTCGAGCCAGTGGTCGCGGAGCGCCTCGCCGTCGCGCTCGATGCCGCGGTCCAGGCGGACCTCGTTGGTGGTCTCGATCCACAGTCGCAGTGATTGCCACTGGTCGGCGTCGCGGTCGCAGGAGGTGACGCCTTCGACGATGAGCAGGTCGACGGTGACCGGTACGACGTGGAGCTCGGCGTAGGCGCCGGTGTTCCAGTCGTAGCGGCGGTACCGGCCTTCGCGGCCGTCGGACAGTCGCTGCAGGACGTGGTCGCGCAGGAGGCCGAATCCACGCTCGGCACCGGCCCAGCCGTCGTACAGGTCGTCCATGTGGATGACGAAGGTGTTCAGGTCACGGGCCTTGGCCCGGGCTTCGAAGCGGCCGGCGAGGGTGGACTTGCCGGAGCCGGCCGGGCCGTCGATGGAGATCAGCCGGGTCCGGCCCAGCCGCGGGGGCGCGGCCTGGACGTGGTCGAGCAGGGAGTCCAGGGTCAGGGGGGTCTCAGTTGATTCCATGGCGCTTCAGGATGTCCTCGATCTCGTCGAAGTCCGACGAATCCTGCTGCCCACCCTTGGTCTTGGGCGGGGCAGCTTTGGCAGGGGCCGCCGACGCGGGCGCCGGACCGGTGGTGGTCAGTTCACCGGCGGGCTTCGGTTGTTTCTGCTTCTTCTCCTTCGGTGTCCGCGACCGCGCCACGCCGGAGACGACGTACAGCACGACCGAGACGCCGAACAGCGCGAAACCGGCCCAGACGGCCGGTGACAAGGCCACGTGGGTGACCCAGCTGACCGCCGACCGCACCACGTCCCAGACCAGCTCCAGCAGCCCGGTCAGGAAGAGCGAGACCGGCAGCAGTGACCAGGCCACTCCGCGCGTCCCCGCCGCGAGCCCGCGCCGCCGCCAGGCGGCCCACGAGCCGATCAGGCCGAGCAACGTGAGGCCCACGCAGAACGGCAGCAGCGTCAAATCGTTGAAGTCAGGCACATACCCAGGCTCGCACAGTCAGCCCGCGATCCAAGGGGGGTACAGCCCTGACGCCACCCTGAAACCGTGCTCCGGGGACAATAGGCGGGTGCAACCAGCAGAACGGCGTTTGGCATTCACAGGCTTCGACAACGACGACGGTACGGCGGACGCCGGGCTGGCGGCGGCGCTGGCGGCCGGGGACCACGGGGCGATGCTGGCGGCGCTGACCCGGGCGCGCCTGCTGGTGCCGGTGGTCGCGATGCTCGGTGAGGTCGAGTACGACGAGAAGGGCCTGGCGCACGACAAGACGTCGGATATGGCGGTCGCGCTCCTGCAGGGCCAGGACGGCCGGAACGCCCTGCTCGCGTTCACCGGCACCGAGAGCCTCGCCCGCTGGAGCCCCGACGCCCGCCCGATGCCCGCCCAGACCCAGCTGGTCGCCACAGCGGCCATCCAGGAAGGCGCCGCCGCGATCGTCCTCGACATCGCGGGCCCGGCGGCCGGCGTGATCGAGGAGGACGACGTACGCCGCCTGGCCGCCGGCCACCAAGTAGTCCGCCTCGAAGACGGCACCTACGCCTGGATCGAACCCGCCACCCCCTAACCGCATTTCGCTGGCTAGGCACCCGCGTTGGGGGTTAAGCACCGTGGATACGGGTGCAGAACCCCCAATTTGGGTGCCTAGCCAGCCAAATCGCGCTCAGCCGACGGGGGAGGAGAGGGCGTCCATGGGCTTGGGGCGCATGGAGATTCGGCCGGTGATGGCGGTGGTGGGGAGGACCAGGAGCAGTACGACGGCGACCCAGGCGAGCAGGATCCAGGGCGGACCGGAGGGGATCGGCCAGCCGCGGCTCGCGACCGCGATCGGGAGCACGGTGAAGGCGGCTGCGATCAGCCCGATCACCAGCCCGAGGCCCGCGATCACCAGGCCTTCCAGCATCAGCATCCGCGACACCTGCCGCCGGGTCGACCCGGTCAGCCGCTGCAGCCCGAATTCCCGGCGCCGATCCAGGACCGCGACCGCGATCGTGTTCACCGAGGCGATCGCCGTGTACGCGACCGCGATCCCGGCCAGCAGATAGGCGATGTACGCGTCGACTCCGAGCCCGGCGTCGTACCCGTCGCCCAGCATCTCCCGGCCACCGGCCGTTGCGCCGGGCCACTTCGAGAGGTCGACCGCTGTCTCGTCCGCGGTCTTGAGCAGCAGCATGCTCGGCAGACCGGTCGTGGTGTGCGCGGCCAGCAGTTCGGCGGGTAGCAGCAGCGGCTCGTAGCCCGACGGTCCCTCGGCCAGCGCGACCACCTTCACGGTGACCAGCGCGTTGTCGCCCAGCCGGACACCGAGCTCCGAACCCACGTCCACCTTGAGTTTCTTCGCCGTACCGGGTGGCAGTGCGATCGTCGAACCGCGCAGATCGTCCAGCGAACCCTTGGTGACCTTGCCTTCGTAGACCGGCCCGCTCAGACCGAGCAGCGGCCAGGCGTCGCTCGTGTGGGAGTCGTCGTACGGCGTCTCGATCCAGCCCTTGCTGCGGACGAGTTCGGAGACCGCGGTGACGCCGGGCAACCCTTTGACGTACTCGGTCAGCGGAGCCGGGATGCCGCCGGTGGAACTGGTGATGACGACGTCCGCGGCCAAGCTGCCGGTGGCGGCCTCGACGGCCGCCTTCTGCTGGGTGGTCTGGGCGTAGATGTTGCCCAGAGCAATGGTTGTGGCGATGGTGATCGGGATCAGGATGGCCGCGAACTGCACCGCCCGGACCCGCAGATTGATCACCGCGAGTACGCCGCTGGTGCCGCGCTTCTCGAGCAGCGTGGTCAGCCGCGGTACCAGCGCCCGCTGGATCACCAGCGGCGCGAGGATCGCCACCGCGATGGAACCGGTCAGGCCGGCCGGCCCGCCGATCGCTGCCGCGTTCGTGGGGCTCATGAAGAGGGTGGAGGCCGCGATCGACACGGTCACGCCGGCGAAGACCAGGCCGATCAGGATCCGCACCCGGCCCAGTGCAACAGCCGGTACGGCGGCCTCCGCGAGCGCCTGGATCGGACGGATCTGGGCAGCTCGCTGAGCGGCGATCCCGACGGTCACCCGCAGTACGACGAAGGTCAGCAGCGCGGCGCCTGCGAACGGCAGCACGCCCTGGTCGAACCGCAGTTGCGCCGGCACGATCCCGCCGTCGGTCAGCAACCCGAAGATCCAGCCCCCGGCGAACCGTCCGCACAGCAACCCGAGCACGAGCCCGAGCAAGCCGACCACCATCGTCTCGGCGATCACCATCTTCGCCACCTGCCTTGGCGTCGCCCCACTGGCCCGGAGCAATGCGAGCTCACGCCGTCGCTGGCGTACCGACAACCCGATCGTCGCCGACACCACCAGCGCCATCACCACAGCCACCATCCCACCGAAGACGCCGGACATGATGATCAAGGGCAAGCTCGTCGCAATCCCGCGGTACTCCGCAACGCCCCGATCGTCACCGGTGTAAGCCTTCACCCCCGCAGGCAGAGCAAGCGTCTTCGCCAACTCCCGCACCGAGGTCCCGTCCGCCGGGAACACCCCGATTGCATCCGGTGCCGGCGCCAGCCGCTCAGCCTCCGAATCCGCAAAAAACACCGACGGTACGCCGACCGCCCGCTCCGCCACCGCGATTCCCGCCACCGTGTACTGCTGCCGGGTACCGCGGACAGTCACGATGATCTGGTCACCGGGCTTGGCAGATCCAGCCAGCCGCTGGTCAACCACCACCTGTCCAGGCTGGGGCGCGCGTCCGGTCGTCAGGCGGTACGGGGTGAGTGGCGCAGATGCCCACCCGTGCCCGATCAGCACCTCGCCAGCAGCCGCGGCCTCTCCGGCGCCAGGCGCGCCGCGTGCCTGCGTGATCACGGCGGGGAAGGTGCGATCCACGATTGCGTTCGCGACTCCCGGCGTACTGGCGAGCTTGTTCGCGAGGTCCGCGTCGACCCGGTGGCGCTCGGGGAAGGCGGCGGAACCGGAGCCGTTCGGGGGGTGGTAGGCGGGGTCGCCGGTGACGATGAGAGGGGCGGCAGCGAGTCGCTGGGGCGGGGCGTTCAGGCGGAGGCCGGTCTCCAGGAGACCGCCGGCGGCGGCGAGCAGGGCGCTGCCGAGGAGGAGCGCGACGAAGATCGCCAGGAAGGCTGCGGTCCGGTGGCGCAAGGTGGTGAGCGCGAGACGAAACATGATGTGGTCTCCGAGGGGTCGTGGCTCAGGGAGTAGTGGGGGAGAGGCTTAGGTGGGCTAGTTCGGCGGCGACTGTTTCGGGGGAGGGGCGGTCTGACTCGGAGACGATTTGGCCGTCTACCAGGAAGACGACGCGGTCGGCGTATGAGGCGGTTACTGGGTCGTGGGTGACCATGACGATGGTTTGTCCGAGTGCTCGCGACTGGTCCCGTAGCAGTGCCAGGACCTCCAGGGCGGTGACGGTGTCCAGGGCCCCGGTTGGTTCGTCGGCGAAGGTGATTGCGGCGCGGCCGGCCAGGGCGCGTGCGATCGCGACGCGTTGCTGCTGACCGCCGGACAGCTCGCTCGGGCGGTGCCCGACACGTTCGGCAAGACCGACCCGTGCGATCACCGAGCTCACCCACGCCTCGTCCGGCGACTTCCCGGCCAGCGTGAGCGGCAGGACGACGTTCTGGCGTACGGTCAGCGCTGGCATCAGGTTGAAGGACTGGAAGACGAAGGCGACGTGCTCACGCCGCAACTCGGTCAGTGCGGTCTCGTCGAGTCCCAGCAAGGACTTCCCGGCCAGCGAGACCTGACCGGACGACGGCGAATCCAGACCGGCCGCACAGTGCAGCAGCGTGCTCTTGCCGGACCCGGACGGCCCCATCACCGCAGTGAAGGAGCCCTCCGCGAATCCGTAGGTGATACCGCCCAGCGCGGTGACCGCGCCCGGACCGGTGCCGTAGACCTTGCGGACGTCCGTGAGCTGCACCGGGGCGTTCACGCGCCCACCTGTACGTCGGTCTTGCGGTGGTAGGACTCGTGGGTCCACCACAGGATCGCGACGACCATGCCCAGGCCGAGGTCGGACCAGAGCCACCACGGCCAGTCGAAGTGCCCGAAGACGGCCAGCGTCACCCAGATGACGAACTGCACGACGCAGGCGACCAGCCACACGCCGGTGACGGCCCGCAGCGCGACGGTCAGACCACGCGGCGGCGTTGCGTCGGCGATCCCGGCGAACACCTGGCGGAGGTCGCCACGGTTCCGGGCGTTGCCGAGCAGCTCCTGACGGTCGGCGGCGGCGGACGGGGCCAGCGCACCCCGGCGTACGGCGTTGTCGAGCTTGGCAGCGGCCGAGCGGCGGTCGGATTCGCTCAAGGCGATCTGGTCAGGAAGCAACAGGGGATCGAGAAGAGTGTTCATCGGAGGAGCCCTTTCACGGAGTGTGGCTGATGTGAAATAGCGTAGGGGTTGAACAGTTTCACGTCCCAGGGTGCTCAGCCGCCGATCGGAGGTGGTGGTAGGCCCCCTTGCCTGGTGGTGCGAGTACGCGAAGATGGGGGCATGACCGCAGAGCTGCCACCCGGACTCACGCTGGCCTGGGGCGTCCAGCCGGTCCAGCGGCGCGGCCCGAAGCCGGGGTTGTCGGTCGAGCAGATCGTCGCCACCGGGATCGAGCTCGGCGACACGGCCGGGTTCGAGGCGATCTCGCTGCAGAAGATCGCGGCGCACCACGGCGTCACCACGAATGCGATGTACCGCTACGTGCGGTCCAAGGACGAGCTGATCGTGCTCGTCCACGACAAGGCGATCGCGGCGCCGCCCGAGCTACCGGCCGGCTGGCGTCCGGCGGCGACCGCGTGGGTGCACGCGCTGGTCGACCGGTACGGCGAGCGCCCGTGGCTGCTCGACATACCGATCCGCGGCGCGCCCGTCACGCCGAACATGATGCGCTGGGCCGAGGTGATGCTGCAGGCCTTCGCCGAGACGCCGTTGAGCCAGCACGACGCTCTCGGCTGCCTGATGCTGCTCGACGGGTTCGCCCGCAACTACGCGACCATCGCCCGCCAGCTGGGCGCGAACGACGACGTACCGGTCCAGGCCGAGCAGGTAGGCGCCTTCCTGGTGCCGCGCCTCATCGAGCACAACTACCCGATGCTCGTCGCCCTCTACACCAACTCCGAGTACAACGACGGCCTGGACGACGACCTCGAATTCGGCCTGACCCGCACCCTCGACGGCATCGAGGTCCTGATCAAGGCAGGGTGATGCGGACCGGCCCTTCGGTCCGCGCGGCCACCCACTGGAGGTGGAATTCGCTGCCGGGGGCAACTTCCGGGCGGCGCTCCGGCTGGGTGTGCAGGTTGATCGGTGCGGTCAAGGTGGTCACGGCGGGTTCGACCGGTACGCCGTTCGCCCGCACCGACGCGATCACCTCGGCCAGCGCCTGGGCGGCCGGCTTGCGTTCGTGGTCGACGGTGAACAGACCCAGGTCGTACTCGCGGTCTGGGAAGTCCAGCAGCCGCCGGTCGATGTCATGCGACGACCACCACGTCACGCCGTACAGGGCTGGGTTCGGCAGCACGTTCTCAACCGTCCGCCGCGTGAACTCCGCCTGCAAAGAGACCGGAATGTCCGGCCCCGGCACGCCGACCTCCTGCAGCCACACCGGCCGAGACGGATCCAGCGACGTCGCAGCCGCGAGCTCGACCAGGTAGTCGGCATGGCTGAGCGTCGCCGGACCCATCGGCCCGTCCACTCGCGAGACCCCGTTGAACACCCAGGAATGGACCGTACTCAGATCACCCAGATCCACCGCATCAGTCGGCAGGAACGGATGATCAGCCTTGTACCAGGCATCGTCGAACACCGAATGCAACGCCAGTACGTCGGGCGCCGCCTTCCGCACGGTGTCCAGCAGCTCCCCGGCCCACGCGGTCGACGCCCCGGCGGTCGTCGGGCTGTCCGGCCAGAGGTTGTTCACCTCGTTCCCGAGGGTGATCGCGAACAGGTTCGGCTTCTCCGCGACCGCGCGGGCCACGGTGTCGACGTACGCCGTCAATCCGTCCCGGACCGTGGAATCCTCGAACAGGCTGGCCTTGTGCCAGGTCAGCACCCACGACGGCAGGAAGTCGAAGCTCGACAGGTGACCCTGGATCAGGTCGACCGCCACCGACAGTCCGTGCTCGGCGGCCGCATCCAGCGTGTCCAGCAGGTCCTCGATCGCGCGCTCGCGCAGGATCGCCCGGTTCGGCTGGATCCACGGCCAGACGGGGAACACCCGCACGTGGTCCAGGCCCAGCCCGGCCAGATCCGCGAAGTCCCGCCGTACGGCGTCGCCGTCGTAGTCGAGCCAGCTGTAGAACCAGCCGCTCGAAGGAACGTAGTTCGCGCCGAACCGCGGATCCAAACCCATGATCCGCATGCTAAATCGGTTTAGCCCTCCGGAGCAACTGCCGTACCATCCGAGCGGATATCCCTCCCTGTCGCCCCTTCTCCCCCTCCCGAAGACCGGAGAACGGACATCTGGACGGGTTATCCGTCCGTGTCGCCCCTGCGCGGCGATCCCGCGACCGGAGAACGAGCATGTGGAGGGGTTATCCGTCCGTGTTGCCCGTTCTCGGGGGTCCTGAAGGTGGGAGAACGGCAACTGGAGGGGTTATCCGTTGGTGTGTGCGGGGGGAGCGGTGGACTCGCGGACGGTGAGGACGGGGTCGGCGGTGCGGCGGTTGACGACGGCGGTGGGGTCGGCGATGACTTCGAGCAGGACCTCGGCGGCCTGGCGGCCGAAGTCGAACGTGTCGCGGGACATGGCGGTCAGGGCCGGGTGCATGAGCTGGGTGAGGATCGAGTCGTCGAAGGCGACGATCGACAGGTCGCCGGGCACCGAGACGCCCATCTCCATCGCGACCCCGAGGCCGGCCACGGCCATCACGTCGCTGTCGTAGACGATCGCGGTCGGCCGGTCCGCCTGGGCGAGGAGCCGGCGGGTGGTCGCGGCGCCCTCGGCGTCGCTGAAGTCGGTGGTCAGGGACGGCGCGTCGAGCAGGCCGAGGCGTGGGGCAGCATCGCGGACGGCGCGGATCCGCCGCTGCGTATGCTGGAAGATCGGCGTACCGGCGACGTGGGCGATCCGGCGGTGACCGAGCGCGGCCAGATACTCCACGATCGTGAGCATGGCGTCGCGGTCGTCGGCCCAGACGGAGGCGAGCTGGCCCTTGCCGCCGCGGCCGCCGATCACCACCGCGGGGAGCTCGAGCTCCTTCAAGGCATCGATCCGGGGATCGCGCACGGTCAGATCGACCAGGATCACGCCGTCCACGCGGTGTTCGGACGTCCAGCGCTTGTACACCTCGACCTCGGTCTCGGTGTCCTCGACGATCAGCAGCTGCAGCGAGATCGACTCCGCGGACAGCCCCGACTGCACGCCGGACAGCAGATGTGCGAAGAACGGCTCGACCCCGAGCGTGCGCGCCGGGCGGGCGATCACCATCCCGACCGAGTCCACCCGCGACGCGCCCAGCGCCCGCGCGGCACTGTGCGGCCGCCACGCCATCTGCTCGGCGATCCGCAGGATCCGCTCCCGCGTCGCCTCGCTGACGCCCGGCCGCCCGTTCAGCGCGAACGACACCGCACCCTTGGACACTCCGGCCCGCTGTGCGATGTCCGCAATCGTCGGTCTGGCCACGGTACCTCCCTCACCCTTGACAGCGGATTCTACGATGTGAATAGTTCGGGAGCTATACCGGTTTATCAAACCCTGGAGAATCCCCATGCGTAGACGCCGTTCGGCGCTGGTGGCGTTACTTGCCGCCTCGGCCCTCACTCTGGCCGGCTGCGGCCTCGGCTCGTCCGACAGTTCCGGTGACGGCGGCGCGAAGCCGACCGTCGGTGCGGACGCCCAGGTGACCGGTGCGGTCTCGCTGCAGACCTGGGCCCTGAAGCCGAAGTTCACCGCGTACGTCGAAGGTGTGATCAAGGCCTTCGAGGCGAAGTACCCGGGCACCAAGGTGACCTGGCTGGACCAGCCTGGTGATGGTTACGACAAGAAGGTCCTGAGCCAGGCCTCGGCCGGCGACCTGCCCGACGTGGTCAACCTGCCGCCGGACTTCGCGCTCCCGCTGGCCAAGCAGAACCTGCTGCTCGACGTCGCCGCGGCCGACCCGAAGATCAAGGACGAGTACGTCGAGGGCGGCGTGCAGGCGTACCAGTACCAGGGCCTGAACGGCACGTTCGGCTACCCCTGGTACCTGAACACCGATATCGACTACTGGAACTCGGACAAGTTCGCCGCGGCCGGTCTGGACGCGAAGAACCCGCCGAAGACCTTCGACGAACTGCTCGCGGCCGCGAAGGTCATGCACGACAAGACCGGTGGCAAGGAATACCTGATGAGCCGGCTGCCCGGTATCGGTGACCTGACCAACGCGGGCGTGAAGATCCTGTCCGACGACGGCAAGAAGTTCACCTTCAACACCCCTGAGGCCGCCGCGCTGCTGGACAAGTACCGCGACGCCTACAAGGCCGGCTACCTGCCGCGCGACATCCTGACCCAGGAGTACCTGGGCAACTCCAAGCTCTTCACCCAGTCCAAGGTGGCCTGGACCACCGGTGGCGGGAACGCGATCCAGGACTTCACCAAGGACAACCCGTCGCTGAAGGGCAAGATCGTCCCGTCGCCGGCCCTCGACACCCCGCCGCTGTACGTGCAGGGCCTGTCGGTCTCGGCCAAGACCAAGAACCAGGCGGCCGCGATCGCGCTGGCCCGCTTCGTCACCAACGCCGAGAACCAGGCCGCGTTCGCGAAGATCGTCAACATCTTCCCGTCCACCAAGGCCTCGGCGAGCGACCCGTACTTCTCGAAGTCCGACGGTACGCCGGAGTCCGACGCGAAGGTGCTCGCGTTCGAGTCGCTGGCCAAGGCGAAGGTGCTCACGCCGCCGATCATCAGCGGTGCCACCAACGACTTCATCGGCCAGCAGATCTCGCTCGCGATCGCCGGCAAGATCACCTCGCAGGCAGCCCTGGACGCGGCCGTGAACAAGGCCAACCAGCTCCTGACTCAGTAAGGACGTAATGCGCTACCAACGGTGGTTTACCCCGTGGGTGCTGGTGATTCCAGCACTCACGTGGTTGCTCGTGTTCAACCTGTGGCCGTCGATCAACACGGTGATCCTGTCGTTCACCAATGCCAAGCCGCTCGGCGGCGGCACGTTCGTCGGGCTGAAGAACTTCGAGACCTTGCTGCACGACGAGCAGTTGCGGTGGGCGCTGCTGAACAGCGTCATCTACATGGTCGTCTGCCTGCCGTTCCTGACCATCATTCCGCTGCTGCTCGCCGTACTGGTGGAGAAGAAGCTGCCCGGGATCACGTTCTTCCGGACCGCGTTCTACACCCCGGTGGTCGCCTCGGCCGTGGTGGTGGCACTGATCTGGCAGTGGATCCTGGACGACCGCGGCCTGGTCAACGGTCTGGCCGAGAAGCTCGGTGTGATCTCCGGGCCGTTGCCGTTCCTGTCCGACCAGTGGTTGCTGCTGCTGAGTGCGATCAGCCTGACGATCTGGAAGGGGCTGGGGTACTACATGATCATCTACCTGGCCGCCCTCGGGAACGTCGGCCGCGAACTGCACGAAGCAGCGGCGGTCGACGGTGCGAATGCGCTGCGGCGGTTCATCCACATCACGATCCCCGGTGTCCGCGGAACGATGATCCTGATTTCGATCCTGATCTCGGTGTCGGCTCTGCGGGTCTTCTCCGAGCTGTTCATCCTCAGCGGTGGCAAGGGCGGTCCGGGTGGTCGCGACAACTCGGTCGTGATGCTGATCCAGCAGTACAGCCAGGGCTTCGAGGGCAACCTCGGCTACGCCTCGGCGCTGTCGATCGTGCTGTTCTTCGTCACCGTCGTCCCGATGCTCGTCCTGGCCCGTCTCAACCGCCGAGGTGCCGAAGCGTGAGCACAGTAACGGATCCCGCACGTCCGATCGCTCTGCCTGATCAGCCCGGTACGCCGAAGCGGCGGCGGAGCGGGACCTTCGGATTCAACACCGTGTCACCCCGGGAGAAGGTGGCCCGGTACGTCCTGCTCGTGTTCGTGCTGCTGATCACGATCGGGCCGTTCCTCTGGCAGCTGTCGACCTCGCTGAAGGGGTCCGGTGAAGACATCTACACCCGGATCCCGCGGCTGCTTCCGTCCCAACCGACCTTCGACCACTACAAGGCGGTCGCCGACACGATCCCGGTCTGGGACTACGCGCGGAACTCGCTGGTGGTCGCCGTACTGGTTGTCGGCGGCAACGTCATCGGCGCCTCGCTGGCCGGGTTCGCGATCTCGCGGTTGCAGTTCAAGGGCCGCAAGCTGGTGCTCGGGCTGTTCCTGGCCACGCTGGTGCTGCCGGGTGAGGTCACGATCATTTCGCAGTACGTGACGGTCCGGGAGTTCGGTCTCGCGAACACGCTGTTCGGTGTCGCGCTGCCCGGCATGATCGGCGCGCTGAACGTGCTGCTGATGTACAACGCCTTCCGCTCACTCCCGATCGAGGTCGACCAGGCCGCGGTCGTGGACGGCGCGAACGCCTGGCAGCGGTTCGTCTTCATCGGCCTGCCCTCGGTCCGCGGAACCATCAGCGTGGTGGCGATCTTCGCCTTCATCGGTGCCTGGGACGACTTCCTCTGGCCCCTGATCGTCTTGACGGACCCCGACAAATACACCCTCACCGTCGGCCTCCAGTACCTCTCCGGCACCTTCAGCAACAACCCTCGCCTGATCGCGGCCGGCACCATGATCGCCTTCATCCCGATCGTGATCGTCTTCGCCACCCTCCAACGCTTCTTCTTCAAGGGCGTCGAGGAAGGCGCCGTCAAGGGCTGATCGGTCGCGAACGACACGTAGTAGTCGGCCCGCCGAGTGCCGCTCACGCCTGCGAACCGGCGCCGGATCACCTCGGCGGCCACCACTACGTGTCGTTACCGACGTGGTAGCGGGTGGCGACGAACTGGCTGAGGCGGTCGGCTATGTGGGCTAGGGCGGCTCGGGCTGGGTGGCGGGAGTCCCAGGCGCTGACCAGGCGGACCGAGAGCTTGCCGTCGTCGGTTTGGACAGGCAGCGCTCGGAGGCCGAACTGCGGGTCGTCCGAGACCACCGCGACCCCGCGGCCGGCCGCGGCGAGTGCTTGGGCGACGGTGCCGTCGGCCGCCTCGATCGGGCGCTGGTAGCTGCGGTCGGCGCGCCGGAGCGCGGCGTCGAGGGAACTGCGGGAATTGAAGGTGGCGGGTGGCAGGATCAGCCGCTCGGCCGGCTCCTCGACCAGTTCGGCGAGGCGGAGGCGGGCGCGGCGTGCCCAGCGGTGGTCGGCTGGGACGCACGCCCAGACCGGCAGCACGGCCAGCGTCGTACTCTCGTACGGCGCTCCCGCGGCCGTGCTCGTCACCGCGAGGTCGGCCCCGCGCCCCAGCACCTCGGCCGCCGTCTGCCCGTCGGCCTGGAAGACCTCCGGGATCGGGTCGTCGGCGTCCAGCGTGGCGATGAACGGCGCGACGACGTCTCGCAGGGTCGTCAGGGGAGCGCCGATCGTGAGGCGGTCGAGCCGGCCGCGGGCCTGGTAGGTGGCAGCGACGCGCAGGGCATCCGCTCGCTCCAGCACCTCCTGCGCCAGCGGCAGTAGCGCCTGACCGGCTCGGGTGGGGGTCAGCCGGCCGCCGGTGCGGTGGAAGAGCTCGACGCCAAGCTCCTGCTCGAGCTGCCGGAGCTGCCGGGACAGCCCGGGCTGGGTGATGTGCAGCCGGTCCGCTGCGGCGGTGACCGTCCCGGCGTCGACCGTCTGCACGAAGTACTGCAATGTGCGGAGCTCCACCATGCCTCCCAGGCATGCCAATCGTGCAGAACAAGTATTGGACAGCATAGAACGCCGACCGAAGACTGGGAGGATGACGATCGAACAGCGACGCATTCTGACGACGGCGATTCCGGGCCCGACATCGGCCGGGCTGATGGCACGTAAACAAGGCGCGGTCGCGGCCGGTGTGGGGACGACGCTGCCGGTCTTCGCGGTCGCCGCCGACGGCGGGGTCGTGGTCGATGCCGATGGCAACCAGTTGATCGACCTCGGGTCCGGGATCGCGGTCACCACCGTCGGGGCCCGGGCGCCGCGGGTGGTCGAGGCCGTCAAGGCGCAGCTCGACGCGTTCACCCATACCTGCTTCATGATCACTCCGTACGAGGGCTACGTCGCCGTGGCCGAGGCGCTGAACCGGCTGACCCCGGGCGATCACGACAAGCGCACCGCGCTGTTCAACTCGGGTGCGGAAGCGGTCGAGAACGCGGTCAAGATCGCCCGCGCCTACACCGGCCGGCAGGCGGTCGTCGTCTTCGACCACGCCTACCACGGCCGGACCAACCTGACTCTGGCGATGACGGCCAAGAATCAGCCGTACAAGCGCGGGTTCGGCCCGTTCGCCGCCGAGGTCTACCGCGCGCCGGTCTCGTACCCGTATCGCGACGGCGGGCTGGACGGCGCGGCCGCCGCGGCCCGCGCGCTCGACGTGATCGAGAAGCAAGTTGGCGGGACCGAGGTCGCGGCGGTGGTGATCGAACCGATCCAGGGCGAGGGCGGTTTCGTCGAACCGGCTCCCGGCTTCCTGCCGGCGCTGGCGGAGTGGTGCCGGGTCAACGGTGCGGTCTTCGTGGCCGATGAGGTGCAGAGCGGGTTCGCGCGGACCGGCGACCTCTTCGCCTGCAACCACGAGGGCGTCGTACCGGACCTCGTCGCGACCGCCAAGGGGATCGCGGGCGGTCTGCCGCTGTCTGCGGTGACGGGCCGGGCCGAGATCATGGACGCACCGCAGGTCGGCGGTCTCGGTGGCACGTACGGCGGAAACCCCCTGGCGTGCGCGGCCGCACTGGCGGCGATCGAGACGATCGAGGCCGACGGCTTGGTGGCGCGGGCGCGGCAGATCGAGGAACTGATCAAGCCGCGGCTGCTGCTCGCGCAGAAGGAGGACGACCGGATCGGCGACGTCCGCGGGCGGGGGGCGATGATCGCGGTCGAGCTCGTGCAGCCGGGGACGTCGGTGCCTGCGCCGGAGCTGGCCAAGGCGGTCGCTACTGCTTGCCATCAGCAAGGAATCATCGTGCTGACCTGTGGTACCTACGGCAACGTGCTGCGGTTCCTGCCCCCGTTGACGATCAGCGACGACCTGCTGGTCGAGGCCCTGGAGATCGTTGTCGCGTCGCTGCGGGAGATCTCATGATCACGGTGCTGAACCCGGCCGACCTGACCGTCGTCGGCGAGGTCCCCGATGGCACGCCGGTCGATGCGACCGCGGCTGTCGATGCGGCCGCAAAGGCCTTCCCTGACTGGGCCAAGACGGCGCCCCGGCGACGGTCCGAGATCCTGTACAAGACCTTCGAGCTGATGCTGCGCGACCGCGAGAAGCTGGCCGAACTCATCAGCTCGGAGAACGGCAAGTCCCGGGCCGACGCTCTGGCCGAGGTGGGTTATGCCGCGGAGTTCTTCCGCTGGTACGCCGAGGAGGCGGTCCGCCCGGGTGGCGACTACGGCTCGGCTCCGGCCGGCGGCGTACGGACGATCGTCACCGCCAAACCGATCGGTGTCGCCGCCCTCGTGACCCCGTGGAACTTCCCGGCCGCGATGGCGACCCGCAAGATCGCCCCGGCCCTCGCTGCAGGCTGTACGGCGGTACTCAAGCCGGCGGCCGAGACTCCGCTGACCGCGCTGGCGATCGCCGAGCTGCTCACGGAGGCCGGCGTACCGGCTGGAGTGCTGAGCGTCGTGACGACCACGGACGCGGCCGGCGTCGTCTCCACCTGGCTCTCCGACTCGCGGGTGCGGGTGATCTCGTTCACCGGCTCGACCCCGGTCGGCAAGGCGCTGCTGCGGCAGGCGGCGGACCGGGTCGTCGTGACTGCGATGGAGCTTGGTGGCAACGCGCCGTTCGTCGTCACCGAGGACGCCGATCTCGAGCAGGCGGTCGCGGGCGCGATGATCGCGAAGTTCCGCAACGGCGGTCAGGCTTGTACGGCGGCCAACCGGTTCTATGTGCACGAGGCAGTCGCCGATCGGTTCACCGAGCTGTTCGGTCGCGAGGTGGAGAAGCTTGCCGTCGGCCCCTATTCCGGGGGTGCGCAGATCGGCCCGCTGATCTCGGACGCCGCCGTCCAGCGGGTGACGTCGGTCGTCGACGAGGCCGTCGGAGCCGGGGCCCGCATCACGCACCAGGCCGCCGTACCGGCTGCTGCTGGGCACTTCTACCCGCCGACGGTACTGCGGGATGTCCCCGACGACTCGACGTTGTTCACCGAGGAGATCTTCGGCCCGGTCGCCTCGATCGCCACCTGGTCGGACGACGACGAGCTCGTCGCCCGGGTCAACGACTCCGAATACGGACTGGCTGGTTACGTGTACGCCGGTGAGCTGGGCAGGGCGATCCGGATCAGCGAGGCGCTGGACGTCGGCATGGTCGGGGTGAACCGCGGCCTCGTCTCCGACCCGTCAGCTCCCTTCGGCGGCGTCAAGCAGAGCGGCCTCGGTCGCGAGGGCGCTCGGGACGGACTGCGCGAGTACCAGGAGACGCAGTACCTGAGTATCGACTGGCCCTAGGTCAGCGGGCGGCGGGGTAGACGGCGCCGGTGTACTTCTCGCCGGGGCCGGCGCCGGGCTCGTCGGGGATGGACGAGGCTTCCTTGAAGGCGAGTTGCAGGGAGCGGAGGCCGTCGCGGAGCGGGGCAGCGTGGTGGTGACCGAGGGACGGTGCCGCGGCGTCGAGCAGGCCGGCGAGCGCGTCGATCAGGGAGCGGGCCTCGTCGAGATCCTTGTGCTCGGGGAGGTCCTCGGCCAGGCCGAGGTTGACCGCGGCCGCGCTCAGCAGGTGCAGGGCAGCGGTCGAGATGATCTCCACACTCGGTACGTCGGCGATGTCGCGGGAGGCGGTCGGGGACTGCGGAGTGGAGAGTTCGTCGGTCATGGTGTTACTGTTGCATAGCGACCGATCCGGTCCGGCGGTGCCCCATGGGTGGAATACCCGAGGAGCTCCGGTGGTTGGATCCAAGCGGAGGGCCACCTCCCACCCAGCTGATGAACAGTCAGCGGGTCCCGGTCACGCCGAGACTCCGGTCTTGGCGATCGTACGGCGTACCACCGGTGACGGTTGGTGAGTTGTTGATCAGGGAATTGGGCCTTCGTGTGTTAGTCGCACGGAGGCCTTCGTCGTTTCTTGAGGAGACCTCGAGCGGCGAAGAGGTGGTACCGGAATCAGAACAACCCAGGAGGACCCATCACCATTGAACTGCGCGTCAACGAGCGCATCCGCGTTCCCGAGGTGCGTCTGGTCGGACCGAACGGTGAGCAGGTAGGCATCGTCCGGATCGAAGACGCACTGCGGTTGGCACAGGAAGCCGATCTCGACCTGGTCGAGGTTGCGGCCACGGCACGCCCGCCGGTCTGCAAGCTGATGGATTTCGGCAAGTACAAGTACGAGACCGCGCAGAAGGCGCGCGAGTCCCGCCGGAACCAGACCAACACCGTCATCAAAGAGATGAAGCTGCGGCCGAAGATCGACCCGCACGACTACGAGACCAAGAAGGGTCACGTCGTCCGCTTCCTCCGTGCCGGTGACAAGGTGAAGATCACCATCATGTTCCGCGGTCGCGAGCAGTCGCGGCCGGAGCTCGGCTTCCGGCTGCTGCAGCGGCTGGCCGAGGACGTCAGCGAGCTCGGCTTCGTGGAGTCGAACGCCCGCCAGGACGGCCGGAACATGATCATGGTTCTCGGACCGCACAAGAAGAAGTCCGAGGCGCGCGTGGACGTGGACGCCGAGAAGGCGAAGAAGCAGGCCGAGCGTGAGGCCGAACTGGAAGCGGAGCGCGTCGAGCGGGCCGCCCAGGTCAAGGCACACGAGGCCGAGATCGCCGCCGGTGCCACGAAGAAGCCGAAGGGTCCGGCAGACAACCTCGACCCGGAGTGAAGGACTGCTCCGGCTCCCGGCCGGAGCACCGTCACTGTGAGTTCGAGTCAACGAAAGAACAATCCAGGAGTTCATTAGCCATGCCGAAGATGAAGACCCACTCGGGGATGAAGAAGCGCGTCCGCGTCACGGGCTCGGGCAAGCTGCGCCGCGAGCAGACCGGTGTCCGCCACCTCGCCGAGGCGAAGTCGTCGAAGCGCAAGCGCCGGCTGAGCGGCACGGTCGAGGTTGCGCCGTCGTTCGCCAAGAAGGCCAAGAAGCTTCTCGGCATCTGAGGCTCCCGCCTCGCGGGGCCTCGTGGCCCTTCCCCCCGAACATCCGCCGTACCGGCCCAGCCCGGTCGCGGCGCAGAACCAAGGAGTAACACCTCATGGCACGCGTGAAGCGGGCAGTCAACGCCCACAAGAAGCGCCGGGTCGTACTCGAGCAGGCCAGCGGCTACCGCGGCCAGCGCTCGCGGCTGTACCGCAAGGCCAAGGAGCAGGTCACCCACTCGCTCGTCTACGCCTACCGTGACCGCAAGGCGCGCAAGGGCGACTTCCGCAAGCTGTGGATCCAGCGCATCAACGCTGCGGTCCGCGCCGAGGACCTGACCTACAACCGTTTCATCCAGGGTCTGCGCCTGGCCGAGATCGAGGTCGACCGCAAGATCCTCGCCGACATGGCCGTCAACGACCCGGCGGCGTTCTCCGCGATCGTGCAGCTGGCCAAGGCCGCTCTGCCGGCCGACGTCAACGCGCCGACCAGCGCGGCCTGAGCACTACCGTTTCCGGACGTAGCACCCGAGTGGCGAGCCCTGGTCTGCTGACCGCGCAATCCGTGCGGATCAAGCAGGCCCGGCGGCTCGCCACTCGTGCGTTCCGCCGCAAGACCGGCCGCTTCCTGGCCGAAGGCCCGCAGGCGGTCCGCGAGGCCCTCGAGCATCGTGAACTCGTCCTCGAGGTGTACGCCGAACCTTCCGTGGCAACGCGGCATCGCGATCTGCGCGACCTGGCCGCCGCGGCCGACGTACCGTGGTTCGACGTCGACCGGGCCGGCGCCGAGGCGCTGAGCGAAACCGTCACCTCCCAAGGTGTCGTCGCCGTCTGCTCACTCGTCGACGTCTCGCTGGAGCAGGCCGTTCTCCCGTCTGCCCGCCTGGTCGCCGCCGGCTTCCAGGTGCGCGACCCCGGCAACGTCGGGACCTTGATCCGTACGGCGGACGCGGCCGGCGCGGATGCCGTCGTACTGTCGACAGAGTCGGTCGACCCGCACAATCCGAAGGCCGTCCGGGCCAGCGTCGGCAGCATCTTCCACCTGCCGATCACAGTCGAGGCCGACCTCGCCACCGCCGCCACAACCTGGCGGGCCCAAGGCCTCCAGGTCCTGGCCGCCGACGGCTACGGCACCACCGACCTCGACACCTGTATCGACGACGGCACCCTCGCGAAACCGACAGTCTGGCTCTTCGGCAACGAGGCCCACGGACTCCCCGACGGCTTCGACGCCTTCGTCGACCACTCCGTCAAGGTCCCCATCTACGGCCGCGCCGAGTCCCTCAACCTCGCCACCGCCGCCGCCATCTGCCTCTACGCCTCAGCCCGCGCCCAACGCCACTGACCGAAGAACCTCGGACACCTGACCAGGTGCCCGAGGTCCGGTCGATCCGGGGTACGGGTCAGGTGACGTTGGTGCAGGTGCTGCCGAGGTTGTAGAAGTTGCCGCCGCCGTCGTTGCGCCAGGCTTCTCCGCAGTAGCTCTTCGAGCCGCGCAGGACGTTGACGCCGCCCAGGTTCACGCGGTGGGTCTGGACCGGGTTGGTGTCCGGGCCGTTGATGCCGTTGGTCTTGAAGTGACCAGGCCAGTTGCCGCAGATGTTCTGCGACTCGACGTACCAGACCTTGCGCCACTGGGCGTCGACCGTCTCGTAGTTCACGAAGACGCGGAGGCAGCCGTTGGTGGTCGCGTTGCTCGCCCAGGCCTGGGTTGCGGCGATGCCGGTTCCAGCGATACCCAGGGTGAGGGTCGCGGCCACCATGGCGAAGCGCTTGATCATGAAGTGCTCCTTCGATTGGTTACGGAGGGTCCATGGTCAGCGCAACCCAGTGTCACCGACGGCTACTCCGTGTTCTCCTCGAAAGTCTTGACATGACGTTCCGTTGATGTAGAGGAGCGTTTCGCGCGGTGAATCGGCGAAAGTGACGGAGCGTAGCCGACGAGCCTCACTGAAAGGGTTGACGGATCGATCACTCCGTGTGATCGATCCGGGCGGCGATGCCTTCGAGGACTATCTCGAGGCCGTAGGTGAAGGAGTCGTAGAACATGGCGTCGATGTCGCCGGTGGTGCGGCGGCGGGCGGACTCCTGCATGATCGGGTCGGCGACGGGCTCGGTGCGTTCGCGGACTTCGGCGGCGAGCTGGTCGAGGGTCTGGCCGCCGCGGCGGGCCATTTCGCGGGTGGCGACCTCGCCGCCGGTGCTGCCGAGGACGAAGGACATCACGGTGCCGAGGGCGAAGTCGGCGGTGCGGCCGGTGAGGCCGGCGGCGGCGATCAGGGCCAGGCCGCGGGTGCCCATCGTCATCGCGTTCGGGCCCATGCTCGGGCGGGTGTACATCACCTCGGGGAGCCAGGGGTGCCGCATGATCGTCGCGCGCATGCTGTGCGCGAACAGCAGCAGGCCGCTGCGCCAGCCGGCCAGCTCCGGTTCGGGGATGTCGATCTCGCCCCAGACCTCGTCGATGAGCAGGTCGATCAGGTCGTCCTTGGTCGGGACGTGCCAGTAGAGGCTGGTGGCGCCGGAACCGAGTTTGGTGGCGAGCTTGCGCATGCTGAGGCCGGCCACCCCCTCGGTGTCGAGTGACTCCAGTGCGGCGCGCACGATCTGCTCGCGGGTGAGCGTCTCGCGGGCGGGGGCCGCCTTCGGCTGCCGGGTCCAGATCGATTCCTTCACGGGAAACATCCTACTGGAACACTGTGCGAGTTGTGTCGTACAGTGTGCGAGTGACTAGTACACCGTTCGAGTCGGCCGCTGCCGAAACTGCCGCTGGGCATCCACGCCGCTGGTGGATCCTGCTGATCCTGTGTCTGAGCCTGATGGTGCTTGTCGTCGACAACACCGTGCTCAACCTGGCCATCCCGTCGCTGATGCGCGATCTGGGCGCCACTCCCGCCGACATCCAATGGGTGATCGACGCCTACATCCTGGCTTTCGCGGGCCTGCTGCTGACCGCCGGCAGCCTGTCCGACCGCTTCGGCCGCCGGAAGATGCTGCTGATCGGCCTGGTCCTGTTCGGCGCCGCGTCGCTGCTGGCCACGCTGGCCGAGACTCCGTGGCAGCTGATCGTCTGCCGCGGTCTGATGGGGGTCGGTGGCTCCCTGCTGATGCCGAGCACGCTGTCGCTGCTCTTCACCGTGTTCCCGCCGGAGGAGCAGCGCAAGGCAATGGCCGGCTGGTCGATGGTCGCGATGGTCGGGGTGATCGCCGGCCCGACGATCGGCGGCGTCCTGCTGAACCACTTCTGGTGGGGTTCGATCTTCCTGCTCAACGTCCCCATCGCCGTCGTCGCGATCATCGGCGCCATCGCCCTGATCCCGGAATCCCGCGGCCCGGCCCGGAACGTCGACCCACTCGGCGCCGTACTGACTGTCATCGGGATGGCGTCGGTCGTGTGGGCGATCATCGAGATCCCCACCAAGGGGTTCGGGTCGGCGCAA
Source organism: Kribbella sp. NPDC056345 (assembly GCF_042262745.1). Taxonomy (NCBI): domain Bacteria; kingdom Bacillati; phylum Actinomycetota; class Actinomycetes; order Propionibacteriales; family Kribbellaceae; genus Kribbella; species Kribbella sp. NPDC056345. Next base: position 30,977 of record NZ_JBHJQQ010000013.1, on the reverse strand, counting down.
GTCCTTGGTGGGCTGGCGGTTGGAGCCGTCGCGCTGACGGCGTTCGCGCTCTGGGAGAAGCGGAGCGCGCACCCGATGGTCCCGCTCGAACTGTTCAAGGACCGCCGGTTCAGCGGGACCAGCTTCTCGATCGTGCTGCTGTCCTTCACCGCAGGCGGTCTGATGCTCGCTCTGACCCAGTACCTGCAGTTCGTCCTCGGCTACAGCCCACTGAAGGCCGGCCTGGCACTCATTCCGTACGCCGTCGCCGCGACCGTCTTCAACGTGCTCGGCGCGACGCTGGGCAAGAAGCTCGCCGACCGCACGCTGATCGCCCTCGGCCTGGCAGTCATCGCCGGTGCGTTCGCGATCCTGTCCCAGGTCTCCGGTACGACGGGCTACGGCCTGCTGATCGCCGGCCTGATGGTGATGGGGATCGGCGGTGGCCTCGCCGGACCGGCGGCGTACACGTTGCTCATGCAGGCGGTCCCGGCCGAGCACCGCGGTGTCGGTTCCGCCATGAACGACACCGTCCAGCAAACCGGCGGTGCGCTGTCGGTCGCCGTACTGGGCAGTGTCCTGGCCGCGGCCTACTCAGCCAACCTCCCGGACGCCGTTCCCGAGGCAGCCCGCGACTCCATCGCCGCCACCCTCGCCCTCGGCCCCGAGTTCGTCGCGGCAGCCCGAGACTCCTTCACCAACGCCATGACCATCGCGATGACAGTAGGCCTGGTCGGAGCCCTAGCCGGAGCCCTGGTAGCCCTGGCCGTCCTCCCCCGCCGCTCACCCCCCGACCCCACTCCCAACCCCGCCCCCTCCGAACACGATTTCGCTGGCTAGGCACTCAACGTGGGGGTTCGGGACGCGGTAAACAAGGTGCCAAACCCCCAAAGCGCTGGGCCACCCCCCAAAATAGGGGGGGGGGGGGTTTGGGGGGCGCTGAACGGGG
>NZ_JBHJQQ010000013.1:0-30039 GCF_042262745.1 Kribbella sp. NPDC056345 | reverse complement strand
GACCCCCACCCCAACCCCGCCCCCTCCCAACACTTTTCCGCTGGCTTGGCACCCAACGTGGGGGTTCGGCACTGGAAACCATTGTGCCGAACCCCCAATGCGAGTGGCCAGCCAGCGAAATGCTGTGGGGCGGGTTGTGGACGGCCGATTCACGGTCTGGGGGTGGATCTTCCTAGACTGCTAGTCGCAGAAGTTCCGAACCGAGAGCGAGCCATGTCCGGTCCCAACACGCAGTACGACCCGGTCGAAGTGACGCCGTTGCATGCCGAAGCGCTGGAGCGGAGCCGTGACGAGGCGCTGACGGCGTTCAGCGAGGCGGCCGATCTGGGCGCCTTGCAGGAAGCCAAGGCGGCGCATCTGGGCGAGAAGTCGCCGATCGCGCTGGCGAACCGGGAGATCGGGGCGTTGCCGCCGCAGGGGCGCAAGGAGGCCGGGCAGCGGATCGGTTCCGCGCGCAAGGCGATCACCGAGGCGTTCGCCGCCCGGCTCGTGGTGCTCGAGGCCGAGCACGAGGAGCGGATGCTGGCCACCGAGCGGGTCGACGTGACGCTGCCGTGGCACACGCCGGAGCTCGGCGCGCGGCACCCGTTGTCGCTGATCTCCGAGCAGGTCGCGGATGTGTTCACCGCGCTCGGCTGGGATGTCGCCGAAGGGCCGGAGGTCGAGGCCGAGTGGCTGAACTTCGACGCACTGAACTTCCAGCCGGACCACCCGGCGCGGCAGATGCAGGACACCTTCTTCGTCGAGCCGGCCGGTTCCGGGAAGGTGCTGCGCACCCACACCTCACCGGTGCAGGCGCGCTCGATGCTGACCCGCAAGCCGCCGATCTACGTGATCTGCCCGGGCCGGGTGTTCCGCACCGACGAGCTGGACGCGACCCACACGCCGGTCTTCTACCAGGTCGAGGGCCTGGTGGTGGACGAGGGCATCACGCTCGCGCACCTGAAGGGCACGCTCGATCACTTCGTCGTGTCGATGTTCGGTGAGGGCCTCGAGGCCCGGCTGCGGCCGAACTTCTTCCCGTTCACCGAGCCGTCGGCCGAGGTCGACCTGAAGTGCTTCGTCTGCCGCGGCGAGTCCGTCGGCAATCCGGACCGCCCGTGCCGCACCTGTGGCAGCGAGGGCTGGATCGAGTGGGGCGGCTGCGGTGTCGTCAACCCGCGCGTCCTGCGCGCCTGCGGGATCGACACCGACCGGTACTCCGGCTTTGCCTTCGGCATGGGGCTGGAGCGGACGCTGATGTTCCGCAACGGCGTCGAGGACATGCGGGACATGGTCGAGGGCGATGTGCGGTTCAGCCGCCAGTTCGGGATGGAGATCTGATGCGGGTCCCACTGTCGTGGCTTCGTGAGTACGTCGAGCTCCCGGCCGAGGTGACCGGTCGCGACCTCGGCGAGCAGCTGGTCCGGGCCGGTCTCGAGGTGGAGACCGTCGAGGAGTCCGACCTGACCGGCCCGCTGGTGGTCGGCAAGGTGCTGACGTACGAGAACGAGCCGCAGAAGAACGGCAAGACCATCCGCTGGTGCTCGCTCGACATCGGCAAGGACGAGCCGCAGTGGGTCGTCTGCGGTGCGCACAACTTCGAGGTCGGCGACCTGGTCGTGGTCGTGCTGCCGGGTGCTGTGCTGCCGGGCGGCTTCGCGATCTCCGCCCGCAAGACCTACGGCCACGTGTCGAACGGGATGATCTGTTCCAGCACCGAGCTCGGTCTCGGCGACGACGGTACCGACGGCATCGTCGTACTGGAGCCGGGTGAAGGTGTGCCCGGTGATGACGCCATCGAATTGCTGTCGCTCGCCGACGACGTCCTCGACATCGCCGTCACCCCGGACCGCGGCTACTGCCTGTCGATCCGTGGTGTCGCCCGCGAGGCAGCCACGGCGTACGGCGTTCCGCTCAAGGACCCGGCGGAGTTGACGCTGACCGGCTCGGGGTCCGGTGGTTACCCGGTGCGGGTCGACGATGCTGATGGCTGTACGGCGTTCGTCACCCGGACGGTGACCGGAATCGACGCGAAGGCGTTGTCCCCGCGGTGGCTGCAGAAGCGGCTGCTCGCGGCCGGGATGCGGCCGATCTCGATCGGTGTCGACGTGACCAACTACGTGATGCTCGAGCTCGGCCAGCCGATCCACGGGTACGACAAGGATCGGCTGAGCGGCGAGATCGTCGTCCGGCGGGCGACCTCCGGCGAGAAGCTGGTGACGCTGGACGACCAGACTCGGGAGCTGGACACCGAGGATCTGCTGATCACCGACGACTCCGGCCCGATCGGTATCGCCGGGGTGATGGGTGGCGCGTCCACCGAGATCTCCGAGACGACGACCGACGTGGTGATCGAGGCCGCGCACTTCCACCCGATCGTGATCGCGCGCGCGTCGCGCCGGCACAAGTTGTCGTCGGAGGCGTCGCGGCGGTTCGAGCGCGAGGTCGACCCGCAGCTGCCGAGGTACGCCGCTCAGCGGGTGGCCGATCTCCTGGCCGAGCTCGCCGGCGGGACGATCCTCCCCGACGAGACCGTCGTCGACACGCACCCCCAGCCGGAGCCGGTCGTCATCCGCGCCGACCACGCCGCCCGCGTCGCCGGTGCCCCGATCACAATCGAAGAAACCCTCCGCCACCTCACCTCGGTCGGCTGCACCATCGAGCCGGCTGCGGCGGACGCCGTACCCGCTGCGTTGGCGGTCGGCGTGCACGCACCCGCACTCGTGGTTGCGGGGGAGGGAAGCGCGCCAGGAGCCGGATCGGCGAGCGCGCTTGGTGGTCCCGACGGGGCGAGCCTTGCTGGGGACGACTTGCTGGCGGTGACTCCGCCTTCTTGGCGTCCTGACTTGCGGGATCCCAATGACTTTGCCGAGGAAGCTATTCGGCTGTTCGGGTATGACAACGTGCCGTCGGTGTTGCCGCCGGCGCCGGGTGGGCAGGGGCTGACGGTTTCGCAGCGGCGCCGCCGCCGGGTGGCGACCGCGCTGGTCGGGGCCGGGCTGACCGAGGTCGTGTCGTATCCGTTCACCGGTCCCGCCGACTTCGACGCGATGGGCCTGCCGGCCGACGACGTTCGCCGTACGACGGTCAAGCTGGTCAACCCGCTCTCGGACGAAGAGCCGTCGTTGCAGACGACTCTGCTCGCGACGCTGCTGCGGACCGCCGAGCGCAACACCGGGCGCGGTCAGACCGACCTGGCGATATTCCAGACCGGCCTGGTCTTCAAGCCGAAGGCCGAGACGAAAGCCGCACCGCTCCTGCCCGTCGAGGGCCGGCCGAGTGACGCCGACGTCCAATCCTTGTACGACGCCCTCCCCGACCAGCCGCTGCATGTCGGAGTGGTGCTGACCGGTGCGCTGGCCCCGACCGGTTGGTGGGGCAAGGCCCGTCCGGCCGGGTGGGCCGATGCGGTCCAGATCGCGCGGCTGATCGCCTCGGCGGTCAGCGTCGAGCCGGTCGTGAAGAACGTCGAGCTCGCGCCCTGGCACCCGGGTCGCTGCGCGGAGTTCTCGGTCGATGGCAAGGTCGTCGGTCACGCGGGTGAGCTGCATCCGAAGGTGTGCCAGGCGTTCGGTCTGCCGGCCCGGTCGAGTGCGGTCGAGCTCGACCTGGAGGCGCTGATCACGGCTGGTCCGGAGTCCGTGACCGCGGTGCCGTTCTCGTCGTACCCGGTGGCCAAGGAGGACGTGGCGCTGATCGTCGCGGCCGACGTGGCCGCGGCCGAGGTCGAGGCGGCCCTGGTCGAGGGTGCGGGTGAGCTTCTGGAGTCCGTGCGGCTGTTCGACCTGTACACCGGTGAGCAGATCGGTGAGGGCAAGAAGTCGCTCGCGTTCGCGCTCCGGTTCCGGGCCGCCGACCGCACGCTGAAGGACACCGAAGCGGCCGAGGCCCGCCAAGCCGCGGTCCAGGTAGCAGTCGACCGCTTCGGCGCCGTCCAACGAGTCGGCTGACGCCATGAGCACGTACGCCGGGGGTGGGTGGCAGCACGCGCAACGCCCACTCACGGTCTGCGGTCAGATGCGGGGAGGCGGCGCTGCCAGCGGCGCCCACCCTCGCGTGGCGGTGGCGCGGTGAGTACGGCTCACCCGCGCGTCGCGGTTGCGGCGCCCAATGCGGCTGCTGCAGAGGCCGGCGTACGGGTTGCTGCTGAGGGTGGGAACGCGGTGGATGCCGCGATCGCGGCGACGCTGGTCACGATGGTGAACGAGATCGGCGTGGTCTCACCGGCCTCGGGCGGTTTCGTCACGCTGCAGGTCGCGGGCTCCGAGGCGGTCACGATCGACGGCTGGGTGGAGATGCCCGGCCGCGGTCTGCCGGCGGAGTCGTTCGGCCGCGGCGTCTGGGACATCACCACCGACTACGGCGGCGGTACGACGACCACCGTGGGGCACGGTTCGGTCGCGACCCCGGGTGGTCTGAAGGCGCTCGACCTGGCGCACCGGCGATCGGGCAAGGCACCCTGGCATGAGGTCGTGCAGCCGGCGATCGAGGTGGCGCGCGACGGGTTCCCGCTCAGCCGGACCTCTGGTTACTACCTCGGGTTCACCCACGAGATCATCTTCGGCTGGCATCAGCCGAGCCACCGGGTCGTGCACGACGAGGACGGCACGGTCATCAAGGCCGGCAGCACGGTGATCATCCCGGAGCTCGCTGACGCGCTGCAGCTGATCGCCCGCGACGGCGCCGAGACGCTGTACACCGGTGAGCTCGCGCAGCTGCTGATCCGCGACATGGCCGAGAACGAAGGCATCCTCAACGCCGAGGACCTGGCTGCGTACGAGGCGATCGTCCGCCCAGCGCTGATGGTCCGGCAAAACGGGTGGCGCCTGGCCACCAACCCGCCGCCGGCCGTCGGGGGAGTGGCGGTCGCCGCCATGCTCGCGCTGCTGGACGGCGTCCCGGCCGACGGCAGCTGGAATCCGACCGAGCTCGAGCGACTGGTCGACGTACAGCATGCGGTTCTCGGCCGGCGGCTTGCGGAGCTGGACGAGGAAGACATTCGGCAGCTGGAAGGGCAGAAGCTGCTCGAGCTCGCGTCGTCCGGCGACCTGCGCGCGCTGACCTCGCCGAGTACGGCGACGGTGTCGGTGGTGGACGACGAAGGTGACGCCTGTGCGATCACGGTCTCGTCCGGCTACGGCTCCGGCGTGCTGACGCCCGGCACCGGAATCTGGCTGAACAACGCGCTCGGTGAGCAGGAGCTGCTGCACGGCGGTCCGCACAGCCTGGCCCCCGGCACCCGCCTGACCTCGAACATGGCCCCGAGCGTGGCCCGCCGGGACAGCGACGGCGCCGTACTGGCGATCAGCTCGCCCGGTTCGGATCGGATCCCGACCGCGCTCGCGCAGGTCTACGCGCTCTACACGCACGGTGGGCTGCCGCTGGCCGAGGCGGTCGAGCACCCGCGGCTGCACGTCCGGGTCCGGGACGACGTCATCGTCGACTACGAGGACGACCTGCCGTTGGCCGGTACGACGAACCTTCCGGCGCGCCCGATGCCCCCGCACTCGATGTACTTCGGTGGTGTCGCCGCCGCCTTCTGGGACCCGGCGGAAGGCCTGATGGCGGTCGGCGACCCCCGCCGTACCGGCGCAGTGGCGATCTCGCCGCCGGACTAACGCCGTCGCATCACGCTCGTTAGACCAGTCGTGGACATCGACCCCGAGCTCTCCGTCGTGGTGCCGATGTACGACGAGGAAGCCGTGCTGCCGATGTTCTTCGAGCGGATGCACCCGCTGCTCGACAGCCTCGGCCTGCCGTACGAGTTGCTCGTCGTCGACGACGGCAGCCGGGACAGTACGGCGGCCCTGCTGCTCGAGGCGGCGAAGGACTGGCCGCAGCTCCGCGTGATCCGGTTACTCCGCAACAGCGGTCACCAGGCCGCGCAGTCGGCCGGCTTCCGCAGCGCCCGCGGTCAGTACGTGGTCACCATTGACGCCGACCTGCAGGACCCGCCGGAGACGATCGCCGAGTTCCTGCATGTGATGCGCGAGCGCGATCTGGACGTCGTGTACGGCGTTCGCTCGGACCGCTCGAGTGATTCGTGGCCGAAGCGGACGACCGCGCGGCTCTACTACCGATTGATGTGCCGTCTGGTCGGCAAGCAGATCCCGTTCGACGCGGGTGATTTCCGGATGGTGTCGCGCCGGGTGGTGGATGCCGTGAACGCGCTGCCCGAGGACGGCCGGGTGTTCCGGCTGGTGATCCCGTGGCTCGGCTTCCCGAGTGCCGAGGTGACCTACATCCGGGCCGAGCGCGCGGCCGGATCGACGAAGTACAACCTGACCAAGATGACGCGGCTGGCCTTCGACAGCGTGACCGCGTTCTCGGCGGCGCCGCTGCGGCTGGCGACGTGGCTCGGGCTGCTCGGTGGCCTGATGTCGGCGCTGTTCGTGGTCGGCGCGCTGGTGATCAAGCTGACCGGTCGCGGCGTCCCCGGCTGGACGTCGACCGTACTCGCGGTCAGTGTGATCGGCGCGATCCAGCTGCTGTGCCTCGGGCTGCTCGGTGAGTACGTGGCGCGGCTGTTCCAGTCGAGTCAGCGGCGGCCGCAGTTCCTCGTCGGCTACGACAGCCTCGAAGACCAGAAACGTGCGGAACCGGTCACGACCCGGTGAAGCGGGCGCTGCCCTGGCTCCTACCGCTCCTGGTCGGTTTCCACACCCTGGATGCCGTCCGGTACGGCGCCTACTTCGCACTCGCGATCGCCTTGCCGGGAACCCTACTGCTGCGGGCTGTCTGGCGCAGTCTGGGCAACTGGGTTGAGGACCTCGGTCTCGGTGCAATCGTCGGCGCCGCCTGGATGCTGGTTGGCTGGGCGCTGTTCACCGCGGCCGGCTGGCAACGCTGGCTGGTCATCTGGCCGCTGCTGACCCTCGCTGCCTTCGCTCTACCGCGGCTGCGCGCCCACTGGCGCATTGCCGAGCCGCAGCCGCTCCCGCTGCAGTGGACCTGGGGGCTGGTGATCGCTGCATCTTTGATGCTCGCGGCTACCATCCGCGGTGTCATGGCGTACCACGTGCTGCCACCGGACGGAACGTCGTACTACCAGGACCTGCTGTACCACCTGTCGATGGTGAGCGAGCTGACGCGAGCTGTGCCGCCGGAACTGCCACAGGTCGTGGGGGAGCGGCTGGAGTACCACTGGTTCGCGAACGCCGACATGGCGGCGGCCGTCGACATCACTCGGCTCAGCCCGACCACGGTGCTGTTCCGGCTGTGGGTGCTGCCGTGGCTCGTGGTTGCGCTGCTGGTGTGCGCCACGCTCGCCCGGACAGTCAGCCGCACGTGGTGGACCGGAGTGCTCGCCGCTGCAGCTCTGACCGCGCCACAGCTGTACCTGCTCGTCGACACCAGCATCAACCTGAACCCACCGGTCAGCTACCTCAGTCCGTCGCAGACCTTCGGACTGATCGCCTGTGTCGCAGTGGGGATCCTTCTGATCGAGCTGCTCTTCCGCAACGGCCCGCGCACCCTGTGGGTGCTTGTCCTCGCGTTGGCCGTGGTCGGTGGCGGTTCGAAGCCCACGGTGCTGCCAGTGCTGATCGGTGCGGTCGGACTGGCTGCTCTCTACCAACTCCGTCTCAAGACTGTGGCTGCCGGCGCTCTGCTGGTTGCTGTCGGCGCGCTCACGCTGCTCACGGTTGCTGGGAGCACCAGCGGCTCGCAGATCCAGTTCCTGGCGATTCTGAAGACCAGCCCCGGCTATGCGAGTCTCACCGGCGACCACACTCCAGCTGGTGTTGGTGGACTGGTAGTCCCGTCACTGGTCAGCGGCGCTGTCCTCGGCACGGTGGTGATGCTCCTGAGCGTCCTGCTGATCCAAGCCGCGTCCCTGGCCGGCTTCCTCGTCGTACGGCGTGATCCGGTCGCGTGGTTCCTGATCGGGGCGATGGTGGTCGGGTGGCTCGGCTACCTCTTCATCGATCATCCGGGAGTGAGCGAGTCCTACTTCCTGTACACCGCCACACCGTTCAGCCTCGCTGCTGCCGGTTGGGTGGCCGCCACTGCCCGCAGGCGCCTGCTCGTCGTCGTACTGGTCCTGCTGTTCGTTTCACCGGTCAAGAGCTTTGTCCAGAACGCCATCAAGGGCGACACCGAAGCAGGCCCGGTCTTCCGCTCCGCGCCGCAGTGGGTCTATCCGGATGAGCAGGCGAGCGCGGCGTGGCTGGCGCAGAACAGTGCACCGAACGAGGTGGTTGCCACCAACACCTGGTGCCGTCCGGTTGATGCGAAGACGCCCGGCTGCGATGCCCGCGGCTACATCGTCAGCGGACTGGCCGGCCGCCGTACCGTCATCGAAGGCTGGGCGTACACCAACGAGGCCATGGCCGCGCAAGGTGTCGGCGGCCGTCGCTACACCGAGCAGCCGTCCCCCTGGCCCGACCGCGTCGCTCTCGTCACCCAGGCCTTCGCGAATCCCACTCCCAGCCTGCTGAAACGCCTCCACGACCAGTACGGCGTCCGCTGGCTGTACGCCGACTCGCGCGCCGGAACCGTCTCCCCGGAACTCGCAGACCTGGCGCCGTTGCGACACAGCAACGGCAAGGTCAAAATCTACGACCTCGGAGGGTAGCGAACCCGTAACATAGGGTCCGCGAAGGCCGTTATGGTCTACGCATGGCCCGCCCGCCCCGGTGCCGATGCATGCGGAGACGTGAATGCTCGGGAGGGCGGCACCATGCGGGCGACACGACCGGCGGCGGTGGCTTTGCTGACGGCTGTGCTGCTGGCGGTGACAGGTGTGGAGACAGCCGCCTATCAGGTGCCGGTGGAGCCGTTCGCGCAAGGTGATTCGGCGACTGCGACGATGCCGGGCTCAGGGCTGCGGCAGACCATCACCGTGACCGGTGCGACCGAGCTGCTCGACGAGACCACTGCGGGCATCCGCGGTACCGGACCGACGACATACAGCCCACCGATCGCGCGGACGACGCCAGCTCAGGATCTGCTCGTCAACACCGGCGACTGCGCAGCGGTCGGGAGCTGTGGCAACCGTGGCACGGTGACGGTCGCGTTCAGCCGACCGGTGCGCAATCCGGTGCTGCATCTGGCCGGGCTCGGCGGTGCGGTCACGCAGACCGTCAACGGCAAGCCGACGGCTCAGTCCGAGCTGCACTCCGTGCTGCGGCTGACCACTCCGGGCCTCAGCCTGAGCAAGGTGGGCCAGGGCAACAACCTGGCGGTCACCAGCGACACCGTCACCGCAGCGAACCACGACACCGGCCCGAATTGCATCAACAACAAGACCGGCACCGGTCCGGACGCTGGTGCGACCGCGGCCTGCGGTTCGGTGCGAGTGAACGGCGTCGTGACCACGGTCCGCTTCGACGTGACGGCGTACTTCACCAAGCACGCCAAGCTGCCCGCCTTCAACACCACATCGTCGGGTGACGCGTTCTCGGTGCTGGCGTCGGCTGGCGAAGACTTCGGTGACGCACCGGCGACGTACGGCGCGGCCTGGTCGGTGCTGAGCGATGTGCGGCTTGGCAAGGACGCGACCGAGGACAACAGCACAGTCGCGAACGCGACCACCGGTCCGACCACACCTGATGCTGCTGACGACAGCGTGATGTTCCCGCCACTGCGGACGAACGCCACGTCGTACGGGGTGGAGGTCAAGCTCACCGGTGCGTCGAAGCCCGGCCAGGTGTGTGCGTGGCTCGATCTGGACCGCAATGGCTCGTTCGAGTCGAGTGAACGCGCCTGTGGTGATTTTGCTGCCGGACAGGCGACGGTGAAGCTCAGCTGGCCGAAGTTCGCCAAGCCGACCGCCGGAACGACGTACGCGCGGTTGCGGATCGGGTACGGCGGTGGCCAGGCGAAACCGACCGGTGCGGACGATGCAGGTGAGGTGGAGGACTACGCACTGCAGATCACTCCACCGCCTCCGCCGGTTCTGCACGACGACACCGCCACTACTGCGTTCAACACCGATGTGACGGTCAAGGTGCTCGGCAACGACCTGCCCGGTGATCCGGCCGCACCGCTCCAGCCGAGCTCGCTCTGTCTGCTGGATGGCGACAAGTGCGGCCTACTGCTCAGTGTGGTCGGCCAAGCGAAGTACATCGCCAAGCCGGACGGCACGGTCGCGGTTGAGCCGGTGCCTGGTTTCGCCGGGGTCGGTAAGCCGGTCAGCTACCGCGTAGCCGACAGCAACGGCATCACTGCGACGGCCAAGCTGACTGTCACCGTTGCGCTCCCTGCTGGTCCGGTGGCAACTCCCGACACCGTGAAGACCCCGCAGAACGTCAGCCTCGCGGTCCGGCCGCTCGCCAACGACCAGGCGGCTCCAGGGGTGACGCTGGTAGCCGGCTCGGTGGTGCTGCGTGATCCGGCGGACACGAAGTTCAAGAAGACCGTGGCGATCCCTGGTGAAGGGCAGTACGCCGTCAAACCGACCGGGGCCGTCGACTTCGTGCCGGTCCGGCAGTTCACCGGGGTCGGGACCTCCATCGGGTACCGCGTCACCGACACGACTGGTCAGACCGCCGAGTCCACCCTCACTGTCACGGTCACGCCGGTGCAGCCGATCGCCAACGGGGACTCGGCGTCTACCGCGTTCGACACCGACACCGTCGTACCGGTGCTGGACAACGACCTACCTGGCTCACCAGACGCACCACTCGACCCGGCCACGCTGAAGCTGGTCGATCCGGTCAAGCACACACTCGGCGACACCGTGACGATCGCGCGTGAGGGCACCTATGTGGTGGCCGGTGGCAAGGTCGCGTTCCAGCCGGCACACGGCTTCCATGGTGTCGGTACGCCGCTCACCTACCAGGTGCTCGACAAGAACGGGACTGCGGCGCGTGCTGCACTGACGGTCGCTGTTGACGCGCCCGGACCGCCAGTGGCGAACCCGGACACGGTCGCCACTCTGCAAGGCCGGTCCGTCGTGGTCGCGGTCCTCGACAACGACAAGCCCGGCCCGACCGGCGCCGTACTGCGACCGGACACCCTCAGACTGATCCCGCTGACCCGCACCGAGCCGGTGACCACGCTGATCGTGCCCGGTCAGGGCAAGTACACCGCGCGTCCGGACGGCAAGCTGCTCTTCGAGCCAGTGCCTGCCTTCAGCGGTACGGCGACACCGGTCAGCTACCAGGTGGCCGACACCAACGGTGCGATCGGCAGCGCGGCCCTGACCATGCGAGTCACGAAGGTGCAGCCCGACGCATCGGACGACACCGCAGCGACCGCGTACGACACCACAGTCCCCGTTTCGGTGCTGTCGAACGACCAGGCCGGTGACCCTGCGGTCCCCCTGGTCCCGAGCAGCGTGCGGGTGCTCGATCCGAAGACACAGGAGCCGAAGACCACAGTCGTGGTCGACGGCGAGGCGACGTACACGGTGACGCCAGATGGCGAAATCACAGTCGACCCACTGCCGACGTACGTGGGAGTGACGGCGGCGCTGACCTACCGCGTCGCAGACGTCAACGGTACGGCGGCCACTGCGCAGCTGACCGTGACAGTCGCGAAGCCGCCCGCGCCGACTGCTCAGCCGGATACTGCGACAGGTAAGCAGAACGTCCCGTTTGTCGTGGACCCGCTGGCGAACGACACCGCCGGGAAGGGGACTGGGCTCGATCCGCTCAGCGTCGCGCTGCTGGATCCCGCTGATGGGTCGATGAAGAAGCTGGTGAAGGTTCCGGGCCAGGCTGCCTACCAGGTGAATCCGGACGGGACGGTGACGGTCGATCCGCTGCCGGGCTTCACCGGTACGGCGACTGTGCTGACGTATCGCGTGATGGACTGGTTCGATCAGGTGACGCGGTCGACGATCGCGGTGACGATCACGCCGATCACTCCGGTGGCGGTCGACGACACCGCGCGGACGCCGTACGACAAGCCGGTCACTGTGCCGGTGCTGGCGAACGACAAGCCGGGCGACGAGACCGCACCGCTGCTGCCGACCAGCCTGCTGCTCACCGACCCTGCCGATGGGTTGCTGAAGGCAACGGTCAGCATCATGAACGAGGGCGTCTACACCGCGGTTGGGGGAGCGGTCCGGTTCGATCCGGGCGCGACGTTCCGTGGGCCGGGGACACCGTTGACCTATCAGGTGGGCGACAGCAACGGGACGCTGACGACCGCCAAGCTGACGGTCGCGGTCGGCTTCCCGCCGGTCGCGGTGGCTGACCGCGCGTCCACCTTGCAGGACCTCACGGTCAGTGTGAACGTGCTCTCCAACGACAGTCCGGGCACCGACGCAAAGCTTGATCCCGCCACCGTCGAACTGCGCAGGCCGGAAACTCGCGCGAAGGAGTACTCGAAGACGGTCACTGTCGCCGGGCAGGGGACCTACACCGTGCAGCCGACCGGGATGGTGGTCTTCGATCCGCTCCCGAAGTTCCACGGCCCGGCGACACCGATCACCTATCGCATGGCGGACTCCAACGGCACGATCGGCTACTCGACCCTCGCGATGACGGTAACGCCGATCTGGCCGACCGCGGTGGACGACTCGGCGATCACTCCGTTCAACCAGGCGATCACGGTCGACGTACTGAGTAATGACAAAGCGGGTGATCCGTCGGCGCCGCTGGTTCCGGCGAGTCTGGTGCTGAAGACGAAGGACGGGTTCGGGAAGACGCTCACCCAGGCCGGCGAGGGCACGTACACGGTCACTGCCGATGGGGCGATCACGTTCACGCCGGTGAAGGACTTCCAGGGGGTGACGACACCGGCGACGTACCGGATCGCTGACGACAACGGGACCACGGTCGAAGGCCTGCTGTTCCTGACGGTCGGCAAGGGGCCGGAGGCGGTCGCGGATGTGGCGACGACCAAGCAGAACGTCACGCTGGCCGTCGAGCCGCTGGACAACGACAAGGCCGGGACCGGCGCCGAGCTGGAGAAGGGTTCGGTCGAGGTCTACTCCGTGAATACGCGGAGCTGGGTCCGGATCGCGGCGCTGACCGGCCAGGGGATCGTGACGGTGAACGAGTCGACCGGTCGCGTCGTGGTCGATCCGGTGCCCGCGTTCCGCGGCGTACTCTCGATCGCCTACCGGGTGAAGGACTCCAGCGGCAACCTCGCGACGTCGACGATCACGGTGACGGTCGCCCCGGTGGCTCCGGTCGCCAACGACGACTCGGCGAGTACGCCGTACGACACCGTCCTGACGGTGCCGGTGCTCGCGAACGACAAGCCCGGTGATCCGTCGGCGCCGCTGGGTGCGGTTCGGTTGATCGACCCGGCCTCGGGTGAGGCCGTGTCGGCGCTGGAGGTTGAGGGACAGGGGCTGTTCACGGTGCAGCCGTCCGGCGGGGTGCGGTTCGCGCCGGCGGCTGGGTTCGTCGGTACGACGGTTCCAGTCGGCTACCAGGTGGTCGACGGCAACGGCACCATAGGTACGGCGACCTTGTCGGTCTCGGTCCAGGCGCGACCGGTTGCGAATCCGGATCACGCCCGGACCAAGCAGCACCTGCCAGTCGTGATCGATCCGATCGCGAACGACGTACCGGGGCCGGGTGCGAAACTCGATCCGGACACACTGCTCCTGGTCGGCCCGGATGCCGCGCTGGTCAAGCAGGTCACGGTGGCTGGGCAGGGCGAGTATGTCGTTGCTGATGGCAAGGTCACGTTCAGCCCGGAGGCACGGTTCATCGGGGGCACGCGGCCGGTCGCGTACGAGGTGAAGGACAGCAACCGGAACCGCGCCCGCTCCACGCTGAGCGCGACGGTGACGCCGGTCCTGCCGGTGGTTCGCGACGACAGTGCCCGGACGGCGTTCGGTACGGCGGTTCCGGTCGATGTGCTGAGCAACGACCGGCCGGGTGATCCGTCAGCACCGCTGGCCCCGGTGAGCGTCGTACTGCGCGATCCGGGGGACGGTCGCGACAAGAAGACCGTGACTGTCTCCGACGAGGGTGTCTTCGCGGTCGGTGCGGACGGGGTGATCACGTTCACGCCGGTCAAGGACTTCATCGGCTCGACCAGATCGCTCGCCTACCGTGTCACCGACGCGAACGGAACCACTGGCAGCGCGCTCCTCGATGTCACCGTCGACCCACCCCGCCCAGCTCGCGCCACCGCAGACTCCGCAACGGGTTCACCCGGCGGAACGGTCGCCGTCAACCCATCCCTGAACGACAGCGGCGCCGCCGGGCCGATCTGCCTCCGAGTAGACGCTGCCACCTGCACCCGCGAGACAACCACCTCCGCCGGCACCTGGACCGTCACCTCCGACGGCACCATCCGCCTCACCCCGGCTCGCGGCTTCACCGGCACCACCAAACTCACCTACGAACGCCCAGCCCCCCACGGCGCAACCCCCCTCGCCGCCCCCGTCCGCGTCACCATCGCCGCCACCCCCGCCCCCGACCCACGCCCCCTCAACCGAACCCACCTCCCCGAAACCGGCGGCCCCCCACCCGTCCTCCTAACCCTCGGCTCCCTCCTCACCGCCCTAGGCGCCACCCTCCTAGCCCTAGCCCGCTCCCGCCGCTAACCCCCTCGCGCCCGCTGGGTTCGCATTTGGTGGGTCCACCCACCAAATGGGAGGTTCCCGCCCCGGAATTCGGCTGGGGAACCTCCCAGCCAGTGGGTCCACCCACCAAATGGGGTGACAGGTCGCGGTGTCTGCCTGGCGCCTGGGGCTTGGTCGGGGCGGGGGTGGGCACGAAGGACAGGAGGTGGGTGGGTGCGCATACCGCCGTTCACGCGTGAGTGGGCGACGCCCGGGGGCGATCCGGCGGCTACCTCCTGTCGCTCGTGCAGCTACAGGTCGCGGATGAGCATGATCTCGTCGCGGTAGTCGTCGGGGGCTACGCGGATGGCTTGGGGGTGGCGGCCGACGATGCGGTAGCCGAGGGGTTGGTAGAAGTTCTCGAGGCCGAGGCCGTCGCGGATGGTGAGTTGGAGTTGCTGGAGGCCCAGGTCGGTGGCTGAGCCGCGGAGACCTTCCATCAGGATGCGGCCGGCGCCGGTGCCTTGGTGTTTCGGGTGGACCATGACGCGCAGGACCGTGCGCCAGTGGGCATACAACGCGCTGCCCCGGTTGGCGAGCACGCCCATACCGGCGTACCGCTCACCATCGTGCAGTACGCCGAGAAGGTCGATCCCCGCGGCGACCCGGCCGAGCGCCTCATCCAGTGTCTCGGCGACCTGTTCCACCGGTGCCGGTGCGGTGAAACCGACTGCGCCGCCCGCGTCGGTTGCGGCGACCCAGGTGTCGAGTAGGTCTGCTCGCAATCCGGGATCGAGTGCCTCGTCCGGTTCCACGACCACGTACTTCACGACACCTCCAGGTGCGACTGAGTTGCACCTAGTCTAAAGCGTGTCGCGTGGGGACCGTGGTGAGCTTGTCTGGGTTCCGGATCAGGTAGAGCTCGGTGATCAGGTCGCCGGAGGTCTGGATGAAGGCGACCGTGTCGGGCTCGTCGCCGTAGTACACGACGAACGCGATCTCGCCGTTCAGCGCCACCGGCAGCAGCTCGAAGCCCGGGTAGGAACTCATCACCCCGAACAGCCAGCGGGCGATCTTCTCGGCGCCGTGGATCGGGTTCAGCGCCGCGGTCTTCTTGCCGCCGCCGTCGCTGATCAGCACCGAGTCCGGGGCCAGCAGCGCGACCACCTGCGCGAAGTCGCCGGAACCGGCTGCCGCCATGAACTGCATGGTCAGCTCAGCGTGCCGCGCCTTGTCGACCTGGTGCCGCGGCTGCCGCGCGTGCACATGCCCGCGGGCCCGGTGCGCAAGCTGCCGTACGGCGGCCTCGGAGCGACCGAGCGTTTCCGCGATCTCGTCGTACGGCAGGTCGAAGACCTCACGCAGCACGAATGTCGCGCGTTCCAGCGGGGAGAGCGTCTCCAGTACGACGAGCATCGCCATACTGACCGAATCCGCCAGCTCGACCGCGGCTTCGGGATCGGCGTCCGGCGTTTCGCAGCGCACGATCGGCTCCGGGAGCCACGGCCCGACGTACTGCTCGCGACGCGCCTTCTGCTGGCGGAGCCGGTTCAGCGCGAGCCGGGTCGTGATGCGGATCAGGTACGCACGCACATCCCGCACCTCGTCGTGATCCACGCCGGCCCACCGCAGCCAGGTCTCCTGCACGATGTCTTCCGCATCGCTGGCGCTCCCGACCACCCGGTACGCCGCCCCCAGCAGCACGACCCGGTGCTCGTCGAACTCCCGCGCCAGCCGCTCGTCCGTCATCCCGCCACCTCTCGAAGTTTGCCGTACCTAATCCGACACGACAGCCCCACGAGTTGTGACAACGGAGTCACTGGAACTTGAGAAACCACGTGATGACGCCGGTCACCCCCGTGGCGGTCACGGCGTACGCCACGCTCCCGGCGACGACCGGGCGCAGGTCGTAGCTGCGCTCGACGAATCGCACCAGACAGAGCCCGATGACTGCCCCCAGACCGAGCACTGGCGAGAAGATCACTGCGAAGTACACCACCGTCTCCCCGAGGTTGGGCTCCATGCCCGTCAGCTTTTCGACCACGGTGAGAGCAGTCGCGGCCATGGCGGTGGCGACGAGCCAGCCGAGATACCACAGGTAGCTGGTGCTCATCAGAACAATGTCATCTGGAGGACGGACAGTCCGGCCGCCGCGAGGATCGCGCCGCCGAAGGCCAGGCTTCCGGCGAGCATCGGATGGGCGTTGCGGAACAGCGCGACCAGCCCCAGTCCCGCGAGCCAGCCGAGCAGGACGCCGGGGGCGAAGACGAACGCCACGAACACCACCGGGTTGCCGAATTTCTCGTTCGGGTCCGGCCAGCGGTCCTCGTAGACTCCGAGCGCTGTCACCGCCAGAATGCCGAGCAAGGTCCAGCCGAGGTACACCAGATACGCGAGCTTCATGCACCTCACTCTCCGGCGTGAAGCACCCCGGCGCGTGAGTGGTTCTACCCG
The DNA here is from genome assembly GCF_042262745.1 of Kribbella sp. NPDC056345. NCBI lineage: Bacteria > Bacillati > Actinomycetota > Actinomycetes > Propionibacteriales > Kribbellaceae > Kribbella > Kribbella sp. NPDC056345. The sequence continues at coordinate 13,187 of NZ_JBHJQQ010000013.1, read as the reverse complement.
AGGATCCTGAGTAGATCTTGGATATTTTTCCAGCCCATGGCATACTCATTCATATGAGCGTGAAGGTGGCGGTGGCCGGGGCCAGTGGTTACGCGGGGGGCGAGCTGCTTCGGCTGCTGAGCCAGCACCCCAGGGTCGAGATCGGCGCACTCACCGCCGGCGGGAACGCCGGTACGGCGCTCGGAGCGCATCACCCGCACCTCGTGCCGCTGGCCGGGCGCATCCTGGTCGAGACCACGGCGGAGCAACTCGCCGGTCACGACGTGGTGTTCCTGGCGCTGCCGCACGGACAGTCCGCCGGACTCGCCGAGCAGCTCGGCGAGGACGTCACCGTGATCGACTGCGGCGCGGACTTCCGGCTGACAGAGGCCGAGACGTGGGTGGAGTTCTACGGCGGTGAGCATGCAGGCTCCTGGCCGTACGGGCTCCCGGAGCTGCCCGGTCAGCGGGACAAGCTCCGCGGTTCGCACCGGGTCGCCGTACCGGGTTGCTATCCGACTGTCTCCACCCTCGCGCTGCTGCCCGCGGTCCAGCGTGGCCTGGTCGATCCGGCACAGCTGGTCGTGGTCGCTGTCAGCGGCACGTCCGGAGCCGGCAAGGCCCCGAAGCCGCACCTGCTCGGTGCGGAGGTGATGGGCTCCGCCTCGGCGTACGGCGTCGGTGGCGTGCACCGTCACACCCCCGAGATCGAGCAGAACCTCACCCCGTACGCCGAGGGCCCGGTGAGCGTCTCGTTCACCCCGGTCTTGGTGCCGATGTCGCGGGGGATCCTCGCGACCTGCAGCGCACCGGTCGCCTCAGGTGCCGACTTAAAGACCCTGCGGCAGGCCTACGAAGAGGCCTACGCCAACGAGCCATTCATTCACCTGCTGCCCGAGGGACAGTGGCCGCAGACCCAGGCCACTCTCGGTGCGAACACCGTGCAGCTGCAGGTCACGATCGACCAGCGCATCGGCCGCGTCGTGGTCGTGGCTGCGATGGACAACCTCACCAAAGGCACCGCCGGCGCAGCCGTGCAGTGCATGAACCTGGCCACCGGTCTCGACGAGACCACGGCCCTGCCTCTCGTAGGAGTAGCCCCGTGACCGTAGCCGTCACTCCCGCCACCCAAGTCGATCGGAGCGCCGGAGTGACCGCGCCGGCCGGCTTCCGCGCGGCTGGGGTGATCGCCGGGATCAAGCCCGCCGGTACGCCGGACCTCACCGTAGTCGTCAACGACGGACCGCAGGACGTGGCCGCCGGTGTCTTCACCACCAACAAGGTGAAGGCCGCACCGGTGCTGTGGTCACAGCAGGTGCTGACCGCAGGCAAGCTCAAGGCCGTCGTGCTCAACTCTGGTGGTGCAAATGCATGCACTGGACCGGAGGGCTTCCAGGACACGCACAAGACCGCAGAGAAGCTGGCTGAGGTTCTGAGCGTCGGTGCGGCCGAGGTGGGCGTCTGCTCGACCGGTCTGATCGGTGAGCGGCTCCCGATGGACGCAGTGCTCTCGGGCATCGACAAAGCGGTCGCAGCGCTCGCGGACGGGCCCGAGGCCGGTCTAGCTGCAGCCACTGCAGTCATGACGACCGACAACGTGCCGAAGCAGGCTGCGCTGACCCACTCCGGTGGGTGGAGCATCGGCGGGTTCGCCAAGGGCGCCGGGATGTGCGCGCCGAACATGGCCACGATGCTCAGCGTGATCACGACCGACGCCGTGCTGGATCAGCCGCACCTCGACCACGCGCTGCGGAACGCGGTCGGCAAGACCTTCAACCGGCTCGACGTCGACGGCGGTACGTCGACCAACGACACCGTGCTGCTGTTGAGCTCGGGCGCCTCCGGGGTCACCGTCAGCCCGGACGAGTTCGAGGCCGCGCTGACGACCTTGGCTGCTGACCTGGTGAAGCAGTTGCAGGCCGACGCCGAGGGGGTCACCAAGCACGTCAGCATCACCGTGCAGAACGCAGCCACCGAGGCCGAGGCGTTGGCCGCCGCGAAGATCGTGGCCGAGGACAACCTCTGCAAGACCGCCTTCTTCGCCTCCGACCCGAACTGGGGCCGGATCGCGATGGCCGTCGGCAACGCCCCCACCGCCTTCGACCCGGCGCTGCTCGACATCACCCTGAACGGCGCCGCGATCTGCATCGCCGGCGGCAAGGGCGTCGATCGCTCCGAGGCCGACATCAGCGGGCTGGAGATCGACGTCGTGATCGACCTGCACGCCGGCCCCGCCTCCGCGACCGTGCTCACCACAGACCTGTCGCACGCCTACGTCGAAGAGAATTCGGCGTACTCGTCATGAACATGCAGGCAGCGGTCGAGAAGGTCGCCGTCCTCACCGAAGCGCTGCCGTGGCTGAAGGAGTTCCACGGCAAGACGATCGTGGTGAAGTACGGCGGGAACGCGATGGTCGACGACAAGCTCAAGCAGGCGTTCGCCGAGGACATCGTCTTCCTCCGGTACGCCGGGGTCCGGGTCGTCGTCGTCCACGGCGGCGGGCCGCAGATCAGCGAGATGCTCGGCCGGCTCGGGATCGACAGCGAGTTCCGCGGCGGGCTGCGGGTCACCACGCCCGAGGCGATGGACGTCGTCGGCATGGTCCTGGTCGGCAAGGTCGGCCGCGAGCTCGTTGGCCTGCTGAACTCGCACGGCCCGTTCGCGGTCGGCATGTCCGGTGAGGACGCCGGACTGTTCACCGCGGAGCGGCGGGGCGCGATGATCGACGGCGAGTCGGTCGACATCGGCCTGGTCGGCGATGTCGTCCACGTCCGGCCGGAGGCCGTGGTCGACCTGATCGACGCCGGCCGGATCCCGGTCGTGTCGACGATCGCCCCGGACGAGGACGGCCAGGCCCACAACGTGAACGCCGACACCGCCGCATCCGCGCTGGCGGTCGCGCTCGGTGCCTCGAAGCTCGTCGTACTGACCGATGTCGCCGGCCTGTACCGCAACTGGCCGGAGAGCGAAGAGATCATCACCCAGATCGACGCGAACGAGCTCGCCGAGCTGCTGCCGTCGCTGGCGTCCGGGATGGTCCCCAAGATGGAAGCCTGCCTGCGCGCTGTGCAGTCCGGCGTCTCCCGGGCCACCGTGATCGACGGCCGCGTCCCACACTCACTGCTGCTGGAAATCTTCACCGACGCCGGAAGTGGAACCCAGGTGATCCCGTCATGACCGAGCTGCTCACTGTCGACGGTACGCAAGCCGCGCTGACCGAGCGGTACGCCGGTGCCCTGATGAACACGTTCGGTGCGCCCAAGCGGGTGCTGATCCGCGGCGAGGGCGCGTACCTGTGGGATGCCGACGGCAACAAGTACCTCGACCTGCTCGGCGGTCTCGCAGTGAACTGCCTCGGCCACGCGCACCCGTTCGTGGTCTCCGCGGTGACCTCGCAGCTCGCCACCCTCGGCCACGTCTCGAACTTCTTCGCCTCCGCACCGCAGATCGCGCTGGCCGAGAAACTGCTCAGTCTCTTCGATGCACCCGGCAAGGTGTTCTTCACGAACTCCGGGACCGAGGCGAACGAGGCGGCGTTCAAGATCACCCGGCGGACCGGCCGGACCAAGATCGTCTCCACCATCGGTGCCTTCCACGGCCGCACGATGGGCGCCCTCGCGCTGACCTGGAAGCCGGCGTACCGGGAGGCCTTCGCGCCGCTGCCGGGTGACGTCACCTTCGTCCCGTACGGCGATGCCGACGCGCTCGCGGCCGCCGTGGACGACGAGACGGCGGCCGTCGTACTGGAACCGATCCAGGGCGAGAACGGCGTCGTCGTACCACCGGACGGCTACCTGCAGGCAGCGCGGCGGATCACCTCCGAGCACGGCGCGCTGCTGTGGCTCGACGAGATCCAGACCGGCGTCGGGCGGACCGGTGCCTGGTTCGCGTTCCAGGCCGAGGGCATCACGCCGGATCTCGTCACGCTGGCCAAGGGGCTCGGCGCCGGGATACCGATCGGTGCCTGCGTCGGCCTCGGCGCGGCGGCAGACCTGCTGCAGCCGGGCAACCACGGTACGACGTTCGGCGGCAACCCGGTCGCCGCGATCGCCGGACTCGCCGTGCTGACCGTGATCGAGCGGGACGGCCTGCTCGCCCAGGTCAATGCCGTCGGCAACCATCTCGCCTCGTCGCTGATCGCACTCGACCACCCGCTGATCGCCGGCGTCCGCGGACGCGGCCTGCTGCTCGCGATCGAGCTGACCCAGCCGGTCTCCGACCAGGTCGCGGCGCTCGCGCTGGAGGCCGGCTTCGTCATCAACAACCCGATCCCGAACGCATTGCGGCTGGCGCCGCCGTACATCCTCAGCAAAGCTGACGCCGACAGCTTCGTCACCGCCCTACCCGGGCTGCTCGACCAAGTGGAGGTCCCGTAATGGTTCGGCACTTTCTCCGGGACGACGACCTCAGTCCGGTCGAGCAGGATGAGGTCCTGACGCTCGCGCAACAGCTAACTGTTGACCGGTATGGGCATCAGCCGTTGGCCGGGCCGAAGTCGGTGGCGGTGATCTTCGACAAGGCTTCGACCCGGACGCGGATCTCGTTCGCGGTCGGGATCGCGGAGCTCGGTGGTGCGTCGTTGATCATCGACGCGCAGACCTCGCAGATGGGCCGCGGCGAGCCGATCGCCGACACCGCTCGTGTACTCGACCGGCAGGTTGCCGCGATCGTCTGGCGGACCGCCGGGCAGACGCGGATCGACGAGATGGCCGCGGCCTCGCGGGTACCGGTGATCAACGCGCTCACCGACGAGTTCCACCCGTGCCAGATCCTCGCCGACCTGCTCACCGTCCGGCAGCACAAGGGCGCGACGGCAGGCCTCAAGCTCGTGTACTTCGGTGACGGCGCGAACAACATGGCCCACTCGTACCTCCTCGGCGGTGCGACCGCCGGGATGCACGTGGTCGTCGCCTCGCCCGTGGACTTCCAGCCGGATCCGGCCATCCTGGCCCGCGCAGCCGAGATCGCGGCCGGAACAGGTGGTTCGGCCGCGTGGACCGACGACCCGTACGCCGCGGTCGACGGAGCCGATGTGATCGCCACCGACACCTGGGTGTCGATGGGTCAGGAGGCTGAAGCGGCCGAGCGCGAGGCGCCGTTCGTGCCGTACTCGGTGACCGAACAGCTGGTTGCGAAGGCCAAGGACGACGCGATCGTGCTGCACTGCCTCCCGGCGTACCGGGGCAAAGAGATCGAGGCGGCGGTCCTCGACGGGCCACAATCGGTGGTGTGGGACGAAGCAGAGAACCGGTTGCACGCGCAGAAGGCGCTGCTGTCCTGGCTGCTGGCGAGGAGTTTCCAGGCATGAGCGTTGTCCTCCCGACCACCAAGGCCGCTCGGCAGCAGCGGATCGTCGACCTGCTCGGCCGACAGCCGGTGCGGTCGCAGACCGAGCTGGCCGACCTGCTGTCCGCCTCCGGGCTGGTGGTCGGCCAGGCGACGCTGTCCCGCGACCTGGTCGAGATCGGAGCGGTCAAGGTCCGGGACTCCTCCGGCCAGCAGGTGTACGCCGTACCGGGGGAGGGCGGTGACCGCACACCGCGCGCCGGTGAGGCGGCCGCGTTCGAGGCCCGGCTGGCGCGCGTGGCGTCCGAGCTGCTGGTCTCGGCCGAGGGCAGCGCCAACCTGGTCATCCTGCGAACCCCGCCGGGAGCGGCCCAGTACCTCGCGTCGGCGATCGACCACGTGGGACTGGACGACGTTCTCGGCACCATCGCCGGCGACGACACCGTGATGATCGTCAGCCGGAACCCGTCCGGCGGACAGGCCCTGGCTGAGCGCCTGCTGTCGCTGGCCGCCCGCGAGCCCAGGTAGCGCGAACGCTCCCGCCGGTTCGCGCCAAGTACGAGGCGACGGTAGACCGGCGAAGGGGGAACACGGGATGGACGACTGGTTCGCGGCACAGGTGGAACAGCATGGACCGGACATCCATGCCTACCTGAGTCGCCGGTCAGCCGACGGGGTCGCGGACGACCTCCTCGGTGACGTGTGGGTGGCCGCGTACGGCGGGCGCTCCGGATTCGACCCGGATCTCGGTACGCCGCGGGCGTGGCTGTTCGGCGTCGCCCGGCACGTGCTGCACGGCTACTACCGCAAGCACCGGCTCCGCAGCACCATGGCTCGCGTCATCGGTATCGACCGCCCGACCGACGAGACCGCCGCGATCGACGCCCGCCTGGACGCCGCAGCGCTCGCACCGCAGCTGCGCACCGGCCTGCGCTCGCTGCCCGCGGCTGAACGCGAGCTGCTGCTCCTGGTGGCCTGGGAGAACCTCAGCCCGACCGAAGCTGCACAGGTGCTCGGCATCCCCGCCGGTACGGCGAGGTCCCGCCTGCACCGCGCCAGACAACGCATGGACGAACGCCTCTCCGGTTCGGCCCAAGTAGTGGACGAAACCACCCGACAGGAGGCCGACCGATGAACGACGACAACTGGACCACCCTGCAGTCCGCGGGCAAGGTCCCACCCCCCTCACCCGAGGTCCTCGCCCACGCCGCGGACCAGCTTGAGCTGGCGGCCCGCGGCCGCCGCCGTGCCGTGCGCCGCTTCCTGGCACCCGCCCTGGCAACCACAGCGACCGCAGCGGTCATCGGCGTCGTAGCGCTACAGCAGGGCGGCACCCCCACCGCGATACCGGTCGCACCGGCCGCGACCCCCACCGCTTCCACCACCACCTACCCGCCGAGCAAGCCGCTGGGTGACCCCAACGTCTCGCACTCCTGCGCTTACCCACTCACGCCGGAGCGGTTCGCCAAGGTGCCGGTCGCCTTCGACGGCACCGTCCTCTCCGCGGTGGAGATCCCTCGGACCGACGAGTCCTGGCCCGCGTCCTGGAACGTGACCTTCGAGGTGCACGAGTGGTTCCGGCCGGGCCGCGGCAAGCAGCAGTTCACCGTGCAGATGGGGATCGGGCCGGGCCACCTGGTCCAGACGAGCGTGACCCACGGCTACGAGATCGGTGATCGGCTCCTGATCTCCGGGTACCCGAGAACAGAAGGCGGCGACCCGCTGGACCGGCCGTTCGCCGGCGCCTGCGATTTCAGCCGGACGTATGACGAACCGACTGCCGACACCTGGCGGAAGGTTTTCAGGAAGTGACTGAGAGGATGGCTTTGTGAGTTCAGGTGAGAGTGCGGCCCTGTGGGGCGGACGGTTCGCGGGCGGGCCGGCCGATGCGCTGGCGGCGTTGAGCAAGTCGACGCAGTTCGACTGGCGACTGGCGCCGTACGACATCGCGGGGTCCAAGGCCCACGCCAAGGTGCTGCACCGAGCGGGGCTGCTGACCGACGCGGACCTGGACGCGATGCTGGCCGGACTGGATGGTCTGCTGGCCGATGTCCTCAGCGGCGCGTTCCTGCCGGCTGAGGACGACGAGGACGTGCACACCGCGCTGGAGCGTGGGCTGCTGGAGCGCCTCGGGGCTGAGCTGGGTGGGCGGCTGCGGGCCGGCCGCTCCCGCAACGACCAGGTCGCGACGCTGTTCAAGAGCTACCTGCGCGAGCACGGGCGCATCATCGCCCGCCTGGTGCTGGAGCAGGTCAACACGCTCGCCGACCAGGCCGAGAAGCACCTCGGTGTGGCCATGCCGGGCCGGACGCACCTGCAGCACGCACAGCCGGTCCTCCTCTCGCACCACCTGCTGGCGCACGCCTGGCCGCTGATCCGCGACCTGGATCGGCTCGCCGACTGGGACGCCCGCGTCGCCGCCGACTCGCCGTACGGGTCGGGTGCACTGGCGGGGAGCTCGCTCGGGCTGGACCCGCAGTACGTCGCGACCGAGCTCGGCTTCACGAACTCCTCGGCCAACTCGATCGACGGTACGGCGTCCCGGGACTTCGTCGCGGAGTTCGCCTTCGTCACCGCACAGATCGGGATCGACCTGTCCCGGCAGGCCGAGGAGGTGATCATCTGGGCGACGAAGGAGTTCGGTTTCGTCGAGCTGGACGACGCGTTCTCGACCGGGTCGAGCATCATGCCGCAGAAGAAGAACCCGGATATCGCCGAGCTCGCCCGCGGGAAGGCCGGTCGCCTGATCGGCAACCTGAGCGGACTGCTCGCGACCCTGAAGGCACAGCCGCTGGCCTACAACCGCGACCTGCAGGAGGACAAGGAGCCGGTCTTCGACTCCATCGACACCCTCGAGGTGCTCCTGCCTGCGTTCACCGGCATGATCCGGACGCTGCGCTTCAACACCGAGCGCCTCGAGGAGCTGGCGCCGCAGGGCTTCTCCCTCGCCACCGACATCGCCGAGTGGCTGGTCCGGCAGCAGGTCCCGTTCCGGGTGGCGCACGAGCTGGCCGGTGCTTGCGTCCAGGAGTGCGAGAAGCGCGGCATCGAGCTGTGGGACCTCACCGACGAGGACCTCACCACCATCTCGCCGCTGCTCACCCCGGACGTCCGCACGGTCCTGACCGTCGAAGGCTCGCTCGCCTCCCGCAACACCCGCGGCGGCACCTCCGTCGACCAGGTCACCCACCAGCTCGCCGAGCTGCACGCCCGAGCCGCCCAGTACACCGCCCGCCTCAGCTAGTGCGTCGCTCTCAACTAGCGGGGCCCGTCCTCGACGTGGCCCCGCTACTGCTCGGCACAGTCCTCCGCAGCACAACTGCAGAGGGGACGGTCGCAGTCCGCATCACCGAGGTAGAGGCCTACGACGGCCCCAACGACCCCGGCTCCCACGCCTACCGAGGCGAAACCCCACGCAACGCAGTCATGTTCGGCCCACCCGGCTTCCTCTACGTCTACTTCACCTACGGCATGCACTTCTGCATGAACGTAGCAACCGGCCCCGCCGGCACCCCGTCTGCAGTACTCCTTCGCGCAGGCGAGGTCATCGAAGGAGTCGATCTAGCCCGCACCCGCCGAGGCGTCCCGCCCACACCACCGTCGGCCGCACGCATTCTGCCGGCACCGACGCGGAAGCGGCCGGCTGCCAACCCTGATCGCGATCTGGCGCGTGGTCCGGCTCGTATGTGTGTTGCTCTGGGCATCGGTCGGGAGCAGAACGCGGTTGACCTGCTGGCCAAGGACTCCCCGGTCCGCCTCCTCGACGGCCCGGGATTCGACGGTACGCCGTCCACCGGGCCGCGGGTGGGGCTCCGCGAAGCACCTGACTGGTGCTGGCGGTTCTGGATCCCCAACGACCCGACAGTCTCGCCGTACCGCCCGCACGTCCCCAAGCGCCGTCCCTAGCGGTTCGCCAGCTCCACGACGTACTCCAGCTGCGGCAGCCCGTGCTCGACCTCCGGGTCCGGGAACAGCCCGATGTGGTGCACCCCAGCAGCTTCCAACTGATCCAGATGCGCGGCCGCGTCCTCGACAGTCCCGACCGCACCGATCGCCGTCCACCAGTCGACCGGCATCCCGACCAGACCCGCCTCACCGGACTCGGCGTACAACTTCGCCAGCTCATCGAAGAACGGCAGCGCGGCGACCCCGGCGTACTTCGTCCGGATCCGCTCACCCAGCCACGGCGCAGTCCACTCGTACGCCGCCTTCCGGTCCGGTCGCACGCACATCGCCGTGAAGGCCGCCATCACGAAACCCTCCGGATTCCCAGCGAGCTCCAGCGACTGCGTCACGTACGCCGGAGTGGCCGGCTCGGCCAGCACCAACCCACCGCCGACCCGCCCGGCCAGCGCCATCGACTTCGGCCCCATCACACCCAACAGAATCGGCGGCGGCGTCACCGGGGGAGCATCGAGCTGCACGTCCTGCAGATAGACCGTCTTGCCCTCGAAGGTGACCTTCTCGCCGGCCAGCAGCCGAGTGACCGTCGTCGTCACCTCGTCGAGCGCAGTGAGCGGCGACTTCGCCCGCACACCCATCTGCCCCATCCACTCCTGCACACCGTGCCCGATGCCCGGCAGGAAACGCCCAGGCGCCAGAGCCTCCAGCGTTGCGAACTCCATCGCCGTGACAGCCGCAGTCCGCGCCACCGCAGGCACGATCCCGAGCCCTACAGTCAGGCGCTCGGTCGACGCCAGCGCAGCGGCCACGAGCGACGGCCCGGCGGTGTAGAAGCAGTCCTCGATGATCCATAGCTCGTCGGCGCCCCCGGCCTCGAGCCTGCGGGCGACATCGGTCACGAGAGCGGCGGGAAAGGTCCGGGGGAAGCACATCCCGACAGCAGCGGAGGTCTGAGTCATGCGACGACGGTAGACGCTGCGTCCGACAGTCCGGCACCGACAGTTCGGTAAAGGTCTGTCCAGCCGTCAGCTCAGGTGCGCGTAGCGCCCCCGCCTGCGGGTAGGTTTCGGGTATGGCCCGTCCGCACTACGCGTCCCGTCTCGAGGACTGGTTCAACATCGGTGTGCAGGCGATCCTCCGCCGCCGTGGCTGGCGCGAGCGGATCATCCCGCAGGTCGGCTACGGCACCACGGAGTCCGTCCGGGTGCTGGCCCGCGTCGTACTGGGCCGGGACCCGCGCAACCAGCCGCGGTTCGACGAGGACCAGGTGGTGCGTGGCTGGCGGGTGTTCGTCACCGCGCCGGCCGTGAAGGTCGCGGTGACCGTCACGGTCGACGGGCAGACGTTCGACGCCGTCACCGACCGGGGCGGCCTGGTCGACCTCACAGTGCCAGTGGTGTTGCCGCCGGGGTGGCACGAGATCAATCTCGGTGTGCACGGCGAGCGGCAGGCCAGAGCGAGCATCTTCGTCCCCGATCCGGAGGCGAAGTTCGGACTACTCAGCGATATCGACGACACCGTCATCCTGACGATGCTGCCGCGTCCGCTGATCGCCGCCTGGAACACGTTCGTCCGCGAGGAGCAGGCGCGCCGCGTCGTCCCGGGGATGGCCGAGATGTACCAGGAGCTGCTGGCCGACCACCCGGGTGCGCCGATCTTCTACCTGAGCACCGGCGCCTGGAACACGGCACCGACCCTGACCCGCTTCCTCGCCCGGCACGGCTACCCGCTCGGCCCACTCCTGATGACGGACTGGGGGCCGACCAACACGGGATGGTTCCGCAGCGGCCAGGAGCACAAGCGGACGGCACTTCGCCGGCTGGCCCGCGAGTTCCCCGACGTGCGCTGGGTGCTGATCGGTGACGACGGACAGCACGACCCCCAGCTGTACGGCGACTTCGCGCAGTCGCACCCGGATCACGTGCGGGCCATCGGCATCCGTCAGCTGACGCCGGCCGAGCAGGTGCTGTCCCACGGTCTGCCCGTACCGAACCAGGACCCCGGTGCGCACGATCCGCACCGGCCGACGGCGGCAACGGTGCAGGGGCCGGACGGTCATGCGCTCCGGCCGCAGCTGCGCGACATCCTCGCCCGGCCCGAGCCCAGTTAGCCCCAGCTCCTCGTCGTACAGGACACTTGGGGTGTACCGACGTACTCGAGGAGAACAAGTGACGGACAGCGGGACCGAACGCCGTACCCAAGTGCTGGACGAGTTGGAGAGCCGCGGGCTGATCGCGCACTCCACCGATCCGGACGCGCTGCGCAGCGCCATGGCCGCCGGACCGATCACCTCGTATGTCGGCTTCGACCCCACGGCGCCCAGCCTGCACATGGGCAACCTGCTGCAGTTGCTGACGCTGCGCCGGCTCCAGCTGGCCGGTCACAACCCGATCGGTCTGGTCGGCGGTGCGACCGGCCTGATCGGTGACCCCAAGGAGAGCTCCGAGCGGGTGCTGAACCCGAAGGACATCGTGGCCCAGTGGGTCGAGCGGGTCCGCGGGCAGGTGGAGAAGTTCGTCGACTTCGACGAGTCGCTGCCGAACCCGGCCCGGATCGTCAACAACTACGACTGGACCAAGGACCTCAACACCCTCGACTTCCTGCGGGACATCGGCAAGCACTTCCCGGTGAACCGGATGCTCGGGCGCGAGGTGGTCAAGGCGCGGCTGGAGCAGGGGATCAGCTACACGGAGTTCAGCTACGTGCTGCTGCAGTCGCTGGACTACCTGGAGCTCTACCGCCGCCACGGCTGCACACTGCAGACCGGTGGCAGTGACCAGTGGGGCAACCTGACGGCCGGTGTGGAGCTCATTCGACGCTCCGACTCCGGCAAGGCACATGCGCTCGCCACACCACTGGTGACCAAGGCGGACGGCACGAAGTTCGGTAAGACGGAGTCCGGCACAGTGTGGCTCGACCGTGAGCTGACTTCGCCGTACGCCTTCTACCAGTTCTGGTTCAACACCGATGACCGCGACGTGATGCAGCTAGTGCGGTACTACACCTTCCGCACCGCTGAGGAGATCGCGGAGCTCGAGCTGGCGACAGCTGAGCGACCGCATGCGCGCGAAGCGCAGCGAGTGCTCGCAGAAGACGTCACGACGTTGGTGCACGGTGAGGGGGAGACCCGCGCTGTGCAGGAGGCGTCGAAGGCGCTCTTCGGCCAGGGGGAGCTCGCGGCGTTGGACGGCGAGACCCTGCGGGCTGCCCTGCGCGAAGCACCCCATGTCGAGCTAGGCGCCGGCGAAGCGATGCCGACGTACGGCGATCTGCTGGTGAAGGCCGGCCTGGTGGCCAGCAAGTCGGCCGCGCGGCGCACGGTGGCCGAGGGGGGCGGGTACCTCAACAACGAGAAGGTGAAGGACGCCGAGTACGTGCCGGGCGCGGATGATCTGCTGCCTGGTGGCGTGCTGGTCCTGCGGCGTGGGAAGCGCTCGTTCGCTGGGGTGCTCCACTCGCACGACTAGGTTGCCGGGGGCAAATTACAGGCTTGTGATTCAGCCCACCGGAAACCGATTTGACCGTCTACCTGCCAGCCACGTAGTGTTCTTCTTGTTGGAAGCGAGTGCAGGACGCTGAAGCGGCCGGACCTTCCAACCTCCTCGAAGCTCAAGCAGCTGAAACGCGTCTCCGGACTCGGGTCAGGCCACTGGCTCATGGGGAGAGAGTCGGAAAAATCAAGACTTGACTTGGTGGATCCACTCCGGTAAAGTACTGCAGGTTGCCCCGGAAGCCCTGAACTGCAAAGTTCGGCTGCGGTGTGCGTCCGATTCTTGAGAACTCAACAGCGTGCCGAAAGTCAATGCCGAAATTTAGCATTAACCCCGTGCATAGACACTTTGTGTCTGTGTTCGGATTCCTTTGAATGTAATTTCTGGATTCAGTCAGTTTGATTGTCTCTGATGTTCAAAGGGTCAGTTCGATGTTGTTGACTCTCTAGCTTCGGCTAGGTTGTCTATATTTTTCAACGGAGAGTTTGATCCTGGCTCAGGACGAACGCTGGCGGCGTGCTTAACACA
>NZ_JBHJQQ010000012.1:92672-204438 GCF_042262745.1 Kribbella sp. NPDC056345 | reverse complement strand
GCGCCTGGGCGGTCACACAGCGGAGCCACTGTCATGTCTCGCGACATACACGGCGAACGGCGCGTCCGGCTGCACCTCAGGTACGCCGTCCACCCATCCTTCCGCGGTGATCTCGCCCGCGTGGGTCATCCCGAGCCGCTCCATCACCGCCCGCGAGGCCCGATTGTGACGCTCGGTGAAAGCGATCACTGTCTGTGCTCCCAGCGTCTCGAACGCGAACTCGAGACCGGCCTGACCGATCTCGGTCGCGAGCCCACGCCCGCGCGCCGACTCCACCAGCGCCCACCCCAACTCCAGCCGGTCGGCCGCCCACTCCGCCCCAACCAGCCCTTCCACCGCGACAGCCACCGGCGACCCCGCCGCCAGCCGGGACAACCCACCCCGTCCGGCCAACTCCCCACTGGACCGCTCGTACGCGATCCACTTGCTCACCGAATCCCGCTCCCAGGCGCGATGCATCTCCGCCGCCCGCTCCGCAGCAACCTCCGGTGACCACTCCTCGCCGTACCAGTGCGCCACCCACGGATCCGCGAACAACCGCACCAGGTCCGCCACATGTCCGCCCAGGACCGCACCAGGTCCGCTGATCGGTTCGAGCCGCAACCGCTCGGTCAACCGCATCCGCACCACGTGCGCCACGATGTCCCGCAACCGCCGGTCCCCATCGGTTCGCCCGACCATCAACAACTCCAGGTCGTCCACCCCGACCCAAGCCGACGCATCATGCTTGCCCACCTCCAACCGCGGCCGCCCCAGATCCCCGTCAACCACGACCAGATAGTCGAGCTCCCGCCGTACCCGACCGTCGAGCTCCCACTCCCAGTCGGAGACGATTCCCAGCACCTCGCGGACCGTCCACCCCGTCTCCTCCTCGACCTCCCGCGCCAACGCCTCCTCCGGCGTCTCCCCCACCTCGACATGTCCCCCGACAACATCCCACTGCCCAGGCAGCAACCGCCGATCCACCGATCGCCGATGCACGTAAACCCGCCCGCGCCCGTCCCGAATCAGCGCCCCCACACAATCGACGTTCCGCATGTCCAAAACCTAGACCGACCGTCTGACAGAGTTCCTTCGTGCGGAACTCACCCATCATCCTGTTGCTCACCGTGCTCGGGCGGTGGGCGAAGTACGCGCCGTTGACGGCGTTCGCCGTACTGGTCCTGTCCGGGGTTTTCGGCGACCTGGTTGTGCGTGACGTGGTTCGGTGGATCGGGGATGTTGCCGGGACCGACGAGCTTGTACTGCGGGCGGCCGGGTGGGCGTGGATGGGTGGGCCGCTGGTGGTGATGACGGTGGCGTTCGTCGTGCGGCGCCGGCTGAGCAGTCCGGTGAAGGCTGTGCTGACCTACGTGATGTCGGCCGTTGCGGCGAGTTCGTCGATGCTGCTCGGGCATCGGGGTGACGGTGGGCGGGAGAAGCGGTTCGGTGATGTGCAGCATCTCGCTACGCCGCTCGGCTACGGGTGGGCGGCTGCGGTGTTGTCCGTGATCGCGACGGTCGTACTCGGTCTGATCGTCCTGCTGATCGTGATCAAGGTGGCCGGCAAGCCGTTGCCGACGGCTACTCAGGTGCAGGTCGGCTACGGGCTCGGTGGGCTCTGGATCGTCTTGCTCGCGGTCAGCCTGTGGCTGGGGCTGACCGGTCCGTTGCCTAGCTAGAGGCGAGGGGTTTTTCGGGGATGCGGTTGGGGATGAAGGCTACGGCGACGATGAGTAGTACGGCGGCGGCCGCGGCGCCGTAGAAGACGTCGTGGATGGCGGGGGCGAGCACCGTGGCGGGGAGCTTCTCGAGGTCCTCGTGGGCGCCGCCGAGGCGGGCGGCGATCTCGCCGTTGGCTACTGCGCCGAAGGTGGCGACGCCGACGGCGCTGCCGACCGAGCGGGCGAACATGTTGGTGCCGGTGACCACGCCGCGGTGCTGCCAGTCGACCGAGGATTGGGCCGCGACGACGGCCGGTGCGGAGGAGAAGCCGAGGCCGACGCCGATCACGAAGCAGGCGGCCGCGAGCTGCCAGACGCTGCTGGTCGCGCCGACCGTCAGCAGGATGCCGGCGCCGAGTACGACGAAGGCCGAGCCGAGCAGCATCGTCCAGCGGAACCCGAGCCGCAGGTAGATCCGCCCGGACAGCGACGCCGAGATCGGCCAGCCGATCGTCATCGCGGCCAGGGTGAAGCCGGCGATCAGGGCGGACGTCCCGAGGACGCCCTGCGCGAAGACCGGTACGTACGTCGACAGTCCCATCATCAGCAGGCCGATCAGGAACGCGGTCGCGTTGGCCGAGTTGAGCACCCGACGGCTGAACACCCACGGCGGCAGGATCGGCTCGGCCGCCCGGCGTTCGACCAGGGCGAAGGCCACGATCAGGATCACCGCGACGGTCAGGATCACGATGCTGGCCGGTGAGTCCCAGGCCCACATCACGCCACCCTCAAGCAGGCCGAGCAGCAGCAGCGAACCACCGACAGCCAGCAGTACGGCGCCCGCGTAGTCGATCTGGTGCCTCGTCTTCTCGGCCGTCTTCTCCTGGAACCGTTTGCGCAGCACGATCGCCGCCGCGATCCCGAGCGGCACGTTCACGAAGAAGATCCAGCGCCAGGAGATGTAGTCCGAGAAGACCCCACCGAGCGTGGGCCCGACGAACGACGAGATCCCCCACACGCTGGCCAGGTAGCCCTGGACCTTGGCCCGCTCGGCCACCGTGTAGATGTCGCCGATGATCGTCATCCCGATCGGCTGGATCGCACCCGCGCCGATGCCCTGGATCAGCCGGAACGCGATCAGCGCCGGCATGCTCCAGGCGAACCCGCACAGCACCGACCCGGCGACGAACAGCGTGACCCCGAACAGGATCATCGGCTTCCGCCCGCGCAGATCGGCGAGCTTGCCGTAGATCGGCACCGAGACCGCCTGGGCCAGCAGGTAGATCGAGAACAACCAAGGGAACTGGGTGAACCCGCCGAGGTCCTCGACCACCGAGGGAACGGCCGTGGCCAGGATGGTCGCGTCGAGCGCGACCAGCCCGGTACTCAGCATCACCGCGAGCAGAATCGGGCCGCGCTCCGACCTCAGCCCGACACTCGCGCGATCGACCCGCCCAGTAGTCATGACAAAGCCAACTTACGTGATCGTTGAACAATTCCTGCAGGGACCATCCACAGGCCGATACAGGCACGGACCGATACGCTCCGGGGCGTGAGGATCCGTGACACCGTGCTGCGGGCCGCCGTGATCGTGCTGACCGCCTCGCTCAGCCTGGTCCTGCTCCCGATCGCCATCAACGTCGGCACCGGCGGTACGGCGCCCGCCTTCCTCGCCCCGTACGTCGCCTGGACGTGGCCGGCGATCGGCGTCCTCTGGCTGATCCTCGTCCTCACCGCCCTCGCCGAGGTCCGCAGCCGCCAACGGCCAACCATCTCGAGCCGCTCGGCCGACGTACCGCGCAACCGGCAGCTGCTGCTCCGCAGCGTCGACACCTACCTGAGCCAGCGGGTCGCCGTCTCACTCGCGGCCCGGACCCGGGTCGCCCTCGCTCTCGACGAGCGCCCGCAAGC
Source organism: Kribbella sp. NPDC056345 (assembly GCF_042262745.1). Lineage (NCBI taxonomy): Bacteria > Bacillati > Actinomycetota > Actinomycetes > Propionibacteriales > Kribbellaceae > Kribbella > Kribbella sp. NPDC056345. The sequence goes on along the minus strand of NZ_JBHJQQ010000012.1, from coordinate 200,884 downwards.
CGTCGTTCGCCCGTACGACCTGTTCGTCCAGCCGATCGACAGCGAACCGCGGCAGCTCCCGGAGAACGCGGACATCGCGGCGGTCTTCGACGAGCTCCAGGACTCGATGCTGATCCTCGGCGCACCCGGTGCCGGCAAGACGACCCTGCTGACCAGCCTCGCCCGCACCCTGGCCGACCAGGCCGCCACCGACGAACGCACCCCGATCCCGGTCCTGATCGACCTGGCGAGCTGGGCGGGCGCACCGTCGTACCAGAAGGACGACCACCCGCGTGACACTCCGCTCCTAGCAGGATTCGTCCGCTGGCTGCTGAACGAGCTACGGCTCCGGTACGGCATCCCACCGGCCGTGGGCCGCAGCTGGCTGCTGCATGGTCACCTCGCGCTGCTGTTCGACGGCCTGGACGAGATCGAGCGCCAGCACCGCGAGAAGCTCGCCGGCGCGCTCCTGGACCTGCAGAAGCACTACACGATCCCCAAGCTCGCCGTCACCTGCCGCACCCACGACTACGAGCAGCTGAGCCAGCAGCTCATCCTGAACGGCGCAGTACGCATCAGACCGCTCAGCAGACAACAGGTGCTCGAGTACTTCGAAGCAGTGGGCCCCGAACTCGACGGCGCCCGCGCCGCCATCGAGCACGACGACGAACTGTGGGATCTGGTCAACTCCCCGCTGATGCTCAACGTCCTCCTGCTGGCCTACCAGGACCGCGGCCCCGAAGACGTTGCGGCCGACGACCCGGCCGACGTACGCCGCGACCTGTTCGACACGTTCATCGTCGAGGTACTCGCCCGGCGCCGGGCCACACGCCGCGAGTACGGCGCCCTCGCCGCCGTCCGCGCTCTGCGGACACTCGCCTGGCGCACCAGCAACCGCCGTGGCGCCCACACCGTGGTTCCGCGCTGGCCCAACCCCGGCAGCCAGGACGGCCTCATCCATCCACACGTGGTCTACCTGCTGCACGTAGTCGGCCTGCCCGCACTACTCGGCGGGTTCGTGGCCGGAGCCACTCTGGCGACCACAGCCCAGTACGGCGTCCTCGCCGGCCTGACCGTCGCCGTACCGGCCGTCCTGCTCTCCACCCGCTGGCCTGTCGCCCGAGACGTCATCTCGTTCCGCAGTGGCGGTCGACGGCAGTTCGTCGTGCTGCTGCTGGGGCTGTTCCTCGGACTGTCCACCAGCGTCGTTCTGCTCGTCGCCGCGCTGGGACTGATCGAGCTGCTCCCAGCAAGCGTCATCGTCCAAGGTGGCATCTCGTCTGGCATCGTGATCGGTCTGTTCGTCGCGTGGGGCATCCGCACCCTCAGCTTCCCGCCCTCCTGGCCGTACGAGGTGCGGCCGCTGGCCTACTGGCGGCTCGCCCGATGGGCCCTGAGTGGCGGACTGATTGGCCTCGCCCTGGCCGCAGCCCTAGGAGCCGATTTCACCGGACACGACCTAGCGGTCCTATCCGGTCTGCTCTTCGGCTTCGGCGCCGTAGGCATCTGGCCCGGCCAGACACTGCGCTCAGGCCGCCTCTACCGCGTCCTGTTCGACATCCTCCTCTGCTGGAGCGGCGACCTCCCCTGGCGCCGCCGCGCCTTCCTCACCTACGCCGCCGACCGCTTCGTCCTAGCCCGCACCGCCCCCGGCGAGTACTCCTTCATCCACCTCCTCATCCGCGACCACCTAGCCGTCTGCAACCCCGATGACCTAGCCGCCAAGGTCACCCGCCGCGTCGCTCGTTCGCGTACATAAGAACTGTCACTAGGCCCCGCCCACCTGCCGCAAGCAGCCTCGTCACGCCTCACGATGTGCCGCAACCACGCGTACTAACAGTCCGTCTGTACGCCAATCGTCGGTGCCGGCCACCTGAACGATGCTGGCAGCAACCAATGCGGCGGATCTCGCCACCAGCCGAGTCAGTCACCCGAGTGGCTCACCAGTGCGGCTGGGCGTCGACCAGTGCGTTCATCGACACCTTCAGAAGGTCCTTCGGTCACACACCAGGTGCAAGCAAGGCCTGATCGAGGATGCGGCTCCACTGCCGCACGATCCCACGACGGCGCGCGCTGTCATCCGACAGCAGGTCGGCCAACCCCAGTCCACGTGCCATGTCGAGCACGCCCTGCACCGTCTCCCGTACGCCGGGAGTCCGCTCCGAAACGTCCAGTACGTCGAGCAGCGCCCGGTGGGCACGCCGTCCTACCCGCTCCTCCAGCCGGACGATCTGCGAGCGCAGCGCCTCCTCGGTCGACGCTGCCACCCACAGGTGGAGCGCAGCCCGGAACAGCGGTCCGGTGTACACGTCCACGAGCAGGCTCACGATCGCCTCGGTTCGCCCCGGCCCAGTGGGCAGCTTCGCGGCCCGGATCTCTGCCAGCCGCACCTCGGTCATGTACTCGACCGCGGCCGCGAACAGATCCGCCCGCGTCGGGAAGTGGTGCTGAGCGGCACCACGCGACACACCGGCCCGGGCCGCGACCACAGCCACCGTGGTCGCGGCGTACCCGACCTCGGCGAGCGAATCGACCGCAGCCTCCAGCAACCGCTGCCGGGTTGCCCGGCTGCGGTCCTGCTGGGGTGCTCGGAGTGCTTCACTCACGGGCGGCCTCGCGCGCTCTGAGCTCCCGCCGCAGGATCTTCCCGGACGCCGCCTTCGGCACCGCCTCGATGAACTCCACCTGCCGCACCTTCTTGTACGGCGCCACCCGCGCGGCGACGTACTCGAGAACGTCGGCCTCGGTCAGCCTCGACCCCGGCATCGGTACGACGAACGCCTTCGGCACCTCGTTGCCCTCCTCCACGACCCCGATCACCGCCGCATCCGCGATCCGCTCGTCGGTCAGCAAGACGGCTTCCAGCTCGGCCGGCGGCACCTGGTACCCGTGGTACTTGATCAGCTCCTTGACCCGATCCACGACGTACAGATAGCCGCGCTCGTCCACCCGCCCGAGGTCGCCGGTGTGCAACCAGCCCTCGCGATCGATGGTCGCATCGGTCTCGGCCGGCCGGCCCAGATAGCCCTTCATCACCTGCGGCCCGCGGATCCAGATCTCCCCGACCTCGCCGTCCGCAACGTCGTTGCCATCGGCACCGACTATGCGCTGCTCGGTGGACGGGAACAGTTTGCCGACCGCGCCGGGCGGCGGCTCTGGGTCGTCCTGCGGGATGGCGTGCGTCCCCGGCGACAGCTCGGTCATCCCGTAGCACTGCAGCACAGAGGCGAGCCCGAGCCGCTTCGCGCACGCCTCGGCCAGCTCCGCGTCGAGCGGGGCGGCCGCCGAGGTCAGGTACTTCAGAGCCGACAGATCGACGCCATCCACCGCCGGGTGCTTCGCCAGCGCCAGCACGATCGGCGGTGCGACGAACGCGCGGGTGATCTTCTGCTCGTCGAGCGTGGTCAGGAACTGCTGCAGCTCGAACTTCGGCAGTACGACGACCGTCACGCCGAAGCGGAACGGCAGATTCATCAGCACGGCCTGCCCGTAGATGTGGAAGAACGGCAGGATCGCGATGATCCGTTCACCCTCAGCCATCGAGAACGTCGCCTCGGCCTGGACGAGGTTGGTCGCGATGTTGCGGTGGGTCAGCATCACGCCCTTGGCCGAGCCAGTCGTCCCGCTCGAGTACGGCAGCACCGCGACATCCGTGCCGGGATCGATCGTGACCGCTGGCTCGGGAGCGGTCGACGCGACCAGCTCCATCACCGAGCGGTAGCCCTCGGCCTGGTCGCAGACAAAGATCTCGGTGACGTCGGTGCCCTCGATCGCGGCCGTGGCGACCGGCAGGAACAACGAAATCGTCACCAGCAGCTTGGCCTTCGAGTCGACCAACTGCTTGTGCAGTTCGTCGGCTGTGTAGAGCGCATTGACCGTGGTCACGGTCGCGCCGGCGCGGGTGGTGCCGTAGAAGACGACCGGGTAGAGGATCGTGTTCGGGCTGTAGAGCGCGACCACGTCACCGGGCCGGATCCCGAGCTCGGCGAGCCCGGCAGCGACCCGCCGCGTCATCGTGTCGAGCTGGGCGTAGCTGATCTCCCGGCCGCTGACCGCGTCCACGAGCGCCGGACGGTCGCCGTACTCCCGGGCGCGACCGAGGACGGCATCGTGCAGCGGGACGTCGAGAATCTCGACCGGCGGGAACTGGCTGGTGATGATCATGGGCGGCGGCCTCTCAGTAGGACTTAGGAAGGCCCAAGCTGTGCTGGGCGACGAAGTTCAGGATCATCTCCCGGCTCACCGGCGCGATCCGGGCCGCGCGGGCGGCCGTCGAGAGCGCTGCGACGCCGTACTCCTTGGTCATGCCGTTGCCGCCGAGCGACTGAACCGCCTGGTCGGTGGCCCGGACCGCGACCTCACCCGCGGCGTACTTGGCCATGTTCGCGGCCTCACCCGCGCCCAGGTCGTCACCGGCGTCGTACAGCGCGGCCGCCTTCTGCATCATCAGGCGGGCCAGTTCGAGCTCGATCTTGATCTGCGCCAACGGGTGCGCGATCGCCTGGTGGGCGCCGATCGGGGTCTTCCAGACCGTCCGCTCCTTGACGTAGGCGAGCGCCTTGCCGAGCGCGTGCCGGGCGATCCCGATCGCGAACGCCGACGCCATGATCCGCTCCGGGTTCAGCCCCGCGAACAACTGCATCAGCGCCGCGTCCTCGGACCCGACGAGTGCGGTGGCGGGCAGCTGGACGTTGTCGAGGAAGAGCGTGAACTGCTTGTCCGGGCTGATCAGATCCATCTCGATCTGCTGGAACTCGACCCCGGCCGCATTCGTCGGTACGACGAACAGCGCCGGCTTCAGCTTGCCGGTCCGGGCGTCCTCGGTCCGCCCGACCACCAGCATCGCCTGCGCGACATCCAGCCCGGAGATGAAGACCTTCCGCCCGGACAGCGACCAGCCGTCCTCGGTACGGCGGGCTGTCGTGGTGATCTGGTGCGAATTCGATCCCGCGTCCGGCTCGGTGATCGCGAACGCCATCGTGGTCGACCCGTCGGCCAGCCCGGGCAACCACTGCTGCTTCTGCTCATCCGTGCCGAACCGCGTGATCACCGTGCCGACGATCGACGACGACACGACCATCATCAGCAGCGGGCAGCCCGCCGTACCGAGCTCCTCCAGGACGATCGACAGATCACCCATGCCACCGCCACCACCGCCGTACTCCTCCGGGAGATTCACCCCGAGGTAGCCGAGCCGGCCCGCCTCGGCCCACAGCTCGCTGGTGTTCCCACCGCTCCGCGCCTGCTTGTCGAACCACTCGTAGCCGTACTTCTTTCCCAGCTCGCCAACCGCCTTGCGCAGCGCCTGACGCTCTTCGGACTCGATGAAGCTCATGCGTTCTCCCCAACGACAGCCAGTACGGCGCCGACCTCGACCTGTTGACCTGCTTCGACATTGAGCTCACCGACGACACCGTCAGCCGGCGCGACGATCGCATGCTCCATCTTCATCGCCTCCAGCCACAGCAGCGGCTGCCCCTGCTTCACCACCTCACCGACCTGCACCCCGACCCGGATCACCGTCCCCGGCATCGGCGCCACCAACGACCCCGCCGCCACCTGCTCCGACGGATCCACGAACCGCGGCACCGGAATCAGATTGACCGGCCCCACACACACCAGCCCGTCGTACGCCGCCACCTCGAACACCCGCCGTACGCCGTCGATCTCCAGTACGACGCGATCCGGCGAACTCTCCACCAACTGAATGTTGCCTTCAACAACCAACCCGTCCCGGGTCAGCCGATACTCCACGTCATAAGTCGTCTCGCCGACCCGATACCTCTTCCGCTGCGGCTGCGAAGCCAAGTTCCGCCACCCGCTAGGCACCCGCACCGGCTGACTCCGCCCCGCCGCATCCGCCAACGCAGCCAGCAACGCAGCCACCTCCACGCCCCCGACCGCCCCACCAATCCCATGCGTGGCAAAGAATGCGGTATCCGTGTCTCCAGCCAAAAACGCCGGATGCCGCAGAATCCACGCCAGCAGGTCCCGATTGGTCCCCACCCCATGAATCGTCGCCCGCTCCAACACCCCCGCCAACCGCCGAGCCACAGCCGTCCGATCGGGCCCAAAGGCAATCACCTTGGCAAGCATCGAGTCGTAGTAAGGGGACACAATCGACCCGTCCTCCACCCCCGAGTCAACCCGCACGCTCGGATCCACCTCGAACTTGTGCAGCACCCCGGTCTGCGGTTGCCAGTCGTGCTGCGGATCCTCGGCGTACAGGCGGACCTCGATCGCATGTCCGACCGTCGGCGGTGGTTCAGCCGGCAGTCGCGCACCATCCGCGATTGCGATCTGCAGCTCGACCAGGTCCAACCCTGTCGTCTCTTCGGTGACCGGGTGCTCCACCTGGAGTCGTGTGTTCATCTCCAGGAAGTAGAAGTTCCCGTCCTCGTCCGCCAGGAACTCGACCGTCCCCGCCCCCACGTAGCTGATCGCCGCCGCGGCCTTCCGTGCCGCGTCGAACAGCAGCGGCCGCATCGACGGAATCCGCTCCACCAACGGCGACGGCGCTTCCTCGACCACCTTCTGATGACGCCGCTGGATCGAGCACTCCCGCTCCCCGACCGCCCAGATCGTCCCGTGCTGATCAGCCAGGATCTGCACCTCGATATGCCGCCCGGCCGGCAGATACCGCTCGCAGAACACCGTCCCGTCCCCGAACGCCGACAACGCCTCCGCCGACGCCGCCTCGATCTCACCCGGCAGATCCGCCAGCCGCGACACCACCCGCATCCCGCGCCCACCACCACCAGCCGACGCCTTCACCAACACCGGCAGATCAGCCTCAGACACCTCAGCAGGAGTCAGCTCCGCCAGCACCGGAACCCCAGCCGCAGCCATCAGCTTCTTGGCCTCGATCTTCGACCCCATCGACGAGATCGCATCCACCGGCGGCCCGATCCACGTGAGCCCGGCCTCGATCACCGCAGCCGCAAACCCCGCGTTCTCCGACAGGAACCCATACCCCGGATGCACCGCATCCGCCCCCGCCCGCAACGCCGCCTCGATCACCAACTCCCCGCGCAGGTACGTCTCCCCCGGCGCATTCCCCGGCAAATGCACGGCAGCCTCGGCCTCATCGACGTACGGCGCGGCCGCGTCAGCCGTGGAATACACAGCAACCGTCGACAACCCGAGCGACCGAGCGGTCCGAAACACGCGGCGAGCAATCTCCCCGCGATTGGCAACAAGTACCGAAGTGATCATCGGGCTCACATCCGGAAGACGCCGAAGGATGGTGTGCCTTCGACTGGGGCCGAGTGGATCGCGGACAGACAGATACCCAGCACGGTGCGCGTATCCCGGGGATCGATGACACCGTCGTCGTACAGGCGTCCGGACAGGAACATCGGCAGCGACTCCGCCTCGATCTGGCCCTCCACGTACGCACGCATTTGAGCGTCCCCGTCCTCGTCGTACGGCAGCCCCTTCGCCTCCGCGGCCGCCCGCGCCACGATCGACAGCACGCCGGCCAGCTGCTGCGGCCCCATCACCGCTGACTTCGCCGACGGCCACGCGAACAGGAACCGTGGATCGAACGCGCGCCCACACATCCCGTAATGCCCAGCCCCGTAAGACGCCCCCATCAGAATCGACACATGCGGCACCTTCGAGTTGGCGACCGCGTTGATCATCTGCGCGCCGTGCTTGATGATCCCGCCCTGCTCGTACTCCTGCCCGACCATGTACCCCGTCGTGTTGTGCAGAAAGATCAACGGCGTATGCGACCGATTCGCCAACTGAATGAACTGCGCCGCCTTCTGCGACTCCTCGCTGAACAGCACCCCGCGCGCGTTCGCCAGGATCCCCACCGGATACCCGTGCACCGACGCCCACCCCGTCGCCAGCGACGACCCGTACAACGGCTTGAACTCGTCGAACACCGACCCGTCCACCACCCGAGCGATCACATCCCGCGGATCGAACGGGATCTTCAGGTCCCCCGGCACGATGTCGAGCAGCTCATCCGCGTCGTACAAAGGCTCCCGGTACGACGGCGCTGCCGCGGGACCCTGCTTCTTCCAGTTCAACCGCGACACGATCTGCCGCCCGAGCCGGATCGCGTCCTGCTCGTCGACCGCGAAGTAGTCCGCCAGCCCCGACTTCCGGGCGTGCATCGACGCACCACCGAGGGATTCGTCGTCCGCGTCCTCACCGGTCGCCATCTTCACCAGCGGCGGCCCGGCCAGGAACACCTTCGCGCCCCCGTCGACCATCACCACGTAGTCGCTCATCCCCGGGATGTACGCACCGCCCGCGGTCGAGTTGCCGAACACCAGCGCGATCGTCGGAATCCCTTCGGCCGACAGCCGGGTCAGGTTCCGGAACATCGCGCCGCCCGGGATGAAGATCTCCTTCTGCGTCGGCAGGTCCGCACCGCCGGACTCGACCAGGCTGATCACCGGCAGCCGGTTCGCCCGCGCGATCTCGTCGGACCGCAATGCCTTCCGCAACGTCCACGGATTGCTCGCGCCGCCCTTGACGGTCGGATCGTTCGCGGTGATCAGGCACTCGACTCCGCAGACCACCCCGATCCCCGTCACCAGGCTCGCGCCGACCGTGAAGTCCGATCCCCAACCGGCCAACGGCGACAACTCCAGGAACGCCGAGTCGGGGTCGATCAGCAACTCGATCCGCTCCCGCGCCAGCAACTTCCCGCGCGCGTGATGCCGCGCGACGTACTTCTCCCCACCCCCGGCCAACGCCTTCGCGTGTTCGACCTCCAGCGCGCTGAGCTTCTCGAGCATCGCTTGACGGTTACTCATGCAGTGAACCCCAGTCGTTTGGCGGCGAGGCCGGTCAGGATTTCGGTGGCGCCGCCACCGATGCCGAGGATGCGCTGGTCGCGGTACTGGCGCTCGATCTCGGACTCCCGCATGTACCCGAGCCCACCGTGCAGCTGCAGCGCCTGATCGCACACCCACTGCCCGGTCTCGACCGCCGTGTTCTTCGCGAAACACGTCTCCGCGATCACGTCTTCACCACGCTCGGCCCGTTCGGCGACGTGCTGCACGTACACCCGCGCGACGTCGATCCGCCGGGCCATCTCGGTCAGCGTGTGCTGAACCGTCTGCCGCGAGATCAACGGCCGCCCGAACGTCTCCCGATCCCGGCACCACCGCACGGTGAGGTCGAGCGCGCGCTGGGCGCCGGCGTACGCCTGGACGGCGAGCGTGAGTCGCTCGGCCACGAAGTTCACCGCCAGCTGGACGAAGCCTGAGCCTGGCGGGCCCACGAGGTTCCGCACCGGCACCCGGACATCGGTGAAGCTCAGCTCGGCCGTGTCCGAGCAGAGCCAGCCCATCTTCTCCAGCTTGCGCGACACCTCGAACATCCCGCGTTCCAGCACCAGCAGGCTGACCCCGTGCGCACCCGCACCCTCCGTGCGGACCGCAGTCGCGACGAAGTCCGCGCGCGCCCCGGAGGTGATGTAGGTCTTCGCGCCGTTGACCACAAAGAAGTCACCATCGCGTACGGCGGTCGTCCGGATCGATGCGACGTCGGACCCACCGTCGGGTTCGGTGATCGCGAGCGACCCGATCAGCTCACCGGCCAGCGTCGGCCGCACCCACCGCTCGATCTGTTCTTGATTGCCTGCAGCAACGATATGCGGTACGGCGATCCCGCAGGTGAGCAGCGACGCGACCAGTCCACCCGAACCACCGGCGTAATGCATCTCCTCGACCACCGCGAGCGCATCACGCAGCGAACCCCCGCCCCCGCCGACCTCCTCGGGAAACGCCACCCCGAGCAGCCCCAGCGCGCCAGCCTTCTTGTGCAGCTCCCGCGGCAGCTCGCCGTCCCGCTCCCACTGATCCAGCTGCGGCAACACCTCCGCCGCCATGAACCGCCGCACGCTCTCCCTGAAGTCATTCACAGCAACATCTCCGGAATGTCGACATATCGAGAACGCAGCCATTCGCCGACCGCCTTGGCCTGCGGATCGAACCGCGCCTGGGCAGCAACGCCCTCGCCCAACAACCCCTCCACGACGAAGTTCATCGCCAGCAGATTGGGCAGCAGATACCGCGTCACAGTCAGAGACGCAGTCTCCGGCAGCAGCTCCTGGAACAGCTCAACAGTCAGCGTGTGCGCCAACCACCGCCACGCCTTCTCGTCGCGCACCCACACCCCGACATTCGCGTCGCCGCCCTTGTCCCCGGACCGCGCACCCACGAGCCGCCCGAGCGGAACCTCACGCGTCCGCGGCCGACCCGTCGACGCCAGCGACGGCAACGGGATCGGCAGCCCCGCATCCTCAGCCGGTGTCAGCGGCTGCGTCTCCGCTGCAGGCTCGATGATCACCCGCGCGCCATCGGGCAGTACGACGACCTGCTCCACCTCGTGGATGTCGACGTACCCGGCCCGGAAGATCCCGTATGGCGATCCGTCCCCAGGAGGCGCGACCGCGTGGAACCCGGGGTAACTCGACAACGCCAGCTCGACCGCAGCACTGGAGAACGCCCGGCCGACCACCTTCGGATCCGGATCCTTCACCGCGCACCGCAGGAAGACGCTGGCCTCCTCCTCCGAATCCGCGTTCGGCTTCTCGGTCCAGGCGAGCGTCCACTGCAGCTCGGCCGGCCGCTTCGCGAGCCCACGCTCGAGCTGCGCCTTGACCAGCTCGGCCTTCTCCTCCAGCTGCAGGCCGGTCAGCACGAAGGTCACCTCGTTACGGAACCCGCCCACGCTGTTCAACGACACCTTGTACGTCGGCGGCGGCGCCTCACCGCGCACCCCGCTGATCCGCACCCGGTCCGGGCCGTCGTCGGACAGTTCGATCGTGTCGAGTCGCGTGGTCACGTCCGGACCGGCGTACCGGGCGCCGGTGATCTCGTACAGCAACTGCGCCTTGATCGTGTCGATCGTGACCGCGCCACCGGTCTTGTCGTGTTTGGTGATCACGCTGCTGCCGTCCGCGTGGATCTCGGCGATCGGGAACCCCGGCCGGCCGAGGTCGTGGATCTCGCTGAAGAACGAGTAGTTGCCGCCGGTCGCCTGACAGCCGCACTCGATCACGTGCCCGGCGGCGACCGCGCCCGCGAGTTCGTCGTACTGGGTTCGCTTCCAGCCGTGGTGTGCCGCCGCAGGTCCGACGATCACCGATGCGTCGGTGACGCGACCGGTGACGACGACATCGGCGCCGGCCTGCAGTGCCTCGGCTATTCCCCACGCACCGAGATAGGCGTTGGCCGTCAACGGCGTGCCGAGGTCGAGCTCGGCGGCTCGGGCGAGCAGGTCGTCGCCCTCGACGTACGCGATCTTCGGATGCAGGCCGAGCCGGTCCGCCAGCTCTTGGATCGCTTGGGCGAGGCCGGCCGGGTTCAGGCCGCCGGCGTTGCTGACGATCTTCACGCCCCGGTCGAGCGCTTCGCCGAGCCCGCTCTCGAGCTGCTTGAGGAACGTGCGCGCGTACCCGAGGGACGGATCCTTCAGACGATCCCGCCCGAGGATCAGCATCGTCAGCTCGGCCAGGTAGTCGCCGGTCAGTACGTCGAGCGGGCCGCCGGTCAGCATCTCCTGCACGGCGCTGAACCGGTCTCCGTAGAAACCGGACGCGTTCCCGATCCGAATCGGCGCGCTCACGCGAACTGCCCCGGCTGGCGTCCCTTACCGGGCGCCCCCGCAAACGCCTGCGCGATCCCCAGCCACTCGTCCGCGTCCGCGCCTTCCGCCACCACGGCCAGGTCGTCGCGATGCCGACGCTGGGTCGCCAGCAGACAGAAGTCCAGCGCGGGCCCGGTCACCCGCTGCGCCGCATCCTCCGGACCCCAGCTCCACACATCCCCATCCGGCCCGGTCAACTCGACCCGAATCTCGACGTCCGGTGCTGTCCGCCCATGCAGCATGTACGCGAACCCACGCGTCCGCACGGCCAGATGCGCGACGTGCCGCAAACGGTTGCTCGGCAGCCGCCGTACTCCCAATGCATCGGCGACGTCCTGCCCGTGCGCCCACGTCTCCATCAGCCGCGCAGTCGCCATCGACGTCACACTCATCGGCGGCCCGAACCACGGGATCTTCTCCCCGGCCGGCACCGCCTTCAGCACCTCAGCCAGGTCTGCCCGCGTCTCCCGCCAATAGAGCAGCAGCTGATCCGGCGGCAGCGCCGCACCCTCGGCCGCGGCATCATCGACGTACCCAGTCGGATTGGCCGCGCCTTGCTGCAACAGCTCCGCGAACCCCTCCGGCTCCGCAGCTGCCATCCGCGCGGCGTCGTCCGTCCACGCCAGATGCGCGATCTGATGCGCGATCGTCCATCCGTCGGCCGGCGTCGGCTGAGACCACTCGTCAGCAGCCAACCCGCCGACCAGCCGATCCAGCTCAGCGCTCTCGGCCCACAGATCCGCCAGCACCTCGTCTACCTGCACGCGCACTCCCAGGGGGTGGAGATCGTGCCACCGACACTGACACGATCCGCAAAAAGAATCAAGCGCGCTTGTTTCTGGATCGCAAGTTCTTCGGTGGTCTACTCCGGTTGTCTTCGACGGCGGTGGAAAGGCTTTCGGTGGGGGATGCTGGGGTGTTACCCAGGAGGCATGCATGGTTCGCTGCCGGGGAAGGCCGCCGAGATCCGGGCGTTGTTGCTGAGTTTGATCGACACGCTGCCGGAGGGCGCCGCGCTGCCGCCCGAACGGGAGCTGGCCGTGCGCTGGAACGTGGCACGGATGACGTTGCGCCGTGCTGTCGACGAGCTGGTGATCGAGGAACTCCTCGTCCGTCGGCACGGCAGCGGGACGTACACGAGCAGGCCGAAGGTGGCGCGCTGGCTGGGGATGATCGGGTTCTCCGAGGACATCCGCCGGCGCGGGATGCGCCCGGGCAACCAGATGCTCGAGTTCCGCCACCAGAAGGCCGAGCGGGCAGCCGCCCGGCGGCTGCGGATTCCGGTCGGGGACCCGATCATCGCGTTCACCCGGCTGCGGCTGGCCGACGACTTCCCGATGGTGGTCGAGCGGACCACTTTGCCCGCGGCCTACGTTCCCGGCCTGGAGGCCGAGGATCTCAACGGGTCCATGTACGACCTGCTGACGAACCGCTACGGCATCGAGGTGGTCAGCGGTACGTCGCGGCTCGAACCAGTCATGCCCGACGCCAAGACCGCCGCCTGGCTCGACATCCCGGTGACCCAGCCCTGCCTCGCTACCCATGGCATCAGCTTCGACAGCCGCGACCGCGTCTTCGAGTACACGTCCGCTCTCTATCGAGGCGACCGCTACGCCTTCACCACCGAACTCCGGATGACCCAAACGCCGCGCGCGAGAGCCACCAGTTTCTGAATGTCGAGGCCGTCGGACCGGCTCCGACGTCGCCGACATGAACCTCGACCTGCCTGACGGCCGCACCCTGCACGTGTACGACGCCGGCTCGGACGGCATCCCGGTGATCTGGAACCACGGCACCCCGAACGTCGGTGCTCCACCCGAACCACTCTTCGCGGCCGCCGAACGCCTAGGCCTCCGCTGGATCTCCTTCGACCGTCCTGGGTACGGCGGTTCAACCGTGGCACGTGGTCGAACGGTCGCCTCGGTCGCCCGTGACACCGAGGCTGTGGCTGATGCGCTCGGGCTCGACCGGTTCGCGGTGGTCGGGTACTCCGGCGGAGGGACCTTCGCGCTCGGCACCGCCGCCGTACTCGGTGATCGAGTCCGCGCGGTCGTCACGCTCGCCGCAATCGCGCCGTACGGGGCTGAAGGGCTGGACTGGTTCGGCGGGATGCTTCCGTCCGGTGTTGCTGCGCTTGGTAGCGCGGCCGCGGGTGCTGATGTGAGAGCCGCCTTGCACAACTCAGGATTCGAGTACGACGCCGGCTTCGCCGCTGCCGACCACCGGCTCTTCGAGGGGCCATGGGGCTGGCTGGGCAAGGTGGCCGGGCCCGGACTCGATGCCGGGCCGTACGGGCAGATCGACGACGACGCGTCGTACACGCGGCCGTGGGGTTGCGACCCGAGCACGATCACCGCGCCGATCCTCCTGCTGCACGGCACCGCGGACCGCATCATTCCGCCGTCGCACGGTGGTTGGCTCGCCGCGCACTGCCCGACTGCGACGCTGCAGCTCCACGAGGGCGCGAGCCACTTCACCATCGTCGAGCACGCGGAGGAGGGCCTGCGATGGCTGGCGGCTCAGGACTGACGCCGTACGTCATCGATGTCCCGTCGGAGGAGCTCACCGCCCTCCGCCGCCGACTGGCCGGCGTCCGGTCTGCAGTCGAGCCGGAGCTCCAGACGCTGGTGGACTACTGGCGTGACGAGTACGACTGGCGGGTCTGGGAGCGGCGGCTGAACCAGTACCCGCAGTACACGACGACGATCGACGGGACGAACGTCCACTTCCTGCACGTGCGCTCACCCCGGCCGAACGCGTTCCCGCTGATCCTCACCCACGGCTGGCCGGGCTCGGTCGTCGAGTACGTCGACGTGATCGGCCCACTGACCGATCTCGGCTACGACCTCGTCATCCCGTCCCTGCCCGGCTACACCTGGTCCGGCCCGACTCCCGACCGCGGCTGGGGCCCACGCCGGATCGCGCGCGCCTGGGCGACGTTGATGGAACGACTGGGCTACCGCCGGTACGGCGCGGCCGGCAACGACTGGGGTTCGCACATCGCGCCGGAGCTCGGCCGAGTCGCCCCGGAAGCCGTCACCGGCGTACACGTCACCCAGCTGTTCTGTTTCCCCGAAGGCGAGTGGCTGTCCTACCCGCCAAGCACCGAGCCCGACCGCACGGGCCTGAGCCCTGACGACCAAGTCGCGCTCGACAGTCTGCGCGAACTCCAACGCTCATCCGGCTCCTACGCCCACGTCCACGAGCAACGACCCGACATCCTCGGCGCCGCCCTGAACGACTCCCCAGTCGGTCTCCTCGCCTGGAACCGCCAAGCCATGCGCGACCTCGACCCGGAAACCCTCCTCACCCACATCACGGCGTACTGGCTAACCGGCACCGCAGCCTCCGCCCTGCACCTCTACGCCGACTACGCGACCCAACCCCCGCCCGAGGCCCCGACCACCGTCCCGCTGGCCCTCTCCCAGTTCCGCAACGATCTCCGCTCAATCCGCGCCTACGCCACCCGAGACCACGCCAACATCACCACCTGGACCCACCACGATTCCGGCGGCCACTACGCCGCCCACCAAGCCCCCCACCTCCTCGTCCACGACCTCCACACCTTCTTCGCCACCCACCGGAACGCCGTACAGGGTGGCGGTCAGCCCAGGCGTATGTTAGGAAAGTTACCTAACAAATAAAAGACCTGGAGTGGGGCGATGGTGGCGATCGACAGGCGGACCGTGGTGAAGACGGCCGGTGCGGCCGGTTTGGCGGCATTCCTGGCCGCGTGCAGCGGGGGCAAGGGCGCGACCACGGGGGACCAGGGCAGCGGGAGCAGCGGTGAGATCCGGGCGCTGTTCATGAAGCAGGCCGCCTACACCGAGGCGGACGTCACCAAGATGACGGCTTCGTTCACGGCCGCGAACCCCGGGATCAAGGTGACACCCGAGTTCGTCGCCTACGAGGCGCTGCACGACAAGATCGTCGCCGCCGGACCGGCCGGGACGTACGACGTGGTGCTGATCGACGTGATCTGGCCGGCCGAGTTCGGCAGCAAGAAGATGATCACCGACGTCAGCGGGCAGTGGCCGGCCGCGTGGAAGACCGAGATGCTCGCCGGCGCGATCGACACCGCCGAGTACGACGGCAAGCTGTACGGCGTCCCGTGGATCATGGACACCAAGTACCTGTTCCTGAACACCCAGCACCTGGACGTGGCCAACGCGAACCCGCAGTGGCTCGACACCTGGGAGGGAACGCTGAAGGCGGCCCGCCGGCTCAAGGAGTCCGGTGTCGTGAAGTACCCGTTCATCTGGTCGTGGCAGCAGGCCGAGGCGCTGGTCTGCGACTACGCCCAGCTGCTCGGTGCGATGGGCGGCAAGTTCCTCGACGACTCGGGCAAGGTCGCTTTCAACGCCGGTGGAGGGGTCCAGGCGTTGGAGTGGATGCGGCAGACGATCGTCGACGGACTGACCAACCCGGCCTCGACGCAGTCGCTGGAGGCCGACGTACAGCGTGTGTTCCAGGCCGGCCAGGCCAGCCTGGTCCTGAACTGGACCTACATGTACGGCGCCGCCAACGACGCCAAGCAGAGCAAGGTGGCCGGACTGGTCCAGGTCGCGCAGACACCGAAGGGCACTGTCGGCCGGCCGGGCGTGAATGGTGGCATGGCGCTCTGCGTCACCGCAGGCAGTAAGAATCAGGCCGCCGCGTTCAAGTACATCTCGCACCTGACCAGCCAGCCCGAGCAGGAGAAGTACGCGCTGTCCTCGCTGCCGGTCTGGGCGACGTCGTACGAGGACCCGGCCGTCGTCAAGACCAACCCGGCCGTCGTACCGCAGGCGAAGAAGCAGCTGGACGACCTGATCCTGCGGCCGCAGGCGAAGAGTTACAACGCCTTCTCGCAGGTGTTGCAGGCCGAGCTGCAGCAGGCGCTGCTCGGACGCAAGCCGGCGCAGAAGGCGCTCGACGACGCGGCGGACAAGGCGAACAGCTTGCTGCAGTCGTGAAACCGGTACGGGTCCGCGGCGAGGGACGGTTCGCGCTGTTCCTGTTGTTGCCGGCGGCCATAGTCGTCTTCGGTGTGGTGCTCTACCCGGTGCTCCGGACGCTGCTGATGTCGTTCTACAAGGTCGACAGCGCGATGCCCGGCAGCTATCCGTTCGCCGGGCTGAGCAACTACACCAAGGTCTTCAACGACCCGTCGTTCTACCCGGTGCTCGGGCACACTGCGTACTTCACGGTGGTCTCGACCGCGGCCGAGCTCGTGCTCGGGATGGGCGTCGCGCTGCTGCTGAACGCGCCGCTGCGCTTCAAGTGGCTGTGGCGCAGTCTCGTCGTACTGCCCTGGGCACTCCCGACGATCGTCAACGGCGCCCTGTGGCGCTGGATCGACAACGGCCAGTACGGCGTCCTCAACCACCGGCTCGGGACCGAGATCCAGTGGCTGGGCTCGCCGTTCCTGGCGCTGAACATGGTGATCGTCGCCGACGTCTGGAAGAACACCTCGATCGTCGCGTTCTTCCTGCTCGCCGGGTTGCAGACAATCCCTGCTGAATTGCGCGAGGCGGCAGTGGTGGACGGTGCGTCGACCTGGCGCACCTTCTGGCAGGTCGTCGTACCGCTGCTGAAGCCGAGTATCGCGGTGGTGCTGGTCCTGCGCACGATCGAGGCGTTCAAGGTGTTCGACATCGTCTACGTGATGACCGGCGGCGGTCCCGCCTCCGGCACTCAGACCGTTGCCTTCTACACCTATCTGCAGGCGTTCTCGAATCAGCTCTTCGGGTACGGCGCCGCTCTCGCGTACCTGATCGTGATCGCGGTCGGTGCGCTGGCGATGTTCTACCTGCGGGTGCTCCGGCAGAACCAGATGGCGGGGGTCTGATGCGCAAGTTCCAATACGCGATGTGCGGGCTGCTGGCGATCGTCGTACTGGCGCCGTTCAGCTGGCTGCTGATCTCAAGCGTCTCGCCTGCCGATGAACTGTCGAGTGGCTCACTGTGGCCTGCTCATCCGACGTTCTCGCGTTACACCGACATCTTCACCTCCGGTACCGACGGGATCGCCGGTACCTTCCGCGTCTCGATGGTGAACAGCCTGGTCGTCGCGTCGGCGACCACGCTGATCTCCCTGGTGGTCGGGTGCCTGGGCGGCTACGCGTTCGCCCGGCTGCGCTTCCGCTTCCGCCGTACGACGTTGTTCGCGTTCCTGGCGATCTACATGCTGCCGCCGATCGCGCTGGTGATCCCGCTCTACCTGGCCCTGGCGAACCTGCACCTGCTGGACACCCAGCTCGGCCTGATCATCACCTACTGCTCGATAGTCACGCCGTTCTGCCTGTGGACGATGAGCAACTTCTACCTCAGCCTCCCGCCCGAACTGGAGGACGCGGCCCGCGTCGACGGGTGCTCCCGGCTGGGAGCCCTGGTCCGGATCGTGCTTCCGCTGGCCCGCCCCGGGATCGTCGCGACCGCGATGTTCGGGTTCCTGCTCGCGTGGGACGAGTTCCTGTACTCGCTGATCTTCACCTCGACCACGAACTCCAAGACGATCCCGGTCGCGATCGCCGAGTTCACCGGCAAGTTCTCGTCGGACTTCGGGCTGGTGGCAGCGGGCGGCGTACTGGCTGCTCTGCCTCCGGTGCTGCTGGCCCTGTTGTTCCAGCGCTACATCGTCAACGGCCTCACGGGCGCCGTCAAAGGCTGAGCCGTCAGCATGATTACTCTACGGAGCTGATCGGTTACTAGGGTCTCGTCATGGACCTGAAGACGCCGATCAGCACCGTGATCCCCTCCCTGGACGGCCCGGTCCTCCAGGTCCTGGCCCGCGCCGACGAGGGTTTGTCCGGCCGTGAGGTCCACAAACTCGCAGGTCAGGGCAGCGTCGCCGGCGTCCGCCTGGTCCTCCAGCGCCTCGCCGCCACCGGCCTCGTCCACGTCGACGACGCCGGCAACTCACTCTCCTACCGCCTCAACCGCAAGCACCTCACCGCCCCGGTAGTCGAGTTCCTGGCCGACCTCCGCGCCGCCCTCGTCAACCGCATCACCGACGAACTAGCCGCCTGGCGCCTCCCGCCCGTCCACGCCTCCGTGTACGGCGCCCTGGCCCGCGCCGACGGCGACCTCGAGTCCGACGTAGAACTCCTCCTCATCCGCCCCGACGACCTGGACGCGAACGACCCCCTCTGGAACGAACAAGCCAGCCACCTCATGCAAACCGTCGTAGACCTCACCGGCAACCCCGCCCACGTCTTCGAACTAAGCCGCACCGAACTAGCCAACCACCTAGCCACCGAAGCCCCCATCCTCAACGACTGGCTCTCCCCCACCATCCACCTCACCGGCCTCCCCCTCCACGCCCTCCAGCGGGAGTTTGTTGTTGTGGAGTAGCTCGGGTGGATGTGCTTCGGCCCACCCGTGCACGTGCTGTCGGGTGGGGCGACACCCAACCGCTTTCACCGCTGGGCTTAACTGCGTGAGCTGGTGGGAACCGGCATTGGTATGGCCACCTACGAGGTCAACGATGCCGCAGTCGAGCACGCGCGCAAGCTGATCGACGCCCGGCAGTACGTCCTCGACAGCGACTGGGGCGCGGTCCAGCCGCACGCAGACGCACAGAACGCCTTCCTGGACAAGCACTCCTGGGACGAATACGCAGCCTGGCACCTAGGCCTCACCGAAGGCGCGAACGACGAAACCAAGGCCCGCTACGCCTTCGTCTACGGCGACCTCCGCCGAATCCACCGAACAGGCCTGATCGCCTGCGTCTACCGAGCTTCTGAGTGGCGCCACAAAAAGATCGAGATCGCTGCCCACGACCTGCTCCAACACCTAGACACCAAAGCCGGCATCACCTAGCAGCTAGAGCCGGACCCAACGCATCAAACGAATCTGCCTGGGCACGAGACCGGCAACTAATGGGCGCTATATGCGAAAAAGTCACCGACCAACGCACAAGCCACCCGAACCGCACGAGGTGAGTTGGCGAGGCCGCGACCGGGGCAACTCGCTTCCACCCTGCAACGCCACTCACGGCCGGGGTAACTCCCTTGCATCCTGCAACCCCATTCGCGGGTGGGGCTAACCACATGCACCCTGCAGCCCCAATCACGGGCGGGGCATCCGCATGCACCTGGCATGACGTGCAGGGGTGGGCTAATGACCGAGTAGCGGGGCCATTAGGCGGGCTAGTTGGCTGTTGTGGCCGGTGAGGCGTTCTTCGGTGTCGGCGAGGGTCATGGCGCGGAGGCCGGCGTTGATGCCTAGCCAGCGGAAGGGTTCGGGTTCCCAGGGGCGGGAGTGGTGGCCGACCCAGGGGAGGCGGGTCAGGGCGGTGTCGCGGCGGAGGATCAGGTCGGTGAGCGTGCGCCCGGCCAGGTTCGTCGTACTGACGCCGTCCCCGACATACCCACCCGCCCACGCAAACCCGCCCTCAAGCCCGACCGATGCGCACCAGTCCCGCGGCACACCTAGCGCTCCACCCCACGCATGCGTGAACCGCACACCCTCCAACGAGAACAGCTCCCGCAAGGTCGCCTGCAGCTTCGCAAACACGCGCGGCTCCGAGTCGTACGCCGGACGCACCCGCGACCGGAAGTGGTACGGCGCCCCGCGCCCACCGAAGACCAGTCGGCCGTCGGCAGTCCGCTGCCCGTAAATGATCAGGTGCCGGTGATCGCTGAACGAAGGCCGATCAGCCAGCCCGATCCGGTCCCACGTCGCGTCGTCGAGCGGCTCAGTAGCCACCACCAACGAGTACACCGGCGCCACCGCGCGTCCCCCGGTGAACCCCTCAGTCGCACGCACGACGACCTCACCCCGCACCACGCCGTACGGCGTAACGGCTCGTCCGCGAGAGATGACATCCACCGGCGTCTGCTCGTGAATGACCACGCCGAGGCCCTCGACAACCGAAGCCAGTCCCCGGACGAGCTTCCCCGGATGAATCACCGCGCAGTGCGGAGTGAACGTTGCCCCCAGCACCTTTGTCGCGCGAACATGGTTCTCCACCTCGTCCCGCCCAAGGAATCGCAGGTCCCCCGGACCCCACTCGCCCGCGGAGGCCACCTCGGCGCGGGCTCGCGCCAGCTGTGCCTGGGAGCGGGCCAGCACGATCGTGCCGCCCTTGTGGTAGTCGCAGTCGATCCCCTCCGCCGCGCTCACCAGACCGACCTCGTTGACCGAATCCTGCATCGCCCGATGCATGTCGATCGCAGCCGACCGGCTCGACCCAGGCAACGCAGCGAGCTTCCGCGCGGACGCCGGGAACAACGCCGAGCACCACCCACCGTTGCGCCCCGAAGCCCCGAACCCGACCGTCTCGCGCTCCAGTACGACGATCCGCAGCGACGGGTCCGCCTTCGCCAGGTAGTAGGCGGTCCACAACCCCGTGTACCCCGCACCGACGATCACCACGTCGGCATCCCGGTCCCCGGGCAACGGGGACCGCGTCACCTCAGCAGTGCCCCAGAGGTTCAGCGCACACCCCACGAGTAGGTCTGCTTCACCAGCTTCAGATACACGAAGCTCTCCGTGCTCTTCACGCCCTTGATCTGCCGGACCCGCTCGGACAACACCTGCAGCAGGTGCTCATCGCTCTCGCACAACACCTCGATCAGCAGGTCGAACGAGCCGGCCGTGATCACGACGTACTCGACCTCGTCCATCGCGGCCAGCTGATCCGCGATCGGTTCCAGCGCCCCCTCGGCCTTGATCCCGATCATCGCCTGCCGGTCGAACCCGAGCTCGAGCGGATCGGTCACCGCGACGACCTGCATCACGCCGGCGTCGGTCAGTCGCTGGACGCGCTGCCGTACGGCGGCCTCGGACAAGCCGACCGCTTTCCCGATCGCGGCGTACGAGCGCCGTCCGTCCACCTGGAGCTGTTCGATGATCGCTTTGGAGGTCTCGTCCAGGAGACCTTGGTTCTTGTCGGGGTGCCCCGTTCGAACTGCCACGCGTCTGATCTTACCTGTTGAAGCGGATTTCGTTGCGAAAATCGAAGTTCGCTACGGAATCCCTTGTCTCAAGCCGGATGGTTTGACAGTATCCACCGCGACAGCCCCTGCAAGGAGGTATGCGTGAGACCTCGTCGTACGCCGGTCCTCGGCCGCCGGGCGGTGTTGCGCGGCCTCGGGGTAGGTCTCGGGGCCGGTGCGCTGGCAGCCTGCGGCATCCCGCCGGCCCGGCAGAGCGCGGACAAGTGCATCAGCACCGACCAGTCCGGCACCCAGAAGCTGCTGAACTTCTCGAACTGGCCGAGTTACATGGACGAGTCCGAGGAGAAGGTCAACGGCAAGACCGCGCTGCCGACGCTGGACGCGTTCCAGAAGCAGACCGGGATCCGGGTCACCTACACCGCCGACGTCAACGACAACTCCGAGTTCTACGCGAAGGTCCGCGACCAGCTCGGCACCTGTCAGCCCAGTGGCCGCGACCTCTTCGTGCTGACCGACTGGATGGCCGCCCGGATGGTCAGCCTCGGCTGGATCCAGAAGCTCGACCACGCCAAGACCCCGAACGTCGACAAGTACCTGCTCAAGCAGCTCAAGTCGCCCAGCTGGGATCCGAACCGCGACTACAGCGTGCCGTGGCAGAGTGGGCTGACCGGGATCGCCTACAACGAGAAGGTGACCGGCAAGGTCGGCAGCTGGGCGGACCTGATCGGCAGGTCCGAGCTCAAGGGCAGGGTCACGCTGCTGTCCGAGATGCCGGACACGATGGCGATCATGTTGCGCCTGGTCGGTGCCGATCCCGGCAAGTTCAACGACGCCGAGTGGAGCAAGGCGCTGGAGAAGCTGGAGAGCTCGGTCGGCTCCGGCCAGATCCGCCGTTTCACCGGGAACGACTACGTGCAGGACCTGAACGACGGCAACATCGCGGCCTGTATGGCGTGGTCGGGTGACGTCCTCGCCCTCCAGGCCGACAACGCCGACATCAAGTTCGTCGTACCGGAAGAGGGTCTCAACCTCTGGTCGGACAACATGCTGGTGCCGAACAAGGCGACCCACAAGGCGAATGCCGAAGCGCTGATGAACTACTACTACGATCCCGAGGTCGCCGCCGAGCTGGCCGCCTGGGTGAACTACATCTGTCCGGTCGAAGGCGCCCGGCAGGCGATGGAGAAGATCGACCCGGAGCTGGTCGACAACCCGCTGGTCTTCCCCGACCAGGCCATGCTTTCGAAGACCTCGTCGTTCATGCCGCTCGACACGGCCAAGGCGAAGCTCTACGAAACCGACTTCAACCTCGCGATCGGGGGCTGATAGATGACCAGTGATCTCGTTCTAGAAGGCATCAGCAAGCAGTTTGCGGGTCATCGAGCCGTCGACAACCTCGACCTGACCGTCCCCGCGGGAAGCTTCTTCGCGCTGCTCGGTCCCTCGGGTTGTGGGAAGACGACGACCCTGCGGATGATCGCCGGTCTGGAGGAACCGACCACCGGTACCATCCGCCTGGGCGACGACGAGATCACCGGACTGCGCCCGTACAAGCGCCCGGTGAACACCGTCTTCCAGAACTACGCGCTGTTCCCGCATCTCGACATCTTCGAGAACGTCGCGTTCGGGCTGAAGCGCCGCAAGGTCAAGGACTTCAAGCCGAAGGTCGAGGAGATGCTCGACCTGGTCGAGCTGAACGACTACGGCAAACGGCGCCCCGGGCAACTATCCGGTGGCCAGCAGCAACGAGTTGCGCTGGCGCGCGCACTCATCAACCGTCCGCAGGTGCTGCTGCTCGACGAACCGCTCGGCGCTCTCGACCTGAAGCTGCGGCGGCAGATGCAGCTGGAGCTGAAGCGCATCCAGACCGAGGTCGGGATCACCTTCGTGCATGTCACCCACGATCAGGAGGAGGCCATGACGATGGCCGACACGATCGCGGTGATGAACGGCGGCCTGATCGAGCAGCTGGGCAGTCCGGCCGAGCTGTACGACCTGCCGGCGACCACGTTCGTGGCGAACTTCCTCGGTCAGTCGAACCTGATCCGCGGCACGATCATCGGCCAGGCCGACGAGAACCTGATCGTGGACATCCAAGGCCGCAAGGTGCTTGTTCCGGCGGCCCGCTGCCGGGTCACCGAAGGCGAGGTCTGGCTGGGGATCCGGCCGGAAAAGGTGTTCCTCGCCCCGGCCGGCTCCGACGAGGGTGACGGGGTGAACCAACTCCTCGGTGCCGTCGTCACGGACGTGAGTTATGTCGGCGTCAGCACGCAGTACCTGGCGAAGCTGCCGTGGGGTCAGGAGCTCACCGTCTTCGAGCAGAACACCGGCGCCCGCGACTCCTTCACCGCCGGTGCCGCGGTCGACCTGCACTGGCGGCCGGCGCACAGCTTCCTGCTCGACGCGGCGCAGGACGCGCTGGCCGGGGTCGAGGACGTGGAATGAGCGCCGTCGGCCAGCTGAGCGCCGCCACCCAAACCCCGGCTCCACCACGGTCCGGGCGGCGACTGACGGCGTACCTGCTGTTGCTGCCCGGCGGGCTCTGGCTGCTGCTGTTCTTCGTGGTCCCGCTGGTTTCGTTGCTGGCAGCAAGTTTGTACGATCCGAACGGGTCGATCGAGAACGGCTTCTCGATGACCTGGAGCTTCAGCAACTTCGCCGACACGATGGCCGACTACGCGCGGCCGTTCGGGCGATCGCTCTGGTACGCCTTGCTGACCACGGCCTTCTGCCTGCTGCTCGGCTACCCGCTCGCCTACGCGATTGCGATGAAGGCCGGCCGCTGGAAGAACCTCATGCTCGCGCTGGTGATCGCGCCGTTCTTCACCAGCTTCCTGATCCGCACGCTCTCGTGGAAGCTCCTACTCAGCGACAACGGCTTCGTCGTCGATGTGCTGAAGTGGTTGCACATCCTCGGCCCGGACGGACGGTTGCTCGCAACCACGGCCGCGGTCGTGACCGGTCTGACCTACAACTTCCTGCCCTTCATGGTGCTGCCGCTGTACGCGAGCCTGGAGAAGATCGACCGCCGCCTGATCGAGGCCGGCGGGGACCTCTTCGCGGGGCCGATGACGACGTTCCGCGTGGTCACGTTGCCGCTGTCGATGCCGGGCGTGGTCGCGGGCACCCTGCTCACGTTCATCCCGGCCGCCGGCGACTACATCAACGCCCAGCTCCTCGGTACGCCGAAGCAGCGGATGATCGGCAACGACATCCAGCGATTGTTCGCGGCCGGGGCCTACCCGACCGCGGCCGCGTTGTCGGTGACGCTGATGGCGGCGATCGTCGTACTGGTCCTGTTCTACGTCCGCCGAGCCGGAACGGATGACCTCGTATGACGCGCGTCGGACGGTTCATCGGACGGCACCTGATCATGGTGCTGGGGCTCATCGTGCTGCTGTATCTGTTCGCGCCGATCGTTGTCGTGATGCTGATGTCGTTCAACCAGCCGAAGGGGCGGTTGTCGTACACGTTCGACGGCTTCACCTGGGACAACTGGGCGCATCCATGTCAGCCGTACGGGTTGTGTGACGCCGTCAGCACCTCGCTGCGCATCGGTCTGCTGGCGACCGTGGTCGCGACGGCGCTGGGGACGCTGATGGCGTTCGCGATGGTGCGGCACCGGTTCCGCGGACGGTCGGCGACGAACCTGTTCATCTTCCTGCCGATGGCGTCGCCGGAGATCGTGCTCGGGTCGTCCCTGCTGGCGCTGTTCGTGTCGAGCGGGTTCGGCGGGAGACTCGGGTTCTGGACGATCCTGATCGCGCACGTGATGTTCTGTCTGTCGTTCGTGGTGGTGACGGTCAAGGCACGGCTGGCCGGGATGGATTCGCGGCTGGAACAGGCCGCGATGGACCTGTACGCGAACGAGTGGCAGACGTTCTGGCGGGTCACCTTCCCGCTCGTCTTCCCCGGCATCATGGCGGCCGCGTTGCTGAGCTTCTCGCTGTCGTTCGACGACTTCATCATCACCAACCTGAACGCCGGGACCACGGTGACCTTCCCGATGTACGTCTGGGGATCGGCGCAGCGCGACATCCCACCACAGATCAACGTCATCGGTACGGCGATGTTCCTGCTCGCACTGTTCTTCGTCCTAGCCGGCGAAATCACCCGCCGCCGCCGAGCGCGGAGTTGAGGGGTGAGCGTGGCGGCGGCGTTGGCGGATGCGGCGCCCGAGGTCTTCTGGCTTAACGACCCGGCAGCGCCCGAACCGATGCCTCCGCTCACCGGACCGATCGCGACCGATCTCGCGATCGTCGGCGGCGGGTACACCGGCCTGTGGACCGCGCTCCGCGCCAAGGAACGCTTCCCGCGGCTCGACGTCGTACTCCTCGAAGCCAACACCTGCGGCTCGGCCGCGAGCGGCCGCAACGGCGGGTTCTGCGATGCGAGCCTGACGCACGGGTACGCCAACGGTCTCGCCCGCTGGCCCGAAGAACTCGCCACCATCGAGCGCCTCGGCACGGAGAACCTCGACGCAATCGGCGCCACGATCGCCCAACTCGGGATCGACTGCGACTGGCGCCGTACCGGCGAACTCACGGTCGCGACCGCACCCCATCACCTGGAGGAGCTGGCCGAGGAGGCGGCCCGCCGCGACGATGTCGTGCTGCTGGATCAGGACGCCGTACGGGCGGAGCTCAACTCACCGACGTATCTCGGTGGGCTGTACGACCCGCACTCCACCGCGCTCGTCGAGCCCGCGCGGCTGGCCTGGGGCCTCCGCCAAGCCTGCCTGGACGTCGGTGTTCGCATCCACGAACACACCCGTGTCACGGCGCTCCACGACGGCCGCCTGACCACGGCCAGTGGCTCGGTGCGTGCCGCGCGGATTGCCCTTGCCACTAACGCTTTTCCGTCTCTGTTGCGTCGGCTGAGGCTCTTCACCGTCCCGGTCTACGACCTGGTGCTCGCGAGTGAACCGCTGTCCCCGGCCCAGCTCGCCAGCATCGGTTGGCAGAACCGGCAGGGCGTCGGGGACGCGTCCAACCTCTTCCACTACTACCGGCTGACCCGCGACAACCGGATCATCTGGGGCGGTTACACCCCGCTCTACCACTTCGGCAGTCGGATCAATCCGGCGTACGAGCAGCAGACCGCCGTACACACCATGCTCGCGGAGCACTTCTTCAGCACCTTCCCCCAGCTCGAGGGCCTGCGCTTCACGCACCGCTGGGGCGGCGTCATCGACACCAGCACTCGCTTCTGCGCCTTCTTCGGCACCGCCCACGAGGGTCGCACCGCCTACGCCCTCGGGTACACCGGGCTGGGCGTCGCCGCGACGCGCTTCGGCGCCGACGTCATGCTCGACCACCTGTACCGCGAATCCACCGAACGCACCGCCCTCCGGATGGTCCGCACGCGCCCGGTCCCCTTCCCGCCCGAACCCATCCGCTCCGCCGGCATCCACCTGACCCGCCACTCGATGTCGCAGGCCGACGCCAACGCCGGCCACCGAAACCTCTGGCTCCGCACCCTCGACCGGCTGGGCCTCGGCTTCGACTTCTAAACCGCGTGGAACGTGACCGTGAAACCGGTGCAGTTGCGGCACTGACGGACGGTCTGATTGCCCTGCTCGGCATCCTGCTTCGACCACGCGTAGGCCTTGGGACACCGCGAGCTGAGCGCGTCACTGTACGGCGTCCGGTGGTCGCGATCGAGATTCAGGCAGTACGGCGTGACGCCGTCCGTGCCGACGCGTTTGTTGACCTGCGGGCAATAGGGCAACAGGTTCTCGGGGCACCCCATCGTCTCGCACTCCGGTGGTGAGGCCTGCGCATCGTTGGCCCGGATCGTGATCGGCACCGAGAACGCATTCACGTAACTGACGTTGTACCAAGGCGCGAGCCCGTCGTTCTGATCGAAATTGAACTCCGCCAAACTGGTCGGCTGCTCCCCGAGACTGCACCGATCAGCCCACGGCCCACAGTCCCCCACCGCACACTTGAACGTAGACCCGGACTGCCCGGCACACCCCTGACGCCCGAAGAACTTCCCCCGCCAGTGATAAGGCCAAGCCCCCTCCGGAATCGTCACAGTCGCCGACTGTCCGCTGGCCAACGTCGGCAACCCACTCAAGTTGACCGAGCTGTCCGCATTGACGGTCGCCCCCACCCACAAGGTCTGCCCCGACTGATTGACGAACGTCACCGTATGAACAGTCGCCGCACCCACCGGCGCCGGAATCCCCAGCAAGAGGGCAAGCGACATCAACCCAGCAAGAAGTTTCGGCATATCTACTCCGCAACATCGGGGCGGACGCGGAAGACTGCCCCACCACCATCCCCACCCCTTACAACGATGTCAATGCCTCGAACCCTCTCCGTGAGAGCGCGATCACTGCCGTCCTGTGTCGGTAACGACATGTAGTAGGTGGGTACGTATATCGCCCGCTGCGCTCAACACGATGCCCGTCGGTCGTCACGGACGGACTACTACCTGTCCTTAGCGTCAGGCGAATTCCGTCGGGCCGGTGTCGTGGCCGCCGCAGGGATGTCGACCGGGATCGCGGTCCACACCATCGCGGCAGCCTGCTGTACCTCGCGGTCACCAACTGGCGGGCGAGCCGGCGCGGGGAGCAGGTCTCCGAGCAGGTCCGGGTGCCGAAGCGGTCACTGCGCAAGACCTACCTGATGGCAACGCTAACCAACCTGGCGAACCCGAAGGTCATCCTGTTCTATCTCGCCTTCGTGCCGCAGTTCCTGGCCACCGGCACAGGCAGCCTGACCGAGCGTGTCGTCCGGGTCGGGGGAACCTTCCGCCGCCGGCTCGACCGCTTCTGCGCGGCCGTCTTCGCTGGCCTCGCCGTCCGCCTGGCCGCAGACATCCACTAGCCGCAACAACTCCAGCCGAGCATCGCTCGGCCTGGCCCTTCTCAGCCTGGCAATATCGAGTCACCGTGTCCAGCTAGAGTGCTGCCATGGAGAGCAAGGTCGGCCGCCCCCGCAGCGAACGCGCAAGAGAAGCCGTGTTGCACGCAGTCGACGACCTCCTCGTCGAGGTCGGCTACGCGGCCGTCACCATGAAGGGCATCGCCGAGCGAGCCGGCGTCTCCCGCCAGACCGTCTACCGCTGGTGGTCGACCAAGGCCGAGATCCTCCTCGAAGCCAGCGCCACCGACGCCGAAGAAGAACTAACCGTCACCCCCACCGACGACCCACTCGCCGACCTGACCACCTACCTCCAAGCGCTCATCAACTTCCTCGCCCACTCCCACGCCGGCTCCGCCTACCGCGCCCTGATCGGCGAGGCCCAGCACGACCCCGAAGTCGCACAGCTCCTTGCAGGCAAGGACATCCTCGGCAGCAGCGCGCGGGCGGTGATCACGCGCGCAGTACCGACCTACGACACGCCGGAGGCCCTCGAGCTAGCGACTGCCCGCCTCATCGGTCCCACATTCTTCGCAATCATGACCGGCCGCGACCCGCGCCAGCTCGATCCCCAGGCGCTGGCACGCACGTTCTTTGCGTAGGCGCGCCCGCGTTCGCTGAGGAGCACCTCCCGCGGCAGCCCGGAGACGGGGAGGACTACAGCTTGGATTCGGCTTCGGTTAGCACTGCGCGGATGGTTTGTTCGATTTCGTCGAAGTGGGACTGGTCGCAGATCAGGGGTGGGGAGAGTTGGATGACGGGGTCGCCGCGGTCGTCGGCTCGGCAGTAGAGGCCGGCGTCGAAGAGGGCTTTGGAGAGGAAGCCGCGGAGGAGGCGTTCGGACTCGTCGGCGTTGAAGGTTTCCTTGGTGGCTTTGTCCTTGACGAGTTCGATGCCGTAGAAGTAGCCCGCGCCGCGGACGTCGCCGACCAAGGGCAGGTCGAGGAGCTTGTCGAGTGTGGCCCGGAAGTCCCCCTCGTGGTCCCGGACGTGCTCGTTGATGCCTTCGCTCTCGAAGATGTCCAGATTGGCCAGGGCGACCGCGGCGGAGACGGGGTGGCCGCCGAAGGTGTAGCCGTGGGCGAATGAGGCGTCGCCCTTGGAGAAGGGCTCGAACAGGCGGTCGGTGGCGATTGCCGCGCCGAGCGGTGAGTAGCCGGAGGTGATGCCTTTGGCGCAGGTGATGATGTCGGGCTGGTAGCCGTAGCGTTCGGCGCCGAACATGGTGCCGAGGCGGCCGAAGGCGCAGATGACCTCGTCACTGACCAGCAGTACGTCGTACTCGTCGCAGATCTCGCGGACCCGCTGGAAGTACCCCGGGGGCGGCGGGAAGCAGCCGCCGGCGTTCTGTACCGGCTCGAGGAAGACCGCGGCGACTGTCGACGGGCCCTCGTTCTCGATCGCGACTGCGATCTGGTCCGCGGCCCACCGACCGAAGGCCTCTAGATCATCACCGTGAATAGGCGCCCGGTAGAAGTTCGTGTTCGGGACCCGGAAGGTGGACGGCACGAGCGGCTCGTACGGCGCCTTCAGGTCGGGCAGCCCGGTGATCGACAACGCGCCGTGCGTGGTGCCGTGGTACGCGATCGCCCGGCTGATCACCTTGTGCTTCCCGGGCTTGCCGGTGAGCTTGAAGTAGTGCTTCGCGAGCTTCCACGCGGTCTCGACGGCCTCGCCGCCACCGCTGGTGAAGAAGACCCGGTTCAGATCGCCCGGCGCGTATCCCGCCACCCGCTCGGCGAGCTCGATCGACTTCGGGTGCGCGTACGACCACAACGGGAAGAAGGCGAGCTCGGAGGCCTGCTTGGCGGCGGCTTCGGCGAGTTCGGTGCGCCCGTGGCCCAGCTGGCTGACGAAGAGTCCGGCCAGTGCGTCCAGGTAGCGCTTGCCCTGAGCGTCGTAGATGTACGCGCCGTCACCACGGACGATCACCGGGATGTCGGCCTTGTCGTAGCTCGACATCCGGGTGAAGTGCATCCAGAGGTGGTCGCGCGCGGACTGCTGCAGCTTGGCGAATTCGGCATCTCCGATGGTGTCGGCCATGGGCGCCATCCTGCCCGGGAAAATCTTCGCTGGCAAGTGATTTCGTGCCCGCGAAGCCGATAGAGTGTCGATGTCAGCATCCAAGAAGGCCAAATCAATCGGATTCCGCACCCGGAAGCACCCGGAAGCACCAGGAAGGTTGTGTCTTGGACACCCTGTTCGTGAACGGCGCCGTCTTCGACGGGACGGCGTACCGGCCGGGTCTCGCGGTCGCGGTGAAGGGCGGCCGGATCGCGGCGATCGGCCCGGACCTGGGGCAGCGCAACGGCGCCGAGGTCGTCGACCTGGAGGGCGGTCTGCTGCTTCCCGGTTTCGTCGACGCGCACATCCACCCCGTCCAAGGCGGTGTGGAGCGCGCCCACTGCGACCTCTCCCCGTTCCACGGACTCCCGGCGTACCAGGAAAAGATCAGCCAGTACGGCGCTCTGCACCCGACCGCACCGTGGATTCTGGGCGGCGGCTGGCACCAGCCCGACTTCCCGGGCGGCGCCCCGAACGCGGCGGACCTCGACCCGGTCACCGGCGATCGACCCGCCTTCCTGGTCAACGCGGATCACCACAGTGCCTGGGCGAACTCGAAGGCGCTCCAACTGGCCGGCATCGACGCGCACACCCCCGACCCACCCGACGGCCGGATCGAGCGCACCGCTGACGGCACCCCGACCGGGACCCTCCACGAAGGGGCGATGAGCCTGGTCGGGCAGCTGGTTCCCCCGACCACCCACCAGGAGATGGTTGGCGCCCTCCTCGACGCCCAGGCCTACCTGCACTCCCTCGGCATCACCGGCTGGCAGGACGCGATCCTCGGCGCCTACGCCAACATCGGCGACTCCACCCCCGCGTACGTCGAACTCGCGCAAACAGGCCGCCTGACCGCCCGCGTCAACGGCGCCCTCTGGTGGCAGCGTGACCGCGGCCCCGAGCAGATCCCCGAACTGATTGCCAAGCGCAACGAACTCAAGCACCCAAGATTTCGCGCCGGCACTGTGAAGATCATGCAGGACGGCGTCGCCGAGAACTTCACCGCCGCCATGCTCGACCCCTACTTCGACGGCTGCGGCTGCCGCACCGCCAACAGCGGCCTGTCCTTCGTCGATCCCCAAGCACTGCAAGAGCATGTGACCCAACTCGACGCGGCAGGATTCCAGGTCCACGTGCACGCGATCGGCGACCGCGCCGCCCGCGAAGCCCTCGACGCGTTCGCCAAAGCCGAAGCCAGCAACGGAATCAACGACAACCGGCACCACATCGCCCACCTGCAGGTCATCCACCCCGACGACATCCCACGATTCAAAGAACTCAACGTCGCCGCCAACATGCAAGCTCTCTGGGCAGTCTACGAACCCCAGATGACCGAGCTGACCATCCCGTTCCTCGGCCCCGAGCGCACCGGCTGGCAGTACCCCTTCAACTCACTAGCCAAAGCGGGAGCAAGACTCGTAGCCGGTTCCGACTGGCCCGTCTCCAGCCCCGACCCCCTGGAGGCCATCCACGTCGCCGTCAACCGCCGTACCGACAAAGCCGACGACCCCTTCCTCCCCGAGCAGGCGCTCGACCTGACGACCGCACTCGCGGCGTACACCAAAGGCAGCGCCTGGGTGAACCATGCCGACGACACCGGCCGGATCGCGGTCGGCGCCCTCGCGGACCTCGCGATCCTCGACCGCGATCCCTTCACCGCACCCACCGACGAGATCAACACCGCCCGGGTCCGGGCCACTTATGTCGAAGGCGACCTCGTCTTCGGCCCGAACAGAAAGGACGCCTCGTGCCCCTGAACAACTTCATCGACGGCAAACCCGCCGCCGCGCTGAGTGGAGCGACGTACGACGTGATCGCGCCCGCGACCGGGGAGTCGTACACCCAGGCGCCGTTGTCCGGGCCGGAGGACGTGGACCAGGCGATGACCGCGGCGGCCCGGGCATTCGAGAGCTGGCGGGACAGTACGCCGGCCGATCGGCAGCGTGCGCTCCTCAAGATCGCCGACGCGATCGAGCAGCGGGCGGACGAGTTCACCGCGGTCGAGAGCCGCAACACCGGCAAGCCGCTGGCGCTGACCGCGAGCGAAGAAATCCCGCCCTGTGTGGACCAGTTGCGCTTCTTCGCCGGCGCGGCCCGGGTCCTGGAAGGCCGGTCCGCCGGCGAGTACATGCCCGGTCACACCTCCTGGATCCGCCGCGAGCCGATCGGCGTGGTCGGCCAGGTCACCCCGTGGAACTACCCGCTGATGATGGCGATCTGGAAGATCGCGCCCGCCCTCGCGGCCGGTAACGCCATCGTTCTCAAGCCGAGCGACACCACCCCGGCCTCGACAGTCCTGCTCGCCGAGGTGTGCAACGAATTCCTCCCGCCGGGCGTGCTCAACGTGGTCTGCGGCGACCGCAACACCGGCCGCGCGCTGGTCGAGCACGACATCCCGCAACTGGTCGCGATCACCGGCTCGGTCCGCGCGGGACGCGAGGTCGCGTCGTCGGCCGCGCGCAAACTCAAGCGCACGCA
Source organism: Kribbella sp. NPDC056345 (assembly GCF_042262745.1). Taxonomy (NCBI): domain Bacteria; kingdom Bacillati; phylum Actinomycetota; class Actinomycetes; order Propionibacteriales; family Kribbellaceae; genus Kribbella; species Kribbella sp. NPDC056345. The sequence continues at coordinate 167,992 of NZ_JBHJQQ010000012.1, read as the reverse complement.
CCTCGAGCTCGGCGGCAAAGCGCCGGTGGTCGTCTTCGACGACGCCGACCTGGAGGCGGCCGCTGAAGCGATCGCAGGTGCGGGCTACTTCAACGCAGGCCAGGATTGTACGGCGGCCACCCGCGTCCTCGCCGGTCCGCGGATCCACGACGACTTCGTCGCCGCCCTGACCGAGCAGGCCAAGCAGACCAAGACCGGGCAGCCCGAGGACGATGTCGCGTACGGCGCCCTGAACAACGCCGATCAGCTCGGCCGCGTCCGCGGCTTCGTCGACCGCCTTCCCGACCACGCCGCCGTACAGACCGGTGGGCACGCGATCGGCGACCGCGGCTACTTCTTCGAGCCCACGGTCGTGTCCGGCCTGCACCAGGACGACGAGGCGATCCAGGACGAGATCTTCGGCCCGGTGATCACCGTCCAGCGCTTCTCCGACGAGGACGAAGCGCTCAGATGGGCGAACGGCGTCGAGTACGGCCTGGCCTCATCCGTCTTCACCAAGGACCACGGCCGGGCGATGCGGATGTCCCGCAAGCTCGACTTCGGCTGCGTGTGGATCAACACCCACATCCCGATCGTCGCCGAGATGCCGCACGGCGGTTTCAAGAACTCCGGCCACGGCAAGGACCTGTCGATGTACGGCCTCGAGGACTACACCCGCATCAAGCACGTCATGTCGAACATCGAGGGCTAGATGACCTCCAGGTAGTCCCGGGAAGGCAGAACAGGGAACGGCGCGTGCGGCAAGGTCTGGTACCAGAACGACGTGGAGGCAAGGTCGTCCTGGAGCTGGAGGAACCGGCCGTCGCGCCGCCACCCGAGAGCCTGCACGGTCACGCGCAGGTCCGAGGTGAAGCGGATCGTGTCGGTGAGGTGCCAGCGGTACAACCCGAACCGCTGCTGGTTCTTCATGAACCCGTCCGGCTGGATTGCCTGCGGCATCCCCAGGTACGGCGTCGTGAACGTCGCATACACGCCTTCCGGATGAATGAACCCCCACGCGCCACCGAAATAGTCCTCGGTCCCGGTCGTGCAGATCGTCGGGAACTCGTCGTCGCCGTCCAGATAGAACTTGACCTCGCCCTCACCCCACCAGCCGGTGTTGTTACAGCCCCACGCGAGATACGTGCCGACGTACTGCCCCTGGCCCCGAACACCGTCCAGCAGTGTGTGCACCTCGCCGTACGGGACCGGGTTCGACCGCCGGAACTGCGCGTGGAAGTACGCCGCATCCTCCGGAACCTCGGTGCGCACGAAGTCGATCTGATAGAAGAGCTCCGGTACGTCGACCTCCTGCAGATTCTCGATGGTGATCTTGGCACCGGCGCGGAACGGCATCTGCCAGTAGCTGTTGAAGCCGCCCGACGGGTTCACCGCGATCGGTACCGAGCTGACCTGCGCGTGCTCACCCCAGCCACTGCAGAAGAAGTCACCGAGCGGGACCTCGATCGACGGCGTCTCCTCGCCGTCCCAGTACGCCCGCAGCACCAGCGAGCGCCAGACCTTCTTGTCGACCGTCATCCAGATATGCGTGATCGCACCGGAGCCCTCGATCTCGGCCAGCGTCGTGGTCGAACCGGCCGGCAGCGGGATGCACGGGGACATCTTCCAGCCGACCCCGAGATCGCGGGCCTGCCGCGACATCGCCCCCTCGGTCGCCCGCGCGCCGCCACCCTTCACGCCGTCCCGATTCTCGGCACTGATGGAAAACGTGCGGGCCGCTGACAGCCGCGCGACATTGCCGAGATGAACGTCGAGCCCGTTGAAGTCACCCATGGGCTCACACCCTAGGCGGCAGTCAGCGGTAGCTGTCCAGCCTGTTCGCGACCTTCTCGAAGACCACTTTCTCGTGCTCCTTGGGCGCATACAGCACCAGCTCATCAAAACCGATCGCCGCATAGCGCGAGACCAGCCGCGCGAAGCCGTCCTCGGAACCCCACGGATCCAGCTCGCCGTAACCGAGCAGCAGCCGCCGGATCTTCCGCCCGTCCAGCGCCGCGTCGAGAGCCTGCGACCGCTCGATCGACTTCGCGTAGAACTCCTCCTCGGCGGCCGCTCCCGGGAAGGTCACCCACCCGTCCCCGTGCGCCGCAACCACGGCCAGTGCCTTGGGTGCGTTCGCCGCGATGATCAACGGCAGCCGCTCCTGGACGGTCCCGGGCGTCATCGCCGCCAGCGAGTACGGATAGCGCCAGCCGTCATGGTCGGCCACGTCACCCGACAGCAGCCGCTCCACGACCGCCACGAACTCGGCCAGCCGCTCGGACCGCTCGCGCGCCGTCCAGACCGGCGTACCGGCCATCCCGTGGTCGGTCGGCCAGACGCCGGAGCCGATCCCGAGATCGAACCGGCCACCGGAGATGTGGTCGAGCGTGGTCGCGGTCTTGGCCAGCACGGTCGGGTGCCGGAAGACGAGGTTCGCGATCAGGATGCCGACCCGGATCCGCTCCGTGGTCGCCGCCCAGCCCGCGATGATCGTCGGCCCGTCGTGCACCGGCACCGCGGGATCCCGCGGGTTCCGCAGGTTGTCACCGGTCCACAGCCCGTCGAACCCGGCGTCCTCGGCCACCTTCGCCCAGTACGACGCGTCGTCCCTCCGAGGCCCGAGTGGTCTACCCGAGGTGCTTTACCGGCTGCCCTCAGTCGGGGACAGTGATTCGGTGACCGCATCTGTGCCTGTCGCCGTGATCGGCCCGCCGGACCCGGCCGCCGCGTTCACGGCCGCACTCGACCAGGCCGGCCTCGCCTCCGTCCGGTACGACGAACTTCCCGTGGACCTCTCCTCGTACCCGGCTGTGATCGTGGTGGCCGGCCGGTACCCCGAACCCGAGCGCCTCGACGTGGCCGGGCTGGCGGAGTACGTGCGCGCGGGCGGGTCGGCGTACGTGGAGTTCGCACTTGATGACACCGGGTTTCTCCCGACGGGCGAGATCCGGACCGCGCACATCGAGCGGATCTTCACCACGGCGGCACTGGCCGGGATCGAACCGTTGCACATCCTCGACGAGCACTCCTCGCAGGCCCAGCAGGTGGTTGCCCCCGGCAACGCGGTCGAGCTGTGCAGCTACGGCACTGTCGCCGGGACCCATGAGGCCATCTTCGGTCCGCCGGACGTCACCTTCCCGGCGCTGCTCGACATCCCGGTCGGCGACGGCCGGTTGCTCTACGCGACGACCGCGCTCAGCCACCACCTCAAGGGCCGCTACAAGCCGGTACGCCGGTGGCGCCGCCTGCTGCAGGTGGTTGTCGGGCAGCTGACCGGTGTCCAGCTTGCCGAGGACATGGAGGTGTTCACCGAGCCCCGGGTCTGGGTCGCGACCGGTGAGCCGGTCAAGCTCGTGGTCCGTTCCTGCATCAAACCGGTCGCCGAACTCGACCTGGTCGAGACGAAACCGGGCCGGTTCGAATCGGACCCCCAGTACCTCGCCGACGGGGAACACACCTTCGCGGTCGGCGGCCAACAGGTCTCCGTAACGGTCGGACCGCGTGCGGAACGGTATCGCCGGATGGTCGATCGGGCGATCGCCTGGTACGACCGGGCCGGTATGTTCTACGACGCGCCGGACGGCTCGAAGGGTGTCGCCGAAGGGTTCTCCAACGAGATCGATGCTGAGGGCAAGCTTCCGTTCCGGCCGGTACCGCGGGGCGACTGCTTCACCCAGACCGCGCACGCGTTCCGGATGTACGCCGAGCTCGCCGACTTCCCGCGCGGCCGGACGATCGCCGACAACCTGATGCGGCTGGTCGTCGAGGAGCAACAGCTCACCGACCGCAACCAGCTCTACGGTTCCTTCGAACCGCGGGGTGCGCGGACCGATCTCACCGGCACGAACAACTTGTTTGCCGACGACAACGGCTGGATCTCGCTGTTCACGTTGATGTCCGGTGCCGTCGAGCCCGGTCTGCGTGGGGTCGAGGCGTTGATCCGGACGTCGAGCGCGGAACTCGGTCTGCAGGTCGATCCGTGGCGGACACCGTCCACGCTGCTGGTGAAGGGCTGGGACGAGATCGCGCGGTCGCCGATCGAGGACGGGCTCGATCTCACGTCGCACTGGCAGAGCTCGGCGCAGTGCGCGTACCTCTACGCGTACGGCCTGACCGGCGATCAGCGCTACCTCGATACGGCCACTCGCGGGCTCGACCACATGGCTGGCCAGCATCCTCGGGCCCGGCTGGAGACGAGCCGGACCTGTGAGGCCGGCCGCTTCCTGCTACCGCTGGTCGGCGCGTACCACTACACCCGCAAGCCGCTGTACCTCGAGACGATGCGCTCGCTGGCGGGGTACCTGAGGAGTCGGCAGGGGCCGGACGGCGGGTTCGCCGAATGGGACGGGAAGTGCCCGCCGAGCAACGAGGCGTACGGCGTCGACGAGGCCGCGATCTTCGCGGCCAACGGTGATCTGGTCACGGATCAGCTCTACGGAACGCCGTTCGCCGCCTGGGCGCTGCCCTTGGCCTACCGGGTGACTGGGGAGCCGGTGTTCCAGGAGCTCGCGCACGGCGTTCTCGACTACCTGAGCCGGATCCAGATCGACGACCCCGACGACGAGCAGCTCGACGGCGCCTGGCAGCGCGCCTTCGACTTCGATTCCTGGGAGTACTTCGGCTCGAACGCCGACCTCGGCTGGGGACCGTACTGCGTGGAGACCGGGTGGTCGGTCGCTCCTGCGATCATTGGTGCGATGCTCTACCTGACCGGCGACAGCTTCTTCCCGCCGGCTCCTGACCCCGGTGCCGGCCTGTCCGGTCTGCCCGCGTCGATTCGGGCGGAATTCGACGCGATCCAGGCCGGTCAGCCGGCACCGGCCACCTTCACCCGCCGCGACGACGGCCGGGTGATCCGGATCCAGGACGACGTACAGGCGGTTCTCGGCGACCTCATCGCGGCCGGCGAACCGGTGTGGGCGCGCAACGAACCGGTCGGGGCGGACGAGATCTACGTCCGCGGCGCCGACGGTCACCTGCACCACACCTACCTCGACGACCGCGTCGGCCAGGGCCGCTGGCAACAACTCGGCGACCTCGAACTGGCCGACGAGCCCGTGGTCGCCTTCAACCCCGGCGCCAACGCGGTCGAGGTCTACGTCCTCGGTGCGGACGGTCACATCCACCACTGCTCGATGATCGACGTCCGCGGCGGTCACACCCCCTGGGAACAGGTCGGCACCCTGCACTTCACCGGCTCCCCAGCCGTCCTGTACGACGAACAACTCGGCTCCGTCCGCCTGGTCGCGAACGACACCGCCGGCCAGGACCGCCGTACCCACAAGGTCAACCGCTGGCACCTCCCCTGGCACGACTACTCCCACTGGATCACCGCATGAAGGTCAACGTGGCAATCGACGGTGGCCAGTCGGCGCTGCGCCTCCGAGTCCTCCCGACCGGCGCAACCGGCACCGGCCCCGGCTACACCCACGGCCCGCACGCATCCGACTACATGCTCGAGGCGATTCGCGAGGCTGCCACCGCCGCGGGGGTGGTGGGGAGGGAGGCGACCTCGCCTGCTCCTGGTGGTGCGAGCCCTCACGTCGGAGTCGTCGCGCTCGGGCTGACTGGCTACCCGCCAGCTCCTGGAGCGGCTGAGGCCTTCGCCGCCCGCGTCCTCCAACTGCTTGGTGCGGATGAGGTTCGGCTGACTCAGGACATGGTTACTGCTCATGCGGGGGCGCTGCCGGAGGGGTACGGCGTGGTGGTTGCTGCGGGCACCGGGTTGGTGTGTCTGGCGGTGGATCGGGATGGCAGTTGGCACAAGCTGGACGGGCATGGGTATCTGTTCGGCGACGCCGGGAGTGCGTTCGCGATCGGGCGGGCCGGGCTGGTCGCCGTACAGCGGGCTCGGGACGGACGTGGTCCCGTGACGAAGCTGGCCGAGACGACGCTGGATCCGATTGCCTACTACCGTTCGCCGACTCTGGTCGACGACGTGGCCCGGTTCGCGCCCGACGTACTGCGGTGTGCCGCCGAAGGCGATGTTGTTGCCCTCGACATCTTGGCCGGTGCCGCCGCGGACATCGCCGAGACGATCGACGCTGCGGTCAGCAAACTGGCCGGCACCGAAGCGGTCCCGGTCGCGTGTGTTGGCGGCCTGTTCGCCGGTGCTGATGAACAGTTGCTCGACCCGGTCCGGGCTGTCCTGTCCGCACGCGCTCATCTGGTCCCCGCAGCAGGCAACGCACTGGACGGCGCCGAGCGACTCGCGACCGCTGAGCTCGGCCCCTACACCGCCCTGACAGTCATCCAGAGGAAACTATGACAGTTCTCGCCCCGGGCACCTTGGTGGTGTCCTGCCAGGCTGCCCCCGGCAATCCGCTGCACGCTCCGGAGTCGATGGCCCTGATGGCCCGCGCCGCCGAAGCCGGTGGAGCCGGCGCCATCCGCGCCAACGGAGCTGCCGACGTCGCCGCGATCCGCGCGGTCACCGCCCTCCCGATCATCGGGATCAATAAACTCGGCGACCCGTCCGGCGTCTTCATCACCCCGACCTTCGAGTCCGCGATCGACATCGTCAAGGCCGGCGCGGACCTGATCGCCCTCGACGGCACCCGGCGACCACGCCCGGACGGACAGCGGCTGGACCAGCAAATCGCCCGGATCCACGACGAACTCGGCGTACCGGTTCTGGCCGACGTAGACACCCTCGAAGCCGGGATCGCAGCCCGTGAGGCCGGTGCCGACCTGGTCGCGTCGACCCTGTCCGGCTATACCAATGGCCACACTCCGAGCGGACCGGACGTCGAGCTGGTCAGGCAGTTGGTGGCCAAGCTGGACTGCCCGGTCGTTGCCGAGGGCAGGGTTCGCACGCCGGAGGACGTCCGTGCAGTCTGCGATGCGGGCGCGTACGCCGTCGTGGTCGGCTACGCGATCACGAATCCGATGGACATCACCGCCCGCCTGGTGAGCGCGATCGGCATGTCATAGCCCATCAGAGTGGTCTACTCCACCTTGTCGATCCAGGTCGAATCCTCTTCCGCTGTCCGGTCGCGCGGGCGTATCCATGTCCCAATCAATCCCCTGGAGAGGACGCGTCTCATGAGCACAGTCGACCGCCGTACACTTCTCCGCGTCGCGCTGGCGGCGCCTGCCGTGGCTGCGCTCGCGTCCTGTGCGAAGCCGGTCGTGGAGAAGTCCGCGCCCGCGTCGACCCTCGGTGCGAAGGTCGACGGCAGCAAGCCGCTGGAGTTCTTCAACTTCGACGGCGGGTACGGGAAGAAGTGGACCGAGATGCCACTGGACCTGTACCGCAAGCAGTTTCCCCAGGCGAACGTGAAGCTGACCAGCGGCCAGCAGCTCCAGCAGCAGCTGCAGCCTCGCTTCATCCAGGGCAACCCGCCCGACCTGATCGAGAACGTCGGTCTGGACGGCGCCGCGCTGGCCGCGAAGAAGCAGGTCATGGATATCGGCGCCCTGCTCGACATGGAGGCCTTCGACCAGCCCGGCGTGAAGGTCAGGGACACCCTGCTTCCCGGCGTCGCCGAACACGGCGTCTACGACGGGGTCAAGTACGAGATGCCCTACGTGATCGGCACCGGCGGCATCTGGTTCAGCCAGAAGCTGCTGGACGAGCACGGCTGGACCTACCCGAAGACGTGGCCGGAGATGCTCGCGCTCTGCGCCGAGATCAAGAAGTCGACCAAGATCGCGCCGTGGACCTACCAGGGTAAGTACCCGGGCTACCTGACCAGCCCGATGCTGATGACGGCTTACAAGGCGGCCGGGCCGGAGCTCAAGAAGAAGGTCGACAACCTCGAACCGAACGCGTGGCGGGACCCGGCGCTGATCCAGGCCGCCGAGGGCTACCAGGAGCTGGCCGCGAAGGGCTACCTGCTGGAGGGTTCGCAGGCCATCGACCACAAGCAGTCGCAGGCCTCCTGGGCCAAGGGACAGGCGGTCTTCATCCCCTGCGGCGGCTGGCTGGAGAACGAGTCCGGGCAGGATGCGCCGAAGGACTTCGCGATGACGATGATGCCGGTCCCGGGCTGGTCGGCCTCCGACAAGGCGCCGTTCGAGACGCTGACCGGCGGTCCCGGTGGCGCGCTGATCGTGCCCGCGCAGGCCAAGAATCCGCAGGGTGGGCTGGAACTGCTGCGGATCATGATCTCGAAGAAGTGCATGCAGAACTTCGCCAGTCTGACCAACTCGCCGGTCGTGGTGAAGGGCGGCACCGACGGCGTCAAGCTGACGCACGCCGCCGAGTCGATGCAGAAGGCCATCTCGGCGGCCGGCTCGAACATGTTCAACGACTGGCAGTTCCGGATCTGGTACAAGAAGCTGCTGGACAGCTCCGACAAGGCGATGGCCGCGCTCATGAACCGTGAGGTCACGCCGGACGAGTGGAGCAAGCAGATGCAGAAGTACGCCGACGAGACGGCGAAGGACCCGTCGATCAAGAAGTTCCACGCCTGACATGCATCACGGCAAGTACCGCTTCGTCTTCGGGCTGCTGCTGATCCCGCTCGGGCTGTACGCCGTCTTCGTGGTCTCGCCGTACCTGCAGGCCTTCCCGATCGCGTTCACCGACTGGGAAGGCCTGTCGGCGACGTACCGCTACATCGGGTTCGACAACTTCGTCGCGCTGTTCCACGACTCGGTGTTCTGGACGGCGTTGCGGCACAACCTGTTCCTGCTGGTCAGTCTGCCGACGATCATCGTGACGCTGTCGCTGTTCTTCTCCGCGGCGCTCAACCACCGCGGCGGTATCCGCGGCGCGAAGTTCTACAAGATCATCTACTTCTTCCCGGCCGTGCTGTCGATCGCGGTGGTCGGCGTCCTGTGGCAGTTCATCTTCGAGCCGCGCGGCGGTCTGCTGAACGGGTTCCTGCGCGCGATCGGGCTGGACGCGCTCGCCCAGCCCTGGCTGGGCGACGGTGACACCGCGCTCGGCTCGATCATCGCGGTCGTGGTCTGGGGCGGTGTCGGGTTCTACGTGGTGCTGTTCACCGCGGCCATGGCGGCGATCCCGAAGGAGCTGTACGAGGCGGCACTCCTGGACGGCGCCGGATCGCTGCAGGCGTTCTTCCGGATCACGCTGCCGCTGATCTGGAACACCGTGCAGGTCGCGATCGCGTTCCTGGTGATCGGTGCCCTCGACCAGTTCGCGCTGATCAAGGTGCTGTCGGTCGGGCCGGGCGGTCCGAACGACGCGACCCAGGTGATCTCGCTGTACATGTACACGAACGCGTTCACGTACGGGAAGTTCGGGTACGCGTCGGCCATCGGCGTGACGCTGTTCGCGCTGAACATGATCCTGACCGTGCTCGTGTTCCGCCTGACCCGCCGCGAGCGGGTCGTCTACTGAGGGGGTGCGTTCGATGACCCGGAGGGCGACCGGCAGTCTGTTCGGCGGGCTGACACAGGGCTTCGCGCTGGTGTGGGGCGCGATGGTGCTGTTCCCGCTGCTCTGGTCGGTGGTGAGCTCCTTCAAGACCGACTCCGAGATCTTCCAGAGCCCGTGGAAGCTGCCGGCGGTGTGGCAGTGGGACAACTTCAGCCGCGCCTGGAGCGAGTCGCACATCGGCCGCTACTTCTTCAACAGCCTGGTCGTGGTGACCTGCGGTGTCGTGCTCTGTCTGTTGCTGTCGGCCGCGGTCGCGTACGTGCTGGCGCAGTTCGAGTTCCCGGGCAGCAAGGCGCTGTACTACGTCTTCGTCGGCGGCATGGTCTTCCCGGGCTTCATGGCCTTGGTGCCGCTGTTCTTCGTCGTCCAGAACCTCGGACTGATGAACAGCTATCTCGGACTGATCCTGGTCTACGCGACCGGCGGGATGTCGTTCTCGGTCTTCTTCCTGACCGCGTTCTTCAAGACTCAGTCCAAGGAGCTCGCCGAGGCCGCGCTGGTCGACGGCTGCTCACACTGGGGTGTGCTGTTCCGCATCATGCTGCCGCTGGCCCGGCCGGGTCTGGTCAGCATCGGCATCTTCCAGTTCCTCGGGATGTGGAACGAGTACCTGCTGCCACTGGTGCTGATGACCGACGAGAACCGCTACCTGGTCACCCAGGGCCTGGCGAACCTCGCGGTGACCCAGGGGTACCACTCCGACTACTCCGGACTGTTCGCCGGTCTCACCATTTCGATCCTCCCGGTCCTTGCGGTCTACCTTGTGTTCCATCGCCAGATCAGTACCGGGATGACCGCAGGAGCCCTGAAGTGATGGATCTGTTGCTCGCAGCGACCTCCCTGGACGTAACACCTCCCCCCGGCCACCCCCTCGACGGGTACGCCGCCCGCACCGGTCCCGCGACCGGTACGGCTGACCCACTCCGCGCCACCATCATCTGGCTCAGTACGGCGGATGCCCCCGGCGTGCTGTGGTTGACGCTGGACGCGATCGCGGTCGGCGCGGAGTTGACCGCCGAACTGTCCGCAGCGGCCGGCCGGGCCGCGGGTATCCCGGTCGAGCACGTAGTCGTGTCGGCCTCGCACACCCACTCCGGCCCAAGCGGGTGGACCGGCCAGATCCATCCGGTGATTCCGGCCGAGCGCGAGCCCGTGCTGTACGAACCACTCGTCTCGGCGGTAGCGAACGCCGTACTGACTCGTCAGCCGGTGGTGGCGTCGTGGCGGTCGGTGGAGGTGACCGGAGTCGGTACCAACCGGCATCGAGAGGACGGTCCGCACGACAACACGGCCGGAGTGCTTGCGCTGCACTCGTTCACTGGTTCACTGCTGGCGGTTCTGTTGGACTTCGCGTGCCATCCGACGACGTACGGGCCGGAGAACCTGCTGTGGTCGGCTGACTGGCCCGGTGCGGCCAGGGCGGCGCTCGCGCCGGCTGTGGTCGGCTATCTGCAGGGTGCGGCCGGTGACGTCAGCCCGCGGTTCACACGACAGGGACGTGGCGCGGCAGAGATCACCAGGCTGGGAGAGCTGCTGGCTACGCGTGTCCGGGAGTCGCTGGCCGAGCCAGGGCTCTTGTTGCCGTCAGCCGCCCCCAGCATCCGCCGTACGACGCTTCGGCTGCCGGTGCGGTCGCTACCTGCGGCTGAGGACGCAGCAGCGATCGTCACAGCAGCTGGGAGCGCTGTGCACGGTGGCGTGGACGATCCGTCGTCCCGGATCGCTCAGACCCGGCTGGACGGCGCTCGGGGACAGGCGCTGATGGCTGCGGCCGACCTGCCCGCAGAACTCGAGCTACCGGTCAGCGTCGTCACCTTGGGCGACGTGTGCTGGGTGAACCTGCCGGTCGAGCTGTTCGCTCTGCACGGCGCAGCCCTGCAGGAGAAGAGCAGCTACCCGATCACACGCGTCATCGGCTACACCGACGGCTACTTCGGCTACGTCGTCGACCCGGCCGCCGCGGAAGCAGGGGTGTACGAAGCGCTCATCACCTACTTCGACCAGCCGACGACCAACCAGCTCGTGACCGAGACAGCGGCCTTCGTGAACGCCTAGAAGGTGGCGATCGGGTTGACCGGGCTACCCGACGTACCGGCGAAGCGGACTGGTGCAACGGCGAGCTGGAAGTCCCACTGACCAAGCTCGGCTGCTGTTGTCACGCACTCCTCGAGGTCACAGTTGTCGAGCATCCACAGGCCCATCGCGACCAGGCTCACGGCGTGCACCGGCATCAGCACGTCGTCGTACCCCGAAGGCTGCACGTCCTGCGGAGTGTCGGCGCCGATCAGCGCGACCTCCCGCTCCTGCAGCCACGGCAGACAGGACGCGTGCCAGCCGGCCTGCGTGATGCCACCGGAGGGACCAGCCTCGTGCCGAGCACGGCCGTAGCCGGTCCGGATCAGTAGCGCATCGCCGGACTGCACTCGCACACCCTGACGACGTTCGGCCGCCTCGAGGTCCTCGGGGAACACACCCTCACCAGGTTCGAGCCACGGCACTTCGCGGACCGCTGCGATGTCCAGCACGACTCCACGCGTGACGATCCCGTGCGCCGCTGCGGTGACTGCTGCCCAAGAAGATCCGGTATCGGCATCGATCATCGAGTGCGGCTGCCCGTTGTACAGCTTGCCGTCCCAGACGAGATGGCACGGCGAATCCAGGTGCGTGATCGTGTTGCCGTGGAACATGATGCCGAGCCGCTCGTTCGAGAAGCCCCAGCGCCGGTCGTTCTGGAACAGCGGCGGCATGTGCTCGGCACCCGGCATCTCGACGGCGCACGGGCACACGTTGGTCGCCCGCTCCATCTCATCCGGTACGGCGATCTCCCAGGCGCACGAGACGCTCCGGCCGTGGCGCACGGCCCGCGCCGCGGCCAGCCGGACGTCGTCGGTGATGTGGTTCAGCGTGCCGAGCTGGTCGTCGTCGCCCCACCGTCCCCAGTTCGACAGCGTGTCGAAGTACCCGAGTACGTCGTCCTGCGTGGGCATCGTCATGCCGGCACCGTCTCCTCTGCCTAGAGGGCCAGCTCCGGCTGCAGCTTCTTGGCCGGCCACACGCGCTGCTTGCGCGCAGCCAGCGTAGACGCGGCCAGTGCCACGGCGAACCAGGCCGCCAGGGCCAGCAGGTCCTTGCCGAGCGATGCGGTGGAGCCGCCGTACATGAGGTGGCGGACGCCGTCGATCGCGTAGCTCATCGGCAGCGCGTGGTGGAAGAAGTACAGCGGTGCCGGGATGGTCTGCCACGGGAACGTGCCGCCCGCACTGACAAGCTGGATCACCATCAACACCAGACCCAGGAACTTGCCGACGGCACCGAACCACGCGGACAGCGCATGCAGGATCGCCACGAAGGTGATGGACGTCAGGATCAGGAAGCCGACCGTCAGCCACGGGTGTGCCGCGTTGATGCCGAGACCGAGTGTGACTGCAGTGAAGACCAGCGTCGCCTGGATCGCACCGAACAGTGCGGGCGGCAGCCAGCCACCGAGTGCGACCCGGAACGGCGACTGCAGCCCGGCCAGCGCGCGCGGGGAGAGCGGCCGCACCAGCAGGAACAGCACGTAGGCACCGATCCAGCAGGCCAGGCAGAGGAAGAACGGGGCCAGGCCGGCGCCATAGCTGTCGGCGCTCGCTTGGGAGACATTCTGCAGCGTGACAGGAGCACCCAGGGTCTCGGCCACGGCCTTGCGCTGCGCAGTGGTCGGGTTGGGGATCTCCTTGACGCCCTTCTCCAGACCGGTGTTCAGCTGGGTTGCGCCGTCCTTCAGCTTGGTCACTCCGGTGGCCAAGCTGTTCACACCACCCAGGAGCTGACCCTGACCGGCAACCGCCTGCTTCTCACCGGCTGCCAGTTGCTGCGCACCTGACTGCAGAGTGGTGAGCCCGCTGCTCAGCTGCCCGGCCCCGGCGTCGAGCTGCTTGGCGCCATTGGCCGCCGTACTGATGCCGTTCGTGAGAGCCGGTGTGGCCTTGGCCAGGGCGGCAGCGCCGTTGGAGACCTTGCGAGCGCCACCGGCCAGCTGGTTGAGCTGAGTGGAGGTCGACTGGATCTTGGTGTTCGCCCGGACGACCGGACCGCGCAGCTTGGCGGTCTCGGAGAGGATCAGGTTGATCTGGTGGTTGCTCAGCCCCTGTGCCTTCAGACGGGCTGCGAGCGTCTTGTCGAACGCCTTGAGGTCCTTGACCAGCGTGCTCGACGCAGCGGCGACCTGGCGACCCGCGACGGCGATCTTCTCGTTGCCGTCGGCCACCTGGTCGGCGCCGTTCGCCAACGCCTTGGTCTGCTTCGGCAGGCTCGCGGTCTTGCTCTTCAACGTGCCGAGGCCGTCGCTGAGCTGGTCAGCGCCAGTGGCCAGCTTCGCCGCGCCCTGCTGAGCCTGCCCTGTCCCTGCGGCCAGCTTGGTCGCACCGGCCGACAGCTTCTGCTGCGCGGTGTTGAGCTGGCCGGCACCGGACTGCAGCTTGCCCACGCCGGTGGACGCACTCGTCAGACCGTTCTGCAGCTGAGCTGCACCTGAGGCGGCCTGGCTGATCTGACCGTGGATCGTGTTGTACCCGGCCAGCAGCTTGCTCGCCGCCGTCTCGCTCACCTGGGACGCGACGGTCTTGGTGACCTGAGCGACGACCTGGTTGGCGATGGTGTGCGCGACGTAGTTGTTGGCGTCGTTGGTGATCAGCTCCAGGTTCGCCTGTCGCGGCGTAAAGTCCGCACTGGACGCGAGGTCCCCGGAGAACGACTTCGGCAGCACCAGGGCGAACTCGTACTTGCCGTCCGAGACACCCTCGGTCGCCTCAGCCCTGGTGACCTTGTGCCACCCGAAGCTCTTCGACTCGACCAGCTCGTCGGCCACCTGCGGCCCGACGTTCAGCTTCTCACCGGTCGCCAGCGTGGTGCCCTCGTCCTCCACCACGACCGCGGTGGGGATCTGGTTGAGCCGCTTGTACGGATCGTGGTTCGCGTAGAGGTACAGGCCGCCGTACAGGACCGGCACCAGCAGCAGGGCGACCACCGCCAGCTTGGGCAGTCGGCCGGCGGTCAGCCGCCGCAGCTCACTCAGGGCCATCCGGAGCGCGGTCACGCCTTCATCTCCTCAACTTGATCTGCGGGTACGTCGAGCAACCGGGCGGAGGTATCTGCGCACGTGATCAGGACTGCGTAGCCCCGGTCGGCCAGGTCCTGGCCCAGCGCGTACCACTCGTGCGGATCGCCGCCATGACGGTCTGGCATGGTCAGAATGACGACCTTCACGTCCGGCCGAGCGACAGTCAGCTCGGCGAGCAGTCTGGTGCGCGCAGCGACCGGGAGGTGCTCGAAACGCGTGGCGGCATGCTCAGCGGCACCATGCTCGGTCAGCCACGCCAGCACAGCCTTCCGGCCGGCCTTGTGACCAGCCATGGCCAGCTCCTCGCCAACAACCGTCTGAACGGGCAGCGCGTCATCCGGCTCAGTGATCCCCGGTGCGTCGACCACAGCGACCTTGCGGCGCAGTACGGCGGGATCTGAGGAGCCCTGGAGAGTGACCTCGCCGGTGTCCGGCTTGAGCCGACCGGAGAGCGCGAGAGCGGCAGCTACGTGTCCGGGGCCCGGATAGCCGGTCAGCAGCATGACCTGCTTCTCGTCGACGCGCACCGACGTACCGGTCAGCATCGGTGCGTGCGGACCGATCACGCTGACTCCGACAGCCTCGAGCTGCATCTGCTTCCCCGTTCAATACGGTTGTGTATTCAATACAGAACTGTATCCTACTCTTATGGAACCGCCCAAGCGCAGTCGTACCGCCACTCGGGCCCGCCTGCTGGCAGGCGCGCTCGAAGTCTTCGCCGAGCGCGGGTTCGCCGGCGCCTCGGTGGAGGACATCTGCGACCAGGCCGGGTTCACCCGGGGTGCCTTCTACTCGAACTTCGGTTCCAAGGACGAGCTGGTCCTGACGTTGTTCCAGGCAACGACCGACCGGTTGCTCGAGCAGATCGAGGCCCTGCTGCCCGACCTGGCCAACCAGCCTGGCACGCTGCTGGACGCCGTACTGGGCTTGCTCGACGAGGCTATCGGCGATCAGCGCCAGTGGCACCTGATCTCGACAGAGTTCACTTTGCATGCGTTGCGCAACCCAGACGCGGCGCGGGCGCTGAACGAGCAGCGCGCGATGTTCCGGGCCAGCCTGACCCGGTTGGTCGAGGAGATTTCAGCGGCCAGTCATGTGCAGTTCAGCGTGCCCGCCGAGCAGTTCGTCCGGCTGGTGATCGCGCTGCACGAGGGCGCGCGATCGCAGAGCCTGCTTGAACCTTCCGAGGTTCCAGCAGGCTCGCTCGAGCACGCCTTCCTGCCGATCGTGCTCGACGCGGTCAGTCGACCTTCACGCTGATCGTGTGCAGGCCGGTCGAGCCGTCCGGCGCCGGTGGTGCGGAGGCTTCGATCTGCGGCGTGCCCTTGGCGTCGATCGCGCGGACCTGCAGGATGTGTGTCCCACGCGGTGCGTCCCAGGTCCAGTGCCACTGCCGCCAGGTGTCGATCGACCCATCCGCGGCCAGTGTGGTTTGTTGCCAAGGGCCACCATCAACGCGGACCTCGACCTTCGACACCCCGACGTGCTGGTCCCACGCCACTCCGGCCACCGTCACGGGCCCGGCCGTCACCTTCTTGCCGAGCGGTACGTCGATCCGCGACGACAACTTGATCGGTCCGAGCTCCGACCAGCCCCGCGGCGTCCAGTACGCGTCGAACCGATCGAACCGCGTCACCTCGATATCGGTCAGCCACTTCGTCGCCGACACATACCCGTACAGCCCCGGTACGACGATCCGCACCGGGAACCCGTGTTCCACCGGCAGTGGCTCACCGTTCATCGCGAACGCGAGCATCGCCTGGCGATCGTCGAGCAGCGTGCTGAGCGGCGTACCGGCGGTGAATCCGTCCTTCGACATCGACTGGATCGCGTCCGCGTCCTTCGAGGGCCCGGCCTCCTCGAGAAGATCCTTCAGCAGTACGCCGGACCACAGCGCGTTCCCGATCAGGTCGCCACCGACCTCGTTGCTGACGCAGGTCAACGTGACCCACTTGTGCATGACCTTGCGCTTCAGCAGGTCGTCGAAGGTGAGGTTGAGCTCCTTGTCCACCATGCCGTGGATCCGCAGCTTCCAGTCCGACGGCATGATTTGCGGGACCGCGAGCGCGGTGTCGATGCGGTAGAAGTCCTCGTTCGGCGTCGCCCACGGCGTAGCGCCATCGGCCTGGACACCGGCCGGCGGATCGAGTGACGGCGGCTTCGGCAGGTTCAGCGCTTTGCGGGCATCGGCCACCGCGGTCCGGCTCCCGCCGATCACGCGCCCGAGCGCAGCGATCGCGGCCGAACCGATCGCGACACCGGCCGACAACTGCAGAAAGCCCCGGCGGCTGACGCCGTCATCGGGGAGGTCGAGCAGCGGCTCCAGACGTTTCGTGTACAGACGCAATATCCCCAGCGCCGTGAGCCCGGCGACGGCCGACGGCACGAACCCGGTCTGCCCCGAGTCGGCGCGGGTCATCGCGGCCGCCACGGCCACCCCGCCCAGTACGACGACGATCAGTGCGCCGGCCCAGTACCGACGTACCGCAAGAATGCCGCCGACCGCAGCCAGCGCCAGCAGGACGATCAGAATGCCGATCCGGAGCGCGGTCTTGTCGTGCGTCCCGAACCAGGAGATCGCCAGGTCCTTCAGCCACGGCGGCACCCGATCGATGAACGCCGAGCCGATCGCGACCACGGGAGTCTGCGACGTACCGAGTAGTCCAGCCGCCACACTGCCGGCCGCTAGACCGGCGAGGGCGGCCAGAATGCCGCCTACTGCACCACGCCAACGCGTCGCGCGACGACCGTCCGCCTGGCGTTCGGTCTGTTGCTCGCGCTCAGCCAGCTGTTGGTTCACATCTCAACCTTGACGCGGAGGGGCGCCCGACACCAGTCGAGCGCCCCATCCGTTAGTTCCGGGTAATGCGTTGAAGTTGTACTTGCTGGTCTACTGCTCGCCTTGGTGCGCTCAGAGTGCCGGCCGGCCGTTCGGCCAGCGACGTGCGTTGTCCCGGACCCGGCGCAGCTTGCCGAGCACGACGTCGCGCTCGTCGGACAGCTGCGACATCCACAGACTGTCGATCTCCAGGAGGTGATCCGGCAGTGCTTCGCGCAGCCGCCGCTTCCCCTCCTCGGTGAGCACCGCGTAGGAACCGCGGGCGTCGTCAGGACAGGGCTCGCGACGTACCAGGCCGAGGTTCTCGGCACGGTCGACGAGCCGGGTGATGCCGCCGGTGGTGACGGTCAGCTCCCGGGCCAGGGAGGTCAAACGCTGCTTCTCCCCGTGACTGCGGGCCAGCCGCAGCAACAGTTCGAACATTGCCATTTGCAGACCACTGCGCTTGAGAGAGTGCCGCATCAACTGGTCCAGCTCGGCTGCGGCTTCCCGCAGCAGACCGTAGGCCGTGATGACGTCGCTTTCCCAGGGTTCCGCGGCGCGGGTGGGTTCTGCATCGGCGAGCGCTAGGGGCGAGCAAAGCGAAGGCGCGATGGTCATGCGCGGACTCTAGTAGCTGACTAGTTCACTTCGCTACACGGGGTGACCTTTTGGCTACAGATCGACCGGCAGTCGCAAACTTCCTGAGCGTAACCGGGCACCTGTCCAGACCGGTACGACGGGTGCCTGTGGATAACTTCCGCGGCGATCGAGCGATCTTTGCAAGCCTTACCGAATGAGCGAGAACGAGCGCCCCACCCCCTTCGGCCCCGGCTTCGTGGCAGCCGCCATCGTCATCGCCGCCGTCATCACCTGCGGCCTCATCGTCCTGCTCGCCGACGGAAGTTCGCCCACCACCAACCTGTCGAACCCCGAGATAAAGGCTCCCTCTGTAACCCCGGTTGCCACGTCCTCTCGTTCCGGTTGCTCACTTCCGGCCGGCGATCAGGCGGTTCCTGCTGCAGCTCCTGCGGTGGACGGGTGGGAGGTGAGTCGGCGGGTGGTTGTTCCTCGGTCTGCCGCGTTCGGGCCCGGGGTTGTCGACTCCGACGGGTTTCGGCGGTGTTTTGCTCATTCGCCGACCGGGGCGGTGTTCGCGGCGTACAACGTGCTTGCCGCACTGGGCGATCCGACGAAGGCGACCGCGACCGCTCGCAAGCTGTTGCTGCCCGGTCCAGAGACCGACGAGCTGCTGCGGACAACCGAAAGCTCGTCGACCACCTCAGAGCCGACGCAGCTCGCCGGGTACCGCGTCCTGGCTGCCAGTCGCGACCAGGTGACGGTGACACTCGCCGTACCGGTCGAGACGCAGTACATGAGTCTCACCGTGACGATGGTCTGGCACGACCACGACTGGCGGCTCCAGCCACCGTCGTCCGGTGCGGCCATCGGGGCGCCGTTCGCCCAGCTTCGCAACCTCGCCGACTTCGTGAAGTGGAGTGGTCTCTGATGTGCGGGCAGCTCGAGATCGGTTGCCAGATCAAGGAAGGCTTCATCTCCGTCGCGACGTCCAGTCTCGATTCCTTGCTGCAGCAGGCCAGTCAGGCCGCTCTCGACTCCATGCATTCGATGGCGACACTGTGGCTGAAGGTGCCGGACGCAACGATCGCGACCGAATCCGGTGCTGGCTGGAAGAACTCCGGCCCGGTCGAATACCTGCAGCAGAGCACATTCGCGGTTGTCGCGGCGATCTTCACCGTCGCGATCCTGATCGCCGGTCTGCGGACCGCCTGGGAGCAGCGCGCCAAACCGCTGCAGGAGTTGCTCAAGGCAATGATGACTTTCGTGCTGGTGTGCGGGGCCGGAGCGGCGGTGCTGCAGTTGCTGTCCGAGTGGTCCGACGGACTCGCCCACGACATCGTCACCAAGGCCGCCGGTGGCAACGTCGACGCAGGCTTCCAGAGCATCGTCGCGAACGGCGGCTTCACCGAGATCGGCGTCGCTTCCGGCCAGGTGATCCTCGCCATCTGCGTCACCATCTCGGTGATGTGCGCCTCGGTGATCCAGATCGTGCTGCTGCTGATCCGGTCCGCGATGCTGGTCATCCTGGCCGGGACATTCCCGCTCGCGGCCGCCGCGACGAATACCGAGGTCGGGCGGACGTGGTTCCGCAAATTCTGCGGATGGGCGATCGCGTTCATCGCCTACAAACCGGCGGCCGCGCTCATCTATGCGGCGGCGATGAAGCTCAACCAGTCCGCGATGCTGCCGAGCGACAACCAGCTGGTGCAGGCGATGACCGGGATCATGATGCTGATGCTCGCGGTGTTCGCACTGCCTGCGCTGCTGCGATTCGCCGTACCGCTGACGGCAGCCGTCGCCGGCGGCAGCGCCGCGATGGGCAGCGCGGTCGCCGACCCAGGTGGGCTCGCCACCGGAGCCGTCAACGTAGGCCGCGCCCGTCTAGGTGGCTCCGGAGGTGGCTCCGGCGCTGGAGCGGGCGCCGGAGTCGGCGGGGGAGCGGGCGGGGGAGCGGGCGCTGGGGCCGGGGCGTCTGGCGCTCGTACTGTCGGAGCTGCGGCGAGTGCGGGGATGGGCGCGGCTGGTGCCGCGATCACGGCTGCCCGCAAAGCCGGCGGCGCGGTTGCCGGAGCCGCATCGCACTCCGCGGGCGATGGGGGCGGGGGTGGCGGCACACCAAGCTCCTTCGGCCCCAGCGGTGGAGGTGGCGCGCCAAGCTCCTTCGGCCCCAGCGGTGCGGGCGGTGGCGGTTCTGGTGGCGGTGGTGGGTCGCGTGGTGGGTCGTCCGGCGGCGGCGCTTCCTCAGGCCGCGGGGGCCATGGCGGTGGCGGTGCCAGGGGCGGGGGTGGAGGCGGTGGCGATGGCGGTGGCTCGTACGGCGGCTTGTCGGGTGGAGGCCCGTCCGGAGCATCCGGTGGCTCGTGGGGTGGAGGCCCGTCCGGAGCATCCGGCGGCTCGTGGGGCGGGGGCCCGTCCGGAGCATCCGGTGGCTCGTCCGCCCGCTCCTCCCGGACCTGCGCGACCAGCGGCGCCGGTTCCTCCGAGTACGACGGTCCCTCGGGTGGCTGGTGACAAACAGGTTGCCCTGGATGAGGCGGCCTTGAACGATGGCGGACATGCAGCTCGAGCGGATCGCCCTCATCTCGGACGTCCACGGAAATCTCACCGCACTCGACGCCGTCCTCGCGGATATCGAGGCTCGCGGTATCACCCGGATCTTCAACCTCGGTGACTACGTCGGCAAAGGCCCGCGCGGCCAGGCGGTGGTCGACCGCTGCCGCGAGGTCTGCGAGGTCAACATCCTCGGTAACTGGGACGACTTCCTCCCCGACCCCGACCGCGAGTACCCGGCCGGCGGCAGCATGCTCTGGTGGCGGCAGGAGCTCCGCCCAGACCAGCACACCTGGCTGCGCAACCTCCCCTTCTGCCACGACTTCCAACTCAGCGGCCGCCAGATCCGCCTGTTCCACGCCTCCGCAACCACGGTGCATCACCGGGTCTACTTCGATCACGACGAAGCGGCGTACCGCAGCATGTTCGAGAACACCCCCGCCACCGGCGACGGTCCCCTGCCGACGGTCGTGGCCTACGGCGACACCCACGACGCCTACTACGAATGCGACCTAGGCCGCACCCTCATCAACGTCGGCTCGGTCGGCAACAGCCTCCACGACCCGACCCCCGTCTACACAATCCTCGAAGGCGTCGAGAATTCCGCCGTCCCCGCCCCGTTCTCCATCCAATTCGTCCGCGTCCCGTACGACGCCCACGCCGAACTCGCCATCGCCCACGAACTAGGCGCCCCCGAACTCGACGGCTACGAGTCCGAGATCATCCACGGCATCTACCGAGGCACCTTCTACGCCGGCGAAACCCCCACCTACCACCGAGACTGACCTGGTCGAGGCCGCTGTATCCCTTGTCTGTAAGACCGATTTGCCCCGTTATCGTTTCGTGACTATAGTCGAACACATGTTCGAGGAAGCGCTGTCCCTGCTCTCGACGGCCGACCTGCTGGAGTCGGCCGCCGAGGAGCGTGCGGCCGAGCAGCGATCGGCTGCACGCTCCCTCGTTCATGCTGTCGTGTACGCCGACCGCTTCCATCCCGATGTGTGCCCGGGGCGTCGTGCGGGTCACGGCCGAGAGCGTGCCGTGGTGCTGGGTGGCGACGGCTGTCCGCCGGTGCTGGAGTTCTGCATCTCCGAGTACGGAGCGGTGGTCGGGGTCTCGCCAGGAGTAGCCCGGGACTATCTCGCGAACTCATTAGCGTTGCGGCACCGGTTCCCATTCGTCTGGGCCCGAGTACTAGGCGAAGAAGTCACGGCATGGAAGGCACGCAACCTCGCCCGCGACTGCGAGAAACTGTCCCTGGAAGCCGCGCTGTACGTCGATCAGCGCGTCGCGCACCTGCTGGACACGATCTCGCCGACCCGGCTGGCCAAGATCATCAAGGCCGCCAAGATGCACGCCGACCCCGCCCAGGCGAAAGCCGAGGCCGACGAGAAAACCCGCGAACGCGGTGTCTGGGTCGGACGATCCGACGAGCACGGCACCAAAACCTGCGTGATCAAAGCCGCCTCAGCCGCGGTCCTGCGGCACAAGGCAAAGATCGACCAGATCGCCGACGCCCTCCTGGCCCAAGGCGACAAGCGCAGCATCCACGCCCGCCGCGCCGAAGCCGTAGGCATCATGCCCGACACCGCCTTCACCAACGAACTCCTCGCCCAAGCCCAACAACACCACCAAACCACCCCCACCCCGAACCCCACTCCCGCCCCGGATTCCACTCCCACCCCGGATTCCACTCCCACCCCGGATTCCGCTCCCGCACCGGACCCGACTCCCGCACCGGACCCGACTCCCGCACCGGACCCGACTCCCGCAGCGGGCGAGACTCCCGCACCCGGAGAGACTCCTGCGTCGGATCCCGTCCCAGTGTCTGCCGTCGGCTCAAGCCCCATGTCTGCTGCCGGGCCATCACCCGCACCCGCACCCGCGCCTGCACCCGCACCCGCGCCTGCACCCGCACCCGCGCCTGCACCTGTACCTGCGTCTGCGACCGCTCCCGCGCCTGCACCTGCGCCTGCGTCTGCGAGCGCTCCTGCGCCTGCGTCTGCGACCGCACGCGCGTCTGCGATCGCGTCCGCTCCGGCGCCTGTGACCGCCTCTGCTCCCGCGTCTGCTGCCGGGCCCGCACCCGCACCTGCGACCGCACGCGCGTCTGCGACCGCCTCTGCTCCGGCGCCTGATTCCGCCCCCGCGCGTGCCACCACATCTGACCCGGCAGTCCTACCCTGCAATGTTGCTACAGGCAACCGTCTGCCAGCTGACCGGGCACATGGTGTGAGCGTAGGTCCCGGTCTCGACGGCACCGCCGGTGTGGATGGCGAGCCCGGCCCGGACAACGAATCCCGCCCGGATGATGAGCCAGGCCCGGATGATGAGCCCGGCCCCGATGACGAGGCCGACCGCGAGGCACCCCACCCAGGCGAAAGCGATCTCCCCGACCCTCTCGACCACTACGACAGTTCGGCAGTCGAGCCGCTCGACGTATCCAACGGCAGTATGTCCGACGAGGGCGAGTCCGTGACCCCGGATGAACTGCACGCTCTCGCAGCCCGGTTGGCTGAGATCAAGCGTGATGCCCACGCTCGCCCGCCAGCTGAACGGCCCACCCCGGCACGCGCAGGCAAGACCGAGATCTACGTACATCTCACCGACCACACCCTCGCCACCGGCACCGGAGTCCTGCGCGTAGAAGACATCGGCCCGCTACTGGCTGCCCAGATCACCGAACTCGTCGGCCACGGACCCTACGTGGTCAAGCCCGTCATCGACCTCAACAAAACCGTCAGCTCCGACGCCTACGAAACCACCAACCAGATCCGCGAACACATCAAGCTCACCCACCCCACCGAGCTCTTCCCCTACGGCACCCGCGAAACCAGCCAGAGCATCGACCTCGACCACATCAAGCCCTACGACCCCCTCGGCCCACCCGGCCAAACGAACACCCAGAACCTCATACCACTCAGCCGATTCGGCCACCGGGTGAAGACCCACGCCCACGGATGGAAGGTCCGCCGGATCGACGCCAAGACCATCGAGTGGACAACGCCCCACGGCTTCGTACTCCACGTCAACCCCACCGGCACCCACCGAATCTCGAAGGACCCGCCGGACCGGTGATCAGACGCTCTCAGGAGTCAGGCCGGCCGAGCCAGTCGCTGAGCGCCGCGGCGATCTCGGCCGGGCGATCTTCGGGGAGGAAGTGCGTGCCTGGTCCGACGTCGACGATGGTCAGCGCGCGCCCGTGCTCACGGCACCAGGCGACCTCGGCGGGGCCGATCACCGCGCCAGGATCCGCATGGAGCAGGAGCTTCGGGAGGTTCGGGTCGGCCAGCACGGCCTGGTTGGCGGTGACGATCGCGGCCACGTCGGCGGGTGTGCCCTCGATCGGGATCTCTTGTGGCCATCGCCAGACCGGTAGCCGGGCGGCAGGATCACGGTACGGCGCGCGGTAGGCATCCAGCTCGTCCTGGCTCAACGTGCGGAGAATCCCGGCAGGGAGAACTTTCTCGACGAAGAAGTTCTCCTGGATGATCGCCTGCTCGCCGACACCCGGGGTTCGCAATCTCTGGAACAGCTCCCGGCCGCCTTCGTCCATGTCGCTCCACCGGGCGATGGGGCGCAGGTGTCCTTCCAGGACCGCGACCTTTCGAACCCGATCGGGGAAGCGTCGCGCGAGGTCCAAGGCGATCACGGCGCCCCAGTCGTGCCCGACCACGGTGAGGTCGGACAGCCCCAAGGCTTCGATGAAGGCCTCGACGAAACCCAGATGGTCGACGAGCCGGTAGTCGAGGTCGGGCTTGCCTGAACCGCCCATGCCGATCAGGTCGAGCGCAATGCACCGCCAGCCCGCTCGTGCCACTTCACCGATGACGTTTCGCCACAGGTACGACGAAGTGGGGTTGCCATGCAGGAACAGCACCGGATCACCGGTGCCCACCTCGACGTAGTGCAGCCAGCTTCCCTGGACCTCTACCGTGGCGGACCTCACCGTTGAACCCTATTCGCTGGAAGGCTCACGAGCCATGTAACGCAGGCGATCGATCGTGCCGGGCAGGTCGCTCAGTCGGGCGCTGATAAAAGTCTCGATCGTCGCGCGATCGCCCATCCAGCGAGCAGGCGCGGACTCCCCGAGCGAGACCCGGATCTGCTCACCCAGAACCTGGACGTGATGTCTGGCGACCCCGAGAAACAGGTCGGCTCCGGCCCATCCGAGTTCGCCGCCGGCAGCGACGTACGCGGCAAGGATTCTCCTGACCTGCAAGGTCTCTCCGCCTCCGAACAGGTAGGCCGCCCGCCCGGCCTCGAGCGCAGCACTGTCGGTCCGGACGCTGTCCCAATCCACCAGGACAGGACCGGACGTGGACCTGACGATGTTGTGGTCCTTGAAATCGCCATGAGTCCGCACAACATCCGGCGCAATCTCCGAGACCTCCGCGATGCGGTCACCGACTGCGAGGATCGCCGGCAGGCGGTCCTTGAGCAGCCCAGCCCACGCGACGTCACGCTCCCGAGCCGTCGCGAGCCAACCCTTCCAGACCTCAGCTGGCGGGACCGCCGCCCGCCACCACTCAGGCAAACCGAGCTGGCCGATCGGCTCCACCTGATGGACCCGCAGCATCGTCCGGCCAAGCCAGGGCGAGAGGTCGAGGGCAGCGTGTGACGGATCGTGCTCGATCCATCGGTACGTGCGAAACCACCGGTCAGCAAGGCGGATCGCCCAACCGAGGGCTGGTTCGACGGGCGTGATCGGGGATGGCATGTCCACGCCCGCCGCGAGTGCACGGCGTTCGAACGCCATCGCCACTGTCTGCTGCTCGCCCAAGTCCTGGAGGTAGCCCTTGACGAAGTAGCTTCCGCTCGACGTCCGGAGCCGCCAGGCATCGGAATCGCCACGCCTGACATGAACGAGCTGCCCGTCCGCCGCACCCAGGCCGAACGCGTGCGCAATCTCCTCCGGTGCCGGTATAGACAGCTTTCCTCCCAGGTCCGACTTACCACCGCTATCTATTCCGGGCAACAACTGTTCGAGTGAGGTTTCATCGGTTCTTCCTACGGAACCGGCGTGCTCGAATGCGAACATGACGGACGATTCCAGCGCAACGCCCACGCCGACGATCGACCGCCGCGGAATCCTGAAGCTCGCCGCCGCGGCCGGTCTCCTGCCTTTCCTGCCCGCCACCACAGCCCTCGCCAAGACGACGCAGACGGTTGCCGCACCGTGCTCGCAGCTGCCGATCATCTCCGGGCCGGAGTTCCCGATCGGCGCGTTCTGGCCGCCGTCGATGCAAGACAGGTTCAACACCCTGGAGCGGTTCCAGGAGGTGAAGGACGCCGGATTCAACTGGACCTTCGTCGGCCAGGGCCCTGATGACGCGGAGCTGCCGAAGACGCACACCACGCTGGGCTTCACCGACCAGGTCGGGCTGAAGGCCGTGGTCGTCTGTTGGCCCGACAAGGCCATGGCGCGGCGCAACGAATTCACCCGGCATCCGTCCTTCGCCGGCTTCCGGTTGGAGGATGAGCCGCAACCGGACAAGTTCCCGGTGCTCGCGGCCGCTTCGGCTGAGCTGCGTGCGGCGGCCCCGAACATGCTGCTGAACATCAACCTGCTCCCCGACGTCGTGCCGGGAGGCTGGCGGAACTACATTCAGGAGTTCACCAGCACCGTCAAGCCGCACGTCCTGTCGTACGACCGCTACCCGTTGAACGACGACGGCACCAACTTCCCCGGCTACTGTGCCGAGTGGCAGGAGTTCCGGGCGACCGGCCTGGGCGCCGGCGTACCGACCTGGATCTACATCCTGTCGGTCAAGCACCTGCACTACCGGACGACGTCGGCCGCGGATCTTGCGTGGCAGATCAACGTCAGCCTGGCCTACGGGTGCAAGGGCATCCAGTACTTCTGCTACTCGTCACCAACTGCCGAACACGGACCCTACGGCCCGGCGCTGATCGACCAGGAAGGCAGGCGGTCTCCGCTCTACGACTCCGCCAAGGCGTTCCACGCCAATTGGCTCGCTCCTGCCGGCGCCGAGCTGCTGCCGCTCGTGTCGGAGCGGGTGGTGCACGCGAACGGATCGCGCCCGCCCGCCACGCAGCCGTTCACCCCGGACACGTGGCTGACCAACACCTCCGGTAGTCCGGTCGTCCTCGGCACGTTCCGCAGTAAGGACCGCAAGTCGCGGACCAGGTGGGTGCTGGTGACGAACTGGTCCCACACGGCGAACTCGCAGGCTGTCATCAACGTGAACACCGCGGTTGTGTCGACCGTCTCGCGGTTCGACCCTGCGACCAAGACCTACAAGGCTCAGTCGAGCCCGGCGTCGATCTCGGTCTCACTCCCCCCGGGCGCGGCCGCGCTCTACCGGCTGGACGCGCCCGGCACTTTCCTCGACCCGAAGGTGCAGCTCGTCCTGGCTTCGGACAGCGAGGTGCACCACGGGATCCAGCAAGCTGACGACAGCTGGGTCGGTCCGGACGCGTTGAACGGCCCGGCCCGCCTGGTGGCGGCGTCCGAGTTCAACGGTGCGTTGAACGTGATGGAGATGACCGGTGACGTCATCTACCACCGGGTGCGGGGCGTGGACGGCAGCTGGAGCACCCGGAACGTCTTCGGTGAGCTCAGAGGCGTGTCGTCGATGGGCGCCGCGGTAGTGCTCGGCTGCCTGCAGGTCGCCTTCGCGGCGGGCGGGGTCGTCTACCACTTGATGCAGTTCCCGGACGGCCGTTGGGACGGTCCGAACCGGCTCGGCGACGAAGCCCGCCTGGTGGGCGTCACCGAGTTCCACGGCACTCTCCACATGATGCAGGTCGATGGTGCCGGGCGGGTCTATCACCGGGTGCGGAACGGCAACGGAAGCTGGAGCTCACGCAATCACTTCACCACCATGAACGGCATCACGGCGGTGGCCGTCACTGTGGTCGGCGCGGAGATGATGGTGGTGATCGCTGCGGAAGGCCAGCTGTACTACGCGATCCAGCACACCGACGGCAGTTGGCAAATGCCGACGCAGACCGGCGACCCGGCTGATCAGGTCGCGGCGTCCTCGGTCGGCGGCGAGCTCCAGATCTCGGCGACCTCCGGCGGTCAGGTTTACACCCGGCGCCGGCGCGCCGACGGCACGCTGACTCCCCGGGTCGCTCTGCCGACGTCGCTCACGAATGTCACGACCATCGCCTCCGCCGGCCGCTCAGTGGAGCACTGCCCCTAGAGGAGCAAGATCTCCGACCCGACAATGCGGTAGCCCGCCGCGAGGAACGCGCGGAAGGATGCCGCATTGCCCGGGGTTACCTGAGCCCAGATGTGCGCATCGGTCGGGATGAGGGCGCGAGCGGCCTGGGCGAGCCGGCGGCCGCGCCCTTGACCCCGGGCCGACTCGGGGACCTCGACCGAACACTCGGTACGGCGGGCGATCCCGCTCCCGATGGTCATCACGCTTCCGGACGAATCGCCGTACACGCGGACGTCCTCGCGGAACTCGAGTGCGCGGAGCACCCGCGGGTGGTCGTGGCCGGTGAACTCCTCGAGACCGGCCACCGCGGCGGCGCGTTCGGCGGGGTCGGTGATAGCCGGGGCGAGCAGCATCGCGTCGACACAGTGCGCCTGGCGGCCGGACAGCTCGGCGAGCGCGGTCAGGAACGGCGGTGTGGTCGGCGCGACCATGTCGCCTGGCGGGAGCTGCTCGGCGACCCACGCCTCGTCCACGTCCGCGGCGATCACGATGTGCCCGGTGAACGCCAGCACGCACCACTCGCGGGCGGACGGCGCTGAGACAACCGTCACGCCCAGATCCGAGACCGGGAAGACGCCGCCTTCGACGCCGCGCAGAATGTCGGCCAGAGTTGTCATCACGAGCCATTGTGGTGGAGAACCACCGAACGCACGGAGGCGACACATGCGGACACCGCAACTGGTGCAGGCCGAGGGACTGCCCGATCAGGTCACGATCTACGAGGTCGGACCGCGGGACGGACTGCAGAACGAGTCCGCGATCGTCGACGTCAAGGTCAAGGCCGAGTTCATCCGGCGGCTGATCGAGGCCGGTCTGCGGACCGTGGAGACGACCAGTTTCGTGTCCCCGAAGTGGGTCCCCCAGCTCGCCGACGCAACGGAGCTGCTCGACCAGCTCGACCTCCCCGACGACGTCCGCGCCCCGGTCCTGGTGCCGAACGAGCGCGGCCTGGATCGTGCCCTCGCGTCCGGTGTGCGCGAGATCGCGATCTTCGCCAGCGCCACCGAGACCTTCGCGGCGAAGAACCTGAACTCGACGGTCGACGAACAGTTCGCGATGTTCACGCCGACCGTCGAGCGGGCGCTGGCCGCGGGATTGAGCGTCCGTGGCTACGTGTCGATGTGTTACGGCGATCCGTGGGAGGGCGACGTACCGATCGACCAGGTTGTGGCGGTCGGCGCCCGGCTGGTCGACCTCGGCTGCCACGAGCTCTCCCTCGGCGACACGATCGGTGTCGCGACCCCGGGCCACGTGACCGCCCTGATCTCGGCCTTCACCCAGGCCGGCGTCGGCACCGACAAACTCGCCGTCCACTTCCACGACACCTACGGCCAAGCGCTGGCCAACACCCTGACCGCCCTCCGTGAAGGCGTCACCACCGTCGACAGCTCGGCCGGCGGCCTCGGCGGCTGCCCGTACGCCGAGTCCGCTACCGGCAACCTCGCCACCGAGGACCTGCTCTGGCAGCTCAACGGTCTCGGCATCAGCACCGGCGTCGACCTGCCCAAGCTCGTCGAGACCAGCGTCTGGATGGCCGAACAACTCGGCAAGCCTTCGCCGAGCCGCGTCGTACAGGCTCTCGCCGGCTGACCCGTCACTCCGGGTAGCATTCCGGTGCCCCTTCGGGCAACGGATTCGGGGGCGGGATGGATTCCTCGTTCGGCGAGTTGTTGCGCCGGTTCCGCGGCGCGGCCCAGCTGACGCAGGCGAGCCTGGCCGAGCGGTCCGGCGTGGGAGTTGAAACGATTCGCAGCCTCGAGTCCGGCCGGCGGAAGTCGCCGCGTGGGGACACCCTGCAGTCGCTGGCCGATGCGCTCGGTCTGACCGGAGAGGACCGCGCCGGGTTCGTTGCGGCCGCAGCGGGACCGAACCGGGAAGCCGTGCCCCACGAACTCCCGGCGGATGTCCAGGACTTCACCGGCCGCGGCGATGAGGTACGTCGGTTGGTCGGGCTCCTGGCCGCGCCCGGGACGATCGTGATCAGTGGCCCAGCCGGCTCGGGCAAGACGGCCTTAGCAGTGCACGCGGCGCGGCGGGTCACGTTTCCGGCCGGCGAGATCTTCGTGAACCGCCCTTGTACGGCGGCTTCGATCCGGGTCCCCGAGGGTGGGCTCGTCGTGCTCGACAACGTCGAATCACCAGAACAGGTGCCCAGGGCAACGAATGGGGCGGTCGTCATCACCAGTAGGAAGCCGCTTCCCGCAGCGGAGAACTGTGTCGAGCTGGGCGGTCTCCCGGCTGCGGACGCGGTGCGGCTGCTGCACCGGATCGTGGGCCCCGATCGATGGCAGCAGGACCTGACGGCGACCCTCGAGGTTGTCGAGCTGTGCGGTGGGATGCCGACCGCCCTGCGGCGAGCGGCCGCGCGGATGATCGGTCGGCCGTCCTGGTCACCCGCGGATCTCCGCGGCTGGCTCCTGGCCGGCCGAGCGGCGAGTACGACGTGAGCGGCGTACCGGAACTGTTACGCCGGTACCGAGCCGAGGCCGGACTCACGCAGGAGCAGCTCGCCGAACGCGCCGGACTCAGCGTGGAGGCGATCCGCACACTGGAGATCGGGCGGCGCCGCTACCCCCGCGCGCTCACCGTGAGCAGTCTGGCCAACGCTTTGCAGCTCGCCGACGACGACCGGGATCTGCTCGAGCAAGCTGCTCGCCGCCCTACCGAGACCCCGGACCGCCTGCCGACAGGTGTCACGGACTTCGTCGGCCGGACAGAGCCGGTGCGGACGTTGACCGAGCTCCTGCGGCGGACCGGTCAGCCTGCGCACGCGACGAGTGTCGTGATCTCCGCGGTGACCGGCATGGGTGGGGTCGGTAAGACCACGCTCGCGGTGCACGTCGGCCACCTCGTCGAGGACGAGTTCCCCGATGGCCGCATCTACCTGAACCTGCGGGGCGAGACCGAGCCGATCCCGCCGCTGCAGGCCCTCGCCGCCCTGCTCCGGACCCTCGGCGTACCGGCGCAGGAGATCCCGGACGACCTCGCTGTGGCGACAGCTCGCTACCGGACCGCGATCGCGGGTCGCCGGGTCCTCGTCGTACTCGACGACGCGGCCACTGCGGACCAGGTCGCTCCACTGATCCCCGGTACGTCGGGATCTGCCGCGGTGATCACCAGTCGTCGGCTGCTCGACGAGCTGGCCGGTGCGCTGCATCTGAGGCTCGATGTGCTGTCCGACGACGAGGCGCTGCAGCTGCTCGGCGAGGTCATCGGTGCGGCTCTCGTCGCGGCCGAACCCGAGGCGGCGCTGACTGTCGTCCATGCCTGCGGCAACCTGCCGCTGGCGCTCCGCATCGCCGGCACCCGCCTGTCAGCCGGTCGGCCGCTCCAGGAGCTCGCGGACCGGCTGGCTGATGTGAGCACCCGGCTCGGCGAGCTCGCCGACGGGGAGACCGGTGTCCGGGCGTCGATTGTGTTGTCGATCGACGACCTGCGGTCGGTGGCAGCCGATCGGGACGCGGCGGACGCGTTCGGCGTACTGGCTCTGCTCGATCCGGGCGAGTTCCCGCTGCGGGTCGCAGCCGCGGCGCTGGGACGGACGCTCGACGACACGGAGGAGCTGCTCGACCGGCTGGTCGACGTGCATCTGCTGGAGGCCCCGACGCTGCACCGCTACCGGCTGCACGACCTGGTCCGGGCTGTGGGTCGTGAAGGTGCGAGCGCACAGGATCAGCGGCTCGTCGGGGAGCGGGTGCTCCGCTGCTACCTCGCGATGCTCTGGCGGGCCGACGAGTTGGCGGGCGAGGCGCCGATGAGCGCGGCCTGGCGGGACGCTGCCTGGGCCCAGGAGGCCCGTGATCTGACCGAGCTCGAGGAGGTCCTCGATTGGTTGGACGCCGACCGGACCACGCTGGTCGAGCTGGTACGGCGGGCAGTCCGGGGTACTGCGGAGGATCGGCAGCTCGCCGTCCGGATCGCCGTCGGGATGAACGTCTTCGGGCCGGCTCGGCAGCGGTGGCTGGAGTGGCGCGATGTGAACCGGGCGGCCGCCGAGGTGGTCGAGCTGGGGACGGATCCGGTCAGCGCGGCACTCGTCCGTTTCGACCTGGGTCTGGCACTCGGCGAGCTCGACGACTTCTCTGCGGCTGCGGACCAGTTGGCACTGGCGACGGACGCCGCGCGGTTGATCGGGCAGCCGCGGTTCCTGACCAGCTCGCTGGTGAACCTCGCCCACATGCTCGAGCAGGCCGATCGCACGCCGGAGGGCTTTCGGTCTGTCCATGAGGCGCTCGAGCTGATCGCACGGGAACCCGAGGCCGCCGACCTCGGCGCGTGGGCACAGCTGACGCTCGGCATGCTGTACGGACGCAATGGGGAGCCCGAGCGACAGCTGGAGCCGTTCGAGCGGGCGATCGCGCTCGTGCAGGACGACGTGCATGTGCTGTGCAGGATGCGCATCAGCGCCGGCTCGTCGTTGCGAGAGTGCGGGCAAGCGGCTGCCGCGATCCCGGTGCTGCTGGCGGCGGTCGACGGTATCCGCGAGCACGACAGGTGGGGCGTCCTGGCCGAGGCGTTGTGT
Organism: Kribbella sp. NPDC056345; assembly: GCF_042262745.1. Lineage (NCBI taxonomy): Bacteria > Bacillati > Actinomycetota > Actinomycetes > Propionibacteriales > Kribbellaceae > Kribbella > Kribbella sp. NPDC056345. The sequence continues at coordinate 135,895 of NZ_JBHJQQ010000012.1, read as the reverse complement.
GAACTGGGCGCCGCCTATGGCGATCTCGGCCGCCACACGGACGCGTTGGCGGTCTACCTCGAGAGCTTGGACATAGCGGTGAGCCGGGAGCTATGGCACCGCGAGGCGCACGTCCGGACCGGGCTCGGGCACACGTACCTCGCTCTGGGCCGGAGCGCCGAGGGGCGGAAACAGCTGACGCTGGCCGAAGAGGTCTACGCCGCTCACGGAACGACACCGCCCGCCTGACGGCGGTGGTGTACCACTTTGTCCCTGTTCGGTCCCAGGAGCTCACGCCAGTCTGTTGCACGGCGCTCATAGTGGGTGCCGGAAATGGACAGAGGTGACTCATGAAGGTTCGTAGGGGGATCCGGATCGCGACGGTCCTGGCCTTGGCAGCACCGGCCCTGGTCGCGATCGCACCGGGTACAGCGTCGGCCTATCCGCAGGTCTGCAAGGCCGGTACGAAGTGGGCGACGGTCAGTGGGACCAAGGTCTCCAACGCGCCCACCCACATGGAAGGCATCTCGCTGGCGCCAGGCGTCGGTTTCAACCGGCAGGTCGCCCTCAGGGTCGACCGGACCTATAGCGCCGGCGTCGATATCTACACCGAGGCGTCGGCGAAGGCCGGCGTGGTCATCGCCAAGGCGAGCGTCACCGTCGGTGCGAAGCTGATGGCCGGTGGATCGCGGACCACCTCGAAGACAGTGACCGACACCTGGACGATCGCGGCGCCGAACAGGCAGCGCAGATACATCCTGTGGTCCGGCACCCGGGTCTACGGCGGCCAGTACTCGTACCACGTCTGCAAGCCCGGCGGACGCTCGTACACCACCGAGAACGGCAAGTGGCGCTCGTTCCGGACGCAGTGGCAGGGCTCCTCGCTGTGCGGCGCGGCGTACAAGCGAGGAACCATGGAGTACAACGCCGCCGTACTGGGCGGCTGCTGAGCTCATGGTGACACCGGCGGCGGCCTGGGACTGGTGAGCTCAGCGTGATTCCGGCGGGCCGCTCGGCGTCCGCCACGTGGTCAGACAGAACGGGTGTCCGGCCGGATCGAGGAACACCCGGAACGTCTCCGGTGCCGGCTGTACGGCGGTTGCTGTTGCGCCGGCCTCGATCACCCGCGCCTGCTCGGCGTCCAGATCCGCGGCCATGAAGTCGAGGTGGCATTGCTGTGGGACGCGCGGATCCGGCCAGGTCGGGGCTCGGTAGTTCAGGTCGCGCTGGAAGCCGAGGCTGAACGCGTCGAACCGCAGCTCGACGAACGCCTCGGTGACTACGGGGGCTAAGGCTCGATCGGGCGGCGGATGCGGCGGATGAGGCTCTTGTCGGCGTACTGACCGATTCGGTACGTCGACCAGCCGTCGACTCCTCCTCCGACCACGCCGCCGAGGAGTGGGACTCGGCGGGTGACGGTGATGGCCATTCGTTTGCCGCTGACCCGGGCGATCAGTTCGGCGACGACCTCGGTCGCGACCTGGCGGTCCAGCTCGGGGTCGAAGACGGGTGCGGTGGCGATCGCGAGCGGTGACGTGACCAGGCTCGACTTCTTCAGGCGGTCGGTGACACCGTCCTCGCCGAGCAGGCAGGTGATGACCGCCGTCCGGACGCGGGGGTCGTCGAGGTCGTAGCCGCGCAGGTGGGCGATCGCGGCGACCATCCGGGCCTGCACGATGGCCAGGCCGGTCATGTTCGCCGGGAGAGCGACCGGGAGCGTGACCAGACCGCCGATGCTGGTGACGAAGCCCTGTACGCCGGCCAGGCGGATGTGCTGGTCGACCACGGCATCGATGGCGAGCTGGACGTCGCCGCCGACCTTCGCGAGTTTGTTCTCCGCGACCCGCTCGGCACTCGGGAAGCGCTGGTACCCGTCGATGGCGAACTCGAGGATCTGGCGCAGTATGCCCGCCGCTGCTTGGGGCGCGAACCGCTGGGCGGCGGGCGCGAGACTACTGGCGACGAACCTGGCTACTCCGGCCACGGGTGCTCCTTTCCGCCCATGCGTCGGAGACCCGGGCGTAGTTCAACTCTACGTGGCTGGTGTCCGATCACCACTCGGGAGAAACCCTCGGTGTCCCCTGGAATGTGCCGTGGTCCAGGATGTGGGTGTGCCTGTCGAGCCTGCTGCGTCCGTGTGGGACTTCCCGCCGGTGTCGGTCGCCGGTGACAGTGACGTCGTGGCCGGTGGGGCGGATCTGCATCCGGGGACGATCCTGGCGGCGTACCGGCAGGGGTTGTTCCCGATGCCGGACCACCGCGCTTCGGTGCTGTGGTGGTCGCCGGTCGACCGCGGCGTGATCGAGGTGGCCGGGTATCGGCCGACGCGGACGGTACGGCGGGCCCGGGGCAAGTTCGAGATCCGGGTCAACACGGCGTTCGACCAGGTGATCCGGGCGTGCGCGGACCCGCGCCGGCCGGGGGCGTGGATCGATCAGGACATCATCGCGTCGTACACCGAACTGCATCGGCTCGGCTGGGTGCACTCGGTCGAGGCCTGGGACGGCGACGAACTCGCGGGCGGTCTGTACGGCGTCGCGATCGGCGGACTGTTCGCCGGGGAGTCGATGTTCCACCACAAGACCGACGGTTCGAAGGCCGCGGTGGCCGGGCTGATCGAGCTGCTGGACGACGAGTACGCAGCCGAGCGGGTGTTCGACATCCAGTGGGTGACCGACCATCTCGCGACGATGGGTGCGATCTCGATCCCGCGTGAGGACTACGTGCAGCGAGTACGGCGGGCGCTGCCGCTGCCCCTCCCGAAGGCGTTCAGCTGATCCCGACGTACTCGGCCATCTGCCGGCTGGTCTCGAGGAAGAAGTCGTCGGCCGGGTCCATCGATCCGACCAGCTGACCGAACAACTCGAAGCTGATCATCCCGAAGAGCTGGGTCCACGCGATCACCAGCCGCAGCAACATCGGCCGCGGTACGCCGGGTGCCAGCGGGGCGATCACGTCGACCTGCTCGGCCAGCCGGCCGGTGGGTTCGGGGGCATCGAGCTCCGGCAGCCAACCCTCCTCACGGGCCTGCGTGAGGATGCGCAACAGGACCACCGGCACCCGGGCCGCGGGCTGCACGGTGGTCTGCGGGGCCTGGTAGCCGGTGATCGGGGATCCGTAGATCAGCGCGTACTCATGCGGGTTGGCACGGGCCCAGTCGCGGACGGCGGCGTACACGGCGACCCAGGCCTCACGGGGGTGCGGGTACTCCTTCCGGGCTGCGGCCTCGGCGGCCTCGCCGAGGGCGTCGTACGCGTCGATGATGAGCGCGGTGAGCAGGTCGTCCCGGCTCGGGAAGTAGCGGTAGAGCGCCGACGACACCATGCCGAGCTCGCGGGAGATCGCCCGCAGGGACAGACTCTCGGCCCCGCTGGTCTCCAGTTGCCGCCGCGCGGCCGCCTTGATCTCGCCGGTCAGCTCGGCCCGGGCCCGCTCACGGGCGGTTCGTGGAGCGCTCATGGCCCCTAGTTTGCCACACAACCGAGAGCAGTGCTCTTGACAATGATCACTGCTCACGTGTTCACTGATCACAACAGAGAGCACTGCTCTCGCAAACCGCTCAGAAGGAGTGCCCGCGATGCCGGAGTACAAGCAGACCTACGACCACCAGCGCGTCTTCACCGGCGGCGCCGGCAGCATGCGCGTCTTCAACCGGATCGTCGCCCGGCTCACCAAGCTCGGTCTCAGCCTGATGGGCAGCCGCGTCCTCTCCGTCCGCGGCCGCAAGTCCGGCGAGTGGCGCAGTACCCCCGTCAACCTCCTGGTCCTCGACGGCCAGCGCTACCTGGTAGCCCCCCGCGGCCACACCCAATGGGTCCGCAACCTCCGCGCCACTCCCGAAGCCCGCCTCCAGCTGGGCCGCACCACCGAAACCTTCCACGCCGAAGAGCTCGCCGACGCCGACAAGACCGAGATCCTCCGCCTCTACCTGCAGAAGTGGTCCTGGGAAGTAGGAGCCTTCTTCGAAGGCGACGTCACCAAGGACTCCCCCGACGAGGTCCTCCAGCACGTGGCCCCCGGCGTCCCCGCCTTCCGCATCAACCCCACCTGATACCGGTGGCAAGATGGGTGGATGATCACGCCTGAGCAGTTGAGTGCGGCGCCGAAGGTGCTGCTGCATGACCATCTCGATGGTGGGTTGCGGCCGGGGACTGTGGTGGAGCTGGCGAAGGATGTCGGGCACAAGCTTCCTCGGGAGGATGCGGGGGAGCTGGGCGCGTGGTTCGTGGAGTCGGCGGACTCGGGGTCGCTGGAGCGGTACTTGGAGACGTTTGATCACACGGTCGCGGTGATGCAGACGGCTGAGGCGATCAAGCGGGTGGCCAGTGAATGTGTGCAGGATCTGGCGGCGGACGGGGTGGTGTATGCGGAGGTGCGATATGCGCCGGAGCAGCATCTGACCAAGGGGTTGTCGCTGGAGCAGGTGGTGGATGCCGTGCGGGAGGGGTTCGAGCACGGGATGGCGGTGGCGGAGCGGCCGATCGTGGCGCGGCAGTTGCTGACGGCGATGCGGCATCAGGCGCGGTCGATGGAGATCGCGGAGTTGTCGGTCGCGTACCGGGATGCGGGCGTGGTGGGGTTCGACATCGCCGGCGCGGAGGCGGGGTATCCGCCCACCCGGCACCTGGATGCGTTCGAGTACCTGCAACGGGAGAACGCGCACTTCACCATCCACGCGGGTGAGGCGTTCGGGCTGCCGTCGATCTGGCAGGCGATCCAGTGGTGTGGGGCGGACCGGTTGGGGCACGGGGTGCGGATCATCGACGACATCAGCCACGACCCGGCCGGCGAGAAGGTCGAGCTGGGGCGGCTGGCGGCGTACGTGCGGGATCGGCGGATTCCGCTGGAGATGTGCCCGAGCTCGAACCTGCAGACCGGTGCGGCCGAGTCGATGGCCGAGCACCCGATCGGGTTGCTGACCAAGCTGCGCTTCCGGGTCACGGTCAACACCGACAACCGGTTGATGTCCGGTACGTCGATGAGCCGCGAGCTGGCGTTGCTGGCGGAGGCCTTCGGCTACGGGCTGGCGGACTTCCGGTGGTTCGCGATCAATGCGATGAAGTCCGCCTTCATCCCGTTCGACGAGCGGCTCGCGATCATCGACGGGATCATCAAGCCCTGGTACGCCGAAGCCCTCTCAGCCCAAGCGTAGTAAGACCTTCCCGGCCGTCGACGCGGCTGCTGCCAGAGCGGCCGCGGCGTCGGCGAGGTCGAACTCGGCCGCGATCAGCGGTGTCACGTCCAGCCCACCGGCCAGCAGCGCGACAGCCTCGGTGATCTCGTCGACGAACCGGTACGAACCGGTCCAGGTGATCTCCCGGCTGACCAGATCGCCAAGCACAGCAGGCGTCGGCGTGATCGGCAGATTCCCAACCTGTACGACGGTTCCGCCGCGAGCCGTCGCCCGCAGCACACCACCGAGCGCCGCCGAAACCCCGGAAGCCTCGACCACCAACGGGATATCGGCCGGCAACCCAACCCGAGCATCGAACACCTCGTCCGCACCCAGCGCCGTTCACAAAGACGGTCTGGCCGTGCACACCCGGCAGCCGATCGACTGCGTGCAACGCAACAGCCAGTGGTTCGGCCAGCGCAGCAATCCGAGTGGACAGACCATCAGGCAACGCCCGCAGCTGATCCACCCGCACCACCCGGTACGTCGAGAACCCGCCGTCCTCGTGTGGGTCGAATGCCGCCGAGCCGAAATACCGAACCTCCCGATGCAGGTTCGTCCGCCCGGCGACGAGTGCGGGCAGTGGCTCCGCCGACGGCGACGCAGGGTGCACCGTGACGGCATCGCCCACGGCATGCCCCGACGTACCGGATGAGCCGTCCCGGGCGTACGAGATGTCACTCCCGCACACCCCGCCCCACTCCATCGCGACGACGACTTCATCACGTCCAGGCGACGGATCCGGCCGCGACTCGACGCGAACGTCACCTGGCCCGTGGACGACGACGGCCTGCATCAGGCGAGACCACCGCCGACCGGGATCGTCGCGCCGGTCAGGTAGCTGAACTCGTCCCCCGCCAACCCGAGTACAGCGGCCGCAGCCACAGCAGCCGGAACGGCCCCGGCCAGGATCGTGTTCACACGCACACCTTGTACGGCGTACTCGGCCGCCGCGGTCCGGACCAGATCCTGCGCGGCCGCCGAGTTGCTGATGATGTGCCCGCCTCCGCTCGCGATCAGATGCGGTAGCTCGTACTTCATCGACAGGAACTGCCCACGCGCATTGGTGGCCAGCCCGTCCTCCCAGTCCGCGACCGACCCCACCTGGACACCGGCGTTGTTGAACGCGATGTCGAGGCGCCCGTACTGGCGGACAGCAGTGTCGACGAAGTTCTGCACCGAGGCCGGTTCGCGGACGTCAGCCTCCAGGTACGTCGCTTCGCCGCGAGCAGCTCGGATGGTTCGCTCGACCTCGCGGCCCAGCGTGGTTCGCCGCCCGCTGAAGGCGACCCGGGCACCGGCGGCGGCGAAGGCCCGAGCGGCGGCCTCGCCGATGCCTGAGGTCCCGCCGGTGATCAGCACGACCTTCCCGGCGAATCTGCCCGCTGGGCGGCGGGCGGCGGTGGATGTTCCACTGGCGGCGATACCGGCGGCGGTGGCGACAGCACCGCCGAGGACGGCCCGGCGACTCGCTCTGCTCATGCGCATTCTCCTCAAAGCAACAGTCAGTTGCTTCAAGCGTGCCGGAAAGACGCGCTCCGCGCGCCGGCTAGCGCGGTGTAATTCCGGGGACCACGACGTCATGCACGGTACTGAAGGCCTGTTCGAGCGGGATCTCGACCTCGCCGAGTCCCCAGCGGTAGAGGATGCCGGTGTAGCTGTCGAAGAGCACGTTGCCGATCGCGTACGGATCCAGGTCGGCACGGATCTCACCGCGTTCCTGGCCGAGGGCGATCGCGCGGCCGAAGAGGAGGCCGGTGGCGTGCGAGCCGGAGGTGGCCATCACGCCGGACTGGAGCATCGCGCGCATCATCGCCTGGTTCATGCCCCGGTTCGCCTCGTAGGAGTGGGCGGCCGCCTGGACCACAGTCTGGATGGCGTCGAGCACGGTCCGGTCGCCGGACTCCAGGAGCTGCTCGAGCCCCTCGCGGACGCTCTTCCGCCGCTTCAGGATGAGCTCGAGCAGGAAGTCTTCCTTGCGCGGGAAGTGGTTGAACGCCGTGGCCCGGGCGACGTCGGCGCGTTCGGCGATCTCGTCGATGGTCGCGGCCCGGTAGCCCTTCTCCTCGAAGGCGGCCAGCGCGGCGTCCAGCAGTCGCTGCCGCAGCGCCGCCTTGCTCCGCTCCCGGCGGCCGAGCGGCACGGCATCGACTGTGGCCGAGTCAGAGTCCATGGGCAGACTATGGCATCAACTTGGACTAGAGTCTGACTTAGGGTGGGCTATCACGACCGAGGGGGAGCACGGGTATGGCGAAGGTCTGGCTGGTGACCGGGGCGGACGGCGCGCTGGGACGCTCGATCGTGGCTGCGGCCGCCGCGTCCGGGGCTGTCGTCGTGGCAGCGGCTCGGCAGCCGGAGTCCGTCTACGACCTGGTCGGCGCCTTCCCCCGGCAGGTCGAGGCGCTGGGGTTCTCGCCGGAGCGAGCCGAGCACGCCGTGGCGGGCATTCTCGGCTACCATCAGCGCCTCGATGTTCTCGTTAACACCACCAGCGATCGTGCGATCGAGGACGCCGTCCTGACCCACTTCAGTGCCCAGCGGTCCGGGGCGATCGTCCGCCCGGACGCCTCGGCCGAGCCCTGGGCAGCGGCCGACGCGATCGTCGCCGCCCACACCGAAGCTGGTTCTCGACCCAAGGGGTTGCAGCCCTTTGGGTCGAGGACCGTAGTTAAACCGACCGCTGGTAAGTGCGGAAGGCGCGAGTCGACAGCCACGCGACGATCAGCGTGAACGCCGCGAGGTAGCCGCCGTGACGCAGCACCGACGCCCAGTCCGGGTCGGCGGCCAGCGCCTGCCGGGCGGCGATCGCGGCCCAGTCGACCGGGTTGAAACGGGCGGCGACGGAGACCCAGTGCGGTGCCACCTGCGGGTCGATCATGATCGACGACAGGAACGTCAGCGGTAGCGATACGAACTGCGAGATCCCGATCAGCGCCTCCTGCTGCCGGGTCAGCAGCGCGACGGCATTCGAGAGTGATCCGAACGCGATCCCGACCAGCATCGACGCCACCGCCGTGACCGCGTAGCCGGCTGGACCACCGTCGTACCGGGCTCCGGCCGCCATCCCGATCACGAACACGAGCACGGTCTGGATCAGCGTATTGGTCGCGTTGCTGATCAGCTGCCCGGCCATCAGCCCGCCCCGGCTCACCGGTGAGGCGAGCAGCCGGTCCATCACACCGCGTTCCATGTCCGCGATGAACGTCGTACCGCTCCAGCCGCTCGACATCAGCGCGGTCATCATCACGATGCCCGGTGTCAGGAAGGCGATGTAGGACGTGTCGCCGAACCCGGGGATCTTCACGACACCCTGGAAGACCTGCCCGAACAGCAGCAACCAGATCGCCGGCTGGACCAAGGTGAAGATGATCAGCGCCGGTTGCCGGTACGACGCGCGCAGCCAGCGACCGGTGATGAATCGGGTGTGCGCAACTGCAGTAGTCATCACGCCGCCTCCTCAGCTGCCTGGAACGAACGACCGGTGTAATTCAGGTACACGTCGTCCAGCGACGGCCGCGAGACTGTCACCGCGGAGACCGGAATCGCCTTGTCCTCAAGGATTCCCAGTACGGCGGGGACTGCGGTCGCGCCGTGGTCGACGCGAGCACGCAACACCTTGCCCTCGACAACTATCTCGGTGATGCCGGGGAGTTGGCCCAGTAAGGTGCGGACTGTCCCGTCGGCATCGGCCTCGACGAGTTCGACGTGCACCGAGTCGCCGCGCAGCTCGGACTTGAGTCCTTCCGGGGTGCCTTCGGCAACGATCTTGCCGTGGTCGACGATCGCGAGCCGATCGGCCAGCCGGTCGGCCTCCTCGAGGTAGTGCGTGGTGAGCAGCACGGTCAGACCCTCGGAGCCGGCCAGTCGCCCGACCTCGGTCCACAGGTCCGCGCGGGCTTCCGGATCGAGACCGGTGGTCGGCTCGTCGAGGAACAACACCTGCGGCCGATGGACCAGGCCGAGCGCGACATCCAGCTTGCGCTGCATGCCGCCGGAGTACGTCTTGACCTGGCGGCCACCGAACTCGGTCAGGCCGAACCGCTCGAGCAGTTCGGTGGCCCGTCGTACGGCGTCCGTCCGGGACAGACCGTAGATCCGGCCGCCCAGCACCAGGTTCTCGATCCCGGTCGCCATCGGGTCCGAGCTGGATTTCTGCGGCACGTAGCCGATCGCGTGCCGGACCTGGTCCTGCTCGCGGATCACGTCGTACCCGGCGACCCGGGCGGTCCCGGAGTCGGCGCGGGACAGGGTGGTGAGGATCTTGACGGTGGTCGACTTGCCGGCGCCGTTCGGACCGAGCAGGCCGAGTACGACGCCTTCGCCGACGCTGAAGGTCAGCCCGTCGAGTGCGCGGTGATCACGGGGATACGTCTTGACCAGCTCGACTGCTTCCAGGGCATGCGTAGCCATGGGGTGACTCCCTTGTGTGATGGGGAGTCGGTCCAGGTCTGGCTATCCTGATGGTTGTGCCCTTGGATAACCGGTCTTCGGACCGACTCTGAGGAAACTGCGGCCCTGACCCTTGGCGTTGCCGCGCCGTGGGTCGGGGCCGTTCTTACTAGTACTTCATCCAGTCGAACTCCTGACCGAAGTACTTGATCGGGTCCTTGAGCTGCTCGGCCGGAGCGATGCCTAGCTCGACGGAGTTCTTCCAGGCCTGGCGCAGGAACGGCAGGCCGCTCACTGCATCGGCCCGGATCTCTTCGGCGAGCTGATGGACGTACGCCGACTCCGCCTGCAGCAGGGCCAGCCGGAACTCCGACTCGACCCAGAAGATGCGCGGGAAGTTTGTCGACGCCATCTGCTCGTGGGCCGCGGTGATCTGTGCGATCTCCGCGTCGACTGCCACCAGGCGTTGCTCGAGCAGCTCGACCACCCGGTCCGGATGCAGGCCTGGCAGGTAGGCCAGCCCGGCCTCCAGTGGGTGGAACTCGCGCGCCGGTGAGCCGAGCAGCTCGGTCAGCCAGTCCTTGAACTCGGCTTCCCCGGCCGCCGTCAGCCGGTAGACCGTCCGCTCCGGGCGGTTGCCGTCCCGGATGGTCTCCTGCGCCTCGATGAAACCGTGCTTCTCCAAGGCGCCGACGACGGAGTACAGCGAGCCGTAGTTGAGCTTGATGCTGGAGTCCTTGCCGCGGCTCCGGAGCGTCGTCGAGATCTCGTACGGGTGCATCGGTCGCTCGGACAGGCTGCCGAGCACGGCGAAGGCGAGCGGGTTCGCCACCTTGCGTTTCGCCATGACTCACTCCTCGATCTCGACTATCCGAGATCGAGTATTAGCTCACGGGTATCCGATGTCAAGTAGTCAGCCAGGCCACCGCGCGGACCCCGAGGCGCCGTACCGGCTTGAAGGTGGTCAACAGCCGGTACGCCGGTTGTTCGACGTACCGGGTGAGCAGCCAGGCGAGCAGGATCGCCGCAGCGACCGCGCCGGCGATCTGGCCGACCCGACCGACGCCCAGGGTCATCAGGTGCCAGGAGACCAGGTAGCCGAGCTCCTGGTTGAGCAGGTAGATGCCGAACGAGATCCTCGCCAGAAACTCGATCGGTCGCCGGACCGGCTCGAAGACAGTCCAGTCCGGGCCGCGGGCGGCTCCTGCGACGACCACCAGCAGGACGCCCATGCCGAGCGAGGACGGCAGGTCGTCGGTCTGCGCGTGGTGCGCGAACACGGTCGCGACGAGCAGTGCGCCCAGGTGCACGAAGCCGATCCGATGTTTCGACCAGAGCCAGATGGCGATACCGATGGCGAACAACTGCAGTCGGTGGATGCCCAGGCCGTTCCAGATCTGGATCACCCAGAGCGGGCTGTTCGCGATCCGGTCGTTCCACTGCAGGATCACCGGCGCCAGGATCATCACCCAGAGCAGCACGGTGATCCGGTGACCGGTCGCGGCGCCCCGCGGCCAGAGGATCGCAGCGGCGGTGAACGCCATCAGCTGCAGGGGCAGCGTCCAGTACGAACCGTCGATCATCCGCACGGTCGGATCGAACGAACTGGTCAGCGTGAGATTGCCCCACAGGTCATGGGGAGTCGGCAGCGTCCACTTGCTCGGGCCGAACAGCACCAGTGCGGTGTAGGTGATGACGACGGCGGCCAGGTACGGCGGTACCACCCGCGCGTAGCGCCGCCACAGCCAGCGGAGGGTGGATCCGTCCTTCCGGACCGTGACGCAGACGAAGTACGCGCTGATCACCAGCAGGATGCTGGCGCCGACCTGGAAGGGATGCGGGGTGAGGGGTGTGCCGAGCTCCGGATGGAGAAAGGGACCCATGTAGGTGGTGTGGGTGAAGATGACGGCCAGGACGGCGAGGACGCGGACAACATCCCAGCTCAGACGGCGCGCCGACGGGACCCGGGGCGGGTGGGGCGTGGACACAGAAGCTCCAGCTTGGCTCGACTCGCCGAATCAGTTTCGGCCGTGTCCCCCCGAGTACCCGTTATCCCCCCGTGATACTTCCATGATCCTAGTGGGACCCGCGGGGGTGGTTGCAAATCGTGTGCTCTGGATCACTTTCGGTTACGCAGTGGTGCGGAACGTGCGCCGATAGTCCTGGGGCGGGACGCCGACGACGCGGCGGAAGTGGTGCCGGAGCAGCGCGGCCGTGCCGAATCCGGACTCGGCGGCGATCTGCTCGATACCCATCCGGGTCTGCTCGAGCAGAGTCCGGGCGCGCAGGACCCGCTGGGTGGTGACCCATTTCAGCGGAGTGGTCCCGGTCTCGGCGACGAAGCGGCGGGCGAAGGTGCGCTCCGACATCTGAGCCTGGCGGGCCAAGGCCGGGACGGTGTGATCCTCGGTCAGGTTGTCGACCATCCAGTCCAGCACCGGCTGCAGGCTCTCGCCGGACGACTCGGGGACGGGGACCTCGACGTACTGGCGCTGGCCGCCATCGCGCTGCGGCGGGACGACCATCCGGCGGGCGATCCGAGTCGCCACTGCGCTGCCGAGCTCGCGCCGTACCAGATGTAGGCAGGCGTCGATCCCGGCCGCGGTACCGGCGCTGGTGATGATGTTGCCGTCGTCGACGAAGAGCACGTCTGCATCCAGCTTGGCCAGCGGGAACTGGTCTTCGAACTTCTTCACATAGCGCCAGTGCGTGGTGCACCGCCGGTCGTCGAGCAGCCCGGCCGCGCCGAGCACAAAGGCGCCCGAGCAGACCGTCAGCAGGATCGCTCCGCGGGCCTCGGCCCGCCGCAGCGCGTCGAGGATGCGCTCGTCGTACGCGTGCCGCCAGGTCGTCGCCGGCAGTGCGATCAGGTCGGCGTCCTCCAGCCCCTCCAGCCCGTACGGCGCGACGACCGCCGAGTGGCTGCTGGTGGACATCGGCACCCCCGGCCGCGCCGAGCAGACCTTGAAGTCGAACGGCGGCACTCCGTCGTCGGTGCGGTCGATCCCGAACACCTCGGAGACCACGCCGAACTCGAACAGGGCCACGTCTTCCATCAGGACGACGGCGATCTTTCGCAGCATCCAGCCAGTATGGCAGGAATTTGATGAACACTGTCAATAGTGCCAATTGTGGCGGGATCTCGCTGGTAGCATGATTACTGCCATGAACGGAATCGTGGTGATCGCAGTACTCGTACTGGCCCTGATCGCGGCACTCGAGGTGAGCCACCGGCGGCACTCCGCCGACCTGGCCGGCTCGGCCGACGACCGTGACCTGGCCCGGACCAAGCTCGACCTGCTCGCCCTCGGCGGGTCGGCCAAGCCCTTCACCCACAAGCCCGCCGCCACCCCGGCCGCCGTACGCCGGATTCATGTGGCTCGTCTCACCCACCCCGGACGTCACGCAGCGTGAAATTGGTCTACCCGTGAACCAATCGTCGGGTTGGCTGATCTAAGCACCTCAAGATCACGCTCTCGACGATTAGGAGACACGTTGATGCAGCGCAGGACGTTCCTGCAAGGGCTGGCGGCGGCAGCAGTAGCCGCGCCGGCGGCGACACTGCTCGGGCAGCAGGAGGCGGTGGCGGCGCCGAACTACTACGTCGCCACCACCGAGCAGACCAAGAACAAGGTGCTCGTCTTTCCCAAGAACAAAGCGTTCACCGATGCGAACGTGCACTGGAGTTTCAGCCCGGGCGGCGGCGCCTGGGCGAACCTGAGCGACGTGAAGATCCGCGCCACCGAGGCGCAGGGCTGGATCGCCTTGGTGGCCGCGTCCGGCGGCAAGGCGGGCATCGTCGACATCGGCAGCGAGAAGCACACCGAAGGCAACGACCTGAAGTGGAGCGCGACGCCGGGTGGCAACCCACATGCGATCGAGCGGGTACCGGGGAACGGCTCGGTCATCGTGGCGAGCTCCGATGGCAAACTCACGCTGTACGCACCGACCAGCGTCGGCAACCTGGGCAGTCTGAAGCAGGTACAGACAGTCAACTACGCCGGTGCGCACGGAGTGCTCTGGGACCCGACGTTCAAGCTGCTCTGGGTGGTCGGTAAGAACCGGTTCAGCCACTATGCGGTGATGGGCAGCGGCCGGAACACGCGGCTCAAGTACGGCGCCCACTTCAGCCTCGGCAGCGGGAACCTCGGGCACGACCTCCAGCCTGACTTCACCAACAAGCACAAGATGCTGATGACGGCGACCAAGGGCGTCTACGAGCTCCTCACCGACGGCGGGACCTTCCGCAGCAGCAAGATCTCCTCGGAGACCAAGGTGAAGTCGTACGTGAAGCACTCCTCGGGCGAAGTCGTGTCGATCCGCGGCGACGGCACCCAGCCACGCGACTGGGCCAACAAGACGGTCCGCTTCTCCCAGTCGGCGGATCGCTCGCGGTCGGGTGCACAGTTCTACAAGGCCCGCATCTGGACCACTGCGTTCGAATAAACCGATCGAACCCACCGCCCGGCTGTGTCACAGTCGGGCGGTGACCGATTACCGCGAGATCAACCGAGCCAGCTGGGACGAGCGAGTCCCGGCCCACGCAGCAGCCACTAGCTATCACGTGGCCGACTTCGCGGCGGACCCGTCGTACCTGAGCGAAGTCGTCCGCTTCGACCTGCCGCGGCTGGGGGACATCTCCGGCCTGCGTGGTGTCCATCTGCAGTGCCACATCGGTACGGACACCGTGTCGCTCGCGCGGCTCGGGGCTCGGATGAGCGGCCTGGACTTCTCGCCGCCGGCTGTCGCGCAGGCGCAGTCCTTCGCGGAGAGCCTGGGGCTCGAGACCGACTTCCACGTCGGGGACGTGTACGACGCGGTGGAGATTCTCGGCGCGGCGGCGTACGACTTGGTCTACACCGGGATCGGCGCGCTCTGCTGGCTGCCGGACATCAATCGGTGGGCGCAGACCGTGGCCGGCCTGCTCAAGCCGGGCGGGCGGCTGTTCGTTCGTGAGGGGCACCCGATGTTGTGGGCGCTCGACGACAAGGCGGCGCTGAAGTACACCTACTTCGAACGCGAAGAACCCCTGGTCTTCGACGAGGGCGGCACGTACGCCGACACCGACGCCGTGTTCAGCGCGAACCTCACCCACGAATGGAACCACGGGCTCGGCGAGATCATCACCGCCGTACAGAGCGCGGGGCTGGTGTTCGGCTCATTGACAGAGCACGACAGTGCGCCCTGGGACCCGATGCCCGGGCTGATGACTCAAGATGGTGCCGGTGAGTGGCGACTCACCGACAACCCCGAGCGTCTGGCTGCGACCTACACCCTGCAGGCCAACAAGCCGTGATCAGTGCGAACGGCGCTGCTGGATCTTCTGGAACGCCTGCTTGATCTTCTGCTGGTTCTGCGGCTTGCTCAGCTCACGCTGCGCAACCTGAACCACCTTGGCGACCACAGCGCCCTTCAGCAAGTTCTTCACCAAGCCTCCCATGGGGGCCTCCTTCGTTGAATTGCTTCCGACAGTAGTCGCCTGCACAACCCGTTCCCATCGGTGATAACCCGAAACTGTCCCTGGTATCGGGCACACTGGGAGGGTGCCTGAGTTGCCGGAGGTCGAGTCGCTGGCGGTGTTCCTGCGGGAGCGCGCCGTCGGGCGGGCGTTCGTGCGCGCGGACATCACCGCGATCAGCGCCCTGAAGACGTACGATCCGCCGGTCTCGGCGCTGGTCGGGCTGCTGATCGACGACGTCCAGCGGCACGGGAAGTTCCTCGACTTCTCGGCGCAGGGTGTGCACCTGATCATCCACCTGGCCCGCGCGGGCTGGCTGCGCTGGCGTGACGAGCAGTCCACCACGCTGGTCCGCCCCGGCAAGGGGCCGATCGCGCTGCGGACGGCGTTCGACGACGGGTCAGGGTTCGACCTGACCGAGGCCGGGACGCAGAAGAAGCTCGCGGTGTACGTCGTGCGTGATCCGGCCGAGGTGCCCGGGATCGCGCGGCTCGGGCCGGAGCCGTTCTCGCTGTCCATCGAGGAGTTCGGCGCGATCCTGAAGAAGGCCGGCCGCGTGCAGCTCAAGGGCGTCCTCCGCAACCAGTCGGTGATCGCCGGCATCGGCAACGCCTACTCCGACGAGATCCTGCACGTCGCGAAGATGAGCCCGTTCAAACCGGCTTCGAATCTGACCGACGACGAGCTCCAGACCTTGTACGACGCCATGCGCTCAACCCTCCAGGACGCGGTCGACCGTTCCGCCGGCCTCGCCGTACAGGACCTGAAGTCGGAGAAGAAGTCCGGCCTGAGGGTGCATGGGCGGACCGGCCAGAAGTGCCCGGTCTGCGGTGATGTCGTCCGCGAGGTGAGCTTCGCCGATTCGTCCTTGCAGTACTGCGCAACCTGCCAGACCGGCGGCAAGCCGCTGGCCGATCGCCGGCTGTCCAAACTCCTCAAGTAACCCGTTCATCAGGGGACACGAAGGCCCCGCCCGGGCGTTGGTTCGGGCGGGGCCTTCGGGGGGTCAGGTGGTCATCAGGTCGAACATGGTCTTGACGTCACCGGAGTTCGGGGTGGCCAGCAGGAGGGGGGTTCCGCTGGTGGTTCTGCGGGAGGTTTCGGCGAAGACGTAGCCCAGGTTGGCGTTGATGCGGTCCTTGAGCCAGGGGCCGCCGCTGGCGCCGCCGTTCATCGAGCAGGGGAGGGCGGCGTCGGTCGAGCCCCAGGCGTAGGTGTTGCCGTCGCAGTAGTACGGGACCTGACCGTTGTACGGCGGCTCGGCCGGCCAGCCCCAGATCCGGGTGTTGGCCTGGGCGCGACCGTTGCCCCAGACGAGGCCGTTGCCGCCGACCGCGTCGACGACGTTGACGTTGTTGCGCTTCTGGAGCGTGATGAACGCCTGGTCGTGGCTGAAGTCGCTGTTGTTGATCCACGAGTTGAAGGTCCGGACGTTGCTCCAGTTGTAGGCGCCGTAACCGGAGTTGCCGTTGTAGTAGGCCGGGGCGAACACGAAGTTGCCGTGCCAGCCGCCACCACGTCCGCTGTGCACGCAGTGTCCGGCGGTGATGATCAGGTTCTTGTAGTTGTTGTTGATCGTCGCCGCCGAGCAGACGTAGTTGGCGCTGCCGATGGTGAAGAACAGCTTGCCCGCAGTGCTCGGGACCGGGTCGGCCATGGTGCTGTTGCCCTTCGGGGCGACCGGGTGCGAAGCAACACCGCTGGTGTTGTTCACGGCCTTCCCCTGGATGCCCTTGGCGTTCGCCGGAAGGTCGTACGGAATGGCGTTGGCCATCTTCTCGGCGGTCCAGTAGCTGGTCGCCTTGCTGAGGGGCGGAGCCTGGATCGAAGTGGTCCCGGCCGCGGGGGCGGCGGCCGGGACAGCCGGTGGCGCGGCGACCGCGGTGGCCACCGCTCCACCGCTGATCAGAACACCCGCAACGAACAACCGCACGAATCTGGGCATGGGGTTACGCATGAAGTGACTCCTCTATTCGGGGCGGAAAGAGTCCGATCGGTCACCGTTCTCACCGGACCGATCACGCCAAGTAGAGGGGAAGCGCTCTCATTATTCAACGGCTCGAACGTCAACCATTGTGAGATCTGACATCATCGGGGCATGTTCCAGAATCAGCAGATCCCGTCGGTCGTGGTGGCCGAGCTCGATGACGCGCTGCTCGCGGAGGCGTTCGTCCTGGACGTGCGCGAGCCGGACGAATGGGCGCGTGGTCATATCGAGGGCGCCAAGCACATCCCGCTCGGTGACCTGCAGGAGCGGGTCGGTGAGGTACCGAACGATCAGAAGGTCCTCTGCGTCTGCGCGGTCGGCGGCCGGTCCGGGATGGCCACCCAGTTCCTGAACTCGGTCGGCCGCGAGGCGATCAACCTGGACGGCGGGATGCACGCCTGGCAGACGCTGGGCAAGCCGGTCAGCACCGACTGATCACCTACTGTTCGGGAAGAAAAGCTTCCACTTGATTGCCGGTGACGTTACTTTGTCACCGGCTCTTAATCAGTGGAGGCTCCCGTGCCGCTCGTCCGTCCTGCCTGTACTGCGCTCGCTGCCGCCGGCCTGCTCGCCGGTTTCGCACTAACCCCTGCCTACGCCGCTGATCCAGGGCTGGCCGGAGACGGCGTCGTGGCGAGTCGCCACGACAGCCCGGTTGCGCCCGGTGTCACCTACACCTCGTTCGAGCGGCTTGATCCGCGCGGCTGGTTGCGCGGTGACCTGCTCACCACCGACCTGGACAAGCACGGGGTGACGGTCGACTACGTCAACACCGGCAAGGTCTCCGGCGGTTCGCCGCTGAGTCAGCAGCTCGCGCGCAAGGGTGCGATCGCCGGGGTCAACGGCGACTTCTTCGATATCAACGACACGACCGCGCCGCTCGGCGTCGGCGTCGAGCAGGGCGGCCGGCTGATCAACGCGCCCGCGGCCGGGCACAACGACAGTGCGGTGATCGGCAAGGACGGGCTCGGCCGGATCGCTCAGCTGTTCCTGCAGGGGACGGCGACCGACGACGACGCGGTGAAGCTGGCGGTGACGAACCTGAACTCGCCGTCCGTCGACTCCGCCGGCATCGGCCTCTACACCCCGGAGTGGGGTGACGTGGCGCGGACCCGAACGGTCGACGGGCTGCCGACCGTGCGCGAGGTGATCCTGCGCGACGGTGTGGTCGTCTCATCGACAGCGGCTCCGGGGACTACCGCGCTGGCAGCCAACGAGCAGGCACTGATCGGACGTGAAGCCGGAGCGAACGCGCTCACCGCCTTCGAGGTCGGCGACAAGGTCGACGTGGAGTACGGGCTGCGACCGGATGCGTCGAAGGTCGCGGTCGCGGTCAGCGGGAACGTGCAGCTGGCGAAGGACGGTTCGGTGCCGGCCGACGTACCGGACGCGGACCTCGCGCCGCGGACGGCGATCGGCTTCGACGCTGACGGGAGCCGGATGATCCTGCTCACCGTCGACGGCCGGGCGACCGGCTCGCGGGGGCTGTCGCTGAAGGAGATGGGGCAGCTGATGATCGGCCTCGGGGCCGACGATGCGCTGAACCTCGACGGTGGCGGGTCGTCGACGATGCTCGCCCGGACACCCGGCAAGGCCGCGCCGTCGGTGGTGAACGATCCGTCCGACGGTGGTGAGCGGGTGGTTCCGAACGGTCTCGGGCTGGTCCCGGTGAAGGGTTCGGGCCGGCTCAAGGGCTTCCGGATCGAGGCGGCCGGTACGGCGGCCGCGGACGTGGATGCCGATCTGTCCCGCAGCTCCCGCGTGCTCAGCGGACTGAGCCGCGTGCTCACCGCGACCGGCCATGACGAAACCTACGCGCCTGCGCCAGGTACGCCGTACTGGTTCGGTGGGAGCGCGGTGCGCGTCGATCAGCGTGGTGTGGTGACTGGACGGCGGGCCGGAGACGCTGTGGTCAGTGCGGTGCGGGGGACGGCGAACGGGAGGTTCCCGATGACAGTGCTGGGTGCGCCGGTCCGGTTGGCGCCGTCGAGTCGGCAGGTGTCGCTGGCGGACTCCGCGGCGAAGGGCTTCTTCGAGATCGACGGGTACGACGCGGACGGGTTCTCCACGTGGATCGAGCCGCGGGACGTGAAGCTGAGCTACGATCCGGCGGTCCTTCATGTAGTTGCTAAGGGCAATGGGTTCGAAGTGAATGCCCTGAGCAACGAAGCGGTCTCGGCCGTGGTGACCGCGACGGTTGGGAAGCTGAGCACGCAGCTGAGTGTCACGGCTGGGCTGGCCAGCACGGTCGTGGACGAGCTCGACGACGTGAGCAAGTGGGCGGCCAACGCCGTACCGGCTGGTGCTGCAACGGCATCGCGGTCTGCGGCGGAAGGTCACGACGGCGGGCAGGCGATCGCGCTCGACTACTCGCTCACGGGCAGTACGGCGACCCGCGCGGCGTACCTGGCGCAGACCCCGCAGCAGACGTTGCCCGGACAGCCGCAGAAGCTCGGGGCTTGGGTGTACGGCGACGGCAAGGGCGCGTGGTTGCGCGCCAACGCGTACACCGGGGCCGGTGGTTCCGCGCAGACGCTGAACCTCGCGGCGTCGGTGGACTGGGTCGGCTGGAAGTACGTCGAGGCGACGATCCCGGCCGGGTTGACGATGCCGCTGCGGTTCTGGCGGATCTACGTGGTGGAGACGGTGCCGACACGGCAGTACGCCGGGCGGATCGTGATCGACGACCTGACCGTGCGCAGCGCACCGCCGGTGAATCTGGCGCCGACGGCCAAGGTGATCGACCCGATGGTCGTCACCGACGGAACTGTCACCAGCGGACGGTGGCGGTTCGCGGTGATGTCGGACGCGCAGTTCACGGCCGACAACCCGAACTCCGACATCGTGCAGCAGGCTCGCCGGACGATCCGCGAGGCACTCGCGCAGCACCCGGACTTCCTGGTGATCAACGGCGACTTCGTCGACCGGGCGTTCGGCCCGGACATCGCGCTGGCCAAGAGGATCCTCGACGAGGAGGTCGGCGGGAAGGTACCGGTGCACTACGTACCGGGTAACCACGAGAGCTACGGGCCCGGCGACCTGTCCGAGTGGACGAAGGTCTTCGGGGCGCCGACCAGCACGTTCGACCACAAGGGCACCCGCTTCGTACTGCGCGATTCGTCGCTCGGATCATTGCGGGCCGGTGGGTTCGCGCAGATCCTGGATCTACGGGCGCAACTGGACGATGCGGCGCGGAACAAGGCGATCCGGAACGTCGTCGTGATGGCACACCACCCGATCAACGACCCCTCGCCGACGCAGAACTCCCAGCTCGGCGACCGCAAAGAGGCCGCGCTGATCGTCAAGTGGCTGGCCGACTTCCGGGCTGCCACCGGCAAGGGCGCCGCCTACATGGCCGCCCACGCCGGCACCTTCGCAGCCACCCGCACCGACGGCGTCCTGCTCCCCCTCACCGGCAACTCCGGTAAGGGCCCCGCCTCCGCACCCGACGACGGCGGTTTCACCGGCTGGGCCATGGTCGGCGTCAGCGACAAGCGGGACTGGCTCAAACTCGAATTCCGCCCCCACGTGGACACCCTCGAGCTGTCGGCCCCCGCCACCCTCCGCCGCGGAGCCACAGCCCCCGCTGCCGCGACCGTCGTACAGGACGGCAGGCGGGTCCCAGTCAGCTTCCCGGTCTCGGCCGACTGGCAGGGCTCGACCCACCTCCACATCGGCTCCGCCGCAACCGCCCCCTTCTGGGCAGTCGCGTCGTACGACCCCTCCACCGGTCAGCTGACCGCTCTCCGCCCTGGCCAGGCCCAACTGACGGTCACTGTCAATGGCGTCAGCACCTCAGCAACAGTGAAGGTCACCTGGTAGCCGCGCGTGCCTCTGCTCCCGAGGCTTGTTGGTATGACGGAGACTCGATGGACGCCGCGGTTGCAGGTGCTCGTGGGAGTGTGCTCGATCGTGTTCACGATCGGTACCGCGCTGCAGAACTTCTGGATCGTGAACCAGGAGACGCTGGTCCGGATGATGGTGCTGGCCGGTCGTAGTGAGGCCGATGCGGAGGCGGCGGCACCCGGCTTCCTCATCGGGTTCCGGATCGTTGGCTGCCTCTACATCCTTGGTAACGCGGCCGGGATCCTTGCCCTGCGCAAGCAGAAGCAGAGCTGGTTGTTCTGGCTGGTGGTCGCGGTCAACCTCACCCAGGCGGTCGGTGTCCGCGCGGTACCGCCGGAGATGTTCGAGGCCTCGGTCGATCGGCTCGGTCCGGTCGGCGCGATGCCGTCGCTGGTGACCGACGGCGGTGCGGCGATCCTCGTGCTGGTCCTGGTGGGCTTCCTGATCCGCACCAGGAGGCCCTGGGCCCAGCGTCGAGTAGCGTCTGCCGGGTGACTCATGTGACTGTTCCGCGGCCCCTGCAGGTTGGTGACCGGATCGCGGTGGTGGCGCCATCCGGGGCGATGCGGGCGGAGCGGCTCGAGATCGGTACCGCGTACCTCAAGGAATGGGGGCTCGAGGTCGAGGTGATGCCGTCGGTGCTGGCGGGGCATGAGCGGTTCGCGTATCTGGCGGCGGAGGACAAGGCCCGGGCTGCGGACTTCCGGGAGGCCTGGCTCGACGACCGGTTCGCCGCGGTCTTCTGCGGACGCGGCGGGTACGGCGTGCAGCGGATGCTCGAGGCGGTCGACTTCGACGAACTGGCCGCCGTACCGAAGTGGTTCGTCGGCTTCAGCGACATCACCGCACTGCACGAACCGCTGAACGCCCGCGGCCTCGTCACCATCCACGGCCCGATGGCTGCCGCTGTCGAGCAGCTGGGCGTGGCAGAAGGCCGGTCCCGGCTGCACGACCTGCTCTTCGATCCCGACAGCGTCACCGACCTGCTCGCACCACGTGGCGCGCGCACGCTCGTCGGTGGTGTCGCGGAAGGCGTGCTGCGCGGGGGCAACCTTGCACTGCTCGCGACCAGCATCGGTACGCCGACCTACGCGGCACCGTCCGGTGTCGTCGTGCTGGAAGACGTGAGTGAGCAGGGTTATCGCATCGACCGGATGCTCACCCAGCTCCTGCGGTCCGGCTGGTTCGATCAGGTGACCGGGATCGTGGTCGGCGATTTCAGTGAGTCCGACGACCAGGGGCTCGCGGCGGACGTCGTACGGGAGCGCCTTGAGCCACTCGGCCTCCCCATGGTGGAAGGGGCCGCGGTCGGCCACGAGGACCTGAACCTCGCCGTACCGCTCGGGCTGCCGGTCCGGCTGGACGCGACAGCCGCGACACTCACTCCACTGTGGCCAGGTGCTGCCGGAGGAAGCTGAAGGCCCGCGGGTACGCGTCCAGCCGGTTCTTCAGCTTGGCCAGCCCATGCCCCTCGTCCGGGTACACGGCCAGCTCGCACGCCACCCCACGCTGCTCCAGCGCCGCAGTGATCTGCTCGGCCTCGGACAGCGGCACCCGCGGGTCGTTGGCCCCGTGGATGACGAACAGCGGCGCCCGGATGTCGTCGACCCGGCTGAGCGGGCTGGCGCTCTCCAGGAACTCCCGGTCGGTCGCGAGATAGCCGTACTCCCGCTCGCGCGTCGCACGGCGGTAGTCGGAGGTGTTCTCCAGGAAGGTCACCAGCGAGGCGATCCCGACGATATCCACGCCGGCCGCCCACAACTCCGGCTGGAACGCCAGACCGGCCAGGACCATGTAGCCGCCGTACGAACCGCCCCACAGGACCGCGCGGCTCTGGTCGGCGCCGATCGTGGGCAGCCAGGCGTGGATCGCGGCCAGGTCCTTCACCGAGTCCAGCCGCAGCTGGCGGTCGTCCAGCGAGTACCAGCGCTTGCCGTACGACGCTGAGCCGCGCACGTTCGGCACGATCACGGTGTGGCCCTCGGCGGCCAGCGAGGCGATCACCGGGTGCCAGACGCGCATCGATGCGCCCTCGGGACCACCGTGGATGTGCAGCACGGTCGACCGCAGATCCGGTCCGGTCGGCCGGAAGACGAAGACCGGCACCTGCTCACCGTCGAACGACGGAACCCGCATGCTCTCCGGCATGGTTAGCTTCGGCACCTCGGGCATGTCCGGCGCCGGTACGGCGATCACTTCGCCACTGGCCGGGACGTACCGGTAGACCGTCGGCGGTGTGATCGGAGAGCTGTAAGTGAACGCGGCAAACGACCCATCCGGCGACCAGACCGGGTCCGGCGTCCCGAAGGCCAGTGCTGCGCAGCCACCGGCCGGCAGGTCCAGGCGGGCGAGCTCAGAGCCGTCGGACAGCCGGTGCGTCGCGAGCGTCACCTCACCGTCGTCGACCACGGCGACCAGCAACTGCTCACCGTCCGGTGACAGCCACGAGGCCAGGTCGCGCGCGTCGTCGACCAGTACGTCGCTCCAGACCGCAGTGCTCAAGTCGTAGCGGCGCAGGGCCTTCCGGTCGCGGTCGGCATCACTGGAGACCACGATGGCCGATGAATCCGGCAACCACGACACCTGGCCCTGGTCGTTCAGTGCGTCGGCCGGAGTGAGCTCGGTGACCGTCTGAGTGGTGGTCTCGACGAGCAGGAGCTGCATGGAGTTCGCTGGGGCGCTGGCAATGCACAGCACAACCCAGTGGTCGTCGGGCGAGGCGCTGACAGCCATGACCCAGCCGCCGCCGTCGTACAGCACGGTGTCCGCGCCGGTGGCCAGGTCCCGGGCGATCAGGTCGAAGTCGACCCCGTTCCGCCGGTTGGTGGTGTAGAGCACGCGGCCGGGCTTCGCGGCGATCAGGTGGTGCAGGTAGTCGAGGTCGTGCACGAGCGGGGTCATCGTCGGCAGCCCAGGCTCGTCGAGGTCGAGGATCGAGAGCTGACCGCGCTCGTTGCCGCCGCTGTCGTGCTCGACGATCACCGACCGGCTGCCCGGCACGAACTGTGCGTTCCGGCAGGTGTCACCGAGGTCGGTGAGCGCGCGCCAGCTGCCGTCCGGGGCGATCTCGCTGACCTGGCGGACACCGGTCCCGTCGTACAGGACGAGCATCCCGCCCTCGTCGTTCACATCGAGAGCCATCGAAGACGGGAGCGAGAACAGCGTAGTCAGCACATTTTCATCCTCACATGTGAGGTGCAGCAAGTGGCAGACGTTGGGCCTGCCACTTGCTGCAATGGTCAGCGGTCGCCGTGCCAGGAGTGCCAGAGCGCGGCATAGGGGCCCTGGGCATCGACCAGTTCGTCGTGTCCGCCCAGCTCCACAATCTTGCCGTCCTCCACCACCGCAATCACATCCGCGTCGTGTGCGGTGTGCAAGCGGTGCGCGATCGCCACCACGGTCCTGCCCTCGAGGACACCAGCCAGTGACCGCTCCAGGTGCCGAGCGGCCCGCGGGTCCATCAACGAGGTCGCCTCGTCGAGGACCAGCGTGTGCGGGTCGGCCAGCACCAGCCGGGCCAGTGCGACCTGCTGAGCCTGTGCCGGCGTCAGTGTGACGCCGCCGGAGCCCACCTCGGTGTCCAGACCGTCGTCGAACCCAGCCACCCAGCCGTCGGCATCCACCGACCGCAGCGCTGCCCACAGGTCGGCGTCGGTCGCATCCGTCCGAGCCAGCCGCAGGTTGTCGCGGACACTGCCGACGAACACATGGTGCTCCTGGTTCACCAGGGCGACATGACTACGGACCTGCTCGGCCGACATCCTGTCGAGGGCAGCACCACCCAGGGTGATGTCGCCGACCCGCGGCGAGTAGATGCCGGCCAGCAGCCTGCCCAGTGTCGACTTGCCGGCACCGGACGGGCCCACCAGCGCAACCCGTGCTCCGGGCTGCACCGTCAGGGTGACGCCGTGCAGCACGTCGCGGCCTTCCAGGTAGCCGAACCGGACCTCGTCGGCCAACACAGTCCGGCCCTCCGGCTCGCGCTCCTCACCGAACTGCTCGGTCTCGACCTCGCGCACGCCGACCAGCCGGGCGAGCGACACCTGCGCCACCTGGAGCTCGTCGTACCAGCGGATCATCATGTTGACCGGCTCCACCAGCATCTGGATGTACAGCGCGCTCGTGGTGAGCGCACCGACGGTCATCCAGCCCTGCAGCGCGAATCCGCCACCGATCACCAGCACCGCGGCCAGTGCGACCGTGTGCGTCATGTTGATCACCGGGAACAGGATCATCCGCAGATAGAGCGTGTACTTCTCCCAGGCGACCCACTGACCGATCCGGCTGTCACCCAGCTCGATCCGGCGGGTGCCGAGCCGGTGCGACTCGACCGTCCGGCCGGCGTCCACGGTCTCGGCCAGCGCCGACGCGACCGCGGCGTACCCGGCCGCCTCCGAGCGGTAGGCCTGCGGCGCCCGGCGGAAGTACCACCGGCCGCCGATGATCAGGATCGGTGCCGCGATCACCACGGCCACCGCCAGCGGCGGTGCAGTGACGATCAGTGCGCCGATCAGCAGGCTTGCCCACAGCACGGCGATGGTCAGCTGCGGTACGGCGTCGCGCATGGCATGCGAGAGCCGATCGATGTCGGTGGTGATCCGGGACAGCAGGTCACCGGTCCCGGCGCGCTCCAGCACTCCAGGCGGCAGGCCGACCGCGCGGACCAGGAAGTCCTCGCGCAGATCCGCGAGCATCTCCTCACCGAGCACCGCACCACGCAGTCTGGTCATCCGGACGAACACCGTCTGCACCAGCAGAGCGATAGTGAAGCCCAGCACCACATAGGGAAGGTCAACGTCCTTCTGTCCCTGGGACAGCTTCTCCACCACGGTGCCGAGCAGCCAGGGCCCGACCATGCCGCTCAGCGCCGCCACTGCGTTCACCAGGGTCAACCACCCGAACGCTCGGCGGTGCCTGCGGAACAGTGTCTTCACATAGGCGCGCACAGTTGCGCTACTTGCCACCGGCAGCCGGACCACTTCCTGTGGGGCTGCCGGGTCGTACAGAGGGGGTCTCACACCGACTCCTCGAGAGTTGGTTCTTCTTCACGGGTGACGACCGCGCGGTACCGCGGATTGGTGTGCACCAGCTCGTGGTGCGTGCCGACGGCGTCGACGCGCCCGTCCGGCACGAACACCACCCGCTCCGCGCGGTCCAGCATCAGCGGGCTGGACGTGAACACCACAGTGGTCCGCCCTGCGCGCAGCAGTCGCAGGCCGTCGGCGATCCGGGCCTCGGTGTGCGCGTCGACCGCACTGGTCGGCTCGTCGAGCACCAGCACCTGCGGATCGACGTACAGCGAGCGGGCGAGTGCGACGCGCTGTCGCTGCCCACCGGACAGCGAACGACCGCGCTCGGTCAGCACCGCCTGCATCGCGTCCGTCTCACCAGCAGGCAGAGACTGGCGCAGTACGTCGAGGATGTCCGCACACTGTGCAGCCTCCAGCGCTGTCTCCGGGGAGACCGCACCGCTGGCCGGTACGTCGAACAGCTCGCGCACCGTGCCTGACAACAGCACCGGGTCCTTGTCCTGCACCAGTGCGACCGTGCGCGCCGAATCCAGCGGCAGGTCGTCCAGGCCGACACCACCCAGCTGCACCGAAGCATCGTCCGGCTCGGCTGTCGGGCTGTGCCCACCGAGCCGGTCGGCCAGCAGACCGCCCGCATCAGGGTCACCCGACACCACTGCGGTGAACGAGCCGGCTGGCACCAGCAGCCCGGAGACCGGGTCGTACAGGTCGCCGTCGGGCAGCTGCGCGGCCGCCGTACCCATGGTGTCGTCGGTGCGCTGCAGCGACAGCACCCGGGCAGCGCGCTTGGCCGACACCTTCGAGAAGATGAACGCGCTCGCGGTCTCCTCGAACGTGTGCAGCGGCACCAGCAGGAACGTGATGAACCCGTACGTCGTGACGAGCTCACCGACCGTGATCCGGCCGGACGCCACCATGCGCACGCCCATCCAGACGATCAGCACCAGGAACAGGCCGAACAGCAGCACCTGCAGTGCAGCGATCAGTGACCACATCCGTGCGCTGCGGACTGCGCTGGCGCGATACTCCTGCGAGGCCGCGCGGTAGCGGTCCAGGAACAGCTGCTCACCGCCGATACCGCGCAGCACACGCAGACCGGCCACGGTGTCCGCAGCCAGCTCGGTGGCACGGCCACCCTTGGCACGCTGCGCATCGGCACGCCGCTCTGCCGGGCCCATCAGCGGCACGATCGAGAACGCCAGCACCGGAACGGCGACGGCCACGACGAGACCGAGCTGCGGCTCGTAGAGCAACAGACCGATGACCACCGCGAACGATGTCAGCAGCGCAGCCGTGAACCGGCCGAGCACCTCGACGAACCAGCCGATCTTCTCGACGTCGCCGCTGCTCACCGCCACCACCTCGCCCGCAGCGATCCGTCGGGTGAGCAACGAGCCCAGCTCCGACGCCTTGCGCATCAGCAGTTGCTGCAGGCGCGACGCCGTACAGATCCAGTTGGAGACCACGGCGCGGTGGAAGAACGAGTCCGCTCCGGCTTTGGCCGCGCCGAAGGCGAGCAACAGCACGCCGGAGAGGATCAGCTTCGGCCAGGAACGGTCGATCACGGCCTGCACGGCCAGGCCGACCGCGATCGGGGCGGCCGCGATACCGCCGAAGAAGATCAAACCCCAGAAGACGGCGATCGCTTGACCGCGGAGCTGCTGGTGCTCGAGCCAGAGAATGAGTCGGAGACCGGACCGGGTGTCTGGCACACCTGGGTCGGCAAACGGGATGAGGCGCAAAGACATGACGTCCCACAGACGAAGGCATAGAGGGGTAAAGGGGCACCTGACCAGGCGAATACAGCAAGCGTAGGCGGGCCCTCCGACAGTCCGTCAAACCGTTTTCCCACCCCTTGTCGGCGACCCGGAGTAGATTCGGGAGCAATGGATGAAGGGCTGAGTCGCAGGCGGCGGCTACTGGTATTGGCGATCTGCTGTTCCAGTCTGTTCGTCGTCGGTCTCGACTCGACGATCGTGAATCTGGCGCTGCCCGCGATCCGGGCCGAGCTGGGTGCGTCGGTGACCGAGCTGCAGTGGACGATCGACGCCTACACGCTGGTGCTGGCGAGTCTGCTGATGGTGGCTGGGTCGACGGCGGACCGGGTTGGCCGGCGGCGGACGTTCCAGGCCGGGCTGGTGGTGTTCGGTGTCGGGTCGTTGCTGTGTGGCTTCGCGCCGACGGTCGAGCTGCTGATCGTGTTCCGGATGCTGCAGGCGATCGGTGGCTCGATGCTGAACCCGGTGGCGATGTCGATCATCACCAACACCTTCACCGATCCGCGCGAGCGGGCGCAGGCGATCGGTGTCTGGGGCGGTGTCGTCGGACTCAGCATGGCGGTCGGGCCGGTGGTGGGTGGTGCACTGGTCGACAGCGTCGGGTGGCGGTTCATCTTCTGGATCAACGTGCCGGTGACGCTACTGGCCGTCGTACTGGCTGCACTGTTCGTGCCGGAGTCGCGGTCGCTGGTACCGCGGCGGATCGATCCGGTGGGACAGGTGCTGGTCGTGCTGCTGCTGGGCGGGTTGGTCTACGGGATCATCGAGGGCCGTGAGGCCGGGTGGACCTCACCGCTGATCCTGGGGTGTTTCGGGCTGACGGTGGTCGCTCTGGTGACGCTGGTGCTCTATGAGCAGCGCAGAGAGCAACCGCTGCTGGAGCCACGGTTCTTCCGCAGTGCGCCGTTCTCCGGAGCCACACTGATCGCAGTGGCCGGTTTTGCCGCGCTCTCCGGGTTTCTGTTCCTCAACTCGCTATATCTGCAGTCGGTGCGTGGGTACTCCGCTCTGCATGCCGGGTTGCTGACGCTGCCGATGGCTGCGATGACTGTGGTCTTCGCACCGATCTCTGGCTGGCTGGTCGGGCACCGCGGGCCGCGGCTGCCGCTGGTGGTGGCGGGGACGATGCTGGGCGCATCCGGTCTGATCCTGTCCCGGCTAACTGGTTCTACGACAGTGGTGGTGCTGGCGGTCGGCTATCTGGTCTTCGGGATCGGTTTCGGCATGCTGAACGCACCCATCACGAACGCGGCCGTGTCTGGCATGCCACGTGCACAGGCTGGGGTTGCGGCCGCTGTTGCGTCTACCAGTCGTCAGGTCGGTGCGTCGCTCGGCGTGGCGATCGCAGGCACAGTTCTGTCGGCGCGACTCGTCGGACCGCTGGAGAGCGGGTTCGTCTCGGCCGCTCGCCTGTACTGGTACCTGATCGTCGGCTGCGGCCTGCTGGTGCTCACACTCGGACTGATCACCACAGGTGCCTGGGCCCGCCGTACTGCCGAGGCACTCAGGCTTCCGTGATCCCAGCCCGGCGGAGCGCCTTCAGCCGACCCCGCAGGATGTTCTGCCGCCGCTCCTCGTTCGGGAACAGATCTAGGTACGCCGACCCGCGGGCGGCGAGCAGGTCGTCGTCCAAGCGCCGTACGGTGCCGGCCGGGGCGCGGTGGTTCATCGCGACCTGTACGGCGAGGCTGTCGATGCCGGCGAGTAGATCGGTGAGCTCCTCCTCGGTGGTGACGCCGAGGCGGGCCAGGACGCTCAGGATCCACGCGTAGTGGTTGGTCTTGGCATGCGGCGCGTCCGGGTAGCGACGGGTCAGGTACGTCGTCAGGCTCGACGTGGTGAGGTCCCGCGGCGTCTTCTCGGGCGCAGCGGCCGCCAGCTCACGGTAGAGCCGGTCGATCTCGGTGAACTCGTTGTCGGCCAGCTCCATCAACGCAGCCGCCAGCAGGAACCGCCGGTCGAACTCCGGCTTGCGCTCCGGCGGGATGTCCAGCTTGTACCGGATGTCGTGCTCGAACTCGGCCCACGCGTGCTGAACCGCGGTCCGGACCTGGATCTCCATCGTCAGGTTCTTCAGTACGGCGTACTCCGGCTGCTCGCGCCGATGCGCGTTCAGCCGGACCAGAAAGTGCTTGCTGGCATAGCCGAACACCCCCTGCGCGCGGGTGTGCGCCCCCATGTCGGTGTGCTCGACGACTTCGAACTCCTCCTCGATCACCTCACACACCCGATCCACCGCCTCCACCAGGAACGTGATCACCCGAGCCGCGACCAGGTCGGTGATCTGCCCCAACGGATCGTCGTACTTCGGCCGGTTCGGATCATCCGGATGCGCCTTGGCCGCCTTCACCAGAAACGACTCCGGATCCTTGGCCCGAGCAGTAGCGGTCAGGTAGTTGATGCCCTCTTCCTCACCGATCAGCTCATTGATCAGCGACTCCAGCTTCCGCGCACCCCCGACGTACTGCTGGTGCACCCGCTCATACAACGCCGCGGCCTGCTCAGCCCACTCCACCCGCCCAACCATGCCCGCACCATAGTGGTCCCAGCGCACCACCGGCACCTGCGAAACTCTCCCAATGCCCGACTTCAGCGACTGGATGCCCTACGTCGCCTTCACCACCGGGGCGCCGCCGAGCCCCTTCTACCTGCGGACTGTCGAGCTGGCGGCAGGTCCGGGGACCGCAGTGGACCTCGGATGCGGAGCGGGCAACGAGGTGCTCGACCTACTGCAGCGCGGCTGGCAAGTGCATGCCGTGGACTCCAGCGAGGCAGCCCTGACGGAGGTAGCTCGCCGCACCGACGGACTGTCCGGGCTGACGCTGGAACAGAGTGAGCTCTGGGAGGCTCGACCGCCCGCGGCTGACTATGTACATGCCGGCTTCAGTCTGTTCTTTGCGCCTCCTGAGCGGTTCACCGAGGTGTGGGCCGTCGTGACGCGGGCGGTGCGGCCGGGTGGGATCTTCGCCGGGCAGTTGCTCGGGGAGCGGGACTCCTGGGCGGGGCAGCCGGAGCTGACTGTTCATACCGAGGCTGAGGTGCGGGAGCTGCTGGCTGGGTGGAGCGTGCTTGAGCTGGAGTCGGTGGAGCTGGACGGAAAGGCGATGAGCGGGCCGAAGCACTGGCATCGGTTCGACATCGTGGCTAGGTGCTTCTAGGGGAATCTAGTGTTGAGGGTAGAAAGCTGTAGAGAGTGGTCGCGACACGCTCTGCTTGTTGATTGGTCAATCTACGGAAAACGCTAGACGGCCGCATACAGTGACAGCATGGATCCGATCCGGAATCCCTATGCGCCCGGCGCCGGTCAGCGGCCGCCTGAGCTGGCCGGACGCGACACCGAGGTGCGGCAGTTCGAGGTGGTGCTCGAGCGGGTCGCGGCAGGCAGGCCGGAGCGGAGTCTGGTGCTGAGCGGACTTCGTGGGGTCGGTAAGACGGTGCTGCTCAACACGTTGCGCAGTCAGGCCATCAAGCGGGCCTGGGGTACGGGGAAGATCGAGGCTCGGCCGGATCAGAGCATCCGGCTGCCTGTGGCGCAGGCGCTGCACACGGCGATGCGGGAGCTGGGGCACCGGCACCGGGACGACGAGCGGGTCGACCAGTTCAGCGCCGTACTGAAGGCTTTCGCGCTGCGGACCGACGTGCACGACCGCAAGGGCATCCGCTGGC
Source organism: Kribbella sp. NPDC056345 (assembly GCF_042262745.1). Lineage (NCBI taxonomy): Bacteria > Bacillati > Actinomycetota > Actinomycetes > Propionibacteriales > Kribbellaceae > Kribbella > Kribbella sp. NPDC056345. The sequence continues at coordinate 104,589 of NZ_JBHJQQ010000012.1, read as the reverse complement.
ACCCGCCGGTGGATGTGGCGGCGGCGAAGGGCCGGGCGGACTCCGGTGACCTGGAGATGGACCTGATCGAGCTGTTCACCGATGCGGCCGATCTGGCCGGCGACCTGTCTGTCGGGGTCGGGCTGTTCATCGACGAGATGCAGGACATCAGTGCCGACGACCTGTCCGCGCTGTGCGCCGCCTGCCACGAGATCTCCCAGCAGAGCGCACCCATGGTCGTGGTCGGCGCCGGCCTGCCGCACCTGCCCGCCGTACTGTCCGCCAGCAAGTCCTACTCCGAGCGACTCTTCCGCTACGTCCGCGTCGACCGTCTCGCCCGCGAAGCCTGCGACCGTGCCCTGATGATCCCCGCCGAGAGCGAAGGCGTGGAGTACGACGCCGAGGCCCTGGACGAGCTCTACGCCCAGACCGACGGCTACCCGTACTTCGTCCAGGCCTTCGCCCACGCCACCTGGGACCACGCCCCCACCTCACCCATCACCATCAAAGACGTAGCCGTCGCCGCCCCCGAAGCCTCCGCCGAACTCACCGTCGGCTTCTTCGGCTCCCGCTACGAACGCGCCACCCCCGCCGAACGCGAGTACATGCGCGCCATGGCAGAGCTGGGCATAGCCGCCGACGACGGCTCGGTCCCCACCGCCGAAGTAGCCACCACCCTCAACCGCAAACCCCAGTCCCTCTCCCCAGCCCGGGACGGCCTCATCAAAAAAGGCCTCGTCTTCTCCGCCGAACGAGGCACCGTAGCCTTCACCGTCCCCCACTTCGGCAAGTTCCTCCGCACCCGCACCGCCTGACTCTCCAGGCTGCCCTTTTGTGCAGAGGGTGGGAGTCTGTAGGGTGAATCGGCATGACCACCCGGCGGACTGGCCAGCGTGCTGGGATGTCTGCGCGTGGGCGGCACAGCCGGCGGAAGTCTCATCGGATGCAGTGGTTCTCGGTGACGGCGTTGGCGGTGCTGGGGACTGTGATGGTGGTGCATCCGGATGTGACCGGGCGGCGGAGTCTGGCTGCTGAGGTTGTTGCCGGGGCAGAGACTCCGGTTGCGCAGGAGCCGGTGGTGGTTGTGCCGACTCCGGTGGTGGTGACCACTCCTACTCCGTCGGTGCATCTGACGACGCCGTTGCGGCCGGCACCTACGTTGACTCGGCAGCCGAAGGGCGCCAAGCCGAATGTGACGGTGTCGAGTGGGAAGCTGAGTGTCGTGCCGGGGTCGGACAAGGCCAGCGGGGTGCGGGACAAGCTGACGTACCGGGTGGAGATCGAGCAGGGGTTGTCGGTGAACCCGGTTGCGGTGGCGGCGAGTATTCACAAGACGCTGACAGATCCGCGCGGGTGGCAGGCGGTGCATCCGGTGAGCTTCGAGCGGACCGACGCCGCCGACGTGGATCTGCGGATCATCGTGGCGACGCCGACGCTGACCGACAAGCTGTGTCTGCCGCTCGACACCGGTGGTGAGGTGTCGTGCCGGGTCGAGGACCGGGTCGTGCTGAACGCCAAACGGTGGATGTACGCAGTTCCGGCGTACGGCGGGGATGTCGCGCTCTACCGCAACTACCTGGTCAACCACGAGGTCGGGCACGCGCTCGGGCACGGGCACTCGACCTGTGCGCAGCCGAAGTCACCGGCGCCGGTGATGATGCAGCAGACCAAGGGACTCGGTGGCTGCCGGCCGAACGCGTGGCCGACGATCAAGGCCACCTGACCACGTCCCGTGAGAAGCTGAGTCCCCAGGGAGGGAGCAGCGATGTCGTCACAGGACTTCCCGACGTACGGACGTGAGCCGGAGAGCGAGCAGCCGGCCGAGGAGCAGCACTTCGCTCCGCCCACCCCGTACGGCGGTGGCACGTACGCCGGCGGTGGTCAGCCACTGCCGCCCGTTCCCTATGCGCCTGCGCAGCCCTACGGTTCCCAACCGGGTCAGTACGGCGGTCCGCCCACCGACCCCACGCAGCCCCCGAGCTACCGACCAGGGCACCCGTACGGCGCTCCGGTGGATCCGCATCCCGAGGCGTTCCCGACGTACGGGCGTAAGGAGCCGTTCGAGGGCCGTGATCCGCGGGCGGCCAAGGTGCTGCTGCTGGCCACGCTGATCGCGGCGATCTACGGGCTGATGGTGGTGTCGGTCCAGCGGGTCTCGATCCGGGAGATCACCCAGGCACCGGGGTCACCGCTGAACCACCCGCTGCGGACCGACGTGATTGACGCGCTCGGCCAGCTCCTGATCCTTCTGGTCGGCGCTGCGGCGATCGTGCTGTGGGCGAGAGACGTGCTGGCTCGCCGCAAGGCCGCCCGCCAGCCGGAGGCTATCGAGATCGTCGGCGGTGTGCTGGTCGTCGCCTCGCTGGTCCCCCTGTTCATTTGGGTGGGGATGGTGCTGTCGACCGGCCTCGGAGCTGTCGACGCCACGCTGGAGCGGCTGCCGACGGCGTACGCGTGGGGTGGGTTCGGTCTGCTCATCCTCGCGGCCGGGCTGTTCCTCGGCTACCGCGAGCTCAAGCCGGACCTCGACACCGTGGTTCGGGCCGCACCCGGCCGACCGCCCTGGGAGTGAGCGCACCCGTAGTCCTGGTCCCGGGCCTCGGCCTCGGGCCGGAGTCGTACGCACCGACAGTCGAGCACCTCTCGATGCCGTACCGAGTCGTCACACTTCCCGGATACGGCGAACCTGCTGACCACCGCGATGACCTGCACCCGGAGGCCCTCGCCGCACGCCTGGAGCAGAAGGTCCGGGAGCGCTCGGTCCTCGTCGGGCACTCGGCCGGCGCTCAGATCGTGGTGGAGCTGGCGGCCGCCCACCCAGAGCTGGTGCACGCGCTGGTCCTGATCGCGCCGAGCGGTGACGTGAAGTCCGCGAGCTGGCTCGACCTGGGGATGCGATGGCTGGAATCGGCAGCACCGGAGTCCCCGCGGCTGATCCCGGTCCTGGCACCGCAATACGCCCGTACGACGTTCTCTACGATCGCCCGAGCGGCTGCCGCCTGCCGCCGGCACGACCTGGCCGGTGTGATCACCAGAGTCCAGGCGCCGGTCGTGATCATCCGCTGCCGCCATGACCATCTGTCATCAGCCGACTGGGCCGACCGCCTCGCCGGGCTGAGCCACGGTGAGTCACGGACGCTGTCCACCGGGTCACACATGCCGGTGCTGACCAACGGCCCGGAGGTGGCCGCGCTCATCCATCGAGCAGCCGCCGAGCGGCCCACCGATTGAAGCGTTATCGTTGACGCGGTAGCAAACCTCTGCGGGAGCTCGCACCGACATGCGGGCTGAGAGGGCGACTAGACCATCCGGGTCGCCGACCGCCTGAACCTGACCGGGTAATGCCGGCGTAGGGATAAGCGATGACAGACACTGCAATTCGTCCTGCCAACAACGAAGCTCCGCTCGTCCTCACCACGGATGCGCCCAGGACGCTCGGGTTCTTCGACCAGTTCACGCTGTGGGGCAACCTCGGCATCTCGTTGTTCGGCCCGGTGACCGGTGCGCTGGTCGCGGCGTACACGGGGTCGTTGTGGCAAGGCCTGCTCGCGGTGGTCGTCGGCTGCGGGATCGGCGCGCTCGTCCTCGGTGGCGCGGCCGTCTTCGGCTCGCATACCGGTGCGCCGGCCATGGCCTGTCTGCGCGGCATCTTCGGCCGCCGCGGGTCGATGGCGCCGACCGTGCTGAACATCGCGCAGAACATCGGTTGGGCGACGATGGAGATCATCGTGATCTCGCAGGCCGCGGTCGCGGTGACGAGTGAGCGCTGGCGCTGGTTGTTCGTCGTACTGGCCGGCATCATCGCCACCACGATGGCCGTCCGGCCGCTGGGCAGCGTGAAGGTCCTGCGGAAGTTCATGGTCTGGCTGGTATTGATTGCCTCGGTCTACCTTTTCGTCCAGGTGCTCAGCAAGCCGGTGCAGGCGCTGCCGCAGGACGGCGTGTTCGGCTTCTGGCCCGGTGTCGATCTGGCTGCCGCGGGTGTCGTCTCCTTCGCGCCGCTGGCCGCGGACTACACCCGGCACTCACGCAGCAACAAGGCCGCCTTCGCCGGTTCGTCGCTCGGCTACGGCCTGGCCGCGATCCTGTACTACGCCTTGGGCGTGTTCGCGGTCGCGACTCTGCAGACCGACAGCGAAGGCGTGATCACCGCGCTCGTCACCCTGCCGGCCGGTGCGATCGCGTTGTTCGTGCTGCTGGTGGACGAGGTCGACGAGGCCTACGCGAACGTCTACTCGACCACGATGGCTGCCCACAACCTGATCGGTCACGTCGATCGGCGCTGGATCTCGATCGGGATCGGCGTCCTCGCGACCGGCCTCGCGCTGATGGTTGACCTGGGCAACTACACCCAGTTCCTCTACCTGATCGGCTCCGTCTTCATCCCGCTGTTCGCGGTCGCGATCGCCGACTTCTTCCTGGTGAGCAAGATGAACTGGGACGTGTCCAGTACGGCGAAGTTCCGCTGGCAGCCCGCGGTCGCGTGGCTGATCGGCTTCGTCGCCTACCAGCTCGTCAACCCGGGCACGGTCGCCGGCTGGTCGGATTTCTGGGTCGATGTCCAGGGCAAGCTCTTCGGCGGAAACGCGGTACCGGGGTGGCTCGGCGCGACGTACACCAGCATCATCGTCTCGATGGTCGCCGCCGTGGTTCTCGGCCGCATCGGGCGTAAGGAAACGGTCGCGGCCGGATCGTGACCCGCGGACCGGTGGACAACTGACCGGCGGCACGCGGGATACTTGCGCCCATGCTCAACTCCGCACTGCGTAGCCGGGCCGAATACGCCGAACTCGGCGTCGACGGTCTGGCCGCGCGGACTTCGCCCGAGCGGGACGCAGACATCGTCAAGGCCGTCGAGGAACTACTGGACGGCCGGGACTCGGTTCTCGATCTGTGCTGTGGCTACGGCCGGATCTCGCTCCCGCTGCGGCGGGCCGGGAAGACCGTGCGCGCCCTCGACATCTCACCGAACCTGGTCGAGGCCGGCCGCGCCCGGGCCGCGGAGGAGGAGCTGGCGATCGACTGGGCGATCGGTTCGATGACCGATCTGCCGTACGCATGGGATTCCTTCGACGCGGTGATCTGCCTGTGGACCGCGTTCCACGAACTGTTCGCCGAGGACGAGCAGATCTCCACGATCTGCGAGATCTCCCGGGTGCTGAAGCCGGGCGGGATCGCGATCATCGAGGGTCCGTCCTGGGGACCGGCCACGGCCGGCGAGATCGCGCTGGGGATGCGGCAGGGACCGGAACACCGGATCGTCACCACCGAGCACGCCGACGGGCTGAGCAGCGTGCACTACATCCACGACGAAATCAGCTACGGCCGCCTCTGCACCGCCGCGGGGATCGACAACTACAAGGTCTACAAGCGTGAGTGGGGCGGCCGCCGCCGGTTGATCCTCGAGATCCACGCCTGAAACGCCGGACCCCGAAAGAATAGGAGCAGATCCCCACTCCACATTGGGGACCTGCTCCTGATTGGTTCAACTGTAAAGACATTCCCGTGGCTACGGGGAAATGATTCTTTTCTTTTCAAGGTTCAACAGATAGCGCTTGGCCTCGAGGCCGCCCGCGTACCCGGTGAGCGCGCCGCTCGCCCCGATCACCCGGTGGCACGGCAGCAGGACACACACGGGATTCGCGCCGAGCGCCGTACCGACGGCTCGCGCTGCCTTGGGCCGGTCGATCTCCCCGGCGAGCTGTCCGTAAGTCTTGGTGTGCCCGTAGCTGGTGTGGTCGCGAAGGTCGGCGAGAACCAATTGCTGGAACGGCGTCGCCAGCGCGAGATCGACCTCGACGGTGAATTCCTGGCGTTTCCCGGTGAGGTATTCGTCCAGTTCCCGCCGTACGTCGTCCAGTGCCCGCGGCTGGCGGAGTACTCGGGGTGACACGGCGCGGGCGAGCCGCTCGGTCATCGTCTGCTCGTCGCCGAACGAGCTCGCGACCACCCGGCCGTGCGCGACCGCCAGCAGCAGCGTGCCGATCGGGGTGTCGTGCAGGGTGTAGGCGACGTCGGCGTCCGGCAGGACAGGTGGCTTGAGGTCGGATGTGCTGAACCGGGTGAGCCGGTCCTCCAGTGAGTTCATGAGTCAACTCCGAGGGTACGGCGCAGGCTCGCGAGAGCGTCGCTGACGAGTCGGCGCGAGGCTGCGGGGGTGGTGTCCAGGGCGGCGGCCACACCGTGGTGGTCCAGGTCGCCGACGTACTTGAGCGTGATCGCGTACCGCTGCCGCTCGGGCAGCTCGTTGACCGCCTGCCACAGGTCGGGATCCGGCCAGTCGGCGGCGTCCGGGCCGTCGACCGCGATCGGCGGTGCGTCGTCGAGCGGCCGTTGCGGCCGGCGCGCCCGGTGGACGTCGGTCGCGCACCGGGCCGTGATGGTGAGCAGCCAGCTGCGCAGGTTCTTCGCCGAGGTCAGCCCCGGATAGGCGGCGAACGCCTTCTCCCACGCGCGTTGCGCCACGTCGTCGCCGTCCACGGGCCCGGCCAGCGCGCGGGCCAGGCGGGCCACGTCCCGCCAGTGCGCGTCGACGAGCGCCTGGAACGGCGGGAGTCCGACAGTCACCATGCCCATTAAACGCAGCAGCGTCCCGGAGTGTGAGGGCGACCCGATTTCGGACGGCCGTCCCGGATGGCGAGATTGTCGAGTTCTTCAGTAGACATTGATGCGAAGATTGCTGACATGACGACGACCTTGCTCACCCGCCGTCGCGTCATCGACCTGCTGCGGACGGCGAGCGCCACCTGTCGGTGACCCCCGGTTCTGCCTGCGCCATCACCCCGATCTCTTCTGCGTGCCCCCTTGTTCGAGGGAGACCCATGTCTGTCCCTGCTGTGCACCGCCCTGCCCTCTCGCTGGTTCCGGACCGTTCCGAGGAGCGAGTCGTCGACGCCGACGTCTACCGGAACGTCTTCCGTCGCCACGCCGCCGGCGTCGTGGTGATCACCGCCGACGCCGGGCACGGCCCGGTCGGTTTCACCGCCACCTCACTGGTCTCGGTGAGCCTGCTGCCGCCGCTGGTCTCGTTCGCGATCGACACCAAGGCGTCCAGCTGGCCGACCGTCAGTCGCGCCGAGTCCCTCGCGATCAACTTCCTGTCCGACGACCAGCAGGCCATCGCCGGCCGCTTCGCCACCAGCGGTATCGACCGCTTCGCGGCGCCGACCCGCTGGTCCCGCCTGCACACCGGGGAGCCCGTGCTCGACGAAGCGCCGAGCGTCCTGCGTGCGCACGTCGAACACCGCTTCGCCGTCGGCGACCACTACCTGGTCGTCGCCCGCCTGATCACCCATACCGAACGCCGTGAGCACGAGCCGCTGCTCTACCACGACGGCCGTTACGCCACCGCCACCCCGAGGGTTCACCATGTCTAAGTCTCTGAAGTACTTCGCTCTGGCCGCGCTGCTCGTGGTGAGTGGCTGCGGCGGCGCGGCGCAGGCGGGCGGTGGCGCGAAACTCGCGCTGGACGCACCGCTGCCGACGACCGTCCCGGACGGCGCGAAGATCGTCGTCGGCGATCCGGCCACCCAGGTCGCGTTCAAACTGTCGGGTCAGCTCGACAAGGTGTCCAAGTACGTCGAGTTCGCCAACCTGAGCGGCGGTCCGCAGACCACCGAGGCGTTCCGGGCGCACGCCCTCGACCTCGGATCGGTGGCGGAGATCCCGGCGATCCACGCGACCTGGACCGGGCTGAAGGTGAAGATCGTCGCCTCGAAGTTCCGCCAGGACGCGATCAACCACCCGATCTACGAGCTCGGCATCGCACCAGGGGTGAACGTGAAGACGCTCGCCGACCTGCGCGGCAAGTCGATCGCGTTCAGTCCGGGGCAGGCGCAGGGCGCGCTGATCCTCAAGGTGCTGAAGAAAGCAGGCCTCACCAAGGACGACGTGAAGCTGATCGAGTTGCCGAGCACGGGTGACGTCTATGTGAATGCCCTTGCAGGTAAGCAAGTTGACGTTGCGCCGATCGGCGGCGTACAGATCAAGCGGTATCAGACCAAGTACGGCAAGGACGGCGCGACGACTCTCCAGCACGGGATCCGGGACGATGCCGGGCATCTCTACGGGCCGACCGAGTCACTGGAAGATCCCGCCAAGGCGGCCGCGATTCGCGCGTACGTCGCCGCGTGGGGTGTTGCGCAGGACTGGATCGACAAGCATCCGAAGGAATGGATCGCCGGGTACTACGTGAAGGACCAGGGGCTCACCGAGGCCGACGGTCAGTGGCTGGTCGACAACGCCGGGCGCCCGGAGATCACGGCCGACTGGAGCGAGGCGATCACCCGGAACCAGGAGACGATCGAGCTGCTGGCCGCGGAGACCAAGAACCCGGTGATCCAGGCCAAGGACCTCTACGACCTGCGGTTCCAGGCCGTCGCGGCCGATGCGATCAAGGCGGTGGGCAAATGACCGTCACGACACTGCCCGGGCTGCGGACCGTCACCCGGACCGCTCCCGTCGTACGGCGGCGCCGGCTCGGACCGGGGAAGCCGATCAGGTTCGGGGCCGCGATCGGACCGGTTCTGCTGCTCGCCGTGTGGAGCGTCGGCTCGGCCACCGGCTGGATCGACCAGCGCGTGCTGTCGGCGCCGTGGACGGTCGTCACGACCGCCGGTGAACTGATCGCCGACGGCCGCCTGCAGTCGAACCTGTGGACGTCGTCGCAGCGCGCCCTGGTCGGACTCGGTCTCGGGATCGTGCTCGGCGTCGTCCTCGCGCTGATCTCCGGACTGTCCCGGCTCGGCGAGGCGATTCTCGACGGACCGATCCAGATCAAGCGCGCGATCCCGTCACTCGCCCTGCTCCCGCTACTGATTCTGTGGCTGGGGATCGGGGAGTCGATGAAGGTCGTGACGATCCTGCTCGGCGTCTTCGTACCGATCTACATCCACACCCACAACGGCCTCCGCACCATCGACAGCCGGTACGTCGAACTCGCGCAGACCGTCGGGTTGTCACAGCGCGAGTTCATCCGCCGCGTCGTCCTGCCGGGTGCGTTGCCAGGGTTCCTACTCGGTCTGCGGTTCGCCGTGACCGGCGCGTGGCTGTCACTGGTGGTGGTCGAGCAGATCAACGCCACCAGCGGTATCGGCTACATGATGGAGCTGGCCCGCACCTACGGGCAGACCGACATCATCATCGTCGGCCTGGTCCTGTACGGCGTACTCGGGCTGCTCTCCGACGGCGTTGTCCGCTTGATTCAGAGGAGGGCACTGACATGGCGCCGTACGCTGGCATCGTAACTCGCGATCTGGTTCGCCGGTACGACGGCCGAGCCGTACTGGATGGTGTCGATCTCGAGATCGCGGCCGGTGAGTTCGTTGCCCTGCTGGGCCGAAGCGGCTCCGGCAAGAGCACTCTGTTGCGCGCACTCGCCGGATTGGACCCGGAGGTCGCCGGGTCGGGAGAGCTGGTGGTGCCCGAGAACGTGTCGGTCGTTTTCCAGGATTCGCGATTGTTGCCCTGGGCCACGGTATTGGAGAACGTCGTCCTCGGACTGCGCGGCGCCGAGGAGCGGGGCCGGCAGAGTCTGGCCGAAGTGGGTCTGGCCGGTCGGGAGAAGGCGTGGCCGAACGAGTTGTCGGGTGGGGAGCAGCAGCGGGTTGCGCTCGCACGGTCGCTGGTGCGGGAGCCCGAACTGTTGCTGGCCGATGAACCGTTCGGTGCGCTCGATGCGCTGACGCGGTTGAAGATGCACGCCCTGCTGCGCACCTTGTGCGAGGTGCACCGGCCCGCCGTCCTGCTCGTGACCCATGACGTCGACGAGGCGGTCGCTCTGGCCGATCGGATTCTCGTGCTCGAGGACGGGCGGCTGATTGCCGAAGAAGTGGTGGATGAGCCGGCCGCCGTACGGGCTCGGCTTCTTGATGCGTTGGGGGTTTCGTTGTGAGTCAGCAGTTGCATCTGAACGCGTTCCTGATGAGTACCGGGCATCATGAGGCGTCGTGGCGGTTGCCGGAGAGCAATCCGTTCGCGAACACGACGATCGAGCACTACCTGGAGCTGGCGCGGATCGCCGAGCGTGGATTGTTCGACTCGGTGTTCTTCGCGGATTCGCCGGCGTTGTTCGGCGAGGTCGGCCGGCGTCCGGCGGGTTCGCTGGAACCGACCGTGCTGCTGACGGCGATCGCCGCGGTCACGTCGCGGATCGGGCTGATCGCTACCGCGTCGACGACGTACAACGATCCGTTCAACCTGGCGCGGCGGTTCGCCAGTGTCGATCACGTCAGCCATGGGCGGGCCGGCTGGAACGTCGTGACCACGGCGGGTCCGGACGCGGCGAAGAACTTCAACCTGGCCGATCAGCCTGCCCATGCGGAGCGGTACGACCGGGCGGCGGAGTTCCTCGAGGTCGCGTACAAGCTGTGGGACTCGTGGCAGGACGACGCCGCGATCGCCGACAAGGAGGCCGGCGTCTGGGCGGTCAACGACCGCGTCGTACCGATCGATCATGTCGGCCGGCACTTCCAGGTCCGCGGCCCGTTGAACCTGCCGCGGTCACCGCAGGGACACCCGCTGATCGTGCAGGCCGGGTCGTCGGAGGACGGCAAGGGACTGGCAGCGCGGTACGCCGAGGCCGTGTTCACCGCCCAGCAGACGTTGGCGGACGCGCAGGACTTCTACCGCGATCTGAAGGCCCGTACGGCGGCTTTGGGGCGGGATCCGGAGACGATCAAGATCCTGCCCGGGATCGTCCCGGTGATCGGGTCGACCGTGGAGGAGGCGTCCCGATTGGAGCGGCAGCTCGATGAGCTGATCCAGCCTGAGTACGCGCGGGCACAGCTGGCCAAGACGCTGCGGATCGCTCCGGAAGCCCTGCCGCTCGACCAGCAGTTGCCGGACGAGCTGCCGGACGAGGACGAGATCGAGGGCGCGAAGAGCCGCTACACACTGATCGTCACGCTGGCCCGCCGCGAGAAACTGACCGTCCGCGAGTTGATCGGCCGCCTGGGCGGCGGTCGCGGCCACCGCACCTTCACCGGTACGCCGGACCAGGTGGCGGACGCGATCGAGCAGTGGTTCGCGGCAGGAGCGGCCGACGGCTTCAACATCATGCCGCCGGTGCTCCCCTCCGGACTGAAGGTCTTCGTGGACGAGGTCATCCCGATCCTGCAGAGCCGCGGCCTCTTCCGCACCGAATACACCGGCACGACCCTCCGCGACCACTACGGCCTCGCCCGTCCCGCCGGCCGCTCCACGCAGTTGCAGGAGGCAACCGGCTAAACCGTCACCACCAACTTCCCGACCGCCCCGCCGTCGGCCATGATCCGGTGCGCCTCGCCAATCTCGTCCATCGTGAAGACCCGGTCGATCCGGATCGGCAGTTTGCCGGCGGCCACCAGATCGACGTACCGCTGGAACGCCTCCGCGGGGAGGTCGTTGCTCGTTCGGAAGGTAGTCCATCGGGTAGAAGTCCGGGATCGTCCAGTTGTCGCTGAGCATTCCGGTGAAACACGCGGTGCCATGCACGGCGACAGCTTTCAGCGTGTCCGGAAGAACATTTGTGCCAACCAGTTCGAGAGCCGCATGGACGCCGTCCGGCTGGATTTCCCGCACCTTTGCCGCGACGTTGCCATCGTCAACGATCGGATGGTCGACCCCATGTTGTTTCAGCACGCCAACGCGGTCCGGATTTGCGAGTCGTGGAGAACACCGTCACCCCGTGTTCCTTCGCAACCGCAGCCGCGGCCACCCCCACCAGTCACTCGCCACCGCCGACGCCAACCACCCACCGCGGCCACCACCCACCGCGGCAACCACTCATCGCGGTCACCACCCACCGCGGCAACTACCCGCCGCAGCAACCACCGGCTGCGGCCACCACGCACCGGGGCAACCATCCACCGCAGCAACCACCCACCGCGGCAGCCACCGGCTGCGGCAACTACCCGCCGCAGCAACCACCGGCTGCGGCCACCACGCACCGGGGCAACCA
>NZ_JBHJQQ010000012.1:0-92573 GCF_042262745.1 Kribbella sp. NPDC056345 | reverse complement strand
TCCACCGCAGCAACCACCCACCGCGGCAGCCACCGGCTGCGGCAACTACCCGCCGCAGCAACCACCGGCTGCGGCCACCACGCACCGGGGCAACCATCCACCGCAGCAACCACCCACCGCAGCAACCACCCACCGCAGCAACCACCCACCGCGGCAGCCACCGGCTGCGGCAACTACCCGCCGCAGCAACCACCGGCTGCGGCCACCACGCACCGGGGCAACCATCCACCGCAGCAACCACCCACCGCAGCAACCACCCACCGCAGCAACCACCCACCGCGGCAGCCACCGGCTGCGGCAACTACCCGCCGCAGCAACCACCGGCTGCGGCCACCACGCACCGGGGCAACCACCCACCGCAGCAACCACCCACCGCAGCAACCACCCACCGCAGCAACCACCCACCGCGGCAGCCACCGGCTGCGGCAACTACCCGCCGCAGCAACCACCGGCTGCGGCCACCACGCACCGGGGCAACCACCCACCGCAGCAACCACCCACCGCAGCAACCACCCACCGCAGCAACCACCCACCGCGGCAGCCACCGGCTGCGGCAACTACCCGCCGCAGCAACCACCGGCTGCGGCCACCACGCACCGGGGCAACCCCCCACAGCAGCAACCACCCACAGCAGCAACCATCGGCTGCGCACCTTCGACGCACAACAGACGGCCGCGGCGGCGATCAGCCGGAGCGCACCTTGCCGGCCGCATTCACGCCTGGCTCCGTGCCGGTCATGCGGCCGATGGCGCCCGATGTGGCTGATCGCCGCTCCGGCCGTGGGTTGTGGTCAGAGCCTGCTGCAAGTGGGTGGCTGGGGTGCGAGGAATGGCTCTGCGTGCGCGGCTGGCGTCGGGTGGCTGCTGCAGCCGGTGGTTGCAACGGCGGGTGGTTGCTGCGGCGGGTGGCTGGTGCGGGGGTGGCTGGGATGCGGTGGCTGGTGTGGGGGGTCGGCGCCCGCCCGGCAGTCGCGCGGGAAACTCAGCCCGGATTCGTCTCGGGTACCGGCACTCGGCGTACTCGTAAGTCCTCGGGTTCGACCGGGTGGTCCAGCACGATTGCTCGCATGTCCATGGCGATCATCCTGCCTTGCCACCTGACGTGTCAGAGTTATCCGCATGGGGAAACGCCCGAGCGTCGTGGCGCACCGTGGATCCAGTGAGACCAGTCCTGAGCACACGCTGGCGGCGTACCGCCGGGCGATCGATGCCGGGGCCGACGGTCTGGAATGTGACGTCCGGCTGACTGCGGACGGTCATCTGGTCTGTGTCCACGACCGCCGGATCGAACGCACGTCGACCGGCCGTGGCGTGCTGTCGACGATGAGCCTGCAGGAGCTGGAGGCACTCGACTGGGGGTCGTGGAAGAACCCGTGGTCGGACCTCGACGACGAGGCCGAGCTGCCGGATCCGGACCTGTCCAAGGTGCTGACGCTGGACAAGCTGCTGGCCACCGTCCGCGACGCCGGGCGGCCGCTCGAGCTGGCGATCGAGACCAAGCACCCGACCCGGTACGCCGGACTGGTGGAACGGCGGCTGATCGAGGCGCTCGGGCGGTACGGCTGGTCGCATCCGAAGATCGGGACGGAGTCGCCGGTCCGGGTGATGAGTTTCTCCTGGCTGTCGCTGCGGCGGATGCGGGTGCTCGCTCCGGGGCTCCGGACGGTGTTGCTGATGGACCGGGTGCCATTGCGTTTCCGGGACGGCTCGCTGCCGACCGGTGTTTCGTACGCCGGCCCGAGTCTCGAGATCGTCAGTGCACACCCCGAGTACGTCGATCGCGCGCACAAGCACGGTCACCAGGTGCATGTCTGGACGGTGAATGCGGACGCCGACATCCGGCACTGCCGGGACATCGGAGTGGACGCGATCATCAGCGACCGCCCGGAGTCCGTACTCCGGGTGTTGTCGGACGAGAGCCGGGAGATAGGACGTCCGTAGTTGTGTCTTGGTGAATGCAGGCGGTCATTGTTACGTTAAATCCCGTCGCTTTCATCTGGTGCCCGATCAATCCGCGCAACGAGGCGGCCGAGAACCGGGAGCTGCTCGACCGGTTCGACTGTGAAGTACTGATCTACCAGTCGGCGTTCGCGCCACTGGTGGATCGGATCCGGGATGCGCTACCGAAGGTCCACACCTTCGTGTGCCTGGATGCCGATCCGGCCGGCTGGGACGCGTTCTGCGGGGGCGCGTCCCAGCCGGACCTGCATGAGCCTGAAGGGCTGGCGATGATCGTCGGCACCGGCGGCACTACCGGTCAGCCCAAGGGCGTCATGCTCACCAACACCAATCTGGAAACCATGACACAGTTTCCCGACAACTGCCGTGATGTAGGCGGTAGCTGTGTAACGGAATTCGTACAGGTGTTTTCCACGGCAGGAAGTGGGCAGAACCTCTGATGGCTGTTCCGATCATCGAGGAGACCCTGCTTGTCCTCAGCGACTCTGCCTGCCGACGTGAGTGTCGTGGACGTCGTACTGCCGCACGAAGTGTCCGCGGTAGCGGATGCCCGGCGCCGTTTGGCCGCATACCTCAAGCGGTACCGGGTGGCCGGCGCAGCGTGTGACGACGCCGCGCTCGTCCTCTCGGAGCTGCTCTCCAACGCCATCCGGTACGCGCCCGCGCTGCCGGCCGGTGAGGTGCGCGCGGCCTGGTGGATCGACCAGGCCGGGATTCACGTCGAGGTCACCGACGGTCGCGGTGAGACCGAGCCGCAGCGGATCGACGACACCCACCCGGAGTCGATCGGTGGCCGCGGGCTCGCGATCGTCGACGTACTGACCTCGCACTGGGACGTCCGGACCGGGACCGCGCACCGGACCGTGCACGCGATCGTCCCCAACTGACTTCTGCCGGGTTCGCCGTACGGCGGTGCGGACTGCAAGACTGCGCTCATGGGAAAGAAGTCGCGGCAGCGCGCGAAGAACACGACGACCGTCACCCTCGACCCGGCCGACCTGGTCGACGTCGGTCCGCGGGAACCCTGCCCCTGCGGTTCGGGCAAGCGGTTCAAGCAGTGCCACGGCAAGGAGATCGCGGCCGCCGCGGACACCTGGGTGGTGCGTCCGTTCGAGGGGCTGCCGGCCGAGTGTGACCTGATCGCGTTCCGCGAGATCGTCCCGGCCGGTACGGCGGAGGTCACGCTGAAGGACTCCGGGAAGACCGTCAACCTGGTCACTCTGCTGCCGATGGCGATGCCCGGCCTGGTCCGCGACGACCAGTCGATCTGGATCGGCCTGCAGACGCACGCCTCCTCCGGCGACCCGTCCCGCGACCTCGGCCACGCGATCACCGCCGCCCTCGGCACCGAACCCGGCAACCCGATCCAGGTCGGCGACCTGATGAAGGACGGCCCCCGCCTGCAGGACCTGATCGACACCTCGAAGCCGATCGAGGTCAAGGTCCACGAAGGCTTCGACTTCTGGGTCAGCGAGAACGTCGAGGACCCGACCGGTGAGGTAGCAGCCGGCCTGGAACGCGCCAACGCAGCGGCGGCCCCGACAGTCCGTCTCGAATCCGTCGACGCGGCGTACTGGACCCAGATCGGCGACCGCATCTACCTCCGCTGGGTCCTCCCGCACACCGAAGACACCGTCCTGGACGCCCTGGCCCGCCTGCACGCCGCCGGCCAGTCCCCCCTCGTCGAAGACAGCCGCCTGATCGGCTCCTTCCGCGCCCTCGGCGTCCTCGCCCCCGTCTGGGAACTCCCCGCCGGCACCGAAGCCGCCGACGTGGAAAAGCCGGCCGCCGACTTCGCCACCGCCCTGGAGAAGGCCCTAGCCACCACCACTCCCCTAACCACCGAAGAACGAGCAGCCCGAGCCGGCCTGGCCAGCCGCCAACTAACCATCCGCTGACCCAAGGCCCGGATCCCAGGGCCATCACAACTGGCTGTTGCCGTCGCCGCCCCGCGTGGCCGAGGGCGAAACGGGCAATTGTGATGGCCTGGCGGTCCGCCTGGATCGGCTGCGGGACGGTCCAGAACGCGAGAAAGCCCCGGTGGAAACCGGGGCTCTCGTACGTGGACGGCCCAAGTCCTGCTGACGGGGGAGCAACAGGGCCTGGGCCTAGGCATGAAGAGTACTCAGGAGAGGGGCACTGCACAAGCCCCGATTTCACTCCGCGTGTCGCCCGCCTCACTCGCGCTGTCAAGTGAGGCGGTGAAGTAAGGGTCAGGCGGGGTCGCGCAGGATCGGGCAGGACATGCAGCGGGGGCCGCCGCGGCCGGAGCCTAGTTCGGAGCCGGAGATTCGGATGACCTCGACGCCGGATTCCTCCAGGCGCTGGTTGGTCTCGACGGTGCGCTCGTAGGCGATGCAGACACGGGGCGCGAGGGCGAGGGTGTTGTTGCCGTCGTCCCACTGTTCGCGTTCGGCGGTGACCGGGTCGAGGCCGGTGTCGATGCGGCGCAGGGTGTCGATGCCGAGGGCTTTGGCGGCGGCGACGAGGAAGGGCTCGGACTCGGCGACGTGCAGCTGGTCGCCGTCGGTGGTGACGGCGAGTGCCCGCATCTCCTCGGCCATGTTCGGATACATCAGTACGGCGTCGACGTCGACCATCGTGCACACCGTGTCGAGGTGCATGGTGGCGCGCTGCTGCGCGATCGGTACGGCGAGGACCGTGTGCGCGAGCCCCTTCGCGAACACCCTCCGAGCCAACCGCTCCACACCAGCAGGTGTCGTCCGCTCACCCACGCCGACCGCGAGCACCCCGGGCCCGAGCGCGAGCACATCTCCGCCCTCGACATGTTCAAGCTGGTGGTCGTACACCTTGTCCGCCCCGGCGAACCGAGGGTGGAACCCGTAGATCAGCTCGGTCAGCTGAGTCTCGCGAACCCGGGCCGGCATCGCCAGCGACGTGACGGCGACCGAGTCCCGGATCCACACACTCGAGTCGCGCGTGAAGAGCAGGTTCGGCAGCGGGTCGATCAGGAAGTCCTCGTGCGCGAGGAGCGACGTGACCAGCCCGCCCGCCCGCACCTCGTCGTTCCGCACGCCAGCCATCAGGGCCTCGGCCAGCTCGGCCGGGTCGAGAGACGTCAGTGACGCGGCCAGGTAGTCGCGCAGCGTGTCGCCGAGCCGCAGATCCGCGATCGCGCCCTCGACTGCCTGCGCACGGGCCGTCGAGTCGCCGAGCGCCTCGATCAGCAGCTCGTGCAGGTAGAGCACCTCGACCCCGCGGTCCCGCAGGACCTGCGCGAACGCGTCGTGCTCGTCCTGGGCGCGGCCGACCCACGGGATGCCGTCGAAGAGCAGCTTGTCGTTGTTGCGCGGGGTCAGCCGGCGCAGCTCGTTCCCCGGCCGGTGCAGCATCACAGTCCGCAGCGTGCCGACCTCGCTGTCGACGCCGTACATCTCGGTCATCCGCCCGCCCTCTCGTCGGTCCTGCCCACCACGCTACGGCAGTCCCCGGACCGCAGGTCTGCTGTCTGATTGTCCGACAATATCCTAGGAAGGCCGAAGTGCGCTGTGTGTCTCGTCACCGCCACGGTGGTCCTTCGAAAGAACGAATGTGGTTCCGGGAGCAGGCGCTGAGGCGGATGATCGGCTGCCGAGGAACTAGGCTGCGGTGCTGTGTCCGGTGCTGATTCCTCCCCTGAGCCGTTCGAGCGTGCCGTCGCCTGTGTGATCCCGGCGAAGGACGAGGCGGCGCGGATCGCGGCGACGGTCGACGCGGTGCACAAGATCATCGGCGTCGATCTGGTGGTGGTCGTGGACGACGGGTCGTCCGACGGGACCGCCGAGGTGGCTGCGCGAGCCGGTGCCGTCGTGGTTCGCCACGACCGGAACCAGGGCAAGGCAGCCGCGATGGAGACCGGTGCGGCCGCGGTCGCCGAGCGCGATGGCGCCCGGCCGCGGCACCTGCTCTTCCTCGATGCGGACCTGACCGACTCCGCCAGCGCGGCGGCGCCACTGCTCGAGCCGGTGCAGGCCGGCCTCGCGGACATGACGATCGGGACGTTGCCGGCCCAGGTTCGCGCCGACGGTTCGAAGGCGGGCGGCCACGGGTTCGTGGTCAAGCTGGCCCGCGCCGGCATCCAGGAGGCGACCGGCTGGGAGCCCGAGCAGCCGCTCTCCGGCCAGCGCTGCCTGACCAGGGTCGCGTTCGAGGCCGCCGTACCGCTGGCTTCCGGGTTCGGCGTCGAGACCGCGCTGAGCATCGATCTCGGCCGCAAGGGCTTCCGCATCCTCGAGGTCCCGATCGACGTTCGGCACCGGGCGACCGGGACCGACCTGCGTGGGCAACTGCACCGCGGCAAGCAGTACCTGCATGTACGTCGCGCGCTCGCGGCGCGGAGCGCGTTGCCGGCCGACGGTGGACCGTCGCTGCGCAGCCTGTTCCCCCGGAAGACCACGCCATGAGCAGCGAGGTAACCGCCGACCCGCGCCTGGCGGAGCGGTACGGCAAACGTGCCGTCGCGCTCTACCTCACCTGTACGGCGTTGATCGTGGCGGTCGGCCTGCTCGGCCCGTCGGTGGTCGTGCTGACGCTGACCAACCGGCACGCCTGGCTCCCGTCGTACTGGTTCGACGCGAAGCCGAACGACTGGCTCGTCTCGGTGATGATCTACGTCGCGATCGCCCTCGGTGGGTACGGCGTCTGGATGGCCGTGAAGGCCCTCAAGCACGGCTGGGCCCCGCGGATCAACCGATTGGTTGCCCTAGGCATCGGTACGACGGCGGCCGTGACGATGGTGCCGCCGATGGCCTCGGGCGACGTGCTGATCTACGCGGCGTACGGCCGGATCATGACGCTCGGCGGCAACCCGTACACGACAGCGCCGGCCGACACCATCCGGCTCGGCTACGACCCGGTGATCGCGGCGACCGAGCGGCCGTGGCAGGGCGCGCGCAGCGTCTACGGGCCGATCGCGACGTGGATCCAGTGGCTCTCGTCGCTGGTCGGCGGCGACTCGATGCAGCTGACGGTGTGGATGCTGCAGCTGACGGTCGGGATCAGCCTGGTGCTGACCAGCCTGCTGCTGCTCAAGCTCGTCGGCCCGAACCTCCCCAGCCGCCGCCGCGTGCTGATGCTCGGCATGGCGAACCCGCTGCTGCTGTGGTCGGTGCTCGCCGGCGCGCACAACGACTCGATCGCCGTGATGTTCGCGGTCGTCGCGCTGGTCGCGCTACGACGGCATGTGTTCCTAGCCGGTCTGCTGATAGGTATGGCCGGAGCGACCAAGCTGTCGATCGGGTTGGTCGGGATCGCGATGCTGTGGTCCCTGCGTGCTGACCGGCGCAAGATGCTCTACCTCTGCGGCGGTGGCGCGCTCGCGATGGGCGGTCTGTACGGCGTCTTCGGGCTGCAGGCCTTCCAGCAGGCGCGGTCGCAGACGTCGTTCATCTCGACCGGTACGCCGCACAAGGTGCTGCTCAGTCTGTTCGATCTGTTCCTGCCCGGAGCTCTGGTCCGGACGATCCTGGCGATCCTGGCGTGGGTCGGGCTGATCGTGGTCGCGATCCTGCTTTCCCAGGTGATGCCGAAGTCGCTCGTCCCGCAGACGCATCCGGACGACCCGGTGCCGGCCGCGGTTCGCTACACCGCGATCTATGCGATCGCGTGGGTGTTGACGGCGATGTACTCACTGCCTTGGTACGACGTCATCGCGTGGCTGCCACTCGCGGCTGTGGCTGCGTCCAAGGTGGATAAATTCATGGTGATTCGTACGACGATGCTTGCGATCGCGTACGTTCCAGGGCGGGATCCGAACGCACGTCAGGTCGCGTCCAGCCTGTCCGACTCACTGGAGTTCTTCAGTGCGCGGCTGCGGGACACCATCTGCCCGGCGATCGAGCTCGCCGTACTGGTCGGGTTGATCGTGTGGGCTCGCCGGAGTGGCGCTCAGTGGTGGCCGTACGACTGGCCGCGGCGCAAGCAGAAGGCCGTTCCGGAGAAGGCTTCTGCGCGTTAACCTCGCCGGATGAAGAAGCTGGTGGGGGCGGGTGTCTTCGTACACCGTGAGCCGAACGACTATGTCGAACAACTGCGGACCGGGTCGATGTCGGTCGGGACCTACTCGATCCCGGCTGGCGGGGTGGATGACCAGGCGCCGCATCACGAGGAAGAGATCTACGTGGTGACCGGTGGGCGGGCCACGTTTGTGACCCCGTCCGGTGCGGAGCCGGTCGGGCCGGGCGATGTCCTCTTCGTTGAAGCCGAAGAGGAGCATCGCTTCGTCGACATTCTTGAAGACCTGTCGTTGCTGGTCTTCTTCGCGCCGGCGTACTCCGGGCGTTAGCTCCAGAAGTCCGCGGCGGCCGCGATGGCTCGGGCCATGACGGCCTTCACCGGTTGCTTGAGTTCGGCCGCGGCGGCGACCACGTCCTCGTACTCCGGTTGCACGTTGACCACCTGACCGTCGTACCGGGCGATCTTGATACTGATGGTTTGGCCGTCGACGTCGACCGAGGTGAACTCGCGGTCGGCGGCGTGTTTGCGGATGTCGTACTCGCGGAGGCCGATGGCGGTGGTCTCGGTCAGGACGACGCGGCGTACGGCGTCCGCGTTCGTGCTGCTGACCAGGACGGACAGGGTGTGCGCCGGGCGGCCCTTCTTCATCAGGATCGGGGTCAGCCACGCGTCGGACGCACCTGCCTCCAGCAACCGCTGCAGAACCGGAGGCCAGAGCCGTGGGTCCAGATCGTCGATGTTGGTCTCGTAGACGAGCTGCGTGGCGGCCCGCTCGGTCGTCTCACCGACGATCACACGCAGGATGTTCGGCACCTCCACCGGATCCCGCCCACCCGCACCGACGCCCGTCCGGCCGACCCGCATCGGCGGCATCATCCCGAACTCGTCAGCCAACGTCGCCAGCAACGCAGCCCCCGTCGGCGTAGTCATCTCGTACGGCGCTGTGCCCCCGATGACCGGTGCATCAGCCTCGGCAACCAGATGCAGCACGGCAGGCCCAGGAATCGGAATCCCCCCATGCTGCCCCTTCACCTGCCGCCCACCACCGAGCGCGATGGTCGACACCACCACCCGCTCCAACCCAAGCGAGACGGACGCAGCCGCCACCCCCACGATGTCCGCAATCGCATCCAGCGCACCCACCTCATGGAAGTGCACACTCTCGACATCCACCCCATGAGCATTCGCCTCAGCCCGAGCCAACCGAGCGAAGGTATCGAGCGCCCGCGCCCGCACGGCCTCCGGCAACTCAGCAGCCTCCAGAATCCGCCGCACTTCCGCCCAAGGCCGAGTAGGCCCATGCACGTGGTGACCGGACGCGTCGTGCCCGTGCCCATGCCCCACGTGGTCATGCCCATGCCCGTGGTCATCCACAGGAAGGTGGTGAGGGGTGGAGGGAGTGCCCGCGAGGTGGTCGCCCTCGGGCTGGTGGCCAGCCGCGTGAGCGTGGTGATCGGAGGGAAGGTGGTGAGCGGGAGAGGGGACGCCCGCCAGGTGATCGCCCTCGGGCTGGTGCCCGGCGGCTGATCCGGCCTCGGCTTCGCCCTCGGCACCCGAGATCGTCTCGGGCGCGTGCTCGCTCCCCACCCAGCTACCGTCGACCGCGTGCGCGGATACCTCGCCTGGGACGTTCTCTGGGTGGGGCGTGCCGTTGACCTCGACGGTTGCCTTGAGGGCGGCTATTTGGTGGCGGGCTGTGTGGGCTACCTGGACTGAGAGGGTGGGGTCTACGGCGGCGACTGCTGCGTTCACGTAGGTCAGGTCGGCGCCGGCGTCCAGTAGGGCTCCTAGGAGCATGTCGCCGGAGGCGCCGGCGGAGCAGTCGATCCAGGCGACCTTCACGACTCGTCCTTGGTTTCTCGGGGGGCTGCTCGGCGGGCTACGCGGGCGGCGAAGACGCCGGCGCCGAAGCCGTTGTCGATGTTGACCACGGTGACTCCGGGGGCGCAGGAGTTGAGCATGCCCAGGAGCGCGGCCACTCCGCCGAACGAGGCGCCGTACCCGACTGACGTCGGCACAGCTACCAGCGGTACGCCGACCAGTCCGCCGACGACGCTGGGGAGTGCACCTTCCATTCCGGCGACGACGATCAGGCAGTCCGCTGCGTCCAGCCGCTCACGGACGCTGAGGATCCGGTGCAGGCCGGCCACGCCCACGTCGGTGATCATCTCGACGTCAGCTCCGAAGACGCGTGCAGTCGTCGCTGCCTCGAGTGCGACCGGCGCATCCGACGTACCGGCGGCCACCACGGCCACGGTCCCCCGCAAAACGGGAGGCGTGCCGAGAACCGCCGTACGGCCGACTGGGTCCACCACCGCATCCGGTAGCTCGGCAGCCACCGCGGCCTGGGCCTCAGGCGTGAGCCGGGTCGCCAGTACGGCGTTGTCCGGGTGGGTGGCGTGCAGGGTGCGCAGCAGTTCGACGACCTGGGCAGGTGTCTTGCCGGCGCCGTACACCACCTCGGCGTCGCCGGTGCGCTCCAGCCGGTCGGTGTCGAGACGGGCGTAACCGAGGTCGTGAACCCCCGGCTGTGGTCCTTGGTCAGGCAAATGTGTCACGTCGTGAATCTACGTGCCCACTGCCCCGGACACCTCTTCCGGCCGTCGTTCTGCACGCTCCGCAACTACCTGAGTACTCAGGTAAACGCTGATGCCTTAGGCTCTCGTGCGTGTCTTCGACGTTAGCCGGTGCATTCGGGATCGCTGCCTTGTTCGTGGCGGTGCTCGCCCTCGTGTTCGCCATCCAGGCGGTCCGGGCCCAAACCGGTACGACGGCCGCCGCCGTACCCCCGCCCGTTCCCGAACCCGAGCCGGAACCGCAGCCCGAGGCCAAGCCGGGCACGGTCAAGGCGGAGCTGCGCAAACTCGGCAGGGACATCGAGGTGACCCGCGCCGAGCTGCGGGACACCGTGCAGCACCTGGCGATCGTCCGGTACGACGCGTTCGGCGACACCGGCGGCAAGCTGTCCTGGTCGCTGGCCCTGCTGGACGACAACGGCCACGGCGTCGTCCTGACCTCGATCAACAGCCGCGCCGACGCCCGCACCTACGCCAAGGAGATCCGCTCCTTCGCCAGCGAGTCCAAACTCTCCCCGGAGGAAGAGGAAGCCCTCGAAACCCTCCGCAAAGACGCCGGCCCCACCCTCACCTGAGACTCAGCGGCGGCGGGGGACTCGGGCGATCAGGGCGCCGGGCTCGATTTCGGCGGTGAGGGAGCGGCCGGGGCCGATGGGGTCGCCGTCGAGCTGGCGTTGGACGTCGACGGCGGCGAGGATCTCGACCTTGCGGCCGGTGAAGCGCTCGAGGTACATGTCGGCGCGATTGGTGCGCGTCATCAGCCGCCAGACCACGATCGGCCACTGGGTGACCCGGCGCGGTGCGATCACGACCACGTCGAGCAGCCCGTCGTCGGGGCGGGCGTCGGGGAGCAGGGGGATGTTCGCCTGCAGCATGCCGACGTTGCCGACCACGACCGTCCGGACCCGGCGTTCGATCGTGAGCTCGTCGTCGAACGTGATCCGGACCCGGACCGACGGGTGGTTGATGTTCC
The DNA here is from genome assembly GCF_042262745.1 of Kribbella sp. NPDC056345. Classification (NCBI taxonomy): domain Bacteria; kingdom Bacillati; phylum Actinomycetota; class Actinomycetes; order Propionibacteriales; family Kribbellaceae; genus Kribbella; species Kribbella sp. NPDC056345. The sequence goes on along the minus strand of NZ_JBHJQQ010000012.1, from coordinate 81,111 downwards.
GCGCCGTCGACACCAGGTACGCCGGCCACCCGATCTGCGCCTTGAGCACGGGAGGCGCGCCGGAGATGATCGCAGCGTCCAGCCCGAGCCCGGCCATCACGGCGAACCGGTCCGTGTCCAGCTGATCGCCGTACACGGAGACCATGTCGATCCGCCGGTCCCGCCCTTCCAGGATCCGCTCGAGCGCGTCGTCGAGGTCCAGCGGGATGTGCAGATTCCGGGCCAGCAGGTTGCCGGTACCGGCCGGGATCACCCCCACCGGGATCCCCGTGTGAGCCAGCGCCGCGCAGACCACCCGGACCGTGCCGTCGCCACCGGCCACCAGCACCAGGTCCGACTCGTACTCGATCGCGCGCTTGGCCATCGCGTTCCCGGAGTCGTCCGCCCGGGTCTCCAGCCACAGCGGGTCGTCGAAGCCACGCAGCTCCAGCGACCGGGTCACCTTCCGCCGGAAGGCCACGCCGTCCCCGACCTTGATCGGGTTCACGATCACGGCCGCCCGAGGAGGTCGCGCGGTCTCTGACGGCGTGGACGGGGTACGGCGGCGCCTCCGGCGCAGTCCGGGGCGCAGTCCGAAGCCGATCGACGTGGCGGTCAGGATGGCCAGCCCGAGCGCCCAGCCACCCAGCACATCGGACACGTAGTGCACGTTCAGCGCGAGCCGGTCGACGGACGCGATCCACACCACCGCGATCACCGGCAGCAGCACCAGCAGCCGGAACCGCCGCCGCCAGCCGCGCACCGACGGCAGGACGACGCCGAGTGCGCCGGCCATCACGAACGCCGCGGTGGCGTGGCCGGACACGTACGACCAGCCGTCGTTCTCGACCAGGTGCTGAGCAGGCTGGGACCGGGTGAAGATGTACTGGGTCGCCTGGACCAGCCCGAGCTCCGCGCCGGCCGAGACCAGCAGCCACACGGTCAGCAGCCGGGCTCGGCGGTGCCAGAGGTAGGCGGCCACGATCACGATCACGGTCCGCGATGTCCACGGCAGGACGACCGCCCCGACCACCTGCCAGAAGTCGACCACGTTCGGGTGGGTGGCGCCGTACGCCGAGGCCCGCGCCGCCATGGAGGCGTCCCACTGCTGCAGCGGCGGCCAGCCCCCGAAGACCAGGAGGGTGATCACGGTGAACGGCACCGCACCCAGGACAACGGTGAGCGCACGGCCGACCGGACTGGGTGGATGGTGGTTCATCGCCCGCTCAAATCCCCCTCTGTGATGATGCCAAAAGTCGCCTTGGCCCACCCCATCATCCCGAATTGACTTCGCTGCGGCTGACACGCCCCGATACCCTCAGGGTGTGATTGACGCGAAACTGCTCCGTGAGAACCCTGACGTCGTACGTGCCGCCCTGACCAAGCGCGGCGAGAGTACCGACCTGGTCGACCAGATCCTGGTCGCCGACAGTGAGCGTCGATCGTCCATCTCCGCCTTCGAGGCGCTCCGGGCCGAGCAGAAGACGCTCGGCAAGCAGGTCGCCCAGGCCAAGGGTGACGAGCGCGCCGCGCTGCTGGAGCGGACCAAGGCCCTGGCCGCCGAGGTGAAGGCCACCGACGCCGCCGCGAACGACGCCGAGCGCCGTTTCACCGAGCTGGCCGAAGGCCTGCCGAACCTGGTCTCGGACGAGGCCCCGGTCGGCGGCGAGGCCGACTTCCGCGTGGTCGAGGAGATCGGCAAGCCGCGCGACTTCACCGCCGAGGGCTTCGAGCCGCGCGACCACCTCGAGCTGGGCGAGCTGCTCGGCGCGATCGACATGGAGCGTGGCGCCAAGGTCTCGGGGGCCCGGTTCTACTTCCTCAAGGGTGCCGGCATGCTGCTGCAGCTCGGCATGTTGCAGCTGGCCATCCAGCAAGCGGTCGAGAACGGGTTCACCCCGATGATCACGCCGACGCTGGTCAAGCCCGAGGTGATGGGTGGCACCGGCTACCTGTCGGCGCACGACGACGTCTACCGGCTGGACGAGCCCGAGCTGTACCTGACCGGTACGTCGGAGGTCGCGCTGGCCGGGTACCACATGGACGAGATCCTCGACCTGAGCAACGGCCCGATCCGGTACGCCGGCTGGTCGTCGTGCTACCGCAAGGAAGCCGGCTCGCACGGTAAGGACACCCGCGGGATCATTCGTGTCCACCAGTTCGACAAGGTCGAGATGTTCTCCTACTGCAGCCTCGAGGACGCTGCCGCGGAGCACCTGCGGCTGCTGGACTGGGAGAAGCAGATGCTCGACAAGATGGAGCTGAGCTACCGGGTGATCGACACCGCGACCGGTGATCTCGGGCAGTCGGCGTACCGGAAGTTCGACTGCGAGGCCTGGGTGCCGACCCAGGGCGCGTACCGCGAGCTCACCTCGACGTCGAACTGCACCGACTTCCAGGCCCGCCGGCTGAACATCCGGCACCGCGACGCCGACGGCAAGACCCAGCCGGTGGCGACGCTGAACGGGACCCTCGCCACCACCCGCTGGATCGTGGCGATCCTGGAGACGCACCAGCTGGCGGACGGATCGGTCCGGGTGCCGACGGCACTGCAGCCGTACGTCGGCGGCCGCGAAGTCCTCGAGCCGGTCAAGTAGATGAGCGGACAGGCCTTCGCCCCGACAGCTGTTGCCCTGGACATCGATGGCACGTTGATCGACCACGACGAAGGGCTGTCGCCTGCGATCGTGGACGCCGTACGGCGGACTGCCGCGCAGGTGCCGGTCTTCCTCGCGACCGGACGGGCCTGGTCCACCACCCAGCCGGTGGCCGAGCGGTTGGGTCTGCCCGCCGGCGGAATAGTTGTCGTCAGCAACGGTGCGCGGACGATGCGGTACCCGGACGGCGAGGTGCTGGACGAGCGCACGTTCGATCCGCGGACGGTGATCGCCTCCGTCCGTGAGCACGCGCCGAACGCCCGGATGGCGGTCGAGGAGTACGACGGGACCTACCTGGTGACCGCGCCGTTCCCGGACGGCGACCTCGGCAAGAACGCCAAGATCCGGGTGGTGTCCGACGACGAGCTGGCGCCGGAACCCGTGACCAGGTTGATCATTCGGGACCCGGAGCAGTCCGAGGCGGACTTCGTCCGGCTGGCCGAGCGGCTCGGTCTGCACGGGGTCGGCTACTTCGTCGGCTGGACGGCCTGGCTCGACATCGCGCCCGAGGGTGTGGACAAGTCGACCGGGCTGAAGGTGGCCCTGGCGCAGTACGACCTGGATGCGTCGGGTCTGCTCGCGATCGGGGACGGCCGCAACGACATCGAGATGCTGACGTTCGCCGGCCTCGGGGTCGCGATGGGCTCGGCACCCGACGAGGTGAAGTCGGCTGCCGACGAGGTGACCAAGTCGGTCACCGACGACGGTGTTGCCGCCGTTCTGAATCGCTACTTCTGAGACCGCACCATTCTGGGACCCAGCCACCACTGGGTGCCAACCTTTCGGCCAGAACAAAATAGCTTGACAAGCCTGGCGATTGCTGCAGGCAACAAAACGGCCCGGAACCCCTGTCTACACAGGGATTCCGGGCCGATGCGTTGAGTGATCGACAGTCCGCTGGCGGGACGGGTGTCGGATCAGGCGACGCGGCTACCGCCCCGGCGGGGCTGGCACGGCTGGACGTCCACGACGGTCTCGAAGGCGTCCAGGACCGCGCTCACCGCGGGCTTCGTGCGCGGCGTCTTGGTGGCCGGGCTCTGGCCGCGGCGGGCCCGGCGCAGGTGCCTCTTGACAGTCGACAAGGAGCATCCGAGCCGCATGGCAAGGGATTCCAGGCTGTCGTTGGGGTACTGACCCCGCAGGCGCAGCACCTCTTCGTGGCTCACCGGGCGCCGCGTCCCGCGCGCGCCAGCCAGCTGGTCGAAGTCGTCGGCCTGCACTTCGACGTCGAGCAGATTGCGCATCGAACGGCGTTGTGCCGCGGTGGTTCCGGCGACGAAGCCACTCACGTCGTGCTCGGCGACGGCGCTGTAGAGGCAGTCGGTGAACAGCGGACACGAGGCACACAAGGCTTTTGCCTCACGCACCAGCTGCTCGTACCGCTCCCGGGTCCGGCGGGTGGCCGAAGCGGGTGGCGGCTCTTCCATCAGGCGGTGCTGGAAAATATCCGACCGGGCGATACATCCGGTCATGGCCCCATCTGTGCTGGAAGATGTGTCGACAGCTCGATCGTGTCCCATGAGATTGGCGCTGCTGACGGTCATCAAGGCTCCCCAAGTATCCGGACCTCTGTGAACGAACGGTGAACGTCGCTCGATCACACGGATCCACTAGCCGATGGAACGGCGAACTGTTGCCGACCCACCACGTCGTCCCGGTCGCGGGACATACCGATCCATAACTGTTGACGTCGCTGCTGAGGATTTGGTTGCAGCCAAATCCGCATCAATTTCGCGGACGTTTCGTCTGCTGGTTCGCTGGCGGGCTGTCTCAGTCGTGCTGATCCAGAACAGGCATACGACGCGGTCGAATCGCTCCGGGTTCCCTGCCAGACCACCGCATGAAATCACGCGTTCTCCCTGCTGCGCAGGGGAACTTGCTGCCTTTGCAGCATGTTGCCGTAACGGTCTGGTGACGTTGTCAAAAGCTCAATCAGATTGATCAGAATCATCTGAAACCGCTGTCCGGCACCTTGCGCCGAAGGCCACTCGGGCGGTAGTGCAGAAGCCGATACGGTGAGCGCGTGAAGGCATCCGAACCACCCCGCCGGCCGCGCCTGGTCGCCACCGATCTGGACGGCACCCTGGTCCGCAGCGATCGATCGGTCTCCGATCGAACCCGGGCCGCCGTCGCTGCGGTCCAACGCGCGGGAAGTGTTTTCGTGATGGTCACCGCCCGTCCACCTCGGTGGCTGCACGACCTCGCCGACCTGGTCGGCGATCACGGAATCGCAATAGTTGCCAACGGCGCCATTCTGTACGACGTCGGCCGGCAGACCGCGATCCGGACCCGGCTGATCGATCCGGCAGTCTTGCAGGAAGTGGCAACGGCGATCCGCTCGGAGATTCCCGAGGTGGAGTTCGCGATCGAGCGATCGAACCGCTACGGACAGGAACCGCGGTACGTGAACCACTGGCCGCAACCCGAGAACACGTTGATCGCCGAGCTCGAGGTCCTGCTGGCCGAGCCGGCCGCCAAACTGCTGGTCCGGCATCCCGACTGGCACTCCGACGATCTGCTGGCGCGGATCAGCGTGGTGGTGGGCGAGCGGGTGACCGCCAGCCACAGTGGCGGGACGAGCCTGGTGGAGATCAGCGCGACCGGTGTCTCGAAGGCCGCGATGCTCGCGGACTTCGCTGCAGAGCTGGACATTCCAGCCGCCGACACCATCGCCTTCGGCGACTCGCTGAACGATCTACCCATGCTCGCCTGGGCCGGTACGTCGTACGCGGTCGAGAACGCGCATTCCGACGTACTGGCCGTGGCAGACCGGGTCTGCCCCTCGAACGACGAGGACGGCGTCGCCGCCGTCCTCGAGGAACTGTTTGACCTTTAGGGCTTAGAGATACATGCCGCCGCTACCAGGCCCGTCAGTGGCCTGTGGGGCGCCGGGGAAGCCAGGTCCCTCTTCGCCGGTGGGCGGCTGGCCGCCGGGGAGGGCACGGCGCAGTCCTTCGAGTTGCTGGCGGGCGGCCATCTGCTGGGCGAACAGGGCGGTCTGGATGCCGTGGAACAGACCCTCCAGCCAGCCGACCAGCTGGGCCTGTGCGATTCGCAGCTCGGCCTCGGTCGGCGTGCTGTCCTCGGTGAAGTCGAGGCTGAGCCGCTCGAGCTCCTCGACGAGCTCGGGTGCGAGTCCGCTCTCCAGCTCCTTGATCGAGGCTTCGTGGATCGACCGCAGCCGCTGCCGGGAGGCCTCGTCGAGCGGTGCCGACTTCACCTCTTCGAGCAGCTGGCGAATCATGTTCGCCACCCGCATCACCTTGGCCGGCTGCTCGACCAGTTCGGTCACCGATCGTGGCTCATCGTGATCGTCGTCGTCGTTCGAGCGCGGCGGTCCCTCGACAGCCATACCGTCCGGGCCGACGATCAGCACCTTGCCGTCCTCGGTCCGTGCCCCGGCCATCGGCATCTCCTGGCTCTCGCCGCTGCTGCTCTCGCTCATCTGCCCATCCTAGGACCCAGGCGCTTGACGGCTAGGGGGTACGGGCACGATGCCGCCGGACGGCGTCCCGGTTGGCGCAGGCGGGACTGCAGTAGCGCTGCTTGCCGGTCCGCGACAGATCGGCGTACACGTTGTCGCAGCCCTCGGTGGCGCAGCGCCCGAGCCGGCTGATGCCACGGCCGGCCAGGTGCAACGCCGTACCGGTGCTGATCAGTGTCGCGACCAGCCTGCCGACCGGCACGTGGTCCGGTCGGTAGTGCATGTGCCACCCGTCGCCGGCGTGGTTGGTCAGCCGCGGATGCTCGGTGTACTTCGCGAGCATGGCGTTCATCAGATTGACGCGAGTCTGCTCGTCCTCGGCGTCCACGACTTCCAACCACTCGTCCAGAGCGACCCGGACCGCGGCCAGATCCGCGCGGGTCACCTTCCGGTCACGCACGAGCCGGCTCTCGACACCGCTCTCCTCGCAGCGTTCCGCGAGTTCGTCCGGGGTCGAGGCCGGTCGCGTGACCAAGTTGACGGCCAGCAGCACTGCGTCGGCACCGTAAGGGTTGAGATGCATAATGCCATTACAGCACGATGGAGACATGACAGCCCCCACCGAGACTCATCGGCACCGCTGGAGCGCGGTGTCCTCTCACCAGATCAGCGAAGGACTCGTCGTCTACCAGCGGTGTGCCTGTGGCGACTGGCGCGTCACAAGCACACCGCCGTACCCGGTCGCCTACCCCGAGGTGGCCCACATCGCGAGCTAGCTAGTCGATCCGAGCCACCATCGGCAGCCGCGACCGCGTCAGGGCCCACGCGATCAGGCCGGCGAAGAGCGGGACCACGATCACGATGGTGGCCAACGAGAGCCACGGGACCGCGAAGGTCGGTGAGCCGAAGGCGGCGTGGGCCGTGTAGCCGTAGAGCGCGCCGACTCCCACTCCCAGCACGCATCCCAACTGCCCGAGCACCCACGCTTGTGCGGCCGCCAGACTGCGTCGACGACGCGGCGGGGCGCCGATCGCAGCCAGCGTGGCCAGATCCGCCCGGCCCTCCGCTGCCGACAGGGACACCGAGATCGCGACACCGAGCAAGGTGACGACGGCCGCGGCCACGATGACTCCGATCAGGAGACGCCGCGTCGGATCCTGGTAGCCCTTCTCGACGACCAGCAGGCCATCGTGACCGAGCAAGCGGTCCACCGCGGTGATCTCGTCGTCGGTCGGCAGCCGCTTCAGTTCGTACTCGACGGCGAACGTGCCGACCTTGCCGATCTTCGCGGCCGCGTCGGGGCCGATCAGGACCTGGTCCTGGAACAGCTCGATCTTCGGGTAGGGACCGGCGTACGTCGCTTTGTGGGTCGCGAGCGTCTTGGGTCCTTCGGTGCTGCTGAAACCGTCGATCCGAACCGTGCCGGTCGTGGTGAACTGGGCATGGGGCACCACGGCGTCCCCGGCCCGGAGACGATCAGCCACCTTGCGTCCCTCGGGGCCGGCGGCGTCCAGGTAGGCCGGGTCCACGACGACCAGTCCGCCCACGAAGTCGGACTGCGTCCCGGTCGGGCCACCAGAGGCGCTCATCCAGGACTGGTAGCCGCCGGCCGGCGTCCCGGACGCCTCGATCATCCCGAAGCGGTAGACGCGCTCGGTCGGCAGTTGTCCGGCGATGCGTTCTTCGGTCGCGGCCGTGTACGGCACCGATGCCGAGTCGCTGCCGAAGCGCACCATCGCGTTGCCCAGCTGGCCTTGCGGCATGTACGTCGCTGCGTCCGCCGCAGTCGAGTTCGCCCCGGCGAAGGCGATGGCCGCCGTCGCTGCGACCGCCATCATGATCGCCGCGGTGGCCGGGCCGGTGCGATGCCGGTGCCGGGCGGCGTCCCGCAGCGCCAACCGGCCACTGAGCGGTAGATGCCGAGCCAGGCCGGCCAGCTTGCCCACGAGACTCGGCAGCATCCAGACCAGGCCGCTGACAACGGCCGTGATGCCCATCAGGACCAGTGCGATCGGACCGGTGGGGGTGGCGCTGGTCCGGGGGCTTCCGCCGTAGGTCTGAGCGTTGCGGACCGCGGCGAGCTCCGCTGCGAGCAGGCCGGAACCGATCAGCACCAGGAAGACCCCGGTGATGATCATCAGGACGGCAGGCTTGCGGATGGTGGTCCGCGCGATCGTCGCCGCGAAGCGTCCGGACAGCGCGGCCATCGGAGTCTGCCGGCTCGCGCTGATCGCCGGCAGGGCGGCGGCCGCGAGCCCTGCGGCCAGCCCGAGGGCCGCGATCAGGATGATCCCGCCCCACGGGACCTGCCAGCCGACGAGCAGTGAACCGTTGAGTTCCTCCAGCAGCTGCCGGCCGACGACGAGAGTAATTGCCGCCAGCACCAATCCGCCGAGTACTCCGACCGCGCCGGCGAACAGACCCTGCAGCAGGACGATCCGCCGGACATCGCGCGGGGTGCCGCCGGTGGACAGCACCAGCCCCAGTTCGCGGGTCTGCCGCCGGGCTCCGACCGCGAACGCCGTACCGGCGAGCAGGACGATCTCGAGGATGCCGAACCCGATCGCCAGCGCCATCGCGGCGTACGGCCCGACGCCGCCACCGCCGAAGTCCCCGGGTGGGTCCACAATGTTTGCTCGTGGCAACAAATACAGCCCGTGGCCGGACAGTGCCGGGTAGAGCGTGAGCGGGTCGGTCCCGGCCGGCAGGTCGACCAGCCAGGGGATCTCCGGGTTGTCGGCAAGAGAGATCAACGGGGTACCGGGCGGAGCGAAGATCCACCAGTTGCCCGGCTGCGAGATCGGCCGCGCGAGGCCGACGATCTGGTACGAGCGGCCCTTCGCGTCCTGCATCGTGCCGCCGACCGTGACGCCGAGGTGCTTGGCGAAGGCCGGCGTGATCGCCACCTCGGTCGGCGCGACCGGGAACCGGCCTTCGTCCAGACGGCTGAGGCCGCCGGCCAGCGGATGTTGCGCCTCGCCGACGATGACGGACGCTCCGTTGGTCGTGGACGGCCCCTTGATGTCCGCGCTGCCCATCTCGCTCGGTGCGCGGACCGCGGTGCTGCCGGCCGGAAGCAACGGCCGGGGGTCGAAGGTCGCGGGGTCTCGCACCGGCTTCTCGTGACCCTCGGGCGGTCCCGGCAGGCCGTAGAGATTCGGCCCCTCGTCCACTGTCTGCAGCTTGCCGTACGGCGTCACGGTGAGCCGGGCGTCCGCCTGGCCGATGGTGACCCCGGCCAGTGTCTCGCCGGTCGGGTTGGCGGTGCGGCCGCTGACGCCCAGCAAGGTGGCGGCGAAGACCGGTAGGCCGATCAGGGCGGCGACCAGGAGGGTTCGGCCGAGGTGCCTGCGAGTGGTTCTTCGGGCGATCCGCAGCGGTGGGCCCCAGGTGCCCATCAGTGGCTTCCCTGCAGGAGCTGGTCGGGGTCGGCCAGCGGGCCGGCCTGGCCTACCAGGACACCATCGCGCAGGTAGACCACCCGGTCGGCCCAGGCGGCGTGCCGGGCTTCGTGGGTGACGAGGACGCCGGCGATACCGTGCTGGTCGCAGCGGTCCCGGAGCAGCTGGAGGACGGCTTCACCGGTCTCGGAGTCGAGGGCTCCGGTGGGTTCGTCGGCGAGCAGCAGCCGTCGGTCACCGACGATGGCGCGGGCGATCGCCACTCGCTGGCGCTGGCCGCCGGACATGTCGTCGGGGAAACGGTCGGTGAGTTCACCGATACCTACCTCCTGCAGGGCTGCTTCGGCGTACTTGCGGGCGGTCCTGGTCCGGGTGCCGTCGAGTTCGAGCGGGAGTGCGACGTTCTCGGCCGCGGTGAGTGCCGGGATCAGGTTGAAGTCCTGGAAGACGTAGCCGATCCGGCGGCGCCGCAGCGCGGCCACCCCGGCCCGGCTGAGGGTGACCAGATCGTTGCCGTCGACAAGTACTTCGCCGCTGGTCGGCTGGTCGAGACCGCCGGCACAGGTCAGCAGGGTGGACTTGCCCGAACCGGACGGGCCCATCACGGCCACGAGTTCGCCGGGCGCGACGCTCAGGTCGACGCCGCGCAGTGCGTGCACAGCCTGCTCGCCCTTGCCGTGCGTCCTGGTCAGGCTGCGGATGTCGAGGATCGCGCTCATCTGGTCACCTCGGAGGTGTCGTCGGCCTCGTGGACCTGCGGTTGTTTCGCCGGGCGGCCGCGATGTCTTAACAGGATGGACTCGCAGTGGTCGAGCCAGCGGATCTCGGCCTCGGCGGCGAAGATCATCGACTCCAGCACCAGCCGCCAGGAGATCTCGCCGTCCCGGTCGCCACGCTTCAGCCGGGTCAGCTCCTGCAGGGACTGCATCGTCGCCGAGCGCTGCCGCTGGACGACGGCGCTGACGTCGACACCCGGAACCGCCAGTGCCAGCGCGAGTTTGATCGCGAGCTCGTCCCGCGGCCGCGACTCGCGCGTCACCGGCGTCTGGAACCAGTTGTCCAGCTCGGCCCGGCCGTCCGCGGTGATCTCGTACGTCGATCGGCCGTCGGCCTCGGTCGACGCGGCCCGGACCAGGCCGTCACGCTCCAGCCGGGTCAGGGTCGTGTAGACCTGCCCGATGTTGAGCGGCCAGGTCGCCCCGGTGGCCGCCTCGAATTCTCCACGCAGCTGGTACCCGTACTTCGGTTCCTCGCGGAGCAACGCCAGTAGTCCGTGCTTGATCGACATAGATACTGAGTATGCATACCCAGTATGGAGCGGTCAACCCACCAGCCGCCGTACCAGGCGGTCGGTCGTGGCGTCGACGTCGTACGGGTGGCCGGTGCCGGGGGTGAGTTGGTCGAGGATCAGGCCGTCGATGGCGAAATGCAGCAGGCGGACCTCCTCGGCGCCGCCGGGCAGGCCGGCGTTCACGTGGAAGGAGACGTCGGCGTCGAAGCCCTGGCGCAGCGTGCGGGAGAGGATCTCGTGCAGGTCGGGACGGCGGGCCGCCTCCAGGCGGAGCTCCATCAGGGCCAGGGAGAGCTCGGGGCGGCCGAGGAGTCGTTCGACGATGTAGCGGAGGTAGTCGACGACCAGGTCGATGGTCGGCTCGCGTTTGCTCAGCGGTTCGAGGACGGCCGGGTCCGGGGCGAGTCGCTCGAAGATCCGCTCGCCGAGGGCGCCGAGCAACGCATCCCGGGTCCGGAAGTAGTTGGACGCCGTACCGGCGGGGAGGCCGGCGGCGGCATCCACCGCGCGGTGGGTCAGGCCGCGGGCGCCGGCTTCGGCGAGGACGGCGAGACCGGCGTCGGCGAGCTGGGTGCGGCGTTCGGGGTTCCGGGGCATGTTGACAACTGTAGCAGCCATGAACTACAACTGTCGTGGTCAACAACAACATCTGTAGTAGTCAGGAGTGCCTATGCAACCCGCAGCTTTCGGTGCCACCGTGGTCACGGACCGTCCGGCGGAGGTCGCCGCCTTCTATCAGCAGCACTTCGATCTCCAGATCACCCTCGATATCGGGTGGTTCATCTGCGTCCGGCGCGGCGACGCCGACTGGGAGCTCGCGATCGTCCAGCGCGGGCACGAGTCGGTGCCGGCGGCGGTGAACGCGCTCCGGGACAGCACGAACGTGTTCGGCTTCATCGTCGAGGACGCCGACAAGACAGCGGCCGCGCTGGTCGAGGGTGGGGTGCAGCTGGAAGGTGAGCCGGTCACCGAGGTGTGGGGTCAGCGGCACTTCTTCGTGCGTGACCCCGAAGGCAGCTGGATCGACGTGATCCAGCTGGTCGCGCCGGATCCGAAGTGGCTGGCAGAGAACTTCCCCAGTTAGAGGGTGAGGAGGACCTTCCCGATCTGAGTGGACTCCTCGAGGGCGCGGTGTGCCTCGGCGACCTCGGCGAGCGGGAAGGTGGCGTGGACGATCGGGCGGACCTTCTTCGCAGTGACCAGCGGCCAGACGTGGCCGACCACCTCGGCGATGATCCGTCCCTTGTCCGCGACTGAACGGGCCCGCAGGCCGGCCGCGGTCACCGACGCGCGCCGGCTGAGCAGGCGGCCCAGGTCCAGCTCGCCCTTCGCTCCGCCCTGCATGCCGATCACGACCAGGCGGCCGTCGTACGCGAGGGACTTCACGTTGTCGGTGAGGTACTTCGCGCCGATGATGTCGAGGATGACGTCGGCCCCGGCGCCACCGGTCGCCTCCTTGACCACCGAGGCCCACTCGGCTTCCTTGTAGTTGATCGCGATATCGGCACCCAGCCGGCTCGCGAACTCCATCTTGTCCTTGCTGCCGACAGTCGTCAGCACGCGCGCACCGTGCGCGACGCCGAGCTGGATCGCCATCGTGCCGATCCCCGAGGCGCCGCCGTGCACCAGGAAGGTCTCGCCTTCCTTGAGGTGCGCACCCATGAAGATGTTCGACCAGACGGTCGCCACGACCTCGGGCAACGCGGCCGCACTGATCAGGTCGATCCCCTCCGGCAGGGGCATCACCTGCGGCGCCGGTACGACGACCTTCTCGGCGTACCCGCCACCGGCGAGCAGCGCGCAGCACTCGTCGCCGACTGCCCAGTCCGTGACCTCGGATCCGACTGCGGCGATCCGGCCGGAGACCTCGAGCCCGATCGTGCCGGGTGCGCCCGGGGGCGGTGGGTAGAACCCCTGCCGCTGGAGAAGGTCCGCCCGGTTCACACCTGCCGCGACGACGTCGATCACGACCTCGTCCACGGCCGGAGTCGGATCGGGGATCTCTCCGACGGTCAGTACCTCGAGTCCGCCTGCACCCTCACACACCACAGCTCGCATAGCTCACACCGTACCGGCGATGTCCGCAGCGATCCCGTCCAGGTGAACGTCTTCGCCTATCGACTTGAACCAGTCCCATAGCTCGAGCGAGTGGTAGACCCGGTACAGCTCGATGCGCTCGTTGGGGATCTCGCCGTACCCGTCCTCGAGTCCTTTGAGTTTGTCGGTGTTGTCGCGGATCGAGTACGAGATGGTCTTCGCGACATCCATCAACGGGTCGGCCGCGATCGCGTTCTCGACGTCGACGAACCCGGTGACCTGCCAGGTCTGCGGATCGACCAGCACGTTGCCTTCGTGAAAGTCGTTGTGGCACAGGACGGCGTGGTCGGTGGTGAGGTCGGTGTGGCGCTCGACGTACTCGGTGATCCGCTGGTGCAGTACGGCGTCGCCCCCGAGCTGCTCGAACTCCGCCAGCTTCTTGGCGAACTGCCGCCGGACGTACTGCTCGTTGTCCGGCAACGGATCGAGGATCTGATCGACCAGATACCCGTACGCCGGTTGCGGGATCCCGTGCATCCGCCGCAGCAGCGCACCGATCTGCTGGTAGATCGCCCGCCAGTCCGGTGGCTCGAGCTCGGACAACGGCACCCCGTCGAGTTTGGTCAGGACGGTGAACTCGTCCTGCTCCACGTACAGCACCTGCGGGATCTCGGTGGTGAACTCAGCGGCCAGCAGCCCGTAGACGTGGACTTCCTTGGCCTGCTTCCAGGCCCACTCCGGCTGGTAGACCTTCACAATCAGTGGGCCCTCGTCGGTGCTCGCCTCGAACACACTGCTGAGCTGTCCGCCGGTCCGCTGCGTGACGTTCGTGACCGTGCTTTTGGGACGGGCCTTGGCGACCATCGCGTTGACGTCCATGGGTTGGACCCTAGGTGCGCTGTCGAACGGTTTTCAGCCGTCGAGGTCGGCCCAGGTGTCCACGTCATCGCCGGCGTGCGTCGGCGCTTGCCAGACCAGATCCAGGTCGGCCGTGAGTCGCCGTACCGACTGGTCCCGCGGATCGCCGAGCCGCTCCAGTGCCTGGTCGAGCGAGGTCCTTTTGTACGCCGCCGCCAGCCATTGGTCTCGTCCATCGCTGTCCCGCAGTCCACTGCCATCGTGGCTTCCGACGCTGTCGACCAGCCGACTGATGTCAGCTGCCGTCACCCACGGCAAGTCGCAACTCAGCACCACCACAACCGGCGCACTCCCGCTGGCCAGTCCCGCTGCCAGCCCAGCCACCGGACCACTCCCGGGCGGATCCTCCTGGGTCCACTCCACTGTCCGGTAGGTCTCCCGCACCGGTCCGACAACAACCGTCCGGGTGGCGTCGGCGACCGCGCGCAGTACGCGATCGAGGAACGTCACGCCCTCCAGCACCACCAGCGCCTTGTCCACGCCGCCCAGCCGAGTAGACCCACCGCCGGCCACGACTACCGCATCGAATTCCACCGCAGCAGTCTGCACCCTGGCACCATGGAGAGATGAGGATCGCCGTGGTGCAGACCGCCAGTAGCTCCGACAAGGCTGCCAATCGCGACCTGGTGACCAGAGTGGTGGCCGAGGCGGCGCAGGACCAGCCTGACCTGGTCGTGCTGCCGGAGGCGATCATGGCTGACTTCAACCTCGATGGCGTGGCGGACGTTGCGGAGCCGTTGGACGGTGAGTTCGTGTCGACGCTGCGCAAGAGTGCGGTGGAGCACGGAGTGGCGATCGTCGCGGGCATGTTCGAACGCAGCTGCGATCAGGACCGCCCGTACAACACGCTGCTGGCGGTCGGTGCTGATGGTGCCCTGCTCGGCGCGTACCGCAAGATCCACCTGTACGACGCGTTCGGCTACAAGGAGTCTGACCAGCTCACTGCTGGTGACGTCGCACCGGTCGTGGTGAAGGTCGCCGGCCGGACACTGGGCCTGATGACTTGCTACGACCTGCGGTTCCCCGAGCTGTCGCGGGCTCTGGTCGACAAGGGTGCCGACGTCCTCGTCGTACCGGCCGCGTGGGTGCGGGGGCCGCTCAAGGAGCACCACTGGACCACTCTGCTCACCGCACGCGCGATCGAGAACACCTGCTACGTGGCGGCCGCGGCGCAGAACGGGAAGAAGTACTCCGGCCTCAGCCAGGTCATCGACCCACAGGGCGTCGCAGTCGCCGCAGTGGGTGACAGCGACGGCTATGCGGTGGCCGAACTGTCCGGCGACCGCCTCACCGACGTGCGCCAGCGCAACCCTTCACTGGCCAACCGCCGCTTCGCTGTCACTCCCCGTTCCTAGTCTCGGGTTAGCCTCGCCTTGTGGCGGATGGCTTTGATTTGTGGCACCACGGCGATCTCGAGGTCGGTGACGGCCTCGTAGACCTCGCCGTCAACGTGCGGACCGGTACGCCGCCGCCCTGGCTGATCGACGCGATCACTGCCAGCCTGTCGGACCTGGCGGCGTACCCACGTCAGGAGGCTGCCGTGCGGGCGGTCGCTGTGCGGCACCGGGTGGACCCGGAGCGTGTGCTGCTGACTGCCGGTGCGGCCGAGGCGTTCGTACTGATCGCCCGCGCCTTCCGGCCACGACATGCGGTCGTCGTGCACCCGCAGTTCACCGAGCCCGAGGCGGCGCTGCGGTCCGCGGGGCACATGGTGGACCGGGTCGTCCTGCGGGCTGAGGACGGGTTCGTCCTGGACCCGGCGGCGATTCCGGCCGAGGCGGACCTCGTGGTGATCGGCAACCCGACCAACCCGACCTCGGTCCTGCATCGCGCCGACGACCTGCGCGAGCTCGCCCGGCCGGACCGGATCCTCGTGGTCGACGAGGCGTTCATGGACGCCGTACCGGGTGAGCCGGAGTCGCTGGCCGGTGCGTCGATCCCGGGGCTGGTGGTGGTACGCAGTCTCACCAAGACCTGGGGGCTGGCTGGGCTGCGGGTCGGCTACGTGCTCGCGGCCTCCGGGTTGATCGAGCAACTGGCCGCCGTACAGCCGCACTGGCCGGTGTCCACGCCTGCGCTGGCCGCCGCGATTGCTTGCAGCAACGAGCATGCGGTCGCTGAGGCTGCTGCGGCTGCTTGCGACATCGAGCGCCAGCGGTCCTACCTGCTCGACAACCTGGTTGCCGGGCGCACATACGGCGTACCGCGGGCGCCGTTCGTCCTCGTGCAGGTCGCGGGCGGCGCCGTACTGCGAGAAGCCTTGCGTGCCAAGGGATACGCGGTACGGCGGGGGGACACGTTCCCCGGCCTCGGACCGGACTGGCTGCGGATCGCAGTGCGACCGGAGGACGTTGTTGATGGCTTCGTGAAGGTGTGGCGAGACACTGCCGTCGACCTGTAACCGGCGCGACGTTTAGGCAGCCCGTCCTTTGCGCACAGGATGGTCCCAGAGCGCCCTGCTCCACTGTCCGGTGCTCTGAAACCATCAGTGAAGGGAGCAGCACCATGGGACTGAACGACGAGGACATGAACACCGAGTCCGACGGCGGCGGCGAGTACGGAGGCTCTGCCGGCGGCTCGACCGAAGGCAACGACACGCAGGCCGGCGGGAACACGTCATCCGGGTACGGCAGCGAGAGGGCGGAGGGTCCGGCCGGCGGTGGGGACTCGAGTGAGGGTCCTGCTGACGGTGGTGCGGTCGGTGGCGGTACGGACGGCGGCGCTGATGGTGGTGCCGACGGTGGCGGCGGCGACGGGTACGGCGGTGGCTCCGGCGGCGACGGTGATTCCGGTGGCTTCGGCGGCGGTGACTCGAACGAGGGTCCTGCTGACGGTGGTGCGGTAGGAGGCGGCACGGACGGTGGTGCCGATGGTGGTGCCGGAGGTGAGGGCTCCGGCTCTGCTGACGCTGAGGGCACGGCTGATGGTGGCGCCGACTCGAATGCGACCGATGGTGGTGCCGACGGAGGCGCGAGCGGCAACTCCGGAAGCTGGTGACGACAGTGCCGGGAGCCGGACCGCAACCAGATCCTGCCGTGACGGTTGACCGTCCGGCTCTTCGGCGCTGCGTGGCAGGCGACCTCGACGAATTCGGCAGCACCTACTGGGGTTCACGTGCGCTGCTGTCGCACGCCCCCGACCTGCCCGCGCCGTACGACGACCTCTTCACCCTGACCGCCGCAGACGAGCTACTGTCCCGCCGCGGTCTCCGCACCCCGTTCCTGCGTATCGCAAAGAACGGGGCTGTCGTTGGGGACGGGCAGTTCACCGGCTCCGGCGGTGTCGGTGCGGACATCTCCGACCAGGTCCGTGACGACAAGGTCGCAGGGCTGTTCGCCAGCGGCCACACCGTCGTACTGCAGGCGCTGCATCGCACCTGGCCCGCGCTGGTCGACTTCGGTACCCAGCTGTCGACGGATGCCGGTCATCCGGTGCAGATCAACGCCTACATCACTCCGCCGGAGTCACAGGGGTTCTCCGCGCACTACGACGTACATGACGTCTTCGTACTGCAGGTAGCCGGCGAGAAGCACTGGACAGTCCATGAGCCAGTCCACGTCGACCCACTGCGCAACCAGCCTTGGACCGACCACTCCGCTGCGGTGGCCGAGGCTGCCCGCGACAAGTCACCAGTAGTCGACGAAGTCCTGCGGCCGGGCGACGCGCTGTACGTGCCCCGCGGCTTCCTGCACTCAGCCAAGGCTCTAGGCGGTGTCAGCGCCCACTTGACCGTGGGCCTCCACACGCTGACCCGCTACCTGCTGGTCCAGGAGCTGGCCGCTCTGGCCGCTCGGGAACCAGCGCTCCGAACGGCACTCCCGCTCGGCTTCGATCCAGGTGACCCGGCCCAACTGGCCGAGGTGCTTCCTGAGGTGACCGAGCTCTTGGTCGCCCAGCTCCGCTCCACCTCCGCGGACGACCTTGCGCCGCGCCTGCGCCGCCGTACCTGGTCCGCCAACCGCCCGGAGCCCATCCCACCGTTGGCCCACGCCGCGGCGCTCACCACCTTGGCTTCTGGGACCACGGTTCGCCTCCGAGCCGGACTCCGGCACCGGCTGGTCCCAGGCGACCCCGTGACACTCCAGCTCCCGGACCGAACTATCACGTTCCCTACTGCGGTCACCCAGGCCCTCAGCCAACTGCTCGACGGTCAGGAGCACAAAGTGGGCACTCTGGCCGGCCTGCCACTCGAAGACCAGTTGGTACTTGTCCGCCGCCTGCTGCGGGAAGCAGTCCTGGTCCCGACCTCTTGAACTGATGCGTGCGGATGGTTGGAGGCCCGCAGTCATAAACTGCCTTCTAGTGACAACTCCCCAGGATCCTGCCTCTGCGGCGCCCTCGGCTCCGGCCGACCGCCGCTATCGCCCCGACACCGGGTGCGCGGCGATGGCTCTCGAGCGCGGCGATTCCATGATCGCCACCGCTCCGCCCGCCGACCGATGGCTCCTGATCGAGTCCCGCACACCGTGGCCGCACCAGGCCCTCACCGCTCTGCCGGACGTCGGCGCCGAAGTAGCCCGCCGCTGCGCGGACCTCGGGTACCGCCCAGTCCTCATCCGACGCCACGGTCGCGCCGACCGCGTCGCCGTACGCCGGTATGCCCTGGTCGACTGCCGCCCCGGCCACGAGTCCACCAGGTGGGGCGAGTTCGACGCGGATGCCGACCTCCTCAACGTCCTGAACGCAGTGGCCACCAACACCGATCTCCCAGCGCCAACCCAGGAACCGATCTACCTCGTCTGCACCCACGGCCGCCACGACGCCTGCTGCGCGGTCCGCGGCCGCCCGGTAGCAGCCGCCCTGACCGCCGCCTACCCGGACCGAACCTGGGAGTGCAGCCACATCGGCGGCGACCGCTTCGCCGGCAACGTAGTAGTCCTCCCGCACGCCCTCTTCTACGGCCAAGTCACCCCCGCCCGCGCCGTCGAGGTCGCCAAACACCACGCCGAAGGCCGAGTGGTCCCCGACCTCCTCCGAGGCGCCGGCACCTTCCCCCCACCCGTCCAAGCCGCCCAGCACTACGCCCGCCAAGCCGGCCATCCCCTGGACCTCAACACCCTCCACCCCACCCACATCCAAGCCCTCCCCAACCACCACTACAAAGTCACCCTCACGGCTGGCACGAGAGAGCTGGTGGTTGAGGTGTCAGTGCACTTCGACACCGTCGACGCCCGGCTGACCTGCGCCGGCAAGTCACCGGTCCAAGTACGACGGTTCGAGCTACACGGCATCGAGTCAGTCGGGGGGTAGTTCCTGGTCGTCGTGGTGGGCGCCGTAGAAGGTTGATTGGCGCGCCATGATGTCGCGCATGCTGGTTTCTCGGGGGACGCCGTACACGGTGCCGGGGAAGTCCAGGTCGCGTTGGATCTGCCAGAGCTCCTCGTGCCGGTCGGGCGCGAAGAGTTGAGCCGGGTCTCCGACTGCGATCCAGCCGATCGGGAGGACCGCGCCGGGCTCCAGGCGCGACTTGACCTGCAGCACGCTGTTGATCCGGAGCTCCGCGCCCGCGCCAGCGACAGAACCGGGGAACAACGCGGCGCCCGTGGCGATGAAGACTTCGTCCTCGACCGTGGCGCCGTTCACGTGTGCATGGGGACCTACCAGGACCGCGTCGCCGAGCAGGGCGGGATGATTCGCCCGGCCGCGCACCAGGGCGTTCTCCATCACCACACTGTTCGTGCCGAGCCGGACCTCACCGTCCTCCGCCGTCAGCACAGCCCCGTGCAGAACCCTGCTGCCTTCGCCGAGAACGACGGCACCGCAGAGCACGGCCGAGGGTGCGACATAGGCGGATTCCGGCACGAGCGGTCGCCGGCCGCGGTGTTCGAGCAGCATCGAGTGCCATCCCTCCGTCGAGCATCACCTGTTCTCTCAAGTCGTCATTATCGAGCTGGGCGGTTCTCCGTCGCCCGGGACCTCACACCCCGGGCGGCGGGTCCGTCTGCGGCCGTCCACATCAAGGTGGGAGATTCGGCCGGCCGGACGTCCGGGTGGAGAACTCGAACTGGGAAAACATTAGAACAGATGTTCGATCGAGCGCAACGAATCCTGACAAGTCAATCGGACTGATCCGGCAGCGTTCGACCGACGACGGCGAGGGTGCCCGCGGCGACCAGGGCGAGGAGCGCGGTGGCCAACCAAGGCAGCTCGTGCCGCGCTTCGAAGAGCTGCGCAAAGTACGCCGGCGCCAGCACGCTCGCGAACGTGAAGCTGTACTGCCAGTACGACAGGTACTTCCCGCGTCCGGCCATCGGTGCGACCGACGCGGCCAGCGCATTGTTCGTCGCCGCATGCAGCAGATCAGCGAACGCGTACAGCGCCGTCGCAACCACCAGCACCACCACGAGCACCGGGCCGGGCACCTGCGTGAGAGAGGCCATCAGCAGCCCCCACACCGCCCACACCACACCGGCTACGACCATCACCGACGTACGACGGCGCTTCTCGGTGTGCCGGACCACCAGTGTCTGCCCGGTCGCCAGTACGACGGATGCCGCGGCCAGCAGCACTCCGACCAGCCACTTGGGCACCGGCAGCACCTCTGCGACGTACACCGGCAGACCGATGCTCAGCATCATCACGCAGAGAGCGAAGAGTGTGTTGGCGGCTATCAGTGTCAGGAATGGCCTGTCCTTGCGCAGCAGCGGCGCCGGGCCGGTGTCCTCGACGGTGCGCTGGTGGTGCGAGGCATGCAGGCCCATCAGGAGCACACCGGCCAGGTAGAACGTCACTGCGTTGACGGCCATCGCGATGAGGAACGGCGTGGTCCCGCCGATCGCCAGTAGCGCACCGGCCGCCAGACCGCCGAGTGCGAAGCCTCCGGCCTGCATCATCCCGCCCAGACCGAACCATCGGTCTCGGTCACCTTCGTCGGCGACATCTGCCAGCAGGCTGAAGATCGATGACCAGAACACGCGCTGTCCGGTCGTGGTCACCAGTGCGCAGAGAAACAGCAGCCACAGGGAGCGGCCGAAGAAGAAGCCGGTGAAGGCCAGTCCCTGCGCGAACTGTGCACCGACCACCAGGTTGCGCGGCCCGATCCGGTCGATCACCACCCCCACCGCGGCCGGAGCCGCGATGGAGAACAGCGTGGCGACGGTCAGCAGCACGCCCGCCGTACCGAGCGGGATGTCTGCGACGCGAACGAAGTACAGGAGCAACAGCGGCCCTGCGCAGCCGCCACCGAACGAGTCGATCGCCAGACCGATCAGCAGTGGTAACCGCCCGCGGACGTTGGGTAGGCCGAGGGAGATCGCTGAGGGCATGCTCCATCCTTACCAGTCTCGGGCTGCGTGGCGACCCGATTTCAGTCCGGTACGGCGGCCGCCCGCCGTACCGAGACGTGTCGCAGTGGACGCCACGCAACCGCAGTCATCACCACCATGGCCGCGAAAGCCACCGTGAACGGAGCAGTCAGACCGAACCGCTGCGCGAGTAGGCCGCCCAGCGCAGAGCCGATCGCCGCACCGCCGATCGAGGCCAGCTGGTAGACGCTGTTGACCCGGCCCATCAGCGCATCAGGTGTCGCCAGCTGGCGCGCTGTGGTCGACACAATGCCCCACACCACCGCATGGATGCCGAACACGGCCATAGTCGCGCCAGCGACCCACGGGCTCCGAGTCAGCGCCAGAACGAGGTGGACCACCGTCTCGATGATCAGACCAGCCCGCAACAGGGTCAGCGAACCCACCCGAGGCTCGAGGAGGTGGTACACCGGCATCCCGAACACGCCGCCGACAGCGCCCACTGCCACGAGCAGTCCGAACTGGGTGTCGCTCAGCCCGAGCTGCTCCCGCGCATAGAGGACCCAGGTCGCGAAGGCGGCGCAGAACGTGACATTCATGACGAGGATCGAGCAGGCCAGTGTCCGGACGCCCGCGTGACCCCACAGCCAGCTGATACCAGCGCGCACCTCTGTCCAGAGCGCCGTACCAGCGGGCTCGGCAGGTGCCGGACGGACGGTCACCCGCGCAATGAGCGCCGCAGCCGCCACGAACGTGACCGCGTCGAACACCAGCGGCACACCTGCACCCACCGCGAACAGCAACGCCCCCAACGGCGGACCGCCGAGCTGCTGCAGCAGTGTCCCCGTGGCGTAGAGCCGGGCGTTCGCCTTACCCAGCTGGTCTTTCGGTACGGCGCTCACCAGTAGCGCGCCAGCTGCGCTGTCGGCGAGTGTCTCCGCCGTACCAAGGAGGAACAGCGCGACGTAGATCGCCCAGAGTGGCGACGTACCGATCAGCACGGCAACACCCAGCGCAGCAAGGACAACTGCACGAAAGAGGTCAGCGGCAACAATCATCGTCCGCCGGTCGAGCCGATCGGCTAGCGCACCACTGAACAACGCGAACAACAGCCAAGGCAACTGTTGCACGAACGCTGCAGCACCGACCGCAGCTGGCTCACTCGTGATCGAAGCAACGAGCAACGGGCCCGCAGCCAGCAGCGCCCCGTCACCAAGGTTGGAAATAATCGCCGCCGGCCAGATGCGGCGAAAATCGGGCCCGAGCGCAGAAGGCAGCACGGTCTCACGAAGAGAAGGCATGAAGAAACTCCAGAGGGCATGACGAAACAACCGGACCAGCCGACGCTCCGCCGGCCGTGAGCCCGATCAGCGCAGAATCAGTACGCCGACCGGACGGTGACTGCCATGTCCTCGACACTCCGAGACATCAGCGCACCTCCGTCCACACACCCCAGGCGGCTCTTCCACCCATCTCCCCGGCACCCTACCGCCGCCCCTGCGCTATCCTCAACGCTCGGCGGCATGCCGCCAGGAGGGCTCGCATAGTGGCCGAGTGCGCTGGTCTTGAAAACCGGTATGGCGGGTGACCGTCATCGTGGGTTCGAATCCCACGCCCTCCGCTTTCTGTCGATGACCTGTCGGATCCGCCGTGCCGCGTTCGTAGCAGGGGTGACGGGCGGTGAGCGGCCGCCGGACCGGCAGAAAGGCGTGGCGCCATGCGGAAACTGATCTACGGCATGAACCTGTCCCTGGACGGCTACATCGCCGCGCCCGGCGACGACATCGGCTGGGGCGTGCCGAGCGACGAGCTGTTTCAGTGGTGGCTCGACCGGGAGTTGGCCATCGGGTTGCTGCTGTACGGTCGCAAGCTGTGGGAGGTGATGAGTGCGGCCTGGCCGACCGGTGACCAGCAGCCTGGTGCCACGCCGGCGCGGGTCGAGTTCGCGCGGAACTGGCGAGACACACCGAAGGTCGTGTTCTCCTCGACGATCGACAAGGTCGACTGGAATACCCGCCTGTTCACCGGCGACGCCGTACCGGAGATCACCCGGCTCAAGGCCGAGGACGGCGAGCCCATCAGGATCGGCGGCGCCACCCTCGCCGCAGCGGCCCTGCGCGCCGGCCTGGTCGACGAGTACGAGATCGTCACCCACCCGGTGCTGGTAGGCAGCGGCACCCCGTTCTTCACCGCCCTGGACAGCTGGGTGAACCTGAACCTGGTAGAAACGCGAACGTTCTCCGAGGGCATAGTCATGTCCAGGTACCAGACGAGACGCTGACCGCCTCAGAAGCAGAACGGGTGGCCGGCTGGGTCGGCGTAGACGGCGTTTCGGAGGTGGATGGCGCCCAGGTCTTCGGCGCGGGCCATTGCGGCTTTGGCTGCTGGGGTGCGGAAGTGGGGAGTTTCGTGGTCGACGGTGAAGCGGTAGTCCACGTGGAGCTGTGCCGGGTAGGCGGGGTCGGGCCACCGGGGAGCGGGGCCTTCTGTGTGCTGGAACGCCAGGTTGGGCAGCTCGTCGTCGTCTAGGTCGAGCACGACTCGATCAGGTGAGTCTTCGAGCCGATCCTGCGTGCCGAGGAACCCCTCGTAGAACCGCGCCAGCGAACGCGGGCTGAAGCAGTCGTAGACCAGGCGGACGACTGTCGCCGTTCCGGACGGGGCCGCGTAGAGGCAGAGTGGGTGCCCAGCGGGATCGGCGTAGACCCGGTGGTCGGTGTTGTCCTGCAGCAAGGCACCGCCTGATGCGGTGACACGGGTGCTGGCGGCGTCCAGGTCGGGTACGGCGATGTCGAAATGGAGCTGCGGTGGGTAGTCCGCGTCGGGCCAGCGTGGCGGCCGCTGATCCGACCAGCCGTCGCCGTCGAACCCGATGCGGAACTTGGGGCTTCTCGACAGGAACCACGTCCCGTAGGCGTCGTACCGGGGCCAGCCAAGCACCTCCAGGTAGAAGTCGGACAGCACCGTCCCACCGTCTTCGCCACCGAGCAGCCGAGGGCATCCGATGTAGACAGTCATGCCGGCGTCGTCTGCGAGAAGATGTGCCACCGCCACCACCGGACCCTTCGCTATGTTCGCGTGATGGATCAGTCCCTCACGATATGGTGCGCGGTCGTTGCGGAGCAGTGGGGGACGAGGAGGCGTACGTCGTACCGCCTACCTACTCGCGTGAGCAGATGTTCGGCTACCTGGACTACTGCCGGGGGAAGGTCGATGTGGTCTTTGCCGAGCTGACTGATGGGCAGGCGGCTGCAGACCTACCAGAGCAGCACCGGAACGGTGGGACGTCTCTGGCGGCGGTTCTGGTGCAGGGGGCGATGCACCTGCAGTTGCACTCTGCGCAGGTGCGTACCTTCCTCAGGGCGCAGGGGATTCGCTGCTCCGACGAGTGACGTGTTGCCAGTACGGCGAATTTTCTTGCAACGGCGGCGAATCGCTCAGCATGCTGGCCGGGTGAAGAGGACTGATGTGGGACCGCCGCGGAGCGGTGGCAGTGAGAAGGAGACGCTGGTGGGTTTCCTTGACTACCTGCGGGAGGCGGTGGCGCGGAAGGTCGAAGGAGCGCCCGAGCCGGCGGTGCGTACGGCGGGGGTGGAGTCGGGGACCAGTGTGTTGGGGCTGGCCAAGCATCTGACTGCTGTGGAGCGCTTCTACTTTCTGGGAGCGGATGTTCGGAGCTGGTCGGCCACTATGCGGCCGGGCGCCAGGGACACCGTGGAGTCGGTAGTGGCGGCGTACCGGGAGGCGGTGCGGCAGGCGAATGAGGTGATCGCGGGCTACGACGATCTGACGGCTTCTGCGCCTCTGACTGCGCGCAAGGGGAGTGCGTCGACCATGCGCTGGTTGCTGGTGCACATGATTGAGGAGACCGGCCGGCATGCCGGGCACATGGACATCCTGCGTGAGCAGATTGACGGTGCCACCGGGCGGTGAAAATGCTGTGCAGCCCGTGACGCGTGCGGACTACTGTCGCCACCATGCATGTGAGCGGGCGGGGACAGTCCTGGGCGGACTGTGACGCGGACGTTCGTGACTATGTGTTGCGGGCGGCCGGTCTGGTGGACGGCTGGGCGTATGTGCACGGCTCGTTGGCCATGGGGTGCTTCTACCGCGCGAAGAGTGACGTGGACCTGCTGGTGGTAGTACCCGCGCCCCTGACTGCAGCCGAGCGGGAGCGGGTAGCCAGAGGCTTTGCTGGTACGGCGGCCACGCGGCCGGTGCTCGGTGATCTCGAAGTGTCGGTGCTCACGGCTGAGCAGGCCGCGACGCATCAGCACCCGCGCCCGTACGAGGTGCACTACTCGGCGATGTGGACAGCTGCGATTCTCGAAGGCCGGGTGGACTACACCGAGACGGGTGCTGATCCGGATCTCGCCGCGCACATCACTGTCACCAGGAAGCGTGGAGTGGCGCTGAGCGGTCCACCGCCGGAAGAGGTGTTTGCGCCGGTCCCGCACGACGACTACCTTTCCGCCGTGCTGGAGGACCTGCAGGATGTGATGGCAGGAGACGCCCTGCTCAAGTCGCCGTACTACGGAGTGCTGAACGCATGCCGCGTTCTGGCGACTCTGGAGCTGGGCCCAGGGACCGTGCTCAGCAAGGAAGAGGGTGCGGTCTGGGCACGTGAGCACCTGCCGGAAGCACACCACGCGGTCGTAGAGCAGGCCCTGAGTTGCTACCGAAGTGCCACGCCGGTGTCAGCCGCGCAACGAGAGACCGACGGGCACGACTGGGACGGTACAGCGCTACTTTCCTTCAGGGACTGGGTTCTGACGCAGGTATGACTCGCGGCTGATGCGCCCAGCCTACGAGGCGAGTGGGAATGAGTGGTGCTCGTGGGAGACGATCCAGCGGTCGTTCTGGCGGCGGAGGCCGAGTGTGAGGCGGAGGCGGAGGTCAGGGTTGGTCTTGAACTCGTCCGGGGTGCCACAGCGGAGAAGGGCGTAGGCGAAGGCGACGTCGGCGCCGGCTGTCACGTCGAGCGACTCCAGCTCGAAGCACGCGCCGGTCTGCTGCCACTCGAAGAACCCAGGCCAGGTCTCCCGGTAAGCCTCCAGCCCGCGCACACCGTCGTACGGCGGCGGTACGTCGTACATGACGATGTCCGGGGCGTGGTCGGCGAGGACTGTCGCCAGGTCAGCGGCGTGGACCGCGGTGACCCAGCGCTCGATCAGGGTGCGGATCTGCTGTTCGTCTGTCATACCCATAGAACCCGGCAACCGCCGGAAACTCATCGCGGCAGTTCGGCCGGCAGTCCGAACGGGGCGAAGTCCGCCTCCAGGAACGACACGACCTCAGCGATCTCGGCACCGCGCAGGACCAGCAGATCGAGTCCGGCAGGCACATAGCGGTCGCCTTGCAGCAGGTAGGTGCCCACGGCGAGCTGGCCGTTCGCATGCGCCGGCAGGATGCGCCAGCGGCTCTGCAGCGGCCCTTCCTCCAGAAACGACCGGATTGCTGCCCGGCCTGCGAACCACTGCGGCACCGGCGGCATCGAGTACTTCGCATCGTCCGCCAGCATCGCCACGATCGTGTCGACGTCACCGGCTTCCCAGGCGGCCATGTAGCGCCGTACCAAGTCCCGCTGCGCAGGTTCGCCCAACGCACGCAAGGTGGTCTGTTGTGTCGGAGCTGACCCGACCACCGCCCGGGCGCGTTGCAGTGCGCTGTTGACCGCGGCCACTGAGGTATCCAGCAGCTCAGCGACCTCACGCGCAGCAAATGCCAGTACGTCGCGCAGCAGGAGTACTGCGCGTTGCAGAGCCGACAGGTGCTGCAGGGTGGCGACAAACGCCAGTTCCACCGACTCCAGCGTCGCCACACGAGCCTCCGGAGTGGTCCAGTC
The DNA here is from genome assembly GCF_042262745.1 of Kribbella sp. NPDC056345. Classification (NCBI taxonomy): domain Bacteria; kingdom Bacillati; phylum Actinomycetota; class Actinomycetes; order Propionibacteriales; family Kribbellaceae; genus Kribbella; species Kribbella sp. NPDC056345. The sequence continues at coordinate 54,315 of NZ_JBHJQQ010000012.1, read as the reverse complement.
GAGACGGCTGGTGGGGTACGGCTCCAGCCACAGAACCTCCCCAGCGCCCTCGACATCCACCGGGAGCTCGCGGCGGCCGCGGCGCTCGATCAGAGTGAGGCAACGGTTCGTGGCGATCTTGTAGAGCCATGGCCGGATCGACCCGCGGTCGTCGTACCCGTCCAGGCTCATCCAGGCCCGCAGCAACGTCTCTTGCACCGCATCCTCCGCGTCAGCAAAGGATCCGAGCATGCGGTAGCAGTGTGCGTGCAGTTCACCCCGCCACGGCTCGACGAGCTGACCGAATGCCTCCTGGTCGCCCGCGCGAGCCGCCTCCAACAGTTCCTGCATCACGTGGAGCCTATCCAGCGAGCCAGTGTTGTTGCAGTGCGGCCGCTGTCCAGTGCTGCACGGCACTCATCCAGACAGGTGGCGAGTTGGTCGAGGAAGTGGTCGGGCTGCAGGTTCAGCGTGGTCAGAGCGGCCGCAGCATTGAGCAGTACGACGTCTCGCACCGGACCGGGTTCGCCGTTGACCAGTGCATGCAGAACGCGAGCGTTGCTGGCCGCATCACCCCCACGCAGAGCCGACAGTGTGGTGGGTCGCAAACCGAGTCCACGCGGATCGAAGACCGTCTCGCGCAGCGTGCCGTCAGAAACAAGCCATAGCCGGGAGAACGTGGTTGTGGTGAGCTTGTCCAGTCCATCGTCGCCACGAGCAACCAGTGCCGTTTTCCCTTGCTGACAAAGGGTTTGAGCGATCACCGGCAGCATCTGCGGATTGGCCACCCCGACTAGCTGGTGCTGTGGGTCGGCTGGGTGCAGCAGTGGCGCCAGCACGTTGAACGCAGTCGGTACGCCGAGCTCCCGCCGTACGACGGCCGCCTGGCGCAGCGCGGGGTTGAAGCGCGGTGCGAACAGATACGCAAGCCCAACGTCAGCGGCCGACCTGGCAGCCTCAGAAGCGGACAGGTCGAGCGGGACACCCAACTGCTCGACCAAATCGGCAGAGCCGCCCGCAGATGAGGAGGCGGCTCGGCCACCGTGTTTGACCACGGTCACTCCGGTAGACGCTGCTACTACCGCAGCCATGGTGGAGACGTTGATCGCGCCAGTCCGATCGCCACCTGTGCCGACGATGTCGACGAAAGGGCCGTCGATCCGCACAGGAATCGCGTGTGAACGGAGTACCGAGGCCAGTCCGAGCAACTCGTCGGCTGTCTCGCCCTTGGCACGCAGAGCGATCAGGAAGCCCGAGATCTGGGCCGGGGAGACGTCGCCCAGCACCACCTGGTCCATGGCCCAGCCGGTGTCCGCCGTGGTCAGGTCGGAGCCGTTCAGCAGGGCGGAGATGAGCCCGGACCAGGTCCGGAGTGCGGTTGCCATAGCAGTCCTCGGGACAGGGACCGCTCCTCCGAGAAGGCCGCCTCGGAAGAGACGGCCGGAGTGGTTACACGCGGAAGCAGCCGTCTAGTCGACGGCCCACCACATCCCCGCGCGCATGAACATGTCAGTGATCCTACGCAACGATGTGGTCGACGGTAAACGTAGGCACCAGGTGGTCGTCGTCACCGACAGACCGATCCGGGAAGTCGAACACCGCCAGCATCAACTGCAGCGGGTACGTCGGCGCACCCGTGCACCGGCGGATCGGCGAACCGTCAACGCTGAACTCGGCCACCCCGTCGGCCCACTCCACCGCGTAGGTGTGGAACTCGCGGATGTCGATCGGCAGCCGGACCGCCTCGAAGTCCTCGGTGACCGAGGGGTCACGGAAGCTGTGCAGCCCCATGCCGACCGCAGCGGACTCGCCGGGCACCACGGCGTCGCCGAAGACCTCCATGACACAGATCTCCGCGCACCGCTCGGGCTGATCCTCCAGTCCGACCATCCAGAGCGAAACCATCGAGCGGGGACTCAGATCGGCTCGCGCGCGCAGTTCGACGCGTCCACCAGCCGGAGTCCAGCCCCAGAACGGCTCCTGCTCCTCCTGAACGAGCAGTCCGTCGCGGTACGGCTGCTGACCGACAGTGCTGCCCACAGGACCCGAGTACCGACCAGACTGCAGGCCCGAGACCCGCAGGTCAGGCTTGTGGTCCCCGGCGCACCACAGTCCCTGGTCCGTGGGGATGCTGAGTGTCAGACACGAATCACTCAGCGTGTAGCTGGCCTTTGTCGCAGCACGGGAGCTCCACTGCGGCAGGTAGTACGGCGACCAAACGGACTGGTCGAGGGCGGGACCGTCGAAGTCGTCGGAGAAGGTCATGACTCCACATCTTGGCACCGTGTCACATGATGTGGTCGCGATTCGTCAAGAGAATGACCGGACGGGCAACAAGAGGGAGCAAGAGCAGTGGACGAGCTGGCGCGGAGTTTCGAGGAGCAGCGGGATCACCTGCGCGGGGTGGCGTACCGGATGCTCGGTTCGCGCAGTGAGGCCGAGGACGCCGTACAGGAGGCGTGGCTGCGGCTCAGCCGATCTGATGTGAGCGAGGTGGCCAATCTGGCCGGCTGGCTGACCACTGTGGTGTCGCGGGTCTGTCTGGACATGCTGCGGAGCCGGAAGTCACGGCGCGAGGACTCACTCGACACGTTCGTACCGGACCCGGTCTCGCTGAAGGCGGACACCAGGGCGCCCGAGGACGAGGCGGTGCAGGCAGATGCGGTGGGGCTCGCGCTGCTCGTCGTACTGGAGACTCTGGCGCCGGCGGAGCGGCTGGCGTTCGTACTGCACGACATGTTCGGGCTGAGCTTCGACGAGGTGGCGGAAGTCGTCGGCAAGTCGCCTGCCGCCGCACGGCAGCTCGCCAGCCGGGCACGGCGGCGCGTCCAGGGCGCACCGGCCCACGACGGCGACCCGAGCCGGCAGCGCGCCATCGTGGACGCCTGGCTGGCCGCATCCCGTGGCGGCGACTTCGAGGGCCTGCTGGTGCTGCTCGACCCGGACGTCGTACTGCGGGCCGACGCCGGCGACGGCGAGAGTGGGGCGGCGGTCTCGAAGGTGGTCCGGGGTGCACTGGCCGTCGTCGAGCAGGCGCTGATGTTCAGCCGCCTGGCCCCGCACACCGAACTCGCTCTGATCAACGGCGTGCCCGGCGCCGTGACCGTCGTCGACGGCCGTGTCCAGGGGGTGATGGCCTTCACCATCACCGACGGCAAGATCACCGAACTCAACATCCTCGCCGACCCCGACCGCCTCGCCGAACTCACCGTGGAGCGATAAGCCCCAGCACTCGCTCAGCCTGGGCCTCCGCAGTTCCAGGTGGGTTTCGCACAAAGCTGGGTCCGCCAGGGCCGATCAGCCCGAGCCAGAAGGCGGCCCAGAGCGTGCGAGCGCTGTGCAGCCGGGCGGTATCCACAGGCCACCTGTGGATGAGTGAGCTCCAGTCGGTACGGCGGCCGGCCAGGTGCTCGATCAGATTCGCGAGCTCGACTGTCCGATCACCGAGGCCCGCGTCCTCGAAGTCGACGATCCGAATCCGGGTGCCGTCCCACAGGTAGTTCGCAACATTCGGATCCCCGTGCGCGACGACGGGGTCGTGGATCACCAGCAGGCCGGACCAGTCGAGCCCGTCACAGGCCGCAGCGGCTGTGCCGATCACGTCGTCGCGCTCGCGCAAGGCGGCAAGCCCGACAGAGGTTCGCTCGATCAGCGCAGCGATGTCGAGCGGCACCAAAGCCGGCGAGACCGACCAGAGCGTGTCCAGCGCGACGCCCAGCGCTTCGACCTGCTGAGGCGTCACTGGATCGGCGAGCGGCTCGCCCGGGACGACCGACATGGTCACCCACATCGGCCCACGGGACACCGGTGCCGGCACCAGATCCGGTACCGCGGCCGCGAGCAGTGTGAGCGCGGCCCACTCGCGGTCCGGTTGGCCACGAGGCGCGGACGCGAACTGCTTGGTGAAGGTCATCAAGAAAAGTTTGGTGGCAGTGTCAATCTGGGCGGTTCTCCTTCGACGTGTGGGTGAGAGCAAAACGGCGAAGGGGAGCGAGACATGTCTACGCAGGTTGTGGTGGCGACAGGGCGGGACCTGGTGGCCGGGCTGCTCGGGGCGGGGTTCAACGGCGACGTGCGGTTGCCGGGTGAGGCTGAGTACGACGTGCAGCGGCGGGCGATCGTGCCTTCGGTGGACTCGCGGCCGGTGCTGGTTGCCGAGGCGTACAGCCGGAGTGACGTGCAGGCGGTGGTCCGGGTCGGGCGGGAGTACGGCGTACCGGTGGCTGTGCAGGCGACCGGTCACGGGACGAAGCTGCCGGCCGATGGTGGCATCCTGCTGAAGACCACGCCGATGACGGCGGTCTTCGTGGATCCCGAGCGGCGGGTCGCCAAGGTTGCGCCGGGTGCGCGGTGGGGTGCGGTGCTCGATGCGGCGCGGCAGTTCGGGCTGGCGCCGTTGTCGGGATCGTCGCGGGACGTCGGCGTCACCGGGTACACGCTTGGTGGTGGAGTCGGTTGGCTGGCGCGGAAGTACGGGTTCGCGGCCGACAGCGTGATCCGGGCCGAGGTCGTGACCGCGGACGGCCGGGTGGTGACGGCGACCGCCGAGCAGCACCCGGATCTGTTCTGGGCGATCCGCGGTGGCACCGGCAACTTCGGCATCGTCACGTCACTCGAGTTCCGCCTGTACCCGGTCCGCCAGGTACACGCCGGCATCGTCTACTACGGCATCGACCGCGCCGCCGAGATCCTCCGCCGCTACCGCGACTGGACCGCCACGATCCCCAACGAGCTGAGCACTGCGGTCGTCCTGACCCGCATCCCCGGCACCGAACAGCGCGCGGTCGCGATCAAGGTCCTGTACGCCGGAACCCGCGAACTGGCCGATCACCTCCTGAAGCCGCTGTTCGCGGTCGCCGGTCCGCGACTGGCCGGTGAGCTGACCACGATCGAGTACGCCGACGCCGCGATGGGCGGGACGCCTGCCCGGCACCTGGACTTCCTCGACGAACTCACCGACGACGTCATCGATTTACTGACCAGCATCGAGGACGAGCCGACCATCGAACTTCGGCACTGGAGTGGAGCGATGGCGCACCCAGGTCCGGGCGCCGGCCCGGTCGGTCACCGCCAGGCACAGTTCTCGCTGATCATCGACCGCGAACTGCCGGCCGGACTGCTCCCCGATTCCGGTCGCACCTTCGTGAACTTCCTCGGCGATCACGGTCGCGCCGAGACGTCGTACAGCCCGGCCGATCTCCAGCGACTGCGTGCAGTGAAGCGGGCCTACGACCCGACGAACTTCTTCCACCTGAACGCGAACATAAGGCCGTGAAACGGCACAGCAGCCCGGTCCTTAGGAGGGTAGGACCGGGCTGCTGCGGGGTGGAACTCAGACGGTGCCGGAGTTGCCGTAGACGCTCACGTGCACGTGGTCGTAGTGGTTGGCGGTGTCGCCGCCACGGTCCTCCATCGAGCGCCAGCCTTCGCTGCTGCGCTGGACCGTCCAGATGCGCTGCGACCAGATCAGCTCGCTGATGCCGAGCTTCTTGTAGTTCGCGCGCAGGTAGTCCGCGACCTCCTGGCCCAGGGATCCCCTGACCATGATGTCGAGCGCGCGCCCCGACGAGTGCTCGGAACCGCTGTCACCCGAGCGGAGACCGCCGTACGACGTGATGCTCGGGAAGAGGTTGCAGATCGCACGGTGGACGCGGATCGCGTCCTGGGTGAGACCGGACTCGACCGACGAGCCCGACTTGCAGGCGGCCTGTGAGACGCCGCCGGCGACCTTCTCGACCGGCTTGGTGGCCGACAGGTACTGCGCCTTGACCCAGCGGGACTTGCCGTTGCTGACGATCTCGGCCCAGATGCCGTCGACCTTGCCGGTCACGGAGACCTTGGAACCGCGCTTCAGGACATCCAGCAGGACGCCGGTCAGCGGGACGGTCCACACGTTCAGATCCGTGGTGGTGAACTTCGAGCCGGTGATCTTCGGCGGCAGCGCGGCCGCGGCGCGCGTCTTGGTCGCGGTCGCCTTCGGGATCGGCGCCTGCTTCTTCAGGTGCTTCGGCGTCGGCGCCGCGGAGGGCTTCGCCGAGTTGAGATTCAGCGGGGGACGCAGTGCATCCCGGCTGGTAGCCACATCGCGCGCCAGCTGCAGGGACGAGCTGGCGATCGGGGTGTCCACCTTGACGTCGTGCTGGCCAGGAAGAGCGGCGGCGGAACCGGTGGCCACCAGGGCCACTGCCGCTCCGGGAATCGCCACCTTCACGAGGCCGGGGCCGATCAGCTTCGGGCGCGGTTGACGGTGCCGCGCCTGTCTATGCCGTCCTGCAGTCATTACGTTGAACCCAATCTGCCGAGACCAAAACGTTATCGACCGGAGGAGTCAAGCACAGATCTGCCAAAGGTTCGCAATCGACCGGCGTTTTTAACGCATTGCGAACATGCCGAAGGGGTGTTGAGCGTGATCTGCCCGCTATTCGGATGTAATCGATCCGAGATCAAACGCTTGGCTCCGATAACAGGCTCCCGATGAGACCTGCCGTGACGAACTCTCCGTACTGCCGCGGTGACCATCTGCGGATCACGACCAGCAGTTCGTAGAGTTCGACGGCGATATAGGTCCACAGAACGTCGGCGACCTCCTCGACCTCGAGTCCGGATCGCAGGTCACCGGTCGCCACCAGATGCCGGGCAAACAGAGTCATCCCGGTCAGTCGCTCGTCGAGCAGGGTCTGCCAGGTTTCCCGCAGGGTCTCGTCGCTGTGCCGGCCGTCCCGGATCATGATCTGCACCCGGGCCGACCGCTCGGCCCGCTCGACCATGCCGTCGACGTACAGCCGGAGCTTCCGCCGTACGTCGGGTTCGGCCTGAATGGTCTCGGCCTCTGCGCGCTGGGCGACCGGGACCGGTTCGTCGTCACCGGCGATCACTTGGTCGAAGACCGCCTTGGCCAGCGCGGCCTTGGTGCCGAATCCCTTGTAGATGCTCTCCGCCGAGACGCCTGCCCGCCGGGCCACGGCCGCGATCGTGGTCGCCTGGAACCCGTCGGACTCGAACAGTTCGCGGGCCGCGGCCACGACGGTACGGCGTCGCTGCCGGGCCTGCTCGCGCCGGCCGGACGCGTCGTACTGCCGCTTGACTTCCGCCATTCACCGTCCCATGCTTTTGAGTGCAGTATCACTGTATCTAATTAGGGGGAGAACCTGATGGACACCACCGAAGCGATCGGCATCGCCGCTCGCTGCATCAAGATCATGGCCGACGGGGAGCCGGCCGACTTCGAGGAGCTCGTGCACCCGGAGGCGGTCAACCACGAGGACAGCGCCGAGCCGCCCGAGTGCCGCAAGCCCGGACCGGCCGGCTACTACGCGACCGCGCTCTGGCTGCGGACCGCGTTCGCCGACCTTGCCTACGACATCCACTACGTCGTGACCGAGGGGGATCTGGTCGCGATCAACTCGACGATGAGCGGGCGGCACGTCGCGCCGTTCGCCGTGTACGACGAGAGCGGCGCGGTGGACTCCGTGTTCCCGCCGACCGGCAAGACGTTCGCGGTGAGCCAGTCGCACTGGTTGCGGATCAAGGACGGCAAGGTCGTCGACCACTGGGCGAACCGGGACGACATCGGCCAGGCCAAGCAGCTCGGCTGGGTCCCGCCGACCCCGCTGTACCTGATCAAGATGGCGCGCGCCAAGGCCCGGCTCAAGCGTGCGATGTGACCCACGAGGCGGCGCGACCACGGCCTGCGCTGGTTGACTGCTGGAATGGATGACCTCGGGTTCCAGATCCAGAGTGGCGTGGTCGCCCGGCTGGTGATCGATCGGGTGCCGAAGCGGAACGCGCTGACGCGGGCGATGTGGGAGGCGCTGCCCGGTCTGCTGGCCGAGCTGGCCGCGAACGACGAGGTCAAGGTCCTGGTCGTCACCGGCGCCGGGCCGAGCTTCTCCGCCGGTGCGGATATCGGTGAGCTGATCTCCGGCGCCGACCCGGCCGACCCGATGGCCGAGCTGCGGGCCTTCAACCTGCGAGCCCAGCAGGCGCTGCGCGAGTTCCCGAAACCGACGATCGCGATGGTCCGCGGCCATTGCATCGGCGGTGGGCTCGAGATCGCGGTGAACTGCGACTTCCGGTTCGCTGCGCACGGTTCGACGTACGGCGTGACTCCGGCCCGGATCGGGGTCGTGTATCCGCCGGCGGCGATCAAGGTCCTGCTCGACCTGGTCGGTCCGGCGACGACGAAGTACCTGCTGTTCAGTGGTGAGCTGCTGACCGCAGAACAGGCTGAGCTCAAGGGCTTGGTCGATCGCGTGGTCGGCGAGCTCGATCTGGAGTCGGAGGTCGACGAGTTCGCGGCCACGCTGGTGTCGCGGTCGCAGCTGACGATCCGGTCGGCCAAGGAGACCGTGAACGCGTTGCTCGCCGAGACGGATGCGGACACGGCCGCGCTGGCGCGCTACCAGGAGACGATCGCGAGTGGCGAGCTGGCGGAGGGCATCACGGCCTTCGGCGAGCGGCGCTCGCCGCGCTTCCCCTGGCACTCAAGCTGAGATCAGCGTCCCGCGGAGCTCGACCCGATCACCCACCGCAGCCGAGACCTGCGCAGCCACTGCCTCCGCCCGGGCCTGGTCCGGTACGTCGATCAGCAGGAACCCGGCGAGCGGCTCCTCGATGAACGGCCCGGCCGTGACCACTTGAGCGCCGTTGCGGATCTGCACGATCCGGCCGTCGCTGGGCGGCAGGAGTCCTTCGGAGCTGACCAGCTCACCACTCGCCGTCAGCTCGGCCCGCACGGCATCCAGCGCGGCGGGGGCGTTGGCGGAGAAGATCATCACGACGTACTTCATGGCGACACCGTAACCGTCGGCTCCGACAGAAAACCCCGCGGACCGGATCGGCCCGCGGGGTTGTGTTCTGCTGTGGCTTAGAACCAGTGTCGACGTCCCCCGACCGCACGGCCGGTGGACCCGAGCAGGAACAGCACTGCCCCGACCACGAGCAGCACGATGCCGATCGTCCACAAGATCGAGATCTTCAGCAAGAACCCGAGCAACAACAGAATCAAACCGAGGATGAGCATGGAGCCTCCTTACGAGAGCCGCCAGGCGGAATGAACGGCGGCCACTCCTCCAGTGCCCATCTGATCAAACCGCAATCCCCAACGACCGTTTGTCGAAGTCGGTGCCACGGTCTCGACGTACCTGGTGAGAGGCTCGAGCGAGTTAGAGGATGGTGCCTGTGAAGTACATGCTGATGATCTACAGCAGCCCGGAGAGCTGGGCCGGGCTGTCTGCCGAGCAACGCGACGGATTGACGCGTGCGCACAACGAGCTGACCCAAGAGCTGCGTGAACAGGGTCTACTGGTCAGTGCGGCCGGTCTGGCCGACCCCATCACCAGTCGGACGGTGTCGGTGCGTGATGACGCCACTACGACGACAGACGGACCCTATGCCGAGGCGAAGGAGCACTTGGCCGGGTTCTACGTGGTCGAGTGTGAGGACATCGACCAGGCGATCGGCTATGCCGCGCGGATGCCGGACGCGGAGTACCTCGCCGTGGAAGTGCGCCCTGTGATGGAGACGTCCGGGTTGGAGATGTGAAGGACTTCGAGCTGCTCCTGCGCGAGCAGACGCCACAGGTGCTGAGTGCTCTGGTGCGGCACTACGGTCACTTCGATCTGGCCGAGGAGGCTGTGCAGGAAGCGCTGTTGGCTGCTGCACAGCAATGGCCGGACGAAGGAGTGCCCGACAATCCACGTGGCTGGCTGATCCGGGTCGGTTCGCGTCGGCTGATGGACCTGCTGCGCAGTGAGTCGGCCCGGCGTAAACGTGAGGAGAACGCCGCACAGCTGGCCATGCCTGAAGAGTTCGTTGCCTCAGGCCCCGAAATTGACGAGTTGGGTGGGCAGGACGACACCCTGACGTTGCTGTTCCTGTGCTGCCACCCTGCACTCTCGCCGGCATCGCAGATCGCACTCACACTGCGCGCTGTCGGCGGTCTGACCACCGCACAGATCGCTGCGGCGTTTCTGGTGCCGGAGTCGACCATGGCACAACGGATCAGCCGGGCGAAGCGTGGCATCAAGCAGGCAGGTAGCACGTTCGAGCTGCCGCCCGAGGCGGAGCGATCCGAGCGGATGAGCGCCGTACTGCATGTCCTCTACCTGATCTTCAACGAGGGCTACACAGCCTCATCCGGTACGGCGTTGCACAGTGCCGAGCTGACGGGTGAGGCGATCCGGCTGGTGCGTGCGGTGCGGAGGTTGCTGCCGGACGACGGTGAGGTCGCGGGGCTGCTGGCGCTGATGCTGCTCACCGATGCACGGCGGGCGGCTCGGACGACCAGTGAGGGCGCACTGGTTCCGCTGGGCGAGCAGGACCGGTCGTTGTGGAACAAGGAGGCGATCGTCGAGGGCGAGGCCTTGGTCTCCGATGCGCTCACTCACACGCGGATCGGGCCGTACCAGGTGCAGGCCGCGATCGCTGCGGTCCATGACACTGCCGAGCGCGCCGAGGACACGGACTGGCGGCAGATCGTCGCCCTGTACGACGTACTCGAGCAGCTCGTCGACAACCCGATGGTGAAGCTCAATCACGCAGTAGCAGTCGGTATGGCGGTCGGCCCGAAGGAGGGTCTCGCCGTACTGGAGCCGTTGGAGTCCGACGGCCGGGTGACCGAACACCACCGGTTGGAGGCCGTCCGCGCGCACCTGCTCGAGATGGCCGGTGATATGGCGGCTGCCCGAGAGAGCTACCTGCTGGCGGCCCGCCGTACGACGAGTGTGCCGGAGCGGGACTACCTGCAGTCCAAGGCGGACCGCCTGAGCTGAAGTCGCAATAGGCCCTCAGGTGTGGTCAAGTTGGAGCTGTGGACCTGACGAGGGCGTCGCTCCTGAGGGAGATGCTGACCGGGACCGAGTTGGGTACGCAGACTCGGGACTTCGGCCACTCGCTGCGCCGCTACACGACCCGCACCGGCGGTCTGATGCTGTTCGGCCCGGTCGACGAGGAGCCGTGGCACCTGACCGCCCACCTGGACGACGAGCTGCACCGGGCCGGCGTAGAGAGCATCCGCCCGTCCCTGGTGCGCTGGGCGCCACCACCGGACGCACCGCCGCATCTCGCGATCGGACTGGACCGCCTGCGCGACGCAGGTCGTGGCGAGTCCCTGCTGGTGGTCGCCGAGGAGGACCCCGCTGACACCCTGCTGGAGCGGATCAGCGACGTACGGCGTCGTGGTACGACGATCTTCAGCATCGGCAACGGTGACAAGGAACTGTCGTCACTCAGCCACGAGGTGCTCACCCCGGAGCTGCTGGTGCCGGACGGGTTCGGCTGGGCCAGCCGGCCGATCAGCTTCGACCACGACGAGCCAGAGTACGAACCACAGCCTGCCGTGACCGACCTGGACTCACAGGCCGCCGAAGGCTTCGAGATGGCCCAGCACCTGGTCAGCCTGGCCGCAGCCGACGAAGAGGCCGGCCAACCCGCCTGGCGCCGCCGCCTCCGCACCGCGATCGAGCGCCTCGGCGGCGAACCCGCCTGACCCTTTTTAACTGGTAGAACGAAAGAAACCGGTTAGTGAGGAGTGGCGAGATGGTCGAGATCACGCAGCTGGATCCGCAGATACTGCCGCAGCGGATCGGGCAGTACACGAACGGAATCCTGGTGACCGGCGGCGAACGGACGGTGTACGTCAGCGGTCAGGTCCCGTGGGGGGACGAGGACGGACGTGTTCCCGAATCGTTCGAGGACCAGTGCCGGATGGTTTGGCGCAACGTGCTCGCCGTCCTCAGCGAAGCCGGTATGGGTGTGCAGAACATCGTCAAGGTGAACACCTACCTGGCGGATCGGCAGTACCGCGCCGCCAACAACGAGATCCGCCTCGAGATCCTCGACGGTCACGCACCGGCGCTGACCATCATCATCTGCGACATCTTCGCCGAGGAATGGCTCCTCGAGATCGACGTCGTCGCAGTCGCCTAACCCTCGAGGTACAGCCCCGCCAGCCGGGGTAGGTGGTCGTGGAGGTCGTCTTCGTTGTCGAAGTCGATCTCCTCGCCCAGCGGCAGGTCCGGTGTGTCCGGGGCCTCGGCCTCGACCGCCTTCCAGTACGCCGCCTCGTCGCCGGTCACGTTCTTGTAGGCGTGACTCCCGACGTGCAGCATGCCTTCGCCGTCGAACCCCTCGAACCCGTCCGGCCGGTCCTCGTCGACCACGTCGGCGAGCGAATCCGGGTCGACCAGCGCGGCCTCCCAGATCTCCCGGCCCTGCGCGACCAGCCAGCCCCGGAACGAGTCGAACCCGTCCTCCGAAGCGCCCGCGTTGATCAGGTACGCCGCCGCCCACAGGTCCCACCGGTACGACTCGACCTGCAGTCGTGCGAGCTCGATCCCGAACTCCACGATCTCCTCGGCCGTCAGCCCCGCCAGCTCCCGCGTCAGCGCGTCCGCAACCCCGTCCGGATCCGCGACGGTGTCGTCCACCGTTTCGCGCGCACCTTCCACCGCTTTCCAGAACCCGTCCCTGTCCACCCCCAAAGCGTCTCAAAAGCCCAGCTCATTCGGGAGGGGTTCATCCAGCGAATTCGCGCAGGTTCGCAGCCAGTACGTCGGCGGTGGTGCCGTGGTCGGCGCCGGGAACGGCTTTGAGGGTGGCCGTGGGGACGTGGGCGGCGACTGCCTTGGCGCCGGAGACAAGCGCCGGCCAGGTCTGGTCGCCGTACAGGACGTTGACGGGGACGTCGATGGTCGTCCAGCGGTCGGCGGGCAGCGGGTTGCCGGACATCGTGGTGCCCATGATGCGGCCGTCGTAGGAGATGGTGTGGGCGACGTCGACGACGGGCTGGAAGTGCGGCGTCTCACGCATGCCGGCGACCGTCTCGGGCGGGAGGCCGACGGCAGCGGTCATGAAGACCTCGGCGGCCAGGTCGGGTCGACCGGCGGCGATGTGGGTCTCGAGCTGCTCGACGTAGTCGCTGGGCAGGGGCGGGCGGGAGTCGTCGACGACGACCGGCGGCTCGAACGCGACGACCCTGGAGATCGGGAGGCCGGCTTCCGCGGCGTCGAGGGCCAGGAGCGAGCCGGATGACCAGCCGAAGACGATCGCGGGCCGGCCGGCGTCCTCGATCAGGGCGGCGAGGTCCTCGATCTCCCGCTGGATCGCGTACGGCGCGGTGTCGCTGCTCTGCCCGCGGCCGCGGCGGTCGTAGACGTAGGTGCGGAACTGGTCGCTCAGCAGTTTGGCGGTCTCGGCGTTCAGCGGGTTCACCGCGCTGTGGGCGGTGGCGCCGTCGACGATGATCAGCGGCTGACCCTCGCCGTACACGTCGTAGCTGATGGTGGTGCCGTCGGCGGACTTCACGGTGCTCATGGGGCTCTCCTCAGGGGATCGTTCGGAACTAGACCGTACAGTACTCGACGGAAAACTAGACTGTCCAGTATGATTTCGTCATGGAGCTGAACCCGGAAGGCCGCACTGCCACCAAACGCCGCGCGATCCACGCGGCGGCCACCGAGGTGTTCCTCCAGCACGGCTATCTCGGCGCGAGTATGGACGAGGTCGCGGCCAAGGCCGGCGTCTCCAAACAGACCGTCTACAAGCAGTTCGAGAACAAGGAACGCCTCTTCGCCGAGATCGTCCTCGCGACGAACGACCAGCTAGCGGTCAACTTGGCCAAGGCGTACGCCGAGACTCTCGACGGCGCGACCGATGCCCGCGAAGCCCTGCGGGCACTGGCCTTCCGGCTCCTCGAGAGCCTGATCGCCGACCACGTCCTCCAGCTCCGCCGCCTCGTGATCGCCGAGGCCGACCGCTTCCCCGAAGTCTGCGGTGCCTGGTTCACCAGCGGCTTCGAGAAATCCCTCGAAACCCTCGGCCAAGCCCTCACCGGCCTCACCGACCGAGGCCTGCTCCGCACCCTCGACGACCCCACCCTCGTCGCCTACCAGTTCGCCGGCCTGGTCATGTACAAACCCATGAACCGAGCCATGTTCGCCGGCACCCGAGAACGCCCCGAACCAGCCGAACTGGAAACCCTCGCCACCCAAGCCGTAGACGTCTTCCTGGCCTCCTACGGCGCCGAAGAACAGTGACTCGGCGGACCGATAGCATCGCCGCTGTGCACTACACGCCCATGGGTCACCGCACCGTCGTCTGGTCCACCGCGATCGGCGTGATCTTTGCCGGCATCAGCTGTGGCGGACATGGGCCCAGGCGGCCCGGGAGGACGTGGATATGACGGATCATCGCACCAGACCTGCCGATCCTTGGTCGGACGGCGGCGATCCCGCCCGAGCACGCCGTCTCGCCTGGATGTGGACCGGGTTCTCCGCCGTGTGGTGGGGCGCGGCCGCGTTCCAGGTCCTCAGCTGGTGGACCGCTCAAGTGACCGATCGCGCAGGCGAGTACGAGTGGCGGGGTTACGCCGACGGCGACATGTTTCCGTGGTACCTGGTGATCCCGTTCGGGCTACTGGGACTGGTCTTCGCGATCGTTGCCGTACGCAAGTGGTCCCGTGCCGCTCAACTGAGAAGGAACACACCAGCCGCATGAGCGGAGGCGCTCTGTTGCGAGGCGGGCAAACCCGACTAGTACCCGTTCTTCCGTGCGCCGCCGCGTCAGGCGGTGCCGCGGGTGGACGTCCGGACGACGAGTTCGGGGGTGAAGGTGACTCGTTGGTGTTCGTGGTCCGGGTTGGAGGATTCGTCCAGGAGGAGTTCGGCGGCGGTTCGGCCGAGGAGCTGGCGGGGCTGGCGGACCGAGGTGAGGGGTACGGCGGCGGCTTCGGCGAACTCGATGTCGTCGTAGCCGACGATGGCGAGGTCCTCGGGGACGCGGAGGCCGAGGCTCACGCATTGCTGGAGTAGTCCCAGGGCCAGCAGGTCGTTCGCGCAGAAGGCGGCGGTCGGGCGGCGGGAGGCGGGGAGGCCGGCGAGTCGTTGCCCTGCGCCCCTACCTTCGGCGACGGTGAGGGCGCCGGTGGTGATCTCGATCAGGTCGTCCTCGGACCGGCCGGCCTTGCGCAGCGCGTTGCGGCCGCCGTCGCGGCGGTCCACGACCTGACCGATCGTGAGCGGGCCGCCGACGTACGCGATCCGCTCGTGGCCGAGCTCGAGCAGGTGGGCGATCGCGAGCTCACCGCCGAGAACGTCGTTCACCGCGACCGAGCAGTGCTCGCCGCCGTCGATCGCGCGGTCGACCACGACCACCGGCGTACCGCGGGCGGGCAGTGAGCGCAGGCGTGAGGAGTGCTGGTCGATCGGGGTGATGAGCACGCCCTGGACGCGTTGCTGTTCGAGCAGGTCGAGGTAGTCGGCCTCGCGCTCGGCGTCCTCGTTGCTGTTGCAGAGGAAGACCGACAGGCCGGCCGCGCGGGCCGCCTCCTCGACGCCCTTCGCGACATCGGTGAAGAACGGGTTGCCGGCATCGAGCATCAGGTACGCGAGGATCCGGCTGCTGCCGGCCCGGAGCTGCCGGGCGGACTCGTTGCGGACGAAGCCGAGCGAGGCCATCGCGGCCTCGACCTTGGCCCGGGTCATCGGACTGACCATCTCGGGCCGGTTCAGCACGTTCGAGACCGTGCCGAGGGAGACGCCGGCCGCGGCGGCGACCGCCTTCACGCCGGCGGTGTGCCCGCGGCGCCGGGTGTCGTCCGCCACGCAACCTCCCCGCCTCAGGTCAAACGTTGAAACGTCTTAGGGCCCGAAGCGTACCGCGAGATCTGCGCAATCCGCACTCCACCTCTTGACGCCCGCAAGCCGCCACCCGTACTTTCCTCCCAAGACTTTGAAACCTTTCAGAGCCGAGCTGGAGGTGACCGATGGCGGCACTGCTGCGGGTCCGTGGCGTGTCGAAGTCGTTCGGCGCGGTCGCCGCGGTCCGGGACGTCTCCTTCGACCTGTACGGCGGGGAGGCGCACGCCCTGGTCGGCGAGAACGGTGCCGGCAAGTCCACGATCGTGAAGATGCTGGCCGGTGTGCACCGCCCGGACGACGGCTCCCTCGAGCTCGACGGTACGGCGCTCGCCCTGACCGGACCCGCCGACGCGAAGGCGGCCGGGATCGCGGTCATCTACCAGGAACCGACTCTCTTCCCCGACCTGTCGGTGGCCGAGAACATCGCGATGGGCCGCCAGCCACTGGGTCGTTTCAACACCATCGACCGGGCCGCCATGGTGCGCCAGGCCGCGCGCCTCTTCACCCGCCTGGGCGTGTCGATCGACCCGAACCGTCCGGCGCGCGGCCTGTCGATCGCCGATCAGCAACTGGTCGAGATCGCGAAGGCACTGTCCGTCGACGCCCGCGTCGTGGTGATGGACGAGCCGACCGCAGCGCTCACCGGGGTCGAGGTCGAGCGCCTGTTCGCGGTCGCCCGCTCACTCCGTGACGACGGCGCCGCGCTGCTGTTCATCTCGCACCGGTTCGAGGAGATCACTGCCCTCTGTCAGCGCGTCACGATCATGCGCGACGGCAAGCATGTCGCGACCGACCTCCTCGCAGACACCAGTGTCGACGAGATGGTTCGCCGGATGGTCGGCCGTGATCTCGACGCGCTCTTCCCCAAGCAGGACGTCGCCCCGGGCGCGACCGTCCTCAAAGTCGAGGGCCTGACCCGAGACCCGGTCTTCAAGGACATCTCGTTCGAAGTGAAAGCCGGTGAGATCGTCGCGCTCGCCGGTCTGGTCGGCTCCGGCCGCTCCGAGGTGGTGCAGTCGATCTTCGGCGTCGACCCGCGCGACGCCGGCACCGTCGAGGTGCTCGGCAAGACGCTCAAGCCGAAGAACCCCAAGCAGGCCATGGCCGCCGGCGTCGCGCTCGTCCCGGAGGACCGCCGCCAGCAAGGCCTGGTGATGGAGCTGTCGATCGAGCGCAACGTGACGCTTCCGCGGTCCCGATCGCTGTCCCAGCTCGGTTTCCTCACCGGTAGCAGCGAACGCCGCTCGGCCAAGGAATGGACCGAGCGCCTGAAGACGAAGTACGGGCGACTCTCCGACGAGGTCGGCACATTGTCCGGTGGCAACCAGCAGAAGGTCGTGCTGGCCAAGTGGCTCGCGACCGGACCCCGGGTGCTGATCGTCGACGAGCCGACGCGCGGGATCGATGTCGGTACCAAGGCCGAGGTGCACCGGTTGATGTCCAGCCTCGCCGCGGAAGGAGTCGCCGTACTGATGGTGTCGTCGGAGTTGCCCGAGGTGCTCGGGATGGCCGATCGCGTACTGGTGATGCGCGAGGGCCGCCTGGTCGCCGAGCTGAGCCGCACCGAGGCCACCGAGGAGTCCGTCATGTTCGCCGCGACCGGTCAGGAGGCGACGGTATGACGGCTGTCGAGCTGCCCGCGCCGCGCCGCAACACGCTGAGCGTCGTACTGCGCGCCCGTGAGCTGGGCATCGTCATCGCGCTGGCCTTGCTGGTGGCGGTGACCGCGATCTCGAACCCGCGCTTCCTGTCCGGGCAGAGCGTCCGCGACATCCTGCTCAACACCGCGATCCTGGCCGTTCTGGCGGTCGGCCAGGCGGTGGTGGTGATCACCCGCAACATCGATCTGTCGGTCGGCTCGGTGCTCGGCCTGAGCGCCTTCACCGTCGGCACACTGCTCCAGAACAACCCCGGGCTGCCGGTCGTCGTCGCGCTGCTGGCCGGTGCCGCGGTCGGCGGGGTCTGTGGCGTCCTCAACGGCGTCCTGGTCCGCTATGGCAAGGTCCCCGCGCTCGTGGTGACGCTCGGCACCTTGTACGTCGTTCGCGGGGTCACGTACTTCTGGGCCGGCGGTAGTCAGATCAACGCCGACGAACTCCCACCGGGGTTCCTGAGCTTCGGCAACGCATCCCTGCTCGGCGTACCGCTGTTGGTGCTGATCGCGCTCGGAGCCTTAGTGGTGACCGCAGTCGTGCTGCGCAACTACCGGGTCGGCCGCGAGCTGTACGCGATGGGCTCCAGCCCACAGGCCGCCCAACTCGCCGGCATCCCGGTTGGCCGCCGTACCGTCGGCGCCTTCCTGGTGAGCGGCGCGTTGGCCGGAGTGGCGGGCGTCTTGTTCGCTGCCCGGTTCGGCACGATCGATGCCGCGGCCGGTACGGGCCTCGAGCTGAACGTGGTCGCGGCCGTGGTGGTCGGCGGAGTCGCCGTCTTCGGTGGCAGCGGGTCGGTCTGGGGTGCCGCGCTCGGCGCGTTGCTGCTGACCACGATCGGCAGTGCGCTCGCCGTTCTCGAGATCAACCAGTTCTGGCAGCAGGCGATCGTCGGCGGCCTGATCCTGCTCGCGATCGGCGCCGACCGGCTGGTCGCCGTCCGGGTCGCGGCCGGTCTGAAGAAGCGAGGCTCCCATGTCGGCTGAGCTCACTGAAACTCGCGTAGGCCGTATCGCCAACTGGAATGTCGCGATCATCGCGATCACCGTGCTGGTGCTGATCATCGCCGCCGCGAGCGTCGACAGCTTCGGTACCGGACAGAACTTCGGCTTCCTGGTTCTCGACCTGCTGCCGATCGCCCTGGTCGCCCTCCCGATGACACTGGTCATCGTCACCGGCGAGATCGACCTGTCCGTCGCCAGCACCCTGGGACTGTCCAGCGCGGTCATGGGCTACCTGTGGAACGCGAACCAGCCGATCGAGACGATCATCCCGATCTGCCTGCTCCTCGGCGCAGTCCTGGGTGCAGTCAACGGCTTCTTCGTCACCGTCCTCGGCCTCCCGTCCCTCGCCGTCACCATCGGCACCCTCGCCCTCTACCGCGGTCTCGCCTTCGTCGTCCTCGGCGACGGCGCAGTGGCCGACTTCCCGGCCGTCTACACCGACTGGGTCACCGGAACCATCGGCAGTACGCCGATCCCGAACGTCCTGATCGTGATCGTCGTCCTGGCCGCCGTCTTCGGGGTCATCCTGCACGCCACCCCGATCGGCCGGGCTGTGTTCGCGGTCGGCGCCGGTGAGCAGGCGGCTCGGTTCGCCGGGATCCGGCCCGGTCGCCTGAAGTTCTGGCTGTACGTCGCCAGTGGCGTGATCTCGGGTCTTGCCGGGGTGCTGTGGACGCTGCGCTACTCCAGCGCGCGCGCCGACAACGGCGCCGGCCTCGAACTCGCGGTGGTCGCCGCCGTACTGCTCGGTGGTGTCTCGATCTTCGGTGGCAAGGGCGCCCTGCCCGGAGTCATCGCCGGCGTGGTCCTGCTCGGTTCCCTGCAGAACGCGCTCCGCCTCTCCGATGTGTCCAACGAGGCGCTGAACGTCGTCACCGGCGTCCTCCTCATCGCCTCCGTGCTCGGCCCCAACCTGGCTCATCGAATCCGTCGTACCTGAAAGGACGAACCATGCGTAAACCCCTCACTGTTGCGGTGGCGCTGCTGGCGCTGACCGCGTGCGGCGGTACGACGAAGTCGAGTACCGAGGGTCAGAACACCCCTGCCCCGCAAGGCTCGGCGGGTAAGGCGGATCCGAACGCGCCGCTCAAGGAAGGGCTGAAGATCGCCTATCTCCCCAAGCAGCTGAACAACCCGTACACCGATGTCGAGGTCGGCGGCGGCAAGGTCGCGGTCGACGAGATCAAGGGCACCTACAAACTGGTCGGCCCGAACGACGCCAGCGCGTCCTCGCAGGTCAGCTACATCAACACGCTGATCCAGCAGCAGCAGGACGTGATCGTGGTCGCGGCCAACGACCCGAACGCGGTCTGCCCCTCGCTGAACCAGGCGCGCAAGGCCGGGATCAAGGTCGTCACGTTCGACTCCGACGCCTCCAAGACCTGCCGGGACGCGTTCATCAACCAGGCCACCACGCAGGGCATCGGTGAGAGCCTGGTCAAGATGGCGAGTGAGCTGGCCGGCGGTTCTGGTGAGATCGCCGTGCTGTCCGCCACCCCGAACGCCACGAACCAGAACTCCTGGATCGAGGTGATGAAGACCGAGCTGGCCAAGCCGGAGAACGCGAAGCTCAAGCTGGTCAAGATTGCCTACGGCAACGACGACGACCAGAAGTCGTTCACCGAGGCGCAGGGGCTGCTGCAGTCCTACCCGAACCTGAAGGTGATCGTCTCCCCGACGACGGTCGGGATCGCGGCCGCTTCGCGGTACGTGAGCGCCTCCAGCTACAAGGGCAAGGTCGCGATCACCGGTCTCGGGCTGCCGAACCAGATGCGCCAGTACGTCAAGGACGGCACGGTGAAGAAGTTCGCGCTCTGGAACCCGGCCGATATCGGCTACCTGGCGGCGTACGCGGGCGCGGCGATGAGCTCGGGCCAGATCACTGGTGCACAGGGCGAGAAGTTCAAGGCCGGCAAGCTCGGTGAGTACACGGTCGGCGCGGACGGTGAGATCGTCCTCGGCCCGCCGACCGAGTTCACTGCCGAGAACATCGACAAGTTCGACTTCTGATGCAGCGCTACTGCTTCTGCCTCCAGGTCCGCCCCGACCGGCTGGACGAGTACGTCGAACGTCATCGCGACGTCTGGCCGGAGATGCAGGCGGCGCTGCGGGAAGCCGGGTGGCACAACTACTCGCTCTTCCTGCGCGACGACGGACTGCTGATCGGGTACGTCGAGTCGCCGGATCTGGACGCGGCGCAGCGAGCGATGGCGGCCACCGAGGTCAACGCCCGGTGGCAGGCCGAGATGACCGAATTCTTCCAAGGGACCGACGGTGCGGCGCCGGACGAATCGTTCCAGCTGCTCCCGGAGATCTTCCATCTACAAGAGGACTGAGACATGAGCAGCGTGACGGATGCCCTCAAACGTCAGGAGATCGAGCTCCCCTCGTGGGCGTTCGGGAACTCCGGGACCCGGTTCAAGGTGTTCGCCCAGCCGGGAGTGCCGCGGTCGCCGCAGGAGAAGATCGCCGACGCGGCCGTCGTGCACAGGTTCACCGGGATCGCGCCGAGCGTCGCGCTGCACATCCCGTGGGACAAGGTGGACGACTACGCGGAGCTGGCGGCGTACGCGAAGGAGCAGGGGGTCCGGCTCGGGGCGATCAACAGCAACGTCTTCCAGGACGACGACTACAAGCTGGGCAGCGTCACCAACCCCGATCCGCGGGTACGGCGCAAGGCCACCGACCACCTGCTCGAATGTGTCGACATCATGGACGCGACCGGGTCCCGCGATCTGAAGCTGTGGTTCTCCGACGGCACGAACTACCCGGGCCAGGACGACATCCAGGACCGGCAGGACCGGCTCGCGACCGCGCTGAAAGAGGTGTACGACCGGCTCGGGGACGACCAGCGGATGCTGCTGGAGTACAAGCTGTTCGAGCCGGCCTTCTACACGACCGACGTACCGGACTGGGGAACGTCGTACGCGCACTGCCTCGAACTGGGGCCGAAGGCAACGGTGTGTATCGACACCGGGCATCACGCGCCGGGGACGAACATCGAGTTCATCGTGGCGTTCCTGCTGCGGGTGAAGAAGCTCGGTGCGTTCGACTTCAACAGCCGGTTCTACGCCGACGACGACCTGATGGTCGGGTCGGCCGATCCGTTCCAGCTGTTCCGGATCATGTCCGAGATCGTCCGCGGTGACGCGCTGGATCCGGACCGCGGGATCGCGTTCATGCTCGACCAGTGCCACAACATCGAGGTCAAGATCCCGGCGATCATCCGCTCGGTGATGAACGTCCAGGAGGCCACCGCGAAGGCGTTGCTGGTCGACCGGGAGGCGCTGAAGAAGGCTCAGCAGGAAGGCGACGTGCTGGAGGCGAACGCCGTACTGATGGATGCCTACAACACCGATGTGAGGCCGCTGCTGGCCGAGCTGCGGGAGTCGCAGGGGCTCGATCCGGACCCGATCGCGGCGTACAAGCGCAGTGGGTACTTCGAGCAGATCGTCAAGGACCGTGCCGACGGCCAGCAGGCCGGATGGGGAGCGTGATGGAACTCGTTGCCAGGAGCAACCGCCTGGGTGCGGATCCGCGGAACACCAACTATGCCGGCGGGAACACGTCGGCGAAGGGTGCCGCGGTGGATCCGGTGACTCAGCAGCCCGTCGACCTGCTGTGGGTGAAGGGTTCCGGGGGTGACCTCGGCACGCTGACCGAGGCCGGGCTCGCGGTTCTGCGGCTCGACCGGTTACGTGGGCTGGTCGACGTGTACCCGGGTGTCGAGCGCGAGGACGAAATGGTCGCCGCCTTCGACTACTGCCTGCATGGCAAGGGCGGCGCGGCGCCGTCGATCGACACCGCTATGCACGGGCTGGTCGATGCGCCGCATGTCGATCACCTGCACCCGGACTCCGGGATCGCACTGGCGACGGCCGCGGATGGCGAGAAGCTGACTGCCGAGTGCTTCGGGGACCGGGTGGTCTGGGTGCCGTGGCGGCGGCCCGGATTCCAGCTCGGCCTGGACATTGCTGCAGTGCATCGTGACAACCCGTCAGCCATCGGCTGCATCTTGGGTGGTCACGGCATCACGGCTTGGGGTGCGACCTCGGCTGAGTGTGAAGCGAACTCACTCGAGATCATCCGTACGGCGGAACGCTTCATCGCTGACCGGGGTATCGCGGAACCGTTCGGTGCCGTGGTGCCCGGGTTCGAGGCCCTGCCGGTCGCTGAGCGCCGGGCGCGCGCGGCTGCGCTGGCCCCGGTGATCCGCGGCCTCGCCTCAACCGACAAACCGCAGGTGGGCCACTACACCGACTCGGACGTCGTACTGGAATTCACCGCGCGTGAG
The DNA here is from genome assembly GCF_042262745.1 of Kribbella sp. NPDC056345. Classification (NCBI taxonomy): domain Bacteria; kingdom Bacillati; phylum Actinomycetota; class Actinomycetes; order Propionibacteriales; family Kribbellaceae; genus Kribbella; species Kribbella sp. NPDC056345. The sequence goes on along the minus strand of NZ_JBHJQQ010000012.1, from coordinate 31,748 downwards.
CGGTTGGCGGAGCTGGCCGCGTTGGGCACGTCCTGCCCGGATCACTTCCTGCGGACCAAGGTGCGGCCGCTCGTGCTCGACCTGCCGCCGAGTGCGTCGGTGGAGGACGCGGTGGAGCGGCTGAAGGAGCTTCACGAGGCGTATCGCGAGGAGTATTCGGCCTACTACCAGCGGCACGCGGATGCCGACAGTCCGGCGATGCGGGGTGCGGATCCGGCGATCGTGCTGGTGCCCGGGGTCGGGATGTTCAGCTTCGGCAAGGACAAGCAGACGGCTCGGGTGGCCGGCGAGTTCTACGTGAACGCGATCAACGTGATGCGCGGTGCGGAGGCGGTGTCGTCGTACGCGCCGATCGACGAGCGGGAGAAGTTCCGGATCGAGTACTGGGCGCTGGAGGAGGCCAAGCTGCAGCGGATGCCCAAGCCGAAGCCGCTCGCGACCCGTGTCGCGTTCGTGACCGGTGGCGGCTCGGGAATCGGTAAGGCGATCGCGCAGCGGCTGGCGGCCGAGGGCGCGTGTGTCGTGGTGGCCGATCTCGATCTGGCCGCGGCCGAAGCGGTCGCGAAGGAGATCGGCTCCAGCGACGTCGCTGTCGCGGTGGGAGCCGATGTCTCTGATGCGGCTGCGGTCGACGCTGCCTTCGAGGAGGCGGTGCTCGCCTTCGGGGGCGTGGATCTGGTCGTCAACAACGCCGGACTGTCGATCTCGAAGTCGTTGCTGGAGACAACTGAACGCGACTGGGACCTACAGCATGACGTGATGGCCAAAGGCTCGTTCCTGGTCTCGCGGGCGGCCGCGAAGGTGCTGATCGATCAGGGCATCGGCGGCGACATCGTCTACATCTCCAGCAAGAACGCCGTCTTCGCCGGCCCGAACAACGTCGCGTACGGCGCGGCCAAGGCCGACCAGGCGCACCAGGTTCGACTGCTCGCCGCCGAGCTCGGCCAGTACGGCGTCCGCGTCAACGGCGTGAACCCGGACGGCGTCGTCCGAGGCTCGGGGATCTTCGCGAAGGGCTGGGGTGCGAAGCGGGCCGCGGTGTACGGCGTACCCGAGTCGGAGCTCGGTGCGTACTACGCCCAGCGCACGCTGCTGAAGCGGGAGGTGCTGCCGGAGAACGTCGCGGCGGCGGTCTTCGCGCTCGTGGGTTCGGACCTGAGTCACACCACGGGACTGCACGTGCCTGTCGACGCCGGCGTGGCTGCCGCGTTCCTGCGGTAAGAGGAGCCTGGGATGGAGCGGATCGTGACTCGGAAGACGAGGATCGGACTGGTCGCCGGTGGACTGGGGGCGTACTGGCCGCAGTTCCCTGACCTGCTGCCGCAGTTGCAGGCGTCCGCTCACCGGGTGTCCGAGCGGTTCGCTTCGCTGGACTGCGAGGTCGTGGATGTCGGGTTCATCTCTGATGCGCAGGAAGGTGCTGCGGCGGCGGAGAAGCTGCGGCTGGCCGACTGCGATCTGATTGTGGGCTTCCTGACCACGTACATGACGGCGTCGATGCTGGTGCCGGTGGCGCAGCGGAGTGGTGCGCCGGTGCTGCTGCTGAATCTGCAGCCGACGGAGTCGATGGATCACGCGACGTTCGACACCGGTGCCTGGCTCGCGTACTGCGGTGCTTGTCCGCTGCCGGAGATGGCGAATGCGTTCGAGCGCTGCGGGATCGAGTTCCGGTCGGTGTCGGGGTACCTCGAGGACGAGCGGGCGTGGGCGCGGATCGGCCGATGGATCCGGGCGGCCGGCGTACGGGCTGCGTTTCGGCATGGGCGGCACGGCCTGCTCGGGCATCTGTATCCCGGCATGATGGACGTCGTCACTGATCCGACGCTGGTGTCCGCGCAGCTCGGTGGACATGTGGAGATCCTGGAGATCGACGATCTGCGGGTCCGGGTCGAGAAGGTCACCTCAGCGGAGACGGACGCCCGGATGGCGCTGGCCCGGGAGATCTTCACGCTGGACGACTCGGTGGTCGAGGACGACTTCCGGTGGGGTGCGACGGTCTCCGTAGCGCTGGACCGGTTGGTCGAGGACTTCGACCTGACCACGCTGGCGTACTACCACCGTGGTCTGGACGGGGAGACGCATGAGCGGGTGGCCGCCGGGATGATCCTCGGCGCATCGTTGCTCACGGCCAGGGGTGTGCCGACGGCCGGTGAATACGAGCTGCGGACGTCGCTGGCGATGCTGGTGATGGACAAGCTCGGTGCGGGTGGCTCGTTCACCGAGCTGCAGGCGCTGAACTTCCACGACAACGTGGTGGAGATGGGGCACGACGGGCCGGCGCATCTCGCGATCAGTTCGGCCAAGCCGTTGCTGCGTGGGCTGGGTGTCTACCACGGTAAGCGTGGGTGGGGAGTGTCCGTCGAGTTCGACGTTCGTCAGGGACCGGTCACGTTGTGCGGGCTGGGTCAGCGGCGCGACGGCACGTTCCACCTGATCGCTTCCGAGGGGAACGTCGTACCGGGGCCGTTGCTCCAGATCGGGAACACGACGTCGCGGGTGGACTTCGGCCGTGACCCGGGTGAGTGGACCGATGCGTGGTCCGCGTCTGGTGTCGCGCACCACTGGGCGCTCGGCACCGGCCACCGCGTCAAAGACCTGGAGGCCGTCGCCGGTCTCCTCCGCCTCGACCTCACCGTTATATGAAGCGCGTCGCGGCGGTCGACCTCGGGGCCTCCAGCGGACGCGTCATGCTCGGCGAGGTCGGCCCCGACGTGCTGAACCTGACCGAGGTCAACCGCTTCTGGAACGGCCCGGTCGACGTCCGCGGCACCCTGCACTGGGACATCCTCCACCTCTACCGCTCCATGCTGGATGGCCTGCACAAGGCCGGTCCGGTGGACTCCCTCGCCATCGACTCCTGGGCCGTCGACTACGGCCTCCTGGACGCCTCCGGTCAGCTGCTGAGCAACCCGATCCACTACCGCGACAGCCGCACCCAAACGTCGGTCGGTGAGGTGCTGCAGAAGATCTCCGCTCCAGACCTGTACGAGGTGACCGGTCTCCAACAGTTGCCGATCAACACCCTGTACCAGCTGGCTGCTGAGCACCGGCTCGAGCAGGCTCAGACACTCCTCCTCATCCCCGACCTGCTTGCTTACTGGCTCACCGGCTCGATCGGCGTGGAGCGGACCAACGCTTCCACCACCCAGCTGTACGACGTGCGCCGTCGGGAGTGGGCAACCGCGCTGGCCGAGCAGGTCGGCGTACCGGCTCGGGTTCTGCCTCGGTTGTGGGAAGCGGGGGACACGATTGGTTCGTACGACGGGACCCCGGTGATTGCGGTGGGGTCGCACGACACGGCGTCTGCTGTGGTGAGTGTGCCGACCGAGACAGAGCGGTTCGCGTACATCTCGTCGGGGACGTGGTCACTGGTGGGACTCGAGCTGGACGCACCTGTGCTCACCGAGGAGGCACGTCTCGCCAACTTCAGCAACGAAGGGGGAGTGGATGGGCGGATCCGCTTCCTGCGCAACGTCATGGGCCTCTGGATCCTCCAGGAGTGCCAACGCGTCTGGCAGGACGACGACCTGCCCCGGCTGCTCAGAGAAGCAGCTGCTGCAACACCTTTCGCCTTACTCATCGATCCGGATGCGCCAGAGTTCCTAGCTCCAGGTGACATGCCGGCTCGGATCGGGAACGCACCGAAAGGTGCCGTGGTGCGGTGCGTGCTGGAGAGCCTGGCGCTCGCCTACCGGCGGACGCTGCGGTCGGCACAAGAGCTCGCGGACCGGCCGGTCGACGTACTGCATGTCATCGGAGGCGGCTCCCAGAACGAACTGCTGTGTCAGCTCACCGCAGACGCCTGCGGCCTGCCGGTACTTGCCGGTCCGGTCGAAGCGTCCGCACTGGGCAACGTCCTCGTCCAAGCTCGCGCACTAGGCGAGCCACTGCCGGATCTGGCCGCCATGCGCGCCCTGGTCCGCTCCACCCATCGCCTGCGGCGCTACACCCCGCAGGGCAAACCGGCCGACTGGGACGCCGCCGAGTCCCGGGTGTTCGGAACCAGGTGATACGCAATGACCGCACTCCCCCAGGAACTGCGCCCGCTGCGGGTACCGCCGCGGGAGATCAGCCATGACGATCTGCAGCTGCTCCGCCTCCTCGCCACCGGCTTGCCGATGGACGCGGTGGCGCGCAGGTTGCAGTTGTCCGAACGGACTGTCCGCCGCCGGACGCGCTTGATCTGCGACCGGCTCGGCTTCAGTACCGCGATCGAAGCCATCGTCTGGGCCGCCCGCCGCGGCCTGGTCTAAAGCCCTACCCACTCCCCTGCAGTTCCGCCCCACTGACTGAGGAGCTTTGTCATGCCTCGACACCTTCGAGGGCTCTGCCTTGCCTTGGCAGTCCTCCTGGCTATGCCGATATCCACGGCATCGGCCGCCCCAGCACCTCAGGTGCACAAGCTGAAGACCAACGCTCTCGCCGAACCACTCGGCATCGCCGCCGGCGCACCCCGGCTGAGCTGGCAGCTCGACAGCAGCAGTCGCGGAGTGACCCAGACGCGCTATCAGGTCAGAGTCGCGACCGCAGCCTCTAAATTGAACCGTCCGGATGCGTGGGACAGCGGTGTGGTCCGCTCCGACCGCTCGGTCGATGTCGAGTACGCCGGTACTACGCTGAAGCCGTACACGCAGTACTTCTGGACTGTGCGGGTCTGGGACGGCAACGGCCGCGCTACGCGCTGGTCCGACCCTGCGACGTTCGAGACGGCCCAGTTGAAGCCCTCGGACTGGACTGGTCAGTGGATCGGCGCTGAGAGCCAGCCTGGTCCCGAGTGGACCGACTACACGGTCGATGCCGATGTCACGGTCGCCAAGGAGGCACTGGGCGTCTTCTTCCGCGGCCGCTCCGGCATCGGCTACATGTGGCAGCTCAACTCGATCAACGGGGCGAAGCTGCGGCCGCACGTCCGCCAGCCGGGTGGTGGGTACGTCGTACTCGGGGAGATCCCGCTGAACGTCGACCTGAGCCAGCGGCACCACCTGCGCATCACCGTCGCCGGTAAGACCATCACCACCTGGATCGACGGTACGCAGGTCGACCAGCGGGAGCGGTCTGACCACAACGCGGCCGGGGTCGTGGGTTTCCGCACCAACGGAGCTGAGAGCGGCGTTGTGCATAACCTGGTGGTGACCAACGCCGCCGGTAAGAAGCTGATCGACACCGCCTTCGCGTCCGGTGACCAGACCTTCCCGGACGGGACTGTGCTGCCGAGTGGCGGCCTGCAGGTGAAGGGCAACACGGACCTGTGGCTCCCGGGCCCGCCGCTGCCCGTGTTCAAGCGCACGGTGACGATCCCGGCGGGGAAGAAGGTCGTGCGGGCACGGATGTATGCCGCCGCGCAGGGGATCTACGAGCTGAGCCTGAACGGGCGCAAGGTCGGCGATCAGGAGCTGGCACCGGGCTGGACGGACTACCGGCAGCGCATCCAGTCGCAGACGTACGACGTCACCCGGCAGCTGCGGCCGGGTCAGAACGTGCTGGGTGCCGAGCTGGCCACCGGCTGGTTCGCGGGCAACCTCGCGATGTTCGGGTCGCAGAAGTACGGCAGCGAAACCGCGCTGACCGCCCAACTGCGCATCACGTACTCGGACGGCACCACGGAGGTGGTCGGCACGGATCAGACCTGGCAGACCGCACCGGGCGCCGTACGGGTGGCTGACCTGCTCAACGGCGAGAGCTACGACGCACGTCGTACGGCTACCGAGTGGACGCCCGCTTTGCTGCGGCCCAGCGCGACGGCACAGCTGGTCCCGCAGACCGACCAGCCCGTCCGCGTGACACAGCACTTGGCTGCCAAGGCCATTGCCTCGCCGACCCCGGGTAAGTACCTGTACGACCTCGGACAGAACATGGTCGGCGTTGGACGGTTCAAGCTGACCGGACAGCCGGGGCAGACGGTGACCATCCGGTACGGCGAGGTGCTGAACCCGGACGGGACGCTCTACACCGACAACCTGCGCGGTGCGAAGGCCACTGACCACTACACGTTCGCCACCAACCAGCCGGAGACCTACCAGCCGCGCTTCACCTTCCACGGCTTCCGGTACGTCGAGTTGAGTGCGCCGGCCGATGCGGTCACCGGTGTGGTGATGGGCACCGACGGGGCACAAACAAGCAGGTTCCACACCAACTCCACGCTGGTGAACCAGCTGCACAGCAACATCGTCTGGGGTCAGCGTGGCAACTTCTTGTCGATTCCGACCGACACTCCGGCCCGCGACGAACGGATGGGCTGGACCGGTGACATCAACGTGTTCGCGCGCACTGCCGTCTACAACCTGGACTCACAGGCCTTCCTGACCAAGTGGCTGCAGGACCTGCGAGACAGCCAGGCGGCCGACGGCTCGTACCCGAGTGTTGCGCCGACCGTGCCGGACTCGTTCGACGGCGGCCTCGGGAACGCAGGCTGGGCAGATGCCGGTGTCAACGTGCCATGGACGCTCTGGCAGGCGTACGGCGACACGAACGTGATCCGCTCGCACTACGCGTCCATGGTGCGGTACGTCGACTACCTGGCCTCCCACGTGCCCGGTCTGATCCGCGGTGGCGGTGACTACGGTGACTGGTTGAACCTGGACGACCCGACACCCGGTGACCTGATCGGTACGGCGTTCATGGCCAAGGGTGCCCGCCAGCTCAGCCAGATGGCTGCGGCCATCGGGAACAGTGCGGACGAAACGAAGTACCGGAAGCTGTACGACGACGTCCGGGCCGCGTGGATCGGGCGGTTCGTGGCAGCTGACGGGAAGGTCGGGTCGGACAGTCAGACCGGCTACATCCTCGGGTTCACCAACGACCTGATCCCCGACGTCACCAAGTCCGGTGAGCACTTCGCGAACACCATCCTGCGCCGGGACACGCACCTGTCCACCGGCTTCCTCGGAGTGGACGGGCTGCTGCCGGTGCTGACCAAGATCGGCCGCTCGGATCTCGCCTACAAGCTGCTGCAGAACACGTCGTACCCGTCCTGGGGGTACGAGATCGGCTGGGGCGCGACCACGGTCTGGGAACGCTGGAACTCGATCAACCCGGACGGCACCTTCAACGACGTCGGGATGAATTCCTTCAACCACTATGCGTACGGCGCGGTCGGCGAATGGATGTACCGGACCCTGGGCGGGGTCTCGGCGGCCGAGCCGGGCTATCGCAAGATCCTGATCGCACCGACGCCGGGGGCGGGGATCACCCGGTCCGACTTCGCGCTGGAGACGCCGTACGGCGAGGTGGTCAGTAACTGGAGGACTACTGCGCGCGGCTTCCAGCTGGACGTGACGGTACCGGCCAACACGACGGCAATCATTCGTTTGCCTGGATCTGCGAAGGCAGTGAATGTTGCCTCGGGCACCTACCAGTTCGTGGTGCCGGCTGGTTAGCGGGTGGGCGCGACGGGTACCGGAGGCAGAACCCCGGAACTGAGGAGGAACCCATGGACGGAATGACCGTCCTCTGGATCGTCGTCGCGCTCGCCGTGCTGGTGATTCTGGTCGCGCTGATCGCCGGCGCGTCCAAGACATCGTCCAAGCGCCGTGAAGAGCACCAGCGGCAGCAGGCCGAGCACGACCGCCAGGAGGCCTACGAGAAGGAACAGGAGTCTCGGATCGCGGCCGCTCACGCCGAGCGTCAGCATGCTGTCGCCGATGAGGTCGACGCCCGGGCCAAGCGCGCCGAGGCGGAGTCCGAGGAGAAGGCGGCCGAGGCCCGTCGACTCGCCGCCGGTGCCACTGAGCGCCGTGAGGCTGCCAAGACTGCAGAGCGTGCGGCCGACGAGCACCACGCCGAGGCTGCCGATCTGTACCCGGATGCCGAGGCGCACGCCGACAACACCACGCTGCCGCACGCGGGCGACGCACCCAACGCCCCCCGGGCGCAGGGCGACGTGCCGGACGCCACCCGGACGCAGGCGGAGGCCGACGAGCACTGGGCGGACGGGAACCACCCGCACGACCCGCGGCACTCGAGGCACACGAAGCACTGAGTGAGGACGTCTGATCCCGCCCTGATGTGAGGTCTGCGGCGGGATCAGATCACGCTGGGGTCAGATCAAATAGCGGAACTCGGGGGAGTTCGGGTTGATGCGTTCGATGTCGAGCGGCGCCGCGTCCATCCGCGCCAGCAGGCCGGCCAGGTCGGCGGCCCGCCCGATCTCGATCCCGACCAGCGCGACCCCGGTCTCCCGGTTGTTGCGCTTCACGTACTCGAACAGGGCGATGTCGTCGTCCGGCCCGAGCACCCCGTCCAGGAACTGGCGCAGCGCGCCCGGCTCCTGCGGGAACGTCACCAGAAAGTAGTGCTTGAGCCCTTCGTAGACAAGCGATCGCTCGAGGATCTCGCTGTACCGGCTGACATCGTTGTTCCCGCCGGAGAGCAGACAGACCACCGTCTCGCCCGGCTGCACGACCAAGCCGTTGCCCAGGGCGCTTGTCGCCAAAGCGCCCGCGGGCTCGGCGATCAAACCGTCGACCTGGTAGAGCTCGAGCATCTCGCTGCACACCAGCCCCTCCGGGACCGACATCATCTCGACCCCGGCACTCGCGACCAACGGCAGCGTGACGTCGCCGACCCGACGGACGGCCGCGCCGTCGACGAAGCTGTCCAGCTGCGGCAACGTCACCGGTTCACCAGCGGTCAGTGCAGCCGCCATACTCGCCGCACCGGCCGGCTCCACGCCGACGACCCGTACGCCGGGATGCCGGGCCGTCAGCCAACTCACGACGCCGGCGATCAGCCCGCCGCCACCGACCGGCACCACCAGTACGTCGGGTGCGTGGCCGAGCTGCTGGACGATCTCGACGGCGACCGTGCCTTGGCCGGCCACGGTGCGCGGGTCGTCGAAGGCGGGAACCATCGTCGCGCCGGTCGCTTCCGCATCAGCGAGCGCTGCGGTGGCCGCGTCGTCGTACGTGTCGCCGGTGACGATCACCTGGATCTGCTTGCCACCGAGAGCTGCGATCCGGTCCCGCTTCTGGCGCGGTGTGGTCCGCGGAACGAAAACTTTTCCGTGTACGCCGAGCGCGTGGCACGAATATGCCAGGCCCTGTCCGTGGTTGCCCGCACTGGCACACACCACGCCCGCGGACTTGCTCTCGTCGTCGAGCTGCGCGATCAGGTTGTAGGCCCCGCGCAGCTTGTAGGAACGGCCGATCTGCAGGTCCTCACGCTTCAGCAGAATCTGTGCTCCGGTGCGCTCGGACAGGCGCAAATTGCGCTCCAGCGGCGTCCGGATGGCGATCCCGTCGAGCCGCGAGACCGCGGCCTCGACGGCGGCCGCACCGGCCGTTTCTGAGACGGTTGCTGAACCGGTTCTGCTGGTCGATCGAGCGACTGAACTACTGCCCTGCATGACGTTCCTTCCCGTGCATCTGCACGATCTTCGCCGTTTCGCTCGCTGCACAAGACGATCTTCGTCCAGAGTGCGGACAGACGGCTACCGTTGCGCAACGGAGCCTGATTCCATGCGTGAAACAGCCCTTCCCGGGGCAGTCTAGTTTTCATACGCTCACTCGGTGTAACGGCCAGGGCTCTGGACGAGATGAGCCGAGTCAACCGGTCAGCGGGGACTGGAGGGCACATATGGAACTGATTCCGTTCAGTCTGTGGGGCGACGCACTGTGGTGCGGACAGGAGGTCGTGCGGGAGGCTCCGCACGAGCAGGCGATTCGCAGCCTGTTCCCTGATCCCATCCCGGCACGTGGCGCAGATCTGGACACCGAGGCGGACCTCGTCCCGGAACCGCACAACAGATTCGACCCCCGATCGATCGCAGTCCGCGTCCAGGGGAAGATCGTCGGCTACCTGCCGAGGGACGACGCACATCGCTACCACCCGGTGCTTTCCGAGCTGGTGGCCCAAGGACTGCAGCCCCAGGTGCCGTGCCACCTGTGGGTGAGTGAATGGGAGCCGGCCGACTGGGTCGGTAAAGATGACGACGGCACGGAGTTCCACGCCAGTGTCGCGGTGGCCCTGGGCCAGCCGCACATGCTCGTCCCGGTGAACCTGCCCCCGCCGGGGAGCTTCCACCTGTTACCGCCCGGCAGCGGCATCGTCGTACCGGGCAGTGAGGTGCATCCAGAGGTCCTGGCACCGTTCTTCCGGGCGGAGGGCGAGTGCTGGGCGTACGCCACCATGCATGCGATCGAGGAGGAGGACAGCATCCAGGACCGGCCGCGGAACGTGGTCGAGATCCGTCTCGACGACGAACCGGTCGGCCGTCTCAGCCCCCGGCTGAGCGCGGAGTTCCTGCCGGCTGTGCACTACCTGGCCGACATGCGCGCCGAAACCGCCGCACGCGTCGCGGTCCGCGGGGACCGCACCGCATCGGAGGTGACCTTGTACGCGGCACGGAGTCATGACCTGCCGGCCACGTGGCCGGACGGCCTGACCCGTTCCCCAGTCGCGTCCCCACAATGGCACTACTGGGCGACGAAAGAAGCCAACTAGGCGGCTGCGCTGTACTCACCCCGCCCACTGGGTGGGTACAGCGGAGCTACTTTTCGAACTCCGTCGCAAGGCGTGCTTACTTGCGTGGAGAAACTTAGCCTCGAGGCATGAGACTCCGCCTCCTTGCCGTGCTGCCCGTGGTCGCCACTGCGATCTTGGTGCCGACCAGTCCGCAGGCCGCTGCTGACCTGCCCGCCGCCGACTATGTTCTGAGCGCACGGCACTCCGGTCACGCCTTGGACGTGTTCAACGGGAACACGGGCGAAGGTGAGCGAGCGATCCAGTGGTCGTACCACGGCGACGCCAACCAGGAGTGGCGTGCTGCCGTGCAGTCCGACGGGACGTACGAGCTGCAGGCTAAGCACAGCGGCCTGCTCCTGTCGGTCGCTGCGGACGGGACGAACGTCGTACAAGCGAGTGATGCAGACCTGGCCACGCAGCGCTGGCGCATCGTGACTGACCCGGTGCGTGGGAGCCGGATCGCATCGGTGGCGTCCGACAAGGTGCTGTCCGTGGCTGACGCGTCGAGGACGGAGGGCGCGCAAGTGGTCGTGTCGACCGACCAGAACGTGCCCAGTCAGCGCTGGTACGCCGACTACGTCGCAGCGGTGATGCCGCTCGGTGACTCGATCACGTACGGCAGCGGTGCATCCACTGCGGTCAGCTATCGAACGTCCCTGTGGCAGCACTTCATGGCGACGCGTGGATTCCGTCCGGACTTCGTCGGGTCGGTGTTGTGGGGGAACATCGCGGACCGTGCCAACGAGGGTCACCCCGGCTTCCGGATCGACCAGGTGCGGTCAGAGATCGACGGGTGGCTCGCACTGAACCGGCCGCGGTATGTGCTCATCCACCTCGGTACCAACGACATCAACCAGAACCACGATCTGCCCAATGCACCGGCCCGGCTGCAGGACCTCGTGCAGCGCATCACTCAGCAGGTGCCCGGTGTGACAGTTCTGGTCGCGTCGATCGTGCCGTCCCGCGACGGCGTACTGAATCAGCGCATCAACACCTACAACGCCGCTATCCCGGGTGTGGTCGACGCTGTGCGCGCTACCGGCGCAGACGTTCGTTTCGTCGGCCTGAACGCTCGGATGACGCTGGACGACATCTCGTCCGACGCCATCCACCCAACCGACGCGGGCTACCTGAAGATGGGAGACATCTGGTACGACGCGTTGTCACCACTGGTCTAGATTTACCTGCATGAGACGGCGTCTGCTCGCGGTGGCGTTGACTGTGGCGGCTGTCCTGCTGGTGGGACCGGCGGCTCCGGTCGTCCGTGGAGTGCCGCTGATGCCACTCGGCGACTCCATCACCTATGGCAACCCGGAGACCGGCGTCAGCTATCGCACGTCGCTGTGGCAGCACCTTCAGACCGGACCCCAGGTGGACTTCGTGGGTTCGGTCCGGTGGGGAAACCTGCCGGATCGGGACAACGAGGGTCACCCGGGGATGCGGATCGACGAGCTGCGGTCCTGGATCGACTACTGGCTTGTCCTGAACCGGCCCCGGTACGTGCTGCTCCACATTGGCACGAACGACGTCGTACAGGCGCATGACCTGGCCAACGCTCCTGCGCGTTTGCAGGACCTGGTGGAGCGCATCACGCAGAAGGTCCCCGGTGTGACGATTCTGGTCGCCTCGATCGTGCCTTCGTCCGATGCTGGGTTGAACGAGCGCATCAAGGCCTACAACGCGGCGGTGCCCGGTGTGGTGGATTCAGTGCGCGCTACCGGCGCCGATGTTCGTTTCATCGACCTGAACGCGCGGATGTCGCTGGCCGACATCTCGCCCGACAAGCTGCATCCCAGTGACGCGGGCTTCTTGAAGATGGGCGACATCTGGTACGACGCCTTGGCGCCGGTGATGTCAGGGCGTCCGTAGTGCGTCGTACTGCTCGGCAGACCATTCGGCGAAAGTCTCCCGGACCATTGGCAGCTCGTAGCTCTGTACGCGTCTGAGGCTCTGTCTGATCGCTTCGGGGTTACCGGCGAGGTACTGCTCGACGGTCTCCAGCAGGTCGTCGGTCGGCCAGCTGGGGAGCGGGTGGTGCTGCAGCGACCAGGTGAGGTACTTGCTGTACGGCCGGACCTGTCCGTCGAGTGCGAACACCACATCCAGGAACGGCGAGATCGCCTCGGCCGCGTCCATCCGTGCCGCGAGCAGGTTCCCGTCGCGCGAGGACTTGAGTGAGCGGTAAGTGAGGTTGATCCAGGCGTCCAGCCGCTGCTGCAGGAGCTCCAGCGTCTCCTCCGGGCTCAGGCGGGTCTGTCGTTCCACCGCCTGCGCGATGCGGCCGCCTGTCTTGTCCAGCAGGGTTGGCGCCCATGCGTAGGACCAGCGGTAGCCCCACTGGTCGTCTCCGAAGACTGCCAGCTTCTCCAGGTGCTGGAGTGTGACTGGGAGCAGTTCCAGCTCGGTGTTGCGCGTCAACGGCCTGTCGACGAGTTCCGGCGACACTACGACCAACACGTCCAGGTCCGAGCGCTCAGTCTCCAGGCCGCGCCCCGCCGACCCCGACAACACCATCCCGAGGAAGCCCTCGCCGTACTCGCTCTGGAGTTGCGTTGCGGCGTTCTCGATCAGTTCACGCCGCTCAGCCGACAGCGTCTCCGGGAACTCCATGCTGCGACCGTACCCGGCGACGTACGCTGGCCGCATGGGAGTTTCTGCCGGTCCGGCGTGCCCCGTCTGTGGTCAGGCGGGGGTACCGATCCTCTACGGCCTGCCGGGGCCTGCTGCACGGCGCGCGGCCGCCGCAGGCCGGATCAAGTTGGCCGGGTGCGTGATGGGCCCCGACCCGGACCAGTGGATCTGCCCGGCCAAGCACGAATGGCGCACCGGTGACGACGCTCAGTTCGGCGCCGCCGTCCGCGCGGCGATCGCGGCCGAGTAGCTACCGCAGCAGGGTCGTCTCCTGCTCGAGGCGCTCCAGCTTCTCCGGGTTGCGGACGACGTACATGCCGGTGATGAGGCCCTGGTGCATGTGGAAGGCCATGACCTGTTCGATCTCGCCGTCCACCCGGAGCAGCAGGCCGGGAGCGCCGTTGAGCTGAATGTTCTCGGTGACGACAACACCGGTGAGGCGTGGGATGCCGGCGCCCAGGATGCGTCCGACGCGTTCGGAGCCGACGATCGGGTTCAGGACCGCCTGCCTGATGCCACCACCGTCGCCGATCAGCACCACGTCCGGAGCCAGCATGTCCAGGAAGCCCTGGATGTCGCCGGTCTCCAGAGCTCGGCGGAACGCCTCGAGTGCACCCCGTGCCTGGGTCGACGAGACCACTCCGCGCGGTCGGCGCGCTGCCACGTGGGACCGGGCCCGGTGGGCGATCTGGCGAACCGCCTCGGGCGACTTGTCGACAGCCTGCGCGATCTCGTCGTACTCGAGGGCGAAGACGTCACGCAGTACGAACACTGCGCGCTCGGTCGGTTTGAGCGTCTCCATGACCAGGAGCATCGCCATCGACACACTGTCGGCCAGCTCGACGTCCTCGGCCACGTCGGGCGTGGTGAGCAGCGGCTCGGGCAACCACTGACCGACGTACGACTCGCGTTGCCGTCCGACCGTCCGTAGCCGGTTGAGGGCCTGCCGGCTGGTGATGCGGATCAGGTACGCGCGTGGCTCACGGACGGTGTCCAGGTCGACACCGACCCAGCGCAACCACGTCTCCTGCAGCACGTCCTCGGCATCCGCGGCCGAGCCGAGCAGCTCGTACGCGATCGTGAACAACAGGTTGCGATGGGCAACGAATGCCTCGGTCGCCGGATCCATGGCCGCCTCCTCCACAGTGGTCATAACTCCCTTCAGACACCGGTCAGCGCGATCTCGTGACAGTGGCCCTGATCACATCCGAAGCCTGTCACGGATCCGGGCCGACGCGCATCTTGTGGGCAACACCGACCACGAGAGAGGACACGCACCATGCGTATCAACCTGATGGAGACCGAACTCGGCGGCAAGCTCGGCAAGCGGTTCGCCGGCCTGGCGATGCTGATCGAGCAGTCGACACTGCCCGGCCCGCTCAAGGAGCTGGTCAACATCCGCGCCAGCCAGATCAACGGCTGCGGCTTCTGCCTCGACATGCACACCAAGGACGCCACCGCCGCCGGCGAGGACCCCCAGCGCCTCAACATGGTCGCCGCCTGGCGTGAAGCCACCGTCTTCACCCCCGCCGAACGCGCCGCCCTGGCTTTCACCGAAGAAGGCACCCGCCTGGCCGACCTCCACAAGGGAGTCTCCGACGACACCTGGGCCGCCGTCCGCGAACACTTCGACGACGAGCAGGTAGCAGCCCTGATCATGCTGGTAGCCCTCATCAACGCCGCCAACCGCATGAACGTCATCGCCCAAACCCCCGCCGGCTCCTACCAGCCCGGCATGTTCGACGCCCTCGTCAAAGGCTGAACCAGCGTGCTCGCCCTCGGCAACCCGTCGGGAGTTGCCGAGGGCCGCTGGTTCCCCAGCCGGTTTCCCAGCGGGTTTCACAGCCGGGCGAACTGTTCCTCGGTCAACCGGACCTCGGCCGCGGCGACGTTCTCCGCGAGGTGTGCGAGTGACGTCGTACCGGGGATCGGCCGCACATGCGGCGCGCGCTGCAGGAGCCAGGCCAAGGCGACCTGGGCCGGTGTCGCGCCCACCTCACGGGCCACCTCCGCGAGGACGCCGTCGGCCTTGGTGTGCGCACCCGCGCCGACCGGGAACCACGGGACGAACGCGATCCCTTCGGACCCGGTGTACTCGAGAACGTCCTCGTGCCCGCGGGTGCTGAGGTTGTAGAGATTCTGTACGGCGGCGATCGGGGCGACCTGCTGCGCTTCCCGGAGCTCGTCGACGGTGACCTCGGACAGGCCGATGCTCCCGACCTTGCCCTCCTGCTGCAGCCGCGCGAGCGTGCCGACCTGGTCGGCCAGCGGCACGTCCGGGTCCGCCCGGTGCAGATAGAGGAGGTCGATTCGCTCGACCCGCAGCCGCCGCAGGCTCAGCTCGGCCTGCTGGCGAAGGAACGCCGGGTGTCCCACCGGGATCCATTCCTCCGGGCCCGGGCGGGTGTTGCCGATCTTGGTGGCGATCATCACATCGCCGTACGGGTGCAGCGCCTGCGCGACGAGCTCTTCGTTGGCACCCAGGGCGTAGGCGTCGGCGGTGTCGATGTGCTGGACGCCGAGCTCGACCGCACGCCGCAGGACGGCGATCGCCGCCGTCGGGTCCTCCGGGCCGCGCCAGATCTCGCCGCCGCCCGCGTGGGTCAGCCGCATCGCACCGAATCCGATCCGGAAGGATTGGGCTGTCAGTGGGGTTACCTCTGCTGATGTCTGCGTCATGAACACGACGCTAGGCCGTGACACCAGTGTCAGATTCAAGAGGAGATTTCCACGTGTTGCGCATCGGTGAGCTGTCGGAGGCCACCGGAGTCAGTGTCCGCCTGCTCCGCTACTACGAACAGCAGGAGCTGCTGAGCTCCGAGCGAACCAGCAGCGGCCATCGCCGCTACCGCCCGGAAGCCGCCGACGCGGTCGGCCGGATCCGCCTGCTGCTCGACGCCGGCCTGCCTACCAGCATCATTCGCGAGGTCATTCCCTGCTTCGAAGGCGGCAACCTGGCCGCCTGCGTCGCCCAGCACCTCGACAACCACCTGGCCGAGCTGACCGACCGCCTAACCACCCTCCAGAGCAAACACCAGGCCCTCTCCGACCTGGTCGCCGCCATCCCCCGCTAACCGCGGTGTAGATCGCCAGCAGGTTCGCGAACGCCGCCGGCACACTCGCGTTGTACGCCGCCGACCCGTTGTCAGGCCCTGGTACGTCGAGGGCTCCGTAGTGCAGCACCATTCGCCGTGGCGCGTTCAGCCCGGCGATATCCGCTCGGTCGAACCATTCCAGTACGCCGGGAACGCAAGGCGCCGGCGCATTCCCCGCCTGGGCGAAGACTGCTTCGAACGAGCCCAGCGTCCCACTGGCGAAGATCGATCGCACCCGCTTGCTGAACACCGGATACGTGCACGCGAGATCTCCACCCCACGAGATCCCGACGACGTCGCAGTCCGCGTCCAGCCAGTCCTCCCACCGCAACAGATCCTCGATGGTGTCGCCCAGCAACGTCCGCCCGTGCTGGAAGGTATCCGTGAGCAGCGTGTAAACCATGTGCTCGCCCCACCGCCAGTAGCTCAAACTCTCGCCGTCCCGCTGCGCTGCAAGATCCTTGAGCGCGCCGAACCCCCGCAGCTCCGGCAGCAGCACAGTGTGCCCGGCCTTCGCTAGCTCGATCGCAAAGTTGTGGTGGTAGTCCTCGTGCACCCCATTGATCCGCAGGCACTCGTCCACCTGCCCATGCCCGTGCAACGCCATCACCACGCGCCGCCCACCCGGATTCAGCAAGTACGCCGGCACCGACAGCCCGTCCCCCACCGCCATCACCAACGCAACAACCTCAACCCCCTCAGCCGTCGTACGCCGAAGCTCAGTCACCGCGCCCGCCGAAACCCCTGCGTCAACCCCCACCACCTCCCCAAGCCTGGCGGTCGCCACCTCCCGCCACTCCGCCCAAGGCAACCCCGCCCGCCCGAACGCCAACCGCAGCCCCGCCCGAGGAGCCCGATACCTGAGCTCCAACTCCTCCGCCTTGACGAGAAAGTCGTAGTCCATCCCCCCACCCTGCCTCTCCAACCACCCAGCCGCCGCCCATTTACGCCGCACGACCCTCCGAAGCACAGGACGTATAGCCCCACCCCCCGCTCACCGACCGCCGGCCAGGTTCCCAAGTAGCCGTATACGTCCTGTCGTTCGGAAGGTCCGTCGGGAACGACACGTAGTGGTCGGCTCGCCGACCGCCTGTCCCGCCTGGATACGCAAGCCAGACGGCCGAGGTAGGTACTAGTACGTGTCCTTGGCGACGGGGAGCTGAATGCCGGCGGTGGTGGCGAGGTGGACGACTTCGTCGGTGACGGCGGAGAGGGGTTGGCGGGCGTCGACGGGGTGGGCGCCGACGGCGAGCATCTCGGCCTCCAGGCGGGGACGCCAGTCGAGGGACCACTGCAGGGTGGCCTCGGATTTGCCGAAGTCGTTGGTGCGGCTCGGGTCGGTCAGTCGCCGGCTCATCGTCAGCTCGTCGACCTGTAGGAGGATCAGCAGATCGAAGCGGACGAGGTAGTCGCCCATGTTCGCGGCGGTGCCACAGACGACCAGTGGGTGCTCGTGTGACTCCGCCAGTACCTGGTCGACGCGCTCGGCGACCCAGTGCCAGCGGTGTCGCTCAATCCACTCCATCGAGGGCGCATTCGCGGGGAACGAGACCGGGGAGCCGTCGGTGTCCTCCCAGCGAGCGAGGACGAAGTCCGCGTCGACCGATCGCAGTCCCCGGCGCCGCAGTTCCTCGGCCACCGAGGACTTGCCGGCTCCCGGACCGCCCACCACCAGCACCGACGCCATCACCCCAAACTCCCCGGATGTGTCGGTTGCCGCAACGCATTTACGGTTCACCTGTGTGGGCGGCTCTAGTACGTGTTCTTGGCTTCGCGGGCGGCTTGTTCGACTTTGGCGCGGTGGGGGGACCAGTCGGTGGTGGTGGGGGTGGGGGCGGAGCCGAGGGCTCCGTCGAGTTGTTCGCGGAGGATGTCGGCGTGGCCTAGGTGGCGGTTGGTTTCGTTGAGGAGGTGGACGAGGACGTTGAAGAGTTTGACGTCGGGGCTGGGCCACCAAGGGACATGGCCGGGGGCGTCGATGGGGAGGGCGGTGATGGTGGCGTCGGCGTGCCGGCAGGCGCGGGTGTAGGCGTTGAGGATGTCGGCGCGGGACTCGTCGGGGCGGACCCAGAGGTAGTCGCTGCTGTTGAAGGCCGGATCGTCGAAGCTGGGGATGGGTTCGGGGTAGGGACGGTCGAAGATCTGGCCGAAGTAGCGGGCTTCCGAGAGGGTGAGGTGTTTGACCAGGCCGAGCAGGTTGGTCCCGGTCAGCGTGCGGGGACGGCGGATGTCGTACTCGGACAGGCCCTCGAGCTTCCGGACCAGGTCGGCGCGGGCCCACTGGAGTGCGTCGTGCAGGTAGGCCTTGGCGAACTCGTCGATCATCTGGATCCCGTCGGTTGAAGGTTTGCGCCAGGAGCTGAGCCTGGCAGTTGTTCTCAAGATTCAATAATGTTGTTCAACGATAAAGTTGAAGATATGGATCTGCTGCAACTGCTGGGGAACAAGCCGCGACTGCTGGCGTTGGGTGAGCCGACGCATCTGGAGAACGATCTGCTCCGCCTGCGCAACGAGTTGTTCCGGCGGCTGGTCGAGGACGAGGGCTATCGGACCATCACGGTCGAGTCCGATTGTCTGATGGGGCTGGTGGTGGATGACTACGTGACCTCGGGCGTGGGTGACATCGACGAGGTGATGGCGCGCGGGTTCAGCCATGAGTGGGGTGGGCTGGCGGGGAACCGCGAACTGGTGGAGTGGATGCGGGCGTTCAACGAGGGGCGCGTGGACCAGGTGCGGTTCGCCGGGTTCGACGGTCCCCTGGAGATCAGCGGCCCGGCCAGCCCGCGCCCGGTGCTCACCACACTCCACGCCTACCTCGCCAACTGGCTCGATGCCGACCTGCTTCCTTGTACGTCGGACGCTCTCGACGACCTGCTTGGTTCGGACGAGCGCTGGACGAACCCGGCCACGATGATGGATCCGACCCAATCCATCGGGCAGACCGCTGATGCCGAGCGTCTCCAACTGATCGCAGGGGAGCTCGCAGTCCTCGTCGACACCCAGACGCCGCACCTGATCGCCGCCTCCTCCCGTGAGGACTGGCAACGCGCCCGCCTGTATGCCCGAACGGCCACCGGCCTCCTGCGTTACCACTACTGGATGGCTGACCAGTCCAACCGCCGCATCGCCCGCCTGCTCGCCCAGCGGGACGCGATGATGGCTGCCAACCTGCTCGACCTCGTCGACCGCGGGCCGACGCTGGTGTTCGCGCACAACTCGCATCTGCAGCGGGAGAAGAGCAGCATGAACATGGCCGGCGCCAACCACGAATGGTGGAGCGCCGGTGCGCTGGTCAATGCGCATCTCGGCGCGCAGTACGCCTTCTTCGCGACCGCCCTCGGCACGATGCAGCACCGCGAAGTGGACACTCCGCCGGCGGACACCATCGAGGGTGTCCTCTACGCCCAGGACCAGCAGTTGATCGATCCCCGCACCCTGACCGGATCTCTGCAGCCCAGAGTCTCCCCTTGGTTCGGGTACGCCGCGCTGCACCCGAGCCATCTCCCCAGCATCGACGGAATCGTGTTCCTCAAGGACGTCAATCCTTCCTGAGTTCGATTCGACGGCAGTCGAATTCGTGGACCCTGTCAACTTTTCGCGCCTCCCGGACATACACCTCTATGTCCACCCATCTGTGAGGACTCAGTGGAGGTGCTATGAGGAAGGGACGTAGTCGTCCCGTCGCGGCTGCCCTGGCGATAGTGGTCGCCGGGAGCGGCATGTTCGGCGGTACGGCGGCAGCGGGCGAAGCGCGAAACGACAAGCCAACGGCGCAAAAGCCGGCCGGACACGGGGTCTCCGGCGATATCACGTTGATCACCGGCGATCGGGTCACCCTGCGCGGCGACCAGCCGGCCAAGATCCGGCCGGGCAAGAGCCGGGAGAACGTCAAGTTCGTCCAGCGCAAGGAGATCAACGGCGACCTCACCGTGCTGCCGCTGGACGCGGAGGCGGCGGTGCGGTCCGGTGAACTGGACGCGCGGCTGTTCAACGTCACGCAACTGATCAAGCACGGGTACGGCGACAAGTCGCGTGCCGATATTCCGCTGATCGTCAGTGGCCCGGTGGCACTGCGGTCCGGTGCGAGCCACGCCCGCAGCCTGCCGAGCGTCGGCGGTACGGCGGTTCGGATCGGCAAGGAGGCGCCGTACTGGACTGGTGCCCGGACGGCGTTGCGCGCCAAGGGCAAGCAGTGGATCCGCCTGGACGGACCGGTTCGGGCCTTCCTGGACAAGAGTGTGCCGCAGATCGGTGCGCCCGAGGCGTGGAAGGGCGGACTGACCGGCAAGGGCACCGAGGTCGCCGTACTGGACACCGGGATCGACACCACGCACGACGACCTGAAGGACGCGGTCGTTGCAGCGAAGGACTTCACCGAGAGCGCGAGCGGTACGGCGGACAAGTTCGGCCACGGCACGCATGTCGCGTCGATCGTGACCGGGGAGGACGACGTCTACCGCGGCGTCGCGCCGGACGCCAAGCTGCTGAACGGCAAGGTGCTCGACGACGAGGGCGGCGGCTACGACTCGGGCATCATCGCCGGGATGGAGTGGGCCGCACGCTCCGGTGCCGAAGTGATCAACATGAGTCTGGGTTCGCCCTGGCCGGACGACGGCACGGACATCATGTCGCAGGCGGTCGACCGGCTGACGGCCGAGACCGGCGCGCTCTTCGTCCTGTCCGCAGGCAACAGCGGCGGGAAGCCGGGCAGTCCGGCCTCGGCCGATTCCGGGCTGACGGTGGGCGCGGTCGACCACAACGAGAACCTGGCCGAGTTCTCCAGCCGCGGTCCGCGCTGGCTGGATGATGCGATCAAGCCGGACATCACGGCGCCTGGTGTCGACATCGTCGCGGCGAAGGCCAAGGACAGCTACCTCGCGGCCTACTACCCGAACATCGGTCCGGATCACCTGCAGCTGTCCGGTACGTCGATGGCTGCCCCGCACACCGCGGGTGCGGCAGCGATCCTGGCCCAGCAGCACCCGGAGTGGAAGGCCGGTGAGCTCAAGGCCGCACTCATGGGTACGGCGAAGGCGAACCCGAAGCTGAGTGTCTTCGAGCAGGGTGCCGGCCGGGTCGACGTTGCGGCCGTCGTGAAGTCGACCGTCCGCGCCTCGGTCGGCAGTATCAGCAACGGCGTCGTGCGCTGGCCGCACAACGACGACAAGCCGATCAGCCGCGAGGTCACGTACTTCAACTCCGGCTCGGCTCCGGTCACGCTGGACCTGAGCGCAGCCGTCACCGGTCCGGACGGCAAGGCTGCTCCGGCCGGCATGTTCACCGTGTCGCCGGCCTCGCTGACCATCCCGGCCGGCGGCCAGGCGACCGCGACGGTCACCACCAACACCGCCGTACCGGGGGTCGATGGTGTTTACAGCGGCGTGGTCTCGGCCGGTGCGTTGCGGACGCCGATCGCGGTCACCCGCGAGGTGGAGAGCTATGACGTCAAGCTGAACTACATCGGGTTCGACGGCAAGCCGACGGCGAACTACTGGTTCCGGTTCGTCGGCCTCGTGGACCCGACTGTCGCCGTACCGAAGGCGAGTGATGGAAGCACCGTGACCGCACGAGTGGTCAAGGGGCAGCACTACTTCGAGAGCTACGTCGCGACCGAGGACGGCATGAAGTCGACCAACCTCGCCGAACCGACCTTCACGGTCGACGGGCCGAAGGAGATCACCGTCGACGCGCGTTCCGGCGTACCGATCGGCTTCCAGGTCGACAAGCCGGATGCGGTGTCCTCGACTGCGGTGTACGGGTTCTATCGCGACACCGTCTGGGGCGGCGACGAGTCGACCGGGCTCACCTCGGTCGGGAGCACGTTCGACGGCACGTATGTGCTGCCGAGCCGGACCTCCGCGGCACCGGCCGAGTTCCGCTACATGATGGCCGAGGTGAAGTCGGCGCCGACCAACTCGAGCTACCTCTATCAGTTGGAACGCAACGATCTCGGCAAGATCCCGAGCAAGCTGACGCACCGGGTGCACGACAGCTCGCTGGCTCGGGTGCGATCGGAGCACACCAGCACCAAGCCCGGTACGTACGGTATTCGCGACTACGTCGTCACCAGGCCGCTGCCGTTCACGCTGGACGAGTTCTACTCACCGGGCACGGAGTGGTACCCGTCGTTCGTCGAGACCACGGATCCTGAGGACTGGCAAGGCTTCGCGAACCAGTCCGTCAGTATGCCGAAGAAGTACGATCGCGGGCGGACCGTGACCGAGCGCTGGGGTCTCCCCGTCTTCGGGCCGGGCTTCCCGTCGTACCGGGAGAGCGCGGACGCCGCCGGTCGCGAGGGCGACGTGATGGCGCTCAACCTCCCGCTCTACTCCGACCAGAACCCCGGCAACTTCGGATACGCCATGGCCGAAGGCACGACCGTGCTGTCGAAG
The DNA here is from genome assembly GCF_042262745.1 of Kribbella sp. NPDC056345. NCBI lineage: Bacteria > Bacillati > Actinomycetota > Actinomycetes > Propionibacteriales > Kribbellaceae > Kribbella > Kribbella sp. NPDC056345. The sequence continues at coordinate 9,169 of NZ_JBHJQQ010000012.1, read as the reverse complement.
GACGGCAAGGAGGTCGCGAAGGGCGACTTCCCGGGGTACATCGACGAGGTCACGGTCCCGGCGGGCCCGGCGACCTACCAGCTTCACACCGAGGCGACCCGGGACAACCCGCTGTCGTCGCGGATCGTCGCCGACTGGACCTTCCACTCCGACACCGTCGCCGGTACGGAACCGGCCGCGCTGCCGCTGCTGGGAGTCCGGTTCGCCCCACCCGTGAACGCCTCGGCCAAGGTCCCGACTCTGGTCCCGATCACCGTCGACAACAACGCCGGCCACCGGAGCCGGCTGGGCACCCTGTCCGTCTCCCATGATGGCGGCGCGACCTGGAAACCCGCCAAGTTCTACACCGCCGGCGGTAAGACCTTCGCCCTCATCAAGCATCCTGCAGGCGCGAAGACGGTCTCCCTGAAGGCCACGGCATCCGATGCCCAAGGCAACAAGGTCGACCAGACCATCACGAACGCCTTCCTCCTGAAGTAAGGCCCGACCGGGGTACCGCCTTACCGCGGTACCCCGGTTGATGGCGGCCTGCCCGCCACCGGTTTCTACAGGAAGGGGATCAGCTCGGTCCAGATCGCGTCGAGGATGTCGGTGGTCGGCTTCTCATAGTGCGCGGTGACGGTCACGCAGGCTCGTTGGTGCGGGAGCATGATGCTGAACTGGCCGTAGATACCGTCCATCCGCCAGGCGTCGTCGCGCGTGCAGGACCAGCAATGCAGCCCGTACGACGCGTTGTCGCCGGGGCGACCGGTCGGAGTCAGCTCCGACCGCATCAGCTGCACGTAGTCCGCCGGGACGAGTTGCTGTCCGCGGAAGTTGCCGTCGTACAACAGTGTCTCGCCGAGCCGCGCGATCTCGTCGGTCCGCAGATGCAAGCCCATCGCGCCCAGCGGAAAGCCGAGCGGACACCGGAACCACTGCGGATTGCCGATCCCCAACGGCCCGAACAGCCGCGGCATCAGGAACTCCCGCAGGTCTTCTCCGCTCGCGGACGCGATGATCCGGCCCAGCAGGTAAGAGTTCGTTCCGCGATACGCGTACTGACTCCCGGGTGCGCTGCTCAACGTCGTGGCGAGGAACGCCTGCGCCGGGTCTCCGGGGTGATCAAGGTCCGGATCGTCCCACGTCAGGTCGACCCCTGCCGTCATCGACAACAGGTGGCGGACGGTCATCGTCTCCACGCCCGCTGCCGCCGTACTCGCGAACTCCGGCAGGTGGGTCAGCACAGGATCATCAAGCCCCAGTAATCCCTCGGCCCTCGCGATCCCGACGGCCACCGAGGTGAACGTCTTCGAGACCGAATAGATGTCCCGGCGATCATCGCTGACCCAGCGGAACGAGACCGCCTCCTCGCCCTCCTGCAGGACGTGAACTCCCTCCAGCCCGAGTCCGCGCTCCGCCACCGCTTGCCGTAACCCCAGCAACCCCACCCGTGCCCCGGCATCCATCCGCCAACCTTAGTCGTTGCGATGGTTGCCGGTGGCCCGGAAAAAGGCGGGAACCGGCTTCTGGGAGGCCGCGTCGTATCGCCATCAACCGCGAGGTCGCGCACGGCCTCACCCTCGGATTGCACAGGAGCTGAAGATGAGCGAGCGCAAGGACCAGGCAGCGGCGGACAAGGCGGCCGCGCTCTACCGCGCCCAGGCGAACGTCGTACCGAAGCTCGAGAAGGAAGGCCACCTGCGGGCGGCCAAGAACATCGAGAACAAGGGCGCCCGGTGGGACTCGCCCGAGGTCAAGAAGGAGTCCAAGAAGGGCTGGGGACGCGGCTAGTTCCGGCTCAGCGAGCCCAGGTAGACACTGTCTGCCTGGGCTTTCGTCGTACGACGGTTGCTCAGAGCAACGCTGCGATCCAGGCGTCGTGGTTCTGTTCGATGTACGTGGCAGTCGGTCCCCAGTAGTTGCCGTGGCCCTCGTCGTAGAGGCGGGACCACGGTTGCTCGCCGGTCCGGTGGCCGTGGATCAGTAGGTCGTACATCGCCCGCGTGTGTGCTGCGATCTGTGCCGGAAGCGCCCGCCGCTGCTCGTCGTCGAGCCCGTAGCCGTCCACCAGTGCGCGCAGCCGTGGTCCGTCCACCTGTACGTCGCCGTCCGGTGCGAACGACACGAAGCCGGTGGCGGCGTACCCGAGATCCCAGAGCCGGGTTCCGGGGCCGGTGTTGTCCCAGTCGATGAAGACCCAGCGCTCGCCGTTGCGAACCAGGTTCCACGGGGCGAGGTCGCCGTGGCAGATCAGATCCCCGCCGGCCGGATCATGAACCACCGGCCGCCAGTCTGCGTCCGCCGGCGGTTCGAATCCCTCCATCGTGTCGTGCAGCTCGCGAATCAGCCGCCCGACCCGCTGCAGCTCCTCCAGCGAGAACGGCAGCAGGGTGTCGGCCAGAGCGCCTGGGACGTACTCGAGAACGTGCCGCCCGCGCTCATCGATCCCCAGCGTGCGCGGTGCACCCTCGAATCCCTTGTCTGCAAGGTGATTCAGGACGGCCTCGACTCCCGCTGTCTGGGGTAGCGAGGGTTTCCGCACGGTCGACCCGATCCGGACGACCTCCGCGGCGACGTTCCCGCCGGTCAGCACCTCTTCGAACTCCACCCCGAGATCATGCCTCGCCACCGTGCCACCCGTCGCGCGAAATATCAGCTATGAGCGCTGGGGAGGACGTGACCGGGGAGGTTCAGCCACCACGTCGCGGCTGCTTGGGAGTCGTACGGCGTCCGTGGGTCGGCACGCAGTTGTTCGAGGGCCGCCCGCTGGCCGGTGATGCCCGCGCTGTAGGCGAGACCGCGCAGGATTTCGAGATCGGTCGGCCTGGCCAACTGCTGGGAGATGGCGGTTTGCCACCAGCCAGGTGACGTGTCGTTTCCAAGGTGAGCCATGGCGAAGGCTGCGACGCGGACGGTCTCGCCCGGAATCCCGGCAGCGGTCACAATCCGTTGGGCGAGCCGAAGCTCCGGTTCGCCGCCGAGCGCACGGAGCGCGGCGAGCACGGTCGTGCTCCATCCCGCCGGGCCCGCCAGGGTGGCCCCGAGTTCCTGGCGCAACGCGGCCGCGAGAGGTCGCCGGTACGGCGTCGCTGCGAGCGTGAACGACGCCCCGAGCCGATTGTCCGGATCCTGGTGGAACAGCAGGCACTGCACGACTTCACCGAGTACGTCGTACTCGGCCGGATCCGGACCGTCGACCTGAGCGATCGCGCGGCTCGTCACCCGGTCGACCACGTTGCGGCGCGCATCGTCCGGTGCCGCGGGCTCCCGCCGTACCGGAGGGGTTGTCGTCAGGCGCTGCACGAGGTTGGTGGACCAGGCGTCGAGAATGTCACCGGATCCGGCCAGCGGCTGGAGTACAGCCAGCACCCGGCCGCGCTGCGCCGGGTCGAGCCGGCCTCGCCAGACAGTCTCAGCCAGTCCGGCAACAGCCCCGGCCAGGGCGCGGTCGTTGGTCGGATTGTGGACCTGCGAGACCATCGCAGCGATCGAGTCGCGGTGGTCGCTGGCTCCGAGCGCCGCGACCGTGGACGTCATCGCCTGGTGGTGACGGAGGCCGGCGGCGGACGCGCAGGCGTCGATGGCCGCCGTACCGCCGGTGGGGTGATTGAACAGCCGGGCCAGGGCCTCGTAGCGCTGGGCCCACGCCGTACCGTCAGCGACCAGCATCTCCATCAGCAGGCGCTGCGCCATCGATTCCCACATCCGCGGCGGCAGGAACGCCGCCGGCCACTGCGTCAGCAGGCCGGTCAACTCGTCCCACTGGGCTCCGGTCACGATCGCGGGTGAGCAGACTTGATCCAGCAGTACGCCGGCTCTGCCGCCGTGTGCTGTCAGTTGCTGGAGATCGCCGCTGGTCGCGGTTGGCAGGGGGCGCGGGTGGCGGGTGAGACCGGGGAGAAGGTCGAATACCGCGGTCAGCTGGCCGGTCGGCAGGTGGAGTAGTTCTTCGTAGCGTTTGATTGCATCGCGCGGTACGACGACCAGTCCGGCTTCCCAGCGTTGGATGGTGGAGACGTGGACGGGCTGGACGCGGTCACCATCCGGCCACGCTCGCGCGAACACCGACCGGTTGCGGAAGCTCGTGTCCGTCCCCAGAGTCCGGCACGCGCGCAGCATCCACCCCAGCCACTGTCGGACCCGCACGACAACCCCACCCCCTCCGTCTCCAGCACAGCAGCCGTTCTGAAGCGCTGCAACACCAACGGCATGTCAGACCCGACCTCTAGAGTTGCCGCGTGGACATGAACGCCTACCAACAGGCCGCGCTGCGCACCGCTGCACCCAAGGAGAAGAAGAACGAGCTGTTCCATCTCCTGCTCGGCCTCGTCGGTGAGACCGGCGAGATCGCCGAGAAGGCGAAGAAGATCGTCCGCGACCACGACAGCGACTTCGCGCAGTGGGACCTCGAGGACCTGACGAAGGAACTCGGCGACGCGCTGTGGTATCTCGCGGTGATCGCTGACCACTTCGACGTACCGCTCGAAGATGTTGCCCAACGCAACATTGCCAAACTCGCCGACCGGCAGCAACGTGCCGTGCTCGGCGGTAGCGGCGACAACCGCTAGTTGTTGAGCGCCTCGGCGAGCCGGGCGTCGGCGTTCGCGGACGCCTCCAACTTGTAGAACCGCGCGTCCAGATCCCCCAGCATCACGTCGAGATCGTCGCTGTCGAGCTTCTCGGCGCGATCGTCCGGATCACGCGGGTACGGCGTACCGAGCAGTGCAACGGCCTCACCCAGCAACTCGGCCCACGGCGACCCCAATAACCGCGGCAACGCGCTCATCGCCGTCAAAGCGGTGTCACCACCGAAATACCGAAAATACGAGTCGAATCCCCCCGAGTTGACCTCCTGCCGGAAGTCGCAAACAGCAAGCACCTGCCGCTCCCGCTCACTCAGCGAGGACCTGTCCGACTCCGTGTACTGCTCATAAAAGGCCCACACATCAATGGTCACCTTGCGAACGGTACGACACTCACCTTTTTCGACGGGCTATGACCCGCACCAGGCCGAGTGATCGGCCATCATCGGCCCGAAGCATTTGCGCCTCCTCCTGAGTCGGCAGACCGCTGTCCTGATCGCAAGCTTCGTTCCACTGCAACCAGTCCCGCCACCCATCAGGCAACCGATCCGCGACCTCAACGGTGACCAGCCCAGTCTTCTCCCAATGCCGTCGCCACCAGCCGGCACTGTGCCAAGCACAGAAGTCCCACTTCCAGTACGGCGCCAAATGCGGCGGCGGCAACGTCTCGTACTCCTCAGCCAGCCCAGGCTGAACAATCCCGATCTGCCCACCAGGCTTCACGAACCGCGAGTAGTAGCCGAGGTAAAGGTCGTCCGTCCCGAAGTAGTGATAAGCGCCGATACTGACGAGCGCATCGAAGAACCCCTCAGCAAACGGGAGGCTGTGTGCTTCCGCATAAATCGGATGAACCAGATCCGCAGTGTCGGCCTCGCTCGCGCGCCGGGAATTCTCGTCCGGCTGTACCCAAAGATCCGTCGCCCACACCTCCACCCCGAACTCCTTCGCCAGGAAGATCGAACTGAGCGCCGTACCGCACCCCAGATCAAGCACCCGCATCCCCGGCTCGAGCGACATCACCCCACTCAAAGCCTCCGCCTGCCACACCGGGTTGGGCCCCATCCCACCCGCAACCATCCACCGAGCCGAATACCCCGCCGCCCGCGGATACCGCCCATTCCTCAGCAACAGTTGAAGCTCACCATCATCCACACAACCAACCTCTCCCCACCCCACCCGCCCCTGCAACCGCTTATTCAGCACACGCGATGGCAAACCGCCACCACGACATCTCCGGCCCTCTCGGCACAGCCTGGCAACTACACAAAGCCTGGCCCACCAGCCACCTGGTAGTAGCAGACGACGCCGGTCACTTCGCCGGCACCATGACCCAAGAACGACTCAAAGCCTTCAACACCACGAGCCATTCGCGGTCGCGCTTTCTACCTGACCGAACGTCTTTGGGAGTTGTCGGCGGGCCTTCCTGTTGAGCAGGTGCCGATCGATGACATCAAGGAGTTCGCCGAGGACTGCTGGTTCGGGGGCGCGGCAGTCACCTGCATCAACGGCCTGGCGACGATCAACGCCGTTCGCTTCGTAGTCGACCCAGAGCCCGACTACTCCGAGTGGGAATCCGATTCCGCGTAGCGGTTCAACGTGCTCGTCCAGAGGCGCGAGATCACGCGGTTCATGGGGCTGTGATGGAGCAGGAACAGCATGATCCTGTCCCGTGTACGGCGGGGGTCGTTGGAGCTCCATTCGACCTGAAGCCGGCTACCGCCATCAGCTGCCGGCGCGATCCGGACCGAACCCGAACCATGGCCTCCGTAGCTGCTCTCTTCCTCCGTCCACCGGACCACCGTGGGATCGGACCAGTCGTACCGGGCGACGACCCAGAAGGGAGAACCGGGCGTGCTCTCCCGAGCCACCGCCCACGAGTCTCCGAGCCCGCGCACCTCGAACGTCTTCGGGTCGAGCGTGCGGTTCCAGATCTGGACACGACGATCCGAGAAATCGGTCAAGGCGCGGAGAACCTGCTCAGGTGACGCCCGAGTGGTCACGTGGAATCGCACCCAATCAGTTGACCACCCACCTCCCATCGCGTCCAGCTAGCGGGCTCTTGACTCCCCGAATCCGTCAGGCTTAGCCTGACAAATGTGTCAGGGAAGTCCTGACAGAATTGGGGTCCGTCATGGCGGTAACCGTGATGTGTTGCTCCTTCTGCGCGAAGGACAAGAGCGAGGTGGAGCGGCTCATCGCCGGCCCCGCGGTTTTCATCTGCAACGAGTGCGTCGCCCTTTGCGAGCAGGTGCTGAGCGACCAGCCCACACAGCCGTTCCCACCATTGGACGGCAAGAGCGACGAGGAGCTGCTGGCCGACGTAGCGCGGCTTCACCTCTCCCGAGGCCAACTCGAAACCGCCGTACAGCAACGCGTGCAACTCCTCCGCTCCCGCTCCGTCACCTGGGCGCGGATCGGCGAAGCCCTCGGCATGAGCCGCCAATCCGCCTGGGAACGCTTCTCCGGCGAGGAGTGAGGTGCTGCGGTCACACCTGTACCTCGTACTGCTCGGAAACCGCGCACTCGAGGCAGCTGTGGATCTCGACGATCACCTCGCAGGAACTGAAGCGTTCTGCCTTGTCGGTAGACGGTGCGGGGTCAGAACGACGACCGTGCCAGGCGGCCGACCACTTCGTTCGGGTGTTCCCGACCTTCGAGCACTCGGGCCACGCCACTAACGACGGGCAAGTCGACGCGGTGCCGACGGGCGAGTTCGAGTATGGACGCGCAGGATTCCACGCCCTCGGTGAGCTGCTTGGAAGCCGCGGCGAGGTCCGCATCGGCCAGCCCTCGTCCCAGTAGCTCACCGAACGTCCTGTTCCGTCCTTCCGGCGAGATGCAGGTCGCGACAAGATCCCCGAGTCCGGCGGGCCCGGCGAAGGTCTCCGGATCCGCACCGAGCGCACGTCCTAACCTCGTGATCTCGTACAAGCCGCGGGTGATCAGCACGCTCGCGGTGTTGGCTCCCAGGCCGAGGCCGTGCACCATGCCCACGGCCAACGCGATCACGTTCTTCGTCGCGCCCCCGATTTCGCAGCCAATCACGTCCTGACATACTGTCAGCCGGTATCTCAGCGAGGTCCACTCCGCGCAGAGATCTGTGGTGAGCTGGTCGTTGGTGCCGGCAAGGACTCCGACGGCGGGCTGCCCGGCTGCTATTTCCTGGGCAAGATTTGGGCCCGTGACCACGAGGACTCGATCCAGACCGACCCCGGCAACTTCGGTGATGACCTGGCTCATCCGCATCGCCGTTCCTGCCTCGATGCCCTTCATCAGGCTGACGATCGGAACCCCTGGCCGTATCAGCGGTGTCCACGTCTTCAGGTTGTCTCGCAGGACCTGACTAGGGACAGACAGGACGATCACATCGGCATATTCGGCTGCTGTGGCTGGATCGGTGGTTGCCGTGATGGCGTTGTGCAGCCGCAGGCCGGGCAGGTAGTCGCGATTCTCGTGCTCTTTGTTGATCCCATCGCAGACTGACTCGCGTCGGCTCCACAGTACGACCCGGCCTCCGGCCCGTGCGATCACCATCGCGAACGTGGTTCCCCAAGCACCCGCACCGAATACGGCAACCGTCCTCATCGCGACTCCTCCTCGTCGATCATGCCTGCGGCCAGCGTCCATCCATCGTGGGCGTCGATCAGCAGGAAGGATCCAGTGATGGTGTTACTGGAGTACGGGTCGGTGGCGAGTGGTGCGGCGATTTTGAGCTGCACTTTGCCGATGTCGTTCAGGTTGAGCCCGGCGGCGTCGAGGACGCCGAGTCCTTTAAAGTCCAACGCTGTCAGATCGAGTACCCCGGCGATCTTGGTGACGATCGCTTGGGCCGTGGTGGTGGTGTGTTTGATCAGCAGCCGGGCGCCCACGGTGAGTGGGCGTTCGGACAGCCAGGCCACGGTCGCGGACAGTTCGCGGCGGGTGCCGGGGGATGAGTCGGCCGCGACGATGACCGAGCCGCGGGCGACGTCGAGGTTGTCGGCGAGCCGGACCGTGACCGCTTCACCAGCGACCGCGCTGGGTCGTTCGGCGACGGCGGTGGTGGTCGCGGTGACGACTGGGCGGTCGATGCCGGCGACCGTCGTACGACGTCCGGCGGGGAGCACGATGACCTGGTCGCCGACCGTGACGGTGCCGGAGGCAACGGTTCCGGAGTAGCCGCGGTAGTCGCGGTACTCGTCGTCGGTCTGCGGCCGGATCACGTACTGCACCGGGAAGCGCAGCGCGCGGCCCGAAGTATCGGTCCGGCCGGTCGCGCTTTCGAGGACCTCGAGCAGCGCGGGCCCGTCGTACCAGGTGGTGTTTTCGGAGCGTTGGACGATGTTGTCGCCGATGAGTGCGGAGACCGGGATGGTTTTGAGGTCGGCGATGCCGAGTTGGTCGGCCAGTTGCCCGACTTCTTTGGCGATGCCGGTGTAGACGGCTTCGTCGTAGCCGACCAGGTCGATCTTGTTGACCGCGAGGACGACGTGTGGGACGCGGAGCAGGGCCATCACGGCGAGGTGGCGCCGGGTTTGTTCGAGTACGCCGTGGCGTGCGTCGACGAGGATGATGACCACGTCGGCGGTGGAGGCGCCGGTGACGGTGTTGCGGGTGTACTGCAC
>NZ_JBHJQQ010000011.1:0-247316 GCF_042262745.1 Kribbella sp. NPDC056345 | reverse complement strand
CGGGGGGGGGGGGGCGGTCCCCCAAAATAACCTATTTCGCGGCCCCCCCTGCTTTGTTTTTATGTGGGTGGGGGGGGGGGGGTTCCCCCGGCCCCACCTCGCCGAACCCGCTGCGATATCAGCAATCCGTCGTTACAGTGGCCACCATGCAGACCCGTTCGCCCAGGGTGGTCGGCAGGAACCAGGAGATCGATCAGCTCCGGCAATTGCTGACCACGACTCGCGGCGGGCACGGGGGTGCGGTCTTTCTGGTCGGTGAACCCGGCATCGGAAAGAGCCGCCTCGCCGCGCTCGCCACTGCACGAGCGCTCGACGATGGGATGTCGGCACTGCGCGGCCGGGTCGGCGCGCTCGGCACCATGGTTGCGTTCCGCCCTTTCACCGAGGCTCTGCTGGCGCTGATCCGGCGCGGCGAGATGCCCGACCCCGGCAGCCTCGGGCCGTACCGGCAGGTGCTCGGGCGGTTGATCCCGGACTGGGACGACGGGACCGCCCACGAGAGCGGGGCTTCACCGGTCATCCTCGCCGAGGCAGTGCTGCGGCTGCTCGCACTGGTCGGTCACGATCGCGGCTGTCTGCTGGTGCTGGAGGATCTGCACGACGCGGACCCGGAGACGCTGGCCGTCGTCGAGTACCTGCTCGACAACCTCGATGACCAGCCGATCGCACTTGTCGCGACTCTGCGCTCGGAATCCTGTGCGGCCGCCGACCTAGCCCGAGTGGCCGCCCAACGTGGTTCTGCCCGACTGTTCGAGCTGCAGCCGCTACGGCCGGCAGAGGTCGTCGAGCTCGCCGCGGAATGCCTGGAGATCGCGGTCGACGGATTGCCGGCACAGCTCACCGACCGGTTGTGGCACGACAGCGCAGGGGTGCCGTTCATTGTCGAGGAGTTGCTGCAGGAAGCAAGTCGCTCCGGGCAGTTGCTGGCGCGGCCGGACGGCAGCCTCCAGGTGGTCGACGGGCTGCGGACCAACGTGCCGGCCGCGGTCGTCCGCAGTATCACGAGCCGGACCGGTCAGCTCGGCGACGAGTCCCGCGACGTCCTCATCCTGGCCGCCGTGATCGGCCACCGGTTTCCACTGAGCGTTGTCCGCAAGGCCACCGGCACCGACGAACGGATGCTGCTGGCTACTCTGCGGGCCGGCGTCGCCGCCCAGCTGGTCGGGCCGGACGAGGCAGGCCCGGATTGGTACGCCTTCTGCCATCCGCTGACGGCCGATGCATTGCTCGCCAGCCTGACACCGACCGAGCGCGCCGAGCTGGCTCGGCGGTGTGCGGACGCCATCGAGGAGCTACACCCAGGGCTGCCGGGCGAGTGGTGCCAGATGGTGGCAGAGCTGGCTGAGACAGGGGGTGATCTGAGCCGGGCGGGGCGGCTGTTCGCGCTGGCCGGGCAACGCTCCTTCGACGAAGGGTCCACCGGCTCGGCGGTCAACCTGCTGAACCGTGCGAACACTTTGCTGACGAACGACCAGGACCTCGGCCACCGTGCCGAGGTTCTTGGCATCCTGCTGATGGCCTTGAGCGCCACCGGCGAGTTCGACAGCATTCCTGCGCACGCGGCGGCGGTCGACGACCTGGCTGACCGCAATCTCGACAGCCGCAAGGTGGCTGCTCTGCACGTGCAACTGTCGAACATCGAGCACATGGCCGGGCGATCATCGGCCGCGCTGACCCACCTGGCCACCGCGCGGGCGCTGCTCGGGAACGACGCCGCGCCGGCTGATGTCGCCCCGGTCGACGTCCTGGCCGCCAACCTCGAGCTTGCCCGAACCAATCCGGGGCGAGTCCGTGCCGCGACCGAACTGGCGACCCGCGCGGCGGCAGCCGCCGAGAGCGCCAAGCTGCCCGAGGTGGCGTGTGAGGCCCTGCAGTTGCTCGGCATCCTGGCCCGGGAGCGCGACCTCGACGAGTCGATCGACTATTTCCACCGCGCCCGGCAGGTGGCCGAGGAACACGGGCTGACTGTGCAGCGGATGCTGTCGCACGTCTACCAGGGCGGCACCATCTGCTTGGCCACCGGCAGCATCATCGAACTCGAGCGCGCCCGCCAGCAGGGCCTGCGGATCGGCGCGATCCCGCTCGTCTACGAGGTCGACGGGATCCTCGGGCAGCAAGCGATCCTGCGATCGGAGTACAGCAAGGCGGCCACCATCATCGACGAGGGTCTCGAGGTCACCCGGCGGCTACGGATGGGTCGCGCCGCGACGTACTTCCTGACCACCAAGGCGATTCTCGCGGCCCACCAGGGCCGTCGGACCGCGATGGAACAGACACTGGCCGAAGCCGCGAACCAGGGCGGCGAGCGCGCGTCGTACGAGCTGCCCTACGCCTTCGGGCTGGCGCGAGCCTTCTGTGCACTGCTGGAGGAGAACCGGGAGCTGGCCGACTCGGATCTCGCGCAGGCCCTCGCGTACGACGCGCAGAATCCGACGACCTTCCACGCCTCGGGGAAGAACGGTCTGGGGCTGCTGCTCGGCGTTCTGGCCGGGCGGAACAGTTGGCCGCACTTCGAGGTGGTCACCGCAACGGCCGCTAGTGGGATGCGGTGGAACAAGCAGTTCGTTCAGATGGCCCATGCGATTCTGCTCGGCCGCGACGGGCAGGCTCAGGCCGCGAGCGCCAAGATGACGGAGGCCCTGGAGACGTCATCTCTGTATCCGATGGCGCGCCACCTCGGCATGCGGCTGGTGGCTGGGTCAGCACACGCCGATGGGTGGGGTGACCCGATCTCCTGGTTGCGGCAGGCCGAGGAGTATTTCCATGGGGCGAACATTCAGCCGGTGTCGAGTGCGTGCCGGAGTTTGTTGCGGCAGCTTGGGGCGACGGTTTCGCAGCGACGTACTGGGAGTGATCTGGTGCCGGCGGATTTGCGGCGGTTGGGGATTACGACGCGGGAGTACGAGGTGTGCCGGTTGCTGGTGGATCGGATCGGGAACAAGTCGATCGCTTCGCGGTTGCACATCTCGCCGCGGACGGTGGAGAAGCATGTTGCCAGCCTGATGACGAAGACCCAACAGCCCGACCGGGAGGCGTTGAGCAGTTTTGCGCGGACCGTGCTGCAAGACTGATCCCACGATGTAATTTATGAACGCTCGCTTTGTATATAGAGTGGGCGAGTGGCAGGCAAGGGGTCGGACATGAGCAAGGGAACGGTCGGCGGCGGCGGTACGACGATGCTGCGGCGGATCAACGTCGCCGCGGTGCTGGACGCGGTTCGCCGGTCCGCGCCCGCGCCGTTGCGCGTGGCCGAGCTGGTCGAGCGCACGGGGCTGGCCAGGCCGACCGTGGCGCAGGCTGTCGACGAGCTGCTGGATGCTGGGTGGCTGCAGCAGCACGGGCCTGATTCGGCAGACCGTTCGCTGGGGCGGCCGGCGATCCGGGTGTCGCTGCGTGGCCGGGCGGCGCCGGTGCTCGGGCTGGATGTCGGTCCGCACCGGGTGACTGTGGGTGTTTCCGATCTCGCTGGTCGCAAGCTTTCGCTGGTACGGCGTTCCGGTCCGGGCTGGACTGCTCAGGAGCTGCTCGGGGTCATCAGCGAGGTGATCACCGAGGCGCTCGCGGAGGCCGAGGTGCCAGCCGATGACATTGCCGCGGCGGTCGCGGCGAGCCCGGGCATCGTGGATGAGCACACCGGCCGGGTCCAGCTGGTTCCGAGTGTGCCGGGCTGGTCGGCGATCGACCTGATCAAGCACGTGCGCAGTCTGCTCGACTGCCCGGTCATCCTCGACAACGACGCGAACCTGGCCGCCTTGGCCATCGCGGCGGCCCGGGGCGGCACGGGGACGCTGCTCGCCGTGCAGTGGGGTGAGCGGCTGGGTGCCGGCATCGTGATCGACGGGCGTCTGCACCGCGGTACCGGTGCCGCCGGTGAGATCGGCTTCATCGCGACCGCACCGGACGATGTCATCAACCCCGAGGACAGCCGGGGTCCGCTCGAGCGCGCGGTGGGATCGGAGGCGATCGCCACCCTCGGCCGCCAGGCCGCGCTGGACAACCCCGACTCTCGACTCGCTGAGCTGGGTGGCGACCAGCTCGACACTGCCGACGTCTTCGCGGCGGCGGCCGAGCGTGATCCGGTCGCTCAGGCGGTCGTGCAGCAGGTTGCCCGCGACTTCGCTCGCGCGCTGGCCCCCGCCGTACTGGTCCTGGACCCGACCGCTGTGGTCATCGGTGGTGGTGTGGCCCGGGCCGGTGCGGTTCTGCTGGACGCGATCTCCGACCAGCTGCGGCTGCTCACGCTGAACCACCCGAAGCTGGAGCTGTCCGCCCTGGCCGAGGACGCGGTCGTCACAGGCGCCATGCGGATGGCGCTCGACGAGGTCTGGCAGCGCAAGCTCCCGACCCCGACGCTGACCAGCACGACCTAGGGACGCAGAGTCCGGACTGCCTCGGCGATGGCGTCGGGGCGGTCGAGATGGACGAGGTGCGCCGAGTCGGTCAGCACCTCGACCGTGCCGGACAAAGCCGCGGCCAACTCACGCTGCCCGGCCAGCCAGTCGTCGGCGCCGGCCCGCGAGCTGCCACCAGTTGCCACCAGCAACCGAGTCGGTACGCCGCTGGCCGGCAGCAGCTTCTTGACCTCCTGGGCGGTGGTCCAGCTGGCCGTGAGTTCGGCCCAGAACCGTTGCCAGGAACGGGGATCGCCGTACAACTTCCTAATGGTTGCCTTTGGCAAGGGGTCGCGTTTGGTCACACTGCCGACCCGCACCATCGACCGGCGTACCAGCGGACCGACAAGGCGAGGCAGCCCGATCCGGCCGTAGAAACCCAGCACCACCCGGACCACCCGCTCCGCACTGGTACCGGGGTAGAGCCAGTGCCGGCCGGACTCCGAAGGCAGGGTCGTGTCGACCAGGATCAGCCGAGGCACCTCCTGCGGCCGGGTCAGTGCCCAGCGCATCGCGGCCAGCCCGCCGATCGAATGCCCGATCAGTCCGATCGCGACGACAGGCGGCACCCCGGCAGCAGCCCGCAGTACGTCGGGATCTGCGCTCACCGGGGTCTGCCAAGGATCGATCACGCGCAGGTCATGCTCGGGCAGCAACTCACGGAGCCGGTCGAACTCCTCGGCGGTCTCGGCCATGCCTGGCAACACGATCCACGTGATCATCGCTGGAAACCTCGCTTCAAGGCGGGAAGCAACACTGCCAGCAGAACACACACGAGCAGGATCGCGACCCGCTGCAGGATGCCCGGCGGGTGCAGGTCGTCACCGCTGAGCACCTCCAGGCCGGTCTCGATCCCGAGCCAGGTGTTCGTCAGCAAGACGGCTGCGGCCAGTACGGCGACCGTCCGGCCCAACGCGCCGCCCCAACCGATCCGGCGCAGCACCAGAACGGCGAACACACCGATGGCCATCGTCCCCAGCCCGGCCAGGGTCGACGTGACCTCGTGCACCACCAGATCCGCGCCCTCGTGCCCGCGTTCCTCCGCGAGCCGACAGGCTTCGCTGGCCGACGGGGCACAGTCCATCGGGAAGAACGAGTCGAACAACGTTCCGAGCCCGAAGACCGCCGTACTGATCATCAGGCCTCTCACATCGCGATGCATCCGCGCCGCCGGCCGGGCCAGGATCGCGGCGACCAGCACCAGCACACTCGCCCCGAGGTCCATCGCTCGCGCATACGGGCTGGTCGCCTGGTCCCGCGCACCCAGCTCGCTGAGGAACGAGGTGTGGATGTTCAGCGGATAGCCGGCGGCGGCCTCGAGCAGCAGGCTGCAGTAGAGGATTCCGGCGGCGATCATCAGGTTCCGGGTCAGGCGGTACGGGAAACCCTTGGGTACGGCAAGCATGGCGGTAAGCCTCGCATACGGACCAAGGCGGTGACTGTGGCGTCAGGTATACCCGGAAGGTGGAGCTAGCACGACCGAAAGTTAGTCCTGGGGAGTGGGATGATCGCAAGGTGCGGTCTGAACAAGTGAAGGTGATTCCGGCGTGGCAGCACCGCGCTGCGGTGTGGGTCGGGCGCATTGTGATGCTCGCCGCGGTGTGGTCGTTCCTTGCGATTGTGTTGCATCTGTTCGCCCCGGCGTACGTCAGGCGGGTCGACCAGGCGTTCGACTTCTTCGGGATCCCGGCCGGGCACACGTTCTTCCCGGCGGTCTACCTGGCGGTCGTCGGCAGCGCGTTGCTGCGCGGAAAACGCGCGGCGCTGCTCTGGGTGCTGTGGATCTTCGAGGGGCTGTGGCTGCTCGGGCTGATCGCGTGGGTCGCCTTCGGCAGCGTGCAGCTGAGCAACCCCGAGACCGAGCTGGTCGACGACCTGGACCGGATCACGGTCCAGAAGCTCGAGTTCGGGATCCTGCAGGTCATCGTGGTCAGCGCGCTGATCGTGCTGCTGTGGAAGATCCGCGGCGCGTTCCCGGCCCGGCTGGCCCCGGGTAGCCGGCGGCTCGCCATCGGTGCCCTGATCACCGGCATGCTGATCTCGGTGGCCGTCAGCATCTCGCTGACCCAGGTCTTCCCGAACACGCTGACCGGCCAGCGGCAGAAGATCGGCTGGGCGGTCG
The DNA here is from genome assembly GCF_042262745.1 of Kribbella sp. NPDC056345. NCBI lineage: Bacteria > Bacillati > Actinomycetota > Actinomycetes > Propionibacteriales > Kribbellaceae > Kribbella > Kribbella sp. NPDC056345. The sequence continues at coordinate 240,803 of NZ_JBHJQQ010000011.1, read as the reverse complement.
TGGCCGCGTTCGGGCAGCAGCACAGCAAGCTCGACGGGCACCAGGGGCACACCTGGGTCGGGCTGGTCGTAAGCGCGATCTCGGCCGCGTCGCTGGTGATCGCCTTCGCGATCTTCCTCCGGTCGGCCCGCCGGGTCCGGTATCTGACCCAGCCCGAGGAGCTCGGCGTCCGCAAGCTGCTGCTGGAGAGCGGCGAACGGGATTCGCTCGGGTACTTCGCGACCCGCCGGGACAAGGCCGTCATCTTCTCGGCAGCCGGTGACTCGGCGATCGCCTACCGAGTGGTCAACGGGGTCAGCCTGGCCAGTGGTGACCCTCTCGGCGATCCGGCGGCCTGGCCCGGAGCGATCGAGGCCTGGACCGAGGAGGCCCGCCTGTACGGGTGGTCCCCGGCGGTCCTGTCCGCGAGCGAGGAGGCCGCCCACGCGTACGTCGACGCCGGGCTGCGGGCGCTCGCGATGGGTGACGAGGCGATCATCGACGTCGCCGACTTCAGTCTCGAAGGCCGCACGATGCGACCGGTCCGGCAAGCGGTGACGCGAGCCCAGCGGGCCGGCTACCGCGCCGAGGTGGTCCGGCACGGCGACCTGTCCCCCGAGGCCCTGGCGAGCTATGTCGAGCTCGCCGAGAAGTGGCGCGGCGCCCAGACCGAGCGTGGTTTCTCGATGGCGCTGGGGCGCCTGGGCGATCCGGCCGACGCACGCTGCGTGATGGTGATCGCCCGCGACGCCGACGGCGAGGTCCGTGGGCTGCTGTCGTTCGTGCCCTGGGGTGTGCGCGGTGTCTCCCTCGACCTGATGCGGCGCGATCCGGAGTCCGTGAACGGCCTGATGGAGTTCATGGTCACGTCGCTGGTGGAGGCGTGCGGCGACCTCGGTCTGCACCGGATCTCGCTGAACTTCGCCATGTTCCGGGAGATCTTCAGCGACGCCGAACGCGTCGGCGCCGGCCCGGTGCTGCGACTCACGAACGCACTGCTCACCGCCGCGTCCCGCTTCTGGCAGCTGGAGAGCCTCTACCAGTCCAACGAGAAGTACCTGCCGCGCTGGTCACCACGACTGATCTGCTACGCCCGTGGCGCCTCGCTCGCCCAGGTCCTCCTGGCGGCCGGTACGGCGGAGGGCTTCCTGCCCGCCCCGCGGCCCTGGACCCGCGTCGACCGGGCGACCAGTGGCGAGCGGCACGCGATCCAGGCCGGGGACGGCGAGCAGTTCGCGGCCACGGTTCGCGAGCAGGAGGAGAACCTGCTGCGGCCGGCGCTTCCGGAGCGCAAACTCACCGAGCAGGAGCAGATCCGCCGTACCAAGCTGGTCGGCCTTGTTGCCGCTGGCATCGATCCGTACCCGGTCTCGGTGCTGCGGACGGACACGATCGAGCGGATCCGCGAGCAGCACCAGAACCTGCCGGCCGACTACCACACCGGCCACACGGTCTCCGTGACCGGCCGCGTGCTGCGGATGCGGGATCATGGCGGTCTTTCGTTCGCCCAGCTGCAGGACGGGCTGGTCCAGCTGCAGGTCATGCTGTCCGCCGATGCCTGCAGCGAGGCAGCGCTCGACCACTGGCGGCGGCTCGTCGACATCGGCGACCACGTCAGCGTCACCGGCGAGGTCGTGACGAGCAAGCGCGGCGAGCTGTCCATCGCGGCCACCGAGTGGATGATGGCGGCCAAGTGCCTGCATCCGTTGCCGGACAAGCGGAAGGGGTTCACCGACCCCGAGGCCCGCGTCCGGCAGCGGCACATCGACCTGGTGATGAACCCGGAGTCGCTGCGGATGATGCGGCACCGCAGCGCCGCCGTACGGGCGATGCGCAACGGCTTCGAGTCGCGTGGGTTCATCGAGGTCGAGACGCCGATGCTGCAGGCGGTGCACGGTGGCGCGAACGCGCGGCCGTTCCAGACCCACATCAACGCCTACGACACCGATCTGTTCCTGCGGATCGCGCCGGAGCTGTTCCTGAAGCGGCTCAGCGTCGGCGGGCTCGGCAAGATCTTCGAGCTCAACCGCAACTTCCGCAACGAGGGCGCGGATGCGACGCACAACCCGGAGTTCACGTCGGTCGAGGCGTACCAGCCGTACGCCGACTACCACGTGATGCGCGAGCTGACCCGGGAGCTGCTGATCGAGGCGGCGACCGCGGTCTTCGGCAAGCCGGTGGTGCAGCGGCCGGACGGCGAGATCGACATCTCCGGCGAGTGGCCGGTGATCAGTGTGCACGACGCGGTGGCCCGGGCGGCCGGCGTACCGGTTGACCCTGGTACCTCGGTGGAGACCTTGCGCGAACTGTGCGTCAAGCACGGGGTGCACACGACGTTCGAGCTGAGTGCGGGTGAGCTGGTCCTCGAGTTGTACGACGAGCTGGTCGAGCCGCACACCACGCTGCCGACGTTCTACACGGACTTCCCGCTCGAGACGTCACCGCTGACCCGGACCCACCGGACCGAGCCCCGGCTCGCCGAACGCTGGGACCTGGTCGCCTTCGGAGCCGAGATCGGTACGGCGTACTCGGAGCTCGTCGACCCGGTCGAGCAGCGGCGGCGGCTCACCGAGCAGTCGCTGAAGGCCGCGGCCGGTGATCCCGAGGCGATGTCGCTGGACGAGGACTTCCTGAGTGCGCTCGAGTACGCGATGCCGCCGACCGGTGGGCTGGGGATCGGGGTCGACCGGGTGATGATGATGCTGACCGGGCAGAACATCCGCTCGACGCTCGCGTTTCCCTTTGTCCGACCGGCTTCGAGAGATTCTTAACGCTGCGCTGGGTCGTCCCGAGTTGGTCGGCCCCGTAGCCTGGAGCAGGGCGCGGGGTTGGGGCTACTGGGGCGGGGTTGATGAGGCAGGTTGCGGTAGTTGGGGCGCTGCTGTGCGTATTGGCGGGGTGTTCGGCGCCATTGGTCGATGGTGGATCAGCGCCGACACCGGTCGGTGGGACGGCGGCTGCTACGCCTTCAGGACCACAGGGACCGTTGGGTCAGGCGGCGTACCAGGGTGAGTTGACGAAAGCGGAGAAGTCGCTCGCGGTGAGCCTTCGGGCACTGGCCGGGGCACAGACGGCCGAGGGGTTGGGCCAGGCGATGGGTGACGTGTCGAAGGCGCTCAACACCGCCTCGGGACGGCTGGCCGCGTTGACGGTCGAGGGGCGGCTGACCGCCGTACACCAGTTGTTGCAGGACCGGATCGGGGTGGCGGCGTACAAGCTGTCCGATCCGGAGCAGGCCGAGCTCGATGCGCGCTGCGGCGGTGGGCCATACACCTCGCAGAAGGTCCAGCGGCAGTTGCGCGCCGACCTCGCGCCGGCGCTGGTGGCGCTGACGAAGCTCAAGCTGGCGTTCGGGCGAACGCTGCCGGACCCGGGACCGGCTCCGAAGGTGGTCCGGCCGGAGAACGGCGAGACAGTCGTACGGCGTGGGGAGGCCGGGATCGGGCGGTTGTCGATCACGAACGGTACGGCGAAGGATGTCGTGATCTCGGTCGTCACGGACGGGAAGCCGCCGCGGGAACCGCATGTGATGACGTACATCCGGGCCGGGAAGTCGGCCGCGATCACGCGGATCGGTGGGGCTTATCACCTGTACTACAAGAGTGGGGCGGACTGGAGTTCCGAGCGGCGGCAGTTCTCGACCGGGTGCTCGTTCCTGAAGTTCGACCAGGCGTTCGGGCCGGACAAGTCGTGGAAGATCAACCTGCGTCCGACCATCACCGGGAACGCGTCGACCAGCGAGGTAGAGGCTTACTAGAGCTATGTGACATCGGCCATGTCACGATGACAGAACGGTGTCCCGGGGTCACGATGAGGTCATGAGTGCAACCGCGAGCGTCACCGTGGCCGGGGTCCCTGGGGTCGAGGTCGCCTACTACCGCAAGGGTTCGGGCGAACCGCTGGTGCTGCTGCACGGCATCGGCCACCACTGGCAGGCCTTCGACCCGGTCCTCGACCAGCTGGCTGAGCGCCACGACGTGATCGCGCTCGACTTCCCCGGTTTCGGCGAATCCCCCGACGTACCGCTGGGTGTACCTGACGAGCTCGACAGCCTCGCCTACACCGTCGACGCCCTCTGCAAGGCCCTCGACCTCGACCACCCGCACGTCGCCGGCAACTCCCTCGGCGGTCTGGTCTCACTCCGCCTCGGCCAGCTCGGCCTGGTCCGCTCGGTCACCGCGCTCTCCCCGGCCGGCTTCTGGTCACCCCGCGAGAACCGCTGGGCCATCAGCCTGCTCACCAACCTCCGCCGAGTCGCCCGCCGTACGCCGGAAGCCACCGTCCAGCGCCTCTCCCGCACCCCCGCCGGCCGCCGCGTGCTCACCGGCACCATCTACCACCGCCCGGCCCTCCGCGCCCCCGAAGCAGTAGTCGCCGAATCCCGCGCCCTCCGCGACTGCGTGGCCTTCGACCGCGTAGCCGCCCACGCTCGCCGCGGCACCACCTTCGAAGGCGACGTCCCCAACGTCCCCGTCACCATCGCCTGGGGCACCCACGACCGCATCCTCCTCCCCCTCCAAGCCGCCCGGGCCCACCTCCAACTCCCCCAGGCCCGCATGATCCCCCTCCTCAACTGCGGCCACGTCCCCATGAACGACGCCCCAGCCCTCGTAACCCAAACCATCCTCAGCACAACGCGGCTCTAACAGGGGGCGTGAACAAGAACTGGTGGGCCGAGACAAGGAATAACCTGTTCAAGCCCACCACCAGGTGTGCCCACCCATGCGAACTGTTCCGGCCTGCTGTACGGGTGCCGGCTTTGTCAGCACTCGATGACGTTGACGGCGAGGCCGCCGCGGGAGGTCTCTTTGTATTTGATCTTCATGTCGGCGCCGGTCTCGCGCATGGTTTTGATGACCTTGTCGAGGGTGACGACGTGGACGCCGTCGCCGTGCATGGCCATCCGGGCGGCGTTGATCGCCTTGACCGCGGCCATGGCGTTGCGCTCGATACAGGGGATCTGGACGAGGCCGCCGACCGGGTCGCAGGTGAGGCCGAGGTTGTGTTCCATCGCGATCTCGGCTGCGTTCTCCACCTGTTCCGGCGTACCGCCGAGGAGCTCGCACAACCCGGCCGCAGCCATCGAGCAGGCCGAGCCCACCTCGCCCTGGCAGCCGACCTCGGCTCCGGAGATCGACGCGTTCTCCTTGTACAGAACGCCGATCGCCGCCGCGACCAGCAGGAACCGAACGCACCCGTCGTCGGTCGCGCCCGGGATGAACCGCCGGTAGTAATGCAGTACGGCGGGAATGATGCCCGCGGCACCATTCGTCGGAGCGGTGACGATGCGGCCGCCGGAGGCGTTCTGCTCGTTGACCGCGAGGGCGAACAGGTTGACCCAGTCCATCACCTTCAGCGGGTCGACCGACCACGGGTCGCGGGTGAGCTTGCCGTGCAGCGCGTGCGCGCGCCGCGGAACCTTCAGACCGCCGGGCAGCACGCCCTCGGTCTCGCAACCTTCCTTGACGCAGTCCTGCATCACCTGCCAGATCTTCAGCAGGCCGCTGTGGATCTCTTCCTCGGTCCGCCAGGCCAGCTCGTTGGCGAGCATCACCTCACCGATGGACAACCCGGACTCGCGGCAACGATCCAGCAACTCGGCACCACTCAGGAACGGATACTTCAGCACCGTGCTGTCCGGCACGATCCGGTCCCCGGCCGCCGCGTTCTCGTCGACCACGAATCCGCCGCCGACCGAGTAGTACGTGCGCTCCCGCAGCACCTCGCCATCCGCCCCGCGGGCCAGGAAGGACATCCCGTTCGGGTGGTACGGCAGGGCCTTCCGGCGATGCATGATCAGGTCGGCGTTGTCGTCGTACGCGATCTCGTGGACCCCGGCCAGCCGCAGCCGGCCGCGCTCGCGGATCGTCTCGACGCGAGCGTCGACGGAGTGCGTGGCAACGGTCTCGGGGTCTTCACCCTCGAGGCCGAGCAGCACCGCCTTGTTACTGCCGTGGCCGTGCCCGGTCGCACCGAGCGAGCCGAACAACTGCGATTCGACCCGGGCCGTCGCGGTCAGCAGACCGGCGTCCTGGAGGCCGAGCACGAACGTGCGGGCCGCGCGCATCGGTCCCACGGTGTGTGAGCTCGACGGGCCGATCCCGATACTGAACAAGTCGAAGACACTGATCGCCATGATGCGGAGGTCCCTTCCGGTCGTCGTTGACCGAGTGGTGTCCTCCCCACTCTGTTGGACTGTTGTCCTTCAGAGGTGCCTCGCCCGTACGGTGAAGGTGCCTGAGAGATTCTTGGGGAGAGTTGCTCCTACGGCGCCCGGCTCGAACGGCCGGGTCTCTCCCGCACGGGTTCATGCGGCTGTTGAGTTAGCTTCCGGACGCGACGGTACGGCGGCCTGCTGGTTGCCGTCAATCCGGCCGGTGCGGACGGCCCAGATCTCGAAGAACCAGGTGAACAGCGGCGGAACACTCGCGGCCAGTGCCGCCAGGGTGACCGGCCACGACCAGCGCAGCGGGCCCCGGACGACCAGCACGGTCACGACGTACACGACGAAGATGCCGCCGTGGATCGGGCCGAAGATCTTCACGCCGATCTCGTTGTCGGACAGCACGTACTTGAACAGCATGCCGATCAACAGACCGGTCCACGAGATCGCCTCGGCGATCGCCACTGCCCGGAACCACCGTGAGTGTGTCATCGCGCCCGACCCTAACAAGTCCCCCAAAGCCGGTCCGGGGTGGTCTGGGGGCGGCTCCCTGATGTGAGAGGCAAGCGATTACCGAAGGATCGGGAAGATGAAGAACCCCAGAATGCTGCTCAGGACCACCGCGTGGGGTGTGGTCCTGACAGTCACCACGGCAAGTCTCGCCGTACTCCCGGCCTCGGCCGCCCCGGCCTCGGCCGCCCCGCAGTGGACCGACTGCAAGCCGCAGGGCAAGGACGATCCGGCAGTGGTCAAAGGCTCGCAGTGCGCCACTCTGAAGCTCCCCGTCGACTGGCGGAACCCGAGCGGCCCGATCTTCACCCTCGAGATCGCTCGCCGTACGGCGAAAGGCCAGCGCGTCGGCGTCCTGGTGTTCGGTCCCGGCGGCCCCGGCGACTCGGGTGTCGACCGGATCAAGACCGGGATGACGCGGTTCAGCCCGGAACTCCAGGACCGCTTCGACATCGTCAGCTTCGACCCGCGCGGCATCGCCCGCAGCAACCCGATCATGTGCACCGCAAGCCTGTACGCCGAGATGCCGTCACCGCTCATCCGCGACCAGGCCGGGTTCGACGCGCTGATCGACTACAACCGCCGGCTCGCCGACGACTGCCGCAAGCACACCGGCCCGCTCTACGACCACGTCGACACCTGGCAGACCGTGCGCGACGTCGACGCGATCCGCCGCGCACTGGGCGAGCGGCAGATCACCTTCCACGGCAGCTCGTACGGCACCCCGCTCGGTGCGCAGTACGCCGAGACCTACCCGCACCGGGTGCGCGCGATGGTCCTGGAGAGCGTGCTCGACCACAGTCTCGCGACGCCACGCCAGTTCCTCGATCCACAAGCCGCGTCCGTCCAGGACTCGTTCGACGAGTTCGTCGAGTGGTGCGACCGTACGACGACCTGCGCCCTGCACGGCCAGGACGTTCGCGCCCGCTGGGCCAAGCTCCGGACCGAGTCGGCCAACCCGTTCATGGCGTCCTTCGCGGTCTTCCGGATGCTCTACGGCCCGCAGTGGAACGCACTCGCCATCACTCTGCAGAAGGGTGTCATCCCCACCCCGCCACCGCCGACGACCGAACTCGTCGCCCATCCCCTGGTCCCGTTCTGCCAGGACTGGAACCTGCGAGTCGGCACCTATCCCGAGTACGCCGCCCTGATGGATCGGCTCGCCCGCAACAACCCGGACATGCCGTACCCGGGCCAGTTCATGGCCATCTCGCTCTGCCTGGGCGCCCCCAAGGCGAACAACCCCCAGCACCGCCTGGACGTCGACCACCTCAAGACGCCGATCCTGCTCGCCAACGCCCGCCACGACCCGGCCACGGCGTACTGGATGGCGCAGAACGTCCAACGCCAGCTAGGCCGCGACGGCGTCCTCCTCACCTACGAAGGCTGGGGCCACGGCAGCTACAACAAGGCCCCCTGCATGACCACCACCATCGACGCCTACCTCATCAACCGAGCGGTCCCCAAGCCCGGTACGACGTGCGCCGCCGTACCGCCGACCGGGTGATCGTCAGACCGCGACGCCGGTGACCTCGAGGACGCGGTGGAGGTGGTCGCCGCGGCGGGCCCGGTTCGAGAGGGTGGCCAGTTCGGCGCAGGCGGCCTTGAGGGCCTGCGCCTGGGTGTGGCAGTGGTCGATGTACCAGAAGGGGTCGTCGGGCTGCGGATCGTCGGCATCATCGATGTCGGCGTACCAGTGCCGCTGGCCGTAGTGGACGACTCGCACTCGCAGATTCATGACTCCACCCCCGTGGATCTCCCCTGATCCGGTGTCGGAATTCGGCCGGCGCGTGACCGCGGCCCCCCACTGTCACGCGCCTGGCCGAGTTCGACCCTCCCCGACGACTACATCGTGTCGCCGCCGGAATGTGTTACTGCAAGTCACCGATAATTTTCAGTGACCGCATGGCTACTTTCCGTTGAGGTGCCTTTGGGTCCACTTTTCGAGGCCGTCGGTGTCGATCGGCAGCGCCTCGGTGAGGATCTCCAGGCGGTCGGAATGCACGACGACGTTGTCCTCGATCCGCATCCCGATCCCGCGCAGTTCCGGCGGTACGGTCTCGTCGTTCGGGTGGAAGTACAGCCCTGGCTCGACGGCCAGCGCCATACCGGCTTCGATCTCACCGGCGAAGTAGGTCTCCGGCCGGGCCGCGTCGCAGTCGTGGACGTCGAGACCGATGTAGTGACCGGTCCCGCAGACGATGAACCGCCGATGCTGCTGGCCGTCCGGCCCGAGCAGTTCGTCGAGCGACACGTCGAGCAGACCCCAGTCCCGCAGTCCCTCGGCCAGCACGACCATCGCGGCATGCTGGAAGGCCCGGTACGGCGCTCCTGCCTTCACTGCATCGAGTGAGGCGAGCTGTGCCTTGTGCACGAGGTCGTGAACCTGCCGCTGAGCCGCGGTGTACTCACCAGTGGCTGGGAACGTCCGGGTCACATCCGCCGTGTAGAGCGTGCGCGTCTCGACCCCGGCATCGAGCAGGATCACGTCACCTTCGCTCACTGCCCCGTCGTTCCGGACCCAGTGCAGAACCGGTGCATGCTTGCCAGCAGCAACGATCGACGCGTAGCCGACACCGTTGCCGGCCGTCCGGGCGCGCCGGTCGAAGGTGCCCTGCAGCCAGCGCTCGCCGCCACCACGAATGGCCTCCGGCAGCTCGCGCGCCACATCCTCGAACGCGAGCACACTCGCCGCGACCGCATCGCGCAGCTGGTCCAGCTCCCAGTCGTCCTTGATCCGGCGCAGCTCGGCGATGGACTGCCGCAGCGCGTTCCCGTCGTGCGGCGAGGTCCGCACCAACGCGTCGAGCATCGGATCGACCCCAGGCACCGACAGCATGAACGGAACCGCACCACGCACCGCCGACGGCAACTCCTCGATCGGGCGGCAGGCGATCTGCAGCGCCTCCGACCAGTCCTTCAGACCCGGCACCGGGCCGATCCACAGCTCACCGTCGCGCGCGTTCGCGAAGAAGTCGGCCTCCTCCGGCCCGGCCGCTTCGCGAAGATAGAGCGTGGCGTCACCATCGGCCGACAACACCAGTACGGCGCCCTGGGCCTGGCAGCCGGTCAGCCAGACGAAGTCGCTGTCGGCGCGGAAGTCGTAGTCGGTGTCGTTGGAACGCACCGGTGCATGCCCGGCACCGAGCGCGATCCGGCGCCCCGGCAGCGCCGCGGACAGCTTGCGCCGATGCTCGGCGGCCGCTTCGGCCAGCCCGGCGGGCACGCTGACGGACCGGTCCACGGGCCCCCAGCCCCGCGCGATGGACTCGCGGAAACCCTTGGCGTCGATGGGGCGGTAGGACTTGGGTGTCTGATCGGTCCGCTCGTCGCTCATACAACCATCAACTCAGGTCGCACCGGGGCCGCGCAACCCTTTATGGATCAGCGTGTGCGGAAGGCTTCGAGGATGGCGATCTCGGAGTCGAGGAGGTACTGGTGCAGGGTGCTCGCGGCCTCGTCGTACCGGCGGGCTTCGAGCAGCTCGAAGAGGGTGCGGTTGCGGGCGATGTAGGGCTCGTGCAGCTCGCGCGGCGTCGCGATCACATGGAAGAGGAGTCGCAGCTCCGCGAGCAGCCGGCCGGTCATCGCGTCCATCCGGGCACTGTCGGCCAGGCCGATCAGGTGCTGGTGGAAGCGCATGTTCGCCGTACCGACGGCCGGCCAGCGATCGGCACGGGCAGCGGCCTCGGCGGCCTCGACGTCGTCGGCCAGCGGTTCGAGCCGCGCGGCCGGCAGCTCGGGGTCGCGATCGGCGAGACCGCGCACGACGTCGACCTCGAGCACGCGGCGCAAGCGGTAGAGGTCGACCACATCGGCCTCGTCCAGCTCGGGGACGAAGACGCCGCGGTGCAGTTTGTAGATCAGCAGGCCTTCGTGGGTCAGCAGCCGGAACGCCTCGCGCAGCGTGTTCCGGCTGACCTCCAGGACCTCGGTCAGTTCAACCTCGGACAGCTGGGCACCGGGCGGGAGGGCACCCTCGGTGATACTGCGACGGAGGATGTCGGCGGCCCGCTCGGCAGAGCTGCTGCGGTCGAGCCGCGCCACATCGGCGGCGACCGTCCGCAACCACGCTTGCCGGCTTCCGTCGGCCTCACCGGTAGTCATGCGCCGAATCATAGAACAAGCCTCTTGCAGGATTGTTCAACAATCTCTTAGGATTGCTTATGAGCTACAACGCGGAGCGTGTGGACCTCAACGCGGACCTCGGCGAAGGCTTCGGCTCCTGGCCGATGGGGGACGACAGCGCGCTGCTCGACGTCGTCACGAGTGCCAACGTGGCCTGCGGCTTCCACGCCGGTGACCCCTCGATCATGCGCCGGGTGACCGCCCAGGCGGTCGAGCGCGGGGTCGCCATCGGCGCCCACGTCGGGTACGCCGACAAGGCCGGCTTCGGACGGCGGTTCGTCGATATCGAGCCGGATGCGTTGCGCGACGAGATCGTCTACCAGCTCGGCGCCCTGGACGCGTTCGCCCGGATCGCCGGGGACCGCGTCCGCTACGTGAAGCCCCACGGCGCTCTGTACAACACGATCGGCCACCACGAGGCCCAAGCCGCGGCTGTGGTCGCGGCGGTCGCCGACTACGACCGCACACTCCCGGTCCTCGGTCTCCCTGGCTCGGCCTGGCTCCGCCTCGCCGCCGAGGCCGGCCTCACCGTCGTCCACGAAGCCTTTGCAGACCGCGCCTACACCCCCGAGGGCACGCTGGTGTCCCGCCGCGAGGCCGGATCGGTGCTGCACGACGCCGACGAGATTGCAGCACGCTGTACGGCGATGGCCACCGGCCGGCCGATCACCGACAGCGCAGGTGGTGAGCTGACAGTCGATGCGGCCTCGATCTGCGTGCACGGCGACACCCCGGGCGCAGTCGGCATCGCGCGCCGGGTTCGGGCCGCACTGGAGGATGCCGGCGTCACGCTGAGCCCGTTCGGTCGCTGATGCGAATCCTGCCCGCGGGCGACCAGGCACTGCTGGTCGAGCTCGACGACCTCGACCACGTGCTCGGCTACTACGCCGCGCTGCTCGCCGACCCGCCACCCAACACCGTCGACATCGTGCCGGCGGCGCGGACCGTGCTAGTCACGACCACGGGCGGTCTGGACGCCCTCAGCCGTCATCTCCTCGCCGTAGAGCCAACGACCTCCGACCGCAGTGTTGGTGACCTGCTAGAGGTCCCAGTCGTGTACGACGGCGAGGATTTGCAGGACGTGGCCGAGCTGCTCGGATGCGACGTGGCCGAGATCATCGAGCGCCATACCGGCGAGGAGTGGACGGTGGCGTTCTGCGGCTTCGCTCCCGGCTTCGGCTACCTGACCGGTACGGCGGACTGGAACATCCCCCGTCGTTCGTCACCACGCACCAAGGTCCCGGTCGGCGCGGTCGGCCTGGCCGGTGAGTTCAGCGGGGTCTACCCGCGGGAATCGCCCGGCGGCTGGCAGTTGATCGGGCGTACCGATCTGAAGATCTTCGACCAGCAACGCGATCCCGCCGCCCTGTTCCATCCCGGCCGCCGGGTCCGCTTCGTCGACGCGGGCCGCCCGTGATCACCGTACTGGAAACGGGGCCCTTGGCAACGATTCAGGACCGCGGCCGGATCGGCCAGGCGGCGTTGGGAGTTCCGGCCTCGGGTGCCTGCGATCCGGCCTCCTTCGCCCTATCCAACCGGTTGGTTGGTAACCACCCCGACGCGGCCGCCCTGGAGATCACCTTCGGCGGACTCGTCCTGCACGCCGACACCGACCTGACGATCGCAGTCACCGGCGCTCCGTGCTCCGGCGTACCGCTCAACGCGCCGTCGATCGTGCGAGCCGGCACGGTACTGCGGTTCGGTCCGCCCCGCTCCGGTCTGCGGACGTACGTCGCGGTTCGCGGCGGAATCGACGTACCGCCAGTCCTTGGCTCGCGCTCGACCGACTTGCTGTCCGGCCTCGGTCCCGCGCCCCTGAAGGCCGGTACGTCGCTCCCGGTCGGCCGCGAGTGCGGACCGATGCCGGGTGTCGACCTCGCCCCGGTCGCGGACCCCGTCGCCGGCACCGTGCTCGTCCGCGTCACCGCGGGCCCGCGCCGCGACTGGTTCACCGACGCCGGCTGGTCGTCGTTCCTGAGCCAGACCTACAACGTCAGCAGCAACAGCAACCGGGTCGGCGTCCGCCTCGACGGCACCCCGCTGGAGCGCGCCCGCGAAGGCGAACTCTCCAGCGAAGGCATGGCCCTCGGCGCGATCCAGATCCCGCCGTCCGGCCTCCCCGTCATCTTCCTCGCCGACCACCCCGTCACCGGCGGCTACCCCGTGATCGCCTATGTCAGCACGGCGTCCCTGGCCGGATGCGCCCAACTCCGCCCCGGCCAGGGCGTCCGTTTCACCACCTGATCAGGACGGCCACTTGTACTTCGGGCAGTACGGCGGGTTCGCCGTCGGCGGCCCCGCTGGCGTCTTCTTGCCGTCCACCCCGGTCTTCTCCCAGCGCAGTGTGCAGAGCAACGGCTTCGGCGGGTTGGCACTGGAGTAGATCTCCCGGCCGCCGGCGTCGTAGGCCCGGTAGACGAAGTCGGCCAGATTCGGGTCGTCATCGTCGTAGTGCGGACCCCAGCCGACCCGGCCGACGGTCGGCGCGAACCAGAACCCGTTCGACAGGTACGCGTCGCGCTCCGGCTGGCCCTTCGGCTGCATCGTCACTCGCGCCACCGCACCAGCAAAGATGCCGGCGTTGCGCGCCACCCGCCGGATCTCCTCCGTCACCTCCGGCTCGGCGCCGTGCCGGATACTCGACTCGCTGATCGCCCCGCCGGCAGTCCGGCTGCACAGCCAGTAGCCCTGACCCGGCGGGACGATGGACGGCTTTCCGTCCTGCCATTCATCGGCCTTCCCCTTGGCAATCAGCCAGGTCTTCACGACCTTCGGATCCTGCACATCGACGAACTCGAACGCGCGAACCGCTTTGTACGAGCGGAACGGGCGCGGTAGCTGCTTGACCGTGATCCGGTCGGCCTCGGCCAGGCACTGCTTCTGCAGCGCGGCCGTGTCCGCTGCCGACAAGTCCCGCACGACCGGCTGGCCTCCCCCGGCGGCCGGCGTACCTGTGTCGTCCTTCTTCAGTGCCGATCCGGCGACCGCCAGGCCTGTGACGACCATCAGAACCGCGGCAGCGGCGGCAATCGGCACCAGCACGCGGCGCGGCGTACCGGCTTGTTCGGTCTCCAGGGCGTCCAGCAGTTCGGCGCGCAGCTTCTCGTGCTGGCCGGGCGGGAGCGGCTGGTCGGGGCGGCGGTTCAGTAGTTCTCTCATGACGGATCCTCCACAACGACGCTCAGGTCGCGAAGACGTTTGCGGGCGCGCGACATCCGCGACTTCACGGTGCCGAGCGGGATGTCGAGGGCAACAGCGGCGGCTGCCGCGTCGAGCCCCGACCAGAAGCAGAGTTCGACGATCTCGCGCTCGTGCCGCGGCAGCTTGCGCAGCAGGGCGCGCAACCGCTTGGCCTCCCGCTCGTCGTCGATCCGGGCGGCGACCCGTTCGGCGTGGTCCGGCTCGTCGGCGGCCGGCGCCTGGCGGAGGAGGTTGAGCCGCCGGAAGTGCTGCTTGCGCCACTCGTTCCGCAGCACGTAATCGGCTGTCCGCAACAGCCATGGGAGTGCCGAGTCGTGGACCAGAACCACCTCGGCCCGGCGCCGCCACGCGTGCAGGAAGACCAGCGACGTCAGGTCCTCGGCATCACTCCACGAGGCCAGCCGCCGGAAGACGAAGTTGTAGACGGCCTTGGCATGCCGGTCGAACAGTGCCCCGAACGCCTCGGTCTCCCCCTCGACCGCCCGCCGCCAGAGCTCCGCATCGCTCATCGTCCTCGGCAACCCCTCGGGTCTCCCGGTCAGCGCTATCGTCACGTCACCACCTCCAGATCGTCCCCCATCGGGGGTTCTCACTGGGTATGTGTCGTGACGCGCCGACCGGGATCCCGTCAGGTCAGTTCGGATAGATGGCGATCTCGTCCACGAAGATCCAGTCGGCCGCCACGCCTTGCGAATACTTCTCGTACTCGACCCGCACGTACCGCGCCGTGGTCTGCACCGGGAACCGGAACCACTGTGCCGACGAGACGCTCGTGGCGGCGATCTCGGTCATCGTGTCCAGGCTGTTGCCGGCCGAGATCCGGACCAGGTCCGGCGAGTACTTGGTGACCCCGTCGTAGTTGTCGTGCACCTCGATCCGCCCGATCGGTTGCGAGGAACCGAGATCCAGAGTCGCCGACGCCCGGCCCGTCGTACCGACCGGGAAGGTGTAGCCGTAGCTGAAGGTGTCCTCGTGATGACCGGCGATCACCTCGTCGGTCGACTCCTTGCTGCCGCTGTCGGGGTAGTTGGCGTGCGGCGGGGCGCTCTTCGTGTACGCCGCGCCGGCGGCGAGGTTGGCCGGGGCTCTACTCGCATACGCCTCGATCTCGTCGATCAGCATCACCGAAGCGTCGTTCGTGAACGCCTTCTGCAGCGTCACCCGGACATAGCGCGCACTGGCCGGCGGGAAATCGAACTGGAACCAGATCTTCGACTGGTCGTTCGGCGTACCGGGCAGGTAGCCCTTCTGCTTCCAGTTCGTGCCGTCCGTACTCGTGGCGATCGTCACCCGGTCCGGCCGGTACGCCGGGTACTCCTCGTACGCATGCAGCCGAACCTCGTCGATCTTCTGCGCCGACCCGAGATCGAACGTGACGGTCGCCGTACCCTGCCCGGCCCCGAACCCGTACGTCCGCCCGTCGTCATGCGCGTCGGCCAGCACACCGTCGGTCGACTCGAATCCACTGTCCGGCTTGTTGTTCGGCACCGGGCTGACCGTGTAGTTCCGCCCGCCCAGCAGGTTCTGTTTCGCCAGCGCGTTCCCGGCAACCTCCAAACCCTTCAGGCCGGACACCCCGCTGCCGAACTCGATCCGGACGAACCGCGCCTTCCCGTTGATCCCGGCGAACGTTCCGCCACCACCGTCGTACGCCGTACTCCAGCGACTGCCGTTGTACGAGACCTTGACCGTGTAGTCGGCGGCCGGGGCACCGGCCCAGTTCAGCCGGATCCCGTCGAGCTGGATCTGCCGCCCGAAGTCCACCTGGAACCACTGCTCACCCGAGTCGGCCGGCTGCCAGCTCGTAGCGTCGTTGCCGTCGACCGCCTTCGTGGCCTCGTGCCCCGCAGTCGCGCTCGACGCGCTGACCGTCTTCCCCGCAGCGAGGTCGGTCACTGGCTTACCGGCCGCGGCGTCCAACGCGATCTTCCGGATTCTCGCCTGGTAACTGGTGTCCGGGCTGTACTTGTCGCCCCGCTGCACCAAGGAAGTCGCCAGATCCCTTGCCAGTTTGGGATCTGTGCGGCCGAGGATGTTCAGCACCTCGTAGTCCTCGATACCGTCCCGCAACGACTCGTACCGGATCGAGGACTCGATCGTGTTGTTGGCCTTGTCCGGCCAGACGATGTAGTGATCGCCCTTCGGCTCCTCCTCGTCCAGCGCGGCCAGCCAGCCGTTCATCGAGTAGTGCAGGTAGCCGTTGGCCCCGCGTGAGTATGCGTACCAAGGAGTCAGGCGCTGGTTGAACTGCGGCTGGTCGATGAAGCGGTTGAGGAAGTTCCCGACCGGGATGTTGCAGTTGTAGAAGTAGAGATCCTTGCCCTGGGCCCGCAGTTCGTCGTACGCGGCCTGGTTCGAGTCGTAGTTGAGCAGGTTCGGCACGACGACCGACATCTCCTTCGAGACGCTCGCCGCCACCGGTTCGTGGAAGGCAGCGTCACCGACCCGGACGGTCGGCCACTTCGTCCGCATCCGGGCCAGGATCCCGCGCCAGGCCGTCTCTTCCTGACCGCCACCGATCCCCGGCTCGTCGCCGACATGCATCCAGTACTTCAGGCTCTCGGTCCAGCCCTTTGCGTCCAGGTGCGCCTTCAGCTGCGGGATGAACTGGTCGATGAAGTTGTTCGCCTTCGCCGAGTCCCAGTTCACGTAGTTGCGCCTGCCCTGACCGCCGGTACCGTCGACGATCTCGACCTCCCGGATACCGTCCTGCGGCCGGCCCCAGTTGTAGGTGTCGGCCGAGACCCAGAAGCCCTCCAGCCGCTTCACCACACCCCGGTCGAGCATGAACTGGATGACCTCGTCGATCCGGCTCCAGTCGAAGGTGTAGACACCGGTCCCGTTGCTGTTGTCGGTGACGGTCGTGTTCCCGTCGACCAGCATGTTCACCAGCGGCAACGTGAGCGTGTTCGTGCGGTGCCGCTTCATCTGGGTCGCGACCTTGTCCAGCATCTCCCAGTACTGCGGGCTGTACCGCGGGTACTTATAGGTCTCCTCGATCGTCTGGCCTTGCGGCGCCCACGAGAGCTCACCGAAGAACGTGCTCCACAAGGTGGTTTCGAAGGTCTGGTCCTTCGGGTCCGGCAGGGTTACCGCGCGAACGTCGACCGAGATCGGCACCTCGAGCGGACCGTTGCTGGTAGCAACCGTCACCGTCCCGGTGTAGACACCGGCGGCCGTGCCCTTCGGTATCGCGGCCGTCACCCAGATCGACAACGCGGTCCGGGGGCCGGCACTCGCCGTACGGGCGTTGGACAGTGGGTCCGGGAAGTCGCCGGGGGCCTTGCGGACCGCCGGATACATCGGCTGGTTGCCGAACTTCGTGTTCGCGTTCAGGTGTTTGTAGGTGACGAAGTTGTACGACAGGTTGGTGGCGGCGATCGTGTTCGCGCCACTGGTGAGGTTGCCGAAGCTGACGCCGTCGACGTTCAGCGCGGCGGCCGAGCGCAGCACGATCTGCGCGCTCTCCTCCTCGTTCACCGCGGCGTCGAGAGCGATCGAGCGGCCGGATTCCTTGCTGGGCAGGGAGTCCCGGAACACACTCGTGCTGGATGGTTCGGTCCAGTAGTCGATCCCGGGCGCGGCCTGGACGGACTGTTTCTGGGGTGGCGGCGTACTGGCTTGGGCATTCGGAGCGAACGCCAGGGCGGCCACCACGGCAGCGATGGCGAGACGGCGGACTGACGGCATGGGCGGGGTCCTCTCAAGGGCGGCCCATCCACGATCTACGGGTACCGCCGAAATGGTCCAGCAACCCGGTTAGACCATTCGATCCACTTCGTATCAGCCGGTCACCTGGAAGCGACGTTTGTACTCCGTCGGGGTGGTGCTCAGATGCCGGGCGAACGCACGGCGCAGCGTCTCATCGCTACCGAGACCACTGTGCCGGGCCGCTGCGGTGATGCTGTGCCCATCCAGGATCAGCTGCTGGGCGCGGTCCAGCCGGACTCGCTCGATCCACCGGCCGGGCGTGGTCTGCAGCTCGGTCTGGAACAGGCGAGTCAGATGCCGCGGGCTGACCGCCACCGAGGCGGCCAACGTCGGCAGGCTGTGGTCGGCCGCCGGATCCGCAACGACGGCCGCGGTCGCTACTCGGAGTGGATCGCTCTTGGCCGGCGGTGTCGCGATCGCCGTCGAGAACTGCGACTGGCCGCCTGGGCGCTGCATGAACACCACGAGTTCGCGGGCGACCTCCCGGGCGACGTCCGGGCCGTGATCGGCCTCGACCAGGGCGAGGGTCAGGTCGATGCCGGCGCTGATACCGGCCGAGGTGACATATCGGCCGTCGGTGACGTGCAGGGCGTCGGGCTCGACGTGGATCTTCGGATGTTTGCGGGCGAGCGTCTCCGCGTGCCGCCAATGCGTGGTCGCCCTCCTGCCGTCCAGCGCTCCGAGGGCGGCGAGCACGAAGGCTCCGGTACACACCGACGCGACGCGCTCGGCCCTCGATACCAGTACGGCGGCGGTCCGGCGGACGTCGTCCGGAACCTGCTCGGCGAGGTGATCGGCGCCGGCGATCACGACGGTGTCGACCTGGCCGACCTCGTTCGGTGGGACGGTGCCGGCCAGGGTGAGGCCGGCCGCGGTCGTCACGGTGCCGCCGTTCGGTGAGACGAGGATCGTCTCGTAGCGCGGGGTCCCGCGATTGGCCTGGTGGAGAACCTCGAGCGGACCACTCACGTCGAGCAGCGTCACCTCGTCGTACACGACGAAGGCGACCCGTTGTGTCCGAATCTGTGGTTGTCCTGGCAATTTGGACATGGCAGCAGCGTAGCTCTCCGGGTCAACCTGGACACATGACCGAAGAGATCGCCGGGGTCAAGATCCCCGACAGCACCCTGGCCCGCGAAGCCACGGCCCTGGTCCGGGACGCCGCGACACCACTCGTCTACCACCACTCGCGCCGCGTCTACCTGTTCGGCGCCCTCCGCAGTGCCGGCCTCCAGTACGACCCCGAACTCCTGTACGTCGGCGCCCTCTTCCACGACCTCGGCCTCACCGAGCGCTACCGCCGTACCGACCAGCGCTTCGAGATCGACGGCGCCGACGAGGCCCGCCGCTTCCTCGAATCCCACGGTGTCCCTGTGGCTGAAGCCGACCGCGTCTGGACGGCCATCGCCCTCCACACCACCCCCGAGATCCCCCTGCACATGGCGCCCGAGATCGCCCTCGTCACCCGCGGCGTCGAGTACGACGTACTGGGCCTCGGCTACGACTCCCTCTCCGAAGCCCAACGCGCCGCCGTCGTCGCAGCCCACCCCCGCCCCAACTTCAAGCCCCAGATCCTCGCCGCCTTCACCGAAGGCCTGGCCGACCGCCCCGCCACCACCTTCGGCAACGTCAAGTCCGACGTCCTCCGCCACTTCCACCCCGGCTTCCACCCGACAGACTTCGTGGAGGTCATCCAGAACTCGCCGTGGCCCGAGTAGCTGCGGACCTGCAGGCCATCACAACTGGGTGATCGGGTGCGCCTTGAGCGTGGGGGTGCGGCCTGGGGAGCAGTTGTGATGGCGTGGGGGTCCGGACCTCGCTTGTCCGGGGGCGGTGGGCGGGTAAAGATGTGCGGTATGACGGAGAGTTCTGGGATCGACAGCACGGTTCCGCCGAGTGGCACCGGGTGTGCGGAGTGTCTGAGCAACGACGGGTGGTGGTTCCACCTGCGGCGGTGTGCGGAGTGCGGTCACATCGGGTGCTGTGACTCATCACCGGCGCAGCACGCCTCGGCTCACTTCACCGAGACCGGCCACCCGATCGTCCGCAGCTTCGAGCCCGGCGAGGACTGGTTCTGGCACTACGGCGAGTCCCAGTACTACGACGGTCCCGCCCTCGCCGACCCCCAGTCCCGCCCGGCCGACCAGCCAGTCCCCGGCCCCGCCGGCAACGTCCCCGCAGACTGGCAGAACCACCTGAACTAGATCTACCAACGACCGCGGGGCGTTGTCCGCTGGCCAGGATCCGGTCGACGGACTCCGGTGCGATCGGCCGGTCGGCGAACTCCCGCACCATCCGCCGCCGGCGCAGGACCTCGGAGAACTCCATGCGCCGGACTATAGGACGAAGCCGGTCGGGAAGGGGTCGTCCGGGTCGAGCAGGTAGTTGGCGGTGCCGGTGATCCAGGCTCGGCCGGTGACTGTCGGTACGACGGCAGCGTGCGGACCGACGGTGGTTTCCTCGATGAGGCGGCCGGTGAAGCGGGTGCCGATGAAGGACTCGTTGACGAAGTCGGTGTCGAGGGCCAGCTCGCCGCGGGCGTGCAGTTGCGCCATCCGGGCCGACGTACCGGTCCCGCAGGGCGATCGGTCGAACCAGCCGGGGTGGATCGCCATCGCGTTGCGGGAGTGGGCGCCGTCGAGCCCGGGTGCGGTGAACTGCACGTGCTTGCAGCCGTTGATGCCGGGATCGAGCGGATGCACCGGGCGATCCGTCGTGTTGATCGCATCCATCAACGCCAAGCCGGCGTTCAGGATCTGGTCCTTGTAGGCCCGGTCGAACGGGATCCCGAGCTGCTCCAGCGGCAGGATCGCATAGAAGTTCCCGCCGTACGCGAGGTCGTAGGTCACCGGACCGAGACCGGGCACCTCGACCACTGCATCCAAGGAATGGCTGTACGACGGGACGTTCCGCAGCGTCACGTGTTCCGCGCGACCGTTGCGCACGGCAACGTCTACGACGACCAGTCCGGCCGGGGTGTCCAGCCGGACGACGGTCACTGGTTCCTGCACCTCGACCATGCCGGACTCGACGAGCACAGTCGCGACGCCGATCGTGCCGTGCCCGCACATCGGCAGGAGGCCGGAGACCTCGATGTAGAGCACACCCCAATCCGCGTCGGACCGGGTCGGCGGCTGCAGGATCGCGCCGCTCATCGCAGCGTGCCCGCGCGGTTCGTTCATCAGGAACAGGCGCAACCCGTCCAGGTGCTTGATGAAGTACTCGCGCCGCTCGGCCATCGTCGTACCGGGCACGACCCCGACCCCACCCGTGACGACGCGGGTCGGCATCCCCTCGGTGTGCGAGTCGATCGCGGAGATCGTCCGGATGGACCTCATCGCAAGGACTCCACGGCTTTCTTCATGTCCTGCTCCAGTTGGGCGACGTGTTCGGGCACGAGCGGCCCACGCGGCGGGCGGCACGGGCCGCCGTACCGGCCGACATAATCCATGCCGTACTTGATCGCCTGCACGAACTCCACCCGCGAGTCCCACCGGAACGCCGCGACCAGCGGCTCGTACAACGCCCGGGCCTCTTCCAGCTTGCCTTGTACGGCGAGCTCGAACAACCGGACCGATTCGGCCGGGAACACGTTCGGGAACCCGGCGAACCACCCGGTCGCCCCCATCAGCAGCGCCTCGAGCGTCAGATCGTCGGCCCCGGCGATGACCGCGAGGTCCGGAGCCAGCTCCCGGATCTCCAGGATCCGCCGGACGTCACCGGAGAACTCCTTGACCGCAACAATGTTCTCGATCTGCGCGATCTCGGCGAGCAGTGCCGGTGTCAGGTCGACCTTGGTGTCGATCGGGTTGTTGTAGACCATCACCGGCAACCCGGCCTTGGCCACCTCGGCGAAGTGGTGGAGCACCTCGCCGCGGTTCGCCCGGTACATCGTCGGCGGCAGGCACAGTACGCCATCCGCCCCGTCCTCCGCCGCCTTCTCTGCCCAGGCCCGCGCCTGGTGCGCCCCGACCCCGTGCACCCCGACGACCACCACCCCATCGTTGCCCACAGCATCGATCGCCGTTCGCGCAACCGCCCGCCGCTCGTCATCGGTCAACGACGAATACTCACCGAGCGACCCGTTCGGCCCCACTCCACGGCACCCGTTGTCCACCAGCCACCGGCAGTGCTCCGCATACCGATCCAGATCCGGCCGCAACCCCGCCGGCGCCCCCGCATCCTCCAGATACGGCAACGCCGTCGCCACGATCACGCCATCCAGCTTCTCCGTCACAGCTTCTCCTCAGCCTCAGCCAAATCACCCAACCGCACCGGTACGGCGATCGGCCGTTTCATAGATGGACTACCACCAACAAGCTCAGCCACGTTCCGCGAACAAACCCGCCCCTGACACAACCCCAACCCCACCCGGCAACTAAGCCGAAACGCCCGCCCCTCCACACTCCGTTCACCCACAGCCGCCTCAACCTCGCCGCGGCTCACTTCCTCACACCGACACACCAGCGTCTCGGCCGAACTCCACCCCTTCCACCCCTCCCGCACCGGATAAGCCCGCCCCAAAGCCCCCGCAAACCGCCGCAACCGCCCAACCCGCCGATCCGCCACGGTGGGGGTTGTCGCGGCGGCGTGTTGGGCTGCGGCGGCGCCTGCGATGCGGCCCTCGGCGGCTGACAGGTCAGCGCCGCCGATGCCGGTGAGCTCGCCTGCGGCGAAGACTCCCGGGGTGCTTGTGTGTTGCTCGGCGTCCACGGCGACTGCGAGGCCGTCGTCAGCGAGGTTGCAGCCGGCGGCTACCGCCAGCTCCAGCTGTGGTGTGAAACCGAAGCCCACGCACACCGCATCGCACTCCAACCGGCGTTCGGTGCGGGGGATCGGGTTCCACCCGGCGTCGAGGCGGGCGACGGTTACTGCGTCCACCCGGTCGGTCCCGTGTGCTGCGACGACAGTCCACCCATGCCGGAGGGGAACACGATGGCGAGCAAGCGTGCGTGCGTAACCAACCGCCTCGCCAAGCTTGCCCACAGCAACCAATGCATCCGGCGCCCACCCACGAACAACAGTGGACAACCGATTGGCTTCGAACAACCCGACGACAGCAGCACCAACCCCGATCAGCGACTCCGCGACCGGCAGCAGGAAGGGTCCCGTTCCCGCGACTACTACCCGCCGGCCGACCGCGATCCGTTGCCCCTTCGCCAGCGCCTGCGCGGCGCCCGCCGTGTACACCCCCGGCAGATCCCAACCAGGGAAGGGCAAAACCCGATCGTAGGCACCAGTCGCCAACACCACCGCCAGTCCATCAACCGCAAACACCGAACGCCCCGGCGCATCCGCCGCCCCGCGCTGCACCCACAGCCGGGTCCCCTCGACCGCCCACACCGACGACTCCGGCAGATACGCGATCAGCTCATGCGACAGCACCCGATCACCCACAAACGACTTCCGCCGTACGCCGAACTCCGCAGCAGCCTGCCGATGGAACTGCCCGCCCAAAGCACGCCCGGCGTCAACCAAAACCACCGACGCACCACCATCAGCCGCGGCCAGCGCAGCGGCCATCCCCGCCGGCCCAGCCCCCACCACCACAACGTCAGCACGAAGCGATTCACCAGTCGACCCACCAGGACCACCACCGCGAGGCAACACAGCCCCAGCCTGCGAGCGAATCTCGTCCCCCGCAGAAACCGTCCGCTGGCAAGCCCGCACATCCGGAACCCCGTTCACCACGACCAAACAGTCGTAGCAAGCCCCGATCCCACAGAACACACCCCGCGGCCGCTCCCCACCCCGCGTAGTCCGCCAAGCATCCTGCCCCCGCGCCAGCAACACCCCAGCCACGGTCTGCCCAGCAACCGCCTCCACCGGCGAACCATCCACAGTCACCGGTACGACGTCCGCCGTACCGGCCAAATCCATGGAGAAGAAGGAAGTCACCCGGAGATCACCGCCTCCCGATCCACCCGGAACGGCTCGGCCGCAACGTGCGGCGCCAGCCCCAGCAGCAGCTCAGTCACCAACCGCCCAGTCGAAGCAGCCAACCCGATCCCCGCCCCCTCATGCCCGGTCGCATGCCACAACCCCGGCACCCGCGGATCCGGCCCGATCACCGGCAGATGATCCGGCGCGTACGGCCGAAACCCGCCGTACGCCCGCATCACCGCCACCTCACCCAGAAACGGAAACAACCCAACAGCCTTCCGAGCCAACTCCCGCAGTACCCGAACCCGCAGCGACTCGTCGAACCCGACCCGCTCCCGACTGGACCCGATCAACACCGTGCCAGCGCGCGTCGACTCGACCACCGTCGACGTCTGCAGCTCAGCGTCCCCACTCCCGACCGCACCCACATAGTCAGCGTCATAAACCTTGTGCCGAACGCATTCCGGCAGCGGCGCCGTCACCAAAACCATCCCCCGCCGCGGCAACACCCGAATCGGCGCACCAGCCTCCGCGCTGAACGCGCCAGCCCAAGGCCCACAAGCATTCAGTACGGCGCCGCACGCGATCACGCCGTCAGTCGTCTCAACCCCGATCACCCGCCCCGAGGCCGCCCGCCGCAACCCCAGCGCAGTCACCCCGGACCGAACCTCACCACCACGATCCCGAACCGCAGCGAGCAAAGCCGTTGCCGCCAGCACCGGTTGCAGCTGCGCGTCCTCCGGATAGTGCACCGCACCCGTCACCCGTGGCGTCAGCAACGGCTCCAGCTCAAACGCCTCACCAGCGGAGATCACCCGAGCATCGACCCCTGCCGCCTGCTGCTTCGCCGCGAACGCCTTCAGCGGCGCCGGATCGCCAGTCGCCACGACCACGCCACCCTTGGCTTCCCACTCGACATCCGCCACCCGCTCCGGCAGTCGCGCGAGCACCGTCTCCCACTCGAAGCGCGACGCGAGCGCCAGTTCGAGCTCCGGCCCGGGCTCCTTGTCGGAGACAAGCACATTGCCTTCCCCGGCCGCCGTCGTACCGGAGGCAGATCCGTCGCGATCGATCACGAGCACCCGGACCCCGGCCGCCGACAGCGCCTCGGCGCAGGCAGCGCCGACGATCCCCGCACCGACGACGACCACGTCGGGCTGCGGCACGGCGACCTCCTCAGGGACCGTTCATTAAACTGAACGATTTCGAGAGTACGGCGCACACCGGCCCGCGGTCAACGTTTCAGCTGCGATGCGGACCCGGACCGGACGGCGCCGCGTCCGGCGGGTACTCCAGCAGCAGCACCGAGCGCACCGGCCCGTCCACCGCCTCGTACTCGTGCGGCCCGCCGGCCCGGAACGCCAGGTAGTCCCCCGGCCCGAGCTCCTCGGTCCGGCCGCGTGATGTCACCCGCAGCCGCCCGCTCAGCACCACATGGTGTTCGATCCCGGGATGCCCGTCCGAGTGCTGCACGGCCTCCGGCCGCACGTCCTGCGTGTAGATCTCGAACAACCCGCCGGCCGGTTCCAGCCGCCGTACCATCCGCAGGTCGATCGCCTCACCGGACAGTACGTCGACCTCCGCCGCCCGCACGAGGATCAGATCGGCCGTCGGCGCATCGCTCAGCAGCGCCGACACCGGCACCCCGAGAGCGTTCGACAAACTGAACACGGTCTCAATGGTCGGATTCCCGCTCCCCGACTCCAGCTGCGACAACGTCCCCTTGGCGATCCCCGATCGCCGGGCGAGCTCGGACAGCGAAATCCCCTGCTCGTCCCGGCGCGCCCGCAGATTCGCTCCCAGCACCCGACCCGCACCCATCGCAGCCACACCCGGAGCTTAGAGGGTGTACAGAAGGACGGGTAATAGTCACCGATTCGGCCACCGACGGCGGCGCCTCACGCCTGCGATCGGGCCCCACGCCACGCGTACTAACAGTTCGTCTGCACGCCACTCACGGAATCACCCGCTGCCGCCTGAGCTCGGCGAAGATCCGGAACAACATCTCCTCGGTGGCGACGTACTGGTGGAAGCCTGCTCGCCGCGCCTTCGATCCGTCGGCGAAGAAGTCGTAGTCCCAGCCGAACACGAAGTCCGCGAACGGCCAGGACGACACCTCCGCGAACGACGTCGCCGCCAACCCGTGCGTCGCCTGCAACTGCTTCCAGACCGGCTCCTTGTCGGCCATCACGTCCTGCAGCGACATCTGCAGCGGCGGCGCGACGTCCATCTCGAACCAGCGCGCGATCTTCGGCCACAGCTCACTCCACCGGAACAGATCGCCGTTCGCGATGTTGAACGCCTGGTTCGCCGCGGCCGGCGCGGTCGCCGCCCACACCGCGGCATTCGCCAGCAGGCCGGAG
Source organism: Kribbella sp. NPDC056345 (assembly GCF_042262745.1). Taxonomy (NCBI): domain Bacteria; kingdom Bacillati; phylum Actinomycetota; class Actinomycetes; order Propionibacteriales; family Kribbellaceae; genus Kribbella; species Kribbella sp. NPDC056345. The sequence goes on along the minus strand of NZ_JBHJQQ010000011.1, from coordinate 214,865 downwards.
TCGGTGACTTCCAGCAACGCGTCGTACGCGCCTGGCTTGCCGGGGAACCGCAGCGGTACGCCGAGCTCCTTCGACAGCGAGGCGTAGACGGCAATCGCGACCGCAAGGTTCATCGGGTTGCCCAAGGCAACACCACCGACCACGGACGGCCGCAACGCCGACCAGTCCCACGTCTTGCCCACCTGCCGTGCCTCGAGGAACTTCTGCTGATCGACGTTGAACTCCGGCGGCAGATGCGGCGGATCGTCCTCCCGCGCCGGCGTCTTGAACGGGCCAAGGTGAGCCCCGTACACCTTGTACCCCTGCATCAGACTGACGTGCCGCAACCCGTGCGCCACCGGCTCGATCGCATCCACGACATTCACCAGCATCGCCAGATTCGGCGGCACCAGCTCGGCCCAGGTCGGCCGATCCTGGTACGCCACGTAGAACACGTGCGTCACCTCGGAGAGCCCGGCGAGCTTGTCCCGGGTGTCGTCGGGATCGAGCAGATCCACCGCGAGCTGCCGAACCTTCCCCGGTACGTCGACGCCCCCACGCCGCGACAGCCCGATCACTCGCCAATCCTCCAGTGAAGCCAAGTGATCGACCAGGTTCGTCCCGATCACACCTCGCGCACCCACCACCAACGCCACGTTCTCCATGCCCAACAGCCTGCCTGACCTGCGCAGATAAGGCCAAGGCATAGTTATCACCGGTCCCATAAGCTGTGCTCATGACAACCTTGCGGCAGCTCGAGTATCTGGTCACCGTGGTGGACACAGGCTCGTTCACGAAGGCGGCCGAGCAGCTGCACGTGACCCAGCCGGCGTTGTCCCACCAGATCCGCGCCCTCGAACGTTCAGCCGGCGGTCCCCTGCTCGAGCGGCTGCCCCGCAACGTCCGCCTCACCTCGACCGGCCGCGCGATGATCCCGCACGCCCGAGCCGCCCTGGCCGACGCCTACCGTGCCCAATGCGCCGCCCGCCAAGCAGCCGGTCTCGAGGTCGGTGAGCTGCAGATCGCAACCCTTTACTCGATCACGCTGGGCATCCTCCCGGCCGCCCTACGCCGCTGGCGCCAGTCCTACCCCGAGGTCGGCATCCGCCTCTTCGAGCACCGGCACACCGACGAACTCGTCGAAGCCATGCAAGCCGGCCAGGCCGACCTCGCCATCGGACCGGAACCGACCGATTGGCCAGGAACCGTGCACCCACTGGGCTCCGAGGACTTCGTGGTCGTTGTCGCCGCCGACGACCCAGCGGCCATCGGGGACACCGTCACCCTGACCGGCCTGGCCGACCGCTCATGGGTCCACTACGCACCGAGCCACGGACTGTCCGACGTACTCGATATCGCTTGTGCACAAGCAGGTTTCGAGCCCCGCATCGCCATCCGTACCGAACAGACGGCCGCCGCCCCAGCCCTAGCCGCCGCAGGACTCGGCCCAGCCCTCGTCCCGGCGAACATCCTCCCGTCAAGCTACGACGGCCACATCCTCCGCCCGGATCCCCCGATCAGCCGCGCTCTGACGGCGTACACGCGCGGCACCCCCGACCCGCTCGCCGCGGCATTCATCAGCCTGCTCGCTGACTGACGCGGAAGGTCAGACCGTCAGTGTCAGCTTGTCCAGGGCGGTGACCAGGGGTGCCAGCTCGGGGAGCTCGGCTGCCTTGCGGAGGGCTTCGGTCAGTACGGCGTCGTGGGTGGGCTGGGCCTGGTCGAGGAGGTCGCGGCCGGCCTGGGTGACCTCGGTGTAGATGCCACGGCGGTCGGTCGGGCAGAGGTAGCGCTCGAGGAGTTTGCGGTCCTCGAGGCGGCTGACCAGGCGGGTCGTCGCGGACTGGCTGAGCACGACAGCCGTCGACAGTTGATTCATCCGCAGGTGGTGCTCGTCCTGCCGGGCCAGCACGTCCAGCACGCCGTACTCACTCACGGAGAGGCCGTGCTGCTTCTGCAGTGCGCGCTCCAGCTCGTCCTCGATCCGGGCATGCAGAGCAGCCAGGGTGCGCCAGCCCTGCGCCCGCGCCTCGGCGGCGTCGTCCGGTAGTCCCACGGCTCCTCCACTTGAACTTTACGATTGCATGCGCCATCATAGCGCTTGTGCAATAGCCCGCGTCTGCAACTATCGCGGACGCCGGTAATAGCTGTAAGACTACAGATAGAGGAGACAAGATCCCATGCCCGCGGCGTTGCTCGCTCTGGCCATCGGTGCCTTCGGGATTGGCACCACCGAATTCGTCATCATGGGCCTGCTGCCCGAGGTCGCGACCGACTTCGGCGTCAGCATCCCGTCGGCCGGGCTGCTGATCTCCGGTTACGCGCTCGGCGTCGTGGTCGGTGCCCCGCTGCTGACCGCGATCGGGTCCAAGGTGTCCCGCAAGACCGTGCTGATCGCACTGATGGGTGTCTTCATCGCCGGCAACCTGCTCTCCGCGCTCGCCCCGACGTACGGCGTACTGATGACCGGCCGGATCGTCGCCGCCCTGGCCCACGGCGCGTTCTTCGGCGTCGGCTCGGTGGTCGCGGCCTCCCTGGTTCCGAAGGCCAAGCAGGCCAGTGCGATCGCGCTGATGTTCACCGGGCTGACCGTGGCCAACGTGCTCGGCGTCCCCGGCGGTACGGCGCTCGGTCAGCAGTTCGGCTGGCGGTCGACGTTCTGGGCGGTGACCGCGCTCGGCGTGATCGGCCTGCTCGGGATCATGTTCCTGGTCCCGAAGCAGGACACCGCCGAGGGACCGGGTCTGCGGGTCGAGTTGGCCGTGTTCAAGAACGTGCAGGTGTGGCTGGCGCTGGCGATGACCGCGCTCGGGTTCGCCGGGGTGTTCGCGTCGTTCACCTACATCGCGCCGATGATGACCGAGGTCGCGGGCTTCTCGGCCGGGGCGGTCACCTGGCTGCTCGTGCTCTTCGGCGGCGGTCTGGTCGTCGGCAACCTCCTCGGCGGCAAGGCGGCAGACCGCTCACTGATGCCGAGTCTGTACCTGATCCTCACGCTGCTGGCCGCCGTACTGGTCGTGTTCGTCTTCACCGCACACGCCAAGTTGCCGTCGGCAATCACCATCGCGATCTTCGGCGCGGCCGGGTTCGCGACCGTGGCTCCGCTGCAGAAGCGGGTCATGGACAAGGCGGCCGGTGCCCCGGCGCTGGCCTCCGCGGCCAACATCGCCGCCTTCAACCTCGGCAACGCGATCGGCGCGTACCTCGGCGGCCTGACCATCTCGCACGGTTTCGGCTACACCGCCCCGAACTGGGTCGGCGCCGCCCTCGCTCTCGCCGGCCTGAGTGTCGCCGTGCTCTCCGGGGCACTGGACCGGCAGCGCCGCACCTCACCTGTTCTCACTACTGTCTGAAGGATTTGATCCACCGATGATTCCCACCGTGAAGCTCAACAACGGCGTCGAGATGCCTCAGCTCGGGTATGGCGTCTTCCAGGTCCCGGACGAGGAGACGACCGCGGCTGTGACGGCGGCGCTCGAGGCGGGCTACCGCAGTATCGACACGGCGGCGGCGTACCAGAACGAGGCCGGCGTCGGGAAGGCACTGGTTGCCTCCGGCATCGATCGCTCCGAGCTGTTCGTGACGACCAAGCTGTGGAACGCCGACCAGGGCTATGACAAGGCCTTGCGGGCCTTCGATCAGAGCCTCGGGCTGCTCGGCCTCGAGTACCTCGACCTCTACCTGATCCACTGGCCCGCCCCGGACCTCGACCTGTACGTCGACACGTGGCGCGCGTTGGAGAAGCTGCTGGCCGATGGGCGGGTGCGCGCGATCGGCGTGTCCAACTTCCAGCCGCAGCACCTCGATCGGCTCGCCGAGGTCGCCGGCATCACCCCGGCCGTCAACCAGGTCGAGCTGCACCCGTTCCTGCAGCAAGAGGACATCCGTGCGTACGGCGCCGACTTCGGTATCCGCACCGAGGCGTGGAGCCCGCTGGCCAAGGGCGGTTCGCTGCTGACCGACCCGGTGATCCGGGCGCTCGCTGCCAAGCACGACCGCACCCCTGCTCAGGTCGTACTGCGCTGGCACCTCCAGCTCGGCAACATCGTCATCCCGAAGTCGGTCACGCCGGCCCGGATCAAGGAGAACCTCAACGTGTTCGACTTCGACCTGTCGGCCGAGGACCTCGCCACGATCACCCCTCTGGACCGCGGCGAGCGCACCGGGCCGCACCCGGATACGTTCAACGTGGCTTAGCAGTTCGCGTAGTAGTTCGCGACGGCATGGAAGGACTTCTTCGATTCCCAGCGGTACGGCGATGCTGGGTCGTCGGGGTCCTTCCGCAGTACCTTGCACAGGCTGTACGCCGCGATGTCCAGGTCGTGCGGGCGGTCGTCCGGCCGGTGCGGGACGTCCGGTGAGATGAACGTGTACATCGACGCCCCGAGGATGCCTTCGGCTGTGAACACCTTGAGCATGTTCACCAGGTGATCTGCCTGGGTCTGCTCGTCACGGACGTACTGCGCCGGAATCTCGCCATTGGCGTCGACGATGTCCCAACCCATCCCGCCCAGCTCCGGCGCCCCGGTGAACGTGCAGCACCCGAACTCCAGAATCATGATCGGCTTCCCCCACCGCCGGAAGGGCACCAGCTCCTTCGGATCAGTTCCGTAGAAGTCCAGACCCACGAGGTCGAACAGCGACCAGTCCACGTTCTCCAGGTCGTGCGCGGCGCCGTACGTGATCCGCCCGTGGAAGTGGCGCCGGGCAACCTTCACCATCTGCGCGGTGAACACCCGGAACTTCCGCTGCAGCTCGGTCATGTCGTAGTCACCCTTGGCCAGATACGCGACCCGCTCGAAGAAGTCCGCCCCCGGCACGATCCCCGGCGTGAACAACATGAACTCGCACCCCACCACCAGCATCACCTCCGGCCCGAGCCGCCGCCGCAACCGCTCGGCCCCGATCGCCACCTCCCGCAACTTCCCCAACGCATCCGCCTGCGGCTCATCGAACGCCCGAGGCTGCACCGAAACCGCCATCCCCCGCCGCAACACCTCCTCCGCCGTCTCCACCAACCGCCCCACATCACTCCCATAGACACTCACCCAGTTGGCGTGCAGCCGATCCCGAACAGCCCGAACCTCCCCCTGCATCAACTCGTGACTCCACCGCACCCGACTGTCATCCCCCAGGAACCCCGTCCCCACGTCATAAGCCACCCCCCGGAACGCCAACCCCCGCCGCCCACCTGCACCCAGGAAGCGGGCTTGCGTCTCACTCCCCACGGCGGCAGCGGCGGGACCTGGCAGGGCGCCACCCGCCGCAGTACCTGCTGCCCCCGCGACCAACCCAAGAGCCGCCGCACGTCGAAGGAACTGCGCCCGATCCATCCGCGATTCGCTCATACCCCCGAGTCTTCGCCGACGGCACCACCGGATCGTCCACCCTCCGTCCCTCGCCGTGCGACTTTGGTTGCTAACACGATGTCTTCAGATCTGACACACTGTTTCAGTGCGAGCAGCAGACGAACGAACGGCGCTCGGCTCGGTCTGGCTCCGGACCGAGGCCGAGGCGACCCGGGCACCGCTCACCCGCGAGCAGATCATCAGGACCGCGATCGACCTCCTCGACCGCGACGGCCTGGACGGCTTCTCGATGCGGAAGATCGCCGCCGAGCTCGGCACCGCCGCGACGTCCGCCCTCTACTGGCGGATCGCCAACAAGAACGATCTGCTCGAGCTGGCAGTCGACGAAATCCTCGGTACGGCGCTCGCCGACCCCGGCCCGGGCGATTGGCGGGACCACCTGACCCTCGCCTGCACAGCGGCGTACCGGGCGTTGTGGGAGCACCCCTGGGCGCCGCAGCTGCTCGCGACCCACGCCGGCCTCGGCCCGAACTACCAGGCCTTCACCGACCAGCTCGTCTCGATCCTGGCCGGCGCCCGCTTCAAGGGCGAGCATCTCGACTCCGCGGTCTCGGCTGTCTTCCACTATCTGATCGGCTCGGCCGTCACGGACTCCGCGTGGTCCGCGATGGTCCGCCGCAGCGGACTGACCGAGCGCCAGTGGGCCAACAAGGCAGGCGACCAGCTCGGTGTCGGCGCCGAGAGTCTGGCCGCCTACCTCAACCGAGCCAACCGCGCTGGTCCGGAAGCACGGTTTTCCGCGGGGCTCCGGGTGATTCTGGTCGGGCTGCGGCCACGGCAGCTTTCCTGACCCTCGTGACACAGGGATGACCCGTCACCACTGTGCCCTGTCAATCGCTTGTGCTACTCCCTGTCGCCGTACAACTCTTCACAGTTATGGGTCCGCGCCGCCCTGCGGCCCCAAAACATCACCCTGGAGTGTGAGGCATGACAGGAAAGCTCAAGCTCGCCCGTGCCGCGTTTGCCGCCGTCATCTTGGTGACGGCATCGGCCGGAGCAGTGGGTCAGGCGCAGGCCGCCCAGTCCAAGCCGCCGGCCCCGATCGTCGGTGGAACGCTGGCCAGTACCGCGCAGACCCCGTGGGCGATCGCGCTGAACAACACGCGCTCGTCCGACCCGTACGACCAGTACTGCGGCGCCACGCTCGTGAAGGCGAACAAGATCGTCACCGCGGCGCACTGCGTCACCCAGCCGATGAGTACCTACACCGCCGTCCAGGGCCGCGACGACCTGCGCACCACGGCCGGTAAGACCTCGAAGATCTCCAAGATCTGGAAGGACCCGCTGTACGGGCGCGAGGGCGGCCACGACGTCGCCGTACTGACGCTGGCCACGCCGTTCACCGGTGTCGCCACGCTGCCGCTGGAGTCCAGCCGGGCCGCCGACGCGGTCGGCGCGCAGTCGACCGTGTACGGCTGGGGCGAGACCGAGGGCACCGGTCCCTCGGACCGCTTCCAGAAGGTGCTCACGCCGGTGCTCGGTGACTCCTACTGCCAGCAGCAGTACGCCAGCGAGGGCTACGTCGCCAACGGTGAGATCTGCGCCGGCTACAAGGCAGGCGGCAAGGACTCCTGCCAGGGCGACTCCGGTGGCCCGCTCGTCCTGAACGGCCGCCTCTTCGGCGTCGTCTCCTGGGGCATCGGCTGCGCCGACGCCGGCAACCCGGGCGTCTACGCCGAGGTCGCCTCGTACTACACCGCGCTAACCACGCAGATCAACAACTAGTTGTAGCGATGAGTGGCCGTCCCACGGGGGGGCGGCCACTCATCGCTTCGGTACTGCGACCACGACCGCGTTACTGAGGTACGCCGTACCGTCCCAGTCCTCGCACGTCACCAGCACCAACCGCCCTGGGACGCTCTGGTCGAACAGTCGCGCAGCCTGCTTGGCCAGCGCCTTCTTCCGGTACGTCGTGACCGACGTGACGACGTAGTCCGTCACCCCCTGCTTCGTGGTGACGCGGACTGCGGCACCACGCTTGAGCTGATCCAGATCGTCGAACGCGCCGCCACCGTCATGCACGGTGTGCCCCGTGATCACTGCCGACCCTTTGGCCGCACCGGGTTGTGCGCCATCCGACCACCACCCGACGAGCTGCGGGTTGGACGGCGGGATCAGGGTCGCGCCTCGGGCCCGGATCGCCAGCACCCGCGTGGAAATCCCCAGGCTGGGAACCGCGAGCCTGGTGGGATTCCCGGGCCGCGGCGCCGCCGTACTGCGAACCTCCACCGGCGGCCGCTTCGTCGTACTGGACGGGGTGGAGGTTGCCGTGTTCTTGCTCGGCCCTGCTTGATTCGTCGGCAGGGTCTGCTGCCGCTCCGCATCACTGTCGCGCAGCTGGACGAATCCGCCGACGGCGACCAGCGCGACGCCGGCCGCCAGGGCCCCGATCGTCAGCCAGGACGATCGGGCGCGCCCCGGACGGCGGCGCTGCGCGCGGAGATCAGGCAGAGTGGAATCCCTTGCGCTGGCGAGCCTTCAGCACACCGGCGAACACGAGGATGCCACCGAGACCCAGCAGTCCGATGCCCAGCAGGCTCCGGCTCGCCGTACCGGCCGAGGTGTTCTGGGCGTCGCCACCGAGACCCGCGTCGACCTCGGTCGGTACGCCGATCGGGCTGCTCGGCACGGTCGTCGGAGCCGTCGTCGGGGCCGAGGTGGTCGGCGTACCGGACGGGGTGTCCGTCGGGGTCGGCGTCTCGCTCGGGGTGTCCGTCGGCGTCGGCGTGTCACTCGGGGTCACGGTCGGCGTGTCCGTCGGCGTCGGCGTCGGCGTGGGCGTCGGCGTCGGGGTGGGAGTCGGCGTGGGGGTCGGCGTCGGCGTGGTCGTCACCTTGGCGACACAGAACGAGACATGGCTGATGCCGTAGTACTTGTCGTTGGCCGGGTTGACCGGCGGGTGCAGGCTGGTGCCACCGCTGGTCCCATCCGGCCGGTAGTCGTAGAAGTTCCCGTCCGGACCGCCCTTGATGATGGCGCCGAGCACCTTGCCGCCGACGGCCGTGAAGTCGACCAGTTCACCGGACTGAGTGCCCGGGTGCTGCGGGTCGTCGCCCACCAGTTCACGCTTGGTCCAGGTGACCGTGACACCGTGCTCGGTCTTCTGCCCGGGCGTCGCCGAGTCGAACTTGATCTCCTCCGACCCTGCCACCAGCTCGGCGCAGGTCGGGTTGTCCGGCTTCACGATCCCGCTGGCCGACGCCGCCGGCGCGAGCGCCAGTGACAGGCCGCCCGCGGCGAGCGCGAGTGCGCCCGCTCCGCCGAGCACTGTGGCCAGACGAGACTTCTTGCCCCGCTGCTGCACCGATGTGTTCACAGAAACTTCCTCTGGCGCTGGACCGGCCGATCCCGGCACGATTCGGTGGACCGAAACCCCAACCGGGCGCGAGGTCGCTCGCGCTCCGTCCCCCAGGGTGTTGGAGTCCACCGCATTCTGGTGCCAGGAACTTGCCGCGCGCAAGTATCAGCCCCCGACGCGCCGGAGCGTCACTGACTGTTGTTACAGATCCGCAAAAGCGGACGCCGGATTCTCGAAAGCATCGGCCACGAACCGCAGGAACCCTGCCGCCGTGCCGCCGTCACACACCCTGTGGTCGAACACGAGCGACAGCTGGGTCAGCTTCCGCACCGCGAGCTCGCCGTCCACCACCCAGGGCCGATCGATGATCCGCCCCACGCCCAGGATCGCCACCTGCGGGTGGTTGATGATCGCCGCACTCCCGTCCACCCCGAAACTCCCGTAGTTGTTCAGCGTGAACGTCCCACGGTTGAGCTCGTCCGGCGTCAGCCGCCCGGCGCGAGCCGTCTCCATCAGCCGCCGGATCTCCACGTCGAGCCCACGCGCACTCAACTTGTGCGCATTCGGCACCGCGGGCACCACCAGCCCCCGCTCGGTCTGCGCCGCCAGCCCCAGGTTCACCCCGTCGAACTGAACAAGCTCCTCCCGCTCGGTATCCACAAACCCGTTCAGCTCCGGATACCTGGCCAGCCCAGCCACCACGAACCGCCCCATCAAAGCCAGCAACCCCGGCCCCGAATCAGTTGCCGTCCGCAACGACTCCCTGAGCTCGACCAGCGCCGTCGCATCAACATCAACCCACGTAGTAGCCTCCGGAATCTCCCGCCGGCTCCGACTCAAAGTCGCCGCCGCCACCTTCCGAAACCCACTCATCCCCTCCCGCCGCAACTCCCCCAACCCAGTCCGCAAGTCAACCCCCGCAGCACCGCTCGGCCCTGCGCCTCCCACACCCGCGGCAACCCCCGCGCCAACTCCAGCTCCCGCGCCAGCCCCCACACCCGCGGCAACCCCCGCGCCAACTCCAGCTCCCGCGCCAGCCCCCACACCCACCTCAGCCACACGCCCACCTGCACCCACAGGGACCGGGCTCTCGCTAACAACCTCCTCGGCGGCCGCGGCGGAACCACGCGCGACCTCACCCGCCGCATGTCCAACACGGCGTGCGATAGCCAGCTCCACATCCCGCCGAACAATCAGTCCGTCCGGCCCAGACCCAACCACGCTCCGCAGATCCACCTCAGCATCCCGCGCCAACCGCCGTACGAGAGGTGAAATCACCCGCAAGACCCGCGACTCGGCAGGAACAACAGCTCCACGCGGCTTCCGGCGCCGACCAGACCCAGCCGACTCCCCGGTCCCGTAACCGATCAGCACATTCCCCGACCCCGCGCGCTCCTCCTCGCGATAGCTCGCACCGACCTCAGCCCCAATCGTGATGAGCGGTTTGCCGACCGGGATCACCGTGCCGACCTCACCGTGCAGTTCCTCGACAACCCCCGCGTACGGCGAGGGCAGCTCCACGACCGACTTCGCCGTCTCGACCTCCACGACCGGGGTGTCCACGGCCACCACATCACCCGCCGACACCAGCCAGCGCACGATCTCGCCCTCGGTCAAACCCTCCCCGAGATCCGGGAGCAGGAACGTGTTCACGAGTCCTCCCACTGCAGATCGTCAACGGCATCGAGGATCCGGTCCACCCCCGGCAGCTGGAACTTCTCCAGCTTCGGCGGCGGATACGGAATGTCGAACCCGGTCACCCGCCGCACCGGCGCCGCCAACGAGTGGAAGCACCGTTCGGTGACCCGGGCAACGATCTCCGACGACACACTCGCGAACCCACTCGCCTCGGCGACGACCACAGCCCGCCCAGTACGCCGTACCGCAGCACACACCGTCTCGTCGTCGAACGGCACCACCGACCGCAGATCCACGACCGTCAACTCCCGCCCCTCGGCCGCGGCAGCCTCCGCGGCCTCCATCGCGACCGGCACCGCGGGCCCGTACGCAATCAGAGTCGCATCCGCGCCTTCCCGCCGTACGACGGCGGTCCCGATCCCCGGCGCAGGCTCGGTCAGATCGACCTCTTCCTTGGCCCAGTAGAGCTTCTTCGGCTCCATGAACACCACCGGATCCGGCCATTCGATTGCCCTACGCAACAACGTGTACGCGTCCGCAACGGTGCTCGGGGCAACAACCGTCAGCCCCGGCGTGTGCGCGTAGTACCCCTCCGACGAATCACAGTGATGCTCCACTCCACCGATCCCACCGGCGTACGGCATCCGGATCACCATCGGCAGCGCGATCCGGCCGCGCGTGCGGTTCCGCATCTTCGCCACATGCGAGACGATCTGCTCGAACGCCGGGTACCCGAACGCGTCGAACTGCATCTCGACCACCGGCCGCATCCCGTTCATCGCCAGCCCGATCGCCATCCCGACGATCCCGGACTCGGCCAGCGGGGTGTCGAAACAACGGTCCTCGCCGAACTCCGCGGTCAGCCCGTCGGTGATCCGGAAGACCCCGCCGAGTGGCCCGACGTCCTCGCCGAACATCAGCACGGAATCGTCGGCGGTCATCGCGTCCCGCAGCGCCTGGTTCAAGGCCTGCGCCATCGAAATCTTCTGATGCGCCATGATCAGGCCTCCTCTCGTGCCAGCTCGTCGCGCAGGAACGCGGCCTGCTCGACCAGCTGCGGGGTCGGTACGGCGTACAGGTGGGTGAAGAGCTCTTCCGGATCGACACTCGGCTCCGGCATCAACCCGTCGCGCAACTGCTGGGCCACCTGCGTCGCCGCATCCTCGGCCCGCTGCCGTACGGCGTCGTCCAGCAACCCGGCCTGGGCCAGATAGGCCTCGAGCCGCTTGATCGGATCCTTCGCCAGCCACGGAATCACTTCGTCGTCCTGCCGATAGCGCGTCGCGTCATCGGCGTTCGTGTGCGCCTGCACCCGGTAGGTGTGTGCCTCGACGAGCTGCGGTCCCTCGCCGGCGCGCGCCTTGGCGACAGCCTGCCCCAGTACGGCGAGCAGCCCGGCAAGGTCGTTGCCATCGGCCCGTTCTCCGGGGACGCCGTACCCGATGCCCTTGTGCGCAATGGAAGGCGCGACGGTCTGCTTGGACAGTGGCACCGAGATCGCGAATCCGTTGTTCTGCACGAAGAAGACGACCGGAGCCTTGAACACGGCCGCGAAGTTCAGCGCCTCGTGGAAGTCACCTTCGCTGGTCGCACCGTCACCGCACAGCGCCATCACCACGGTGTCTTCACCCTTCAACCGCGCCGCATGCGCAACGCCGACAGCGTGCGTCAGCTGGGTCGCGAGCGGCGTGGACTGCGGCGCGACGTTGCGGGCGTACGGGTCGTAGCCCGAGTGCCAGTCACCACGGAGCAGCGTCAGCGTCTCGATCGGGTCGACGCCGCGGCTCACGATCGTGACCGTGTCGCGGTATGTCGGGAACAGCCAGTCCCCGTCGGCCAGCACCATCGAGGCCGCGACCTGACAGGCCTCCTGCCCGTGCGACGACGGGTAGACAGCCAGCCGGCCCTGCCGGACCAAGGCGCTGGCCTGATCGTTGATCCGGCGCCCCTTGATCAACTCAACGTAGCCGTCGACGAGGGCCTGCTCGGTCGGCAGCTGGTACGACGAATGGTCGTGCAGAACCCCGTCCTGGTCGATCAACCGGACTGGTTCTTCGGAGGGGAGCAAGAGCTCCTCGACGGTAGTCATGAGCCCTCCAGGCGCAGGAGACGGACGGTGGCCACATCGTCGTACTTCTGGCCATTCGGATCCAGACCTGGGAAAATGCCGAGACGATTGGTTACTGCAGGCCGAGTTTGGAGCGCAAATGTCCCAGGACGAGATCCCGCATCACGCCGGACCTGGACGGACGGTCATCGCTCCGGCACTCGACGAGATCGACCGGCAGATCATCGAGGCGCTCGGCCGGGACGGACGGCTCTCGATCCGCGCCCTGGCGGAGCAGGTACACATCTCCCGCGCCAACGCCTACGCCCGCGTCGAACGCCTCACCAGCACCGACACCATCACCGGCTTCACGGTCACCGTGGACCCACTGAAGCTGGGGCTCGCCACCTCGGCGTACGTCACGCTGAGTCTCCGCCAGAGCTCCTGGCGCTCCCTCCGCGAACAGCTCCAGGCGATCCCCGAGATCAAACACATGGCCCTGGTAGGCGGCGACTTCGACGCCATCCTCCTGGTCCGAGCCGCCGACAACGAGGGCCTCCGCCGCGTAGTCCTCGAAAAGCTCCAAGCCATCCCCGAAGTCCTCGGCACCCGCACCGCCCTCATCTTCGAGGACCTGGGCACCCTCTAACACCCACAGGACTTCCGAACCACCAGCTCCGTCGGATACGCGGTCGGCTCACCAACAGTCCCCTCGACCAACTGCCGAACCACCTCAGCAGCCATCCGCTCCACCGGCTGCCGCACCACAGTCAACGGCGGCCAACACCACTCAGCCTCCGGCGTCCCATCAAACGCCACCACCGCCACATCCTCCGGCACCCTGAGCCCAGCCTCCCTGACGGCCTTCAGCACACCGATCGCCTGCAGATCCGAACTAGCGAACACAGCAGTGGGCCGCTCCACCAACCCCACCAACCACCGCCCAGCCGCATACCCACCCTCCCGACTGAACCCCACCCTCACCACCGGCCCATCCGCCACCCCAGCCCCCCGCAACCCCTCCCGCCAGCCCTTCTCCCGCTCAGACACCCCACCCCGCCGCCCACCCGCGTCCCGCTCCACCCCGCGCACCCGTGCGACCTCCCCGCCCCGCACGTCCGTCACCCTGGGCACCCCACCCCCTGCGCCCATCTGATCCGGCTCTGCCCCCACAACAACCTCACCCGCCGCTTGGCCACCCGCAGCACCAGGGCCTCCGATCACCAGGGCGATGCGGGTGTGGCCATGCCCCACAAGATGTTCGACAGCAGCTCGTGCACCTTCGCGGTAGCGCGGACTGACTGAGCTCACCCCGGGCAGCACGCGATTGACGACAACCACGGGCACGTCGGCGCCGGCCAGGTCGGGTGCCTCAGATGGCGTCACCAGCACCAGGCCGCTCACCTGGCGGGCCAGTAGCTGTGCGACCTTCGTGCGCTCGGTTTCCGGGTCACCGTCAGCACTCGTCTGCAGTACGACGTACCCTCGCTCGCCGGCCGCCTTGTCGATCGCCTTGGCCAGTTCGGCGAACAGTGGATTCCCACCGTCCGGCGTGATCAGTCCGAACGTCTGCGTGCTCCCGGTCCGCAGCGCCCGAGCTGTCGCGTTCGGCCGGTACCCGAGCACGCGGATCGCCTCGAGCACCCGCTCCCGCGCCTGGGGCGACACCGCGCGCGGCCCGTCGTTCACGACGTAACTCACGACCGCAGTACTGACACCGGCGTACCGCGCGACGTCGTTACGCGTGACTGGGGACGACATGAGCCGATCGTAACGACCGTTGACCGCCTGCCCAGACCGTTGTTAGCCTCGATCTACACGAGTAGATCTCCACGAGTAGAGATGAGGGCAGCCGCCATGGCCCGCCGCTATGCCGTCGCCGGAACCGGCTCCCGAGCCCGTGAGTACGTCCGGGCGATCTTCCAGGACCACCCCACCGACGCCGAGCTGGTAGCCCTGCTCGACCCGAACCCCGGCCGCCTCGCGTTCCACCAGCAGTACGTCGAAGAGCTCGGCGGCCACCAGCTCCCGCAGTACGGCGCTGACGACCTGGAGCGAATGGTCAAGGAGCAGTCCGTCGACCGGGTGATCGTCACCAGCCCGGACTACACCCACGCGGCCGTCGTCTCCCGGCTCCTCCGAGCGGGTGCCGATGTGATCGTCGAGAAGCCGTTGACCATCGACGCCGAGGGCACCCGCCAGATCGCTGCAGCGATGGCAGAGTCCGGCAAGTCCGTCGTCGTGACCTTCAACTACCGCTACTCACCCCGCAACAGCGCACTACGCAAGCTGATCGCGGACGGCTCCATCGGTACCGTCACCAGCGTCGAGTTCCAGTGGGTGCTCGACACCAGGCACGGCGCGGACTACTTCCGCCGCTGGCACCGGCAGAAGCAGAACTCCGGCGGACTGCTGGTCCACAAGGCCTCCCACCACTTCGACCTCGTCAACTGGTGGATCGCCTCCGCACCAGCGCGGGTCTTCGCCTCCGGCGCATTGTCCTTCTACGGCGACCAGAACGCCGCAGCCCGCGGCCTGGGCCCCCGCCCACCGCGCGGCACCGTCGACGACTGGGCTGACGACCCGTGGCTCCTGGACCTCCGCCACGACGAGTCCAACCGCCGCCTGTACCTGGAGAGCGAGAAGTACGACGGCTACCTCCGCGACCAGGACGTGTTCGGCCCGGGCATCACCATCGAGGACAACCTGGCCGTCATCGCCGAGTACACGAACGGCGCCCGGCTCAGCTACTCCCTGAACGCTCACGCCCCCTGGGAGGGCTACAAGGTCTCCGTCAACGGCACCGAGGGCCGGGCCGAACTGGAGGTCGTCGAACGCGCCGCAGTGATTGACGCCCACATCGACCCGAGCTATCCGGCCGGCAACCTGATCACCGGCGACATCCGCTCCGACGGCGAACGGCTAGTGCTCCAGAAGCACTGGACCGCCGCAGTCGAGGTAGAGATCCCGCGAGCCGCCGGCGGCCACGGCGGCGGCGACCGCCTCCTCTACGCCGACCTCTTCGAAGGCCCTGGCGACGACCCGCTCGCTCGCGCAGCCGACATCAACGACGGCATCAACGCCGTGGCAGTAGGCATCGCCGCCAACCAGTCCCTCGTCACCGGCCAGCCGGTCACCGTAGCCGACCTCAACCTCGGCTAGCTCACCCTCTTGCTCGATACATCAGCGACACGACGGCCACAGTCGGCAGCACGGTGCACACACTCGGACTGCGGTACGGCGTCCTACCACTCGATCGGGAGGCCCGGCCGGTAGGTGCCGAAGGTCCACTCGTAGCCTTCGGGGTCGGCCACGCGGCAGCGATAGTTGCCCCACTCACTCGCGGCCGGCTCCCAGATCGACTCCGCAGCCGCCGCGATCGCAGAGCGGTACACCGCATCCACCTCCTCGCGACTTTCGAGGGCGACGTACATGCCGTGCCCGACGGTGTCTTCCTTGCGCACCGGCCGGTCGTAGCCCGCTCGGTCACTGAAGAGAGTGAAGGCGACCCCGCCGTACCGCATCTCCGCGTGCGAGATCCCGCCCTGGTCATCGGGAAACTCCATGGTGGTCTCGAAACCGAAGGCACGCTCCAACCAGCGCAGTGCGCCGGGGGCGTCGCGGTAGCCGAAGTACGCATGGAAGGTCGCTGTGCTGTTGTGCTGACTCATGCATCTCAGCATCACGAACGTGGCGGACACCTGACGTCCGCTACCTGGTCCGGTTCCGGTTCAGTTCCTGTCCAGTTCCTGGGAAAGGGCAACCGGGTACCTGGTCCGGGCGGGATCGGTCGATGAGGATGGAACGCATGGGACAACCAGTGGTGCTGATGCCGAAACCGATGCATACCGCGGTCGCCGAGGGCCTGAGCGGTCACTGCGAGCTGATCCAGCTCTGGGAGGAGAGCGACCCGGACGCGGTTCTCGCCGCCCGTCGCGACGAGATCGTTGCCGTCGCCGCCGGTGGCAGCCGGATCGACGACGCGTTCCTCGATCGGATACCCGCGGTGCGGATCATTGCGAGCTTCGGCGTCGGCTACGACCAGATCGACGCCACCGCGGCGGCCGCGCGCGGTGTCGTGGTCACCAACACCCCCGGCGTCCTGGACGACGAGGTCGCGGACACTGCTCTCGGCCTGCTGCTGATGACGGTTCGCGAGCTACCGCAGGCCGAGCGCTACCTGCGGGCCGGCAAGTGGCAGCAGGACGGTGCCTATCCGTTGACCAAGGCAACGATGAACGGCCGCCGTCTGGGCATCCTCGGTCTGGGCCGGATCGGCCAGGCGATCGCCGACCGGGTGACGCCGTTCGGCATCTCGGTGGCCTACCACAACCGCAGTCAGAAGGACGTCGACTATCCCTACTACCCGACACTGCTCGAGCTGGCACGTGACGTCGACACCTTGATGGTGGTGATCCCCGGTGGCGACTCCACCCGCCACCTGGTCAATGCCGAGATCCTCGAGGCGTTGGGGCCGGACGGGATCCTGATCAACGTCGCCCGTGGTTCGGTCGTCGACGAGCAGGCGCTGGTCGACGCGCTCCGCTCCGGCACGATCCTCGCGGCCGGGCTGGACGTCTTCGAGCACGAGCCCAAGGTCCACCCCGACCTCCTCACCTTGCCGAATGCGGTGCTCCTGCCGCACGTCGGCTCGGCCACGGTCCCGACCCGCATCGCCATGGGCAACCTCGTCGTGGAGAACCTGCTCAACTGGTTCGCCTACGGCACTGCACTGACGCCGGTGCCGGAGTCCGAAGGGCTCTGACTCCGCGGCCTGCTTCACCTGACCGGCACGGGGCGGTCAGGCGGTGGGGAGATCCCAGATTCGTTCGGTTTCCCAGGCGTACTCCCACGCCTGGATGTCAGGAGGCTCGATGCCGAAACCCGTCAGAATGGCGCACACCTGCTCGCGGTGGTGGTTGGCGTGATTGATCGCCTGCGCAATGAAGATACCGACGCGGGTCCCCCGGGTGTTGTCGTCGACGTGCAGCACCCGCTCGACCTCGATCGGGGATTCGAGGAACGCCTCCCACAGCACACCGGCTTCGTCGTTCCACTGCTCCAGCAGGTCGAAGTCCGGCGTCGCCTCGCTGTCCACGAAGTCGAGCGGCCGGTCCGCGATCCGGCGCAGGTAGCCCCCGTCACAACGGACGATGTGATCCAGCGTCGCCACGATCCCGCCGTACGTGCCGACACCCGTGACCTCGAGCTGCTCGGCCGTCAGCCCCTGATCCCGGCAGAACCGGATCAGACTTCTGGTCGCCCAGTTGTTGTGCCGGATCGGATCCCGCAGTACGTCGTTCGCTCCCATGACCTCAAGTTAGCCCGCCACCCCGCCCTGCCGAACCTGATTTTCGGGTCACCAGGGGACGGTGCCCGCATCGTCGAAGAAGCCCCCGCGCGGCCCGTCGTCCGGCAGAGTCGCCAGCCTGATCGCGATCGCGGCCCCCTCCTGCGGTGTGCGCAGCCCGTGGAAACCGTTGAAGTCGGTCGCGACATACCCGGGGCAGGCAGCGTTCACGATGACGTTCGTGCCGGCGAACTGACGGGCGTAGACGGCGGTGATGCTGTTGAGCATCGTCTTCGAGGGCGTGTAGGCGGCCAGGATCGGACCGGTCTGCAGAGTCAGCGATCCCATGTTGCTCGACAGGTTGACGATCCGCGGCGCCGCCGCCCGCCGGAGCATCGGCAGCATCGCGTTGGTCACCCGGACGACTCCGAAGACATTCGTCTCGAGTACGTAGCGAAGCACCTCGAGGTCAAGCGTGGTCGGGTCCTGGGCACCGTCGTCGATCGGGCCGGCGATGCCGGCGTTGTTGACGAGCACGTCGAGCCGTCCCGCGGTCTGCTCGACAGACTGCGCGGCGGCGGCGACGCTCTCATCGGACGTGACATCGAGGGCGACGCCGAACGCGTCGACACCGTCGGCACGCAGCTGCTCGACGGCCTCCTTCCGTCGGACGGCGTCGCGGGCTCCGACCGCGACACTGAAGCCGAGCGCCCCGAGGCCCTGGGCGATGGCGAAGCCGATTCCCTTGTTCGCGCCGGTGACCAGCGCGGTCTTCATCTCGTTCACAGCACCCATGGTTGGCCGACCACTCGCCCCACGTCCAAGACCGATCGGCTCCACTGTGATACCTCACCGGTATCACGGCACGTAGGCTGGTCGCGTGGACGATCTCGAGACCCGCGAACTGCGGTACTTCGTCGCTGTCGCGGAGGAGCTGCATTTCGGCCGCGCCGCCGATCGGCTCGGGATTGCCCAGCCACCACTGTCCCGGGCGATCCGGAAGGTCGAGCACCGGCTCGGCGTGCAACTGCTCATCAGGGACCGCCGAGGGGTGGCGCTCACCGATGCCGGCCGGGTCCTGCGCGACGAGGCCAAGACGGCCCTCGCTGCGGTCGCCGCCGCTGCCCGGCGGACGCGGCGCGCCGCGGATCCGCAGCGACCGTTGGTCCTGGTGACGAAGGCCGGTGCTTCTCACGAGCTGCTGCAGCGGCTCCTCGACGCACTCGGCAACGATGCCGATGCGGCGCCGGTCGAGATCCTGCTCTGCGAGGTGAGCGAGCAGGCCGGTCTGCTGCGCGACGGGAGTGCGGACGTTGCGCTGATGCACCACCCGTACGACGACCTCGCCGGCTTCGACACCGAGGAGCTCTGCGTCGAGGGTCAGGTCGCGATCGTTCCCGCGAAGCATCCGCTCGCGGCGCGCGACCAGCTGACCCTGGCCGAGGTCACCCACGTGCCCGACCTACCGATCGCGCGGTGGCCGCGGCTCGACGGCACCTATCCGGACGGGCCTGGCCCGGAGGTCCATACGCAGTCGCAGCTGGCCCAGCTCGTGGCCCTCGGGAAGGCGCTGCTCGTCATCCCGGCCTCCAGCCGCGCCTGGCAGTGGCCCGAGCACATCGCGGTGCCCGTCGTCGATGCACCGGACGTCACCACGGTGATCGCCTGGCGTCCGACCAGCCGCTCCCAGGAAGTCGCAGCACTCGTCCGCTCAGCGACCGCCCTGCGCGAGACCGCTTAGGGCGGACAGCACGTCCGGCCAATGCTCGTGCAGGACGGCGAGATGTGTCGTCTCCGGATGGACAACCAAAGTGGCATCGGGAATTCGGCCGGCCAGCCAGTGCCCGTTGCGAACCGAGGCGTTCGTGTCACGTTCGCCGTACCAAAGGTGCGTTGGGCAACGAACTTCCTCGGGGCGGAAGTCCCAAGCACGGAAGGAGATTGCGGCATCGCAGAGGTAGCCGTCCGGGTTCACCAACGCCTCCCGCACAGCAGCGGCGATCGCCCGGTCCGATCCGAGCCGGACCCCGTCGACCGCACCGGGCGCGCCCCGCAGTACGTGGGCGTCGTGCGGATCCAGCTCCGCCAGGAAGCGCCGTACCAGGGACTCGTCGTCGGGGTCGGCGGGATTGAGCTGGGCCACGTACGTCAGGAAGCCGGACCGCATCAGCTCGATCGCCTGCTCCGGCGTGGATTGCGCGAGCTGGCGGAAGAACGACTGGCCGTCCGGGTCGAGATCATCGCGATGGTACGGCGGATCCAGCTCCGGAACGCTGGCCGGGCTCGCCAGTACGCCCAAGGCAGTGACGCGGTCGGGATGCCGCACCGCGCAGGCGACGGCGTACGGGCCGCCGATCGACATGCCGGCCACCGCGAACTGCTCGAGCCCCAAGGCATCCGCCACGGCCACGACATCATCGGCCACGGACAACTGGGTCGACGCGTGACTCGTCGACCGGCCGTAACCGGGCCGGTTGACACCCACCAGGCGCACACCAAGGCGGCGGGCCGCGTCATCCCCCAGGTAAGCCGCGTGCCTGGTATCCGGGCACCCGGCCAGGAAGATCACCGGGGTCCCGCCGGGCGCACCGCCGTCCCAGAGCTCGATCAGGCGCCCGTCCCGAAGCTGCACGACCGCCAACTCGCCACTCCCCTGCTTCCCCGACGATGCGAACAGAACGGCCCCTCGGGGGCTGAGTCGCCGAGGGGCCGGGTCTGCGGTGGATCTGGTCAGCTGCCGCTGATGTTGAACATCCAGTTGATGCCGAACCGGTCGGTGACCATGCCGAACTCGTCACCCCACATCTGCTTCTCCAGCGGGACGCTGACCTTGCCGCCGTCGGAGAGTTGCGTGTAGTACCCGCGCAGGTCGTCGCCGTCGTCACCGCTCAGGCTGACCGCGATGTTCTCGCCCGGGTTGTACGGCATCCCCTGCGGCGTGTCCGCCGCCATCAGGGTGAACCCGTTCGGGCTCTCCAGCTGGCCGTGCATCAGCTTGTCGTCATCGTCCGGCCCGTGACCGGCACCGAACTCCTTGAACGTGCTCGTCGTCAGCTCACCGCCGAAGACGCCTTGGTAGAACTCCAGAGCCTCCCGCGCACTCCCGTCGAACTGGATGTACGGATTCAGTCGAGACGCCATCAGATCTCCCTTTCCCCCTGCAAAGATTCCCGTGAACCACCCTTGATCGCACAGTAGACCCGGCCACCGACAGTCCGCGACCCTCCGGAACCACCGACCCCGTCGCGTCACCGGCCGGACGCCCAGCGTTCGGAACCGGTGGCCTGCGTTCGGAGTTAGGGTCTGCGGATGATCCTGCGACACATCACGATCGACGCCGAAAACCCCTACGAGCTCGCGCAGTTCTGGAGCACCACGACCGGCTGGCCGCTGGGCGAGGGCGACGAGCCCGGGGACGACGAGGTCCTGGTCGAGGCGCCGGCCCCGGTGCCGGGACTGCTGTTCATCCGCGTCCCGGAGTCGAAGACGGTGAAGAACCGCGTGCACATCGACTGGGTGCCCACCGAGCGCACCCGGGACGAGGAGGTCGAGCGGCTGGTCGGCCTCGGCGCGAGCATCCACGAGGACCACCGCACGCCCGAGGGACCGGGCTGGGTCACCATGCTCGATCCGGAGCGGAACGAGTTCTGCGTCGAGCGCAGTGAGGCCGAGCGCAGCACCTGATCCGAGAGAGTCCACTCCGCAAGTTGCCTTGAGCAACTCACAACTTAATCGTCGTGCTGAGCATCGTCAGAAGTGTCAAGAACTTTGGGGAGCTGCTGGGGAAGCAGCCAGTAGCTAGGGGATTCCGTGCTCAGACGTGTACTTTCGCTTGCGCTCACTACGGCAGGAGTGGGTGGGATGCTGCTTGTCCCCACTCCGGCCGCGGCGGCCTTTGTTCCCGGCGGCTACGCATGCCCCGGCTACAGCACCATCGACGACGCCGTACCGCTGAGCGCCGTGATGAACGACACCTTCATCTGGAGCAAGTTCAAGGCCACGAAGGTCGGTGACGGGAAGGGCAACATCAACTGGAAGGCCAACCCGTACAGCAACCCCAGCTGGTACATGTGGCTGCACTCGCTGCGCTGGATCGGCCAGGGCATCACCGCGGCGAGCAACGGCGACAAGGCCGCGCTCACCCACGTGACCGCGATCGCCCGGGACTGGGTGAAGGACAACCCGTACTCGTGGAAGACGAACCCCGGCGCGCACGAGGCGACGATGCACCGCACGAACGTGCTGATCTGCCTGCGCCACGCCGTACTGAAGAACCTCAAGGTCACCAAGCTGCCGGCCGCGTACGCCTGGCTGGACGCGGTGTTGGTGAACCACGCCAAGTTCATGACCGCCTACTGGGGTGGCCCGGGCAACCACGGTACGGACGAGAGCATTGCTCTGTTCGGTGTCGGATGCACGCTGAGCCGCACCGACTACATGAAGACCGCGCAGGACCGGTTGGGTAAGGCAATCACCACCTCGATCGACGCCCAGGGCGCGACGAACGAGCAGGCCACCGGCTACGCGCAGTTCAACTACTCCCTCTGGGGCCGCGCCGCGAAGGCGCTGCAGGACTGCGGTATCGACCCGGGCAAGACGATCAGCGCCCGCCGCGCACTCCTGGCGACCTTCATCGCCCACGCCACCACGCCGTCCGGCATGCTGCAGCAGATCGGCGACACCGAGTACGTGAAGACCGGCAACGTGCCCGGCACGCCGATCGAGTACGCCGCCACGAAGGGCGTCTCCGGCACGGCTCCCGCGGACCGCGTCAAGATCTACTCGGCCGGCTACGTGTTCGGCCGCTCCGGCTGGGGTTCCGCAACCACGCCGTTCGCGGCCGAGTCGGCGTACAGCATCCGGTTCGGTCCGAAGCGGGTCCTGCACGGACACAGCGACCACACGGCCCTCACCTACCAGGCCCGCGGCCGCGACATCCTCCGCGACACCGGGTACGCCGGCTACTCGAACAAAGCCTGGCGCGCCTGGATCGTCGGCCCGTCCGCGCACAACGTGATGACGACCCCGAAGCTCGCCGACACCAATCCGATCACCAAGCTGACCCGCTCCACGGTCCGGGCCAACGCCGACTTCTACGAGCTCACCGACGCCCCCGCTGCCGGCGTCACCCGCACCCGCGGCGTCCTGATCCTGCGCAAGCCGGACGTGGTCGTCACCCTCGACCGCGCCACCGCCAAGACCGCACAGCAGTTCCAGACCCTCTGGCACCTGCCCTCCGACCAGCGCGCCACCGTCTCCGGCCGCTCCGCCGCCGTAGCCACCAAGGCCGGCGAAAACACCCGGACCGTCCTCATCCAGCTCCCCTACAAGGGCGCCCTCCCGGCCGGCTCCACCCTGGTCAAAACCGGCCAGACCAACCCGATCCAGGGCTGGCACTTCCCGCACATCACCACCCGCAAGGCGGCCTCCACGGTCATCTTCGCCCGCGCCGGCAAGTCCGTCTCGATCCTCTCCCTGATCATCCCGACCCGAGCCAACGGCAAGGTCACCTACAAAACCCGCATGTCCGGGACGACGTACGTGATCGACCTCACCGTGGACGGTGTGAAGACGTCGGTGGGGATCACCGGTGGCGGGTCGCTGATCCGGATGTCCTGAGCTCGCGAGGCTTCTGGCCGTCCTGGCGGGGTAAGTTAGGGCGGTCGGAAGTCTGAGTTGTGGAGGGCGGGTTGAGTCGTCGGGATGCGGGCCGCGTGCTCTTCGTCGGTCCGTGGAGGCTCATTACCGGCCGTTGGATGGCGCTCAGTGGAGCGCTGACGGCGGTAGCGCTGGTCGGCGGTACGGCGGTTGCGGTGACGCAGGCCTCGTCCGAGGTGGAGCAACCGCTGGTCAATGTGGCGGCTGCTGGGACGGCGGATGACCGGACTCCGACGCCTCCGCCTCCTCCGAAGAAGCCGAAGCCGAGCGCTGCGCCGAAGACGACTGCGGTGCCGCCGGGGCCTCGGCCGACGGTGGCTGGGCGATCCGGCTCGGGGCGGCTCGGACCGTGGGAGAACCTGAGTCGGCGGATCTCCAGTGTGGCGAAGATCCGGGCGACGGTTCGCGGTGACGGGGTGTTCATGTTCGGCGACAGCATCGCCGTACAGGACGGGCCTGCGCTGGAGCAGCTGGTGGCGGCACAGACCGGTACGCCGGTCGCCGTGCACGACTGGTCGGGGCAGCCGGCGTCGGCGGGGGTGGATGCGCTGGCGGACTGGTCGCGGAAGTACGGGCTGCCGGACCGGATCGTGATGGCGGTCGG
This sequence comes from Kribbella sp. NPDC056345, assembly GCF_042262745.1. NCBI lineage: Bacteria > Bacillati > Actinomycetota > Actinomycetes > Propionibacteriales > Kribbellaceae > Kribbella > Kribbella sp. NPDC056345. The sequence continues at coordinate 190,982 of NZ_JBHJQQ010000011.1, read as the reverse complement.
GACCAACGACATCTTCGCGCCGGCGGCGTTCGCGACCGAGGTCGAGCAGGCGATGAAGATCGCCGGGCCCAAGCGGACGGTGTACTGGGTGAACGTGCATGCCAACCGGTGGGGCCTGTCCGCGGCTGTGCAGTCGGCCGATCGGGCCAACAGCGCGTTGATCAACAAGGCGCTGGACCAGGCGGCCGCACGGCACCCGAATCTGCATGTGGTGCGGTGGTCGGAGTTCCTCAGTGCGCGGAGTGGGCAGGTCACGAAGTACCTGCGCGACGGCATCCACACCACGCAGCCCACCGGGCAGCGCGCCCGGAACGCGCTGATCGCGCAGGCCCTGGGAAGCGCGGAGTAGTGTCCGCCGCCCTGCGCTCGCGTCATGCGGCACTGGTGGTGGCTGCTGCGGTGGTGATCGGATGGGTGGCGGTTCCGGACCGGGTCCCCGAGCCGTCCGCCAAGCCTGTGCGAGCGGAGCTCCCGCAGACGGCTCCGGTCGCTGCTACCGAGCGCAACACCTACACATGTGCGACGTACTCCGGCATCGAGCGGCCGAACCCGGTGCAGAACCTGTACCGGGACACCTTCGCTTGGGGCACCACACCGCCGTACCAAGTCGGTGATGGGCGTGGCAACGTGAACTGGCGGCTCAATCCGGCTCACAACCCCAGCTGGTACATGTGGCTGCATTCACTGCGGTGGCTGGGACAAGGGATTCGGGCGGCAGGCAAGGGCGATCGGCGTGCGCTGCAACGCGTTGACGCGATTGCGCACGACTGGGTGCGTGACAACCCCTACCCGTGGCAGAACGACGCAGGCGCTACTGAATCCACCATGCACCGGACGAACGTGCTCATCTGCCTGCGGCAGGCCGTGTTGTCGGGGCTGCGTGTCACGCGGTTGCCACCGGCGTACAAGTGGGTCGATACCGCGTTGCTGCAGCACGCGCAGTACCTGCAGCGGAACTGGAGTGGTGACTGGAACCACGGCACCGAGGAGAGCCTCGCGCTGTTCGGAGTGGGTTGCACTCTGGGACGTGCGGATCTGAAGCGGACTGCGGCTGATCGACTCGCGACCGGGATCAAGACCGCGATCGACCCGCAGGGCTCGACGAATGAGCAGTCGACCGCTTATGCGCAGTACAACTACTCGCTCTGGGGACGGGCGATCGACGTACTCGGGAAGTGTGGTGTCGACGCCAGTCCGACGATCAGAGCGCGTCGGCAGCAGCAGGCGAACTGGCTGGCGCTCGCGACCAACTCACTCGGCGAACTGCATCAGCTCGGGGACTCTGAGGTGGTGCGGACGGTACCGGTCGCTCGCACACCCCTCGAGTACGTCGGTACGTCGGGGAAGCGCGGTACGCCGCCTGCCCAGCGGGTCGGGGTCTTTGCGGCTGGGTACGTGTTCGGGCGGACCGGGTGGGGTACGCAGCGGCCGTTTGCCCAGGAGTCGACGTACAGCCTCCGCTTTGGGCCAGTACGGCGACTGCATGGGCATGACGACCACATGTCGCTCACGTACACGTCGTTGGGGCGGGAGGTGCTCGTCGACGGTGGACATGCTGGTTACAAGGGCGATGCGTGGCAGCGGTGGGCCAGGGGACAGTCCGCGCACAATGTGATGACTGTGTCGGGAGTTGGGGCGTCGGCGACTCGGTTGACTCGCTCGGACGTGCGGGAGTCGTCTGAGTTCTACGAACTGCGCGATGTGGGGCGGACGCGCGGCGTACTGGTGCTGAAGGATCCGGACCTGATGGTGGTACTCGACCGCGGGGCGTCTGCGGTACGGCGTCAGTACGAGACGCTGTGGCACTTGCCTGCAGGGCAAAAGGTCACGCCGTACGGCGCTGGCTCGGTGGTGGCGCAGCGGCCTGGTGACACGGTCAAGACGGTCCTACTGCAGGTCCCGTACGGCGAACCGACCACGCCGGCCCGGATAGCGTCGAGCTGGCATTACCGAACGATCGACCAGCGCAGTACGGCACCGGTCGTCAGGTTCGAGCGATCGGGACGGACTGCGTCGATCCTGTCGGTGATTGTGCCTGCGCGAGCCGCTGCGGCCGTCAGCTACACCACGAGCCAGCGGGCTGGCCGGACGCTCATCCACCTGCAGGTTGGCGCAGCGCGGGCCACGGTCGTTATTGCAGCAGACGGGACGTTGAGCCGTGCGTAGGCTGGTGTCATGCGACAGGTGGGGTTCGAGCTTCGGCCGTGGGAGGACGGCGGCAGTGAGTTCGTTCCGCTCGTGAACGGCGTCAGTCTGGTCGAGCTGATCACCCGGTACGAGCGTGGCGAGGGGCTCGATCCTGCCGGTGGGTACTCCGGTCTGGTGCTGGACACTGGTGCGTTCAGCAGCCTCCGCGCATACCTGGTCGGTGAGCCCAGCACGCCGTACGCGCTGCTCGGTTGTAACTGCGGTGACACTGGTTGCTGGCCGCTAGAGGCGCAGATCCACGCTGATGCCGACACCGTCACGTGGGACAGCTTCCGCCAGCCGCACCGGCCGGACTGGGACTACAGCGGCTTCGGCCCGTTCGTCTTCGACAGGTCCCAGTACGACGAGGCTCTGCAGCTACTGAACTGACACAGCCGGCCGCCAACCAGCAGGCGGGTCCTCACCGACGCGCCCGTCCACCGTCTCCCGGATCAGATCCGCATGCCCGGTGTGACGCCCGTACTCCTCGATCAGATCGCACAACAGCCGCCGCAGACTCGGATGCCGCCCGTCAGGCCAACTGATGTGCGCAGGTAGGTCCAGACCGCCCTCTGCCAACGCCGCAGCCACCCGCTCCCGCGAGCGCTCCACAGCGCCGTCCCACAACGCATACAGCTCCTCCGGCGAGTCATCGACCGCAGAGTGGAACTCCCAGTCGTTGTCGTCCCGCCACCCGTTGCTAGTCCACGGCTCACCGATCGGCAGTCCTCGCAGCTTCACGTTGAACATGTAATCCTCGTTGGCCGCCAGATGCTTCAGCAGCCCACCCAACGTCACACTCGACGCCCCGAGCCGCACCCGCAGCCCGGCCGCATCCAGCCCATCAACCTTCCACCGGAACGTCGCCCGCAACCGCTCCAAAGCTCCCAGCAGCTGCTCAACCTCATTCCCCGCCAGCGGCGGTTCCCACCACGTTTCACTCATACCAAAACCGTAGACCCGATACCGGACACTCCCCTTCCGGAATCGTGGCACCCGGATCTTTGCCAAGGTGTAGCCATGACAGCGCGAAGGTATGGCGGAGTAATGGCCACGTACGACGGCCGGGTCGCGCTGGTGCGCGAACAGTACGAGACGTGGGACGCGCCGTGCTGGAGTCTGCCCAGCGGAAGCGTCGAAACCGGCGAAACCCCGGAAGCCGGCTCAGCCCGCGAGCTGGCTGAGGAGACCGGCCTCAAGGCCGCCTCACTGCACCTCATCTGGCGAACCACCGTGGTAGTCGGCGAACTCACCTCGAGCTCCTGGAACTACGCCACCACGATCGAAGACGACACCCTTGCCGTAGCCGACCCTGACGGCGCAATCCTCGAGGCCCGGTGGTTCCCACCTGCCGAAGCTGCCGCCTTGCTCACCAACCTTCCCTACCCACCCCTCGCCGTACCGGCCGTCGCCTACCTGGAAACCGGCGAGCCCCTCCACTGGACCTTCACCTGCACCGACAACACCTGGTCGTGGACGACAGAGCCTCTGTCAGTTGGAACGCCGGCCGAGGCGGAGGGCTGAGACGAGGAAGAAGATGCCGCCGAGTACGGCGTACCCGGCGAGGTTGGTGAGCGCCGGGTCGGTGGCGCCGGCGCTGACGACGAACGAGCCGCCGGCCAGGACCGAGAGTCCGCCACTGAGGATCATCGGCCACTGACCGCCGAGCCTGCGGCGGCCGAGGGCGACGAACAGCTGGACGAGGCCGGCGATCACGGCCCAGGCACCCCACACCCGCAGGACCGCCGGTACGCCGGACGCCGCGCCGAAGGCCAGGCCGATCGCGGCGAGTGAGCTGATCGCGATGTTCACGGAGAGCCCGCGGGAAGTGCCGGAGGAACGCGAATCGACGATCGCCGCGCCGACGTCGAACAGGGGATAGAGGACGAGCAGCGCGATCCCGACCGGGCCGAGGCGCGACTGGGTGGCGAACATCAGCCCCGCCCAGACGATCGCGAAGGCGAACCGGACGAAGTACAACCGGCGCAGGCCGGCGGCGAGGTCACTGGAGGTGGTGTCGATGGTGGTCACGGTGCGCCCTTCACTGAAGTAGACCGAACGTTCTATCTCCTCAGCATGGCCAAGAAGTCGCATAACTGTCAAGACAGAACGTTCTACCTAGACCTGCTACGCTCGGACGAATGGTGCAGACTTCTCCTGGCCGGGTTTCCGAGGCGCGCTCGCGACTCCTCGAGACGGCGACGCGCATCTTCTACTCGGAGGGCATCCACGCCGTCGGCATCGACCGGATCGTCGCCGAGGCCAAGGTGACGCGGGCGACCCTCTACCGGCACTTCCCGAGCAAGGAAGAGCTGGTCGTCGCCTACCTCCAGGCCGTCCACCAGATGGACCGCAACCAGATCGAAGCAGCCGTCACCAGCGGCCAACCGCCGGCCGACATCGTCCGGGCCGTCGCGCAGTCGATCACCGACGGCATCACCTCCGGCCACTTCCGCGGCTGCGCCTTCCTCAACGCCGTCGCGGAGTACCCCGACGCAGAGCACCCGGTCCACCAAGCAGTCCTCGCCCACCGCGCCTGGTTCGCCGAAACCGTCACCACCCTCTTCGCCCAGATCGGCGACACACCCCCCGAGCCCGCCGCCCGCCACTTCGTCATGCTCCGCGACGGCGCCATGGCCGCCGGCTGCCTCACCAACCCAACCCAAGTAGGCGAAACCTTCCGCCAAGGCGTCGAAGGCCTACTCGCCCACCGCACCACCAACGGCTAAACGCAGACCCAGCAGTAGAGGCGTTCGCCGTTGGCTTCGGCTCGGCGAGCCAGGTCGGCCAGGTCGGTGAGGACGTCGGCGAGGATCTCGGGGTCCGCTGAGCCCCAGAACTCTTCGGTCTGCGACCACGGAACCGCGACTCGCTCGAGGTCTTCACGGCTTGCCTGGGCGAGGGCGGTGGCGAGCGAGTCCGTGAGGGTCGACACCAGCCGCGCACCATGATCCCGCACGGCCACGACGTGTCCGCTCCGCGGGTCGTCGGCAACTTCGTCGTACGGGCGGTTGGTGAGCAGCTCCTCGAGGGTGCCCAGTTGGACGACTGGGTCGATGCCCTTCAGCAGCAACGAATCCGGACCGACGACGCGGTCGATGACAGCGGCGGCTTCGGCATCGGATTTCGCCGCGAAGTAGTCGAACAGGACACCCATGCCGAGAATCCTGCCGGAGCACCGGTTCACACGGCGTTCACATTGGAGCAACAGGTCCGAAACAGGTCGTTGACACTGTCGATGGTGGCCGGTTCAGGAACACCTGAGGGGACGGCCGCGACGAAGGGACAGACGGTTGAGTTACAAGGCCGAGTACATCTGGATCGACGGGACCGAGCCGAGCGCGCGGCTCCGCTCCAAGACCAAGATTCTCGCTGACGGCGCCGCACTGCCGGACTGGGGATTCGACGGTTCGAGCACCAACCAGGCACCCGGTGACAACTCGGACTGCGTGCTCAAGCCCGTCTTCTCCTGCCCCGACCCGATCCGCGGCGGCGACCACAAGCTGGTGCTGTGCGAGGTCTACCTCGTCGACGGCACCCCGCACCCGTCCAACCACCGCGCCGCGCTGCTGCCGATCGCCGCCCAGTACGCCGATCAGGACTCCTGGTTCGGTATCGAGCAGGAGTACACCTTCTTCCAGGAGGGCCGTCCGCTCGGCTTCCCGGCTGTCGGTTTCCCCGCCCCGCAAGGCCCGTACTACTGCGGCGTCGGCGCCGACGAGGTGTTCGGCCGCGAGATCGTCGAGAAGCACCTGGACGCCTGTATCGAGGCCGGCCTGGCGATCTCCGGTATCAACGCCGAGGTCATGCCCGGTCAGTGGGAGTTCCAGATCGGCCCGGCCGGTCCAGTCGACGTCGCCGACCACCTGTGGGTGGCCCGCTGGCTGCTCTACCGCATCGCCGAGGAGTTCGACGTCGCCGCGACCCTGGACGCCAAGCCGGCCAAGGGTGACTGGAACGGCGCGGGTGCGCACACCAACTTCTCCACCAAGGCAATGCGCGAGGGCTACGACGCGATCGTCACCGCCTGCGAGTCGCTCGGTGCCCCGGGCAAGGTCGACGAGCACATCGCCGGCTACGGCCACGGCATCGAGGAGCGCCTCACCGGTGCCCACGAGACCGCCCCGCACGACGTCTACAGCTACGGCGTCTCCGACCGCGGCGCCTCGGTGCGCATTCCGTGGCAGGTCGAGGTGGACAAGAAGGGCTACATCGAAGACCGCCGCCCCAACGCCAACATCGACCCCTACACGGTCACCCGCCTGCTGGTGAACACCTGCTGCGCCGCCCTCGAAAAGGCCGGCCAGGTCTGACCTTCGCCGTACGGCGAGTGCACCGTTCAAGAACGGAGATATTGGGTACGCCGCAGTGGTGAGGAAGGGAGTCGCCCTTGCCGACTGTGGCGTACCGAACTGTTGAGGCCGACGGGGTCCGTGTCTTCTTTCGGGAGGCCGGACCCCCAGATGCACCCGTGCTGTTGCTGCCGCACGGGTATCCATCGTCTTCGTTCCAGTACCGGGCCTTGATGCCCGCCCTCGCGGATCGCTGGCGGGTGATCGCGCCGGACTTCCCCGGCTTCGGGTACAGCGAAGCCCCGGACGACTTCGAGTACACCTTCGCCGGCTATGCATCGCTCCTGCACGCCTTCCTGGCCGAGCTGAACGTGGACCGATTCGCCCTGTACCTGTTCGACTACGGCTCACAGGTCGGCTTCCAGCTGGCGCTGAAGGACCCGGACCGAATCACGGCGTTGATCATCCAGAACGGCGACGCCTACGAGGAGACGCTGGGCCCGAAATACGAGCCCCTGAAGGAATACTGGGCCGCGCCCACCGAGGAACGCCATACAGAACTGGCGAAAGCGGTCAGCGCCGAGGGCCTGCGCGAGGAGGTGCTCGGCGAGGTTCCACCCGAGACAGCCGAGCGGATCAGCCCCGACCTGTGGCAACTGTCGTGGCCGCTGATGGAGCCGCACCAAGACATCATGGTCGGCTTCTTCCTGGAGATCCTGTCGAGCGTCCACCGCTACCCGGAGTACCAGGCCTACCTTCGCAAGCATCAGCCGCCGACCCTGATCGTCTGGGGCCCGGAGGACGGCTACATGCCGGCCGAATCAGCACGTGCCTACCTGGCCGACCTCCCGGACGCCGAACTCCACCTGCTCGACGGTGGCGGCCACTGGCTCCTGGAAAGCCACCTGGACCAGGTGGTCCCGCTGATCCGGTCGTTCCTCACCCGCGTCACGAGGTAGATGTCCTTTAGGGCGGATCTGTCCCGCGTTCAGGCACGTGCGGCGGCCGGCCTGGTGCGGCCGGGACGCTGTCCACTATGTGTGGTGGTACGCGCATCCGTGTGACAGGAGATTGCCCCATGCTTGCCCCAGCCTCGCTGATCATGAGTGCCGCTACTCGCCTCACCCAGCTGCGTGGCTGTGTCCACCACCGGCAGGCAACCGTTGCCGGTTACACCTTCCATTACTACGAAGGCGGCTCCGGTGACCCGCTGGTGTTGCTGCACGGACTCGCCGACGACAAGAACTCATTCCTGGCCAGCGCTGCCAAGCTGACCAGCAAGTTCCGGGTGATCCTGCCGGATCTCGCGGGGCACGGCGACAACGAGCAGGCCGCCGACCGCGACTACAGCGTCCGCGGCCACGTCGAAGCCTTGCACGGCCTGTTCGGCGAACTGGGCCTCGATCGCTTCCATCTCGGCGGCAACTCGATGGGCGGCCACACCTCAGCGGCCTACGCCCTTCGGTATCCCGAGCAGATAGCCAGCCTGATCCTGGTGAACGCGCCGGGCGCAGGCAAAGACACCCGCCCGATCTACGCCGGCTTCGGCGCCCGGATGAAGACGGTCGAGGACTTCGGCGCCGTACTGGACCGTGTCTACTACCAGAAGCCCAAACTGCCCGGCTTCATCGTCCAGCACATGCTCAACGAGATGGACAAACGCTTCGACCACGTCAACGCCATGACCCAGGCCGTCCGGGACGGCGAGGACCTCGACCTGGCAGACCGGATCGCCGCCATCACCCAGCGCACCTTGGTGCTGTGGGGCAAACACGACATCGTGGTCCCGTTCGACGTCGCCGAGGCCTACACCAAGAAGATCCCGAACGCCCACCTACGCCGACTGGACAACGCCGCCCACTCCCCCCAACTGGAGATCCCAGGACCAGTCGCCAACGAAATCGAAACCTTCCTGACCACCCCTCCGGCTTAGGGCCGGCGGTGGGCCGGCTCGTGGGTGTCGTAGTGCCGTCGAGCTGCTTCGACCTTGTCCAGGTTGGGTGACCACTCCGCCAGCGAACGGAACAGCGGCGCGAGGCTGCGGCCGAGGTCGCTGATCTCGTACTCGACGCGCGGTGGAACCTCCGGGTAGTACGTCCGGACGACCAGCCCGTCCCGCTCCAGTTGACGCAACCGCTGCGTCAGCACCTTCGCCGTAATCACGCCGATCCGCCGTTCGAGCTCCCCGAAGCGATGCGTCCCGAACTCGTTCAACGTCCACAGGATCGGCGTGGTCCACCGGCTGAACACCACGTCGACCACCGGGGCGATCGGGCACGCCTGCACCGGATCAACCTCTGTGCTGTCGATCACACCCACCCTCTTTCCCCAGTACTTTCCTCTAGGTACCTACTATCTCAGCGCCAGTAGCGTCCTCACCAGTCGATAGCAACGAGGAGCGCGAAATGATCGTGGTAACTGGTGCAACGGGGAACGTCGGGCGACCGCTCGTCGAGACCTTGGTGGCGGCCGGCGAGCAGGTACGGGCGGTCTCCCGCCGCCAGTCCTTCACCGCCGACATGTCCCAGCCGGAGACTCTGAAGCCCGCACTGGACGGAGCGGAAGCGGCTTTCCTGATGACCCCGCCAGACTTCTTGGCGAACGGCGATTTCGGTGCCGTCGTGGACGTCGTACGGGCGGCCGGCGTACAGCGCGTCGTACTGCTGTCCTCCCAAGGCGTAGGCACCCAACGCCATCCGTCAGCCCTGGAAGACGCTGTCACGGAGTCAGGCCTGGAATGGACGATCCTGCGACCTGGCAACTTCAACTCCAACGCGTTCCAGTGGGCCGAGTCGGTACGAACCCGCCGCGTGCTCGAAGCGCCGTACGGCGATGTGCTGCTACCGGCCGTCGACCCGGCCGACATCGCCGACGTCGCTGCGTTGGCACTGCGCGAACCCAACCACGGCGGCACCATCTACACACTCACCGGCCCAGAACCGATCGGCCCGCGACGCATGACCGCCGCCATCGCCGAAGCGATCGGTGAGCCGGTGCAGTTCGTCGAACTGAGCCACGAGGAAGCACGAGCCCGAATGCTCACCTACATGCCCGAGCCCGTCGTGGAAGCCACCCTCGGCGTACTCGGCGCCCCTTCCCTCGAAGAGCAAGCAGTCTCCCCCGACATCGAGCGCCTCCTCGGCCGCGCCCGCACCTTCACCGATTGGGCCACCCGCAACGCACTCACCTTTGCGTAAGCGGTGCGCTAGGGCGCGCTGCGCTTTCGTACGTCGTCCAGTCGCCCAGTGAGAAAGGTCCGTTCGACGCCGTTGTCGGTGAGTGCCAGCGCTTCCTCGTATGCCTCGGCCGACTCGTCCCATCGGTGCAGCCGGCGCAGGAATTCAGCCCGAGCGGCGCTGAGGTAGCCATAGGTGGCCAGCGCCGGCTCGGACAAGAGCGGCCGCAGCGCGACCAGACCGGCCTCGGGACCATCACGTTCGCCGATAGCCACTGCACGGTTCAGCTCGACGACCGGATTCGGCCACAGCCGCAGCAAGACGTCGTACAGGCTGACGATCTCGGACCAATCCGTGTCGTGCCAGCTCGGCGCCTCTGCGTGGACGGCGGCGAGCGCGGCCTCGATCGCGTACCTCGTGGGTGGTCGTCGTCGCAGCGCATCGGTCAGCAAGGCAGTGCCTTCGCCGATCATGTCGGCGTCCCAGCGCGATCGATCCTGATCCGGGAGGAGAACCAGGCTGCCGCTCTCCGACATCCGTGCGTCCCGGCGGGCGTCGACGAGCAGAAAGAGGGCCAGCAGCGCACTGACCTCAGCGTCGGTCGGCATCAAGAAGTGCAGCAGGCGAGCGAGGTCGATCGCACTGTCGATCAGGTCCTGGCGAACCAGCTCGGCGCCGATCGGAGCCGTGTGACCTGTGCTGAAGATCAGGTGTACGACGTCGAGTACGACGCGGACCCGGTCACCGAGTTGCTCCGGCGACGGCACACGGTACGGGATCTGGGCGACGCTGATCTTCTTCTTCGCCCGGGTGATCCGGGCTGCCATCGTCGGCTCCTGGACGAGAAACGCCCGGGCCACCTCGGCCGTCGAGAGCCCGCACACCAGCCGAAGAGTCAGAGCCGCTCGCGCATCGGGCGCCAAGGCAGGGTGGCTGCAGGTGAAGATCAGCCGGAGCCGGTCGTCGTCACGCTCGTTCTCAGGTCCGGTCACGGTCGCGGGCGGCACGAGCAGCGGCAGCGCTCGGCGCGCGACCGAATCCCGGCGCAGCAGGTCCCTGGCGCGGTTCCGCGCCGTGGTCGTGAGCCAGGCACCGGGCTGCCGCGGGATGCCGGTTCGCGGCCAGACCTCGAGCGCCTGGACGAAGGCGTCCTGGGTGCACTCCTCGGCGAGGTCGAGATCGCGGATCAGCTGCGCGGTGGTTGCGAGCACCTGAGCCCACTCGCTGCGGTGGGCCTGTGCCACCGCAGCGAGGACCTCATCGCTCATCCGTTCTGCACCACCGGCCGGATCTCCACCCCGCTGTGCGAGGCGTGGACCTCCGGCAACAACTCCGCCAGGGCGATCGCCTCGTCCAGATCCGCGGCTTCCAGCAGGTAGTAGCCGCCGACGGCCTCCTTCGTCTCCAGGAACGGCCCGTCGGTCGTCGTCACCCGCCCGGAGGACGGGTCGGTCCGCAGGGTCGTCGCCGCGACCGCCGAAGACTCCAGCTCCGCGCCACCGAGGACCTTCGCACCGGCCGCGGCCGCGAACTTCTCGTGGGCCGCTCCGTGCGCCTCCCACTGCTCCTTGGACATCGCATCCCACTCGGCGGCGTCGCCGTAGATGAGGATCAGGTATTTCGCCATCGTGCGTCCTTTCGCAGGGCCCTGGTCGGACCGCTTACCCCTACGACGTGTCGACCACCCCCTCCATCGACACATCGCTCAGACAACTTCCAGCACCAGCGGCAGGCCACACCTCGTCACCAGGTCAGGGGCGGGGAACGACGTGATCCCGCGGATCCCGGTCACCGTCAGGTCGAGCACGACCAGCCCGTACGCGGCGTACGAACCGTCGTCCTGCCGCCGGTAGCCCGCCGCGGCCGGCTGCGCATTGGCAGCGGTCGGCAGCATCCGCCAGCCGCCTGGGGCGCCGAGCACGTGATTCACCAGGTACGGGAGGCAGGTCTTCTTTCCGGAGAACCACGTGCTCGTCCCGGCTGCCTGCAACGTCGCGTCGTCGCGCAGGACCTCCGCGAGAGCCGCGGCATCGCTCATCTCGATCGCGGCGATGTACCGGTCGAGCAACTCGCCGTACGCCGGATCTTCCGGCTCCGCGATGTCGTCGAGCTGTGGCGTCACCTCGGCGATCTTGCCGCGGGCACGCTGCAGGCTGCTCTTGACGGCCGTCGTCGTGGTGCTCAGGATCTCCGCCGTCTCGGCAGCCGAGAACGACAGCACGTCCCGGAGCAGGAGAACGGCCCGCTGCGAGACCGGCAGATGCTGGAGGCTTGCAATGACCCCGAGCCGCAGCGTCTCCCGCGAGCCGACGATCGTCGCCGGATCGAGCAGCGCCTGCGGGATCGGCTGCAGCATCCCGACCGCACTGTCGAACATCTGCACCGGAGCATCCGGGTCGTCCGACGGCGCACCGAGGCCGGACGGAAGGAACCGCCTGCCGCGTTGCCGCAGAGCCGTCAGACAGGCGTTGGTCGCGATCCGGTAGAGCCACACCCGCACCGAGGCGCGACCGTCGAAGGTCGCGTAGCCCTTCCAGGCTCGCAATGACGTCTCCTGGACCATGTCCTCGGCCTCGTGCACCGACCCCATCATCCGGTAGCAATGCGCGAGCAGCTCATGCCGCAGACGCTCCAGCTCACTCAGCAGAACGTCCTCCCCGGACACGGTCACTTGCTGGTCGTTCGGCATGCAGCCTCCAGGGCAGTAGCTCTCCTCAGATTACTGACCTTGCCGGGCCCCGAAAGGAATCGGCGATCGACCGATCAGTTCGGCAGCGGATCAGGGTCAGTACGCCGAGACCTATTAGCCCTGACATCGCGGGAGCTCGACGATGAAGTACAACCTGTTCCTTCCCACTGGCTTCGGTTCCGACTTCACCGACTTCAAGGACCCCGTGGAGGCGGCCGAGCGCGTCATCGAGCTCGCCCGGACCGCGGAGAGGTCCGGGTTCTCGGAGGTCTGGTTGCCCGATCACCTGCAGACGATCCCGCCGTCGAACGGCCATCTCTTCGAAGCCTGGACCCTGCTGACGGCCGTGGCACGAGCGACCGAGACCATCCGGGTCGGACAGCTGGTGACCGGCAACGGGTATCGCAACCCAGCCCTCCAGGCCAAAATGGCAGCGACCCTCGATGTCCTGTCCCACGGTCGCCTGACCTTCGGAATCGGTGCCGGCTGGTACCAGGCCGATTACGATGCCTTCGGCTACGAGTTCCCGACCGCCGGCCGGCGACTTCGTGAGCTACGCGAAGCTGTGCAGGTCATCCAGTCGCTCTGGACCGACGAGGTCACCAACTTCGACGGCGAGTTCTACACCCTGAAGAACGCGTACGCGCAACCCAAGGGAGTCCAGGAACCCCGGATCCCGTTGCTGGTGGCAGGCGGCGGGGAGAAGGTCACCCTGCGGATCGTCGCCGAGTTCGCGGACGCCTGCAATGTGATGACGTCACCCGCCGAGGTCGAACGCAAGCTACAGATCCTGCGCGACCACGCCGCCAGGATCGGCCGCGACATTTCGTCGATCAGGATCACCGTGACCACCGCAGCCCTCCTCACCGACACCGACGAAGACGCCCAGTCCTTGCTCCATCCGGGCATGGGCGCCTTCTACCCCGGCGACTTCGCCTCCTACCTCCTCTACGGAACAGCCGAAACGATCCGCCGGCGCATCGACGCCTACGAGCAAGCCGGAGTCACCGAGCTCGCCGTCGGCTTCCACCACTCGACAGACCCCGGAGCGATCCAGGAATTCGCCCACCTGGTCGGTCTCTGACCACCCCGCAGGCGACGATCCGCGACGGCGAGGCGATCACCGGTGAACATCATCTCCGGCGCATCCGGCCGGTGCGCGACCGTGGCGCCCACTCCCCGAAGGCGAGGCCGTAGATCGAGCCCGGTCAGTAACCCGGGCACCTCCTGATCGGCCAGACTTCAGTTGGTCGAGCGCTCACCCGCGGCCTGGTCCGGGAGCGGTTCGCGGAGCTCGCCTTCGCCCGCCTCGACTACGCGAGCGATCTGCTGGAGCGTTTGCAGCGGGCTGAGGCTTGAGTTGTCGACCGGTGCGGACCAAGGAGAACGCTTGGCTCTCAGATTGTGCAGGTCATTGATGAGGTGGGCCGGTGATCGGTCCGGGTCGGCGGACGTCCGCCGGAGTACTGCTTCTTCGGTGGGATCCAAGGAGAGGTGGAACACCCGGCCGAGTCGCAAGAGGTCTGGGATCACCGGGTTCAGGTCGATGGCGTCGTGGATTGAGTTGCCTGCGATCAGGACGTTCTCGTAGTCCGCCCCGAAGAATGACTCCGCGAGCGACACACATTGGCGTAGTACGAGTGCGGTGCGAGCATCGTCGTACGGAAGGTCCCAGTGCGGGTCGACCATGAGGAACAGCTGGTCGGTGTCGATGGCGGCGGTCCGGCCCCAGATGGCGAGCTTCTCGTCGTGGCTCAATCGGAGAATGCTCGTCTTGCCGGAGCCGGCCGGCCCGGAGAGGAATATGGTTCTAGGCATCCGCATCAGGCCGTTGTGCCGGGCCAATTACCTCGCCCAGCTGCCTGGTGGAGCGGTTGGGTCAGCAGGTCTTCCGGTTGTAGGCGGCCGGGATGTTGTAATCGTGGGGCGTGTCGAACATCCAGTTCCCCCTCGTGGTGGGGCGGCGGATGCCGAGGTAGTGGCGCGATCCGTCGTAAATCCCGTACCGGTGCCCGTCGTTGGAAGGGCCGTCGTCCCTGAGCTTCTGCCCCGCCTTGGCAAAGGTCTGCCTGCCGACCGAGCCGTCGCCGGTCAGCCCGCGGCCCCGCTGCCATCGCACAGTGGCCGCGTGCGTCTGGTCTCCGAAGACGCCGTCGATGGCGGACGCCGGCAGATACCCGTCCGCCCAGAGGATGGTCTGCCACAGGCAGGTGACATTGGAGGAACGGTGGGTCGCGACATTGACGACGCCCTCGTCGTCCAAGTCCCCGATCAGGGAGCCCTCGCCGTAGATGTAGGCCCGACCGGTGAAGGAGCCGCTGGCAGCCGCGGGCGTGGTAGTCACAACGACGCCGAGGCCGAGCGCCAGGGCTACGGCGGCGGCCGGTACGCCGACTCTGCGAAGGACGCGTCGACGAAGGCTCTGCGAAAACATGGTTTCCCTACTGTTGTCCGTGATTGCGTCGTTCGGGGTGCGTGCGGTAGCGGCGGAACCACCCGAACGTGTTGCAGCGAACAGTAAGGACCAGCAGGAACACCCCGCTGCCCGTACTCCACCCGTACCGAAGAAGCCGTCTTGCTCAAGCCCGCAGAACCAGCCGGGCAGCGATGGTGCGTTGTCGACGTCGAGCTCACCCACGCTGACGCCGACAAGAGTGCTGGAACCGCCGTCACCATCTCGCGCAGGTAGACACGATCCTTCGCGGTCCGGTCTTGCCCGGCTCCGGCCTCGCGTCGGCCAGACCCCAATCGACGCTGTCAGAACAAGACCTCGTCCTGCGGTGGCGGGATGGCGGCTCGAAGTCGTTCTCGTACCGGCTCAATGGCGGCACGGTGCTCGGAAAGCGTTCCTGCCTCAGCGGCGAGCTCGGCGATGATGCCGTGGTCGGCATATGCATTGGCTACCGCTGTCATTGCCGCTTCAGCTCTGTCAGCCGTCAGGGGTGGGATCTCCCAGGTCGCGGTTTGTTCTTGTTCGACTCCGGCCCCGGCCAAGATCGCCGCTGCAGCCACAGCCTCCACTGCCATCGTGTAGTCCTCGGCGTTCTGCGGTAGCAGGAGACGGTCAACAGCGGCGGCCAGTCTGCGCAGGCGCACATCCGTCGGCGTGTCAGCTAGTGCGTCGATGAAGTCCATCGCGGTGTCATCATCGAACGGGCCCGTCCCCCAGCTACCCACGTCTGCTCCTCAGAAGTCACGGTGTTCCCGACGGCCCATGGGACATGGGACACGGTTGCATCTCACACAACATTGATGCGTCGTGGCTAGAGGCAACGGACGCTTACGGCGGAGCAGGCGGCTGCGACCTCTCCAATTCACATCAATGAGTAGTGGAGGTTCTCCGTAGCGTGATGAAGTCCATAACAAATGGCTCGTGGTTGCATCTTTCCGCTTCTTTTTCAGTTGACAGAGAGCGACTTGGGCTACGGTTTGCCCCAAGGGGAGAGTCACAGGCTGGGGGGCCGGTATGCCGAAACGTTGTGCGACCGCATTTTTCGTTCTCATTACTGCGGCCGTGATGGTGCTAGGCCTCACAGCCTTGCCCGCGCGGGCAGCCGAGGGTGATCCTGCGTCCTCCGTTGTGGCGACGTGGTCCTGCACCAGCAGCCCGTGCCCGTGGGGCCCGTCGGACACCAGTAACACGGCGGTCTGGCCGGCCGCGGCCGAGCCGATCCGGGCGCGCTACGGCTATACCGTCTCCCACGACGTGTACGCCCCGCTGTCCAAGGTGGCGGGCTGGAAGATCACCGTCACATCCGGCAGCGCCACGGTCTACGCAGGCCCGGCTGACGACTCGCACTGGTCGCTGGCCGCGCTGTCGGCCGGCGACAGCTACACCCTGCCCAGCACCCCGAGCAGCAACATCGTCAGCGTGCAGGACGGTGGGTCGTTCGAGTACACGATCACCCCCGGCACCCCGCCCCACCCGCCGCTGGCCTCCGGTGACGGCTCGGTGCTGGCCACCTGGAACTGCACCAGCAGCCCGTGTCCGTGGGGCCCGTCGGACAGCAGCAACGCGGCGGTCTGGCCGGCCGCGGCCGAGCCGGTCCGGGCCCGCTACGGCTACACCGTCACCCACGATGTGTACGCCCCGGTGTCCAAGGTGGCGGGCTGGAAGATCACCGTCACGTCCGGCAGCGCCACGGTTTACGCGGGCCCGGCCGACGGCCCGCACTCGTCGCTGGCCGCACTGTCGGCCGGCGACAGCTACACCGTGTCGAGCGCCCTGAACGGCAGCAGCATCGTCAGCGTGCAGAGCGGTTCGCCGTTCGAGTACACCATCGTGCCCGGCGAGCCGGGCCCTCCGCCGCCGCCCGCGTGTACCGACCCCACCACCTGCGACCCGGTCTCCTGGGTCAGCGCCCGCTGGCGCTACGCCGGAACCGGCGAGGACCCCGGTGACTGGTACGGCGGCGTGATCACCTGGCCGGCCGGCACGGCTTACCAGGGCAACGGCCGCTCCGGCTACAACGCGCGCATCGTCTACTCGGAGTCGGGCGTTCCGCTCTACCCGTACATGGGTGCCTGGGCCGACGGGTGCACCGTCCGCGTAGTCACCGGCCGGGCCCTGATCATCGAGTGGGAGCGCGGTACGGACGAGTGGCGGGAGACCCTCGTGTACGCCGGTGAGACCCACACCATCTCGCTCAGCGGCTCCGAGGACGGCGCCATGATCGAGACGAACAACGACCTCGAGCCCTTCACGGTCTCGATGAGCAACTGCACCCCGCAGCCGCTCTCGGAGCCGACCAACCGCATCCCGGTGGCGAACGCCGGCGCGCCGCAGTCTGTCGTGGTCGGTACGACCGTGACCCTGAACGGGTCCGGCACCGACGCCGACAACGACCCGCTGACCTACGCGTGGACCCAGACCGGTGGACCGGCGGTGACGCTGTCCAGTACGACGACGGCGAAGCCGACCTTCACCGCCCCGGCCACACCGGCCACGCTGACCTTCAGCCTGGTCGTGCGGGACGGCAAGGCCAACAGCGCAGCGGCGACCACCACGGTGACCACCACCCCGGTCAACCAGGTCCCGGTCGCGAACGCCGGTACGGCGCAGTCGGTCAACACGGGTACCACGGTGACGCTGGACGGCTCCGGCAGCCGCGACGCCGACAACGACCCGCTGACCTACACCTGGACCCAGACCGGTGGGCCGGCCGTGACGCTGTCCAGCCGGACGGTGCAGAAGCCGACCTTCACCGCCCCGGCCACACCGGCCACGCTGACCTTCAGCCTGGTCGTGCGGGACGGCACGGTGGACAGCGCGGCGTCGACCACCACGGTGACCGTCGCCGCTCCGAACCTGGCCCGGGGCAAGACAGCCACCCAGTCGAGCACCAGCGGTACCGCGGTGGCGGCCCGGGCTGTGGACGGCAACACCAACGGCGTGTTCGCGAACGGCTCGGTGACCCAGACCAACCTCTCCACCCAACCGTGGTGGCAGGTCGACCTCGGTTCCGCGGCGGCCGTCTCCACGGTCACGGTGTGGAGCAGGACCGACTCGAACCGGATGGGCAGCGGCTCGGTGTTCATCTCCTCGACCGACATGACCGGCCGGTCGATGTCCTCGCTGCAGGCCGACAACTCGGTGAAGAAGATGTCGTTCTCGGCGTTCTCGTCCACCACCAACAGCCTGACCCTGAACGCGGGCAACGCCACCGGCCGGTACGTTCGGGTGCAACTGTCGAGCATCTTGACCACCCTGAACGTGGCCGAGGTGCAGGTCGGCGGCACCACCGGCGCCGTGAACCTGTCCACCAACCGGCCGGCCACGCAGTCGTCGACCGACATCGGCACCGCCGCCCGGGCCGTGGATGGCAACACCAACGGCCTCTTCGCCGCCGGGTCGGTCAGCCGGACGGCGTCCAGCTCACAGCCGTGGTGGCAGGTCGACCTGCTGACCAGTTCCCGGGTCGCCAACGTCACGGTGCACAACCGGACCGACGCCTCGGCTGACAAACTGAACAACGCGGTGGTGTTCCTCTCCACCGCCACCATGTCCGGCCGGACCTACACCCAGCTGATGGCCGACACCACGGTGACCAAGCTGAACCTCGGGGCGACCCCGGGGGCGGTCACCAATCTGCCGACCAACACCGTGGCCCGCTACGTCAAGGTGCAGTCGCCAGCCACCACCGCCGGTGTAATCAGCCTGGCCGAGGTCACGGTGACGGGCACCCAACCCAACTGACGCACGACCACGGATCCGTCCCGGTTCGTTCCATCGACGAAGCGCACGGTCGACTCCACACCCGACCGACCGTGTGCGGAAATTGGTGCGCGCGAGGGAGGCGTCGGCGGGAGGCCGTAAGCCCGCGCCGCTGCGATACTCCACCGCATGGAGCGATTCGACGTGAGGGCGCAGGCTCAACTCGATGACGGCAACGTGATGCTCACACTGAGCGGAGACTCATGGCTCCTGAACGTGGATGCGAGTCCGGTCGAATGGGCTACGGGCCTCCCTCGCGTTCCCGGCGCTGACCACGCCCAGCGCCTGGATGTGAGCCTGGGGACCTGCGGGGGACAGCCCGTCTGGTGGAGTGTGAGCGATGGCCAACTCACCCTGAGCGTGGGCCAGGACGTCGAGGCTTGGAACGTTGTCGTGGCCCTGCCGGTTGCCCTGCTGGCAGAGATTCAGGCACAACTGGACAACCTTGACAGCTACGACTGGGGTTAGCCCACCCGGCGTGACCTACTTGCATGCCGCGATTCGTGCCTTGTCGCAGATCACCTGGCGGCCGGGTGTCGCACATCACTCGACGGAGGACACCGGCTTTGAGCCCTTAGCTGCCGAATTGAGGACGCTTGCGACCTGGACAGGCATCGCGAACAGTCGCGCGAGTTGCTACGGTCCACGCCATGGCTCGAGTGTTGCTGACCGGCATGTCGGGGGCAGGAAAGACCACCGTTCTTGACGAACTTCGCCGCAGAGGTCACCTCACGGTCGACACCGACTATGACGGCTGGACGCTACCCAAAGGCACCTGGGACGAACGACGCATGGATCAATTCTTGGCCCGGCATCTCGACGTGATCGTTTCAGGGACTGTCGAGAACCAAGGACGCTTCTATGACCGCTTTGATCACGTCGTCCTCCTCAGCGCGCCACTTCACGTGCTCATCGACCGCGTGAGCCGACGAACTAACAACCCCTACGGCAAGACCCCGGAACAGCAGGCCGAGATGGCTCACTACATCCAAACCGTCGAACCACTTCTCCGGCGAGGAGCGACCCTCGAGTTGGACGGGCAGCAATCCGTATCTGAACTGGCCGATGCGATCGAGAGCCTGGGCACGCGAACTCCCTGATCTGTCGCGATCCGTGCTTTCGCACTGTCGCAGATTCACCTGGCGGACGGGTGTGGCACATCAGTCGACGGAGGACACTAGCTGCCCTGGTCTCGCTGCCGAGTTTGGCTCTTATGGATCAAGGCCGCGCCTCCGGCGCGCCGGCCGGGACCCCGCCCTCAGGGGCGGGCGGCCCAGGACCGGAACCACCCAGACATGAGGAAGCGTCAGAGCCCGTCACAGGCATGTGCACGCAACGTTGCTACTGCTCGCCGGGGTGGCGGTCCACGTCGTCGCCGAGCGGCTGGGGCGCTCCGACCCGGCCACCACCTCCGGATCTACGCGCACGTCATGCGGACCCATGCGGCGGGTGTCGCCGGGATCTTCGCCGCAGCGGCTGCCCAGTCGGAGCCTGCTATCGCCCCGGAGACCGAGGACGAGGAGACGGACGACGACGGTCCGGAGGAGGCCGCGGGAGTGCCCTGTTAGCAAAGCCGTTAGCAAACCGGCCCTCTGAGCCCCACCACGAGAGCTCCCGGACATGCAGAATCGAACCGACGCCTGCTCATCACGAGACCGTTCATCTGAGCCCGCACTACGCGCCGCCCCCCGACCGTGAGCAGTGAACGTGCTCAGTCGACGGGGGGGCGGTGACGGCTGTTCAGGATCCTTCGGGGGCACGCTTCCTGCCGTGCAGTCGGCGTCGCTTGGGAATGTTGCGCTCGCCTAGCCACTGCGCCGCTGCGGTGTTGAATTCGTTGATCCGGATGATCGTCGCGTTCAACGACTCCATTGCTGCATTGGCGGCCGCTGTGATCGCATCAGCATCGATGGGTTGCCGCTCAGCTATATCGCCTGCCGCGATCAGTAGGTTCTCCGTCTCCTCGAATGAGCCCTCGATCCGGTTCACCACAGGCGATAGGACTGTCTGGACAAAATCGAGATCTACAAGCGCGACCGTTGGAAAGGCGACGTTGAACGCCGTCGCGAAGCGCATTCGACACACTCTGACCTCAGACTTCAGTCCTAGCGACCGTTCTGCCACATCCTCGAAGGGCTGATTGACCAGTTCCTGGATCTCGGTGATGACCTTCATCGAATCAGTCGCGAGACTCCGAACGACGGAGCGTGCATCCATCTCCGTGGCCGCACGCATATTCGATCTATGGGTCCACCGCACCGCCAAGTAGGCGGTTAGGGCAGCCACTACGCCTCATCCCGGAGTCGTGATGCCCCCGCCGGAGGCGCTGCTCTTGGCTCTGGTGAAGAAACTCCGAGGGCTGGCCCGGCCGGTGAACTGCCGGAGGCCGCATGCGCACGCCGGGCCGCGTGCCGGAGGCGCGCCTTGATCCATAAGAGCCAAACTCGGCAGAGAGCCCGGAGGCGTGAGCGCGGTCGGATGCCCAGAAGAGCCCGATAGGCTCCCCGCCATGACCGCCCAGGAGCAGTACGGACAGATGGTCAAGGAATGCATCACGCCAGCGTTGCGGGAACGAGGGTGGAAGGGAGGATCCGGCAAGTACTACCTACACGGTACGACTGGCCATGTCGGAAGCGTGATTCTCTCCGGCAATCATCGCCGCTCCAACTCCCAGGTGCGTGCATTCCACATGCACATCGGCGTGCGCTCGAGGTATCTGCAGGAATTTCAGGAAGGGACCGGTCGCGCAGTCTCGAAGCGCCCCTCGTACGCAGTGGAGCATGACTGGTTCGACGAGGTTGCGACCTTCACAATCACCAGCGAGGACGATCCGCTGGAAGTGGGCGCCTTCGTGTGGACGGTCTTGGAAACGCAGGCACTCTCAAGGGTGGTCGCCAGCCTCGACGACGCCGGGCTGCGCCGCGCCGTTGACGAATGCCCCGTCGGCGCGGGGTACGGCGGAGCCCGCACTTTGATGGACATCGCCCAAGGAAACTTCGAGACCGCCATCCGCAAAATCCAGTCCTGGCAGGACTCCGCCAGTGACGACAGCCCCGACGTCTTGTACCTGCGCAGCCGGCTGCGCGAAGCAATGGCCAAAGATGGCTGAATCAGGAAGCGTCGAAATGACATGGCAATCCTCGCGGGGTGACCGCTAGCCAGGCAGATCCGTGCATTGCCGCTGTCTGTGGTCCGCAGCCTTGAGGAACTGTTGCTCGTCAACCGTCGGATGTATCGCGGATCTGGTTGTCGGATCACAGACCGTAGAGGTGTCGTGTGGCCTAGCTGGCGCGGATCGCCTCGGTGAGTTCGTCGATGCGGGCGATCACGGCATCGGCTCCAGCAGCGGTCAGGTCGTCGGCCTTGCCGGGTTTGTTGGCATAGCCGATGCTTGCAGCTGCGATCGCTCGGGCGGCCTGTACGTCGGTGGTCTGGTCGCCGATCAGGGTGCAGGCGTCGGGCTCCACGCCTAGGGCCTGGGCAGCTCGCTCGATCAGATGCGGGCTGGGCTTCATGAGACCGGGTCGTACTGATGCGCCGGTGTTGTTGCTGACGATGGCGAGCTGCCGACCGGCCTCGCGGCAGGCGGACAAGGAACGCGTCTACATCATTCCGACTGGCTGTTCAGCGCACCTCGTGGTGGACCGCTCAGCGAGGGCAACTGGAAGCGGTCGATTCGCTGGACGGCAGCCACCGGCGCGATCGGCGTTCCCGGGTTCCGGGTGCACGACCTGCGACACTGCTGCCTCCATCTGGCTGGCCGCTGGAGCTGACCCGAAGGTGGTTCAGCGCATCCTCGGGCACGCCACGGCCGCGATGACGATGGACCTCTACGGCCACCTGCTAGACGACAGCCTCTGGGACGCGGCACAGAAGGTCACCGACCACACCGGGGGCCTCTCGGGGCCTCGAACGGCTCCGCCGCCGAAACGGCAGAGTCCCCAGAGTCAGAAAGTAGCTTCTGACCTGGGGACTCTCGTGGAGCCGCCTGTCGGAATCGAACCGACGACCTTCTCATTATCTCGAGGCCGAGCACAAGTTCCCAGGTCAGGAGGCTGTTGGGCGGCGAAAGCCCTTGCATAGAAGGGATTCGTCCGATCATTGGGGCTCAGGCGGGTTCGTCAGGGATCGCTGGGGAGCTCTCGCTTTGTGTACTTTTGGGGGTACTTTCCGGGGTCCGCAGGCCGGCCAATTTGCGGGCCAGCATGGCGCCGTCTCGGGCGTCAGTGTAGTTGCGACGGTTGACCTGCGCTGTATGTCCGAGATGCGCCGTCCTGATCGCCTCCGGCACGTCCCCGAGCGTCAACGTATTCAAGGTCGCACGCCAAACGTGGGAGCGCTCGGTCTCGAGCGCTGGGATACCCAGTTCCTCGGCCATCCTCAAGTACAGCTTCTTCACCGCATCGTTGCGCTGCCTCTGATCCCAGGCAACGCCTGGTTTGGCAGGACTCGGAATCAGGGGGCCGCCGCTGGCGCGGGCGGTCTCCCACCGCGGTTTGAACCGCGCCACGATGGCCGGATCGGTCACGTGAACGAAGCGCCCCTTCTTCGTCTTCGTGATCTCCGGCGGCAGGTCAAAGATCATCTCGTCGCCGTCGAACGTGACCATGGAGGGATCGACGTTCGTTGCTTCACCGATCCGCAGGCCAGTCATGGTCTGGAGCAATGTCAGGTCGATCGCGTTGGCCACCACCGCGATGCGGTCTTCAAGCGTATACATCCCACGCTTAGGCGGCTCGATCCCCTCGGCCGGGTCGAGCGCGAGCAGGTAGTCAATTACGGCGTTCCACTCGTCGGCGGACAGCGCCACACCCCCACGAGTTGGGGTGTCCCCCTTACTCCCGGCGAGATCTAGGCGCTTGCCTGCGATGGGCGATGCGTCGATCAGTTCGTCGCGGATGAGCTGGTCGAGCACATACTTGCCCAGCACACTGCGAGCCTGGTGGGCGGTCTCCGAACCATGAAGCTCGGCGATCTCCACAAGGCACCTCTCGAGGATGCGAAAGCGCGTCCCGGTAGCGATTGTGTGCCCCTTGAGGCTGTGGCTGTGTTTGTGATCCTCACGCGAGCAGCCGCCAACGATCAGCTTGTAGACCAAGAGATAGCGATCACGCGAGGTATCTGCGATCCTCGCCGTCTCGATGGCTGGCTTGCTTACCTTCTCGATGTACGAAACGAGGTTGTCAGTTACCTTCCAGACCTCGCTGCCTGACGCCGTCAGGAGTTCCTTTGCCTTCCGCTTCGCACGGCGTCGCACCTCGGCTTTCGTGCGCCCCTTCGACCGCGGTCTCAAAGTACGCCCGTCCAGCAGCCTGATCGTCCAGGTAAGCCACCATTGACCATCGTCCTGCTCCTGCGGGTCGACTCGATCGATACTGTGTTCTCCGATCTCAAGCCGAGCCGTCGTCGCGCGCGGACGTGCCGCTACCTTCTTCGCCATGCCACTCCTCTTACGGAAAGAGATTGAATGCTATCTGAATGATCATCTGATAGCTTATTAGATCCAATCTGATCCGCATCCGCAATCACGAGGAGTCATCGGTGCCCGAGACACGAGCCACCTCTTCAGTACTGACTCCGCAGGAGGCTGCGGACTACCTCAAGGTCGGATGCTCGACAATGAAGCGCTGGCGGCTCAGAGGCGAGGGTCCGCGCTATGCGAAGGTGGGCAAGGCCGTGCGCTACCGCGAGGTGGACCTTGACGAGTATGTGAAGGGGCAGCTCGTCAGCTAGGACCAGGGAGCGCAGCCATGGCCCCTAACTTCGAGCACACACCTCTTGATAGCCGCAGAGCAGCTAGCCCGGGATGCGGGTAGTGGCGCCGGCTCCGTCAGAGCTCGTTTGCCCGAGAGCTACCCACGTCCGGAGTCACGGTCGAGCTCATTCGTCCCACTGAGGCTTTGAACGAGACCCATGAGCCGATCGATCTCCTGACGAGTCCGTTCCCACTGACGCTGTGCAACAACAAGGTCCGCTAGGTACTGCTGCTTCAGCGCCTCGTTCTCTTCTGCACTGCGGTCGGAGAGGAGCGCCGCGATTGGGAGGCCGAGGACCTCGGCCATGGCGGCGGCCTCGTCGAGGCGGATCGCTCGGGTCTGCTGTTCGATGCGCGCTACTGCCGACTTGTCAACATTGACCCCCAGCACTTCGGTCACCCTCCGCGCAAGCTCGGCCTGACTCAACCCCTGCCTCTCGCGCTCCATTCGGAGACGGCGGGCAAAGGTATCGGAGGGCAGAGCAGGCATGGGGGGCATAGGAGGGCTTCCGGCTTCGATCGGGGGCACGCGTGATGTGCACCAGGAGGCTACCGAACCCAAACCGCTGTAGCTACAGCGGCAACCTATCGGTCTCTGATTCGGTTTCGGCTCGTATCTGTATCGAAATCTGCGATCTAGCGCCCGTCGGGACTGCCGATAACCGCTGCGATCTGCCGAAATCTTTACGAACCGTCGCTCGAACAGAGCACCCCGGTGGAGGCGCCCTAGCGGGTGGGGATCAGGCAGTCACCCCGTGGCTCGACCCGGCCGTTCGCGTCGCGACCCGGCATCCGACCACCCACTCATCATTCAATGGTTATTTAGATGATTATTCGATAAGCTCATTCGATGATGATCACCCAGGTTGCCCGGGCCTCTTCGGGCGACGGATCGAAACGCGAAGGGAACGATCGATGAATCGGATCAGCGAGTCAGTCGCCTCGGCGCTCATCCAGGCGCAGGTGCCGCTGCCTGACGCGGCCTGGGACGTCAAGTCCTTCCTGGAGAATGCCAAGACCTACCTCCAGACGACCGGCGGCCTCTTGCTCATGGCGCTGGGCACGGCCGGCTTGATCTGGGGAGTCGTGCAGCTCATCAAGAAGCTCATCGGCGGGCAGCAGAACGGTAAGGGCCACGGTTGGGGCGAGATCGTCATGCTCATCCTGATCGGCGGAGCAGTCGGCACCGGCGGCTGGACGCTCGTCAACGCGGTGGGCTCCGGTGGCCAGACCACGATCGAGGAGCTCGGCGGCGGAACGATCGTCGTCGCACCGGGTCCGATCGAGGGCCGATAGCCAGGCCAGCCGCACGCCGGCTCCATCGGCACGCGACGGCCGACAAACGCAGGGACGTACATGAGCATCAATGACAGGCTCACCGCATTCGGCAAGGTCTTCCGGCTCGACTCGCACCACGCGATTGAGCGCTTCGGGCTCTTCTTCGGCGTGCTCACCCTCGCAGGCGTGCTTTTGCTCGCGGCATCGGGTGTGTCGGCGATCACGGCCGGGCGCGACTCTCTCGCCGAAAGGGCTCTGTGGACCCCGAAGTTCACGACCTCAAAGACACAGCTCAGTGGCGATGTCGACGGCGTCTACACCAATAAGCGCAAGAACAAGGCTCTGGTCATGATGCACTTCGACGATCGGGCCAAGATCTCCTACGACGCGTCCGACTACAAGGCGTTCCTGCTCGGATCGGACGACAAACTCAAGACCGAGAAGCTGAAGACCTCCGGCCTTACCGGGTCGTTCCACGTCTTCGGGGCGACTGGCTACGTCGGCGTGGTTCTCGAGTCGCAGCAGGCGTTCGAGCCGCAGGTGCTCAACCTCACCATCCGGGCCAACGCGGAGCTCTCCTTCAGCAAGCAGCGAGCCGCCGGGGCGAACGCCGACGAATTGATCGGCGACAGGTCGTTCGCGAAGTACGACCAGTGGCGGATCTTTCTCAATCCCGGGGCCTCTGGAACCACGACGATTGACTCGCTGGACGCGGCGGCGTTCGATGCCGCACGCGCCTATTACGAGGTCGTCCTCGAACAGGAAGAGGCCAAGGCTCGCGACGCTCTCGACGAAAAGCTCGGCGAGATGCGCACGAGCCTTACGCAGATCAGCTCCTACAGCAAAGACCTTGCCACGACAAAGGTCGACGGCCTGTTCCTGCGCCCACCGGCCGTCCCAGCGAGCATCGCCGGCGACCAGGTCACCGGTGAATCCCAGGCTGAATCCAAGGCCGGCGAGTCAACGCTCGCGCTGCACACCACCAAGGTCGTGCCTGGCGGGTTCAAGTTCGACTGGCGCTCGAGCAACGTCGAGGCCGGCTACCTCGATCAGCTCGTGCCGAAAGGCCAAAGCTACGTCGACTACCTCCAGACCAAGGCAGCGGAGACGGCGGGCACCACCGGTACGTCGAGCGAGATCCGCGACATCGCGTGGACGTTGTCGAACGGGAAGAGCCTGACCACCGACTACCGGACGTCCGACGTCACCATGCGCCCCTTGACCACGGTCATGAACAACCTGTCCCAGGCATACCAGGACTACTACGCCAGCAAGTCCAAGTACCAATCGGACCTCCTGCTTGGCCTGCTCAAGCTCGACGTCGACCTTCGCGACGTGCGCACCAACAACACGACCAACGCAGACGAGGACTTCCTCGTGACCTACAGCTAAGCCACCTCGGCAGGTCTGGGGCAAGAAGCTCGCGCGGCCGACAGGGCTCCCCGCCGCCACAAGAAGGAGGAAAACATGGAGGGCGACACCCCACAGACCCACGACGCGACTACGAACGCGGGCACGAGTGAGCAGCCGACGGCAGGGGCCACCGGTGGCCCGAAGGGCGGGAAAACTCCGGCCCGGGGGGACTTCAAGGGCGCCCTGGCCGGAGCCGCAGCCGAGGCCGCGGTCGACCAGGCCGTCGGAGACCAGCTCTCCGACGGCAAGAAACGGCTGTTGGCCGCCGGCGCCCGCGGTGCAGCCGAGGGCGCGATGCAGGGCGGCGCAGCAGGCGCAGGCGTCGGCGCCGCGAAGGAGACCGGGCTTGCCGCCCTGCGGCAGACCCCGGAGGGCAACCAGCACGCTCCCACCCCGGAGCCGGACGGCCGTAACCACGCAGGCCCCACTGTCGATCCCGACAACCAAGATCTTCATCCGGAACTCGGCACGGGCGGCACGAGCCATCGGCGCGACCAAGCCTCAGGCGACGAACCCGAGATCACTGCCGGAAACGGACCGGGACATCCAGACAGCGGTGGCCGGAACAAGAAGGTGGCCTTGGCCACCGCGGCGTCCGCTACGCCGCCAACTGGTTTGCTCGCGCTACTCATCCTCTTCCTGAACTGGCTGAAGTCGTTCTTCTTCGCGATGCTCGCGCAGGCGTTGTCGTTCCTGCAGATGATGCTGCAGTGGATCGTCGGTGCAGGCAGTGCGCTGTGGAATGCCGCCACGAAGCCGTTCATGGCAGCCGGGGCCGCGGTGGCAAAGGTCATCGCCGCGATCTCCGGCGGCAGTGCGGTGATCTCGACAACGGTCGCTGCGGCAGGACTTGCAGCAGTGTCCGGCCTCGGCGTGCTCGCGCTCATCGGTGGCCTTCTCAGTGTCGTCAGCACAACCTTCACCGTGCACGACGATCCGATCACCACGGACTGCAGCGCACGCGGCGACAACGTGGTCCCTGTTGGGAGTAGCGGGCCGGTTGGGACGAACGCCGACAAGAACGCCCAAGCCGTGTACTCGGTGCTGAAAACCTGGGGCATGCCGGACGTCAACATCGCGGGCATCCTCGGCAACTGGACCCAGGAGTCCGGGATCGATCCGACCAGTGTGCAGAACTTCCCCACCGGCACCTACATCATGACCGACCAGAAGAAGAGCGCCGCGCTGAACACCGACAACGGCATCGGCCTTGGCCAGTGGACCTTCGGCCGCAACACGCTCTTGCGTAACTACGCCGGTGCCAAGGGTTCGGACTGGTGGAACCTCGGATTGCAACTGCGGTTCATGGCCGACCTGAACGGTGGGGACAACCCCAGCGACGTCCGAGTCTTCAAGGGCATGCTCGCAACCCCACAGGGCACTCCGGCTCAGGCGGCAACGTACTTCCACGAGAACTGGGAACGGTCGGCCGACGGACCCGCCGGGATCGCGGCCCGCGGCCAGAAGGCCGAGATGTGGTTCGCCAAGATGAGCGGCTGGACGGTCGACAAAGGTCTGGTCCGCACGACGGTGGGCGATTTCCTCAACGAGGGCGGCACCATCGTCAATCTGCTGCTCGAAGGCGGGCACTGCAACGCCGCAGGCAACGACGGCGCCGTCTTGCCGAAGAGCGGTGGCATGACCAAAGCCGAAGCACAGGCGCTCGTCAGCCTGTTCAATCAGGAAGGCGACAAGTTCCTCGACAGCCGCTACGGCGACCAGGGCGGACCCGGATCGTGCGGCAGCAACCACGCGATGAACTGCACGAGCTTCAGCACCTACTTCGTGAACAAGTACACGACGTTTCAGGCCTATCCCCCGGGCGACGGTATCCGGACGGCCTACTCGATCGCGGAGCAGACTGGCAAGAAGATGCAGTCGAGCCCCGTCCCGTACTCGGTCGGGTCCGGCCCGAGCTCCACGGGATGGGGTCACACGCTCGTGGTGCTTGGTGTCGATGGCGACGAGGTCATCCTCGGCGAGGCGGGCTACTGCGCCTACATGGGCAGGGTACGCGTCGATAGCGCCGCAGCGATGGCAGCCGACGGCTGGATGTTCGTTGACGTCTCGGACCTGATGCTGCCTGCCGATCAGGTCAAAAAGTCATGACCCCCAGCGACCCGCTCCCTGGACCAGACCACTCGGCCACCCCTCGAACGACCCGGGAGACGAACGGATGACCGACGAAACAACCGGCCCAGCACCCGAAGCAACGGACGCCGACGACAAGAACCTCACCGAACGGCCACGCCGCGAGCGCAGCAAGGTCACAGGGCCCGACCTCGAGGTCCGCTTCAACAACTGGGCGACCGCACGGCGAACTCGCCCGGGCAAACATCCCGCCGCCCACGCGCCGAGCAGGCCCAGGCAGTCACCGAGACAACGCCTCGCAATCGTGCTGGGGCTTGCGCTGGCCGCTACAGCCGTACTCAGCGCGGTCGGAAACCGCACCTACGACCAGCAGAGCGCGGCAAACACACTCCGGATCAGCGCGCTTCAAACTCCGTCCGCGGTGGCTCCGGACGGCGCCCCTACCCCGACGGTGGCACGGGTCGACAGCAAGGCGCTCGCGGTGCTCAACGCATGGGCCGCGGCGGCTGCAAAGGCAGTGGCGGACAAGCAGCAGGAGTACGCCAGGCTCTTCCATGTGGTGAACAACGCTCCCGGTGCCGGCAACGGTGCACCGAACGAAGCCGTCCTGAAGACCGTCGAGCATCGCCGGGTGCTGGCCCCGTTCTGGGATCCGAAGTCCTTCGTCGCCGACGAACAGCTGGCCTACGCCTTTACGACGACGCCCTACTTCGGCAGGGACGAGATGGACCCGCGCTTTGCCTGGTTTGTCCGCTACGACGGGCTGAGGGCGGCGGATCCGAAGTCGTACGGCTGGCGGGTCGAGTCGGTGATGCCGACGCTCGACGCGCCGACCAGGGCGCGGGTGGTCTGGGTGTGCAGGGACAGCAAAACCACGGTGCTCGCGTGGGCCAGCGCCACCTACGACGGCTCGACGCGGACGTTCAGCGGACTCGGGCTGGTCGTCACGGCCGCGGGCCGGCCGCACCAGCCCGAGACGGACGCGGCAGAGGCCGCCAGAGCGCCGGAGCTGGGAGAAGGGCCGGTGCAGAAGCCATGAATCTTCCGGACAAGAGTGGGTTCTGGGCGAGGAACCGTTGGATCCTGGCGTTCGCAACCGTAGTGGCCACCGGGATCGTCCTGGCTACTGCCGAAGCGGTGGACCAGTCGCGGCATCTCGCTGCTCAGGAGTCGCAGGTCAGGTCTCTGGAGGCGTCGAGTTCACAAGGGGCCCGGCAGGAAGCCGAGGTCTCGGAGAAGACCGTCTTGGCAGGGATCGGCATCAGCGCGGCCCGGGTCAGGAAAGACACCGCGACCCTCGCGCAGCTGCTGTCCATCGCCTTCACCTGGGATTCCGGCGAGACCTACGAGCTCGCCCGCGAATCGCTGAAGGACCGCTTCGGTCTGTCCGAGAAGGACGCCTTCCTGCAGACCTTCCTGCCGCCATCCAGATTCAACGAGGACGCCGGCCGGAAGCGGCGCTACTACATCGACGCGATCGCTATGACCTCGGCGGTCAGCCGCAACCTCGACGTCGACGTGGTCGAAGTGGCCGCCACCCGCTACCGCTACGCGGTCATGGCAGACATCGAGGTCGGTGTCAGCAGCGCGGCGCAGAACGCAGAGGGGCGGGCGGCGCCGCAACCGACCGCTATTCGGCGGGTCCTTCTCTACGCCACCGTCAGCGCCGATGGGACGGTCTCGAACCTGGTCGGGATTGCTCCATGGGGCCCAACGCGCCTCTCGCGATGACCCGATTCAGCTTGACCGCAGACAAATTCGCGGCCCTTGGCGTCGCCGCCGTCGGCTCTCGAGCCGGCAACCACCACCTCAGACGAAGGACATCAGACAGATGACGACGATCTCCAGGCCCGCCCAGGCGGTTGCCCAGCCGGAGCAGCGAGAAGAGGGCAAGACCGAACGCCCGAAGAGTCCCACGAGAGCGGCATTCGCCGCGGTGACTGCCCGGGTCGAGGCGGGCACACCGTTATTGGTGTGGACGGCTGTGATCCGGCTCGCCACCGCCCTGGCCGACTACATGCTCGTCATGGTCACGGCTGTGAGTGTCATTCCGATGATCGGGGCGTACCTGCATCAACGGTCCGGCACGTCGCTCGGCAGCCCCACTGCCAGCGCGACGATCGCAGTCTGGCTCGTGCCGTTCCTGTTCGTCGTCGTCGCGCTCGCCGTCGCAGAGATCTCTTTCATGCGCTGGCTGTGGCGGGCCGGAAGCGGCCGGATCGCCAGCCTCAAGCACGCCCGGCGCAGCGGACCCGAGACTGTCGCCAGCGCCGAGACTCCTCACCGCGACGGACGGGCCACCCGCAAGAAGCCGGCCAGGAACCGGAGATGAGTCGACAGGAGCTTCTGACATGAGAATCGCAGGACTTGCCATGAACGACGTGTGGGCGCATCGCGTACTGCGCGAGCGCGGCGTCGAGACCACACGGACGGAGAAGATCGACGCGGATGTTGCCGTGTTCGTCGAATCCATGGAGCTGAAGCACCACGGCCCGGAGAGAAACTACCGGCCATACCTCCACCTGCACGGCGAACTACGCTCGGTGCGTCCACATCAGCAGTTGCCGTACGACGTCGACGAGGTGACGTTCCCGATCGGCGGCAGCGAACCGGTCGACGTGTTCTACGAGTTCGACGACCAGCAGCTCGTACAATTGGCCCGGAAGGGCTACTTCTCGCCGGAATTCACCCTCCCCGAGCAAGTCACCGGGATCAACTGGGAGCTGCCCGCCACCATCGATGCCCTCGTGCTCGCTCCGGCCGGAGACACAACGCTCGTCGCAACGCCCGAGAGCGCCCCGGACGTGCCCGTGGTCTTCGTCCGCGTCCACGGCCTCGGCAGCCTCGACGTCGATCTGGAGTCCTCCGGCTACGACATCACGGAGTACTTCGCCGATCACAGCACGACGGCTGGCCCGCGCCAGGACCAGCACGTGGTCAGCCAGACTGGCGTCAGCGCTCGCTCCGACGCATTCACGCCGCTGTTCGACGACGCCGACTTCGGGCAAGCACACACCCCCACGACCCTGGCGCGACCCGGAGCAGAAAACGACACCGGGAGCCCACTGGCGACACGGATGCAGGCGGTCGCTGCCTCCCTGGACGCCGAACAGGCGCAGCTTCGCCTGGAGCGCGAGGAAGAAGCAGGCACCCCCGAGAACGTCTACCGCTCCAGGATCGCCGGCTCTCTCGAGGAGACCAGCGCCACGGCCGCCATCGACGAGGGACCCGAGCCGGTTGCATCTCTCGACCTGGACGGCGAGACAGCCGAGAAACTGCCGATCGAGCCAGTCCACACCGAACCGCCCGCCGACATGACTCGCCTCGACGAGCTGAGGCGCCAAGTGATGCTGCGCGCTGCTGACCTTGACCCCGGCGAATCAGGATCCGTTCCGGACCACCAGGTCTGACATCGGGCCGGCACAACGGCGCGGTGGACGGCGAGGAGCTTCGTCGCCGGGATGGCGGCCGCCAAGGACACCAGGGGGGACGGGTATGGGCCTGAAGCAGGACGTAGTGATCGTCAACGAGTTCTCGATCAAGAATCCGGACGGCTCGGGGTCGCGGGGTGCGACGCCGGGCAGCTACGTCGAGCGCTACATGGCGCGGGAGCAGGCAACCGAGTCGCTGGCACCGGTACAGCGGCTGCGCACCGACGACTTCATCGTCCGCTACATGGCCCGGGCATCAGCCGTCGACCATGCCATATCGCGCGAAGCGGCCAAGAACGACATGCGCCAGGCGCAGGGCGCCGGCGGCGTCGCCTTCGGCTACAGCTCGGTGTCCTTGTCCGACGAACAATTACGCGCGGCCAGCAGAGACATCCAGCACCACTTCGAGGCCGGCCACACGGTCCTCAAGACGGTCCTGTCGTTCGATGAGGCCTACCTGAAAAAGCACGGCATCCTCGATCAGGATTTCCACTGCCAGGCACGAGGGGACTACCGCGGCCACATCGACCAGATGAAGCTGCGTCTGGCGATCATGCACGGACTGGAACGGATGAGCTCAGGCAACAGCGGCTTCGACGATCTGCGCTACGTCGGGGTCATCCAGGTCGACACCGAGCACGTGCACTGCCATCTGGCCATGGTCGACGCCGGGACCGGCACGGTCACACCGTCCGGAACTCAGCGGGGCAAGCTTCTGGACCGGCACAAATCCAGGCTCCGCCGCGGCGTTGACGCCTGGCTCGACGAGAAACAGACGATGGCGCACCTGTCCAGCGCCGTGGGCTACGAGCGGCGCAACGTCACTACCTTCATCAAGCGCTGGGCACACGAACGGATGCGCGACGAGGCACTCCCCCAGTTCCTCATCGCGTGCCTCCCAGAAGACCACCGGCTCTGGCGTGCCGGTAGCAACGACCGCCGCATGCGTAAGGCGAACCGGTTGGCCACCGAGCTCGTCACCGAGCAGCTCGAGCGCCCCGGCTCCCCACTGCCGCAAGCCATGGAAAGGATCGTCGACTACGCCAACCAGCGCCGCGCGAGCGAATCGCTCACAACACGTGAGTGGCAACAACTGGTCAGCCGCGGACGCACCCAGATCCTCGAGCAGGCGGTCAACGGCGTCTACCAACTGGTGCGCTCGCTTCCTGCCGATCAGCTGCGCATCCGCACGCCCATGCTCGACATCATGGGCCTGGACTACGAGCAGCTGACCGCACTGGCTCACGACCGCGCCCCTGACAGCGGTCCCGAGGAGACCGACCTCGTCTCGTTCGCCTTCCGGCTGCGCAGCTACAACTCCCGGCTTGAACACCACCGAGAGCGCGCCTTGGCCTACCGGGATCTGGCCCGGCAATGGGAGAAGGCCCAGGCGGTCGGTGTCGCGGCCGAGGAATCGCGCCCGCTGTACGACTTCTACCGCTTCGAGCAGGAGTATCACCGCAAGCTCACCGCCAAGTATCGGCACTTCCTGCCGTTCGTCGGCGACACGAGCGCGTGGTACGAGCAGCACAGGCAGGTCTCGGACTACGGTCAACGGCTCCTGTCACTGATGAGCCTGCGCAGAGATGCCTCGTTACAGCGGATGAAGGACGCTCAAGAGGCAGAGCGCCTGGGCCACGAAATCTACGGGCAGCCCGGAGGGCGTCTGCTCACCGAAGGCGCCGCGGGCCGGACCGTCCTCGACCACCGGATCCGGACGATGCAGCGGGCGTACGACGAGCGTCTGGACGGGCTGCGAGCCTCGCTGTGCGGATCAGGGCTGGTCTTGGTCACCCTGAACGCCGCCGACGGGCCCGCCGGGGTAGAGATCACCCGAGGCGCGGACTACGACTTCGACGAAGTCAGGTCGCTCGACCTGCACCACCTCGGCTACGACTTCTTCTCCGACATCACGATCGGGGCCCAGGCCCGGACAGGATTCACCACCGCGGCTGCACAGCGGCGGCGGCTCTTGATCGCGGCTATGGCCTACCTGGACAACTCTGGGCAGGCACGAGCGATCACGGACCTCCCGGTCGACGACGTCGCGGCCATGACCAAGCTCGCCGCACAACTGGCACGGTCTATCGACTCTGCCGGCCAGAGCATCCTGCCGAGCCGGTTCGCGCAGCTGCGCACCCAGCAAGACCTCACCCACCGCCGGACCACCTCGGCACTCGACGCCGCCCTCGTCATTCGTCTCCAACACCAGATCGATCGGGTCGTCCTCGAGGCCGGCGCGCGCTCAGGTCCTGACTCCCCCGATCCTCACGAATCCGAGGCGAACCGCGACACCTAGGCAAGGTCCGACACGCCCATCATCCATTAGATAATCATTAGATCATCATTTCGACTTGTATTAATGACTATCTAGATAGTAATCTGTGGACGATTCGCGGGCCGGGTCTCGTACCCCGCAGCGGATGTTGCCGATCCAGACCGACTCGTGGTCGAGCCGGGCAGAAACAGGGAGAAGAGATCATGGCACTGCTCAAGGGCAAGGGCGCGATGACCGGCGTCAACCTGCTGGCCAAGACTTACAACAACAGTGCGACGAAGGACGGGAAGACGCGTTTCATCGACGTCATGGTGGATCACCGCGACCCACGTGGGCCGGAGCAGACGAACCTGCACCTGGTCTCCGCGCCAGTGAAGGACGAGGACGGCAAGAGCCGGTTCAACAACGGCGCGCCGTATTCGAAGGGACAGTTCGTCGAGATCGTCGACGCGGCCGGTCCCAACTCGGAGCCGATCATGAACAAGGACGGCCAGGAGATCGGCCGGGTCTATGCAGTCAAGGCGAACGTGATGCCGTCGACCAAGGGCGCCGGGCTCGTTCTTAACTCGAAGTCGCTCACCCGGTCGGACTTCAAGATCGACGACAAGACGATGGACGGTCAGTTCGCATCCATGAAGGCGGCCAAGAAGGCCGCAGGCACCACGGCCGAGCAGGAGGCTGGGACGCCGGTCGCCGGGGCACAGGCCGCTGCGGAGCACGGCGACGTACCACTGTTCGAGGACAACGCGACGCCGGCGAGAACCGAGGAGCTCGCGGTGGGCTGATCGGGATCAGATCAACCACCAGGCCCCGGCAACCGGGGTGAGCTCATACGGTCCTTGCATCGCCTCGACCAAGGTGGTGCGAGGACC
The DNA here is from genome assembly GCF_042262745.1 of Kribbella sp. NPDC056345. NCBI lineage: Bacteria > Bacillati > Actinomycetota > Actinomycetes > Propionibacteriales > Kribbellaceae > Kribbella > Kribbella sp. NPDC056345. The sequence continues at coordinate 155,306 of NZ_JBHJQQ010000011.1, read as the reverse complement.
GTGCCATGACTGCAGCGGAGGGAGCAGGCCATGTTCGACGGTCCCCGGCTGAACGAGGGCTACGCACTACTTGCCCGCCTGTCCAGCCCAATGAAGCCGCCAGAGCGCGAGATCGTGGGCCGCGAGTACGAGATGACACAGTTGCTGGCGGCAATGAGGCGCGCCGAACTGTGCAACGCTCTGCTGCTGGCTCCTGCCGGATCCGGAAAGACCGTGCTCGTCCAGGGCATCAGTCAGATCGACACACAGCGGCTGTACCTCGAAGTCGATCCGGCGCGAATGATCTCCGAGGCCGGCGACTCCGACCGCATGGCCTCGACGCTCAAGGGCTTCTTCGACGAGGCCGAACGCTTTGCCTGCGACGAGAACCGTGAACTGGTCCTGTTCATCGACGAGTTCCATCAGATCATGCAGTTATCGGATGCGGCGGTCGAGGCGATCAAGCCTGTGCTCGCCGCTTCAGGAGCCCGAGGAATCCGGGTGATCGCTGCCACCACGTACGAGGAGTTCCACCGCCACATTGCGCCGAACCAGCCACTCGTGGAGCGGCTACAGCGCATCAATCTCGCTCCACCGGACGAGGCGACCACGGTGAGGATTCTCGAAGGCATGGCCGAACGCTACGAAGTGGCCGATCAGTTCCACGGCGACCATCTCTTCCGGCTGATCTACGAGTACACGCAGCGATATATGCCGGCGAGCTCGCAGCCACGCAAGTCCATCCTGGTGCTCGATTCAATGGTGGGCTGGCATCGGCACACGAACCGGGCCATCGACAAGCGTCTGCTCTCGGACGTACTGATGGAGTCGCTGAACGTCAACGTCGCATTCAGGGTCGACGGCACCATGATCAAGCAGCAACTCGACGAGAAGGTTTACAGCCAAGACCTCGCCACGTCGGTCGTTGCACGGCGGCTGCAGCTGTGCGTTGCGGATCTGAACGATCCATCACGGCCCATGGCATCCATGTTGTTTGCCGGGAGCACCGGTGTCGGCAAGACCGAACTGACCAAGCAGCTGGCTAGGCTGCTGTTCGGCGACGATCAGCGTCACCTGATCCGGTTCGACATGACCGAGTTCGCCTCGGACGACTCTTTCGGGCTGTTTCGCTCCGAGCTCACCAAGCGGGTCTGGGACCTGTCCCACTCCGTGCTGCTGTTCGACGAGATTGAGAAGGCCTCGCCGATGGTCACGCGCGTCCTGCTCCAGGTACTCGACGACGACCGGCTGTCCGACGACAACAACCGCGAGGTGTCGTTCCTTAACACCTACATCGTGCTCACCACGAACGTGGGCAACGAGATCTTCTCGACCATCGCGCAGTACGAGCCGGACGACACCGGCTCGGGCAAGAAGCTCAGTGAGTACGACAAGCTGATCCGGCGGTCGATCTCGACCACCGCGGGCGCCGGTCGCCTTCCGCCCGAGCTGCTGGGCCGCATCGACGCGATCGTTCCGTTCCAGCCGCTCTCGCTGGAGACACAACGAAAGATCGTGAAGAACAAACTGTGGAGCCTGGTTGAGGAGGTCCGGGTCAAGCACAACGCACAGGTCGTCATGTCCGAGCGAGTCCTGCAGTACCTGGTCGACGACAAAGGCGACTCCGACTCAGACGCCGGCGGCGCTCGAACGGCGGTCGCGAAGCTGACCGACGAGGTCAGCACGGAAGTGGCGCGCTTCGTCAACGAGCACCCCACCGAGCGCCGGCTCCGCGTCGACGTCAAGGGCGAGCTGGCCAGCGATCACAAGACGATGCTGATCTCAGACGGCCACGTCGTGGTCTCCGCGATGAGGTAGTCCCTCCACTATCCACAATCCTTTCTGAATGATCTATCAAATGATCATTGAATGGTATCTTCGAGTGGTGTTGCATCGACCTCCTGGTAGACGAGGCAAATCGGGCTATAGATCGAAGGGACCCATTGGTGTGAGCATCCTGACAGGACCCAAGCATGCCGTTCGGAGGAAGGAACGGCAGAAGAAGCCGGATGAGCTGCTGTCGTCGGTGGTCCGGGAGACCGCCGTCCCGGCGGCTGTCGAGTTGCTCCGCGGCAACGAGCGTTTCGGTTTGCCCAGCGGGACGGCATGGGTGGTCCTGGTGCTTGCCGCAGAAAGCATTGGCGGCCTGAGCAGGCGTCACGGCCGTGACGAGGCCAGGGGCTCCATCATCGAGCTGATCGAGAACGATTCGATCCGCACGCTAGCGACCGGCGACATGCTCGACCAGCAGATCTTCGGGATCATCCCGACGGGCGGGACGCTCGAGCGTATGGACGAATACGGGCTGCTCACCACTGCGGATTACACCTGGGCAGTGGTCTACCAGCGCGGCGGCCAGGGCCTTCAGGTCGACCTGGCGGCGGCAGCAACCTTTGCTCAGGCGCAAGGAGTCTCCCAGGGCCGGGTCGATCTCAAGGACGCGGTCGGCGCCGAGATGTGGGCGCGGCACAGCGGCGAGGCGAACATGGATGCTGGCTTCACCGAAGCGGCCGCTGACGCCGAGCTGGCTGAGGTCGCGGTCGAGCCGAACGAGAGGTCGTTCGACGACGGCGACCCACTGTTCGACCAGGAACCGGTATTCGGCACCGACCCGGACGACGATCTGGACTTCTCGACCGCCTTCTCCGACGACGAGGGTCTCGACTCGCCGTCCTTCGACGAGCACGGCTCCCAGGAGTTGGACGGGGTCATCGGACCGGACGATCCGGAGTCCGGCGGCGAAGGGTTGGATCAGCCCACAGAGCAGTTGCCCGCCGCGCCGGTGGCGAACCAGTTCCAGGTGCGTGGAAGCCTGGCTCGACGGTTCCTCAGCGAGGACCTTGACCTGCAGGTGACGCTGGACGAGTTCACAACGTCGTTCGGCGTCGGCGCACTGACCGTTCAGATCGAGGCACCACAGGCTGCGACCTCGTGGCTCGGCGATCAGGTCGCGCAACTAGTTCGGCAGGCTAACGCGCAACTGTGGCAGTTGCACGCCGACGGTCAAACGACGCTGCAAACGCAGTTCGTCACGCTCATGAGCCTGCACGCAGAGCAGGTGATCCGCGAGGTCTCCATCGATCGTGAGGGAAGCGTCTACCAGGGGCTGGCCGCCGGGGCGCGGGCCGAGTACCGCGATGCGCTGGCTGCCAGGGAGGACAAAGGCCGGCAGGCTCAGGCCGAGATCACCGAGGTCTTCGAGGCGGCTATCGCCCGGGTCGGTCAGCAGGCGGCCGCCCAGGCCGAGGCGCAGTACCGCGAGCGGAACAGTCCACGGATCCGGCGCGAGCAGCTCGATGCCGTGGCGGCGATCGAGGCGAAGGTCGAGAACGATTACGACTACACCCGCCAGGAGATCCTCGGTCTTCGCCGCAAGGATGCCGAACGCAAGATGGCGATCGGCATGACCCGGGTATTCGAAGTGCTGGCCGAACGTCAAGCCGAGGCTCTGGCGGCCGAACGCGCGCTGCTGGTGCGCCTGACGGACGAGATCCAGTCGGTCATCGACGAGAACCGCAAGAACGACATCAGCCGCGCGCAGGCGCTGGACGCTGAGCGAGCCACGGTCAACCGCATCGGTGAGCTAGAGAGCGAGCACGCCGAGGCGATCGCCCGGATGCGTGCTGAGCAGGAGGAGCAGTTGCGCCGGGCCGAGGAGGAGTTCGAGCGCGCGCGTCACTCCACCATCGAGCAACTGCGTGCCCGGGACGAGGAATGGCAGCACCGCCTCAACCTGGAGAGCGAGAAGACGACGTCGCAGACGAACCGGGTGAGCGATCTGCTGCTGCAGATGGACCACATGAGCGAATCGTTCGGTAAGCACTACGACGCACGGGTCAATGAGCTGCAGGCAGACCGCCAGGCCTACATCAACGATCTGGAGCGATCGAACCTGATGCAGTCGCGGTCCAACACAGCACTGATCGCGATGGCGGCCGTGCTCGCACTACTCATGCTGGCGGGCGGGTTCGTCATCGGCGCGACCCTGATCTGAGCGCATCGCGGGGCAGCAGCCGATCGCAGAAAGAGGCCAGCGGCGTACAGGGGATCACCCCCGCGCCAGTGCCGTCATCGACTTTTCCGGCAACACAGTGAGGACGAGGAGCGCACCAATGGCGCGAGGGAAGCGGAAGGCGTCGCGGGCGAGGGCGAGCGGCTGGGACAAGATCTCGGCCCGGGGCTCCGGGCAGACGCTGTCACATCGCGACGTGCACGACCGGCAGCAGCTCGACCGGGGTCAGCTGCAGGCCAGGCGATCGAAAGCACCCGGAATGGCCGGCGCGATCATTGCCGGCGCGATCATCGCCGTCATCACCTGGGTCCTCTATTCGGTGATCGCCTTGGTCGTCCTAGGGCTGGGAAGCACGATCTCGAACACCGCGAATGGCGACCGCCCGCGTGAGAAGTTCTACATCAAGTCGACCCGCACCGCCGAGGGCGGTGCCGCCGAACCCTGCTACCAGCAGCTCGACAAGGCCGGGCAGCCCACCGGGAAATGCTATCCGGACCTCGCCGACGTTCCTGTGCCGCAGTGGTACACAGCCAAGCAGCACGACGCGAAGAAGCAGGGAACCGAACCTGCCAGGACGACGAATCTCAGTGCGCAACTCACCGACGTATCCGGACTGAAGCTGTTCGTCTCGCTGGGGACGGGGCTTGTGCTCGGCGTCGTGCTGGCCGCCTGGGTCTCGAAGCGGGTCGACGCCGCCAATCTGATGCGCGACACCTCCGACATCAACCAGTACGAGAACGACCAGCACATCGCGCTGCCCGAAGAGATCCAGCGCAAGTTCGACTGGTTCCCCGATGCCGGCGCGCACTCGGGTGTCCAGGTCTCCTCGATGATCAGTCACATGATGCTCCAGAAGAAGGGGCTCAAGATGATCGCGGTGTCGCGTCGCGCCGCCGCGGACGTCGTGGACGAGGACGGCCAGCTCGTCTACTACGCCGGTGAGGCCATCGACGACGACAACGGTGAACCGGCCATCGACTCGCTGCCGATCATCGACGAACAGTTCGGCGACGACCTCTTCGACACATCCGGACTGCCGGCCGACAAGAGTCTGCGGAAGAAGTACTCCACCACGGTGATCCCGTACAACGGGGACGGGAAGGACCGCGGCAAGCTCGGGCCTTACAAGACGGTCGCCGACCTGATCAACGACGATTGGTCGTTTCCTGCCTACGAGGTCCAGCGCCCGGGCGGGGCGTACATCGTGGACACCGCACCGGTGAACACGATGGTGCTGGCGATCACCCGGGCCGGCAAGGGCCAGACCTACATCGAGCCGATGCTCGACATGTGGTCGCGCGAGAAGCGCCCGTCCAACATGGTCATCAACGATCCCAAGGGCGAACTGCTCGTGAAGAACTACGTCCCGTTCGTGACCCGCGGCTTCGAACCGGTGCAGTTCAATCTCATCAACGCGATGAAGACCGACATCTACAACCCGCTGGGCATGGCCGCCGACGCGGCACGCGAGGGCGACTCGACCAAGTGCGCTCTGTACGTCGAGAACATCGCCGATGTCTTCTTCCCCGTCGACGGCGGCGAGGACCCGGTCTGGCCGAACGCGGCCAACAACGCCTTCAAACGCGCGGCCTACGGCCTCATCGACTTCTATCTCGAAGAGGAACGCGAGCTGCGCGACCATGCCGCGGCGACGCGCATGGATCCCGAGACGCTGGAAAGGCGCCTCGACGACATGTGGGGGCACGTCACCCTCTACAACTGCTACCAGCTCTTCGTCCAGCTCACGAGCAAGAAGCTCAAGAACCCTGAGGCCGAGCTGGAGAAGAAGGTCAAGGCCGGCGGATTCGAGAACGATGAGGCCGGCCTCGAAGCGGCCCGCGACGACGCCGAGCGCCAGGCGTTCCTATGGGAGGGCAAGGCCGAGCAGGACATGCTCACGCTCTACTTCAACGCAACCGAGGCATTGCCGACCAACACCATGCGCACACTCATCGGCAACGCCAACAACGCGCTGCGGGCGATGGCGGGCGCCGAGAAGATGCTGGCGTCGGTGTACGGCATCGCGATCACGGCCATGAGCTTCTTCACCGACCCCACGATCTCGACCCTTACCTCGGGCAAACCCTCGCAGAACACCGACCTGGGCGGGCTGTCGTTCCCACGCAGGCTGGGCGTGCGCTTCTCGATGAACTACCTCAAGCGCGACCACCTCATCGGCCAGCAGGCCATGTGGTCGGCCTATGCCGACCCAAAGTTCACCGAAGCTCTCGGCGAGGACTTCGACCACTCCGACATCGTTTCGCGTGAAGGCTGGGCTCGGTACTACTTCAAGGGGAAATTCCCGACCGACGAGGCCTGGCTGAAGCTCGAACTGGTGAACCCACAGTCGAAGATGCTGGTGCGCACCTTCTACTTCCACTTCAAGAAGAACTATCAGGTCTCACTCAACGGCCGGCACTACATCGCCGAGCCCGTGACAGGCAAGAAGATCGTCAAGAACGGCGTGATCCGCGAGCTCCGGCCGGTTTCCCCAGACGGCATGAGCGCCGCCGCGATCACCGAGTACCAGCCGGCCGACACCACCTATCCGCAAGACCGGCTCGATCTCACGGCATCGGGCGCGCCGGAGAAGGTCAGGGGTCATGCACGCGCGATCACACAGACGATGGTGCGCTACTCCGAGGCCCCGAAGGCCGTGTTCCTGGTGACCCCGCCACACCTGATGAAGTACGCCAAGCTGATCTTGATCCTGATCAAACAGCTGGTCGATCTGAACTTCGACAAGTCGTACATGACCAAGAGCAACCAGAAACCGCTGTACAAGACGCGGTTCATGCTCGACGAGCTGGGCAACCTGCAGTCCGACGGCAACGGCATCGCGGGCTTCGAGACGATGCTGTCCATCGGACTGGGTCAGGAACAGCAGTTCACCTTGATCCTGCAGACCCTGCAGCAGCTGCGTGACGTCTACGGAGAAAGCGTCGACAAGATCGTCCAGGGGAACACGAGCAACATCGTGTTCCTCAAGTCCACCGACGATTCGATGATCGAGACGCTCGAGAAAATGAGCGGGACCACGCACAAGTCCTACATCGACTCCAAGCAGATCAGCCAGGACCTGGACAAGGTCGTGGGTGGCAAGACCGAGGGCCGCGTCTCCTACACGATGAACACCAAGGAGGAGCCGCTGATCAAGTACAACGACATGGCGTTCATCTCCGATCGCAACTCGATCGTCTTCCGTGCGGGCGACCCACCGGTCTGGAATCGTAACGAGACGATCCTGCCGATGTCGTGGCGGCTGTTCGAGGACGCGATCATCCACCCCGGGCACCATTACACGCTCCAGACGATTCCGACGCTGAGCTCGGCGTTGGACTTCGACGTGCGGATGAACCAGCCGGACTTCCGCAAGATGCTCGACAAGCGGATGAAGCAGGCGATCCAGTCCGGCAGCGCGAAGGACGTCTACCAGGAGAGCTACGGCTACGCCGACGTCGACATCGCGCGTCTCGATCCGGACATCTACTCCGACGAGGTCATGGAGATCGTGCAGATGAAGGTCAACGTGGAGCAAGGACGCGACCCGCACGCGGTCCGCGAGGTCGACGCCGATGACCTCGATGTCGCGATGATCTACGACGACGACCAAGTTGTCGACAACGTCGAGCTCGCCGCGGAGGTCGCCCAGCGCGAGACAGCCGCCGCCGCGCGCCGCCGGCTCATCTATGCCGAAGCGACGATCAGCCAAGACATGCTGGTCAAACCCGACGGAACTGCACGGGTCAAGAGCCTGGACCGGCAGCTCACCGAGGCGTACAAGTCAGCGCTCGTCGAGCTCCAGCAAGACCGGGACCACTTCTCCGTCGGCGGTGACGGAGAACTACGCAGCGCCGACGGGTCGCGGACCTACATCACGCCACTGCGCTCGTCGACGTTCGCCGAGGCTGCAAGCAAGCTCAACAGTGCGGCCAGCAGCGGAGACTCGCGGGTCTTCTTCGACAGCGAGTTGTGCGCAGAAGACCTGCAGTCGCTGGCAACGGTAGAGATCTCAGCCGACTTCTACCGATTCCTGGCTTCCCTGCCGACCTGGGAACACCTGGCTGGCGGCGCGTTCGATCGCGCCATGGCAGTCGAGATGCTGGACAGCTGAACCGGACCCAGCCTCCGCCGTCCCCGGTCGGCCGCTGCCCTGCCTGGAGGTGTGGCGCGGCCGACTCAGCTTTTCGATGACCATTGAATGATTATCATGAATAATGATCTACTCTCTATAGAATGGTTATGTGCCGATCACTCCTGCGGAGGCGATGAACGATGAAGACAGGACATGGGCTGCGGCGGTACTTCTTCGAGTACGTCGTCTACGACGCGATCCGGCTGGCGCGGCACAGAGCGAGCCAGGTCATCCCGATCTCACAGGCGAAGGCCATCAGGCTGCGCGCCGACGAGCGGCTGGCCCCGCTGGGCAGGTCTGTTGCCGACCCGCAGCTCGGTGTGCAGGACCTGTTGGCAGCGCTGGACGCGTCGATCCAGGAGTCCGTGCCGGGCTCCGGGCCGATCTTCACCGAGCACACGGTCACAGATCCGCTCCTGCAGCAGCTGCAGGCACGCTTCCTGCGCGAGGCAGGCCTGGCCAGCCCGGTAAACGCGGTTCCGGCCCTGCCGATCAGCCCGTACGACCCGGAGTGGTCGCAGCGGGCAACGATCAAGGGCGCGGGCACTGCCCTGGTCTATCTGCCGGACGAGACGATCGAACGGGACATGGGCGGCGAGACGAACCGGGCCGCGAGTCCCGAGCACGGGCAGGCAATGTTGTGGATCGCTGATTCCGGCGGCCGCCTGTCCGAGGCAGGTCTCGCGATGACCGACGAGGACGCCTCCGGGCTGACTGCGCTACGCGATTCGATGAGTGTCCGCGACTACCAGCAGGTGCGCCAGTGGGTTCTCGACGGCGGCCGCGATCCGCGCACCGGCAGAGTGGACCGCAACCGGTTCATGTCCGCCGCCGCCGTGGAGCGGTCGGTCGCGATGCTGCGGGAACTACAGGCCCAGGGACTCGGCTACGAGGTACGCCGGGACCAGAATCCAGGTCAGATCAAGGCCCGTGTCGCCGGGACCGGGATGGAGATCCGCCTCACCGAGCCCCGGCCCCGTGAGGACTATGCCGGCGCCCGCATCTACGACAACGGGATGGTCGTGCGCTACTCGACGAACCACAAGATCGAGCGGGGCAAGACAGCGCTGTACTCCCCCACTCCGGCCGAGGCCGTCGAACTGCTCCGCTTCGCGCAGGGCCGGGCAGTGGTACGTCAGGACCGTCCCGACCTGCTCGCCGGCCAGAACGGCTCGACGCACATCGAGACCGCCCGCAGAGGCCGCCAGGGCGCCGCCGAACCGGTCGAGATCGAGGACAGCTACCACGTCGGCAAGGACTCGATGTTCGTGGTCAAGGACTACCGGTCGGCTGGCCAGCGCCATCGCGAGGGCTCGAAAGTGATGCTTCGCCGTGAGGCAAACGACCGCAGCCTGCCCGAGTTCTTCGTCAATGCCGAGGCCGCCGAACAGTACCTCTCGAACGCCGTGGACAGCGCCCGGAAGAACCTGCGGGCATCACTGGATGCCGACAGTCTCATCGCCGCTTTTGACGAGCAGCGATCCGCCGGCCTGAACCTAGTCGAGTTCGAGCCTCCGCAATACTCCAGCGACCCCGAGATCGCGACCGTTCAGCGTTCCTACTGGGACGTTCTCACCGGGCATCGCGACGAGCTCTTGCGCCCTGGCGCAACGGAGCAGATGTACGAGGAGCGCCTCGGCATGATCGGCGAATTCCAGTCCTCCGGGCCCGGTATCGAACCGGACTTCGGCAACCTCGTCTACGGCGGCACCGCCGCGGAGAAGGTCCGGGCACACGCCGACGAGCTCGCCGACGAACTCATCGGCAGCTGGGAACCCGAGACGCTCCTGGTCGACGGCGAATTCGTTGAGCAACGCTTCGACCCGGTACGCGTCGCCAAGTACATGACCAGCCCGAAAGGCCAGTGGTCGAACCTCGACGAGCTCGCCCAGGCGTTGCGCCGGATCGAAGCCGGCCCAGGCGAGATGCGGGGCTCCGGATTCCAGACCGACCGGTTCAAGGATCGGCTCGTACGGTTCGACGAAACGACAGCCGTCCCTGCGGACGCGCACAGTTCGCTGTTCATGCGGCGCGTCGGTGACACCGTCCGTTCGAGCCTCGTGCGCAACGCGGCAGAGCCGGGCGAGGTTCTCATCGACCAGCAAGGAGTCATCCGCTGGACCGCAGAGAAGATGAGGCGTGACGGCTCGACCACAGCCGTCACCGGCCAGATCGGGCAGGTCTTCGACGTCGGCGAGCACGGCGAGATCATCACCAGCTTCATCAGCGGCGACAACGGCCTCATCGTGCCCGGATACGAGGCCCGCATCGCCCCCCAGGTGCCGGGCGAGACCAAAAGCGTCGAGGAGCGGACACTGCTGCGCGGCTACGAGCAGACGATGATCGACCGGATCGAGTACCAGCTCGCCAACGACCTGCTATCCGGCCGCAGCGAGGTTGGCGAGGGCTCGTCGCTCAACCGCGTCTACACACAGCTGTACGGCACCAAGCACGCAACCGACTTCATCGATCGTGCCCGCGACGAGGATTCCGGCCAGCTCGACCCCTGGACTGCAGCGATCCTGGCCACCGAAGCCAAACGGATCCGCTACTCGAACGAGATCAAGACCGGCTCAACGGTCTACGCGGAGCACCAGGCGGGCAAGGGCGAGTCCGACCCCGCCGACGACAACCACTTCGACCCATGGAAGCTCACCGGCGGCCGGAACATGGCGGTGCTCACCGGCACCGACCAGAACGGCGTCGCGGCACCCGGCGGCTACTTCGACCCGGTCATGACCGGAGGTGCGACCAACCAGGGCATCGTGCGCTACCTCACCGAAGACGCGACGGTGAGTCCCGAGGGGCAGATCATCCCCGGCGACCCGGCAACGTCATCCGGCGGGCGCGCCCCGCTGATGAACCGCCCCGAGCTCGAAACACTCCAGTACGACCCGTTCGACCGCCAGCAGATGACCGCGTCCACGCTGATGCAGTCATCGAAGATCACGCCGGCCACCGGGACCGCCATGATGACGTTCGGCGGCTGGACGGCAGACGACCCGATCGTGATCAGCCGCGAGTTCGCGCAGGCCAACCAGATCCGCGGCGCGGGTAATGAGCTGCGCGACCTGGTCGTCGGCGACAAACTGTCAGATCTTCACGGCAACAAGGGCGTGGTATCGCTGGTCGTCGACCGCAGCATGCGCTCAGAAGACGCCAGCAGGCAGCACGTCGAGCAAGAGGTCGCCTGGTTCCGCGCCAACCCGGACCTCCACGTGGTGATGAGCCCGTTCTCACTGATCTCACGGCGTAATGCGGGCTCGGCCCGCGAGCTCATGGCCGCCGGGGCCAAAGACTTGACGGTGCCAGGCGGTGGTGTGCGGGCAGGGAGCCTGGGCAGCATGCGGTTCATCGTCACCCACATGGCCGTCGACGAGAAGACGAAGATCTACGACGACGAATCGGTGCTGGCCGGCAAGGGCCGCAAGGCCTCTTCTCAGCTGGCCTGGGCGCTCGGTGCTCAAGACTGCCCCGCGATCATGCAGGAGTTCTACGGCCACAACGCCGGTGCCGAGGCAAACCTGCGCGAGTACATGCTCAGCGTGGGGCTCGCCATGGCAGCAGAGGGCACGCTGCACGTGATCGGTCGCGGCAACAATGACCGCGGGACGGGCCACGAAATGGTCGATGAACAGCCCGAGCGTCGCCTGTTCGCGATGCCTGAGCTGGTGCGAACCTCGAACGGCGGGCTTCATGTCGTGGCGATGCGCCGATCTTTCGGTGCGCTCATCGGCGACAAGGGCGGCGACCTCGAGATCCCGTTCCCGCTACGCTACCTGACCGGCGAACAGACCGAGGCGGCTTCCGGGACCTCCTGGAAAGTACCGGTGCTGTCCTCGCACCTGCGCTCGGGACAGGAGTTCGACGACGGCAGCGTGGTCACCCACGACTACACCAACCGCTACCTCGACATCCACGAGCAGGCCTGCCGCTACCGGGCGCTGCCAGACAAACTCACCGCCGGGTCCCTCGGCCAGGGCCAGCGCGAAGAACTCGTCGACGCCATGCGCCAGGCCGCCGCCCGTGCCCAGCGCAACTTCGAGGCCATCACCACCGACCTCGAGCAGCGAGTCTTCAGCGGGAAACACAACATCTTCAAGACCGGCCTCATGTCGAGCCGGCTCGCCGACTCCGCGACCGCCGTATGGACCGCAGACCCCCGCCTCGACATCGACCAAATCGCTGTCAGCCCGGTCATGGCCGATCATCTCGGCCTGATCGAGGGTGACCACGCGCTCGTCTGGCGCGATCCGGTGCTGCGCGACGCGGGCGTGCGCTATCTGCGCGTCGCGGTCGACCAGCGACTCACCGGCGTGGCCATCAACCCGGTGATGGACCAGTGCTTCGACGGCGATTTCGACGGCGACGCCGTCGCCGTGGTGAAACTGCACAGCCGGGCCGCGAAGGCCGAGGCCATGGCGAAGCTGTCGGTGCCGGCGAACCTCCTGGACACCGGTGTCGTGAGCGAGCAGGGCACACACCCGTTCGCCATGCAGGTCTCCCTCGACACCCAGGTGGCGCTCTCGAAGGACCCCGAGCTGCGCCAACAGCTGGACAGCCTGAGTGGCGCGGCGAACCTCATTCGCTGGGGCGCAGCCGATGAAGCTCCGGAGACGACCCGCGCGCGTCAGGACGACGTGACCGTCCGGCTGAGCGGCTTCTACCGCAGCGCCCAGCGGGGTGAGTTCGGCACGGCGCTGTCGTTCGCCGACCTGCAGTCACACCTGAACAGCGTGCGCGACGTCTGCGTCACCACCGGCGCCAAAGGCAACCTCCAGAAACTGACCGACTACGCCCGATACCTCGGGGGCCACAGAGGCCGCTCGGGCATCAATCGGACCGACCAGGAGGCCTCGATGTTCGCCACCGCGATCAAGGCCCATGGCACCGGTCTCGGTGGCTCGTACAGCCAGCGCGCCGTCCGCGCGCTGCGCAATGAGGACATGAAAGCCGTCCTCGAGGTCACCTACCCGGTGACGCAGTCCGTCCTGCAGGCCAAACATGACGCCGCCGAGGCCCGGCACAAGTACGAGATGCTGCAGGGCCCGGGGCGCGATCTGTGGCGTGGGCGTGTTCTGGAACACCTCGGGCCAGGCAAGTGGCGGGCGCAATTCGAGGACGGTGTCCCGCTCCAGGCGACACCTGAGCAGTGGGTGGAGCAGTTCGTTGACTTCTACCGGGCCAAGGACGGCTTCGCCGTCACCGTCAACCCTGAATACGTCGATCGGGTGGCCCAGGCGCTCACCGATCCGAAGACCGGGCTCGTACGCAACCTCGAAGACGATCCATCGCTGCAAGGCTCGTTGATGGATCGGATGGCGTACGGCGGCACCCTCGAGGACCTGATCATCGCCGCTGGCAAGCACGAGAACCTCTTCGACGGCGAGATGAACGAACAGTTCTGCTCAGCGGCCACGCGACAAGCCCGCCGGCTCGCCAACGGCCTGCTGCCGGATCCGGGGTCGCACGGTGAACTCACCCCACCAACCATCGCGGACGCCCTCGTTAAACGCGACGTCGTCACCGACGAGCACAGCACCGCACAGGCACGAGGCGACAACCGCCGCTCGACACATGCCGTCGCAGTGACCGCGGCAGCGCCGCGAAGCCGCGGGCCGGCCGCAGCGTACGCGCCGCTGATCGACCTTGAACCAGCCGCGCCCACCGACGGCGCCGGCTACGAAATGGAGAGCTGAGCACCATGGCGCAACGAAACAGCCGGGGCCGCAAGGCGCTCCCGATCTCCGGGAAACTGGTATTCGACCCGGCGAAGAGGCGGCACTGGCGAACTGGAGACCAGCAGCAGGAGCCAATCGACGCCGAGTGGTGGGAAGACGAGCCCTCCGGTCAGAACGGAACCGGCGGCTCCGGCTGGCAGGACCGGTGGGACCGCACCCGCGACTTCTTCAGTACCCGGGAGCGCCGCCGCGAGGAGGAACAGGTCCGTCGGCGCGAAGCCGACCGCGAGCAGACCAACGCAACCGCAGACCTCACGGACCGCGAGCAGCTCAAGCTGCTGCGCGAGAATGTCCGCGACGCCGGGACCAGGTACATGGAATCGCTGCGCGCGTCCAAGATTCTCGTGCGAGGGTTCAACGACGACGAGCGGGTCGAGAAGCTCAGCGCAATGCACCGCGTGCATGCCGAGACAATGGTGATGGCCGCCATGCGGCCGTTGAACGAGGGCGTCAGCGCGGCGTCGGTTGTGCGCGTGATGTCCACGATGGCGGCGATGTACCTGATGTCGCCGACGTTCCGCCACATCGTCAAAGAGCGCCTCGAACCAGTCTCGACGGCGATCCAGCAGCGCATCGACGCCAAGGCCGAGTCGAAGATGAACTGGGCACAGCAACTGGCATCAGGCCACGAGGCCGAACGCAGAGGGTCGCGACCCGATACTGACTCCGTTGATCCCGGCGGCTACCTGTCGAAGAAGTGGCAGAAACGCTACGCCGACCTCCAGTTTCGTGAGCGTGGCCACCGCGAGATGTTCACGCCACGCTCCGCGGGAATGACCGAGATGGCACTGACCGAGAACGCGTTCGCGGCCCTGCGTCAGCCCGGTGCGGACACCGAGACGATCATGGCCAGCTACACCACGATGATCGCCAGGCTGTACCGGCAGGCCGAAGAGGACGGCATCAGCCGAGAAGAAGTCACAGAGGCCTCGCGTGTCGTCCTCGGGCAGCGCATCCGGGAGGACCCGCGCGTGCAGGTGATGGTCAACGGGTTCGCCCACGGCCAATGGCACATGTCGCCCCCGCACGAGGAGCGGATCGCCGGGACAGACAAGATGCAGACGGTCTGGCGTGGCGACTTCGTGGACTGCACCGGATGGCCCGTCGATCCAACCCGGTACGAGGACGCCGGCAGCCGCCAGGGCGTGCTCGGCGCGTTCACCCTTCGCCCCCAGATGGGGCACGCCGAACATCGCGACCGGATGTCCGAGACCATGGCGATGACCATGTCGCACGCGGCGGCCCGCGGCGACATGGAAGCGTTCAACCAGGACCTCGCCGGCTACATGCTCGGCTGCGTCGCCCGCGCGCAAAAGGTCGACGGACAGGGGATGCCCGGCGCGCTGCCCGACCGGCTCTTCCAATCACGCACCATGCAGGCGGCCATGGCCGCTGACAGCGTGAGCGAGAAGGACCAACGGTTGCTCTACTCCAACGCCTACGCCGACGCGCTGGAAGCCGTCGACGCCTCCTTTCCGGAG
The DNA here is from genome assembly GCF_042262745.1 of Kribbella sp. NPDC056345. Lineage (NCBI taxonomy): Bacteria > Bacillati > Actinomycetota > Actinomycetes > Propionibacteriales > Kribbellaceae > Kribbella > Kribbella sp. NPDC056345. The sequence continues at coordinate 139,958 of NZ_JBHJQQ010000011.1, read as the reverse complement.
TTCGCTCAACAGTGGGCGCAACGGTACGGGCAGAACTGGCAACAGTTCATCGCCCACGTCGGCAACGATCCAGCCGAGGCCTATGACAGGTGGCAGTCGCAGCAGCAGAGCACCTCCCCTGCCGCATCGAGCGCAAGCGAGCCCCGCACCAACGGCACCTCACAATCAGCGGGGACCGAGCACGAATACCAGGCCTGACGTCCGGTCCGGTCACACCGATCCCGTACTGCCGCAGTCAGTGACAATCAGCTTTGAGATGGAGAACTGAAGCTATGAGCAACCAGCACAAGGGCAACGGGCTCCCCCGCCCCAGCGAGACCGCCCTCGGATTCGGCTTCGTCACACCGGACGACCGGGCGAAGTGGGACCAGGCCCGGCACTACCAGCAACAGGACAAGACGCCCACCGCCGCCGCACAGTTCATCAAGTCTGCGATAGCGGCGGCGTCCGAAGTCGGCCGCGAACAGAACCAGGCCAGGCTGCGCGCAGCACACCAGGTCGCCGCCCAGGAGGAACGCGACCAGTCCAAGGAGACCCGGCGAACCATCACTCAGATCGAGACCGTGGACATCCAGGACCGCGACCTCCGTCACCCGCTGGACGAAGGCTTCGAGTTCTGACGGCCCATCAGCCGAGTTGGAGCCGAATGCCCAGCCGATGCCGACCATTCAAGAGATCTCTTCCGGTCAACCGAACCCAACAGAACCAGCGTTACGCCGAAGCAGAGAGCAGGGCCTGAACATGACCCAGGTGATGACCGACCAACATCAGCGCGTCGCGAAGCGCGAGTTCATCTCGCGCGTCGCAGCGCGCAGCGGGTGGCCGATCAAGACGGTCACCTCCGTCTACGAAGAGATCTTCGGCGAGCTCATGAACGCGGTCTCCCAAGGTGAGACCGTCGTATTGACTGGCTTCGGCCGCTTCTACCACCAGGCGCACAAGGGCCACAAGGTCCACTTCGGCCAGTCCGCGGTAGACGACTACTCGGTACTGAAGTTCTCTGCCTCGCCCATCGTGAACCGGCAGCTCGAGGGACAACCCAGTCCCACCGACGAAGCGATCGTGGAAGACGAGCCGGCCTGAACATGCATCCCGGACGCGGACAGCGGCCCAGACCGTCGCAGCCGTTCAGCAATGCAGCCGCTGCTAGCGTCAGTCTCGTGCCCAGCCTGCTGCAACCCGTCACCTTTACCGGACTGCCCGCGTACCAGGAATTCGCCAGGCAACTGCACCTGCGTGCGCCGGGCACAGTGGCTTCGCCGATCGTCGCCGGAGGCCTCGGCCAACTGGCCGAGGCGATCTGTACGGCCGATGCAGTGTTGCTGACCGGTCACGGCTACAGCCACACATCCTGGGGAACAGAGCCGCCGTGGCCATACGGCGATGCAGCCTGGTATGTCGGTGCGCGCAACTGGGGCTTCGGCACCACCCTGCCTGCCTTGGCCACGGCGCTACACGCCGCCGGGGGTATCACCGCCCGGCTTCTAACCCTTGACGCCTGCGAGAGCGGCAGCACGGCCGTCGTCGACACGTTCCGCAGCTTGATGATCCGCCCCGACCACGTCCTGATCGTCGCAGCGGATGGTTACATCGACTGGACCGCGGGCGAGCGCGCCATCCGCCATCTTGTCGACGTCGCCCACACGGGTATTCCGGCAATTGAGGCTGCCAGAACGCTGCCCAGCCTGGGGCCTTACTGCGTCGCATAGCCAACCGAGGCAGCGTCCAAGTCTGGAGGAGCGTCTGCAGGATCGACGCAGGCCCATGCTCGAAAAAAGAGTGCACCCCGGGCGCAATCGCGTCCGGAGTGCACTGTGTGCTCGAGGTTCATCGTGTGGAAGGCACAGATGTGGTGGTAGTCAATCGTCGGACAGGACCATGATGATGACGAGGACCAGAACCAGCGGGACAAGGATTGTCGTGGTCGTGGCAACGAGATGGCTCATGTCCAGAGGTGCCCGCAGCCAGGCGAGCAAAGAGTCCCAGGACCTGCTGACGCCGGTCACTACCCGAGCGAAGAACCCGGTGAGCCAGCCGGCCAGGACAGCGACGCTGCAGGCGGCGAATGCGCTGACTGCCACGACGCGACGAGTCGTGCTGAACATCAGCCGGCCTTCTTCTCGTCGGGGTCATCGTCGGCCGTCGCACGTTCGCCGACGTATCGACTGAGGAAGGCGTCGTTCAGCGGGTCGAAGCCCGTTCGGCCCGTGAAGTCCTCGTAGTAATCGACGGGATCTGCGTCGTACGGGTGGGGGCGCACCTGTCCGATCGCGTCGGCGATCCATGTGAGCTCGGCGCGCGCCTGCCACTTCGGTTTCGTGCCAAGGCCGAGCGCGATCGCATCAACGATGTCGGTGTCGGTCGCGTCTCCGTGGGCACCGGATCGGCGCGACGGAGGGTACTCGGGCTTCGGGACGAAGCCCACGGCCTTCATCACAGGGTCGGGCAGTCCCAGAGAGGCGTAGATCGCGCCGTACTCGTCGTCGACTCCAGCGTCGACGTCGAGTCCTCCGGTGAGATAGATCCAGTAGCCACCAATCGTCAACAAGGTGACGTCGGGTGTGTCCAGCGCTTCCTTGAGCTCGGTGAGCACGCGACGTCCGTACTTCTTGAGTGTCGCGAGATCGGTCATCTCGCAGGTCGGCTCTTCGGGGATGCCGCCATCGTCGTCGAGGAACTCGGCCTGAGTCTCAAGCTCGAACGAATCCCATTCGAAGACACTCGGATCGGTGATCTCGTCCAGAGCCTCCGAACCGGCATCCCAGTCGAGCTTGGCGTCCGGAAGCGAGGCGACGTACGCCGTGCTCATACTTGCACCCATAGCGGGCTCCTTAGTCGATTGAGTCAGGTAGAGGAAGGACAAGAGGCCAGCGCCGGGGATGGCGCTTCGATCAGAGGTCAGTTGTGCCCTCAGGTTGTTGCCTGGTGACCGCGCTCCGGGGCTGGGTCTTGCGTGGACAGATCGTTCAGGGCACACCTGCCGGAGACGTGCTCCTCAAGCCACCAGTCGTGATCGCGCTTCGCGTTGGTCGGCGAGGTGTAGCGCCCGGAGGTGTCCCGTTTCTCGTCACAATGGGGGCATCTGATCCAGGCCATCGTCGTCGCATTCTGTGGTGGTCGGGGTAGGCGGTCGATGAGCCGCTGCGCAACGCAGGGCAAGCACGATGAGCTGGTGGAGTTCGTCCAGTGGGCGGCGCTGGACGACGCCGAGCAGCCGTGAGGTCTATTTGCGGCTGATCACGGCCGCTGCTGCCAGCGCTGCAGGGCCGGGTTCCAGTCGGCCTCGGTGACTAGACGGTTGAGGTCTTCGGTCGCCTGAGGGTGGTCTGAGCCGCAGCGCACCCAGAAACCGTCCACGCTCGGGTCGCCGTAGACGTACCAGCCGAACTCGCGGCATTCGGCGATGCCCGGTCACTCACCGGACCAGGTGTCGTGTCCGCAGTCATGACTCTGTGACGCACCGAGCATGAGGCAGGACAGGCGCTGGCCTCCCGTGGTCAGGCATCGTGCGACGTCGCAGTCGTTGGCGTGCGGTTGTCGGGCTTCCGCGCTGCAATCCGGGCAGGTCCCCGGTTTGCTACTCACGGCTCGTGCCAGGTGACGGCGCCAGCCGCGGGTCGACGCGCAGTGGCCGGCCAGCGGCGAGGGCGCCAAGAGTCCGGACCCCACCGGAGGCGGGGCCCTCAGTGTTATAGGTGCGCAGGGCCGCGACCATTTCTCGCAGTAGCGCGATGCCGGCGTCGTCGGACTCTTCCCAGGCCCTGCGGGAGTGCAGTACGTCGGATTCGATGAGGTCGCGTTCGGTTGCCCATTGGTCGAACCGGCTGATCAGTTCGTCGAAGGTCTTCATTGGCGGTCCTGGACGCCGGCTTGGCGCAACTCCTCGAGCAGGCCCGCGATCTCGCTCCCCGCGAGGTCGTACACGAGCTTCAGGCTCGCGGTGTTGCCTGTCGTCAAGTAGCTGACAACCAGGTCCGAGGCTGCTTCCACAGATGTGAAGGTCTGCACGCCTCCGGCCCGCAGGCTCCGCCTGACAGCGGCCTCGACTCTCTTGCGGATCTGGCGATTGGCACCGTTCGGATCTCTGGCCGAACCGATCATGTAGTCAAGGGTCATGGTGGTTGTCTCCTCAAGACAGCCGTCGGTCGCGGACGGACGGGTGGGCCCATGCCGACGGAGGCTGGTAAGCATGGGCAGCGGGTACGGCGAGATACATGACGGTCTCGTCATCTGGCGCGGCGTCTAGGTCGTTCGCCGGAACTCGCCTCCAGCGGCGAGGCGTGGCGTTCTAGGAGGGTCTTCAGTACCTCGTACGGCGCCGTTGCAGCCGCCATCGATAGAGCGCGCTCGGGACGTGGTTCGACTTCCGCCGGTTGTGCCGCTCGCAGAGCAACTGCCCGTTCCACAACCTGGTTGGGCCTCCGCGGCTCCAGGGAATTATGTGGTCGGCCTGTGTTCCTTGCGCTAGGCAACGTCTCCACAGCGGCGGCTTGTGTTCGCAGCGGCCGGCGGCCTGGTGGATCAGTAGTTGCTTCTCGGGCCAGGTGTAGAACCGATTCGGGTCCCGACGCCGGCGGCCTCCGCCGGCGTGCACCACCAGGATCACGACGCCGAGCAGTGCGATCGCGGCCCAGATGACCAGAGGGTCCGCATGCATGGCGGTCACTGCAGGTCGTTGCTGAGGGCTATGAGGGCGCGTGCGACCGCAAGGACTCCGTTCCAGCCGGTGGCTGAGTGGTCGTCGGTCAGCTTGCGGATCTCGGTTCCTCGGGAGAGGAAGATGCCGCGGGCGTCGTCGTGGACTTCGATCATTGCGTACGGCTCATCGGGCTCGTTGGCGAGCACCGAGATCTCCAGGCCCGGCACGAGTCCGGATTCGCGCAGACCGTAAACAACCTGCTGGACGGCAGTAACGAACTCTGAGCGTCGCTGGAGCGGCAGGTGGCTGTCGTCGAAGATCTCAGGGTCTACGAGTGGCTCGCCGGTCGGTGAGCTGTCGGCGTTTCCCAGTGCACGGCTGAGTGCCTCATCGGAGATGGCAAGCACGGGACCAAGCTCCTCAACGGAGACGATGCGGCGCTCACTGTGCGATTCGGCGTTCGCGGCATCAGCGGTGGCGTCAGCAAGGCTCGCCGCCTGGACGACGGTCACGATACGGGCCTCATCGAGGCGAAGACGCGTACCGCGGGGCTCGCGACACTCGTCGCCCGGGTCCAGTTCGGAGATGACACGGTACTTGGGCATGTCAGACCCGAATTCTGTTGGTTGCGGCGTGAGCGGCGGACGAGCAAACAGCTTCGGGGTTCGCGGCGAGGTGTTCCGCCCAGGCCTGGGTGGTCTTGTCGAGGGCATAGCAGGCGGCAATGAAGCTGGTATCGAAGTCGGAAAGGTCCCATTCCCACGTGTCCTGGCCGAGGTAATCGTGGTGGTCGTTGAGCCACTGGTGCGCGTCCTCGCGGCTGCTCTCGACCTGGCGAGCGTCGTCGATCAGTGCTTGCCGACGTTCGGCCGGCGAGGTCTCGGGGATCGGCAGCCCGAAGTACTGCTCTTCGTCAGGCGAATTGCCGTCGATGTCCAGGTGCGCGCGAGGAGAGTTCTGGCGCAGGTGCTCGAGGTAGTCCTCGTAGTGGACGCCGTTGCGCGCGGTGACCCGGCGGGCGATCTCCACGGTCTTCTCGTACTCGATCTGGGCGTCGAGCCCGAGGACTGAGTCCTCTTGAAGGGTGTGCGTGACGTACCTGAGAAAGATGTTGTGGGAGTACTTTCGAACGCCGCGATAGCAGTCCCGTCCGACGATTTTCTCCGCCCAGTAGGCGAAATCGATCGATGGTGCACCGTCGGAATAGTGGCTGCGGTGACCGGCGCGGTCGAAGAAGGCGAGCATGTCCTCGATGCGCGCGAAGACGAACCCGGAAGCGAGGTCGCCGGACATGGCGAGGTGCCCAGGCCACGTGACGACATCCCAGCTCCAGATACCGCCCATCTGCGGGTCACGCATCCGCAGGTGCCGGTAAAGGCCGTCGTCACGGACGACGGTGAGCTCGTGTCCGGCAGTGTAATTGAGGAAGTTGAGGTACGTCTGGGTGTACGGATTCTCGGGCTTTTCATCAACCATGGCTGGCCTTTCAGTGTTCAAATCGGAGGCTCGACCGGCTATGGCTCATGCCTTGGACCGTCACGACAGGCAGAGTTGGCGACGGTCCTCGACCTGCAATAGTTCGACACCGGCACCTGCTGGACTGCGCGCCCGCGGGAGGCTCAGAAGTCAATGGAGTGCTGCCGGGTGCGGTGCAGAATCACGGAGACGGCAGTCCGTCTCTTCTCATCGCGCGGCCGGTCGTCCTGGTCGCGGATGTCGACGGTCTCGAAGGCACCGCGCGGCAAGACGTAGCCGTCCTTCGACGGCACGGCGTCGCGGACACGGAACTGCAGCGAGGTCTCCAGCTCCCAGGCGTCGATCGACTGCAGGCCCTCACGGTCGAAGAGGTCGACCTGGCCGGAGACGACATCGGTCTCCCCGTCGTCCCAGGTGATGTGGGCCTCGACGTGCGGGATGAAGCTCTCGTTGCGCTTGATGTTCAGGTCGCCGATCACATCGGCGAACTCCTCGCCGAGGTTCAGCTCGAAGGCGATCGCGCGGAGATGGTCGAAGTTCACGTCGTACTTGCGGGAGAAGTCGACGACCGTCGCCACCTGCGTTTCGTCGATCCCAGGCACCTGGTCGCGCAGATACTGAGCTACGGTCTCGGCGTCGGGGTAGGCGAAGCGCATGTGGTAGTGAAAGCGGCCGGGGCGGTTGAGCATGTAGTCGTTGACGCGGCGCAGCTCGTTGACCGAGAGGACATACAGGCGCTTCGTCGTACTGAGTCCGTCGAACAAGCTCAGGAACTGAGTCTGCGCCTCGTTCTCACCCTCGTTCGGGAAGACCTTCTCGAATTCGTCGAACACGACAACCGTTTCACCGAGCTCGTCCAGGAACGAAGCGAGACCTGGCGTGGCGTGCTGAACTAGCACCGTGGGCAAGCTCCGTTCAACGCGCATCCGCTCGGCGATCATCCGGACCATCAGGCTCTTGCCCATACCTTTGTCGCCGGACAGGATGACACCCAGCGACCGGTTCGTCGCCGAGTAGCCGCTGACGATCCGGCGGACTCGTTCCACGTGATTCCCATAGATGGCCTCCTCCCCCGATGCCAGCGGCTCGACGCGGTGGAGGGTGTAGCCGCTCAGCTCCGAAAAGGCGATCGTGTAGGTGGCGACCGGCAGTCGCTTGTAGGTCTGCACGGAGTCGCCGTACAGGCGGTACGCACCGCCGGAGGCGACGATCGTGGACGCAGGCATAGAGAAGCTCTCGCTTTCGCAGGAAGTGTGAGTAGGTGTGGGCTTGCTTGGGGGTTGGTTCTCGCCGCGGCGGTGCCAATGCCCTCGTGTCATCGGCGATCTCGTCGCGAGCTGGACTTGTCGGTCGACGCCAACTCATCGCAGGCATCCGATTCCGCCTCGTGACGTGTACGCCGGAGGGGCGCATCCGCCCGAATTGCCGGGCTCGCTTTGTAACCCGCCGGGCCGGCGGGACGGAAGCGATCGACAGCGACTGTCTCGTCAGCTCCGTGCACCCGTCCACAAGAACAGCTGCGCTTGGTGTTGCGAGATCCGCCAGGGTTCCCGTTGCCGTGCTCCCGTCCGCAGGGGCACTTCTTCCACTGGTAGTCCGGGAAGAGTTCGGCCGTGACCTCGGTATTGCCGGTGTCCATGGGTGCTCCTCTGACTGGGGCGATCGGCCCAACCTGTGTCGACTGGGCGCCGGCGGGCGATCGTCTGTGGGAACTCCTCAGCGCTGTCCGAGCCCAGTTCCGCTTCCGGCGACACGCCGTATCGGAGCGACAGCCCTAGATGCTCGGACCCCGGCACCGCTGGTGCTACGGTCCTACCGCTAAGACTCGGACCGAGAGCTGAGATCTGGCTGCGACGCCCCCGGACAGCCCGCAGTTGGAGTTGAGGGCAGGGACCATGCCCATCTCGTAGTGAAGACGACCTTGCAGCACACGGCCACGACACCCATTGCCTGTCCGGGCGGGCTAGATGGGATAGCCATGCCTCGCTACCTCGGTCGCACTGCTCTTCTTCGCGTCTCGTATACGCAGGAGCCCAAGTGGCTGGCCGCGCGAAACCTTGCCCGGGACGGTTCACCTGGTCTCGATGTCTGCACTCCTCAGCAGCGCGCGCTCAGGTTCTTCCTCGGCATGCTCTTCCTGAACCAGAACGAGAAGATCGCTGCGCGGCAGGGTGATCTGGCGGTCTGTGCCAGCTGCGAGATCCTCCGCGAGAACATCGTGATCTCCCCAGGGCATAACGAACTGGTGCTGCTGAGTGACATCCATCAGCATTTCATCCAGAAGATCTTGCCCAGGGACTACGCCGGCTCGGTGTCAGGGATCCCTGGCCTGCGCTGCTACGAAGCAGACGAATACGGGCGGTGGTACCGGTTCCTGCATCTGCCCACTGGCGGATTCCTCCGCCTGCAAGGGACGCTGAAAGCAAAAAACGCCTACACAAAGCCAACCACGGCCAGCAGCGGTCACGGCTGGTCGCGACGGTGGAATACGACCGACGCGAGTACGCCATTGACACCAGGCGAGGCGAAGATCGCGGCAGCTATGCCTGCGTCGACCCCAGACCTGCAGACGCTCATTGCGGGCGTCGTAGTGCGGCTGACCAGCCAGCATCCCGACTCTGTCTGGGCCCTCGGCTCCCTGCTGTGGGACCCGCTGCAGCGCGACCAGTCGGAGTCCTTCCCCCGGCTACGGCGCACCTTATGGAAGACGAAAGGCCGATGGAACCTCGCGTTCAACGGCCCCATACCTGCCGAGGACATCGCGTCAGCACTCACCGATCCAGCTATTGGCATCCCCGGCGCCCACATCGGCGATCCATCGGAGCCCACTGCCGTGATCCTTGGATCCGCGACCCTGCACATCCGGAAGTTTCGCCCGTCAGAAAAAGACCGCCACTGGCTGCCGCCGGCGGGCACGACCCTCAGCGCAACCCATCGCCGATCTCAAGACCGGAGCACCAAAATGGACCTGGCAGCTCACATCCACGAGAGCAACCCCGACATCGTTACTGGAACCGAGCTGTCACCGAACGAGAAGTACAACAAGGACTTCATGGCAACGCCGGCGGCGCTGCTGCTCGGACAAGTGGGCACAGTACTGCGGACATCGCTGTTCAGCGATCGTACGAGAAGGCAGTGGATGGACATGTGGCAAACAACCACAGACATCGCACGATTTGAGTGGATCAACGGTCCGGAGATGCCCGAGGTCGTCACACGGCTAGCCGCCAAGGACTACAGCGACGGCGAGTTCGGAGGCGTCCCCGGCCTGCGCATCGAGAGCTGTGGCGAGCATCAGGCCGAAATGGTCTGGTACGGCGAAGATGAGCCGGTCATCCTTCATCTGTCGCGCATTACGTCACGCCGAACCCCGCGAGCTGAGCATCCTGAATCCGCCGAAGCGGCATCAGCCAGCTCTGTTGTTCGGGCTGGGGATTCGTCCTAGGGGCGAGGCGATGCCGGTCGGACGGTAGACGCCGTCTGCTTTGCCGAGTACCGACTCGGTCAGAGCGATGGTTGCCGGCATGAGGAACGTCGCTACGAGGGCAGCCAAGCGCTGCTCGTCGGCGAGTACAAGGTCAGGGATTTGCCCAGGAGTGGCGAAAAAGTGCTCCGCACGGTCAACGAGGCTGGCCGTGCGGGATTCCCGAGAGGGGAAGTGTTCGGCGATGGTTTGGCCGGGACCGTAGACAGTGATGACCGAGTACAGCACCTGTGGTGCCCCAGCGTGTTGTGAGGCCGGGTGCTGGTAGCTCCGTCTTGAGGTGGTGCATTCGTAGACCTGGATGTCCCATCGACGGCACAGTTCCGCGATGTTGTTGATGACCCTGTCGGGGTTGGCGCTTGCGTGAGCGTGATGCAGTTCGTGGATCATGGAGGCGCGCTCTGGAGTGATTGTTCCGGCCAGGAGGTCAGAGCTGGTCAGGACACCGATGCACTGGTCCAGTCGTTTCTGGCGTGTCTCGTAGTGGCCGCGGAAGATGATCCGGTTGTCGTGGCAGATGATCAGGTCGTAGGTGGCGTGGGGGCTCTCGATGAATTCGCCGGTCTCAGGGCGGGCTCCGATGGCTGTCACAGCGAACTCCCTTGGCTGCTTCGTTGGTTGGGTGGGAACACCGCAGAGGTAGGCGTGCTCGCTGAACGAGGTACCTACCTCTGCGGTGTGTGAAGGACGCCTGTCGTCAGACGGCTTGGGCGACCGTGGAATAGTCGCCGAACGCCCCGGGATCGGCGCCGTCGTCGTCCAGAAGATCCGGATCGACGCCGGCTGCACGTGCAGCGGTCTGGGCGTCGCGCTTGGTGAGCAGGCTGACGATCTGCGCGTAGCTGCTCTCGATCGGCGGGTTCTTCACCGTGCCGTAGGACAGGATGTATTCAGTCTTCTTGGCTCGGGTGAACGCGACGTAGAACTCGCGACGGCTCGCCTGGGTCGTCGCAGCGCTTTCCTTGTGCAGGACCACGACGTTGTCGAACTCCATGCCCTTGGCACCGTGGATCGTCGAGACCACCAGGTCGGCATCGGACTCGGCGTTCTTGGCTTTGCGGTCACGGTTCTTCTGGTTCACCAGCGACTGGCGCACCGCGTTGTGACGGATCTCGAACGACAGCAGACTGTCTCGCAGGCGCTCGAAGAAGTCGTCGCGCGTGAGCACGCCTTGCTGGTGAAGCTGTTCCCACCCGCGGACGATGACAGCGTTCTCAAGCCACCACTTCTGCACCATACCGATGACCGCGAAGACGACTTTCTGGTTGCCGGCGTTCTTGGTCAGCTTGTCCAGGTTGTCCTTGATGCCTTGAGTCACCACGAACGAGGCGGCGGGAGGCTGGACCTGGAGGACGTCGTTCCAGTACAGCTTGATGTACTTGGAGAAGACGTCGGTCGCAAAGACTCTGTCGCTGACGAGCGACGCGACATGCCGCTGGGGATAGACCTGTTCCAGCGCAGTCTGGATCACGGTCACCTCGCGACGCGAGTACGCCAGGAAGCACACCTGCTCACCACGGGCCAGGCAAGCATCGACGTAGCGCGAAATGGTGCGGCCTACGATGCCGGCCAGATCCTGGGCGACGAACGAGGTCAGCTTCGGCACGGCGCGGTAATCGAGCGTCACCTTTTCCTGGAAGGATTTCGCCGTCGGGACTGCTAGGGAGTTGGCCTGCAGCTGGATGCCGGCGAACTGGTTGGTTTCCAGGTCGCCGAGTACGACGTTCGCGAAGTCCAGGATCTCCTGGTTGGACCGGTAGTTGGTCGTCAGCTTGAAGGTCGCAAACACCCCTGAGCCTTCCAGGGTGTTGAGGGCGCGCGGGTTCGCCGACCGGAACTCGTACAGGGTCTGGCTGGCGTCGCCGACGATGAACAGGGACTGGGCGTGTTTGGTGATGTACTTCAGCAGGTAGATGAACTCAAAGATCGAGTTGTCCTGCACCTCGTCGATGATCAGGTACTTGCACTGCACGTTGGTCGGCTCGAGCATGGTGTCGATCCGCTGGTAGCAGATGATGATTTCCAGCTCGAGCGAGGTTTGCTTGATCATGTCGAGCAAGGCGATGACCTCATCGAAGTGGTTCTCGATGTAGGTGTTCAGGGCCGTGAACGCGCCTGTCTTGTTCTGGTCGACCTCGAGCAGTCGTAGCCGGAATCCGGCAGCGAAGTCGCTGGTCGGGTAGAAGATGTCGATCGAGTTGATGATCGTGTCGATACTGGACAGCTCGTGCATCGGGTGATTCAGCTGGTAGATGTCGTTGATCATCCGGGCGATGGTCATCGATCCGACGTCGGGGTTCTTCGCGGTGATGTTGTCGGCTGCAGCGTTGGTGAAGCTCAGCACCGTGACGTCGGAGGCGGCAACACCGCAGCTCCCCAGGTACTTGATGCGTTCGAGGATCACGGTGCTCTTGCCGGTTCCTGCGCCGGCCTGGACCATCACGAGCGGTTCGTGGGTCGTGAGGGCAGCGCGCTGCTGGACCGACAGGTGTGCCGGCATGACCGGGGCCAGGCCCGGCGCGGCGACGGTGGTCAGCTGCGACTTCATTCCTTCGAGGTGGAACAGCGTGTGACTCATCAGTAGGTTGAGGTTCTGCTTGGACAATGCCGCCGCGGTTTCGTCGTCGAAAGTGGTCTCGATCTTCTGATGGATCGAGCGGTAGGCCTCGAGGGGGACGTTGTAGTTTTCCAGGTAACGCAGCTGCACGGCGAGGGCGTTGAGGTGCTGCTTCGTGGGCGAGGCCGGAAGACCGTCGATGTAGGCGAGGATCTCTTCGGCGATCACTTCGGAGTCCCAGATTTCGGCCTGACGGGTGATGCGGTCGTGGATGTTGAACTCGTTGGCCAGCCAATCGACCAGCAGGTCAGGGTTTCGGTGGGTCAGGCCAATCGCTCGCAGGACCTCGGTCACGAAGGCACCCGCGTTGTCCATCGGGCTGTTGTCCCAGCTCACGAAAGCAGCGGCGGTGTGATGTCCGGGACCGGACGTCGTCGAGGCGATCGGCGTACGCTCGGGCTCGGCGTGGCCCTTCCTGAAGAAGTACAGCTCCATCCGGTACTGGACGACGAGGTCGCGGCTCATCTTCGGAGCGCCGTTCGCGCCGCCGCCGTTGGCGTCTTCGACGAGCTTGGCCCCCTGCGGCGTCATGTCGAAGGCGACGTCCCAGTCTGTCGAACCGGTCTCCACAGCACACCGGTCCTGGTCCTGCGGAGTAGCGAGAGTGAAGGAGCCGCCGGCCTCGGTGAGTGCGCGGCGCAGCACCGGCGCGAACGGGATGCTGGCGGTCGTGATGCCGTGCTGGGTGGAACTCGACTTGACCTCGATGTGGTCGATGGTGCCTGCGGCATGGGCACTGTTGCGGGAGGTGCTGGCCGGGCGCAGGTCGCCGCGGAGCAGTCCTGTCTTGTGTTTGCCGTTGCCGGTGAGCTTCGAGGAGAAGAACTTCGGGTCGACGACCTTGACGGTGGTCGGCATCGTGAGATCGATGTCGTCAAGTAGGAGAGGCATTGTGCGCGCTTTCTGTGATCCGGCGAGAAGGGGCTGGAAGGCATGCCGCAGGGCATCGGCGTGCTGCGCGAAGAGGGGTCGGCGATGTTCCTTCCTGCTTGTGAAGGAGCAGGCGGTGACCACTGGGTGCGACTCGGAGAGCCGAGCCGGGAAGGGTTCGCGAAGAGGTGGGCAGATGCCTCGTGTCCCCACCCGTCGGGGCCGTGAGGCCCCGGGCACCGCGCGCCGAAGGCAGCGCGCGGTGGATTGCGCCAGGACCGCGCGCGTACCCGAGCGTCCGGACTGTTGCTTTCAGCTGATGTTCAGTCGCTGAGCTCGGGGGCGACCGGGGCGGGAGCAACTTGCTGTGCCGCGGTGATCGGAGGTGTCGTCTGTGCGGCGATCAGGATGTCTTCGATCCAGGCCCTGATTGCACGCGCGGCGGGACGAGCCCCATGGCTGGGTACGAAGGTTCGCTCGGACATGGCAGACAGCTCAGCGTCCGGGAGCGCTGCAGGGAGGACTTGATTGAGCCGAGGCTTAGCGTCGACGGCTTGTCCCCGCTGATGCGCGTAGTGCGCGGTCAAGACGTCGCGGTAGGTCTGCTCGTCGATGGGGTTGAAGCCGACGATCGTCGAGAAGCGGCCGAGCAGCTCGGCGTCGAAGAACTGCGCGAGGGCCGCCTTGAGGCTGCGGTTCGAAACGGCCTTCGGGCTACCGCCGAAGCCGACCTGCTGGCCGTCAAGGACGTCGCGGGCTGCGTTGGTTGTCGCGATGACGAACGCCTTGGAGAAGTCGATCCGCTTGCCTCGTGCCGTGGTGATGAAGCCCGCATCGAGGGCCTGAAGGAACAGGCGTTGCACTGCTCGGTCGGCCTTCTCGAACTCGTCGAGCAGGATGACCCTGTGCGGATTGGATTCGAGCGAATCGAACGGCAGTTCGGCGTTCGAGTCCGACCCGATGTAGCCGGGAGGCGCGCCGATGATCCGGGAGATGGACGACTCGTGGTGATACTCGGTCATGTTCAGCACGATCGGCTCCTGGCCGGCCAGGTGCTCGGAGATCACCTTGGCAGTCTCGGTCTTGCCGACCCCGGAAGCGCCAGCGAACAGCCAGGCCACTGGTGCTGTGCGCGGGAACACCTCCAGCTGCTCACGCGCGATCTGGTCGACCAGGGTGGCGAGCACGCAGTCCTGGCCCTGCAGCCGCTCGGTCAGAGCGGCGCTCAGCAACGCGACGTCGAAGACGTTCTTCATCGCGTTGCCGGTGACAAGCCGACGAGCAACGTCGACAACCCGGGTCTCGGTGAGCGGCACGCACGGGATCGCTTGGAGTGCCTGCACGGCTGCGGTATCACCGGCCGCACTCGCCACAGCAATGAGCCGTTTCTGCTCGAGGACTCGGTTGGCCATCGCCCGGTCCAGGAGCGTGATCGCGTTGTCGGGTCGGTGGGATCCTAGGTGCGAGTTCGCGTCGGCTATCCGGACCACGGTGGCCAGAACGTCGTCGGTGACGCTGATCTGGTACCCGTAGTGAGCCAGCAGGCCGGGCCGGATCTTCTCCAGCACGGTTCCTGTCTGCTCGGGCGTGATTTCGTCGACGATGAGCCGGGAGAAGCGGCGTTTGAACGCGGGGTCGTCGTCGAGAGAGCGTGCCTCCTGCATGGTCGTGGCACCGATGACGATCATGTCGCCGCGTGCCAGGGCGGGCTTGAGGATCTGCGCGACTTTCCCGTAGGTGCCACCGTCGGATCTGGTGGTGAGCTGATGGATCTCGTCCATGAACAAGATGACCTTGTTCGCGGGATCCGAGGCATAGGTGACGACCGCCTTCACCTTCTCCTCGAGCGCACCTACCAGCGAGGATCCGGCGACGAGATTCGAGAGTGGCAGCTCGTACACCGTGTGGTTCCTGAGCCGATCCGGGATGAGGGTGTCGCCGAGGGCAATGCGCCGGGCAATGTCTTCGACGATTTTGGTCTTGCCGACACCGGCGGGACCGACCAGCAGCGCGTTGGGCTTGGTCCTTCCGATGAGTATCGAGAGCATCTGCTCGATCAGCCTGTCGCGGAACAGCGTGGGCTCGGCGTTTCGGTACTTCTCGTTGTAGTCGATGAGCATCTCTTCAACGACATTGCCGTTGGTGTCCTCGTCGTCTCCGATAGGCAGACCGACAGCGAAGCCGGACGGGCCACCGGGTCCACTCGGCGAACCCGTGTCATCGTCGGGACGGCCTGTGAAGTTCTGGAGGCCCATTGATCGTGCTCCTTCGCGGGTGAAATGTGGCGAGACGGGACGACGGTGCCGCCCGAGTGGGCAGCACCGTCGTTGGGGAGCGAAGGCTCAGGCGATCATTCCCAGCAGTCGTTGCGCGGTGGCCGCGTCGATGTGCTGCATGGCCCTCGTGAACTGCTTCGCGTTGCTGACCATGGAGTCCCAGTCCATGGCTCCGCACGGCGCGTAGTAGAGGTTGGCTGGGTGGTCCTCACGGGTCGAGGGTGGAGTCCACTCGAAGTCGGTGATGACCAGACTCAGCCGGCGCTTGCGGACCGCGCTGGCGTTGATGTAGCGCCAGATCTGGAGGTAGTCGGTTCCACCGCTGACTTTCGGGACCCTGCGGAACTCCCGCCAGATGTGGGTGACGGACTTGTTCTCCACCTTCAGCAACGTCTCCTCCGAGAGCACGCTGCTGAACGAGTTGAAGTACAGATTGACGTTGAGCTTCTTCGCGATCCTGATGAGCATCAGCACCGCCTCCTGATAGTTCGCCTCACTGATCGACCCGGAGGTGTCGACATAGAGGTGGAGGTCGGGCATATAGCGCACGCTGGTGATCCGGCCGGCCTTGTTGAAGTCGTCGGGATCACGGCGGTTCGCCTTCAGAAATGTGGTCTTCGACCTGCGGAAGATGTTCTGTGACCGATTGACCTTGCCCATCCGTTTCAGCACCCGGGTGAGCGCTGCGAACAGGTCGACCTTCGAGGGCGGCTGTTTACGGAACATCACCCGGGCGGCCCGGCCTGTCGGCCAGCCGGTCTGCTGTGCGCCGGCCAGAACCTTGGCCCGGGCTGTCGCGCGCTGCAGGGTCGTGAGCTTCGACAACGCTTGATTTGAGACGACCTTCACCGGCGCAGCTAGGGCCTGGTTGATGATCATCCACTCGGCGGTGATCTTGTTGGCACGCGCCCGGGCATGCGCTTCAACGTTCACCAGCACGAGCGACCGCGGGCAAAACAGCTCTCCGATGGTGAAGGGCAAGACACCGGCAGTGCAGCCTGTCGCCACCCCCTGCTGGAGCGTTGCACCCGCACGCTGCTGTTCGACGTAGAGCATCAGCATGTGCACGATTACCCGCGCGAACGAGAATTCGTCGTTGCCGTCGGCATCGTCGACGCGCAGCTGAAGCGACTCGGTCAGGCCTTTGAGCGGCAGCGCGGCAAAGTCGCCGAGCAGCCGGACCGTCTGAGCTGGCAGCGCCGCGCTCATGGCCTGGGTCTGAACGGTGAGCCAGGCCTTGAAGTCGTCGAATGCGGCTGCGGACTGGAACCAGAATCCGAGCGTGTCCGGGTGATAGGCGTAGGCGAGGGCCGCAAAGAACTCGTTGCTGTCGCCGGATCCTGACAAGAGTGCCTTGGCGGCGGGAATCACGTCTTGGTGCGCGGTGTAGATGACCGTCCGGCTGGGAGCAGGTAGCTTGTGTGCCCGCCCTGCCTGGGCAGCGAACAGTTCGCCCACCGGCAGGGTCGTCCCCTGGTCGTAGCTGACCAGGGTCTGACCAAGGATCTCCTTCATGGTCTGCTCAGCCGCCGGTTGCACGGTCTCGGCAAGGCAGGACATGAGCAGTTGCTCGATATCCGGCCCCATGTCGTTGCCGTGCGCATCCGTGAAGCTCGCCGGGGCGCCGGGGTTGAGTGGCGTTCGCAGCGGGTCCACGACCACAGATCCGAGGACGGGCAGGGGATCGTAGTCACCCTTGCACGAGATCGTGTGGACTGGGTCGAGCACGGCCGGCTTCTGGTTGGAAACGGTGATTGTCATGATGACTGGCCCCTCCTTTCGGGGTATCCGGTGAGCAGGCCTCGATCACAGGAACGCCGAGATCATCGGCTTGACCCTTTCGGCCACCGGTGTCCCACTGTTGAGGAAGGCCTCGACGTTCTGGGTATCTGCCTGGGCAGCAGAGAGCATCTCGAACAGGGTCCGCATATGAGCCGTCTCGATCTGGTTCGTCGCCTGGGCGAGCTGTTCGATCAGCCGGGTGTTGTCCTCGTGATCCCTGAGCGCGTAGAGCAGCGAACCGGACTTGTCAGAGTCGGTCAGGTCCGCGATCAGCGCCGACAGGTCCGTCACGGACTGTGCGGCTTTGAGCTCTGCGTAGCAGTTCGGCTTCGGGACAACGACCTGGTTGGACACCGCCTGGCCGGCCCCGCTAGCAAGGTCTTCGGCGATGACCGCGACGACCTGCAGAGCGAACGCCGTGTTGCCCACGTGCGATTCGATCACCTCGTTCAGGACGTAGGTCTCACGGTCTCCGATCGTTGTCGGCGTGGCCAGGTAGCGCGACAACTGGTCACGGCTGGCCTTGTTCAGCCAGCGCGACAGGCTGTCGATCGTTCGCGGCGTGGTCAGCTGGTTCATCTCCTCGCCGGAGTCGAACAGCTCGGCGAATGACGAAGTGGTGGCATCGTCGTCATCGTCGGGTCCGTCAGTTGCGGCGATGCCCGACACAGCTTTCTGGAAGACGAGTGCCGGATACTGCGTCAGGACCTTCCTCACCCACGGGTTGAGATCGTCACCGAGGATGTTCATGAGCGTCGCGGCCTCGGGTTCGACCCGGTAGATCGAGAAGCGGGACAGGCTGGCCTCGTCGAGCGTGGTGACGTTGCCCTTGTCGTTGCCGGCCACGATGATGCGGACGTTCTTCGGCAGTTCGACGTGCCCCATGCAGCGCAGCGTGACCAAGGTCAGCGCGCCGGACGTAACGTCGGCGGTGGTTCGGTTGATCTCGTCGAGGAACAGGATCGGCCACTCGCGCGGGTTCGCCTCGGCATAGTCGATGCAGTCCTGGATGACGTGGTGGGGGTAGAAGACCTGCTTGTAGGACCCACCGTTGGTCGGCACGAGACGCGCACCCGTGAGGTCTGCCTTGTCAGCGAGCTGGTTGCACGGCAGCACGAAGGCCCTTGTGTTCATCGAGTAGGCCAGCGCCTCGACCCAGGAGGACTTGCCGATGCCGGGCTCGCCCATCAGGGCGGGAACAATGTTCATCTCGAGGTCCAGTTGGATGACCTCGGACAGCGTGTCGTTGAAGCGCATAGTGAGGATGCTTTCTGTGGTGGGCTGACAGGGAGGTCAGGAGTCGGACGTCGGCTGCGCGACCATCGCCGCGGCGCGGTCGAGCAGGAACGGGCGCCCGTTGCGGCGCTCGTTGTGCTTCGCGCGCGGTGGAATCACTTGCTGAGCTGCCTGGAACAGCAGCCAGGCCCGGTCGCTGCTGGAGAAGCTCCGGCCGACGGACATGTGCTCGACCAGGTGATTGAGCAGCTGGTGGTGGAGCGTGCCGAGAACTGAAAATTCGTGACGCGAGTGGTCGCCGTCGAAGTCGTCGAGAGTCTTGAACCTGCGGCGTGCGCCGGCAACCATCTGTCTGACGATCTGTGCTCCACCCGGAATGTCCGGGGCCTCGACGCCGGTGTCGACGTCGGCGGCGGACGCCGAAGGGACTCGCGCATTCTGGGCCAGGAAGGCGTACAGGTCTTCGACCGTGGAGAACTGCCCTGCCGGCCCCGCCGTGGCACGGGCCAGGACGTCGGGTGCAGGCGGACTGCGGGTGAACGTCACCCAATGGTCGAGCAAGATCTCGTACCAGCCGTGCTCCTCGCGGAGCACCCGTTTGCCGGCGGCGACAGGAAACGCATGGAAGTTGTCCGGCAGCGCAGTCAC
Organism: Kribbella sp. NPDC056345; assembly: GCF_042262745.1. NCBI lineage: Bacteria > Bacillati > Actinomycetota > Actinomycetes > Propionibacteriales > Kribbellaceae > Kribbella > Kribbella sp. NPDC056345. The sequence continues at coordinate 120,930 of NZ_JBHJQQ010000011.1, read as the reverse complement.
CAGGTGGAAACCCAGCCCGGACATCGACTGCTCGCAGTACAGGACGGCAGGCAGCGCCAGCAGCTGGGCGGCGACCTCCGGCGGGCAATCGGGCTCGATGTCGATGACCAGGAGGCCGTCGGTGAGCGCACGCAGGTAGAAGGCGGCGTTGGTCGCCGCCGGGAGCCTGTCGGTGAGCTCGTCGAGCACCACGAGACACTGCTCGTCGAGCGTCCAGGCACCCCGCAGCCAGTTGCGGTCGAGCAAAGCGCGCAGGTCGATGGGCGCTTTACGTTTGGCCGTCGGGTCGTCAGGGTCATCGCCGAGGCTGCCGGAGATCGTCCACCGGGCAGCGCCCGCAAGAGCACGGATAGCCGGGTTGGCATAGAAGTCGGCGAACCTGATGCGGGGATCGTCAAGGGTCATCGAGATCTTTCGTCAAGGACGGTGGCAGTGCCGACGAATCGGGCAGGCAGGACATGGCCCCTGCAGGCAGATCCAGTGCAGGGGCCATGCCGGTCGCGGAGGATTCAGCCCTGGTAGGTGATCCCCGCGGTCTCGCCGGCCTGGGAGTCGTCGCTCCACGGGCTGGCCGGGGCGGTCAGTGCGAACGGAGCGCCGATGGCGGACCCGGCATCCTTGAGCGCCGAGTTCTCCGCCTCCAGCCGCGCGAGCTTGGCCTCGAGAGTCTCTTCCTGCTGTGCAGCCAGCGCGGTTGCCTGCGAAGCGGGCACCGAGTTGGGCGCCGCCGCCGTGGCCGGTGCGGCCTGCTGCGGCTGATGGGCCGATGGGCCAGGCAGAGCGAAGCCGTTCTCGTCGATCACGGTGCCGGTTCCATCGTCCACGGCCGTGGCCACAGCCCCGTGCTGCTCGGCGCCGGGAGCCGCGGCCACCTGCACACTCTGTGGCGGCGAGGCGAAGACGATGCCACGAGCCGCGAGCTCAGCAGCGTTGGTGTTGCCCACGTAGTAGCGAACAGGCTCGTTGACGATCACCTGATCGAGCGAAAGCCCGCGGTTGGCGTACCCCTTCGGCTTGTAGACGCGCAGCACCAGAGTCACGTCGAGGCCCTGGGCCAGTTCCCGGCCGGAATCGTCCTGGACCACCTTGCCGTCATCGCCGGGGATTGCGATGCCCGGCAGGCTGCCCTTGCTGTCGATCGAGTAGTTCGCACCGGTATCCGGGTGCTTGGCAGAGGCGAAGCGTCGCTCGGCGACGTAACGCTCCTCCACCGTGGGATTGGCAGGGTCCTTGCAGATCAGCTCGGCATGGGTAATGAGCGCCGTAGTGTGAGGCTTCCCAACGGCCATCCCGCCGCTCTGGACCCTCCGCGCGTCGGATGCCTCAAGCTGGGCGCCGTCGATGAGCCGGGTCAGGCGGGAGAATCCGAGCTTGCCGCGGATGAGGACGATTTCCCCCTCGCTGAGCTGGGTGGCAGAGATTGAATAGTTGGCCATGATGGCGCTCCTTCTATGTGAATTCGCTGGTCTGGGTCTTCGAGCAGGGAGCACGTCGGAGCTCAGCTGCTGCCGCGTCGATCTGGGCCCGGATCGGGTGACCTTGCGCTATCGAAGAGCTGGACCGCGTCCCGGCTCAGGCGAACCTCAACCGGCGTGGCGTCCAGCGGCGGAGAATGCCAACGGCAAGTGGGGACCTTGGCAGAGGTAGGTCCGACGCGGATGGTCGACGTCCTTCAGGTCTCGTGCCGGTACATGCATTTCGGGGAGGGCTATCGCCGGTCCCGGTCGGTCAGTGCGTCATGCGCCATGCCGTCGGCGACGAACTGCCGGCACCACTTGAGCGTGCGATGCTCGAACACCGGCTCAGTGTTGGGTGATAGATACACGCCCCAGAGCCTGGCTCGGCGCTCGACACGGAACCCGTCGATTTCCCAGAAGCCAGGCCCGATACATCGCTCGTCCATCGTCGTTCCTTCGTCCGGCGTTCACGGGGCGAGTGGCATCGACACCCGCGCGTCGGACGACTGTGCGGCGTGATGGCAGCGGGTGATGGAGGAGCATTCCGGCATGCCGCCGCAAGCTTGCGGGCCTGGACCACTCGGCCGGCTTCGACGCCGCACCACATCGCACCCGAGACCGACGTCAGTCGGTCCGCTGCAACCGTCCGCATTTGTCCGGACGTTGTGGACAGCATCCTCGTGCTGCTGCGGTCACCCTTTGCTCTGCACCTTCCGGATCAGCTGCGCTGATCGTCGCAGTAGACGCCGCACGGAGCCCGAGCCGCCCAAAGGTAGAGACCCGCCGGGTTCAGCGCATCCGGGCGGGTCTTCTGGGTCGGCAGGTGTACGGCAGCATCGGCTCTCTCACTCGGAATCAGCCTCTTCGTCGGGCTCGTCCTGGCCGAGCAGGAAGCCGCGGGCCTCGCCGCGTTTCATCAGGTCAGGCAGATGTGCGAGTACCACGGCACGCTGCGTCTTCCGGCGATCGTCGACGACGTCGTATTCCCGCACCACTTCCATGTTGACGACCCAGCCGTCCTCGCGGGCAACAACCTTCTCAAGGTCCGACCCGGGTGGGACTTCCATGTGGGTGAAGTCGTGGTCGAACTCCGACGCGACCTCCAGGCGCTGGTCGGGCTCGTCGTTGTAAAGAGTGTCGCCGCTGACAACGCGGCCTTCATCGTCAAATGCCGTCAGGAAGACCCGATCGGCCAGCTTGGTGTTGTCGACGTGGACGGCCTCGACCGAGGTGTCTTTGATGAAGGCCGTCTCCTTGTTGAGACGTTCGAACACCCGGGCCCGGGCCTCATGGCACCACATAAGGCAGCGGGCCCTGTTGTAACCCTGAAATTCGCCCGGGCTGGGCGCCTCGGGCTGCAGATTGCTCATCGGCGTGCCCCCTTCACGCGCACGGTCGCGGAGTGCGGTGAAACCCGATGCAAACTCTTCGATGACCGGTTTCGTGGATCCGTTCGCTGAACCCGTCATCAGCCTGTCTGGTCCGGACCACCCGCTGACAACTGCCGTTTCGCACGGCAACCACCTCCCGTCTAGTAGCCGTCTCGGCCCCCCTCCCTGCTCCCCCCACTGGCCGCTGAACCAGTAACAGAAGACTATCCACTCCTCCTGCCTGGCGCGGAGGAAAATTGTGGATCTGTGGATAACTACATTGGCACTGCTTGAGCATCGCTTCCCGACCCCCGTCGAGCTGTTCGATCGCCTGAGTGTCTCCGGGCCGGTACACACGTGGGCGTGTTGTATACAGACCGCGGCACTGTCATCCACAAGATCCCCAGCACCTGCAAGCAGCAGCCGCCCCGAGGCAGAGAGGACATGTGGAAAACCAGCTCCGGAACCTTGGATGTCCTCAGCAACTAACCTCCGAACCCATGAATAGGCCGACCATCATTGCCTCCGGCAATAGACCAAATCAAGACCAATTGGTCTCGATTGCACGAACCTGCAACGCGCATACACCCGGTTGTCAACTGCCTTGAATGCACGCGCACAGGCGTCAGCACCCGCACATGCACGTGCATCCGCACGGCCATTGCCAGGTATGCGGGATACACAATCGCATCTGCCGATCCGGGCAGGTTCCGCAACATTTGATCAAATGCGCGGTGAGTTTTGGCGCGAATACGGGCTGTGACGGTTTGTGGAGAATTGTGAAATCGTCTCGACAGATGGCGCCTCTCATGCTCAGCGGCGACCCACGGGCCTGGACGTCTTCTTGACCGCCGGACGGATCGCCAACAGCGAGTTCTGGCCCGGGTAGCCGTTCACGGAGCGCGTCCGATGCACCCAGTCTTGGCACTCAGGCTATATCGCCGGCAGGCTCGTCACCGTCGATGTCCACGACGAAATATTGCATTCATGGACGCGCGCGTGTTAGCAGTCAAGGAGCTGACAGACAGGACAATCGGGCGCCCTTTTCGGAGGGGCATGCTGAGCGCGGTAACCACACAGGCAGCCGTCTGGCGTGCCATCGGGGACGTGCATAAAATTGTTTTCACGGTGCCGGATGTGAGCACGCGCATCCACGATTCCCTGGGGCTCGACAAACGTAATGCTGCGAATCCCGTGCGAGCCAGCCATGCCAGAAATTGAATTCTGGAGAATTCCGGTGGCCGATAGGTCATCAGCTGAAGTCGTATCATCGAAAGCGACGCCTGTATCCGCGGGCTTGGACAGCGGCGACTGACCAGAGGCCGCGTCGTCACTATTTCTTCTGGACGTGAAGTCACGCACGGCCGCACCTCCGCTGTTGCAAGTGGTGAAGCTGGGCCAGCTGGTGCGTCATGACCAGATCACGCCTTGGTGGTTCAGGTTGGCGTCGGCGCCGTCTTCGAACGGGTTCTGCCGAGCGTTGGACAGCTTGCCTCCGTGCACGGTGACGAGCGGCGCGACCGTGGCAGCGTCGGTCTCGGACAGTACTTCGTCCAGCACGGCGCGGCCGCTGTACCAACCCAACTGTGGAATGTTCAGGTTGCCTGCCCGCCAGACCCATAGGTGGCGTTGGTTGCTGCCGTCGATCAGTCGTGACTCGGCAGGGAAACACTCGAGGGCTTCGGCTTCTGACCCACACAACTCGGACTTGATCCGCTGTATGTCTCGCCAGGTGATCGGTTCGGGCTGTCTGTCGCGGCGGCGAAACGACAGGTGGGCATCATGTGTACCTTCGAGTCCGCCCCATCGAACGGTTCGGTCGTTGCGAGTGGCGACCAGCACCATGTAGCGGCTGTTCTGCCAGACCTGCTCGCCGGTGGTGGTGTTCTCGTGCTGGACGAATCGGGTCCACCGCGGCCGACCTCCCGCTGCCTTGGCCGGGTTGCCTGATTTTCTGGTCTTGGGCATCGTCGTGATCTCCTGTCGGTTGCGCTGTTCGCCCGGGTCGGCTCCGCCGGCTGGGCAGAGCCGACCCAGGCAGTTGCGGCACACGGGCTGAGCCTCAGAGCCGCAGGGTCGACCAGAGGTCGTTGAGGTCGCTTCGGATCTCGTCGTCGAGTGCGGCGAGTAGAGCCTTGTCGACGTCGACGGACCGCAGGAGCCGATCCTGGAGCTGCCGCTTGGTGGACAAGACCCCAGGCATACGCTCGTCTTGCGTGCCGTCGGTGATGATCCGGTAGACCTTCACCGGCTCGGTCTGCCCGGGGCGGTACACCCTGCCGATGGTCTGCTGGTAGAAGTCGAGCAGGAACGGCAGCGTGTACCAGATCAGCGTGGAGCCGCCGCGCTGGAGGTTCAGGCCGGCGCCGGCCGAAGCCGGGTGGATCAGCATCGCCGGGATGTCCTTGGCGTTCCAGCGGTGGATCATCGTGCGCGAGCCGTCGAATACCTCGGTAGGGATGCCTGTCTTGTTCAGCCGAGTGTGCAGCTGTTCCTTGTCCGACTTGAAGTGATAGGCGACCAGCGCGGGTTCTCCGGCGTTCTGGCGGATCAGGTGGGAGGTTTTCTGGATCTTCTCGTCGTGGATGATCTCGTACTGGCCTTTGGTGCTCGGGTCGTCAGGGTCAGACGTGTAGAGGGTGCCTGACGCGAACTGCATAAGCTTGCTGATCAGCACGGCCCGGTTGTCGGCGACGACTGTGCGGACAAGGTGCTCGTCGGGTTGGTGGAGGAACTTGCCGATCGTTGCTTGGCGGAACGTCGTGTAGGCGTCGCGTAGGTCGTCGCCGGTCAGTGTCGCCAGGTGTGTGCGGATCGTTTGGGCTTCGGGCTCGGCGGAGTTTCGCAGCCAGTCGGCGTAGGCGAGCTCCGCCTTCTGCAGCGCCGCTTGGCTGACGATCTGGACGATGAGGTCGCGCTTGAACACCCGGTAGGCAGTCATCAGGTCGGGAGGTAGGCGGACGTGGACGTCCTCCACGATGAGTGGCGGCAGCTTGATTGACGTGTTCTGGGCGCTCATCACGAGGTGTGCAATGGCCTGCTGGATTTCCTGCTCGGCGCCCGGCTTGGGCTTCCATTTCGGGGGCGCTTTGGAGTCCGGGATGACCGTCGGGGTGAACCAGCGTTGGCGGTACGCGTCGATGTCGGTCCCCAGAGCCCTGCCTTGGTCGAGGAGGTAGGCCTGGCTCCACAGGCCCTCGAGGCCGTTCGGCGCTGGCGTGGCGGTGAGCTCGATCAGCCGGGTGACTGCTGGGCGCACGGCCTTGAGTGCGTTGAATCGGTTTGAGGAGTGGGATCTGAATGCGTGGCTCTCGTCGATGATGATGGTCTGGAACGGCCAGATAAGGGTCTTTTGACCGTTGAGGTCTTGGATCGGCATCTGGTCGACCAGGCCGAACCTGCATTCGGGGCAGCCGGCTCCGGAGCAGGTGCGGCAAGCGCACGACGCCGATGTGACCAGGGAAGCGTTGCGTAGCTCCTGCACCCAGGTGTGAATCTTGGACTTGGCCGGGGTCGGGCGGCCGGGATCTGTGGCCGCCAGGTCGCGGTATTCGGTGACGAGTTCGTCGTAGTTGAGCATCCTTCGGGTTCGTACCAGCTGCAGGATCTGGGCCGCCTCCGCAGACATGACCGGGTCTTCCTTCTTGCTCGCTACCGGTGTGATCATTCTGGTCTGCTGGGACGGCTGGGTGAGCAGATCCGCATTGATGAAGTACATGGTCGGCGGGTCGGAGAACACCTGCTGGAACCGTTGGACGCGGCGCTCGCGCGAGAGCTTCCGGTCGCGTTCGTCGACGATCAGTGACCGGGTGCGGATGTTGAAGCCTCGGTCTTCGATCTCGTCGATCCAGGTGGAGCGGGCAACCGCGATGGGGGCAATCACGAGGATGTGGCCGATGGGTCGAATGCGTTGCAGAGCGCTGAGGACGGAGAGCGTCTTACCGCCGCCGACGTCTACCCAGATACCGGCGAACGGGTGGTCGACGATGAAGTCGACGGTGTGTTGCTGATGCGGCATGAGGACAGGTGCCGAGGGCGGGGTGGTGGCGAGAGTGGTCATCGTGGGCGAGCCGCCCTGGACTGGCCGGCTGCCTCCTTTCGTCGTTGGTCTATAGAGGACCAGCCTTGGTACTGGTCAGCGCAGGAGTGCCCAGGCGCCGGCGAGGCAGGCCAGGGACAGGAGCCAGATGCCGACGATTGCCGGAATCGCCGGTTGCTTCCGCCGGCTGTCCTTCGCGCCGGCCTCAGGCCCAGCGTTGCGCTGTCGTTTCCTTCCGATCCGGTGCATACCTGGTACTCCTGTTAGGCGTGATGAGGCTGCTGTGCTGGATTTGCTTCCTGGCTCAGACGCCGAGGGCATCCTTGACCAGTGCGATCCGCGCCTCGGCTTCGTCGGCTCTGGTGCGCTGACGCTCGAGTTCGGCACGCATGCTCTGGTTCTCGGCTTGCAGCTCAGCGATGGTGGTCGTCGTGCTGCGTGCCTCGCGGACGCGTTGCAGAACGAGGCTCGGGTGATCGTCTTCCTTCTCGTGCGGGCGGCTTGATGTCTTAGGGCTGGTCGTCATGGGGATTTTCGGTTTCCCTTCACACGCACGGCGGTCGTCGAATGCGACCGGTGCCGGGTGCGGTACCAGCCGGAACGTGGGTGCGCCGCTCTGGTCGAACCGGACGTCTATCTCGGCGTCCCCCGGCAGGCCGTCGGCCTGCTCGTCGAGCCACGAAGAGAACGCGCCCGCGTAGTCGTTGAATGCCTGGGCAATCGATATTGGTCTCGGTGTTTCCGATGGTCCGGCGAGCGTGTCTTGTTCGGGCTCTTCGTCCAGGCAGTGCGTAGCCAGCAGCCGGCGTATCTGAGCCTTGGCGTTGCGGGACGCCCTGTTCGGAGCGGTCATGTTGCGCGGTACCGAGGCGGTCTCCGCGGTGTTGTTGCGCAGGATGCAGTGGCCTTTGGCTGAGACTCTGCCGGTGCAGCCCTGCGCGATCGCGTTGAGTATCAGATCCCTGGCGGCTTGGTCGAAGCCCAGGAGGTCTTGGTTCGTGATGCGGCCGAAGGCAGTCGCGTTCTGGCGGTTCGATCGGGTGAGGCCGCGGCTCATCGATCAGCCTTGTGTTGGTGTCTTCGGGCGGTCGCGGACTTCATTCGTTTGTCCGCCCCTCGGTTTCGGGACCCGACTGATCGCCGCGCAGGTCGGCGACGAACGGGGCGGGGAGGCCTCTGTATAGAGGTGACAGGAGCTTCGGACAGAGGAAGCCTCGTGGGAGACGTTCCTTCGGCAGGTACGTCGACGTCACGCATGACGGTGCCCATCTAGGTGTTCATCCAGTTTTTGGTGAACGTCTCGGCGAGCATCTGGGTGTACACGTCGAGGTCGAGTGCCTCGATGATTGCCATGAGGGCGGGTGGTCCCAATGCTGTCAGGTCGTCGTTGCAAATGACCAGGGACCAGGTGGGGTCGATGCCATTGATCTTGCGCGTGGAGACGTCTCGGTCTTCGGGGACGAGGGTCAGACGGGGGTTCTGGGAGTTCATCCAGCGGGTCGCGGCCCAGCCGTGATGGGCGAGGATCGATGTGGCGATCTGGTCCGGTACCGGGCGCTGAGCACCCTGTCGGCGTTTCGCCTGGGTGGCTGGCGGGATCTTCCAGGCGCCGGCGCTGTGCAGGCTGACCGCACCTTCGGTGCCGTGACGCACGACGAACGCCCGGTTGACCATCTGCAAGGGCCTCGGGTCGACGATCCGTAGCTCCGTGTCGCCTGCAGTCGGATCCAGGGGGGTCGCGGCGAACGGATAGGTGATGGAGCCTCGCGACGCAGCAATGACATTCTGGAACAGCAGCGCCGTTCGCAGCGGGTCCTCGGGGTCGATCGCCTCGCCCATGAGCTTGCGCCCGAGGTCCGTGTCGAAGGTCTCCGACAGTGCGGACTCTCCCCTGGTGGCGACCGTCTGCAGGTACTGGGCCAGGGCGAAGTCGATCACGGCGGGGTGGGCCAGTGACTTGTCCGGACGGGGGCCCACATGGCAGGCCAGCGTGCCGCCGGAAGCAGCGAGGACCCGGCTTTCAGCGAGCGTGCTGCCTGCTCGGGGCGCGGTCAGCTCCAGCCGGTTGTTCGAGTCCTTGCTGATGAGGAACATCGGCTCGGGTTCGATGTCGACCCCGATCAGTGCTGCCTGCTCGGCGAGCACCTGGTCGTTGATCTCCCGGTCCAGTACGGAGTAGAGACCGTCGGTGTTCGTGGAGATGATCCGGGCACCGGCGAGCGTCTGCGCCTGGCCGATCCGCCAGCTGAAGAGCTGACCGATGATGCGCATCGAGATGATCCGGTTGTTCATCCGGATCGGGTTCTTGTGGGATGCATCGCCTGCGCCGGAAGCAGCGTTGAGGATGAGCTTCGTCCCGTTGCGCAAGGTGGTCAGGCGTTCCTTCTCAGCCGCGCGGAGGCCGGGCTGCTTGAGTTCGCGAGCGAGTCGTTCTTTGTCGAAGAAGATCGTTGCGTAGCGGTCTTCTCCCAGCTCGGGGTTGTAGAAGGCCCTCATGTTGCGCAGCAGGTTCGGGTAGTAGCTCGTGAAGTCCTCGTGGGTCACGTGGCCGATCGAGGTCCGGGCGTATTTCGGGTGAAGTTTGGTCGACGCGTCCTCCTTCACAACGAACAGCTCCGGTGCCTTCTTCGCCGCCTCCGTCCGGTACTCGGCGGACGTGGCCGCGGACTTTGCCAGCACTGTCTTGCCCTGGATGACGAACACGCCGCCGGGACTCATGCTGTCGGTGATCGCTACGTCCAGGGCTTCGTGGTCCGGGCGTTGTACCGCCAGGAGTACTGCGGGGTCAGGGACCTGCGTCTGGGCTCGCGTCAGTTGCTCTGCCTGGACCGGGTCGTCCTTCTTGGGTTTGCGATACTTGACCTTCGCCGGGTCCGATCCGAGCAGTACGAGACGCTTGTCGACCGACGTGCCGTCTGGCAGGGCGAGCATGTTGTGCTGGCGCTTCGCCTCGGCGACGAAGTCTTTCGCGTCGGGGTAGAAGTGGCGGGCGAGGCCGAGCATCATCGTGCCGGCGCGGTGCTCCGCGAGGTCTCGGTTGAACCCGGCGATATCGGCCTCGGCCCCGTGGATCCCGCCGGTGGAAAAGGTCGCGAAGCACGACGACGGGTTCCCGTCTGCTAGGAAGTAGGGCAGGTTGTTGGGCGACTTCGGGATCTCCTTCAGCGACCGGGCCGGGAGTCCGTACAGCTCGCTGTACTCCTCGGAGTCATTGAAGTTCTGCCCCTCGATCGACCGGTAGTACGCGACGACCTGCAGGAAGTCCGTGTGCGCCTTCGCCTGTGCAGGGTTGGCGGCGCGATCGGGGGTGACATGGTCCTCGAAGAAGCGCACGCACTCGTCGAGCACGTTGATCTGGGCGATTCCGCGCTCGCGAGCGATCTCTGCGGCGGGGTAGACAAACGAGACCTTCTCGATGTCGTTCAGGGGCGTGTACGGGGCGAGGATGCGGCCGACGAACTTCGCCGAGGACGAATCGATGGTCAGCCGGTCGCGGCGTACCGTCTCGTTGCGGTTGAAGACGGTCTCGCGGTATTGGGTCAGCAGGCCGGCCTTGAGGTCGAAGGCACTGGAGTACAGCGGGTGCTCGAACAGCTGGGCGAGGCCCAGACAGTCGGCGACGTTGTAGGCCAGCAGTTCGTAGAGCTCCTCGAGCGTCGTGATGATCGAGTCGTGGCCGAGCTTGCCGGATTCTTTGATCTGGTGCCCGAGCATGCCGAGCAGGCGCTTCAGCCCGACCTTGCGCTGCAGCTCGTTGAGCCGCGCGACGTCGAGGTGACGCCCGGACTGGAGCATCGCGCGGCGGATCTTGCCCTGAGGTGTGTCCCAGCCGAGGTAACCGGGCATGTACTCGATGTTCTTGGGATCGAACAGTTCGTCGTTGTGTGCGCGCAACGCGGCCGCGGTGATCGGCTTGAACTGCGGACGCTGTGCGAGGACGTCGACGAGAAGTTGTTCGGTCTCGGCGACGCGCTGCGGCGTGCTCGCACTGCGGCGTTGCTGCTGCGCGTGCGCCAGGCGGGCGCGGTGGTCGACGACGTCGGAGTACACCTCGGCCAGGTACAGCGCCAACATGGTCGTGTCGTAGTTCATGGAGTTGTAGCCGGCGAGGAACGGGTGGACCGCCGGGTCAAAGCTGGGGTCGGTATCACAGACGGGACGCAAGTCACCGGGATATGACGAGTCCTGCTCCGGATCGCACACCTGCTCTGCGTCGGAAAGCCCCATCAGTTGCGCCAGCCGCAGGTTACCTCGGATGGTGTGGAGGTCGTACAGCGAAACCTCGACCTGTGGCAGCCCGGGGTTGCCGGTGCGGATCACCTCGACCAGCGAGTGGGTCTGGACCGCTGCGGCCAGCGTGGCGTCGTCGACGAGGAAGAAGACCTCGAGTGCATCGCGGGCAGGGCCCGGGCGCGGCGTGTAGGCGACGAGGCTGAACACATTCGACAAGGACTCGATGTCATAGAACGTGAACAGCGATGACTCCGCTGTGACGGGTGGGAGTCGCCGTCGAGGTTGGGTCCTCTCTTGGGTAGCAGGCATCGTGTCTCTCATTTCGTTCTAGGGGTCTGCAGAACCGGGATTTCGTCCGGGCACGGCCTTATGCCGTTGAGCGGGGTCGGTAGTGTCAGGGCTCATCGGGGCTCGATCCCGGAGCCGGGAGGGACGCCGCGCCGGTCGCGGTCAGGGCATGGCGCAGTAGTCCGCGGTAGCTCGCCTGGAGCAGGGGTTTGCCGATCTTCAGCGGGTCGGTGCCCTTGTAGGCAGGGGCGTACCAGCTCTTCAGTTCGTACTCGGCGATCATCGGCTCGGGCTTGTTCAGCATCTGGCCGGGACGGATTTTGCGGTTCTTGTCCGGGCAGTGCCAGTCGGAGTCGCCGTCGATGATGGCGACGAGGCTGGAGACGAATCGTTGCCGGCTGATCAGAGACCCGGACGGGGACGCCCGGAGGAACCAGCTCTTGAACAGGTCGTAGAGGAACGGGAACGGCAACAGGTCCCAGACGAACAGCTCGCGGAGCTCCTCCCAGAAGGATCTGACCGGGTCGTTCACCTCTTTGTACTCGGCGAGTACGGCCTTCGTCGCCACAGGTTCCGAGAGCTGGTAGTAGTTTCCCGGATCTGCGGCCCCGGCACGATTGATCGCGTACCACAGCGCGTACTCGAGGACCTCTGTGCGCTGTAGGTAGTCGTCCTTGATGTACTTGCGTTCTGAGCCGCTGAAGCTCTTCGTGAAGGGTACGAAGAGCTGCCGGCGGTAGAAGCTCTCGGACTTGTCCTTGGCTTTCGGGAATTCGTTGAGGCACTGCACCATGAAGCCGAGGAACTGGAACGCGATCGGCATCCGGTACTTGCGGTTGATCTGGATGACGTCGCCGGTCACGATCGCCTTGAGGTTGGCGGCCTTGTCGATGAGTGTTCCTACGTCGTTCTCGTCGACGATGATCGCGTTGGCCCGTACGAGTGGCTCCAGCGCGAAGTCCTTGCCGAAGTCGGACAGCGGGATCGAGGTGTGGGTGCCGTCACCGACCAGGTTGCGCATGAGCGCACAGAGCGTGCCCTTGCCGTTGTTGCCGCGCTCGCTGTAGAACCACGCGGTCTTGCCCCAGCGAACATGGGGCCGGACGATCGCGCCGATGATCTCCCAGATCAGATCGGATAGTCCTTCCTGGCCAGGCTGGTCGAACATCTCCTCTAGCCAGGCGACGATCTCCCAGTCCCCGTCCTCGGGGTGGGTGATGACCTGCGGCGGCGCATCCTCGACGTAGTCGACGCGGCTCTTGGAGAGAAAGACGATGGCTGGGTCGAAGCGGTGGACCTTCTTGCCCTCGAAGTGGAACGTCCGGCCACCGATCTCGATGTCGCGGTCGGCTGCGCTGTACAAGACGATGCCGTTGTTGACGGCAAGGAGATCCCGGTGCGCGCACCGCTGGGTCCGAGGGCTGTCCTCACGCAGGATCGCGAGGACCTCTTTGAAGTCGTTCAGGGTGAGCTGTGTGTCGTAGCGTCTCGCAGTCGTGCGGAGGTCGTCTTCGCTCACGGTGTAGGTGCCGCGATTGGCTCCGGTGGCGTTGTACATCGCGAGTAGGTCGTACTCGCGGTCGGTGTCCTTCGCGTTGGGCGCAATCCGGATGACATGGTGCAGGCGCAGGAGTATCTGCGCGATCTGCCAGCAGGAGAGGCGTTTGGCCAGTGGCAACCGGCCGTCACCCTTGGGGATCTTGACGTTCTCGGCCTTGATGATCGCATTGCTGGCGGCAAGCAACTCCTGCTCCAGTAGCCGAGGGGTGGGCGCAGCGTCCAGGTCAAGGCGCGACAAGTAGGTGGTCGTGACGTGCGTAACGATGAGGTTCTGCGGTGCCGCGGCTTGCGAGCGGCCGTCGAAGAAGTCGAGCAACTCGGTCAGCAGGGTCGCGGTTCTGGTCACCGGCGGCGAGGATCCGGTGTCGCCGGGCGAGACGGACGAGCCGTTGCCCGTGCCGGGAGTGGTCATGCGTCGCCTCTTCGCATCGTGATGGAGACCCGTCGGCAGGGGGTGGGAAGCCGACACGGTTCGTCTCTGAATGGAACGTGTCCACCGACCCTATGCCATTCGAATGATCATCTGCAATCCATTCAATGATTATCTGAATGGCTATCTGCACCCATGGGTGAGCTGCGTGGGCCGGAGTGTGTAGTCCGTGCAGCGAGGGGTGCTCGACATCGAGCGGGCGCCTAGCAGCACCCGGGGGCGGCGTCAGCCGCCCGAGTTCGTCTCAGTGGGTCCGCTCGTCGGATGCGGCGGACGTGGGAGGCGGCAGGCCCGGGCAGATCCTGGGCGCCCTGGGGCAGCGAAGGCTGTACCACGTCAAGTGGTACAGGCGTTTCCGCAGGTCAGATCGTGTTTCTGCCGGGCTTCTGCCAGGGCTGTACCACTTCCCAAATTTGAAGTGGTACAGACAGAACGCCAGGTCAGGTGGGGTTTTAGTACCCCTGTACCAGAGGTACCAGAGATTTCAGACCTGACATGCGCATGCCTGCGGGTGCGCCTGCGACCAGTCCGGGGTTCTCAGCCGGGCCCCCACTCCCCTGCGACGCCACCGCGACGGCGGGACTCGGTGTCTCGGCCGTCCCACTGCTAGAGGAAGGTGCCAGATCGGTGGTACCTCTGGTACATCGGGCTGAAATCCGTGTCTGACCAGGGCAAACGGGCGTACCACGGGAATGTTCGCAGTGGTACGAGCGACTCGCGCTGTCGAATTCCAGGTCATGCGTTTCCCCAGGTCAGACCGCGGTTCGTGAGGTGTACCAGAGCAAGTGGTACATCTGGCAGCGATCTGCTCTGAACAAAGGTGCCCCGGACGAGACAGGAGGTCTCATCCGGGGCAGAAGAGCCGGCAGTAGCCGACTTCGGGATGGTAGGAGATGGCCGGCAGCAGATCTCATCTTGCCGGGCAACGGGGGTGGACGACTGCCACTGCGGTCGGCCACTCGCAAGGGAAGGGTCATGGATGACTATTCGGGCTCTATTGAGATCACATCTGCGTGATCTATCAATGGTTGTCGAATGATCTTTAATTCCGCTACGATGACGAGCAGACGGCAGGAGACCATCGCCGTCGCCGTCGCTCTTGGCGGATGGAAACGTGAAGAGAAGGACCGGAGGGTATTCCCCGTGGGAAGGGATCCCTTCGGTCCTTCTCCCATGTCCTGCCCGATGCACGATCCTGCGGTCGGTCACCGCCGGGTCAGTACAGCGGCTGTCTCCGGCGTGAACGTCAGCTTCTGAAGATCGTGCTGGTACTCCGGGTACGGGGCGTCGGGTCGTTGGGTGCGCGAACCGGTCCGCTCGATCACATAGACGATGTCGTAGGTGACCGAGTAGTTCTGGTTACTGGGCACATAGTCTTCACGCTTGTCGAGCGTGATGGTGCTGAAGCCTTCGACCTGGTTCAGCTTCCGGTAGAACCGGCCAACCTTGCGCTTGGCGCGGCGCTCGGCCTTGTCGCAGGACAGACCCCAGGCAGTGATGCGGTAGATGTGGGTGTAGCCGATGTCGAAGGTTGGAAAGTACTTCGCGCTGGCAAAGGCCAGACGGGATTTCGCCCTGAGCGTCGGCAGCAGCGCCGGAGCCATCAGCTCGCCGTCCACGTAGACGCAGCTCTCGATGACAGCCATGATGATCAGCTCCTTTCGCTGCACTGACCGGCCAGTAGGCCGGCCGAACTCGGCTTTCCACTATTCCCCGGTGACCGGTTTCACCCCGGTCACCCGGGCCTCGCCGCGCTAGCTCGCGGCCGGACTCGCACGATCAGGCAGGCGAGGCACACAAACCAGGCCGCGCCCATCACCGAGACGCCGACCGGTGTCGCCAGCGCCTGAACGGCGCCCGGTGGAACCAGAGCTGTGGCAAGGTTGTACACCGAGTGGAGAACGACGACCTGCCAGAGCCCACGGGTGCGCTCGGCAACCAGTGCGAGCACGAGCCCTAGTGGTGCCGTCGCGACCGCCTGGATGAGATTGCCGTGCATACAGGCGAAGAGCAGCGACGTGAGCACTGCCGACGTCACGACACCTACCTGCTTGCGCAGCAGGGGATAGGTGAGCCCCCGCAAGAGTGCCTCCTCGCTGAGCGGGGCAACCACGAGAGCCAGCGTGATCACCAGCACCTGAGCCGACGCCTGCTCGGCTTCGCGATGCCGGTCGAAGCCAGGAGACCCCACCAGCCCATAGAGCATGAGCGCGATCGTCTGACCAGCCAGAAATGTCACGGGCATTGCGAGCAGCACCCAGCGCCAGAACCGCGGGGATCGCTGCGTTCCGTCCATTGGCCCAGGTCCGGGATCGAAGGCGAAGAATCTGGGCCGCAGGTAGCGCGCGCAGCCAACCGTGACCGTGACGATCGCTCCGACGGCGATCGTGGCAACGACCGGGTTCCCGATCCACACCAGGACGAGCGCGGCAAGCAGGATGTACCCGCCGGGAACGACGAGCATCACGAGCACGCACCAGCCGATGCGGCGCGACGCCGCGAGAGGCGGCTCGGTCCGCGGTCTTCGGTCAGTCTCGGTGGTCATCACAGCGGCTCCGTGATGACCACCTGTAGACGGGTCTCGCCCATGAACGTGTTGAGCTGGAGTCTCCCGAGGAAGCGCAACGCCTCCAGATCGTGGCTGGTAGCGGTCTGAGCAAGCCGGTCATGGTGCTCCTCGGCCGCGTTCCACCACAGGCAGGCAAGACCGGTGCCGGTGACGAGTCGCAGGTGCTGCTTCTCGGTGCCGATCCGGTCCACCCTGAATCCGTCGAGCGCGACTTCGAAGACCGGCTCGACGAAGCCGTGGCCGAACGGGCGCAGTGTCTCGATGCGGCGCACCAGCTCGATCAGTGGTTCGACGTCGGTCAGTGGGGCGTCGCACTCGGGGCCTGGACCGAGCACGAGGTCACTCGCCGGCCCGATCGAGTCTGCGGCGGCGACCATTGCGACCCGGGTTGCGCTTTCGAGGATTGCCACGAGCTTGTCGAGCGCTGCGGCGGTGCTCAGCTTCACTCCACACGCCTGCTGGTGACCGATGGCCCAGAGGTCCTCATGACCCTCGAGGGCGGCGATGATCTCGAACCAGGCAGGGGCCCTGCCAGACCCGCTCACCGGCTCCGACGGCGTCGCCGGCCGGTTCAGCACGACGACCGGGTGACCGTGCTTCTCCATCATCTGGTTGGCCAGCAGCCCGTACATGCCCGCAGGGGCGGCCGAGAAGTAGACCCATGGCGCCAATGGCTGGTCGCCGTCAGCCAGCTCAGCCAGGTGCTCGACGACCAGTTCCTTGCGGCGCTCGTTGTTCGCGATCACCCGTTGGGCCGCGGCGAGCTTCTGGTTCGTGGTCGGGCTCGTGAACACCGCGAAGCAGTCGGACAACGGTGTGCCGATCCGCCGGGGGCTGTTCATCGCCGGGGCCACATAGAAGCCGTAGAACCCTTCGTCGATGTCGTCGACGCTCCGGACTTTGCCTGCCTGCGCGAAGGCCTTCAAGAGGACCGCGAAACCCTCGAACGCGGCGAGGTACGCCGCATCGTGCTCACCCGGCTCTGCGGCAAGCAGCTGCAGGAGCGTGGCTTTCTGGACATCAATGCCGTCGGGGTTCGGGTCCAAGCCGCCATAAGGGTTCGGAACCGTCCTCGGGGCGGCCGCGCTCAGCAGCCGGGCGATCGAGAGCGAGTCCCGCACCAGTTGCCTGTTCTCGTACAGCACGGGCATGACGTCGGACACGGTACCGAGGCCGGCGAACAGGCGTAGCAGGCGAATGGCCCACCGCTTTGATGGCTGGTGCGCCGCGGTATAGGCCTCCAGAACCTGGTAGAGAACATGCGCGCCGCAGATCCCGCGCAGAGCGTAGGTCTCATCGAGGCGGCACGGGTCGACGGTCACGTCGGCTGCGCTTCCCGGGGCGAGTTCCTGGTGATGGTCGGTCACCAGGACTTTCCACCCCAACGCCTGTGCGGCGCGCACACCGGCATGGGAGTTCACTCCCCCGTCACAGGTGAGCAGCGCGGTCGTCTCCGGGTAGTGCCGATGGATATCGGCGACGTCCTCGATGGTCAGGTCGTGCCCGCGGCGGTAGTCGGGGATGTAGAGGTTCACCTCGAACCCGAGCTCCTTGAGCCCCGCGAATCCGAGAACGCCAGAAGCAATGCCGTCCATGTCGAAATCGGGAGCCACGGTGATCGTGCCTCCCGAACGACGAACGTCCTCGAGCGCGGCCACCATCGTCTCGAGATCCTTCAGCGCGTCGTGCTCCTCGCAGTCGATGGCCTCGAGGTACTCGTCGGTCCAGCCCCTGCGCTGGCGCAGGAGCGCGAACAGGTCGGAGCTGGTTCCGGCACCCTGCCACTGGCGATCGGAGTCGACGAACGTGGGGGTTGTGGTCATCATCATGTCCTTGCTGATCGAATGATCATCTAATGCGATTTTAGCAGCGCGAGCCTCTTCTTGATGCTGTTATCACATCATCTTTGCTTAATCTATAGAGATCGTCATCCAATGGCTTTTCATAGATCAGCTAGTGGTTTATGGTCGACACCATGGCTAAGCGAAGCGTCGTCGAGTCGGACCTCAGTAAGCGTCCGAATGCCGCGACAGTCACCTTCGCGGTCGGTGACGAGTGGTATGAGATCGACCTCACCGCCAAGGAGCGGCGCGAGTTCGAGGCAGATCTGAAGAAGTACGTCCAGGCGGGCCGCCGAGCCGAGCCGAAGAAGCAGCGGCAAGTTCCAGAGATGACTCCCGAGGAGCGCGAGACGATCCGGGCCTGGGGTCGGGAAAACGGCTTCAATGTCCCAGGCATGGGCCGGATCAGCAAAGAGTTGCAGGCCGCCTACGACCAAGCACACGGGATCGACACGGCCAGCCGCAAAGCAGCTCCGAAGCCGCGTCGGAGCGCCGGTCCTGAGGTCCCCGCAATGACTCCCGAGGAGCGCGAGACGATCCGCGCCTGGGGCCGGGAAAACGGCTTCAATGCCCAAGGCAAGGGGCGGATCAGCAAAGAGTTGCAGGCCGCCTACGACGAAGCACACGGGATCGCCAGGGAGAGATAACCCCCGGCACGACCCGATGCGATCGTCGCCTTGAGCCCTGAGTTCGAGTCCGCAGTTGGCTTAGATCTATCGGTCCGGCTCCAGCATCACACCGGACGCAGCGAGGGATGCATCACGTCGAAGGTCTCGATGCCGGCCTGGATGGCTCGGGTCCGGCAGTCAACGGTGCCATGGGAGAAGTGCCCTGCCACCAGTGGCATGAGCTGTTGGTCGTGCGATTGCGGGCATCGCGGCCTGCGGCACAGGTCGAGGAAGGCCGTGCAACGCACGGCGCTGCCTTGCTTGAGCAGGGCCACTACGAGGTCGACCATCTGCTGGTTGCGGATGAAGCCGGCCCTCTTGCCGTAGGTCCTCCAGTCGGCGGGAACGGGCAGAACCTCGAACCCCTCTGCCCGCCACAACATCTCAGCCATGGCGTCCGCGCCGCGACCGTCACGATCTGCCGGACAGTGCCCGGACACCAGCAGCGGGCTGGTCACGCTCGACGGTCCCCAGCCCCGCCAGCCCTCGCGGTAGGCGGCACGCATGCCAATCTCGTCGTCCCAGCTGCGCGCACCGGTAACCAGGTCGACGTGTGAGTACATGGGGCGGCGCGGGTTATTCACGACTCGCGACGCTGCGGCATCGTCCGGCGTGACGTGGGGCATCGTAAATCCTCTCTTGCGATGAATCATCTGCGAGACGAGTCCGGCTCAGTTGCGACTGGCAGGCGGGTACAGAAGGACGTCGACGCCGGCCTCGGCGACCGGCGTCAGCGATTCGACGATGCGGCTAGACACGTCACTCCAGTCAAGTCCTCCCAGGCCGCAACCAAGAGGCGGGATGGCAATTGATCGGGCTTGGGATTCGAGGACTACCTGTCGAAGGGCGACGAGCCCCGCCTCGACCCACTGAAGCTTCGATGGGTCGCGCCAGTGTTCTTTCGTGGGGAAGTTCGCAACCATCACCCTGCGCGGCGAATGTGTTTCCACGATGTGTACGTCGAGGGACCCTATGGATACGAGACCGGACTGGCAGCGATCTCGGTAGGCGGCGAACATGCTCGGGTAGCGCTGCTTGAACTGCAGGGCGAGACCAGCGCCCATGACTCCTCGTGTGTTGACGGCATTGACGAGGATGTCTGCGCCACTGCCGAACAGGTTCGTCCCGGGGGGCTGCAAGATGATCGGCATGATGACTCCAGCATTCAATCGGCGGCGAGCTGACGGCGTGCCTGTCCGGCGGCGCATGCCCTAGTCGGCTGCCGACGCTGAGACCTCATAGGCCATCACGTGCGCAACCGTGTCGATGCATCCATGTCTCTCGACCAAGTGCTCATACACGACGTGCTCCAGGTTGCGGCTGCGCAAGATCGAGTCGCAGTCAGGTACAGGGCATTCGACGGCAATCGTGATCAGAGAGACGTCGGTGGTCACCCGGCACGCTCCCGAAGGCGAGCCTGTCGATAGGGGACGGCTCTCACCTGATGCGTCACGTGCGTGCGTTGGTGTGAGGCATGATTCACGGAACTCTCCTCAGGGGTACAGGAACTGGGCTTGGCCCGACTACTCCTGTTCCGTCCCGTGCCAGCTCCGCTGGCTCCGCAGACGATCGGCCGACAAGTCTCCGACGGACACCTCCGCACGGGGCCCATGCCCGGGACTGTCCGCGGACGTCAATGCACACGGACTTGTCGTCGCCCTGCTGCGAACTCGACTAACCTGCGGGGAAGTCGCGGCAAGGCAAGGGCAGATCACTCGCATCACGCACGAGCTGGAGCAAGCACCTCGGCAAGGTCGCGGTGGATCTGACTGCTCCAGCGGGTGCGGTGGGAGCGGCCTCGACGAATCTCGAGCTCTCGGACGCTTGCAGCGCCTGTGCGGGGGCTGATCTTGATCTCGATGGTCGCAATCAGCGTCTCGTCTTGGTCATAGACTCCCACGAGCGGTGTGTACGTCTGAGACACGTCCGCGGAGTACCCGGCGATGCAGTTGCGCATGGCCGTCGACCACTTTCGTAGCTGGTCCTGTGTCGCAGCGACGACGTAACGAAGCTGTCCTGTCTTGCTGACCGAAGCAAGGCGCTCGACGAGCCGGACGTAGCCCGAGTGCACGACAGCGGTCTCTCGCTTTAGTCTCGAGAGTCTGTCGGACTCGACTTTCTGCAGCTCGATCAGCTCGCGCTGCGCGCCGGCGTTATGCCGTTCCAGCCACCGCTGGCCGTCGGCTGTTTCGAGCCACACAGCCCTAGCTAGCCTCCTGCGCTGGCTGTCCTTCTCATGCAGACGGGCGAGTTCGCTTCGGGAGTGGCTGCATGCCTGGTTGACGGCGTACTCGAACTCTTTCCAGGTGCGCACGGGACCGAGTTCCTCGACCGTGACGCCGGGTATGCCGTCGGGCATCCGCATCTCGCCCAGCAGGGCTTCGTAGTTGCGCAGAGCATCCTTGACACGGTCCCAGTCACCGTCTCTGCCGTGCCGCCAGTCCCCTGCCTGAATGGTCCTTTTGAGGAGCCGGCCGCGGCTCTTCGAGTCGAGGCCCCGGATCAGCTTCCCAAACGGTGAGCCGAGCTCAAACCAGTGTGGCAGCAGCATTCCCTGCGCTTGGTGCTGACGTAAGTGTGCGACCACCCAGTCGACTGGCATCGACGGGTCCCAGAGCAACAGTGCCCATCGCAGCGCCTCAAGCTTGCCCACGGCCACTGCTTTGACCAAGTCGGCACGGACGTTGCCGGCTCCGAAGCAGTTCACGGCAACATCAGCGGCTGTTTTCGCGCCCACCAGGTAGGGCAGTAGATCGCGCTGGTGCTCCGAGCTCGGCTTCCCCCTGCCTCCAGGAAGTCTTTCGTTCCAGTGCTTCATCACGGGTGCGAGAGTGGCAGCCTCTCGGTCGGGTCCGAAGATCTCTCGCACCGCCGAACCGAGGGTGGAACGCGAGATGTCGTAGCGGCTGAGGTTGACGGCCTGTTGCATCGGGTCAGGCTCGTCGCCGAGTGAGGCATCGACGCGCAATGGGGTAACGAGAATTTGGCCCATGTCGTCTTTCTCGATGCGGCAGCGACTGGTCCAGACATCGGAGTGCACGATCGCATTGTCGGCGAGGATACCTATGTAGGTCTCAACGATGTCGTGATGCATCACTGTGCGGAGAGTGCCGTCGGATCGCTCTTCCTCGCCGACCGTAGCGATCTCGCGCGAGCCGATCTTGATCCTGTTCTTGTGCTCGTCCAGAGGGTTTGCACGATGCATCTTCGTGAGTTGCGCACGGTGGCTGATCAGCTGCTTCGTGCTTTCGATGTGCAGCACTGTGTCCATGGCGAGGACACCTCCGATCCTGAGAGGGGGCTGCTCGCGACGTACGAGCGGGTGTGTCGACATGGGTCCGGTGAGGTGCCTGCACCCGGTTATGGGGCTCGTCGCCCGCTGGACGGCGTCAGGCTTCTTGGCTGCGGAGCTAGCAACCAGGTCGGTTGTCGACTCGCACTCGTCCCCGTGCCAGCTCTGCTGGCTCTGAGAGGTCTTGGCTCCCTCAAGGTCGTCGTCTCGACGCCTCACTCGTAGCGCCCGCAGGGCATCGATGTGTGCGTTACGGGCGACGACCGCAGCGACTCATCGGTGCCCTTTGGGCATGCCGAGCGCAGCGAGGTCAGGGAGCGCCAGCGACCGTTGGAACCTGTCGGCTATGCCGACCAACACGTCCTCGGAGCGCAGCGCAGAGGGCCGAGCGAAGCGACGTCTGCGGCACACGTGTTGCCAGGTTCCCTTATGCCCTTTTTCTTCTCCGCCTTCTGTTCCACGTCCGGAGCGTTAGCGGAGGACTGGAACGCTGGTGTATCAGGCGAAATCGTTGGTACGTACCGGTCCGGACTCTGGGTCATTTTGCGCGGAGCGCGTGTACGGTCCGGTGCTGTTTCGCCTGGTCTTGGCCCTCTGATGCTGTTCGCTCTGATTGGCGCGCGTGGCACCGCCGTACGTATGCGTCTTCGCAGTCTCGCGAGGTACGAGTGGCGCACTCTTCTCCACCCGTACGGATGCTGGCATTGATGGATCTTCTAACCACCTATGGCTTCGCCGTACCTTGCTATTGCTGGCTGCCACTGCGGCGCCACAGGGTGGTCCGACGCTCTATCGCTGTGGTGGTTGGCGTTGTGGATCAACCGGTTGTTGCGCCGCGCAGCGGTTTCCTCCTCATCGTGTGGCGGAGTTTGATTGGGCTCTTTTGGGCCGGCTTCCGGGACGATCGTCGGCATCGCTCGTACGACGACTGTCGTTCCGGCACTCGTTGCACCGCGCCCGAGGCGGGCCGCAGGCCCTTCACAGCTACTGCGCAGCAGTCGTGGGCGCATCAAGCAGAGAGCCCCGAGCACAGGGCATGAGAGTGCCGCCCGGGACTCAGCCGGTCTCCGTATGGGCCCAGCCCCGTCCAGATCTCGCCTCAATGGCGTGCATCACTGGGCTGCGGGAGGACCGGGGCGCATCGGGGTCCTCCGCCGGTCCCGTCGACAACGTCTGGCGGCGCGCACCGGGTCGATGCTGGGCGCTTGCTGGACCCGGGCCCGAACCGGGGCGGCCCCAATACCAGGCCTGTCCCCTATTGGAGCGCTGACAAGACCATCAACGGGCCACGGCAGGAACTGGCAGGTGGGCTCGGCTGGGTCTGATCGACGTCCCTGCCGAGCCCCGAGGTGACCCCGAACGAGGATAGGTCTTTAGATGGTCTTTAAAAGGTTTGCAAAAGACCATTGAATACTCATAGGATGAACATCGAATAGAGGACTCAGGGGCGATCTGGCCGAGTCCCGTAGGCGAGGCAGAGGAGAGTGCACGGATGACCAAGACCAGTCAGCCAGAGGCGGCAGATCCGCGGCGGCTTCGCTGGAGCGTTCCCGCAGCCGACGTCTCGGTGAACCAGTGGCTCGACCTCCAAGAGAACATCTCGGGCTCGCTCCGGCTGCTGATCCGCGAATCGATCGAGCGCGATGGTTACATCGACGTCGTCAACAAGCCGGTAGAGCAACTGCTCCGCAGCGGACAAGCCCAGGCGGGCGCTACCGCGGCAACGAAGCCGGCCCACCTTTCGCAGGCGGAGTCCGTCGTTCAGCGAGGCGAGCCACACACCCAGCTGAGCGATGCATCGCCGGCAAAGGCACACGACCATGCGTCTTCGACCGCGGATCGACTTTCCGGGCCGGTCGAGTCCGCCGATGAACCCGCGGCTGCACCGGCAGCCACACCCGCGCAGCACGAAGCACCTGTGGTCCGGGAGCAGGTCTCCATCGACGAAATCATGTCGTCCACCCGCCGGTAGTCCAGTGCCCGCCGCAGTGCCGCAGATCACCAGACCATGCAGAAGAAGGATCCAGAAATGAGCGCAGAGACCATCACCCTCACCGGCGGCATCGACGTCGGCAATGGTTACGTGAAGGGTGTCATCCGGAACACGGAGACCGGCGTCTTCGATGAGATCGATCTCCCATCGGCGGTGGTTTCGACAACTCGCCAGAACCCCAAGGTGCCGCTCGCGGACGCGACCGCCGTCGAAGTGCTCGGTGACGCCGCCGCGAAGGCAGGCGATGATTTCTACAACCGGCTCGACTGCACGATGACCACTCCCTTGATCGCCGCCAGCGACCGCCGCATCTTCGGCCGCTCGTCGCTCCACGCGCGCGGGTCGAAGTTCACCGAGTTCGAGGTTTTGGGCAAGCACAGCAAGGTCGACCAGGAACTCGCCAAGGTGCTCGTGCTCGGCGTCTTCGCAGCCAAGGCACTGCGCGACCACGTTCGCGCGGCGGGCACCCTTCCCGACCGCGAGCTGCGTGTAAGGATTCGCGCCGGTCTGGCTCTGCCCATTTCTGAGTTCGTCGCGCGCCGCCACACCTACGCCGCCGAGTTCATGGGCGCTGCTGGCACTGCCGCACCAGTGGTGCACCTGGTCACGATCAAGAACTTCTCGACGCCGGTCTCGGTTCGTCTCGAGTTCGTCGATGTCCAGGTCATGGCCGAGGGCGCGTCGGCCCAGTTCGCCATCACCGACAAGGGCGAGCCGCTCGCGCAGGCTCTTCTCGACGATCTCCGCGGCCGCCAGGGTCACCTCGCCGAGGACGTCACCGCTGCCCACCTGGTGGCGGTCCGCAACACCATCGGCGTCGATGTCGGCGAAGGCACGGTCAACTTCCCGGTTTTCACCGACGGCAGGTTTAACCCCGAGGCGGCCTTCACGCTCGAGCAGGGCTATGGCACCGCGCTCATGAACGCCATGGAGCGCATGAGCGAGTCGGATTCCTCATTGCAGTTCACGTCGCGAAAGCAGCTCGCGGACTTTCTCCAGGGCGAGCCTTCAATGCTGCAGAAGGGTCGGCACGAGCGGGCTGCCGGGTTCGTGACCGATGAAGCGAGGTACCTGGTCGATGAGATCGTCTCGGCTTTCGGTGACGTTCTCTCTCAAGCCGGCGCGACGACCGAGGTCGTCTACGTCTACGGCGGCGGCGCTGGACCGGTCCGCGAGTTGCTGCACCCGGCACTCCTGCAGGTGGCCGGCGACATTCCGGTGCTGTATCTCGACTCGAGCTACTCACGGCACCTCAATCGCGAGGGCATGTACATTGCCGCGCGCCACGTGGAGATCGGCAGCATGACGCAGAGCGAGACCACTGCTGAGGTGGCGGTCTGATGGTCCCGCCGGATCTCCTGCTGCGCGCCGATGATGGCGTTGGTGTTGGCGAGCCTGCATCGTGAGTGGCTACCGGGAGATCGTGAAGCTGCTCGAGGCGAACGCCGGCGCGAAGCGCATGTCGGAAGTGTTCGACGACTTCGTCGAGATGTCCGCTCTTGCTGTCCGGAACGCGGTGGATTCCTGGGGGTACGACGAGCGCGAGGAGCAGTACCTGCGCGTTGCAGGTCGCTACGACCGTGAGGAACTGAACCGCTTCGCGCACGCCCTGGCGCTCGTCGTGAACGCGATGGAGGAAGCACCCTGCGACGTACTCGGCCGTCTCTACATGGAGCTGGAGCTCGGAAACGGTCGCCTCGGCCAGTTCTATACCCCCTACGACGTCGCCAGGCTCATGGCCGGGATGCAGATCGATGCGATTGCCGAGCGGGTCCGATCCCAGGGTTTCGCGAGGCTGTACGAGCCGGCGTGTGGAGCAGCCGCGTTCATCGTCGCCGTCACTCAGGAGATGCGCACCGCCGGATTGAACCCTCAGACCCAGCTGCACGTGACGGCAGAGGACATCGCGCCCCAAGCCATCCACATGGCCTACATCCACCTGTCGCTGCTCCATGTTCCCGCGGTCGTACACCGCAGGAACACACTCACCATGGAAACGTTCGACAGCTGGCGAACACCAGCCCACATCCTCGGCGGGTGGGGCTGGAGGTTCCGCCATGCCGATGCGGTGGAGAGAGCGCAGAAGCTGCTCGACTCGCCGTCGGCCTCCGGCGGACCCTCATTCACCACAACGGACCACAGGAAGGCTCCAGGCTGCACCGACCTGGATTCGGGCTATGGTGGACGGTTGCACCCGTCACGGCCGGATGCCCGGACCGGCGGCACCCTGATGCCTCTGGGGACGGCTCGATAGACAGACGGCCTCAGCGAAAAAGAAGCCCTCCCGGATCAGAGAGATCCAGGAGGGCTTCTTCGGGTGAAACTAGGTCGTTGAGCTGTGACGTGCGCGGATGACCATCAGCAGCTCGCCGAGCATATTCATACCGGGAGTCTGCTCGTGCCTCGGGCAGAAGCACGAGCCCCAGTACTGGTCGTGCCAATGATTTGCCTCTCCACAAGCACGCGGCCCTCGGTACGCACGAGTTGGTAGCGAAGGGCAGGGACCGCGAATTTGGCGGTCAGCACTCGCCGCATGGCCCAGACCCGCACGCCGGCATCCCAACCGGGCCGAAGGGTCACCCGGCGCCCGCGCCGCTTGCTCTCCCCCGGCGTCGGCGCCTCGAGCACGTGATGCTGCTGGTCTTCGTCGACGGTCTTCAATGCGTTGAACGCGTGCTCCGCCGAGGCAACCTCGGCGTCCAGGAGCGGCATGAGGAACGGTGTCTGGTCAAAGTTCGACAGGAAAGCGAGCTCTACGGTGAACATGGGTGTCTGGTCGAACTGGCCCACGGCTATCACTCCAAGTTTTATCCACTTGTCTGGCCGGGCGCCCCCGAATCAGCTGTGCTGATGTCTGAGGAGCACCGCTGAGCGCACAAGGGCAGATCTCGCTGGAGCGAGGCTTGCCGCAGGCTGGCGCGATCGGTGCAGGCAGCTCACACCACAATGCCCAGCTCTCCGGCCAGCTCTTCCAACTCTGCCGTGAGCCGGCACAGGTCGGCTGCAGCCGCAGACCAAGCGAACTCAGATGTTGCCTCGAGCCCCATAGCACTCAAGCCCCGTGCAACCTCGCGCACGCACGGCAGGTACTTACGAAGTAGCCGCAGCATCCGCTCGTCCTGCCCGTATCCCAGCTGGTATGGGATCGATCCAGCATTGTCTTTGAGATCGCTGGCCTTGATCAGGACCGCCGGAGTCCGCAACCAGGCGAGTTCCGTCATGTGGATCTGGTAGCTCTCCAGGTCGACCACAGCAGCGGGGTTCGTGACCTGATCCACGTGCTGTGCCGTCCCATCGCCGAAGAGCCGGGCCAGGCATCCGGGCGCTGTCTCGTGTTGACGACCAAATATGCGGAGCAGTTCTTCGGAGCAGTCTTCTACGACGTCATGCAGCAGAGCCGCGGCCAAGACCTCTGGATCACGAACGCCCCATCGCATCAGCCGTAGCGCGACGCGAAGCGGGTGCTCGATGTACGGCACCCACGGCAGACGACCACGAACGAACCTGGTTTGCCTGCGGTGCAGGAAGGATGCCATCGCAGCGGCGGAGGTGATGAGCTCGCTCGACTCGGGCATGAGTCGGTGAACCTCACGGCCGAGCTCGAAGACGAGCATCGACGGATCCATCTGTTTGAGTGGGACCTGCGGAAAGTCGGTGGGCAGTGCGCTCATGGTTGTGCTCGCAATTCGTTGTGGGAACGAGCTACTTGATGGTCGCTACTCCCCCGGCGCTGCGATGCAGCGCACTCCTTCACTTCTGAACGACAGCAAAGGCATGTCCAAGAGCCCTGCCCTAGCCTCATACTCGTCGCGACTGCCTTGGCCTGCCGTGCATTGGTAGTCCGGGCCACAAGAGGATGGCAGCCTGTTTCGGCTGAGAGAGGGCAGCTCCCTTCCGCGTCGCCACCGCCACCATCATCAACAAGACCGTCGATCAAGCAGGCCAGAATCACTCAAGAGCCGGCCAGTCGAGGGCTCATCCGACCGATCTGACGGAGTCTCGTCCAGGCGTGGGACAGGTGCGTCCTGACTTGACTCGACTGGAGGCGTGGAGCGCTCGTCGACAGTTCGGTCCCCGCGATCGGTGGGTCCCTGCGGCCGAGGGTCGCCGAGGTTGGCCGGGCGATCAACAGCATCGTGGACGGGCCGCTCGACCGGAACGTCAGAGCTCGGCGTCTGATCCGAAGAGTCGTTCGGCTCGATGGGTACTGGCGTCGGTGGCCGGTCCATAGACCCCCCGCTTTTCTACGTTGGGCGGACATATCGATACGGCCGTCCAGGCACTGTCATGCAGGGCAACTAACCAGTTACCTTCGCGGGGTGCCAATCGGGCAGCAGCTCGTTGTCTCGCGGATAGACCTCTTGATCTTCTCGCAAGAGGTCATCAGTGGCCTGTTCCCCGAAGGGCCGGCCTTCGTAGTCGAAGTCGGCTTCGATTCGACTGTCCGGGTCGACGACGAAGCTGGCGTTGTACCAGGTGCCTTTGCCTGGTTGATACATCTCTGCTCGGAGACGGTCGCAGGCGATACGTCCGGCAGGCTCGATCGTGTTTGAGAGGTCGGTGGAGCCGTCTTCCATGTCGATCTCAAGGTCTGTGCCGATCATGCCTGCCGCGCCGGTCGCAGAGAGTCGGAGGAGTCGCCAACCGGGGGGAGCGGCGTGGAGCATGGCTGCACCAATCTCGGTGAGTTGCTCACTGCTCTGCTCAAGCACTGGAGTCATCCTTTCGCTGCGCTGGCTCGTGAGTCTGCAGCTACTCAGGTGGACTATCCGCGTGATCGACCCAGCCTGCCTCAATGTCTTCCTTGGTCATCCCTGAACGGAGCTCTACGTGTCCGTT
Source organism: Kribbella sp. NPDC056345 (assembly GCF_042262745.1). NCBI lineage: Bacteria > Bacillati > Actinomycetota > Actinomycetes > Propionibacteriales > Kribbellaceae > Kribbella > Kribbella sp. NPDC056345. The sequence continues at coordinate 92,351 of NZ_JBHJQQ010000011.1, read as the reverse complement.
GTAGCCCTCGTCGACAGCCCAAATGCGCCCACTCGGCTCCTCAGGAAGAATGGACCGAGCCCACAGCATGACCTCGATTGCCTGTTCATCTGTGCCATCGGTGTAGATGCCGTCGCGGGCGCGGAAGTGAAAGATCTGGAACGCCGGTTCGCCCGGCCGATCGACCCGTGCCGCGACGTCGACAGGCGATTCGTCAGGCGCTTCTGGCACGAGGGAAGTTACCTGTGCCCCGAAGCCGTCGACGACCGCCGTCTCGAAATGCTCCTTGGCCAGATCGAACCCGTCCGCGTCGGGCGACAGGATGATGATGTTAGGCATTAGTGCTCTTCCTCCGACCAGACCTGGATATCCAGGTCGATGTCCTCGCCGAGGATCTTTCGTGCTCGCTCCCCCAGGAAGCGCGCTGCGGCATCCGTGCTCGTCACGAGTCTGATCCTCTCAATGGGATTGGCATTGTGTTGCACGACACTTGCATAGCGGTACATCTCGTGATCGAACGGGCGCAGCATCATCTCGAGCATGCGGGGCGGCACGTTGCCTTCGTACAGACTGCGATCGGGTCTGCTTACATATTTCACTTCCACCACGACCACGGTGTCGGGGTCGATCTCCAGGCCGTCTGCCCAGATCATGCTGCCGGGCTCCGCCGTCTGTAGTTCTACCTCGACATCTCCAACGCGCGCCCTTTGGTATTGCGCCCAGGGCTTATCCGACGTGACCGGTTTCGTGTGTTCCGGATCAGCCAGCCGTTCTTCGACCCAGCTGCGACGCTTTTCGGGGTCCGTCCACTGGCGCTCCTCCAAGCCAGTCTGAACGCCGTCTGAGGCATCGGCGTTGGACACCAGCAGCGAGGCCTCGGATTCCTTTTCGCCTTCTGTGGGAGCTTTTCCATCGGCGAGCGCCGTGGGCGGCTCGGCATCTGGTGGCGCGGCATCGCCGGCCCCCTGCACCGTCGACTCGGCGTCGACTGCAGCATCGAGCCGATGTCTCTGCTCTTTATCGGCACCAGATGTTGCAACCGAGCCTGCTTCATCGACGATGCGCGGCTCGACCAACTCATTGTCGGAGCCTGGTTCGGTGCTCTTCAGGTCGTCTGTGGCATCGGAGTCCGGGATCATGTCTTCCGGCGTAGCTGCGATCTCGTCTGCTTGATTCGTAGCGTCGGCTACGGCAGGGGCCTCTGGACCGGTGCCCGTTGTCTCCTCGCTGCCGCCCGCGGAGTCGCCTCCGGATCGACGCTCGGGAGAAGCGGATCTGTCGTGGTTTTCGGTCTCGGAACTCGCCGGGTCGCCGGTCCGCGTCGCTGGCTCGGACATATCCGCGAACTCCGGCTCGCCCCCGGCTTGTTGTCTCTCAGGACCTGCCGTCTGCTCCCTGGGCTCGCGCCTACGGAAGTCGTCGTCTTTGGCGTCAGCATCGTTGCCCGAGCCCCAGCCGAGGCGTGTAAAGACCGGGGTCTGCAGCATCTTTTCGCGCATGTTCGTAGGCACCCGGTCAGAGGCATCATGAACGGCCGCTGTCGCGTCACCGGACGTCTGGGCGTGCTCGGTCCTTGCCTCGTCGCGCTGGCCTCGCTGATGCACGACATCTGCGGGCCCTGTCGAAGGGCGATCCGGTAACTCTTCCTGAACTTCGTCCAGCCGTGAGTCCGGCGAGTCCTTGTCCGGTCCGGTCGGGGCTGCGGCTCGCTGGTCGACGGTTCGCTCGGCCGCATCGGGGACACCGTGCTGGACGCGGGATTCAGGATCTGGCCTGTTGTCGACGGGGTCCGGGACTGTCCGCTCTACGGGAGCGTCAGGGGTGGAGGCTTGGTCGGAAGGGACGTCCGGTTCGTTGGGTTCGGGTCTGCGTGGTCGGTCCATGGCGCTACTCGCTCGCGATTTCCAGCGTCTGGAAGATGTAGCGATGCCAGTGTCCGGGCACAGTCAGTCCGTGCGTCGCCTCGAGCAGTTGCGAGGGCCAATCGGTGGCGGTGGACAGACTGGCGGCTGCACGAAGGAGAGTGCCGTTACCGAGCAGCAGTGCCGGTGGCACGCTGACGGAGCCGACCTTCATGAAGCTCCAAATCTGCTCCTCGATCGTCGACCCCCACAGCTTCAGTCCTCGCTTGCCCCAGTCTTCGGTCAAGGGATGCGGCGCGTCGAGTGGCCCCGCATAGGTTCGCAAGGCATCGGCAACATCGGCGAACCGGAACGCTCCTGCCTGCCACTCGATCTCTGTCGCCGCACAACTGAGCTCCTGCTCCCCCACGACACGGCGTACGACCTCGGTTAGGTGATCGGTCAGCCTGGCCGGTGCGACGTGGCTTTCGATCGCCGCCAGTCGTCCGGCCACAGCCGAGCCGACTGACTCGCCGATCGCGCGCTCGACCACCTCTGGCGAGACGTCGTCGAACACCCACGGGGATACAGGTGTCGGTCTAGGCGCTGCGGCCAAGTGAGCTACTGTCAGCAGCTCGACCCACAATACGAATCTCGGGTTGCGCTCAAGAAGCTGGGCGACATCGGCGATCTCGCGAACTGTGGAAAGTCGATCGCTGTTGAGCGCTCCACGCGAGCTGGTCCGGCGATCGGCAGCCTTGACTGTTGGTGGGGTAGCGGCTCGTTGCTCGCGTGGTTCGCCGTGTGGGATGCGAACCCGCACGGGCCGGTCCATCCCGTCGGTGAAGACGGCGGCCTGGCCAGGTGGGAGTGAGACGACGGCTCGGGACTGTGGCTCGTCGAGGTTCATGGTGGCGCCGACGGTTTCACGGTCGTCGGCGGCGGGTAGCCGGTGCAGGATCTTGAGGGCGGAGTTCTTGACGACGTCAGAGATGACCTTGCTGGGGATCTGCTCCGCGACGATGATGCCTTCGCCGTATGCGCGGATCTCGGCCAGCAGGCCGGCGAACATCTCGACCGCGTGACTGGTCGTTCCGTCGGTGCTTGCCTTGAGCAAGCGATGGGCCTCTTCTACGACGGTCACGTGGCGCAAGGTGGACGACGGGCCGCGGTGAACTCGGAGGTGCTCGACCAGGCGGATCAGGACGACGCCCATGCAGAAAGCCTTGTCCTGGTCGTCGCCGACGTCCTCGAGCTCGAGCACGACGTTGCGGCTGAGCAAGTCAGCAACGTCGAGCGGGTATCCCCCGCCGAGGAAGCGGCCTGGCGTCCCTAGAAGCAGCGAGTTCAGGCGGACGTCGACGAAGCCGCGGACGTCTGCGGCGAGCTCAGCGCCGTACCCGATGTCGTCGACAACCGCGCGCGCTGTCGTCTGGAGGTCCGCGAGCGACGGAAACTCGCTCCCTCCGCGGCTCAACGCAAGATCCCAGCCGTACGACGTGTAGCAGCGGTTCAGCGCCTGGCTGAGCACCTGTGGAAACGGCTCGTGGGCCTCAAACGCGGCCAGGAAGAGCGCACGGACCAGGTCGACGTGCGTCTGCAGCGGGAACCCCGCTTCCGGTTCGAGCGGATTCAGGCTCAGCGGTACGGCGTCAGGGTCGCCGAGGCGGATGACCGCGACGTCCGAGTCCGAACCCAGTCGGCCAGCCATCGCGGCATACTCGGCTTTCGCGGGCTCGATGACCAGCCAGGGCACAGAGTCCTCGGTGAGACCTTCGAGCAGATGCCGGATTGTCTGAGACTTGCCGGAGCCGGTGGCGCCAGCAACGAACGCATGCCGGTTCAGGGTGTTGTGAGAAACCGTCATGGTGCCGACTGCACGCCCCGCCGAGTCGACGACGTCGCCAAGCGGAATCCCGTCCGCTGGCGTCTCCGGTGTGAGGTCGAAGCGCACCTGTTCGACGACGCGGACGCCGGCAATCTCTCGCACCGGGGGTCGTGCGATCGCGGCGAGCAGCTCACCTGTCGCCTCGAAGCCAGGCGATTCAGCGCTAGTTGTCACCTGTGTTGTCACGGCGTATGGCGTCGCGTGCAGGTCGGCAAGACCTGCCAAGGTCTGGGCAGCCAGTCGGGCGGAGACTTCATCGGTGCCACCGGCGCGGATCTGCACCGACCACAGGCCACCCTGCGCGGCGGAGAAGTCGCGGTAGCGAGCGCGGTTGCGCTCTAGCTCGAGTGCGTCACGGCCCGAGACCTTCTCGCGGTCCAGGCCCATGGTCATCTGCAGATGGAGGTCGTCAAGCAGATCGGCGCGGTCCTGGCCTCCGAGGGGAACGGCTGTGATCAGGAAGGCGAAGACCGGCAATGCCTCGGCCAGGTCCTCTAGCATCCCCGCCGATTCGACCTCGGCTTCGGACAGGGCAGTGAGTACGTCGTGGCGCCCGTCCAGTGCAACCCAGTGCGGGAACTCCACCGGATCTGCAGCGATCGCCCGCGCACCCACCGGATAGGACACCGCACCATCCACAGGCTCGATCCCCACCCGGACCTCGATCGGCCCACCGGCCACCGTGCGAGTCCAGCAGCAGCTGAACGGCCGCCCCGCCGAAGCCTGCAGCATCAGCGCAGGTAGCAGCCCCCGTCGCAGCGCGGTGAGCCGCTGCGCCGTGCCTGCATCTGGCCCGCCGGCCAGCGGCACCTCGGTTATGCGCCATTGCGGAATCACGACGCGCCCAGCCGAGGATCGCAGTCGCCGAGCCGCGGACTCGCCGGATCAAGCGGATCCACCATCACGAACGCGGTCGGCGACAAACCTTGCAACACCGTCGGCTCCATCGAGTACTCGTACGTGCGCTGGTACCCGACCGACGTGCTCTCGGTAGATCCGGTCGACTCCGAACTCGAGGTGGCCTCCGACCATGATGTTCCGCCGGTGGTCGACGACGAGTACTGCTCGCCAGACGTCTTGGACCCGGATCGGTGCCGTCGGCTGAACAGCAGGCCAAAGGTCGCCTGCCGGCTGTCCGATGTCTGCACGCCGACCGAGTCGCTCGTCGAAGCGCTGTTGCCGCGGGTAGTGCTGTCGGACGTCGACGTCGATGTGTTAGTGCCGTGCGAATACGTGAACTGGCTCGCCACCAACCGGTGCTGGCGGCCGATGAAGGTTGCAGCCTGCTCGGCCTCCTTGGCGTTCCCCAGACGCATGAACAGCACCGCGTCCCCGCCGCCGAGGAGTTCCACCGCGCTGTCGCGCAAATGAGCGAACAGCAGCACGAGCCGGAGCCCGTTTCGCCGGCAGATGCCGTCGAACCGCTCGAGCTCTGGCCTGGCCACAGCATCCGCGCCGGCGATCACGACGATGCGCTCCCCTGGCCCCGACAGCTGCCCGCGCTGAATCCGAACCATCGTGATCTGGAACATCAGGTGCCGCAGCAACGATGCAGACAGCTCTGACTCACGGGGTGACAGCTCGAACACCCGCAACGAAACCTCGTCGCCGTCCCACCCGTCCATCGGCACATCACCGGTGACCGTAGACAACCGCTGTACGCCGGCGGCCAGCCGGAAGAGCCGTGTCTCGGCGGTACGTCGAGCGGATTCGCTGAGCAGATCGGCCAGCTTCATGTACTCCGCACGTGTCAGCTCACCGCGCTGGTCCGGCGTCAGCTGTCGCAGCAGCACCTGGAATGCCACGTGAAGCCTCGCAAAGGTGACCGGGCCATCGGTCAAGCATTCGACGATCTGTTGGACCAGGCTCGCGTCGACGCCCCGTGACTCGTTCTGTTCCGGCTCGGCTCCACGCAGCCCTTCGGCAATCACCACGCCGATCTCATCCGGGCTCAGACCGGTCAGCGGATTCAGAGCCTTCGCTTCGTCCGGTACAAGGGCAGACCGGATCGGTGCCCCGTATTCGGTGGCCATGCGGCGCAGCGGCTCGACCACGGCATCCTGCGTGAGGTCGAGCACCACGAGCCGCCCGCCGGCACTCATCAGCGAACTGCCCATCGCCAGCAGCGCAGCGCGCCAGCCGGCAGCAGTTCCGCCGTACAGGTCGACGCGCTCCTTGGTCACCGGCCCCACCGGCACCCACGGGCGCACAGCACCGACCTGCAGCGCCTTCGACTTCTCCCGTTGGCTCAGCTCTCGCTGCCAAGTCTGAACGTCGCGCTCGAAGCCGGCCATCGTGGTGACGCAGTCAGCCAGCCACCGCTGGTGCTCCTTGACCGCAGCTCGCCGCAGCATCTCCGGCCGCCCCCATAGCAACCAGCCGAGGCCAACGGCTACCGCGGCAGGCACCAGCGCCAGCCAGGGATTCACGACAACACCGACCACACCCGTAGCAACAATCGCCCCGGCGATCCCCCAGGTCAGCACCGGGCTTACCCGCGCTGCGGCAGCACGCTTGGTTTCCAGCGTCGCGAGCGCCGACGGCGGCGGTACAGCGGGCACCGGCGGGTCTTGCTGCTCAACAACAACAACTTCTTGCCCGCGATACTCCCAACCCCACTGCTCGGCCTCGCGGGTCGCCACCGTCGGCTCAGCCATGCGCCACCGCACTGAGCCGATCGAGAGTGACTCCTCGGGCCAGGTCCGCGAGGACCGCTGTGGCCTCATCGATGGTCGCCGAGGCGCGGCTGACCGTCGCCTCGTGTTCTGAGTCGTCAGCCGCCGTGAACCGTCGGCGGCAACCGGCGCAGTGCGTGGCGGACATCCCGGACCAGGAGCCGCAGTAGGAACAGCGGCGCGCCTCGAGAAGGCGTTCGGCTATAGACATCCGGCGGCGCTCCAGCAACGCACGACTCCAGCGCGCCTGTGCCTGCGGCAGATACTCGTCGAGTTGCTGATCCGTGAGGCTCTTCCCGCCGTTCGTCACTACCGCCGCCGTGAGTCTGGCTGTTGCGTCACGGTGAGCCGAAACGGCTTTGCCGATGGCGCCGACGGTCACAAGGAGCGGGAACCAGCCGAGCGTCTGCAGTCTGAGCGCCGCCTGACCGCGATTCCAGCGCAGCGACAGACTCGACGAGTCGTCGGGGTCCGGAGTCCACCCAGCTGGACGCAAGGCCGCTTCAAACAGTGTTCGTTGCGGTTCGTCCAGCGCTGCGCATGGAAGGAGCAAATGGGTGTGCAGCCGACGCACCACAGCGTCAGGCTTGGCAGCCACGGCATCCTCCCCAGTCGCGTGCGACCTTCCCACTGGGCCGCGCCAGGGCAACTGTAGTAACTGAACGTGCGCAGCGCACCACAAACCAACCAATTCATATTCACAAGCACACAAGCGCCGATCCGTGTGGAGAGGTGCGCGGGTGGGACGACAGTAGGCGCTGGTCTGAACTCCCTGTGCTTGGCGACCTGACCGCGCACACGATCCGGATCCCCTCACATGGCTGACGCCCACCAGTCGGGCGCGCTCGTATCGACGCTCGCGCCGGACATGGTCGGGCCCTGGTTGTCTCTGGCCTCGCCGATGAGGGAGCATGGTTACGGTCCGGGAGCAGCCACCTCCGTCATGGGTTGGTGGGTTCACTGCGACTGGATCACGAATGCCCCGGCTGACGCGGGCGTCGAACACTGATACTCCCGTTTGGCGCCTTCCAGCCGGGGCATTCAGCCTCTCTACGCGTGCAGCTCAGACAGTGTCGTCACCGGAGGATCAGGGCCTAAAGCAACTGTCCCGCAGCAGGCAGACAGTCTGGGTGAGTGCCTGTCCTCCCGGCTCCAGGGTCGGCAGAGTGGATCGTTCGTGGGCGATGGGGTGGCTCTCAGATGTCTCGCCAAGTCGACTTAGGCCGATCAGAGACGATCCCTGGCCAGCCGAAGCTAACCAGGGATCAGGTGCGAGACCGTTAGTGATCGCTCATCGCATTGCCTTCCCAACCTGCCGCCCGAGCCGCCAGAGCCGGCGGATCCAGCCCACCGATCCAGGGCCCGAGAGTTGTTTCCCCTCGTGGAGCCCGCATTCGGGGCACCCCAGGTCCGCAACCACCACCTCGAACCAGGCTTCTGGATCGGAACTCTCGGCGATCAGGCTGGGCACGCCAGCGCTGTGGCTGTCGTTCCAGTGGAGGTCGCCGCCGAGCGGGTGTGTGCAGTTTCCCGCTGAGCCCTGCCAAGGGAACAGCTGGTTCTGCCAGGTTCCGTCCCTGAACTTCACGATGCGAGCGCCACAGTCGACGCACTCGAACCAGGACATTTCACGTCGCAGGTACTTGGTGTCCCACGACTTCGCGCAGTGTGCGCAAGAGACATCAGCCATTTCGATACTCCCTTCGATCGCCGCCTGGGTCATGGCCAGGCGACTACTGCCTGAGTGACAGTGGGCCAGAAGCCGGCACAGGGCCGGCACCTCACCCGCAGTCCTCAAACGGCGAGATGTCACAACGACGGGCTCTTGCCCTGCGCAGAAAAAGAAGACCCACGCCGACGGAGCGCCAGGCTCGATCGGCGAGGGTCGCCCGGAGTACTCGATTTGTCGGTCCAGGTCAGCGGGAATCTGCCTGGCTGCTGATGCTCACGGTCATCGCCGCTGGGGGGTCCCGTCCGGCCTGGACTCTGACCGGGGCTTCCGATGGCCACGGTGCGAATCAGGATTTGGTCCCGGCCAAGCCATCATCGTGCGGAGGCAGCGCTTCAGGGCCGGTGGTGACATGCGGGTGTGCAAGGTGGTCGGCCATGCCGTCGCGGTCGATGATCAGTACCCGCCAGGGCGCCGGGATGACGTTCGGCTGCGGACTGCGGCGGTGTAGTTCGGCACTGGCCAGTGCCACTGCGTCGCTGGTGGCCTGGGCGGCGCTGCCGTATCCGGTCTGCAGGGTGACCGTGGCAGTGATGCCGCCTTCGTCGCCGATCAGCGTCACTTGGTCGTTCGGATCGGCGGCCGCCCGGTTCAGGATCGTCGCAACCGTGGCCCTGGCGATTGTGTATTGCAGTTCGGCGTACTTGTGGACGAGATTGGTCAAGCGGTGCTCCTCTACTCGGCAGGCTCGGTGCGCTGCGCGCGTTGGGCGTCGACCGCGGCTCGGTCCTGCCTGGTGGCGTCATCGACGCTGACCAGCCAGGTCAGCGGTACCGAGGTCAGCATCTGGGCCGGATGAACCGGGTCACGCAGGATCGCGAGTTTCTGGCGGGTGTTGGGGGTGGTTGCGACGCCAACCCAGCGCGCCGTGATGCGATTGACGCGGTGCCGCAGTCGGGCTTCGCGGTCGAGCCAGCCCGGACGGCGCAGTGCAACGGAGACGAGGTCATCGTGGCGCGTTGCGGCTGTGGCCTGAGCTTGCGCGATGCTGACGCGGTGGCCTGCTCTCACACTGGCGATTGAGCTAGCCATCGCTGGTTTCCTTGCCCGCCGGTACGCCGTAGACCGAGGCTGCCGCGGCTGGATCATCGCGAGTCAGTTGGTCGCCGGCCAGGTAGGTCAGCTTCTGTTCGCGTGGGCTCCAGCAGTTCTCGGTGAGCAGGTAACGGTGACCGGAGACGATCAGGTAGCCGGCGGTTTCCAGCGAGGGGTGCACTGGGATCCATAAGCCAGTCACGAACAAGGGCGTGGTCCACCCGATGCCCCAGACGTAATCGCCTGGATTCAGGTCCTTCACCACAACGGGCTGACTCATCTATCCATCGCCTCGTTCCCGGACCTGTCGATGACCGTCGGTTCCATCAGGCTGCACTGTCAGACTCTCCGGCGATCCCGCCGCTGCCCAAGTGCACAAGGTGGCGAGGTTGACCGCGGCGATGTCAGTCGAAACCATCACCGCGCCGGTGAAGTGATCGCAGACCACGTGAGAAAAGATCACATGCTGTTCGAGTGGTTGCTTCAGGGTCCGCTGGACCCCACGGGGCCAGTGGCCGTGGGCGGTGAACGCGCGTCCCTCGACTCTGGCGTCGAGGTAGCTCTCAGCGGCGTGCTGCCAGTCGGTGCTTCCCAGGTTCTCGTCGGTGAACTGTGTGAATTCGGCGCGATCCGTAATGAGCTGCATCGAGTGCTGTCTCCAATGGACTAATGCCACAGATCGCGGCTGCCGATCGGTGGTCAGGTGTTGGGCAAGGGTGGGTTCGCTGGCTCACCGGTGCGAGTGCTCGCGGCGGGTCAGTTGTAGAGCGGGGCTCCAGGGTCCTTAGGTATCCGCGGGTTCAGCGAAGATGGTTTCGACGCGTCGATAGAAAGCCGGCAGGGGTTGTGCTCAGGCGATCCGGTCAGTACCTGCAAGCTCGTCCCAGCTGGCCGTGTGCGCGGTGAGGTCCAGGTCGTGATCCGCGGGGACCGGCTGGTTGACTTCACCCCATTCGTGCCAATGCGCGAGCCTGGCCTCTACTTGGGCATGGTCGATCCTTGAATCACCGTGGTGGTGGAGCAGGCGATCCGGCACCTCCGCGTCCTCGACGGCATGGGCGGTCAGTAGCAGACCGGCGAACTCCGGCTCGCCCAACGCGCACAGCAGGTCGGCTAGCGTTGTTGCCTCAGAACACAGCATCCGCGGCGCGAGGTCGTCGACCATCGCGTGCGTGGCCCAGGCAGCACGGAAGGCCTGCGCAGCACGCAAGACTCGGCCGCGACGCAGGAAGTGCCACGTCTTCGTTAGCAGTGGTTCGGGCATGCGGTGGCACCTTCCGATTCGGTTTCGATGATGGGCCCCTCATAGGGGCGGCGATGGATCCGGGATTGGTTCAGAGGTGGCTGTTTAGCCCTGCTCAGAGGCGGACCGTCTTCGGAGCCAAATCAGACCCATCGATATGTGTCGACGCCGGAGTTGCCGGGGACGGGAACGTCCTCACTGCCGGAGGGGCCCGGAGGTGGTTCCCGTCCGCAGATGGTTGCTATGCGCACCGGATGCGATCAGCTGAAGGGGAGTTCGGAGCCGATCGACGAGTGCTGCGCACCGACGAGGACCTCGGCCTGGGCCGGCGCAGCTGCACGGACCGCCTGGTTGGTCTGCTCGGCCGCGACAACGCGTTCGGCAAGGCGGGCCTGAGCCACCTGGAGTGAATCGAGGAAGGTGACCTTCTCGACAACGACCTTCAGGTCATAGATGTTCTCGCCGTCGCGCAGGTAGGAATCCAGACGCAAGGTCGTACTCAAGGCGACCTTGTCTCCCTGATGGATCTTGGAGAAGGGCGTCTCCTCGAAGGCTGTCTCCTTGCGCACGAACGCCTCGACCGGGATCGCATCCGACAGAGCCTCGCCCTGGGCGTTCTTGTAGTCGCGGTCCGCGAAGACCGTGAAGACGACCTTCTGCGAGCCGTCGCTGTTGCTGAACCGCTTCGGGTCACGGGCCAGACGGCCGACGAGGGTTCCGTGGTTGACCGGGTTCGACATGTTGTCTCCTTGGTGAATTGGTTGGATGGCAATGCAGGCACGGCTATGGACTTGTTGATTCCATTGCCGAGGGGGCTTGCTGCAGGTGGCTGACTTGGGTCGTGGCGTGCCTCGAAGGGCCGAGCCGTTCAGGGGACTCGTCACGATTCAGTGGTCATCTCGACGCCCGGATCGGCCTCGCCGATCGAGTGCAGTAGTCCTTTTCTGAGTCGCGGATCAACCACGCCGATCTGGCGTGGTGTCCTTGCTGTGCTTGGGTTCCTGGTCTCTGTCAGGGTCGGTCGAACACCTGATGCAGGAAGAGGGGCTGTGATGACGGGCGCGCCAGAGCCACCTGAAGCAACATCAGACCGGCCATCACAACGTCCTGCGGGTCAGCTCTTCAAGCGACTGCGAATGTCCTGCTCGAGTTCTGCGAGCTCGCTGACGTTGGCACCTGGGGCGGCAGGTTGCTTGAGGGCCGCAAGGAACGAAATCAGGTTCTGGGTCCTCAGCTCCGCGTGGATCTTGTCCTGGATGCGCCGCTGCTCGTCGGCGAGCTTCGCGAGTTGTTTCTGTGCTACTGCGATGTCGATTTCGATCTCGCTCGGATCGTGTGCGCGCATGGGGCAGTCCTCCTGTAGACGCCATAGGCCCTTCCCGTCGAGGTGTCATGCACCAGACGACGGGAGGGGCGGTTGAGTGGCGACAAGCAGACCGCCGAGGCCGAGATCAGCCAGACCAGGTGTGCTGTCCAGATGAAGCCCGGATCAACTCCGTTGATCCCTGCTCGTGCCCTGCAGCTCTGCTGAAATCACGCTGGGTCTCTACCTCTCGGATGCCTTGCGGGATCTCCTGGTCATGAACAGTTTCGTCGTCCTACCGGGACAGCCTGGTCAGTCGTCCTGCTTCGGGAGGATTCGCAGGCGCACGGCCCGCGACGAGAACGGTCCGACGCTGTGTTCGCCGACGATCTCGGCCAGGCCCGCATCGACGAGGCTCTGAGCAACACCCTCGCCTTCGGACCAGTCTTTGACGAACACCTCGTCGTCGGCGCCTCGCGAGATGCCGTAGGCATCGAGCGAGATGCTCAGGTACTCCTCGGGCTCACCGTCGCCGGTGTCCAGTACGAGTAGGCCGGTGGCCGGGTCGTGGAGCACAGTGCCGACGAATCCGACCAGGCCTCCGGAGAAGCGGATCGGTACCTCGTTGCCGATGGTGGTCATGGTTGGCTCGGGCATGGTCATTGGGGTCTCCTTGGCGCCCTTGAATGGGCCACTCGGGGGGATGCAGACGGCGTACGCCTGTAATCGCGTGGCATCTTCGGTGGCGGCAATGGGCCGCGTGATCGTCTCGGAGCGAGACAGCCGTGGATCAGCTATCGCGAGCCTTTCCATGGCCTCCTGCGGGAGGCGGCCGAATGCCTAGTCCACGAGCCTGGGGTTGGGCATCCTGTAGCGGGACGCGGACCGAAGCGGCGGCCAACGCCTAGCGATCTGTGTCGCTCGGAGGCGCCGTTCCGCTGCGAGTGGCGGAGGCGGTCGGAGTCGTGGTCGGCTCGACGGTGGTAGTTGCAGTTGCTGTCGGGGACGGCGTCGGTGTGCCGGTCGGCTCCGGAGTACTCTCGCGGTCAGCTACGCAGCCGTACCGGGCGCCGTACCCTTCGGGCCATACCCCGACTGTGTAATAGCCGGGATAGTTTGGATAGGCGCGGTAGTCCCGCCCGTAGTAGTTCACGATGACCGGCTGAGGTGCGACCGGCATGTTCTTCCGATACGGCTGCGACCAGTTTCGCCCACCGGTGTTGTAGCCGCCCCAGGTGGTGGGCTTGGTCGACGTGCGCCAGTACGGGTTCGTTGTCGTCTTCTTGCTGCTGCCCAGGTTCGAGCCAGAGGTCCTCATCGGCCGGTCTTGCACCTTCGACGAGGTGCGCTGGGATCCCGGCCTCGGCGGGCTCGGCTTCGACGGGCTACCTGCGGTGGCGGCACAGGCCTGCTGATCGTCACTGCAGGCCACCAGTGCACCGGCGCCGATCAGTACGACGGCGAGGATTCGTGCGATGTTACGGAAGATCACGGCTCTCCTGTCTTCGCGGCCACCACGCAGGGCAGCACGGGGATGGTGTTGCAAGTGCGCCTCAAGCACGTCATCGAGAAGTCGTTGTCAGCGAGCTGGCTTGTCTCGCCACCGAACCGATAGCCGCAACTCATTGCGCGGCGCCGGCCGCAGCGAGAATGACGATCTCGTCGGGCTCGTAGGCGCAGCTTTCGTCGTCGCCGACGCGCGTGCGCACACTCAGTTCGGAAGCGAACGGGTTGGGCTCCCGCACAACGACTTCGACCACCTCGGCGATCGCGAGCTGAGGCAGCCCGTCGTCGTTGCAGATCGGCACGACCACCTGGTCTCCGGTGCAGCCGGTGGCGCCGAGCTTGTCGGTGAAAGTAGCGGTACTCATGACGGTGTCCCACTTCCATTGGATCGCGCCGCCGCGCTTCCGTGCGTGGTCATCGCTGGGGACTGTTTCGAACTGGCCAGGATGCCGGCGAGGTCGATCCTGCGGCCGCGCGCGATCTCGGCGGCGGACACGACGATGCGATAGCCGCCGGCCGGATAGCTCGGGTGGTCGGACGAGACCACAGCACAGCTCCACGCACCGCTGTTGCGCTTGCGCGGCAGCGGCTCCTTGCCAACGCGACCAGGACGCGAATCCGGCCGGTAGTCGAGGGGTACAACGACGACACGGTGCGGTTCCGCGGTGCGCGGCGGCTTCCAGGGCAGCTCGACCAGCATGTCCTGGGGCCAGTCTGCAAGAGTGATCGGCAGCGTGGACAGGTAGTGGTTGGTCGAGCCCTCGGGGGACTGGGCGAGTCGTGCCTGCTCCTGTCCCTCGGTCTCGAGGTAGCCGATGCGTTCGAGGAATGACATGGTGATCGGTGCTCCCGCTTCGGGATGTGGGTCGGCGAGTACGCGACTCAGGCCGGATCAGGCCTGCGCGTACTCCACTGCGTAGACGGGCACGTTGGCGCACAGGGCGTCGAAGGTTGTCGGGAACTGTGACCAGTCGGTGTTCTCGTCGATAGCGATGTCCACCCGGTCGCGGTAGGCGATGACGTAGGCCGCTGCCTGGCGGTCGACGTACGCAGCGCTCTCGCCTTTGAACGGGATCTGGTGCCAGGTTCCGCTGTCGGAGTTGACCGGAAGGTTCAGGGTGATCAGTCCGGCGTCGATTCGGTTCATGGTGTTTGTGGGCATGGCAGGTGGTCCTCAATGTCGTGTCGATGGATGAGACCTGCAGTGGTCATTGGAGGCCCTGCGCACGCTTAGTGCTGTGGGTTCCGGCGCCCGGACTCAACCGGGCGCCCTGCAACCAACCAGGTTTCCTCTTCGCTGAGATCCCGGATCGACTCTGTCGATCGCACGGACCCCAGCCCACCCACAGACCCAATGAACCATTAGATAGACATTACATGAGTATCTAAATAGCTTAGTATGATGTATTCATAAAGGACGTGGATGCCCATCGGGGAGGTTCGGCATGTCGGCAGTCGTCAACCAGGATCGCCGGGAGCGCGCGGTCGTGCGCCTCCATCCGGACGTCAAGCAGCGGGCGGAGTACTGGGCCCAGCGCCGCGGCTACACGTCGGTCAACGAGTACATGGCCGAGGCGGTCGACGAGAAGATCCGGCGAGAGAACCTGGACTACGACCTGCCGACCCTTGAGATCGCCCGGCTCAATCAGCTGGTCGACGAGGTCAAGGCTTTGTCGACGAACAGCGCGAACCTCGAGCGGGTTGTCACACAGGGCTTCGACTCCCTCATCGGCCTCACTCGAGGCGACAACTATCTGCTCGATGCCGAGGACGGGGAGTTGTGATCATGGGTGGCAGCAGTTTTCAGGACCTGCTCGAGGACGCGAAGGCCAACGACTCCATGGAGGTCGACACGTCCTTCCTCGACGAGTTCCGGCGGACCAGCACCGGAACCCCTCCGCCGGTAGAGGAAGCCGCATACGACGAGCCGGCCTTCGACGTTGCCGAACCACCGATTGAAGATGCCGCTCTTGCCGCGCAGGCAGCCGGCCTCCCGGCGTCCGAGCCAGTCCCCGACATGCCCATCCCCGAGAGAGTGGCGCACGATGTGCTCGAGGTACTGGGCGCAGGCAGCCCGACGAACCACGGCGGTAGCCCGCGCCGCAGCCCTTCAGGCAGCGGCGGTACATCGGCGCCCCTACCGAACTCGCAGCAACCACCAGCGACGTCTCCCGGATCGAATGACACAGATACGAGTGGTCCACGGCCGGCGATCGGAGGACCTCAGGAGCTCGATGCGGTGCTGGACGCAGAGGACGAGCGGAACCTCGACCGCCTGGCCGTGTCCACGGTGTCAGCACAGCGCAAGACCGACCAGCAGGACGCGATCCAGGCGGCAACCGGGACAAGGGGCGGCGGCAGCAGTGCTGCTGAATCCCTGCCGGAGTCAGGTTTCCGGATCATCGGCCTGGCGAGCCAGCCCATGGTGCGGAATCTGCCTCGCCTGCTCGTGGATGCGCTGCGCTTGCAGTTGCGCTCCGCGGCCGTACGCGAGCGAGGTGTCAGTGACAAGGTGGCCGAGGCGTTCAGCCGGCGGCTGAGCCAAGGCGCTCTGGTGACGGCCTTCCTGCTGGCCCAGCTGGACGTGCGCATGGAGACGGACCCGGCAACGCAAGCGGCCGTCGCGCTCTTCCGCTCACAGGACCCGCTGCTCGGTTCGATAGCCGGGCGCCTCGATGCCCTCGAGCAACTGGAGCACGAGCGCACCACCCAACTGGAGCGTCTACACGCGATGACTACAGCCATCCAGCGGACCAGCGCCGTCATCGAGCAATCGGTGGCGTACTCGATCGCCGACCGCACGGTGAACTTCCTGCGCGGTTCGCACAACATCCATGACGCGCCGATCACACATCAGGACGCCATCTACATCCGCGACAGAGCCCGGGATGAGACGCGCAAGCGCAGCAAGTTCGAGGACGACCGGGACGGAAGGCCGATCCGGTAAGCACGAAGCCCTGACCGACCTCCAGCACGCGATCAGCATCCGGCCTCAGGAGGGCCCAATCGCAGTAGTCGCGACCGGCCCCCACCCTCACCTCATCACTCCATCCATTCAAATAGTCATTGAATAGACTATTGAATGACTATCAGGATAGGCTGTTTGGTGTCCGCGATGGAGACATCTGAGGTGGAGTCGATATGACTGTGGGGATCCTGACCGAGAAGCCGTCGGCCGCGCGCCACTTCGCGGCGGCGTTGGGAGGCAAGAGCGGCAGTTACAACGGAGAGCGGTTCGTCATCGCCCACGCGCGTGGGCACCTCTATGAGTTCGTCGACCCGCACCAGATGGTGTCCGATCCTGCCCTGGCAGGCAGGTATCACCAATGGGACCTGGCGAACCTTCCCTGGGACCCGCGCGACCTCACCTGGGACCTGGAGGTCATCAAGGGCGCCGCCAAGGTGGCGCAGGAGGTGAAGCAGACGCTGGCCGGCTGCGACGAGATCGTGATCGCGACCGATGTGGACCCAACGGGTGAGGGCGGCATGATTGCCGTGAATGCGTTCCTTGAACTGGGACTGCGGCCGAAGTCGTGGTCGCGCATGTATTTCACCGACGAGGCACCGGTGTCGCTGCAGAAGGCGTTCTCGTCGCGTAAGACGATCGCTTCGCTGCAGCACTTCGACGAGTACGCCAAGGCGATCTACCGCTCCAAGTTCGACTTCCTGTCGATGCAGTGGACCCGTTGCGCAACCAGCATCGCGCGCTCCCGCGGCCGGGACACGGTGCTGCGGCAGGGCCGGCTGAAGTCCGCGATGGTCAAGCTCGTCGGGGACCAGGTGAAGGCGTACAGCGACTACGTCAAGCAGCCGTTCTTCCAGAACCGCTTCCGCGACGAAAACGACGTCATGTACACGAACCCGAACGAGCCGCGATTCGGGCAGAAGGCTCAGGTATCGCAGCGGTACTCGGCATCGGCGGTCGTGCTCGACGCCACGGTGACGAAGCAGACCGCGCCGCCGCGGCTGCTCGACCTCGCGGCGCTGTCGTCGATGCTGGTGGGCAAGGGTGTGAAGGCCAAGCTCGTCCTCGAGACGTACCAGAAGATGTACGAGGCACAGGTCGTCAGCTACCCGCGCACCGAGGACAAAACGATCACGCCCGAGCAGTTCAACGAGCTCGCGCCACTCGCCGGCAGCATCGCCGCGGTCGCCGGTGTCGACATTGCTCTTTTGACGCACCGCAAGCCACGCCGAACACACGTCAAACCTCAAGGCGCGCACGGTGCGAACCGGCCGGGACCGAAGGTGCCTGCGTCGCTGGACGACGTCGCGCAACGGTTCGGCCAGACCGGCCGCCTCATCTACGAGACCCTGGCCAAGAACTACCTGGCCATGCTGGCCGAGGACTACGTCTACGAGCAGCAGAAGGGCCACGTACAACGCTACCCGGAGTTCGTCGGCATCGCGAACGTGCCCAAAAACGCCGGCTGGAAGGCTGTGTTCGACCCGGACTCCGGCGACGATCCTGCAGACGACTCCGCTACGGGAGACCCGCCTGCGACCGAGAACGGCAAGGGGCTCGGCCGCAACGCCGAGCCGTTCGTCTTCGAAGGCGCGAACAAGCGCCCCGAGCACCCAAGCATGAAGTGGCTCATGAAACAGCTCGAGAAGCGCGACGTCGGCACAGGCGCAACGCGGACCTCGACCTACAGCGAGCTGACCTCGACGAGCGCGAAGTACCCACTGCTCGTGGAGCGCGGCCGCAAGCTCACCCTCGCCGACGCGGGCCAGCTGAGCTGGCTGCTGCTGCCCGGCACGCGGATCGGCAACCTGGATCTCACAGAGAAGATCTATGCCGACATGCGCGACATCGCCGCCGGAACCGCGACCGCCGAGGAACGCCTCGCCGTCGTCGCGGATTGGGTGCGCGACGACATCACGCAGATGGAGAAGAACGCCGCGGCAATCGAGATAAAACCCGGGCCGCAAGGCACCGCGGTCATGCACAAGGAGCGCGCGACTGGTATCTGGGCGAAGACCGGCCACTCAGTGACATTTGCCCGCACATGGGGTGGCCACCGGTTCAGCGACCAGGAAGTACAGCAGTTGCTGGCCACCGAAACGATCGAGTTCCAGGCCAGGAGCCAGCAGGGCAAGACCTACGACGTCTTCGGTGAGCTGGCCGAACAGACCTTCAAAGGCAAGAAGTTCATCGGCTTCAACAAGCTCGGGCTCGGTCGTCGCGACGCCAACGGCGCTGCCCAGGCGCCCAAGGAATGGTGCTCGCACGTCTTCACACCCGCCGAGCTCAGACAGCTCGCCGCCGGTGGATCGGTGGAGGCCGGCGACTTCGTCAGCAAGCAGGGCAACTCCTTCCAGTGCAAGGTGTGGTTCAAGGAAAACAAGCCCGGCGAAGGCAAGAAGATCGTTCCCGACTTCGACACCTCGCTCCCGCCGATGAGTTGGTGCCAGCACGTCTTCACTGACGACGAGCGCACCGCGCTGGCCAGCGGAACGAGCATCCACGTGAAGGGACTGACCTCGGCCAGAGGCAAGAAGTTCGACGCGGACCTCACCTGGAAGGACGAGGACGGCGGGAAAAGGATCGTGCCGGCCTTCGCATGAACCCCGCGGCAGCAACAGAAAGGACTTCCTTGATGACCACCGTTCATCCTCCGAGAGCTGTGGCCCCTGCGCGACTGGCATCGGGCCCCGTCCTGGGCGGGCTCGTCGGGCTGATCGGCGACGCGCACGGCGACGCCGGCTTTCTGCGGGGAGCCGCGGCGATTCTGGCTCAGCGTGGGTGCACTTCGCTGGTACAGCTCGGCAACTTCGGGCTGATCTGGAGCGGCACCCGCGCCGAGTCACGCGCCCTCGACGAGCTCAACAGCACGCTGGCCAAGGTGGGACTCCGGCTCTACGTGGTACTCGGCAGCCTTGAGAACTACGACCTGATCGACGCTCTCCCACGCGACGCCGACGGTACTGTCCCGATCTTCTCCCATATCGAACTGTTGCCCCGCTCCGGCGTGGCCCTCGCAGGCCACGGCGGCCTCGCCGATCCCGTCCACGCGATCGGCTGGCTGTCAGGAGCAGCCAGCCTCGACCGCAGCCTGCGTGTGCCGGGCAGAACCTGGTGGCCCGCGGAACTCACCACTGATGCCCAGGCGCAGGGCCTGCTGTCGTCGCCGATCAGCCCAGACGTCGTTCTCGCGCACGAGGCCCTCGCCACCCCCGGTCTGCTCGCCCGCCTGGGCGACGGTGCGGGCTGGGACCCGAGCGACCTGACGTACGCGCGGACAGCGCAGCGCGAACACACCGAACGAGTGCTCTCGGTGCTCGACCCGGGCAAAGAAACCCTCACCGTCAGCGGCCGCTACCAGCTTCGCCACTCCGAGCGCGCAACACTTCGGCGCGGAACGGCAGACGGTGCGACTCAGCCGGTCCCTGTCCGCCAGGAGATCCTCGACCGCGAGCGGACACCCGGATGCTTCGCGGTTCTCGATCTGCGAGGCCCCGTCCCCCTCCTCGATGCACCGTGACCGCCGAGCACTTCCCTGGCCCGATGACCCGGCAGTAAGGACAGCGACTATGGCCCGCCACTCCTACAAGATCCCAGCGCCGCTGAACAGGTCCTTCCTCGACCACGAGATCTCGTTCAGCGTCGGCGGCTGGCAGGTCCCGCCATCGCCCATGAAGCAGATCCTGTTCCTCGGCGGCGGCGTCCTCGTCACCCTGTGGGCGGCAACGACGACGTTCATCAAGTCGGCCGGCCCGGCGCTCATCGTGCTGTTCGTCGTCTGGTCGCTAATCACCGTGTTCTACCTCGGCGGACTGACCAGGACCCGAGAACTGCGCTTCATGACAGTGCCGGCACTGCTGGCCTACCTGCCGAGGAAGGCCCGGCTGGTGCTCACGCGACGCAGCGCCGATCCAAGCGGCTTCTACTCGATCGTCGGTGTTGACGACGTGACCGAGAACGGCGCGATCAGCTTCTCCGACGGCAGCCGCGGCCAGCTGTACCTCGTAGTCGGTTCGGCGAGCTACCTGCTGTTCGACGAGGACCAGATCTCGATCCTGGATCGCGTCGATTCGTTCTGGCGGAAAGTGCCGACCAGTTGCGAGCACGTCTTCATCACCACGAAGGAGCCGCAGCGGATCTACCACCAGGTGGCCAGCCTGGAACGCCGCAACCAGGCTCTCCAGGTACGGGATCCGGATCTCCTGGAGCTGCAGAACGAGCAGTACGACATCCTCACCGGCCATGTGGGTGGCAAGTTCACCTCTATCCATCAATACGTCCTGCTCAAGGGCAAGAGCGCCGACGCGCTGCGCCAGGGACACCTGGTCCTGCAAGCCGAGGTCGAGGGTTCCTCTCTCATGATCAAGGAGGTCACGATGCTCGGCCGCGACGAGTCTCATCAGATGCTCCGGATCCTCTACCAGGGTACGACCGAAAGCCTTCTGGGCTGACCCGGCAGCACTGCGACCCCTGCACCTACGCGGGAGAAGACGAGACGATGGCACTGCTCACCAAACTTCGAACCTCACTCGGCACCCCGACCAAGGATGAAGCGCGTCCCAAGCTCACCGACGAATTCTCGTCCGACGCGCCGGCAACTGCCGTATCCACGGCGACCGGGCAGGATCCGGCCGGCGACATGGCCGATCGAACAGTCTCGGAGGCTAAGCTCGGTTGGTGGCGACGCCGCCAGGAGGCGAAGCGCCTCGAGGGAAAGTTCGAGTCCTACCCACACCTGCTCGCGCTGAAGCCCAAGGAGAAGTACCTCTTCCGGTCGGACTACTTCCAGGTCGACGCCTCGGTCGGCTGCGTCCTGGCGTTCTTCCACGACATGGCCGCCCACGACAGCTTCGGCCCGTTCTGGGGCATCGGGCGCATCCCCGATGGCCTCGACGAACGGGTGACCGCGGTCGTACTCGAACAGGTCGCGCGGATGACCGACAAGTGGATCGACCAGTACACGAAGCAGTCCGAAAAGCTCGACAACCTGGAGGCGGGCGAGCTGGTGGACGGCGGTACGACGTCCTCGAAGCTCAAGGCGAGGAAGGTCGCCGGCGACCTCGAGGCCACGATCAGCGAGATCCAGAACGGGGCGGCGTACCTGTCGGTGCAGAACCGGCTGCTGCTCAAAGCCCCAGACCTGGCCATCCTGGAAGACAGCATCGGCCGGATCTCGCGGCTCTACATCGATCGTTTCGGGACGCTCAAGGCCGCGGCGTACGCCGGCGAGCAGCGCCAGGAGCTGTCCGGGCTGCTGAAGAAGAACGACAAGAAGCGCGGCCGCGGATTCCACTTCACCTCCACGGAGTTCGCCGGTTCATACTCGCTCGTCACGAACGGCCTCAACGACCGCAGCGGCGAATACGTCGGCTACATGGTCGGCGACGTGAACAACTCGGCGGTGCTCTTCGATTCCAACGACTACGACCACCACGTCGTCATCGCCGACGGTGCGACCTCGGACTACCTGGACCGCGCACAGATCTCCGACCTGTGGTGCTCGAAGCTGTCCCAGTCGTGCCTGCTGAACAACGGCCGCGTGGTCCACCTGGTGCTCGACGGTGCGGAACTGGACAGGCTGGGGCCACGCTTCGACGCCCTGACGTCTCGCGTCGATCTGAACACAGGCGACGTGAACATGTTCGAGATGTTCGGTGAAGAGGCTGACGAACTGCCGGTCTTCGCGGCGCAGATGCAGAAGCTCGCGCTGATGTTCGAGCAGCTCTACGAATCTGCCGACGGCGGTGTCGGGTCGATCATCCGCAACGAACTGGAGAAGACCGCGACACAGTTCTACGTCGACCAGCGCATGTGGGTGCGAAATGCCAAGGCCCAGCGGCATCGCCTGCGCGTCGTGGGCATCCCACACGAGCAGGTGCCGCGCCTGCAGATGTTCGTCTCCTACCTGGACACCGAGCACAAGGCCCTGCTGAACTCCGACAAGAACGACCCCGACCAGCTGCGCGCATACAACGTGCTCAAGAGCGTTGCGAAGAACCTGCTCGACAACAACGGCGACCTGTTCAACAACCACACAGCCGCCGCGGTCGACGGTATCCGCGACGCCAAGCGCGTCATCTACGACTTCTCGAAGCTCCTGCGCCGCGGCCGCGGTGTCGCGATGGCGCAGCTCGTCAACATCGTCGGATTCGCAGTCGGCAAACTCGAGCGCGGTGACACGGTCGTGATCCACGGCGCGGAGAACATCGACGACCGCGTCACGGCGTACATCGAGATGCAGTTCGAGCAGCTCTACCAGCGCGGCGGCCGGGTCGTGTTCAGCTACAACGA
The DNA here is from genome assembly GCF_042262745.1 of Kribbella sp. NPDC056345. NCBI lineage: Bacteria > Bacillati > Actinomycetota > Actinomycetes > Propionibacteriales > Kribbellaceae > Kribbella > Kribbella sp. NPDC056345. Next base: position 69,896 of record NZ_JBHJQQ010000011.1, on the reverse strand, counting down.
CATCGACAAGATGCTCGCCGGCGTGAAGTTCAACAAATTCGACGCCGCCGACTACACGATCTTCGGATCGATGCGTGACAAGACCGTGGCCGACTACCAGCAACTGCTGCACCAGCGGATCCCACCCGACCTGGCCCAGCTCATCACCCGCAAGGGCGAGAACCTGAGCTACCTGCGTCGCGGGGTCTCCAACGTCGTGTTCCACCTCGACCTGGCGCTGGGCATCAATCCGAACCGCGAGAAGCAGCGCCGCACGATGCAGCGCGCCGCACGACAAGCCGCGGACGCTGCCAGGTTCGACGCCGTCATGGCCGACAAACCGGTCCCGGGCGCCAACGTCACCCAAGCAGGTGGCGGCAACGAGTCCGGAAACGACACGCCACCCCTGAAGGACGGTGCAGCGCCAGCGCGGCTGCGGAAGAAGGCGCTCGGTGCCGGATCGCGGCCGAGAGCCCATCCTGGCGATCCGGGGTTCCAGAAACCGCAGACCGTGATGAAGAGACGACTAGACCGGAGAGTGCCATGAGCCGACAGAGCAGTCCGGCGGCAGCTGTCATACGGCTGCGTGGACGAGTCCTCGCCGTCGCCGACGCGCAGCCGTCCTGGATGCGGACCATCGCAGGCGGGCTGCTCGCGGCTCTGCTCGCGTCGCTCATCGTGCTCGCGGTAGCGCCGCTGGCGCACGCCGACGACCCGAGCAACAAGGATCAGAAGGACTACAGCCTCTACCACCTCGCCTCGAACGCAAGCGTGTACTTCAGTGAGAAGAGCGCCCCTGAGAACGGCGGGAAAGGAGTAGGCGACTCCTGGAAGACCGTTGTCGCCAACCCCGCACAGGCCGGTTCGATGCTCGGTTACGCCGACGACGACGGCTTCGTGAAATGGCTGTTCTCAACGATCTCGGGCTCGTCACAGACGATCAAGTACGACGCGCTCGATAGCGCACAAGCCTCCGGCATGAAGGACTATGCCCACTTCGGAGCAGCCGCCCACGACCTCGGTTTCGACGCCATGACGTCGTCCGCGGGTTTCGACCCGATGATCCACGCCGTCGGCGGCTCTCTGATCTGGCTGGTCTACGCATTGGCCATGGGAGTCTCCTTGCTGTTCTGGATCTTCATCCAGATCCTGAAGCTCCTGAACCCCTTCCTATGGTTCCATGACGGCATCGCGGCAGTTTCCCCGACGTACAAGACCTGGGCCGACGGCATGGTCACCACGTCGTCAGGTGTCACCACGACACCCGACGCACTCTCTGGCCTGTCGAGCTTCGTGTCCCAGTGGTACGGCACGCTCGTATCGCTGTCGTGGGGAGTGCTGGTGCCACTCTTCATCGGCTTCCTGCTGCTCGGGCTCGTCTTCTTCAAGAAGATGGAGCGCGGTAGCGCCATCAAGAAGGTTGCCGTACGCATCGTCTTCATCGGCGTCGGGCTTCCTCTCATCGGCGGGATGTACACCTCGATCCTCAACCAGTTCGACGACTCGCTGCTCTCACAGAGCTCGGGCCCGACCAAGGTCGTGCTCTCTACCTACGTCGACTTCGACGCATGGATGAACACGAACCGCCTCCAGGTGCCGGCGAACGCCTCGATCACCTGGGACGCAAGCACAGGCCATGCCCAGCCTGTCTCGGTGTTCTCGGCCCGGAACTCGGCACTCGCGATCAACGCGGAGACCGGGCAGTTCCCCGGCATCAGTGCCGGCGAGAAGATCAGCGACGCGGGTAGCGCCTGGGCCAACAGCACCCCGCGGCTGAAGGACAGCGGCACCGACAAGAACACCGTGTTCGCCACTCTGGGCATGCTCGGCCGCTACCTCCAGGGTCAGACGGTGAACGCGTCGGACTTCGAATCGAACATCCAGGGGTCGGTGACCGCGATCGACCCGAAGGATGTGGATTGGGACTTGAAGAAGGACTGGTTCCTCGGCAAGAGCTACAAGGACTCCCAAGACTTCGGCGACGGCAACAAGCCGGTGCCTCCGAACGAACACCCGCTCCTCGCGACGAGCGGATCCGGCCTGACAGCCAAAACCGATGGCGCGAACACCGAGTTCACCTCGACCAGTGGCAACACCAAGTGCGGCTTCACGGTCGTCGAGCCGAACACCGACGGCAAACCGGCCGACTGCAATCTGTCCCCGCTCAGCGCTTACAACTACCTGAACACCGAGTTCAACACGGACTCGATGACGATCTTCTCGTCGAACAAGGTGACCTCGGGCTTCACGCGCTCGTTCCACTCCTCGGTGGCTCAGATCGGCAGCGGGCCGGCGTCGTTCATGTACTGGGCCAACACCTTCACCCTGCTGAGTTCGATCACCCTCATCGGAATCTTCTACGGGGTCGGAATGCTCACCGGTGCGCTGCGCCGCACTTTCGGCACCGTCGCGGCAGTTCCTTTCGCCACCTTGGGTGTGATGGCCGGCATCGCCAAGGTCGTTATCTACTCGATTGCCATGATCCTCGAAGTGCTGGTCACGCTGTTCCTCTATCAGTTCGTCTCGGAGCTCCTGGTGTCGCTTCCGCAGATCATCGAGGGCCCGATCGCCAAGCTGGTCAGCAGCAACCCGACCGGCACAGGCCGCGGTTTCGCGAACGTCTTCAGCAACCCGGTGCTCGGCTCGATCGCCGTGGTCGTGATGACGGTCGTGTCGATCATCCTCATCATCGGGGTGACCTTCACCCTGCTGCGGGTCCGCAAGACGGTCCTCAAGGCACTCGACGAGGCCGTGACCAAACTGGTCGACAAGTTCCTGGACACGACCACCCCGCCCAAGCAGACCAACGGCGGCCTGATGCCCGCGATCGCCAACGGGCTCGGCGCGGGGGCGGGCATGGCCGCGGCCTCCGGCATGATGGGCAAGCTGGGCGGCAAGCCACCCAAGACGGGCCCTAGCAGACCCACAAGCACCGGCCAGCCCGGTATCGCGACGACGAACGCCGGCGGGACCAACGGTGGCCTATCGCTAGCAGGCAAGCGGCAGGGCGAGCTTACTGGCGGTGGTCCAGGCGAACTCGAGGGCCGCTCGCCCGGACCGATGCTCCCGCCCGGAGACGGCGGACCCGCAGGCGGCCCTGTTGGCCCCACAGGCCCAGGCGGCCGCGGCGGACCTGCTTCCGGACGCGAGCTACCAGCTGGCTCAGATGTGGGCGGTTCCGGAGGGACCGGAATCGCCGGTGGAACTGATACGCGCAACGGCACCGCCGGTGGAGGCAATGGCAGGACCGGCCACAGCCACTCATCCGTGGCTGATATAGGTTCACCGATCGCGACCAGCGACAACAAGCCAGGCACGCGGCCCAATCGCTCACAGAACGACCGCGACCTCGCCGAAACCGTCACTCACCAAGGTGGTCTGACAGATCTGGGCGTCGGCCCACAGCACCGGAATCATCGCAGGTCCCATGGCCAGACCGGCCCGTCGACAGGTCAGAAACCCAGCGTGCCAAACCGCGGAAGTGACGACAGCTCGGCGGGCACCGCCCACGGCCGGCTGAACGGCGCTGGCAGACCCCCGAGCATGCCTCCACAGGGCTCTGGTCCGAGCAACAGCAAAGCGGCGACGATGCCCGGCAGGGGCGAGTCGCCGCGCATCCCCCGTCCCACACGCTCATCACGTGTCGAGCGCTCAGCCAGCTCACCTATGAGCACATCCCCGCAGCAGATCAGGAAGCCCGGCTCAGCTCCCCGTATCCGGGAAGCCGCACCAACACCGCAGCCGGCTCAGCAAGACAAGCCGACGCGGCCAGCGCGGCCCGCCCCGGAGGTACCGAAGCGGCGGGGCAGGAGGCAAGACTCGTCGAGTGAGTAACTGAAGAACCCCTTGGAGCAATGCTCCAAGGGGTTCTACTTGTTCGGGGCTGCTGCCTTCAGATCGCTATCAGCCACACATTGGCTGGTACGACTGCAGGGCCTTTTCCTTGTCTATCTTGGTGTACTGCTTCCCGTCGATGTCGACGGTGTCGCCGCTCTTGCTCGTAGTCACTTTGCCGGTGCCCTTGCCGTTCGACCAGATGACCTGGTCGCCTTCTTTGCTGAGCTCACCGGACGACGTCGGCTCGCTGTCGATGACCGCTTCGCCTTTACGGGCCTTGTCGCAGCCAAACTCGTAGTACGAGACCGCACTCGCTTTGATCACGAGCTGACCATCCTTGTCGTAGTACTCGCCGCTCAGACCGTCGGAGCTACTGCAGCCCGCGAGCACGAGTGCAACAGCCGATAGAACCGCCATGCACGGAACTATCAAGACCTGCCTGCGGAGTCGGACGCTCCTCGCGATCATGCTGTCGGCCTCCTCGTGCCTTTCGGCGCGTGCCCCCGTGGCTCGCTGCTCTGCGGCGCCATTGTTTCACAAGCACACTTTCGTCAGCCACCAGCGCGTCAGCAGAGGGTCGGAACGAGGTGACTGTTGCCCGTGCGCGGGCCAGCGGCGACGGATGGCACGATGTGGCCCATGCCCACGAGCCTCGTCCATCATCTGTACGTCCGCGCCGGCGACCTACTCCCCTACTGCGGTGTAACACCGGCTCGAGATCAGGTCACTGGTGATTTTCACACCGGGCGCAGCCGCGACGACCTGCTGTTATGTGTCGACGAGGGTTTGCCGGTGTGTACGACTTGCCTGTCACCCCAGGCACTCGGAGGCTTTACCCCGTTGATCATGGACGACCAGCTGTAGCCAGCCCGCTGTCCGTGCTCGGGGACTCTCGCTCGCCTCATTCCGGATCTGCTCAGCGAGCCATGCCCAGGCGCCGCGCCGGACGGGTGCGTGGTGTGGGGGCTCCCCCCTCGGCCAGCGCATGGGCCGCCTTGCGCTCACCCGAGCTCTGAATTGCTGGATGCTACCGACTTGGCGCCCTGGCCCGGGTCCTCTCCACCGTCCGCGCTCGCAAGGTTAGAGGCGACGCTCTTCAGTCCTGGGCATCCCGCACAGCCGCAGCCGGTCGCTGATGCGCAAAGTCTGATCCTCGCGCCGCAGTGTCCCGAGAAGGAAGAGTATGCGCGCTTGCGAACCGGAACCAGCCCGCGTCTATCAGCAGCTGATATCACGACGCGACGCTAGAGTGTGCTGTCGGGCGTAGAAAGGGGTGTCATGGCGCTCACCACGTCGTTGGCAGGTCGAGTCCGCAACACCAGCCTGCCAAAGAGCCATGCCCTCCTGCCGCTGCTCGAGGCCGTTGTCAACGGCATCCAGGCCATCGACGCTCGCTTTGGTTCCGACATCGAGCGGGGACGTCTGATTGTCCGTATCCAGCGAAGCTGGCAGGACGAACTAGACCTAGGTCCCATGGGCCCAGGCAGGGCTCCACTGAGGCCAATCACCGGATTCAGCGTGGAAGATAACGGAGTGGGCTTCACCCTGGCCAACATGACGTCGTTCGAGACCCTGGACAGCGACTTTAAGGCCGCGATTGGTTGCCGCGGTGTCGGGCGTCTGCTCTGGCTGAAGGCTTTCGACAGAGTCACGGTCCGCAGCTGCTACGAGGATGAGGCTGGCGAACTGCGTCAGCGTCAGTTCCGGTTCTCGGTCGAACGAGAGGTCGAACGAGACGAGGAGCCGGACAGCTTCGGCGAACCAGGCACGGTCGTCAGTCTCGATGGTTTCAAGCCGCCGTTCCAACAGAGTGCAGCCAAGACCGTCGACGGTATCGCCCGGGAAATGTTCGAGCACTGCATCTGGTACTTCCTCCGCCCCGGTGGCGCACCTGATGTGACGGTCACGGACGATCACGAGACGATCTCCCTCAGGGAGCTCATGAACGACTTCGTGTTCTCCGCGATGCCCACTACCAGCGTCGAGGTCAAAGGTCAGACTTTTGACATGGTGAACCTCTGCCTCAAATCGTCGACACGCAATCCCGTGCCCAAGCTGTACTGGTGTGCCGCGAGTCGGATAGTCACGGAGGAAAATCTCACCAGCAAGGTCCCCGGACTCTATGGAAAACTCCGGGACGAGACGTCCACAGAGTTCACCTACATCTGCTACCTGTCGTCGGACTTTCTCGACGATCATGTTCGCTCCGATCGGACCGCCTTCGACATCAGCGAACGTACCCCGGGCACTGCCCTGATCGAGGACCTCTCGCTGGACGAAATCCGGGCAGCAGTTCTGGAGGAGATAGAGAAGATCCTCGCTGGTCCGCTCATTGCGGCCCGTGACGAGGGCAAGGCCCGGGTCAACGACTTCGTGAGCAAGCGCGCACCCAGGTACCGGCCTGTTCTAGCCCGGATGGAACCGCTCGGAGTGACTGTCGATCCTTCCATCAAGGACCAGGACCTTGAGCTCTTGCTGCATCGCCATCTGCAGAGGCTTGAGGCGGAGGCCATCGTCGAAGGCCAAGCGGTCTTCGCTGAGGCTGGATCGGTACACCCGGAGGGCTACGCCGAGCGGCTGTCGCGCTATCTCGACATGGTGAAGGACATCAACCAGTCCGATCTCGCCGCCTACGTGTCGCGTCGGCGTGCAATTCTGGATGTGCTGGCCAAAATGATCCGCTCCGATGCTCAAGGCAACTACAGCAGGGAAGATGCCATACATGAGCTGATCATCCCGATGCGGACCGATTCCAACGAGCTCGGTACCGACGCCTCGAACCTGTGGATCATCGATGAGCGCCTCGCGTTCCACGACTATCTCGCCTCCGACAAGACGCTCAAGAGCATGCCGATTACGGGGTCCGACTCGACCAAGGAACCTGACGTGCTCGCGACGCGGATCGTAGACACGCCGATCCTGGCAGCGGAGGGGGAGACGTTGCCGCTGGCATCCATTGTCGTGGTTGAGATCAAGCGCCCGATGCGCAACGACGCGACCGAGGGTAAGGACCCAATTCAGCAGTGCCTGGACTACGTCAAGCGCGTGCGCGCCGGCGGCGTGAAAACCGCCTCGGGACGGCCAATCCCGGAGACGCACGAGCCGCCTGCTTTCTGCTACATCGTCGCTGATCTCACATCCACGATGGTGGACAGGTGTAAGTTCGCGAGCTTGCGCCCGACCCACGACGGCCTCGGCTACTTCGGGTTCAACGAGCCTTACAAGGCCTTCATCGAGGTAATGAGCTTCGACCGGTTGGTCAACGCGGCCACCGAGCGCAACCGGGCGTTCTTCGACAAACTGGGCCTGCCATCGAGCTGAGTCCTTGCACGGAACATTGGCACACCACCAAGTCGTTGTGGGGCACCTGAGCCGGCTTGGCACCAAATCTGCGCCAGGAAAGTCTCGACTGACACAGCCGCATCGTGCACCGGCAACCCTGCCGGCAACGGGAACGCAAGAATCACGAACCACGGCGCCGCCCCCAGGACCGCGCAGCCCAGCTTGTTCATGGGCCTAGTCGGCTGCCCGGTCTGCGTCGTCAAATCGACCGGGCGGCCGGCTACTACCCAGCGGCCGGTGGATCAGACCGGCGGCTCGGAGGCGTCACCCTGCCGAGACTGTGCCAGCCGGATGGTGATCGCGTTGTAGTTGCGCCCGAACTCGCTGATCAAGTCTTGGACCGTCGCGCCCTCGGCATGCCTGGTCATGAGGCGGACCTCTTCTTCCGGCGTCCAGCGCTTGTGGGAGTTGGGGTGCTCTCGGCGCAAATCATCCATTGTGTATGCCTGCGGCGGTTTCGGCGCAGCCTGACCGCTGGGCTGACGGACGAGGTGGCTCGGGAACAGCAGCCGGCCCAGCTGGTAGAGCTGCCAGGTCACTGAGTCGAGAGTGCGCCCGGTGATCTCGGCGATCTCATCTGGTGCGTTCCCGTGGTCGAACAGGCTAGCGACCTCAGCCTTGTCGGCGGCACTCCAGTTTCCGCGTACAGTTCCCGGACGAGGGTAGGGATTGGCTGCCATCTCAGTGAGGCGGTCGATCATGGTCTCGCAGTCGCCCAGGGCTCGGTGGGGCCCGTTCAGCCGGTGCGGCCGGTACCCGGTGCCAGTAACGCTCGGCTCGCCGACCCAGGCGGCGTGCTGCGCCATGGCGTCCTCCCAGCGGGCAGCAACCCATTCGGTCTCAGCAGCGTTGGTGTAGTAGTGAGGCAGCAGGAGATCTGCCTCAAGGGTCATGAGCCCGCGATCGAATGCGCTGTTCCAACAGATGATCCGCGCGCCGGTCAGAAGATCGACCAGGTCGTCGTACAACTCAGCGAACGTGGGTACGCCGTCGGCCTGCAACATTGAAACGGTGATGCCATGCTTGGCAGCGGCCTCGTCCGCAATCACCACATCGCCTGGATTCACCAAGGTATCCAGGAGCAGCTCACCGTCCGGCCGCAGCAGCGCAATCTCGATCAAGCGACCGTCGAAGTCCGTGGCCTCGATGTCAAGCAGGACCGTGCACGGATCCGTCAGCACCTCTTTTGCCCACAAGCCCGCGGCACGCCGGTCGCCGGGGCAATCGCCGGAGCGCCCGCGATAGGCCGGAGTCGCGATCGCCGGGCGTGCCATGCGCCTGCTGTCGAACAGCTCGACCAGCAGGTAGCCGGCCGGAACGGGCGGTGGAGACTCCTGGCGCCGATCTTCGGTCAGTTGATCCCACGGCACCAGATGAGCCGGAACAGCGTCTGCGAAGTAGTGCGGAACATCGGACACAAGCGATCCTTCCCGGGACGAATATTCGCCTTTCGTATATCGGTCGTCACCGACAGTTCGATGGCAAGGTCCTTGTCGCTCGCGCTGTGCGGCAGATTTGCACGGCACCAGACGGGTATCTGCCCGCTGAGAGCGGGCCTGACGGCCGCCTGGCGTTCGTGGACAGCGCGGCGTGACCAGGGGTAACCAAGAAAGCCGGCCCACGCCCTGCCTTGCCCCGGTCGACGCCAGCCACGCCCCTCGAGGACAGCACAGGTCTCACGCGTGACACCAGCCATCTCGAGCAACTACAGCGTCAGTGTGATATCACCGTTCGAGGTCCTGATTCCTAACATCTGATCAAGGCTTGCTCGTTGGCTTCGATCGACGGTTGCTGGCGTCGCCAGCACGAGAACCGACCTCATTAGTCCCGAAAGAAGCGCTCAGATCGTGATACTTCTCCGCCCACCCCAGTGGACATTGGCAACCCTCGATACACGGGGCGGATCCCTCGCGATGCTGATTCTTGAGCCCGGCACCGTCGACTCCTACACCACGATCCGAAAGCAGCTGACGATGAACGGCACGATCGGAAGGGTCGGCCCGCAGGAGTGGCAACGCCGTGAGTGGCCCGACTCCGGTCGGCTTCACCTCGTTTACACCGAACGCGAGCTGACGTCGTTCACCGCCGCAGGCTCTGCCCTTCAATTGACGAACAAGCTCGCAGCGAACCACGATTGGGTCGACGCCGCGGCCACTGGCAGTGCGCTCTTCGTCGTGGTCCCGCCCGAGAGCTCGACGATCCGCAACCAAGCAGGCAACCGCGATCCCATCGGGTTTCTCCTTGCCGACCTGGCCCAGTCGCATCGACTCACCGCCGGCCTCACGACGGCCACACGTCAGCTTGACGTGCTCTAAGGACGGCCCGCGACCTCCAGTCGGCTCTCGCCGCTCCCACCACTGAACGACCAAACGTCGCTTCCGAGAACTAGCCTTCGTCGAACATCAGGCCAGCGCGACGGCGACCTCGGTACGGCGGCCCCCACCGCGAACTGTCACCGATGCCATGAGACATCACGCCCCAACATGAGCCACTCGCGAACCGAGGTCGAACATATGTTCTACTATGGGGCCATGGGGACCAGAGGTCGCGTTTATACGCCTCCGGCGCCGCCGCCAGACGAACGGCGGCGGCACTGCTGGGTTCGTGCGCGGGTTGGCGAGTCCGAGCGGTGGTGCCCCGGACTGATTCACGAGTGGCGCGCGGCCAATGGCGGAGGGTGGACAGCCCGAGTCGTCTACGTCCCTGACCCGAGGCGCGCCGAGTCGGTGGAGGCCTGGTTTGCGCAGGCGCACCTACGACCCGTGGAGTCGCAGCCACCGAATCGGGCAAACCGGGCAACCGCCAGATATAAGGACGCCGGCGGAACAACGCACTAGGTGACCTAGCGAGCCGCGTTGTGCCAGCAAACCAGATTCTGCGGCTGCGGCTGCTGACCAACCGGCGCCGTCAGATGTCTTTAGTCGTGGCGGCAAGCCCCAAATCGCTTAGCAGTTGCTGAAGGTCGCTTGCTACCGATGCGTCAACGACTAGCTGAAACGTCCCCAGCAGATAGCTAATTTGCCGTTCATCTAGAGCCATGTAAAGGGTCTTGAACAAGGCTGCATAGGCGTCAGCGCTATCGGGGTTCGCGAGGAGGTTACTGGTGAAGGAGAAGGCGAGTTGCTTCTCTTTCACCGGCGGTGCCGCACGGTCTGGGTCACCAGTCGGGCTTTCGTCAGGTCCGGTCGGCGCAATCCCCTCGTCGCCCCCTGCTGTTTCTGAACCAGCTTCGCCGCTCGATTCGTTGCCTCCGACTGTGCTAGGACAGACGCCGCTATGCATGGGATGTCCGCAGCTAGGGCAAGTCACTGACTGCGGCTTCGCGAGCCGTAAGCCTGTGCTGGTGAGATTGACTTGCCCGGGAGCCGTAACGACTACCTCGGTACCGCTTCCATCGACGATCGTCACCAGCCCTTCGGTGACGGCGTCGTAGATCGCCTGCTGCAGGTCCCGGTCGCCGGCGTACAGCAGGGGAAGTCGCGGCGCGCTATAAAAGGCGGCTCGTATGTCGGACAGCGTTTTACCGTAGTCCTGTTCGCGCAGGTTGTGCATCAGGGCCCTTGGCCCGAACTGACCGGTGTCGAACACCTTGTCGGAGTCCGCGAGGCCTTTCCAAACGATGGTGCCGTCCAGTGCAGTGAGATTGTCGTCGTCAAACGTGATCTGGGCGAGGTATCGCTCGCCGTCCGGGTCGGGCTGGGCCAGGTAGGCCACGTGCTGGTACGCCCGTTTGAGTGCCTTCTCAAGCTGGTTCTTGGCTGCGGCGAGCTCCTTGGTGCCGGTAGCCTTCAGCTCGTCATCGTTCTGAACCTCGGGGGCCGCCAGCGCCTTTTGGCGGGCAAGATACTCGACAGCGAGGCCACGCGTGAGGCTGCGTCGTTGGGTATTAACGACCGCATAGACGGCACTGCTGGCCCACTGAACAGGAAGCTTCTGCGTGCCTTCACCCAAACCCATCGCGACGGTGAGTGCGGCCACTGTGGCCTCTTCCATGCCGTTTCGGAGGCTGTACTGCGCGGGGTCGAGCACAATGAGTCGGCTGGTGTGTGCGGTGTCAATGCCTGAGGTGGCAAGGACGTCGATGGCATTTCTGCTGGAATCGGCCTCGATGAACTTTAGTTCGCGGAAGGGCCCACTGCTGGACAGGCGCTGGGCGAACTCGGCGAGGATCTGGTCACGCTCGTTGTCGGTGATGGTGCGCCGAATATTGTTGACTAGCATCCGGTGGGTCAGCCGGGTCGACAGAAAGTAGCGAGCCGGCTTGTTGTTCCCCTGGCCGGGGATGATCTCGATTGCGCTCATACCCTGGTCGGGATTGACGAGCTCCTCGACGACACTGTCGGCGTCGGTGAGACTGTAATTCATGTCCGGGACGCTGGTAGCTGCCTTTACTTCGGGTGCGCTTGCGCCGCGGCCACGGCCGGGACGCAATGTGCCGACGATGCTGGCAAGGAGGATGAAGGTAGCGGCGCGTTCGGCCGCCCTCGGGTTGCTGTCGCTCCAGGCGAGCGGCTGGCGTTCAAGGTCTTGGCGGCGGGCAGTCCCTGCCGAGTTGTCATGGTTGACAACTTCGATCTCGGCCAGACTGCGGTAGTTGGCGATCGTGCGCTCGTCTTCGACCAGCCCACTGCCTAGGAGAGCCTCGCGTACTGCACTGTCGGACAGTGGCAGGTCACCGGGCCCGATAAGCGCCGGGACCCATTGGCCAGCCTTGCCGCGCTGTTGCTGGGCGTACACCGTGGCCGCGAAGATGCGGATGGTGGACCGGACCCTTTGGAAGCCGGTGACTTTGCTCCATTCGTCCTTTGCGACGCTCATGAGCATTGGGTGGAAGGGGTAGCAGGCCGCGACCTCGTCGTTCCACCGTCGGCGCCAGTCGGCGCCGGTCGCTTCCCATACGTTCTTGATCCATGCCTTGTCGTCAAGGACCGGGCGATACAGTGCGGCCGTTGCGGCGAGGACCTCTGCCGCCGGGTCTGCGTCGAACAGACGCCGCCGCAGGATATCGGCAAAGTCGCCAACCTCGGTGACGGTGGCTGGCTTGCCGTTGCGGTCAAGCTGGCTATTGAGGTCTTCTCGGCGCTCCTGGGCGCCGGTCGAGAGCGCAGTCTTGTCGTGGTCTGAGGCGATCATCACGACAAGCATGGCCACGTGTGGGACGTCGTTGACGACGTCGAGGATCGCACGGAGGAAGGCGATGTCCTGGGCAGTCAGATCGGGCTTGGCAGCGCCGTCGAGGCCGTTGCCGACGTAGTCCATGATTTCGTCGACGATGATCAGAACTGGCCGATTGACGGCGCGGATGGCCTCGCCGATCTTGTGCTTGTCGCTCCAGTAGGGCTGATAGCGCTCGTAGAGCGAGTAGTCCTTGCTGAAGAGGCGCCAGAGAAATCGTTCATAGAGGCTGACGGCAGGGCCGTCAAATTCTTGGACACCCGCCCCTGGCGTCATGTTGTCGCAGGGCATCACGACGACATGTGGTCGGCCGAGCTCGACTGGCAGGTTTCGCCCGATCTTCGCCTTTGCTCGGGCGGCAACTCCTCTGCCGAGCTCGGTGTTGAGCAGGGCTTCAGGGTTGGCGGCGAGATGGTAAGCGCCAATGCATGCGTGTGACTTACCGCCACCCATACCTTGGTCGAGGCGAGTGACAGCACGCGCCTTGAGGTAGTCGCTCCCGCTGCCGATTCGGACGGCAATCTCGGCGAGCAGGTCAGTAAGTCGCTCGGTCGGGTGCGTAATCTCGCCGTAGTAGGTCGCATCGGCGTACGGCGGTTTGTCGCTACCGACTCCATGAACGGCCCGGAACAGTGACATTTGCACATCGTCGATCTGACCTGAGGCGTTGAGGATCTCTTGGCGGACCTTCAGTGCCTTCCACCACGGCGTGACGGACGTCGTCATGGCATTCTCCTCCAGTTGTCTCGGCCTCTGACAGACCATCCGCGGCCGGTGCTCTGGCGATTCATCACAAGAGCCTCAGCTGGTTATCGTCGTTCTTCTGTCGTTCGCGCTGCTGGGCGCCTGCTGTTGTAGCTGTCTCGGCCGCGGCCGAGATGCCACTACGTGTACGCAGCACTCGGGTGAAGGCGATCGAATCGGGATCGTTGTCGGGAAGCCGGTCGGCGAGGAACTGCACCGCGGCCCATAGGTAGGTATCCTCCGCCGACCGCTCCGAGGAAGCGAGGACTCCGCCCATGGCGTTGAGCCCGTCCTCGGATGCCGCGGCAAGCGCGAGCGCCACATCGATCACCGCGGAATCGCCAGTGATCTTGCCGTCGAACTGCTGCGAGGTTGTAAACCGAACTCCCTTATCCGCATCACGCACGAGGTCACGGACGGCTGCCAGGTCGAGGGACGAGGCCAGGGCCTGCCACCTCAGTTCCGACTTTGCCTGAGGCTGCCGACCATAAAGGCGGACCCACCACAGACCGAATCGGGTACGGGCGTCGAAGGTCTCGAGAGGCTGGTGGCTGATTTCGACGGCCATCGCTTCCTGCACCGCGGCGCGGGCAAGCGGCAGGAAGGTATGAATGTCAACGATCTCGCCCTTGGCATCCAGGACCTCGCTGTAGCGGCCGACGACCTCCATCGCTGGTCCTGCCGCGGCCATTAGCATGTCAGCGGGGGCCAGGCCCCACCGCTCCCAGTCGGGGTAGCGCTCCTTGACGACATCCTTGATTTCGACTTCGACTGCGCCCTTTCGGCCCGGAGGCCGACCTTCGGGCGCCGGCCGGCAGGCCATGGTCAGAGTCGTCACAATGTTGGTAAACCCGACCTTGCCTCCCGGCTCGGTTTTGGCCGGCCAGGCGCCGGTTAGAACGAGGCCGGCGTCGCGGATCGCGGTGAGTAGACGCTGCCAGACCTCTGGTTCACCGTGGCCGAAGACGATGGTCACTACCCCGTCAGCCTTTACGACGCGCTGTGCCTCGCGGAACGCCTGAGTGATCAGCTTGTCGTAGTGCTGGCGGTTGCGGTGATCGTTGTTGCTAGTGCCGCCCTTCTTGACGATGATCTCGTCCTGCTTTTCCTGCACCCCGAACTCATGGGCCGTCATGCCGAGCTCTGGCCAGGACTCAGACAGCGCGCGCTTTATCCAGACATAGAACAAGTCGCTGGCGTCGCTGTAGTCGATCATGGCGTCGTACGGTGGATCGGTGACAACGGCGGAGATGCTTCGATCCCGGAACGGAAGGCTCGTCGCGGAGCCCCGTACAACCTCGGCGTGCTGCGCGGTAGGCGGAGGCATGGTCGATTGCAACGAGCTGAAGGTGCCTGCGGCGACTGAGCGCCAGCTGCCTGGTCCATCAGCTAGGCCGACCTCGAAATAGTCGAAAGAGAAGTTGAGGCTCGACTCCGTCGCGAAGACATCGTTGACCTTATTTAGCTTCGGGTCGAGGGTGCAGCCGCGAGTGGCACGTCGGATCTTGCGGGCCAACGCCGCTGCCGCGTAGCCAGTTAGCGCTCTTACGTAGTCGTCGCTGTTGCCTCGCTTGGCCAGCTCGGAGCCGATGTCTCGGATCGCTCGGGCGAGCGCGACGAAAGAGAGGGACTGCCGAGCGTTCATCATGTCGCCGTACGTGCGGGCACCGTAAACAGTCGCCTGAATGGTCCAGGTGTTCCCGGTGGGGATCCGCTCGTCAGGCACGGCCGGCAGGAACGGGCCGAACCCCGGCTGCTCTCGGACAGCTGCACTTGCGGCTTCGATCGCGGTCACTTCCTCCGGCTCCAGCGCCCGGTAAGACTTGCCTACGTCAGGGTCGATGTCAGCGGCAAGGAGCGGGGCGTCGCCTCCCAGGCCCTCCTCAAGGATCCTCATCTGGGTTTGTCGGTCATGGGCGTGGCCGCAGAATGAACACACGGCAAGTCGCCCGTTGCTGTCGTACTTGCTTCGCCCTGGTGGCACCTGTCGCGTGGGAGCTCGCCGGGGCGCTCCGTCGTGAACTACGACATCCCAAGTTCCCGTCGCCACGTCGGCGTCGATGTAGTACGACTGCCCCGGGTCGTGGAAAGTGACCTTGGTTGTCCGATTCTTGCGGGTGCTCGGCTTGCGGAGATCCAGCTGACCGATGAGTGGGAAGTGACGGGAGCACTCCTGACAGGGGATCGTCACTGCCCACAAAGTGCCCCACGCATCGCGGCCGTTGATCGCCGGATAGTAGGAGCTCATCGCGTGCCGGTGGCGTACCTCGACCTCGTCGATGATCCGCTCGACGTCTCTCACCAGCCGTGGCGCGGTGTCGACGAGTGCTTCACTGGCCTCCCCGTACGGCAGCTCAGGCTCGTCGTCCCAGCCACGGGACGGGTAGTCAGCAAGTAGTCGTGAGGCCAAAACCGCGACAGGGCTGTAGTCGATCGCCTGTGCGGGAAGGCCGAGGCGCGCCGTCTCCAGCGGGATCATCCCACGTCCGGAAAAAGGGTCAAGGGTGCTGACACCTTCCGGTGAGCTCCTCAGGATCTCAGCACGGAGCGCGGCAGCCTTCTCGTACCGACCGGTCATCGCTTCCCGGACCAGCTGCTGCAGCCGAGCTTGCTCGGAGACATCGTCAGGCCACGGGAGGAGCGAACAGATCGTCGCCGCCTTCGCCTGGGCAGTCGGCCGCTTGGCGAACCAGGTCATGATTCCAACCTCGGCGTTGCCGCTGCCCCATCCGGACTTGCTGTTCGCCGAAACCTCGGCACAAGGGAACCATCGTTCGATCATGCGGGTCATACGTTGCTCCCGGGTGCATTCTTGAGGCTGCTACCAGGGACGCGGAAGATCGCGTCGCCGGTCATGTCGGCGGCGAACAAAGTCGCAGGATCTTCGTAGGCGCCGAACAGTCGGCCCTTACCGTCGGCGCATGCGTCGACAACGTAGAGCCAGTAGTCCTTGCGGTGTTGGGTTGCGATAAGGACTTCGTTGCCTGTCATCCGGATGCCATCACTTGCTGCGCTGCCGAGCACCCCCTTCACCTCGACGTGGCGAGCCTGGCTATTGCGACGAGCGTCGAGGTCGTAGCCGCGCCCCTCGGTGTGAACATCTTCCACGGTCCAGCCGTCGTCCTGCAGTAACTGTTGGACGTGCTTCATCGAGACCATCTCGGCGTCAATCTCAGCCTGAACGCTGGGGTCAGCGGCGGCAAGGACACGCAGTCGACCGACGAGCTTCGGTTCGGTGAGCTGGACATCAACGAGCCGCTCAAGTTCTCCCAGCCGCTCGGTGGTCTGTTTCTGAAGCCGTTTCCGGAGAGCGAGCCGCGTCTCGCGGTCTTTGATGCTGTCCGTAAGGCTGAGCGGCAGGTTGGTGAGATCCTTGCGGGCTTGGGCGAACCAGTCGGTCCGAACACTGCGGTGCTGTTCAACTGTCTCCTGGGCAACCGTGACGGCAGCTTGGCCGGCTTTGTCCTGTCGGGCGGGGTGGGGCGAGGTGCCGGGCAGGGTGGTCGGCACGAGGTTGGCGAGAGTTTCCCAGCGCACGGCGCGGGCGTTGCCGCTGTCGTCGACCTTGATCAGGGTGGCCCAAATGCTTGCGCGCTTCCCGTCGCTCTCAGTCAAGGTGGCCTCGAAGGCGTACAGGTCGTACGGGGTGAGGCTGGTTGGGTCCTCGGCAGCGCCGGATTGGTAGACATCTTCGGCAAGAGCGTGGTCGGCGAGGTTGATGAGGTCGGTAAAGCCAGGCTCGCCAGGGCCGAGGGTGATGGTGTCACCTACGTCGATGCTCTCGGCCGCCTCACGCAGAGCGTCGCCGCTCGTCGCAATGTGGACCTCGTGACCGCCACCCAAGCTAGCTGGGAGGCTGCCGCTGCTAAGGGCGAGCCGCCGGAACCCTGGGCCTGCGGCGGTGGGTTCGGCGCGCAGAAGGTTGGCGGCAGCAAGCCGGTCAAGATACGCCTCGACAATAGCTGGGTTAATACGTGCGAATAGGTCGCGCTGCAACAAGGTGAGCGCGGCAACCGCGTCGACCTGGCTCGCTAATCTGCGTTCAGTGTCGCGGACCTGGCGAGCGACCCGGGTGATCTCATTAGATTGGATTGCCTTCGCCGCATCAATTGCGGCTTGCTTCTTGGTCTCATCGTTACCGTAGAGGTCCGACAGCCATTTATCGTAATCAACGCCGGTAATTTCGGCGACTGCCGACAAGCTGTCGAACATCTGCCCACGCAGTTCGTTTGCGGCGGTGACGAAATTGTCAAGTAAGCGCAGCAGAGTTTCGCCTTCGCGGGTATCCGTGGCAACGAGATTGAACAGGAAGACATCGCGATCCTGGCCGACACGGTGAATGCGGCCCATGCGCTGCTCAAGCCGGACGAGCGACCATGGAATGTCGTAGTTGACCAAGACGTGCGCGGCCTGCAGGTCGATCCCTTCATTGCCGGCGTCGGTCGTGACAATAACCTGGAATTCACCACGCATGAAGGCTCTGCGAACCTCGTCCCGGTCAGCTTTGCTCTGGCGACCGGAGTAGAGCCGAGCGGTGTAACCCTGCGCCTGCAGTCGCCGGGCAATCCATTCTGCCGAGTCGGCATATTCGGTAAAGATGACGCCTTGCTCAGTGTTACCGGGAAGGATGCCGTGCTTGCCGAGACAGTCTTCGGTGAGTCGCTTCCACTTCGATGGCTGTCCGCTCGGGTCGTTCACCGAGGCGTCGATCTGGTCGACGAGCGCCTTGATGCCAGCCCGCTCGGCTCGACTCGCCGTGGACGCGGCATTGACGACCTTAGCCTCCTCAATCTCGCTTTCGTCTCCCTGGTCTTCTCGGTCGGCCACCAGGGCAGCCTCGGCCTCACTCATCTGTCCCATGTGGGCATACCTGCGTCGCAGCGTCTCCGCGAGAGCGTGAAGGCTCGACGCCGCACGTTTGCCGTAGACCATGCGAGCGAGAGGCTGTGCAGTGACCGGAAAGTACTGGTCGACCATGTCGAGTGCGGCCTGGTAATAGCCGTACTCGACCTGAGACAGCGGAACACTGTGATTGTGGGCTGTGCGACCTTTGAACAGGCGCGTCTGCCCGTCATAGTCGACTAGGTCCTCCTTCATGCGCCGAAGGAAGTGGATTGGCCCCGGGCGTAGTGCGCTCAGCTCAATATTTGGGTCTGTGCCGGGATCGGGGTAGATGGCAGGGTCGACCAGATGCAGCAGGTGCCGGAACAGCCATTCCTTGCCGCGGTGCGGTGTCGCGGTCATCAGCAGCGCGCGCGGGGTGTTCTTTGCCAGCAGACGACCGACCTGATGAAAGCCTGCTGCGGTCGGAGTCAGCCGGTGCGCCTCGTCAAAGACCACCAGGTCCCACCCAGCCCTGTCCGGACGGATGGCCTCTTGGACCGCGGGATTGACCGCGGCCAACTCAAGGCTGACGACCCAGAGATCGTTACTGTTGAGGGCGTTCTCTCGCACGGTGGCCGATGTGAGCTGGCGGAGCCCGCCTCCCAGGAGTCGCTGGAAGTCGTCGACCCACTTGGTCGCCAGGTTTGCCGGGCAGACGATGATCGCCCGCTTGATCAAACCAAGCCTTTGCATCTCGCGCAGGTAGAGACCAGCCATGATGGTCTTGCCTGTCCCTGGCTCGTCTGCCAGTAGGAATCGGAGCAGCGGCTGCGGCAGCATCGCGCCGTACACGGCCGTGGTCTGGTGCGCATATGGTTTGAGCGGAGTCGACGCCATCGCGCTGGACTCCGCGTTGGTTGCCGCAGCATCCATCCATCGCGTCCACATGCCCGCCAGAACCCGGGCAGAATCAGCTCTGCCATCGCTGACAAGCGCGCGCACTGTGGTCGTGTCCCCAGCAGCCAGGTTAACCTCGTGGCGCTTCTCTTCGTCGTCAACAAGGATCAGATCGAAAGACCCCAGCCGTTCACCAGGTATCACGAACCGAACTGTGGCGAAATCGGGAACGCCGGTCGCTGATACGCGGACCCGTTGCCCCTTCTCAAACATCGCTCGCCCCCCTTTCATGACGCGGGCGTCAATCTACTCCCGAGCCGTGCTGAGTGATGACCTGCCAATCTGACACCTCGCCCGGTACCCGAGCCTGAGAGTCTCCTAGCCCCCCAGGCTGGTGCCATTACAGTGCGTAGCAGTACACCTTACTAAGACCGTCCGGTAGCTTGAACCAACCCGGGCAAAGTTGCAGCGTCAAGCTTCATACTGCCCATCGCCTGGTGCCTGAGCCGCATCAGCCCGCTCAACCGGCAGCAAGGCAGGCCCGACGACCACCCTGTGGGAGGTCAGTGGCGACAACGGGCTGTCTGTCACAAAGTTTCATGCCGAGACCTCAGGTAGATGCCAACGCTCCAGTCTGTCGGCCTAGATCAGCCAACGGGGATCCAGCAAGAGCTTGCGCTGGGCGACCTTCGATAGAGGTGGCTTCGCGCCGGGTGTCTTCAGATTCTCCGCGCCGCTGGAGACTGTGATGATCGTGCGTGGCAGGATCAGCCGCATCTCCCGCAGGTTGTCGAAGTCGATGGTCTGGACCATAGCCGTCGGGGAGATCCGCTCTAGGGAGCAGAGATCTGAGCCTTCAATGAATGACGGGGCTCGGGTCCAGTCAGCATCGCAGTAGTCGAGTTTCGCCGGTAGCGGCTGCTCGAGCCTTTCGATCGAGACAGTGACGATACCGATGCCGTAGGACGTCTGCATCCTTGCCTTGGCGCCTGACTGCTGGGCAGCAATACCCTTGGCAGGGAAGTTCGGATGGCGGATCTTCTTGCCGCTCGGGTAAGCCACGCCGATGCCGATCGTCTCGACAGACTGCGGGAGGGGCGTCGCGCTGCCTTTCGGAGGTAGACCGAGCTCTCGCAGAACAGTCGTCAGCTGTTGCTGCACTGGCAGACGGGTCGGGGCGGTGGGCTGGGTCGGAGCGGGAGCCGGAGTCGCGATGATCGGGGTGCTGCTCGTCGGTGCGGGCGAGGAGTTCGACGAGCCATTACAGGCGCTCATCCCGAGGATGGTAGATGCGGCGAGAAGAGCCCCAAGGTACCGATGCTGGCCATCGAACATAGCCACCTGTAGTCGCATAGGGCCATTCTGTCGCAAGCTCGCTCCACCTTGGACGATCGTTGCGACATGTCCGAAGCAACGCGACCTGGACGACGTCACTCGCTGGAAGCGCTCGGTTTGAGCATTGCGACACAGGACGAGATTGTGTGGGCTAGAAGTCCTCCGAGGTGAAGTCGCCGTGCAGCGTATCCCAGATCGCGCCATGCAGGTTGGGGTCGTCATTCAGCGTCTGCTCAGCCGGCAACTCGGTGCTTTCGGGATCCTCTGCAGGTTGGCTCATGGTCCATTGCAGCATTCACCCGATGGGCAGACGATCCCGGTACACCCAGCGATCGTGTCAGTAGGTTGAAGACGCTGCCATCAGCCCGTCCGCTTCGTCGAGCGGCTGCGTGACAACGCCCGCAGGTGCTGCCCCCTCTGTTCGGGACGTATTTAGCTAGAGAGAACCCGTCCCTGCGGTGTAGCAAAGCTCAACCACATGTGCCGTGTCAGATTTGTGACGAGTCACCGTTGGAAGCGACGACGACCCTGTTACGGCCTGCGGCCTTGGCTGTGTACTGTGCCTCGTCGGCGGCCTTCACCAGCAACTGCAGGGTATCCGCGGCATCGGGGAACGTCGCGACGCCGACCGAGCAGGTGAGATTGTCAATCACCCTGTTATGGCCGCCTTTGCTGTGCACCGTGACGCGCAGGCCAGCGATACGGCGCCGGATGCGTTCGGCGATTTCTGCGGCGTCGGCAGGTTTGGTGCTGGGCAGTAGGACGGCGAACTCCTCGCCACCAAGGCGGCCGACAAGGTCGTCGGAACGTGTGTCTTGCTGGAGTTCCGCGGCGACAGCCTTCAGGACCTGGTCGCCAGCGTCGTGGCCGTGAGAGTCGTTGATGGGCTTGAAGTAGTCCAGGTCGACGTACAGAACGCTGAGCATGGAGTTGGTGCTGGTGGCTCGCTCGAGCTCCTTGCCCGCCATCTCGTGCCAGAAGGTCGCGTTAGCAAGACCCGTCTTGGGGTCGGTGCGGGCCGCGGTTTGAAACTGGCCCGCCAACAGGCCGTAATGGAGCCCGAGGACGGGGACGAGCAGAAGCGGACTCATCCAAGGCTGAGCCACCAGCAAGACCGCGGTTGCTGCGCCCAGGCCTAGTGAACCCAGGCCGATGAAGTGGTCGGTGAGCCGGCCGACCATCTCGCGGGCCGTCGTTTCCGGGCTGGACAGCAGCACGGCTCCGATGACGAGTCCATAGTTGACGAACCAGTACGCCAGCCCGGCGAGCACGAGCACGGCCAGCCCGGCAGGGCCGTAGGGCACGCCTGGGTAACCCCCGGGAGACAGTGCCTGCAGCACGAGGGCCGCGGCCCCCGAACCAAGAACGACGGTCGCCGTGGTGAACACGAGTCGGTAAGCCCGAACCCGGTTCAGGCGCAGCCAGGAGTGCAGATAGGTCGTCACGATCAGCCCGAACGCCAGCGGAGGCGGTAAGAGCAGCACCGCGGCGAAAGTCCACGCACCTTTCAAATTCACGTAGGGCAGGCCTTCGGCAGCGAGCTCGCGCAGCCGCTCGATCCCCCGGGCCGCCTCGATGTGAACCGCGGAGCCCACAACCAGGATCGCGAATCGGATCAGATCCGTCGAATCGATTGGGTCGACGGAGGCCGCGATCGCCGGAGCGACCAAGGCGAGGAAGTCGACTGCCAGGACGTAGCCGAGCAGGACGGGCGGGATCGTCCACAGTTCCCAGTTGCGCAGCGCGCGCGACCGGTCCGGGCGGCGACGGCCGGGCCGCCGATGCCGGATACTGATCATGGAGTAACCCCCGCCTCACGTAGGTCCCACTGCCAGGGTAAGCGTCACGTCACCGAATGTCACCGTCACCTGGCGATGCGGAGAGCCCCCTTGGGAGGAGGTGTCTGCTATGCGCAACGGCGAGTGGCACTGACATCCCCCATTTCCGATCCCGTGAACTGCCCATCAGGCCGGCGTGTGCGCACGCTGTGCCCGGGTGAACCCTGTGGCTGCACCGGCCGCGGCGATCACTCCGAGCACGCCGGCCGCCGCAACCACATGGGTGGGCCGCCACCGGTCCGCTGCCATCCCTGCCAGCAGGATCCCGACACCCTGCGCCACGATCATCACGGTGCGGGCCAGGCCGAACGCCTGGCCCCGCTGCCCGTCAGGGATGACCTGCACGAACATCACGTTCGCTTGCAGCTGATAGGCCGAAGACATTCCAGACACGAACCACAACAGCACCGTCACCACGAGATCTGGCTGAAAGGCACAGCCGATCAGGGGAGCGCAGGCTCCGATGGCCATCGGCCGGATCAGCCGGACCCGCAGCTCCGGATCCTGCCGGGTCAGCAGCAGCATCCCTGTCACCGTGCCGGCAGGGTTGGCCGCCAACAGGACCCCGACTGCCACCGCACCGGTGACCGGACCGTCGGGCAGGGCAGCGGCGTACGGCGCGGCGAGGCCCTCGACGGTGATGTAGAAACCCATCAGCGAGGCCAGCGCCACCAGGTATCGCAGACGCCGGTCTACCCACACCAGCCGGGCGCCGGCCGCGATCTGGGTCAGCCAGGAAGGGCGCTGCGCCGGGTCGCCGTCGATGGGGTGGTCACGGATCCCGAACCCGACCAGTGCTGCCGAGACCGCGAAGGTGGCCGCGTCGACCAGCAACGTCCGATGCGCCCCGAGTGCGGCGACGAGGGCGCCACCGGCAACGAAGCCGGCGACCTGAGCGAACTGCGAAGTCATGTTCGACACCGCGCTCGACTTCACGTACTGCTCGCCGGTCAGGATCGACGGCAGCAATGCGGCCCGCGCTGCCTGGAACGGCGCGGCGAACAACTGGACCACGACCAGCAGTACGCACAGCAGCCACAATGGCAGGCCGGGAATCGCCATCACCGCGACCAGCGCCATCCGGGCCAGGTCGCACACCACCATCACCCGGCGCCGCGAGAACCGGTCCGCCAGCCCCGACAGCAAAGGCCCTGCCAGCAGGTCTGGCAAGAAGGTCAGGGCGTAGGTCAGCGCCGACAGGCCGGCCGACCCGGTCCGATCAAACACGAGCACCGCGAGCGCCACCCGGGCGAGCTGATCGCCGGCCACGGAGGCCAGCTGCGCGAACCACAACGCACGGAACTCCGCGACCGCGAACACGTCGCGGTAGGTCGCCTTCGGCTGAGCTGGATCCTGACCGGGCTGCGGGGCGGGCCGGCGAGTCACCGTTTCAAACTACCCACAAATCAGGGCAGGCGCGATCGAGGGCCCGTCAGCGACCGACAGGAGTGCCGTTGACTGAGCAGGTTCAAGGCGCGCGCCAACGATCGGTAGCAATCCGGCATTCTTCGAGACCGCGTGTGTCCGCGCCGTCCCAGCCCGGTGAGCGCCTCCTCGTCAGTGTCTTCCGTCGCCCCTGCCGTCGTCGTGACAATCACCCACAAAGCGCGGAGTCGCGCGACTTCCGGTGCGACCTCGCGCCGTGAGCATCGAGTACCGCCAGCTTCAACCATCAATCCAACCCCTCCCCTGCCTCGTCTATCGTTACGGGTGCGGAGATGTTTCACCATCAGCACTGCACGAACCGGCAATGACTCACCGGTCGCGGACAGACGGCTCACAGCCTTGATGCTCCGGCGGCGGTACGGGCCTAGCAGAGAGACCGATCGGCGGATCAAGAACCTGTCCCTACACTGCGTCAGTCAACAGAGAACAGCGGGTGAGCAACTGCTGATATGTTGTTTGGCTCAGCGCCACTGGAGGGCAGCACGGGTGGACTCTAGCGATCTCCTTGCCGGACTCGATGCCATCGACTGGCCGACCCTCAGCCCGTCGCCGTATATGGGCGATGCGATCGCCCACGAGTTGCGTGCGGCGTGTGGCCCGGACTCCTACGGGCGCGAGGACGCCATGAGCCAGCTACTGCAGTTGCTCTGCGGCCGCTGCCTCCGTGATCCAGCCGTTTGGACAGCGGTGCCGTTTCTCGTCCGGCTCGCCCTGGCCGGACAGCACAATGTCCGCGCCGATGCGCTGGGAATCTTGTCGGACCTGGCCTACGGTTGCGAGCGCGGATCCAACGTGCCTACGGGGATCAACCCGGACACGCGATTCGACGAGCTCATCCAAGGTGATGATTGGTCGCTCTGCCGTGACGCCGTTCTCAAATCAGCGACAGAACTCAGTCAGCTGCTACAAGACCCAGATCCTGGCATCCGCGAGAAAACTGTC
This sequence comes from Kribbella sp. NPDC056345, assembly GCF_042262745.1. Taxonomy (NCBI): domain Bacteria; kingdom Bacillati; phylum Actinomycetota; class Actinomycetes; order Propionibacteriales; family Kribbellaceae; genus Kribbella; species Kribbella sp. NPDC056345. Next base: position 45,537 of record NZ_JBHJQQ010000011.1, on the reverse strand, counting down.
GTTCTACTGTGCCGACTACCCGAGATCGGCCAATCCAGCACGGCTCGACTCGTCACGCTGCTCACGACCGAACACGACAGAAAAGTCGTCGCTACGGCGCTCGAAGCGCTCAGCTTGCTCGCCCCCGCACGATCTGTCGAATTGCTGACCCGCTACCTCGGCACAGAAGACTGGCTCGTGCGCTGGGCCGCCGCGACTGCCCTGGCACGCATCGGCACGGCGGGCGACAACAAGACCGCTGTCCCACCACAGTTCGACGATGTGCTGATGGATCAGTTGTTTGCTGAGCTTGTGGCCTTCGCTGCGACGGACCACGTCACGGTATTCATGGACCACCATCGTGACGGTCGCTTGTACACCGACACCGCGCGGCTGCTGCTCCGTTTCGCCGACCGCCAATCCGTCGACACCATCGTGACGGCTATTGCTGACTGTCTGCAGAACTACTATCTCCCCGCACTCGACGACCTCGCGGGCGACGCGGTCATGTTCGCCTTCCAGGTCGCTCCTGAGTCAGGATCCGGACCTGCTTTTGCAGATCTCTCGCCCGCACAGCAGCGCCTGATCACCGCGCTGGCTGACCATCACCTTGCCGCGACGGTCCGGCAGTACCCGCAGCAATGGTTGACGCAAGCCCTCGCTCTGGCCCAGCTCCCGCCGCCTGGCAACGCTCTTCGCCGGTATGCGGGTCTTCCGCCCCTAGAGGTTCCACCAATCCGACCGCCGGATCGGCCGACTGGCCCGACCCTCTAACCTCCGGGCCAGGGCTCCTCACTGAGCTGGCCGGGCCCAAACGCTCAGGAATCTCGGCGCCCCGCTCCATTCCCAAGCAACATGGGGCAAGCGGTGTGGTGATATCTCCAGGCGCGCCCTCGCTACGCAAGGTGAGCTCTCACGATGATCAGCCCGGCCAACAATCCGGTCCAGCAGTTTCGACGCTATGCCTCGCTGGCCGGCCACCACGTCGGATCGTCGAGCAGACTCTCACTCTTCTGTAAACGGTGCAGCGCATCCAGCGCCGTTCCCATGCGACTCGAGTGGGCGCCGGCCGGGTCAGACGCAATCTGCGACAGAGTGTCGAGCGCTTCGCTCAGCAGGATCTGCATTAACGCGATGCTCGCGCAACTCTCCGCCTTGTCCTTCAACCGCAGAAGCCAGTCATAGTCGTAGTCCCAGATCAGCGAGCCTCCCGCGCCATGTCCACGCGCCAGATCGTCGACGTCGCGGTACGTGCGACGAGGTGTCCGTACCCGTGCCACCTCGTGGCGCGCAAGCTCGAGACACTCCAGGACTGCGGCCGCCGGCGCCAATGATCTGGGCTGGTGAGCGCACTTCACGATCCCGGACGCGTAGTGGTCCAGTAGCGCCCTTTCCCAGGGGCCTGCCGCCCACCTGTGCCGTAGCTTGTCCGCCCATGTCGACACCGCGGCCAGGTCGACGAGCTCGTGCTGTACGACGTACTGAACAGCCACCAGCTCGGCGTCAACCTCGTCAAGGCTGAGCAGCGGCGCCGTGGCGGTTGGCATGCTCGGTTGGCTCATTCAGTCAGCTCCCGATCGCAGTTCTCGCCAGCCGTTTGGCCGGCGAATGTGCTCAGTGGTCATACTCGCCGAGTGGGCGGCCCACGGCCTGCCGAACCGTGTCGTCCTCACTGCTGGGCGGCGGAGGCCTACGACGGCGATTGATCTCTCCAGATTCCATGCATCGTCACCTCGTACTCCTCGAACGGCTCCATCCCTGCCGCTGCACGCCGAGCTGCCAAACCGTCACGGTCCTCGATCGGCCGCGGCCCCAAGCCCTGGCCATTGTCGACAAACTGGGTCCCGTACAGCTGCGGCCGGCCGCTGTTGACCCTTACCCGGTCCTCGAGATAGGCGAGGTACTTCGCCTCGGCTTCGCCCACCTCGACGGCGGCTGCCATTAGTCGATGAAACATGCGCTGCTGCTCCGGCTGCATGTCCGCATGCTGCGCCAGCAACCAAGCATTCGTGGCGGCTTCCTCGCCAACTTCCGACAGCCGCGGCCAGCCCTGGGTCGTCACGAGCTCGACGAGCCAGCCAGTGTTGTCGGCATCCACCTTGCCAACAACCTCCCACAGCTCCGTGCGCGGGTTGTCTGACCAGCCCGCTACCGCGGTGCGGGCTTCTTGGTCCAACGCGGCTCGCCGCTTCAGCTCCGCCTCGAGCTCGCTACTCTCCATCATTGCGGGGCCCCTTCGCGTTCCATTCAACGAACCCGTCGCCTCGCGCACTGACCCGCACCGTCCCACCGGTCCGCAGGATCGCCGGCTGCTCCAGCTGCACCGCGCCGCCCTTCGCCGCAGCCACACTCCGAACCACCTCAGCCACGAGCTCCGGAGAATCCTTGTGCACGAGGTGTCCTGCGAAGTGCGGTACGACGAGATGACCAGACCAGCGCCGTGCCAGCTGGAGCTGGTGGCGGTGCCACCAATGGTCCAGCTCGATCAGTGACAGTGGCCGGTACTTCTCCGGCTCCTTCACGGGCAGCCAGCGCCAGATCGCCGAACCGATCACCACTGTCTCGACCTGGTGCTGTGGGCCTGGTTCGAAGTTGGCCAGCGTTGCCGGATAGGAGATACGCCATGCCTCGCCGTCCCTGCCGTCGACCAGAACCGGCTTGTCGTCGTCCAGTGCGGTGTGCAGCAGCGGGTCGCTGGCATCGACCAGCACTTGACCACTGACCTGGTCCGGCCATAACCGGGAGAACGCGTCCACGATCAGCCCGCCGATTGAATGCCCTACCAGCACCCACGGTCCCGGAACGCTCACGGCTGTTAGCAAGGCAAGCAGTTGCTCGGCGCCCCATTGAATCGGCAACGCCTCCCCTGCCGCGGTCACCTCATCGACGGGCCCGCTGCTACCGCAGCCGGCCCGGTCATACACGAACGTCGACAGTCCGTCCGGAAGGCGGTCGATCACCTCATCCCATTCCTCACCCGACCCGCCCAGACCCGATACGAACACGATGCACGGTGCATCGCCCGGCACGTACCGGTACGCCAGCTGAATGCCGTTGACGAGGTAGCTTTCGTGCAGCTCGGTCATGCAGATCCTTCAGGTAAACGGGTTCGGACGCTCGCCACGTGTCAGCCTGGCACGCGCGGCGCCGACTCGCCTGTCAACAGCGGTGTGTCAACGAACGCGGGCACGCGAAGGAGCCAGCTCGATTTCGTTCAGCTTCGACCAGGTGTAGACGCCGGCCGTTGCGTCCTGGTCGACCGCCAGTAGTTCGACCTGGTCGACTGTGAACCGCACCGGATCGCGGTCAAAGTTCAGCGCGTTGAGCTCGCCGATCAACGGGTCTGAATCGCCGTCCGCGAGCCCGTAGCCAAGACTCGCATGCGGCCGCTGCAGTGCGCCGCCGTCATGCAACGCCTGCGGACCGAGAATCTTCTCGGCAGCGGCTCGGGTGTGCCGAACCAGCTCGGTGAAGGCGGGCACTATGCCGGAGCTACGCAGGCCGAGACTGTGTACGCCGATGACCGGAGGCCCCAGGGTGAGCTCGAACGTCGGCAGATTCTCGAGCTCGGCTCGCAGTGCCGCGCCAAGGGCCGCAATGTCGGCCGCAGAAACGTCGTCTGCGTGGGCCTCCAGCAACTGGACCGTCACGTGCAGGAATTCGCGGGGTTGCACCGAGATCAGCCCGGTGTGACGGCGCATCATCGCGTGATAGTCGTCGACGTACTGCCTGACCTGCTCCGGCGCGACGACGTATACGTGAAGCTTGCCACGTTTTGACATCCACTTGGCTGGCTTCGTATCGAAAAACCGCTTCATTCAACCACTCCGTTCGTCATGGCCCAGAGGCACTGAGCCCGGCCACAAGCCTTGTGTGCTGGTCTACGGTCGGCAGGTCCAGGGTTGCCGCCAACGCCAAGGCAGTTTGGTGGGTCGTTGCTCTGTCACCCTAGTGAGCGAACTTCGCGTGAATGAATTGGTTGCCGACCTACTGCCAGATCCCCATGAAGGTCGCTCAGGTCTGTGGTCCCGCGGGTCGAGGAGCTGACGGAGGCATAAGGCCGCTTGTAAGCTGCAGCGGCCGCTGACGGCCGAGGCTTCATGGTTTAAGCAAGCCGTCGAGAAGCTCCAGTGAGACCTCCAGCGCATCTGCGATCCGTGGCTTGGCCCACAACGAGGGAGTCGTATCACCGGACTCCCATCGGGCAACAGTTGACCGTTGGACGCCGACATCTCTGGCCAGGCCCTCTTGGGTTTTGCAGATCTCCCGACGCCGGCGTACGAGCGCATACCGCCGCGACGGAGCGACCGGGTTCTGGGCGTTCTCAACGAAAGCAGCGGCTGGAATTCGTTGCGCCATGGAATCCTGCTTAACGCCTGCCAGAACGACGACTATCGGAGCGGCGCGGTCATCTTCTTCCCCGTTCTGTAGTACGGCCCTGACGGGATCGCCGCCTTGGAGTAGACGCTCGAGGTCGCGCCTTTGAACGGTGATGGCTCGGATTGCCACAGGTCCTCCTCGAAGAGCGGGTGCCTATGTCACCAGGATCCGGCAACGGCCTTCAGGGAAGTACCCCACGATGGGGTACTTCCGGCTCGTTCGGCCCTTGACAGGCCTCATTTCTCCGTCAAGTCCGATCCGAACCATGCCGACAGCGCCCGCACTTCTTCGCCAGCCCTGCGGTGGTGACCGACCAGGACACGCACTGCCTCGCGTGCCATCGGGTGGTAGCGGGTCTGCTGCGGAGCGACTGCGCGAGCTTGTTGCAGAGAGAGTAAGGCGGCGTCGCGATCGTCTATGGCAATGAAGGCCCTGGCCGCGTCAATAAGGTGGTGGCCTCGGCGGGTACGAGGCATCGACGCCGGGAGATGGAGTGCTCGAGCGCGTGCTGCCGCAACGTCGACGTGCCTCAGCTCAATCTGTGCAGCAATGTCGTGCACGGCCGTGTTCACCACTCCGAAGGTCAGGTGATAGTGAACATGATCAACACCGTTCGGCACGCGCTCTGCCATCCGGCGAGCTTCTTCGAGGTAGTAGGTCGTGGCGTTTTCATCGCGGGCACGAGAGGCCTGTGTGACCTGCCTCAGCCGGATGCTGCCTAGCAGGGTGACCGCAGCGGTCGACGGGTTGGCGCCGACGGACTCCCACAGCTGGCCGTAGGACTGCTCCAAGAGGCGTATCCCAGTGCTGTAGTCCTTGGCAATCTGGAACCCGTTGGCGCGCGTCCATTGCGCTAGGCCGATCGAAAGTGGATCCTCGGCCAGCGAGGCTGCCCAGTGAAGTCGCTCCTCCAGAATCGAGGCGAGATCCAGGTAGCCAAGGCGTGAGGCAAGGGTGTAGGCCATGTAGTAGCAGGAGGCAAGGAGACGGGCCGCATGACCTTTTGATTTGCCATCTAGCTGGTGCACGCAGGCCGTGAGCTCCTCGAGGAGCGTGGGAAGCAGTTCTCCCAATGCGGTGTACCGGGCAGCAGCTCGGTACACCGTGGCCTGGTCGACGTCGCGCGCGATGGTTTCGAGGGGCCTAGGCGCTGGCCGCCACTCGGGTGGGAGGTCGTAGGCTCGGGCGATTCCGCGGATGGCAGCGATCGGTGCGTGGACACGGGCGTCAGCTCGTTCACTGCCTCGGTAGGGCTGGCCTGTCAATTCCTCAACGGTGAGGGACAGGGTCCGCGCCGCAGTGTTCAAGAAGCCGTAGGTCGGTAGGCGTTCGCCTTGCTCGACCTTGCGGATCGCGCCGAGTGAAAGATGTGCATGGTCGGCAAACTCGCGCTGGGTGTACCCCGCGAGCTTGCGGTACGCCGCGATGCGTGACCCGACAGTCTCGTCGCTGCTGCTGGTCATCGGGCTTCTCCTCCCCTCGCGCCGAAGGATCGGCGGTCCGTCCTGTGTATCAGTGTCCTGCGCCAACCCAGTCGTTGATTCGCTGGATCACATCGGCCTGCCATGCCAGGGTCTGCGGCTGCCGGTAAGCCTTGTCGCCCGCGACAGAGAAGCCGTGACCGGCGCCTTTCACCACCATGAGCTCCGACCGCGCATTGAGTTCCTTGATCGCGTCGTAAGACGGGCCGATCGGCACCTGCTTATCGGCATCGCCATGGATCAGCAGCGTCGGAGCAATGACGTCCCCAAGCGCAGTGTGCGGTTGAAGCCAGAACACCTCGTTGAGGAAAGCACGCCCATGACGAAACGATGTCGAGTACTGCAAGAAACCAGTACTGGACAGCAAGTCGGTGTGCTCGTCGTCGAGGTGATCGTCGACCCAGTACGGGCGTCCGTCGATGGTGCGCGACTTGTAGTCGATGCGAGGGCACAACATCACCAGGCGCTCCACCTCTGCCTGGCGCTTGGCCGCGTAGTACGCACAGATGCCGCCGGCGAACGACTGCCCGACCAGCGATGTTCTCGCGGCGCCCGTCTCGGCGCGCAATACCTCGAAGCCCGCCCGGATGTCGTTCAGCAGGCCGGCGAGCGTCACGTCCTCCTGAGTACCGTCCGACTCTCCGTGCCCACGCAGGTCGAATCGAAGTGACGCGAACCCAGCGGTAGCCAGCCCATCGGCGATCCGATCAAAGAAGCCGGACTCGTGCCGAGTTACCCCACGACCATGAACCAGAAGAACGCCGACCTGCGGACCCACGTCAGGGACGACGACGTCGCCGACCAGCCGCAAGCCATCGAGCGAGCGGAACTCCACACGAGATTGCGTGGACATGGCGATCTCCTCATCGACCTGAACTTCGACGAGGCCAGTCTGCCCCACAGCCGCCGATCGTGGGGCAGAGTCCACGTTCGGCTCGGTCGTGCTCCGCGGATGCGACAGGGATGCGGCCACGGTGCGCTGTTGCATCGAGTGATCCCTGGCTTCGATGAGAGATGACAATTGTTCCCCTCATCGAGAGGCACAGCTATGACGGAACCGATCGCAGTCCTGGACAACACTGAGAGCGATCTGGACCGGCTGACAGCCGACCTGTTCGACCTCGACGTCCGCACGCTGAAAGTCCCCATGGCCTGCAGTAACAACACCGATGACGGTTGCTCGGCAAGCTGCCCGAGTGTGGGCTGCACGGGCACCTGCAAGAACTGCAAGATCTAGGGCCCTGGCGATGAAGCGCGAGCGCACATTCGCCCTGCACGCCGATTTCCCGGTCTTGGCGCGCACACCACTGCTTCCGAGCGCCCCAGACCCTCTTGCCTTGGGGCTGTCTGGCTCGCTGTTGGAGGCGATGCGATTTGCCTCGCGCTCCCTCGCCGCGGTCACCGACGACGACCTGAACACCGACAAGCGGCTTGCCACCACAGTGCATGCCTACGAGCGTCGTGCTCGAACGCGAGCGACACCGCGGGGCGCGTTTGCCGGCGTCCAGGTCGCCCAGGTGACCGACGGAGATGCCCGATTCAGTGTCGGGAGGAGCCATCGTGCCCGCAGCAACCCGGCAGCTGCCTGGCTGCAGGACATCGCCAACCAGCTCCTTGATGTCCCCGAAGTGCTCGACGTCGCGCAGTTCGCGTACAACGACCTCGCCGCGCGCCGCGGCGACCGGTACGAGCACGAATGGGTGGTCGGGTCGCTGAAACCCGAGCGAATCACGCTCCGCGCAACCCCGGCCGTCGAGCTGATCTTGGAGACGTGCCGCACGCCTGCCAGCCTGGCGCAGGTCAGCGCCGCCATCAGTGCCCGCTGGTCAGCCGTTCCGGATGAAACCGTACGAGGCACCGTGCAGAAGCTCGTCCGGACCGGGCTGCTGCTAACAGACCTGTTGCCGGATGACGTTGCGCACGATCCACTCGTACACCTCCTGGAGCGGACTCCCGCATCACACAAGCTGGTCGGGCCGCTGGTCGAGCTGCGGGATCTTCTCGGCGAGGCGGACAAATACCCGCCGGGCACGCACGAGCGCCTCGCGGCACTGGCCGAAGCCCGCGTGATCTGCGACGATCTCGCACCCTGCGAGAGCCCGATCACGGTCGATGTCGCCATCGATGCAGAAATCCAGGTCCCACGCTCGCTCCTGGCTGAGGCCGCCGCCACGGCCAGCCTGCTGTGGAGCATCACCCCCGCATCCGCGGTTCTGGCCGGCTATCACTCCCGGTTCGTCGAGCGGTACGGGGTCCAGCGGCGGATCGCCCTCCAGGAAGTCATCGACCCCGTGACCGGCCTGGGCAACCCAGACGACGACCGCGCTCCCGACCAAGCCGCAGATCCGACCCGCGCACGAATTCTCGCCGATCTGATCGCCGATGCGGCCTCCCGGAACAGCACGGAGGTCAATCTCAACGACGAGGCCGTCGCTGCACTGCGGGTCACTGGTGAGCGTGTGCCACCGAGCAGCGCCGAGATCTACGTTCAGGTCCTCTCCGAGTCGACGAGCCACCTGGCCGACGGCCACTTCATGCTGGCTGCCTACCTGGGCAGCACCGTCGACGCGGGCTCGACTCTTGGCCGGTTCTCATCGCTCCTGCAACTGTCGACTCCTCCAGTAGACCCCAACGTGCCGCTGCATGCCGAGGTTGTGGTCCGGCCCCGTCTGGCGACTCTAGCCACCGTGGCATTGCCATCCAGGTTCGCGGCACAGCGGATCTGCGTGGGCACGGTTCCCGGTGCGGGTGATCTGACTCTGTTCGACCTGGAGCTAGCTTCCGACGGGCACCGCCTCACGCTGTGGTCGCGGAGCCTCGAGCAGGAGATCAGGCCCGCTCTGTTCTCCCGCATCGGCACTGCCTACATCAGTCCGGCCGTCCGTCTGCTCCAGGATCTCGCAAACAGTGGTGCCCACCCTTGGCACACCTGGACTTGGGGACCACTCGGTGAGGCACCCTTCGTGCCTCAAGTTCGGTGGCGGAATACGATCCTGGCGCCGGCGCGGTGGCGCCTACCCCACCGGCTCATCGCGGCAATGAGCCACAAGGACGTCTGGGAATCGGAGCTCGCCCATTGGCGTACGACGGCCGTTCCGGCGCCGCCGCGCTTCGTGGTGACGCAGAACGCCGACCAGCGTCTCTTGCTCGACTTGGACGATGCCCGCGACAGCGAGCTCTTGCGCCGCTACGTCCGTCGCGGCGAGGACAGAGTCACCGCCCTGCCCGGCGGGACGGACGCAGTCCAAGCTGTCGCAGAAGGTCCAGACGGGCACCACATGCTCGAGCTCGTCGTCCCGCTCCAAGGGGCCAATAGCCATCCGGTCGGGCGTGAGAAGCTGCCCGCGCGCGGCACGCCACCGACCCTGCATCTACCGGGAGGCAGATGGCTGTCCCTCACGATCCCGTCGCCGACAATCCATCACGACGATCTACTCGAACACATCGGCCACCTGGCTGACAGGTTAGGCGGCGAAATCGACCACTGGTTCTGGCTGCGCTACGACAATCCCTCTCACGGACCGCACCTTCGTGTCCGATTCACCGGCGAACCCTCAGTGCTGAGCACAGCGGTACTACCTGCCATCTCGGGGCGCTACGCCCTGTGGATGTCACGAGGTTTGGTCGGACGCCTGATCATCGAGCCCTACGAGCCGGAGGCCGACCGCTACGGCGGGGCGGCGGCGATCGAGGTTGCCGAGAAGGTCTTTGCGGCCGACAGCGAACTCGCACTACGTCTCCTCGCCGACAGGCCGGACGACGACGGCCGGCTCGTGTTCGCTGCGCTCTCGGCCGTCGGAATCGCCCGCAACTTGACCGATCAGCCCACCACCGCCGTCGGTCGACCTCGACTGGACCGTGGCCAGCGACGACGGGTCAACAATCTCTATGCAGCCGCGTTGTCCGGGCCAGTCGCCCTGCTACCCGCACCTGTCGTGGAGCTATGGGACCGGCGCGAGGCCATGCTGGAGGTCTATCGCAGTACGGTGCCGCGCGGACGACGTGTTGACTGTGCTTCGTCGATGATTCATATGCACGCCAACCGGCTGGGCCTCGGCCGGGACCAGGAGCACGTTGCTCGTGCGCTAGCGGCCGAGCTTCTCGCCCGCGAGAGCCGATGAACACCGCACAGGCTGCTTTGGCCATCGCCGAACGACTCCTGGACCCGCAACGAGTCGCGGCGGCCGCTCCAACGCACGCAATCGCAACGCTCGCCGACGGGCTACCAGGGACCGCGCTGCTCCATGCACGCCTGTCCACAATCGATCCGGTCTTCGCCGACGCAGCCCGAGCCCACTGGACCGCGGCCGCTCAGCAAGCCCGCCCCGGCGCCTTCCAAGGCGCCGGGGTCTACGGGGCGACAGGAGGGCTCACCGCATCGCTGGTCCTCGGCTCCGCCTACCTGCCCGACCCTAAGATCATCGCGAAAACCACCGACCGATCCATCAGCTGGCTGTCGGCCCGGGCAATCGAGGTCGCTACCCAGTACGTGAACCTCGTTCAGACAGGCAACTCGGAGACGTCGTGGTACACCTACGACGCGATCTCAGGCCTGGCCGGCATCGGCCGGATCCTCCTAGCCGCCTCGGTCGACGGCAGCCCGTCAGCCGAACCAGGGCTCGTTGCCGCACTGACGGCCATGACCACCATGCTGACCGATCGAGGACGGCCCCAGCCCGGATGGTGGGTGCCGACCGAAAAGCACCCCTCGATCGCCGCCGCTCGCCTGGACCACACCGGGGCCGCAGACACAGGCCTAGCCCACGGTGTCGCCGGTCCCCTGGCGTTCCTGTCACTGGCTCACTCCGCCGGCCGCACCATCACAGGACAGCTGACAGCGATCCGAGACGCAGCCAACTGGCTCGAGCGATGGCGAACAGACGATGGTGGCTGGCCAGGCCACGTCTCGGGCAGCGAACTCACCGATGGTGCCAACGTCACCAGCCAGCACGGCCGACGTACGGCATGGTGTTACGGCACACCCGGAATCGTCCGCAGCCTGATCCACGCAGCAAGCGCGCTCAGCGATCCCGTACTGGCCGAAACGGCCCTTGCCGACCTCGGACGCCTAGACCAGGCGTACACGGGCTGGGATGCCGAAGGGCCGACACTGTGCCACGGACACGCCGGGGTCCTGCGCTGTGCGACTGGCATAGACAATGTCGTGGCTGAGCATGCAGCGGCCAAAGTCGAAAAATCGATCGAATGTGACCGGCCGTTCCTCGTGGCCCATGTCCAGCACGGCACCAGGCGTGACAACCCAGGCTTCCTGACCGGCGCAGCCGGAGTCGCCTTGGCTCTCAGTGAGCTGGCCGAGATCCCTTCGCCACCGGTCAGAACAACCTGGGATGCGCTGTTGCTCGTCGCCTGAGTTCTGCGTGCTACACCTCGACGGATACCGGGGCCGGGCTCGCAGTCACGACAAATACATGGGCCAACTTGTCTACGACCAACAGGGCGGCGTCCTCGGCCGGAAGCGGCATCGAGGACAGCGGCCGGGCCTCGACCATCACCTCTACCCCACCTGCGGTCTGCTCCTGCCACGCCCGCACCCTGCCCACGAGAAGCTGCGCCAAGTCGGCACCGTCAGGCCCAAAACCGCACGCACCAACCTGCAGCATCGGCATCTGATCAGTCCCGCCGACCTGCCGTGAACACAAGTACGCCAGCGAAGCACCCGAGTAGACACCCCACGCACCCCACGGATCCTTGGCCCGAGGAATCCGTTCCGCCTTCACAGCCTCTGCATTGACGAATACCCTGCAGAATCCCGGCAACGTCGCCAGCCAGAAATCCTGCTCCGGCGTCCACGCCCACGGCTCCACGACATCCGACCAGACCAGCGCCAGCTCACCATCCAGCGCCTGCAGCAACGACGGATTCACAGGCTGCCCATCATCAATCCGCAGCGTCAGATCCGGCCCGGGGCCCAGTGGGACATTCTTCTCCGGGATCGCGCCGATGCCCTTCATCGGGATGAACCCATCCTCAACGACCGACACACTCCGCAGCCCCACCACAGCCCGCTCAAACGCCACCACCCGCGTCAGGCCACGCAGACGCAACGGCAGCACCAACCGTCCATCGGGCGCGAGCTGCTCGACCCATGGCCCGGCTACATCCCAGGCTCCGGCCGTCACCAAGATCCGATCGAACGGAGCGTCCTCGGCGGCACCCAGCGTCCCGTCGCCAGTCAAGACTCGTACGTTGTTTGCTCCGTACGCGTCCAGGTGCGACCGCGCGGCATCCGCGACCTCAGCGTCGTACTCGATCGTCGTGACCGACCCGGACTGCCCCACCAGATGTGCCAGGAGGGCAGCGTTGTACCCCGTCCCCGCACCGATCTCGAGAACCCGTTGCCCCTGACACACCTCGGCCTGCTCCAGCATGCCCGCAACGGTGCCCGGCGCGGACGCCGAACTCGTCGCCACACCCTGCCGGTCCCGGTGCGTAACGACGGCGCCCAGCCCGTACGCATCCGACAGAGGCGCGTTCGGCACAAACACATGCCGCGGTACCGCCAACATCGCATCCGCAACGGAGTCGACCAATGGTCGACCCCGCATCGTCGCTAGACGGTCAAGCATCCCAGCCCGCAGTGCCAATTCCTCGTCACGTGTGTCGTCCACCCGCCGAGGTTATGGCCGGGGTCGCTCAACATTCCAGCGAGACGCGCCTCAGCGCGCGGGTGCTACGAAGATGCGACCTTGGACCTGAACGGCCCAGCTGATCCGCCACGACAGCACGGACGCTCTATCTGATCCGGGCCATGGTCAGGGAAGGGGACAGGCGAATTTCGGTCGCCGGTGATGAAGCGATTTCTTTGCACGAGGTGATCTGCGAAATGCAGCACCCTGAGGTGACCGGACCACAGCGTGCTCATCGTACGAAGACGATCTCTCGGAATTGGTCGCGAATCCTCATGAGGGGCTCGCGGTCGCGGGTGTAGTACAGCTTGTTGGTCAGCAGTGTTGCCCACCGGCCGAGCGAGGGCGAGATCCACATTGCTGTACCGGTGAAGCCGTAGTGCACCCACAAATCGTGTTCCGGGGCGCTGCCGGGTGCCGGCTGCCAGAAGAGACCACGCGGCGGAGTGAGGTCGCGGGTCTGGATCGACAGGGACGCGGTCACCCACCCGGCGCCGAAGCCGCCGATCGGGGTACTGGTTGCCTGCAACATGTATTGCAGGAATCGTCCCAGGTCCGCGGCGGTCGAGAAAGTACCTGCGATGCCGCAGACGCTGAGCAACCGTGCGGAGTAGTCGTGGGGCGTTCCCTTGATCCGGACGTCGGCATCTGCGTCGAACTCGGTCGGTGCACAACGTGCCGCGATGTCGGGCGGAAGTGGCCCGAACCGTGTGGAGTTCATACCGAGCGGACCCCAGACCCGGTCCGTTACGAGACGATCGAGTGGTTGCCCCGACAGGTATTCGGCGAGGTAACCGAGGATCAACGCGGCGCGGTCGGTGTACTCGACCGCTTCGGCCGGCGGCCTCTGCAGTGCCTCGGCCAAGACGCCGGCCCTGATTCCCGCAGGATCGGTGCCGTACAGGTTTTTCAGGTTTGCCCGCAGCGGAAGCCCGGCTGTGTGGGTCAGGAGCTGGTGGGCGGTCACCTGCCCCAGCGGGTGCCCTGCGACCTCGGGCCAGAACCCGTCAAGCCGCTGGTCGAGCCGCAGCTCTCCTGCCGTGACCTGCGCACCGATAGACGCCCACACCGCGAGAACTTTCGTCAGGCTGGCTACGTCGAAGACCGTGTCAGGCAGCATCGGGTCGTCCGGTTGCGCGGGATCCAGTACGCCGACCACTCCTGCGCCCTGGACGCCGTCCAGGTCACCTACGCTCCAGACCGCACCCGGGTAGGCCTGGTCGCGGTAGCCGGCCTCGAGAAGCTCCTCGACGCGGTCAGTGCTGAACATGCAGGTGTCCTATCCGCAGTGGGTGGTCGCACGCAATCACCCTAATGATTGACACAGCTTCACTTGCTATGGCCTCACCGGCCGAGAAGACCCTGTTCCTAGCTGGGCCCGGAGGCGCGCGTGATCCGTTGAACAAGCCGCCACAACGCGCGAAGACCCAGCAAACGGAGAACAACAGCTCGCTGCTGTCGCGCCCACCTGCGGTCCATTGCACGTACCTCTGCCAAGGCCGCGGCCCGGCTCTCGGCCTGGCACATGGCCCAGTAGCCGTCGGGGTCTTCGGCAGCTGCAATGGCGCGCTCCGCACCGGTCATTTGCTTCCGGTTCACCTTGCCCTCTGATCCCTGATCTGGCCTGGTCATGTGCCGCCGGAACTGGTGAGCTGGCGACCGAGCTCAGCGAGTGCTGCAGCTGTGCGAGACAACGGATACTTGGCGGCATTCGCCCGGCCGCGCTCGCGTAGCTCGGCGCGCAACGCCGCCGACGCCTTGAAGCGGTCGATCGCTTTGGTCACCGCGGCCGCGTCGGTGAAGTCCGTGGCGAGCGCGGAATCACCGAGCGCATCGATCAGCCCAGCGACGGGCTGGTAGATGACTGGCAGCCCGCACGCCTGTGCCTCGAGCGCGACCAGACCCATCGCCTCCAAGGTGGTCGACGGCATCAGCAGTACGTCGTAGTCGGCGAAGATCTCCCACAGCCGGCGGCGGTCGAGCCAGCCGAGATAGCCGAACGGGACCCCGGCTCTGTCCAGTGCCGGCGCGAGCGCGTCGAACTCACCTTCTGGTGCGGCGATGCTGAGGTGAATGCCACGGGCCCCTGCCAGGACGCGAATGAGGTTGTCCCCGCCTTTCTCGCTCGTGAGCCGCCCGGCGTACAGGAGCCGCAGTTCGTCGACGGGTCGCTGCGTGGGCGGTGGGGTCTGGGTGTGGAGGTGGTCAGGGATGCCCCAGGGAATCTGGTGGATCTTCGCCGAGTCGGTGCCGGGCGCCAGGCCCACGAGCCGGTCAGCCATCGCCGCGGTCGGTACGACGATCGCGCTCGCGTGCTGCGCCGTGTCGCGGAGCACCTGCAGCTGGTCGGGATGGGTCTGGGCGAACAACAGATCGGTGCCGTGCACCAAGGCGATCTGGGGATGGTCAGGCAGCACCGCGCGGAGTGCCGGCGTGGCGCCGAAGGCCAGGTGCTGCAGGTGGAGGATGTCGATCTTGCCCGGGTCGATCCGCTCGGCCAGACCCTGTCGCAGCCGGTCGACGTACTGCCGAAACTCAGGCCCTTCGAGGCACTTGCCTGCCACGGTCAGCAGCCCCAGGCCGGGTACCCGCGGGCTGTCTGTGCCGGGGTCGAGCATGAAGGCCTCGGCGCGGATCAGCGGTGAGGGGCCGGTGTAGAGATCGAGGAACAGCTCGACGCTGCCACCTGGGCTACCGGCGGGCAGATCGAGGCAGGTCGCGACGTACGGTGCCGGATCGGTCATGGCAGATGTCATCGGCTGGTACCGATCTCTTCGTAGAGGCGGGAGATGTCGATGCCGCTGGTGGCGGCATACTTCAGCCCGTGGCGCTGGTAGCTGGCGACCGGCCCGAAGGTCCGCAGAAAGACGAGCTTTCCGAACGTCATGCCTGCATAGACCTTGACGGGTTTGGCGACCCGAATCTCCAGCGTCCACTGGATGCCGTGGCCGAGATGGCCCAGTGGCGCTGAGACGTGCACCCAGATGCCGAGGGCACCAATCGTGCGGTCGCCGTTGAGGAACTGGGCGTAGTGCTCGGAACTCGTCTTCTCGAGAGTGTGGCCGAGGTAGAGGACGCCAGGCTCCAGGACGTAGCCGTCGCCGGGGATGGCGATCTCCTCGTCGACGGCGGTCGGTGCGGCCGCGTCGAGATCGCCGCTGCAGATCCACAAGGTGTCGCCGAGGCGCCAGTCGTATGCGTTCGGCGATAACCTGGCCGGGTCGAACGGATCGATGAAGATTTCGCCTGCGGCGGCAGCTTCGGCGATGGCCTGACCGGTGAGGATCATGAGACCACCACCGGGCGGTTTTCCCACCATGACCGCGAGGCCTGCGGCCCTGTGGCGGTTTGGTACTTGCCGCTGTAGAGGTCGACCGCGCCGGCGGCGACGAAGAACATGATCTGGGCGATCTTCATCCCGGGGTAGACGCGCAGTGGCCGGATTGGGCTCAGCATCAAGGTCCACTGGCCGTGGAATCCCAGGTCGCCGATCGGCGCGGTGATCTCGACGAACAACCCGAGCCGTCCGACCGAGGAGCGGCCGAACAGCAGCGGGACGAACTGGTCCGATCCGACCTGTTCGAGAGTGTGTCCCAGGTACAGCTCGCCGGGCTGCAGGACGAACCCGGACTCGTCGATCTCGATCGAGGTCGTCGCGTTGCGATCGCACGCGTCCAGGACCGGGCTGGTGTAGGTCATCAGCGTGGGGCCGAGGCGCACGTTGTAGCTGTTCGGATTCACCTGGTCGAGGTCGAATGGCGTGATCCGCAGCCGGTGGTCGGCGACCGCGGCGGTGATCTCAGGGCCGGTGAGGATCACAGCGTGCATCCTTTCGGGATGGCTGGGCCAGCCCCGGTCAAGACGTGGCACACCGCCCCGCCCAGCGTCAGTCCGGCAGGCGCGTTGCAGTGGAGCTGGAACGTCTCGGCCAGGTAGCCGGTCATCAGAGCGGTATGGACAGGTGCCGCCAGCGCGGCGGGCGCGGTCAGGAGAGGGCCGGCGCGGTCAGTGAGTTGTTGCAAGACCGTCTGGACGCCGCCGTTGCGGTACGGCAGCGGGGCGTAGACGAGTTCGTTCGCGAACGGCTCCGCGGCCAGCAGATCGGCCAGCGTCAGGGTCTCGCCGAACTCGACCGTGCGCAGCGCAGGCTCGTTCAGGATCACCGGCAGATCATTGCGACGGGCATGCAGCCAGGCGACCACCGCGGTCAGGAGTTCGCGTGGCTCGACCGCCCGGTCGCGCCAGGGCTCGAGGATGGTGCCCATGGGGGCAGTCAACCGGCCGTGCAGACCGGTGATCTGGTCGGCGATCGGCGCGAACTGCCGCGGGACCGGTGCCGGAGAGTTGGCCAGCAGGGTGCGGGCGGTCCAGCCTTCCGGGGTGGGTTCGGCGATGGCGCAGCCGCGTCCGAGCTCCGGGCCTTTGACGACCAAGGTGTCCCCGACCCGCAGTGGGCCGTACTTCGGGCTGTGGCAATGGCCGGCGAACACGACCGAGACGAATGGGCACTTGGCGGCCAGCAACTGGTCTTCAGTGAAGCCGCTGTGCGACAGCACGATCCAGTCCTCGACGTCGAGGTTGCGGCCTCGCAGCTCCCACAGTGCCGCGGCCGGATCGAGAACCCGGTGCGTGGCTCTTTCGGCCATCGGGATCGCGCTGAACGCCTGCGGGCTGATGACCGCGGTGACGCCCACATTGCGGTTCCCGATCCGGGCCTTGTGGACCTGGCGGAACAGCCATCTCCCGTCGGTGTCCATCGCGTTCGCGCACACCGTCAGCTGGTGCAGCTTCGGCTCGAAATGGTGGCTCCAGCCGTGGTTGCCAGGTGCGATCACGTCGTAGGCCGACAGCAGGAGCTGGCGCTCGACGTCGCCGCGGCCGAGCAGGTAGTACCCGGTGCCTTCGAAGAAGTCGCCGCAGTCGACCACGAGTGAGCGCGGCCGATGGGTGTGCAGATGACCCACTAAGGACTGCGCGTAATCCAAGCTGGAATGGAAGTCGGTGGTTGCGACGATCTGGTCCAGAACCCGGGGCTTCATTGCTCGTCCCCGGTGATCTCGGCGCCGAGCCAGCGGAGCTTTCCGGGCAGATTCGGGTGCCCACGGCGCAGCTGATCCAGCCCCTTGATGGTCGTCGTACCGGCAGCGGTCAGCCCCGCCACGATCAACGCCGACCCAGTACGGATGTCGGTAGCCTCGACCACCGCGCTGCTCAGCTGCTGGGGCCCGGAGACTCGGCACCGCGTCGGTGACAGCTCCTCGATGGCTGCCCCCAGCTGGGCCAGCTGCGGCAGCAGGTTGCCGTGCCGGCCCGGATTGATGTCGTCAGCAAACACATGCGACCCGGCGAAACCGAGAGCCAGTGCCATCAAGGCGGGTTCGAAGTCGGCGTCCAGACCATCCGGATCCAGTGAGGCCACCGCCTCGAGTGAGCCCTGGGCTGGTCCCGCCGGTCCGGAGATCAGCAGCCCATCCGGTTCGATCGTCGCCGGTACGCCAAGACAGCTCAGTGCCTCCGCGAAGCGGGTCAAGCCGGCGCCGGCGACGCCTTCGATCCGGCCGGTGCCGCCCGTCGCGGCGATCGCGGCGGCGATCGTTCCAGCCTCGATCTTGTCGCCCGGGACCGTCCACGCCAGTTCCGAGTCCGTCGAGGAGAGCGGCGGTTCCACGGTTACGGCATTCTGGTCGACGGTGATGTCGTAGTCGGCGGTGCGCAGCGCGGCCAGCATGCCGGTGAACTCCGGTGACAGATTCGGATTCTCCAGACGCAGCCGCTGCCGCCCTGCCACCGCCCGCAGGACAGCGCAGACACTCGCGCCCCGGGAGCGGAACGGCAACTGCACAGTCACCGACTCCGCAGCGGTGGCCACCCGGACCCGATAGCCCTTGGCATCGGTTTGCACGGTGTCTCCGAACGCCTCGTACACGGCGAAGTGCAGCTCCATACCGCGGTCACCGATACGGCACCCACCCGGCCACGGAAGACGCGCCGTGCCGTACCAGGCCAGCAACACCGGGGCCAGGTAGTACGACGCGCGGATCCGCGCCGCCTCCGGCAGCTCCGGCAGCAGCACCGCGCCGAGGTTCGGCGCGACCTCGAGGCCACCTTGCCGCCGTGTCACCTCGAAACCGCTTGCCTTCAGCAACGTAACCATCAGCTGCACGTCCGTGCTGCGCGGCACATTGACCAACTGGACCGGACGTCCTACGGCCGCGGCAGCGGCCAGCAGTGGCAGCGCGGCGTTCTTGGAACCGTCCACGCGCACGGTGCCCGCCAGCGGCCGGCCGGATCGCACGGTCACGGTCGTGCAAGGTTGAGTCTGCAAGTCGAGTGTCACAAAGCCTCCACGGGGCCTGGGTGTCGAAGTTCATTGCCATGCAGGGGCTAGCCCCGTCCGGTTGTTGGCCCGAACGCCGTCCCCCTGGGGCCCTGACTCCACGCAGGGGGACGGCTGGGCCACGCTGGGGCCCGCCGCCCCAGGGTTGGAGCGGCTGGTGCCCGCGCTCGAGCGGCAACGGGTGCACCAGCCGGCTTGTGGGGAGTCCCCAGCCCCAAGTGCCAGGGGATCGAGGGGCAGGACTGGGGACTCCGGTAGGTGACGGGACCGAGGGGTCTCCCTGCGCAGATTGAGGAAGCCGCGCGGTAAGGGAGTGACAGGCGACTCGGTCCCGTCGGATCACGGTGGCGGCGGTGCTACCAAGACCTGGGCTCTCGCCTCGGTGTCCAGCCGGCGACCTTGTGATTCGATGAGGTCGGCGCGGTTCGAGACGACGACCGCCGCGGCCGCACGAATTTTGACCAGGTCGACCAGGTGCTCGAACTTCGACTTCTGGTCGAGTTCCTGGCAAACGATCGGGCCTAGGACATAACCCTCGCGTTCTGCGAACCCGAGGAACCGCTGGCGGATCCTTTCCTTCTCGGCGGCCGACATAAGGAAGGTCTCCGCGTAGTAGCCGATCAGCAACGGGCGGGTGCGATCGGTCACTTCAGCTGCCTCCTGCTGCCGAGGGATCCGCAGTGGCACCAAGGCGATCGTTGGTGACCTTCAGCCCAGCGAAGCGCCGACGCATAGCCTGCTCGTACCGGGCGGCCAGCGCCGGCTCGGCGATGTACTGGGCGATGACGTGCTCCCCGAACCAGACCCTGACCCTGCGCCGCTCCTGCCGGCCTCCGTCGACCATTGCCGGGATCACAGGTCCTTCACGTCCTCAGCTACGTCGCGCAAGAAGCCGCGCATACCCACAATGCCGAGCACGTACATCACGCTGCATACGGCTTCGTACAAGTGCATTTCTTCTCCCCTGCCGTCCAGTGCGGCCAGCGCGCCCGATGGCTGCGCGGTGACCGTTCAGCGCGATCCGTGGCCGGTCGTGAGAGCAACCGGCGTCGAAACTGATCACGCAACTCGTGTTCTTGCAGTAACTACGAGTAAACAGAGCTCTGTAGGCAATTACCTGGGGTCAGGAAACCTATTTGTTGGGTACGGCAACGGGCCCCGTTCAGGCGTGAATCCGGCGGCGTGCGACAGAAGATGTGCCGCCTGCACCTAGAAACCTGGTGAGAGTCACCTTGCTTTTGCCGCTGGCGCACCCCAATCTGGTCAGATTGACGGAGAGTAGGCGGGGATGAGCACAACGCAGGGGCGAGGCAGCGACAAAGCCGCGAGGACGGCTCTGCGCCACCAGCTCATGAACCAGGGCATGACGGTCGATGAGATCGCGGCTGAGTTTCGTAGCCGGTGGGGATTCGGGACCCTTGCGTCGTACCGGCACGCCTGTGGCCTGTCTCAGGGTGAAGTCGCGGCGCAATACAGCGCGGCCGACGAGTCGCTGCCAGCCGCTGACTACACCGCGATCTCCAAGCTTGAGCGGTGGCCTATGCCGGGGCCGGGAGTCAAACCGCCGACGATCTACAACCTCGTGCTTCTGGCTCAGGTCTACGACGTCGAGCCGCACCGACTGCTGACAGCGACCGAACTGGACCAGCTACCGGCGCGGGACCGGATCGTTCTGACCGCGATGCGCGCGCAAACCGCCCTGCCGGTTGCGGCCTCGGCGCCGACCAGGCACGAGCTCGCCTCCTCGGGCGCTGACACCGATGTACCTGGGCCGCTCGAGCACGACATTCGACACCTCCTGCGCCAGCTGCCCTGCCACGACCTCGGTCCGCTACCGCCGCATCTGTTGGAGTCGATCGACCGGGTACGGCGTAGCACCGACGACCTTCTGGCAGCCGGCACGGTCAACGGCTCCCGGATGGAGCTCATCGAAGACGCCGTCGAACAGTTGCGCCGCGACCACATTCACCATGCCCCGAACAAGATGCTTGCCGCGCTGCTGACCGAGTTTCTGGGGGTCGTCGACCTCACCAGGCAGAACCAGACCGCTCACATCCGGCTGCGCCTTGCAGGTGCCGCCGCACAACTGGCCACGCTGACCGCCGACAGCCTCATGAAGCTCGGCGAGACCAACGACAGCCACCGCTGGTACCGCACCGCCCGCCTCGCCGGCGACGACACCCACGACAACGCTCTGCGAGCACAGATCCGGGCCCAAGAAGCAATGCTCCCGTACTACTACGGTGATCTTCCGCGCACGATCCGCCTGGCCCAGGAAGCCCAGAAGATCGCGGGCGATCTTGCCTGCGCCGCGGCCTGCCTCGCAGCCGCCGCCGAAGGCCGCGCCTGGGCACGGCTCGGCAGCCACGCCCAGGCCGAACAAGCCATGGGCCGAGCCCAAGAGATCTTCAACCAGATACCCGACCCCGACAGCACCGATGCCTTCACCTTCCCGGAACGACGCCTGCTGCTCTACCTGTCGGGAGCCCTCACCTACCTCGGCGAGCCGGAACGGGCCGAACCAATCCAAGACCGCGCACTGCAGCTCTATTCGCAGCAAGGTGCCGGATTCACGCTCGACCCCACCCTCATACAGCTCGACCGGGCGGCCGGACTGGCGAACAGCGACGCGGTCGCCGCGTGCGAACTGACACAGGAGACACTGGAGGCGGTGCCCGCCGGGCACCGGACCCAGATCGTTCTCACCCGAGGAACCGACGTGCTCTCAGCTCTCCCCCGCACCGCGCGGGCCCTGCCAGCAGCCGCCGATCTGCGTGAAATGCTCGCGCTCACCACGGCCCCCTAAATGACCTCGCTGATCACCGAGACCACCTTTACCCCCGAGACCACACAGCGAGTCCTCGCTGACGTCTGCCACCAAGCCGGCATCGACGCGGCCGGCGCGGTCCTTCTCCGTCACCAAACCAACGCGGTCTACCTGCTCCCCCGCAGCGAGATCGTCGTCAAAATCGCTCGCCCCGGCGAACAGCCCGACGATCTGAACCGGACACTGGCCCTCGTCCGCTGGATTGTGGGCCAAGACATTCTCGCCGTCCCACCATCGCCTCACCTGCAGCCGTTGGAAAGTGCGGGATGCCTGGCGACTTTCTGGCCCTACATCGACCAGAAGGACCAACCCCGGGTGACCGCCGCAGACCTCGGTCGTCCATTGAAGGTCCTGCACACTCTCGCCCCACCACTCGATCTGCCGTATCTCGACCTCATTGACGGCATCCGGAACTCAATCGCGTCCAGCCGCATCCTCAGCGCCTCAGAGCAGCAGTTCCTCACCACGTACAGCGACGAAACAGCAGCCGCCGCTGCCTCCGTCCACTACGAACTGCCGCCAGGTCTGATCCACGAAGACCCCCAGCACCACAACGCACTCCAGATGAAACAAGGCACCGCGCTCATCGACTGGGACGGCGCCTGCATCGGCCCCCGGGAATGGGACCTGGTCACTATCGAGATCCACTGCCGAAGATTCTTTCCCGACCCCGACGAGTACACGCAATTCGTCGATGCCTACGGCATCGACATCCGTGACTGGTCCGGATACAAGGCCATGCGCGATCTGCGCGAACTGCGCATGATCACCACGAATGCCCGCAAATCTGCACCCGGCAGCCCTCCAGCCGCCGAAGTACATACCCGCATCGCCCAATTGCAACGCGGCGAAGACAACCTCATCTGGAACCGGCTCTAACCGTCACCGGTAGGCCCCACCTGCTCTGCGAAGACGGGTTGCTGCTCAGGAACCGCCGTAACCGACACGTCAACCCGCCTTCGCGTGGCAGGGGCGGGTCGTGAAGCGGGAGCAGTTGGTTAGCCCGTGCCCGCCACGAGTTCGGTTGCAGCGCGCGCCGAGCGGTATGGCCCAAGGGTTGAGTGAAGTCGGCAAGTGCTGCGGTGGGCGTGTCGAGTCGGCAGCGTTGATATGGTCCAGCGCCTGGCCGGCGGCAGCACAGGCCGCGTCGACGTCACCGAACCGCCGATACGCGTCGGCCGAGCCGACGAGGTAAGGAGCGTTGTCGCGGACATGGCCGTACGCGGCGTACGCAAGCTATGGGATGTCCATAGGCTTCGTTTGTGGACATCCCATCGTTGTGGCAAGAGCTGGAGGGCGTCCTGACGCCCATGCTCGCAGAGTTTCGCTCCAAGCGATCTTTTTGGGTCGAGCAGAAGCCCGATAGCACCTTGCTTTCAGAGGCAGACGGGGCCGTGCAGGAGCAGATCATCAAGGGCGTGCGAGCGGTTGACCCCGACGGGTTGATCATCGGGGAGGAGGGCGTACACGGCGCGGAAGTACTTCACGGGAGTGGACCGAGTGATCGGCTCTGGATCATCGATCCCATCGACGGAACAGCTCAATTTGTTGATCAGAACGGCCGAGAATTTTGCAGTGTCGTCTGTCTCGTTGAGAACAAGATGCCAGTGGCCGCGTTCGTTCTGGCACCTGAAATCGGACCCGATCGTAGCCCTGTTTGCATCAGCCTGAGTGGCAGGAATGAACCGATTCTGGTCAATGGGAGGCGAGCATCTGGTCCGTCCCTTTCCGGCCAGCGTCAGCTGGCTTCCGTTACGAGGAGTTCCGGCACGAACGCGCGGCCGTATGAGAGCAAACTGTCGGCTCACGGGTACCAGCTCAAGGTTCGTGCGACATCGCAGACTCTGGACATGGTGAGGACGTGCATCGACATCGCACCAGTCACCGACCCAGCACTCGAATCATTCGGTCTGTTCTACCGTGAACGGCAGAAGGTCTGGGATGGTGCCGCAGGCATCTGCATGGCATACGCGGCTGGTCTCTATGTGGGCGACGGTACCGGCCGGGAGCGCACCGCGATTGACATCGCGTTGGATGCTGCCGAGCCCATCTTCGACAGCACGCTTGTCGCATCAGATGCGGCGGCCGCGCAGATCGTCGTGGAAGGGACCAAGCGCTAGTTGTTACAACAAAGGCGTTCTAGCGTTATCGAGCCGGGCCCAAGCACCAGTCGGCCGGTGCAGGCGCTGGATCTAGGATGGTGCTCCGTGCCTGCTGCCCTAGCCGATGCCCTCGCGACCGCATGTTGCCACGAAGGCGTGGACGCTACCGGCGCCGAAATGATCCACTACTACAGCAATGCGGTGTACCTACTGCCTGCCGTACCGGCGATCGCTCGCATCGCGACCGGCAACGATCCCGCACGGCTACGACTCACGCAGACCGTGACTGCCTGGCTCGACGGCGAAGGCTTCGCCGCCACCACGCCCCTGCCGGGCGCCGATCTGGTCGAGGTCGACGACACCACGTCCGTCACCTTCTGGACCTATTACCCACAGCCCGATCCCAGTGTCGGCGATCAGAAAATTCTCATCAAAGTTGGTCTGACGCTCAGTTAATTCCCGGGGGCGCGCTCAGTTAATTCCCATGGGGACGACGAGCGTGTCGTGGGTGGTGGGTTCCTCGCAGATCACAGGCTGCTTCCGTTCGCGAGTGGACGGGAGCCCGAAGTTGGCGAGGAGAAGTTTCGACGTGGTTGATGTGACGGAGATTCTGGTTCACTGGCATGCGGGCCGGTCGCTGAGCGAGATCGCGACCAGTCTGGGTGTGGACCGCAAGACGGTGAAGAAGTATGTCGCCCCGGCGGTGGAGGCCGGGATGGTGCCGGGCGGTCCGCCCAGGCCGGCGAGTGAGTGGGGCGAGCTGGTGCGGGCGTGGTTCCCGCAGCTGGTCGATACGAGGTTGCGCAGGGTCAGCTGGCCGGAGATCGGGCAGCATCGCGACTTCATCGTGGAGATGCTGGGCGCGGGTGTCACCCAGCACACGATCTGGCAGCGGTTGCGCGACGAGCACGGCCTGGCTGCATCCGTGGCGTCGTTTCGCCGGTATGTCGCGGCCAATCTGCCCGAACAGGTGCAGCGGGATCGGGTGACGGTGCTGCGTGATGATCCACCGCCGGGCGAGGAAGCTCAGATCGACTACGGGCATCTGGGGTCGTGGACCGATCCGGCTGGTGGACGTAAGTATCGGGTGTGGGCGTTCGTGATGGTGCTGGCGTGTTCGCGGCACATGTTCGTCAAGCCGGTGCTGCGGATGGATCAGCAGGCCTGGACACAGGCCCATGTCGAAGCGTTCGCGTTCTTCGAGGGATCGCCGCGGCGGCTGGTGCCGGACAACCTGCGCACCGGCGTCGACCGGACCGATCTGTATGACCCGAAGATCAACCGGTCCTATGCCGAGCTCGCCACTCATTACGGCTGTCTGGTGGACCCTGCCCGGCGCGGGAAGCCGAAGGACAAGCCGCGGGTCGAGCGTCCGATGCCTTATATCCGGGACTCGTTTTGGCGCGGCCGCGAGTTCACCTCGCTTGAGCAGATGCAGGCTGCCGCGATCAGCTGGTGCCGAGATGTCGCCGGGAAACGCTCGTCGCGGCCGCTGCAAGGCGCCTCACCGGCCGCGGTGTTCGCCGCGGTCGAGGCCGACACGTTGCAGCCGCTGCCCAAGCGGGCCTTCACGTTGGCGACGTGGTCGACCGGGCTGGTCGGACCCGACATTCACGTCAAGGCCGGCAAGACGCTCTACTCAGTCCCGTGGCGCCACCTCGGCCGCCGCGTCGACATCCGCTCGACCGAAACGATGGTGCAGATCTTCGACGACGGCCAGCTGATCGCGACCCACGCCCGGCTGACGGTCGGCAAACAGACCGAGCCGGGCCACTATCCGCCGGAGAAGATCGCGTTCCAGCAGCGGACCCCGGACTGGTGCCGCGCCCGCGCGGCCGAGATCGGTGAGCACTGCGTCGCGGTTGTCAACGACCTCCTCGAAGTCCCCGCACTGTTTCGGCTCCGCGCCGCCCAGGGAGTCATCGGCCTGGCCGATCGCCATGGCCCGCTCCGCCTCGAGCAAGCCTGCGCGAAGGCCATGACGGTCGGCGATCCGTCACTGCGCACCGTGAAAGGCATCCTCGCCGCGGGACTGGAAACCGACCCGCCCCCAACAGCGTCCGGTGACGGAGGCGCCGCGGCGTTCCTGCATGGTCCTTCACGGCTGTTCCGCAACGTCGTGGCCCTGCCCAACCCGAACGACACGACCGTCGTGGGCACCTCCACCACGACCACCACCGGCACGGACGAAGGAGTTGGCGCGTGATCATCGACATCGCTCTCGAGCAGGCCCTGCGGCAACTGAAACTGTCCGGAATGCTCCACACCCTCGAAGCCCGGCTCGCTCAAGCACGCGCCGGCGAGCTCGGACACATCGAGTTCCTGCAGGTGCTGTGTCACGACGAGATCGCCCGGCGCGAGTCCGAAGCGATCACCCGCCGCGTCAAACGCGCCGCTTTCGAAGCCCAAGTCACCCTGGAAGAGTTCGACTTCGCCGCCTCACCCAAGCTGCCCGCGGCCCAGATCCGCGACCTGGCCGCGCTGCGCTGGCTCACCGCCGGCGAATCGGTCATCCTCTACGGCCCGGTCGGCGTCGGCAAGACCCACATCGCCCAAGCCCTCGGCCACCTCGCCATCCGCCAAGGCGCCGACGTGAAGTTCCTCAAAACCAGCCGGCTCCTGGCCACCCTGGCCGGCGGCCACGCCGACCGCACCTGGGACAAACGCCTGCGCGAACTCGCCCGCCCCGCCGTGCTCATCCTGGACGACTTCGGCATGCGCGAACTCACCGCCACCCAAGCCGACGACCTCTACGAACTCGTGACCGAACGCGCAGCCGCCGGACGCTCATTCGTGCTCACCTCAAACCGGTCACCCGTCGACTGGTATCCGCTCTTCCCCAACCCCGTCGTCGCCGAATCACTACTCGACCGGCTCATCAACACCAGCCACCAAGCCTTCATGAACGGACCCAGCTACCGCCCCAACAAGCGCCCCCGACGCGCCGACGTGACACCCAAGGAGGCCACCGGATAGAACATCCCTAGGAACCCACCACCTGGGAATTAACTGAGCGCAGCCCCCGGGAATTATCTGATCGTCCACACCAGCCGGGCCGAGCCCTTCACCTCCGCACATCTCGGCGCTCTGATCAAGGCCCTGCACACCGCCGGCGAGCCGTCGGCCGAGCTCGTCGACTGGATCCCGCTGGAGACACTCGGCCGGGCGCTGAAGTCCGACGCGGCCGCATCAGCCCTGAGCCCCGAGGAACTCGACTGGGTGACCCGCCGCGTCGACGACGTACGCAGCGAGATCGCCGAGCTGAGCTGGCCACTCGGCGACGGCCTCATCCACGGCGATGCCTGGGCCGGCAACCTCCTGTGGGACACCGTCGACGAACCCTCCAGGCCGATCCTGGGTGACTGGGACAGCGTCAGCCGCGGCCCCCGCGAGGTCGACCTCATCCCGACCTGGCACGCTGCCACCCGCTACGGCCGCGACGAGACCTGGATCCAGGCCTTCGTTGATCAATACGGTCACGATCTGCGTGACTGGTCCGGCTATGACGTACTGCTGCAGATGCGAGATCTCGCCCAGCTACCCGGGCCAATCCGGCGATCGAGCAACCCACCACATACGGCAGCGCTTCGCCAACGGCTCAGCGCGATCCGGGCGGGCGATCGCACAAGCCCCTGGGTTGCTCTCTAACCGTGAGTCGGGCAATCCCCGCATTGAACCCGAGGGGCAGGATGGACCCATGCCGACACGTCCGTACGTCCTGTTGTCTGTCGCTGCGTCGATCGACGGCTACATCGACGACAACAATTCCGAACGTCTGTACCTGTCGAACGAGGCTGACTTCGATCGCGTCGACGAGGTCCGCGCAGGCGTCGACGCCGTCTTGATCGGTGCGAACACGGTCCGGAGAGACAACCCCAAGCTGCGGATCAGATCGCAGGAACGCCGCGATCGCCGGCTGGCCGCCGGTCAGGCGGAGCTGCCGCTCAAGGTGACGATCAGCAGTAAGGGCGACCTCGATCCCGAATCCAAGTTTTTCGCGACCGAAGATGTCGAGAAGCTGGTGTACGTGCCGACATCTGCCGAATCGACAGCGGCAGTCAGACTTGGCGAGGTAGCCACGGTCATCGGCGCTGGCGACCCACTGGACCTACCGACCGTGCTCGCAGACCTCTCGAAACGCGGCGTGAACCGCCTAATGGTCGAGGGCGGCGGCCACATCCACACTTTGTTCCTGACGGCCGAACTGGTCGATGAAATTCATCTTGCCGTCGCGCCCTTCTTCGTCGGCGACTCCACAGCTCCGCGGCTGGTCGTCGACGGGGAGTTCCCGCAAGACTTCCGCAATCGGATGCACCTGGCCGACGTACAGCAGATCGGAGACATCGCGCTGCTGCGCTACCTCCTCAAGGAGCCGGTCGATGCCTGACCGCGCTGCCGCTGACCGTCGTTGGCTCGAGGAGGCGATCGAGCTCTCAAAGCTGTGCCCGCCATCGCCGACCGCCTTCTCCGTGGGGTCGATCATCGTTTCTGCCGACGGGGAAGTCATCGCAACCGGCTACTCGCGCGAAGGTGATCCCCACGACCACGCCGAGGAGACCGCGCTTGCCAAGGTCAAAGGCGATCACCGACTTGCCTCCAGCACCATCTACAGCAGTCTGGAACCGTGCAGCAAGCGGTCATCCCACCCGCAGACCTGCACCCAACTGATCCTCGCCGCAGGTATACCCCGCGTCGTGTTCGCCTGGCGCGAGCCGAACATCTTCGTCGACTGCGAGGGCGCCGAACTCCTCAGTGCGGCCGGCAGGGAAGTTGTCGAGATACCAGAACTCGCACCGGCCGTCCGAGCGATCAACGCACCCCTTCTGGAGAGCTCGGCCGACTAGTGGTCGAGCACCTTCAAGTGATCGGCAAACGATGCGGTTAGGCTTTCAAGGACCGACCTGCCTTTGGCTGCGGTCGCCAGTGACGGGCTGCCGATGATGCCGGTATCGGTATAGCCGCGGAGGCCGGTCACCAGCAGCTCCGGTCGATCGCGCGCCTCGTGATCAGCGGTCCGGTACGAGTCACGCACCAGATCCGGGTAGGCATGCAGCATGATCGAAGTCTCGATCTCACCGCCGTGCATGTCACCGCCCCAGGTGCTCTCCAGGCCAGCGCTGGTGCGGGCCGCCACCCAGTCGTGGCCCTGCGGATAGAGCAGGACCCGGGGTCCGGAGACATTGGCTTCCTGGGTTACGTTCGCGAGGACGTGGTTGCCCCCGTGGCCGTTGACGATGACCAGTCGGTCGACGCCGCTGCGAGCCAGGGAAGTCCGGATGTCCTCGATCATCGTGATGACGGTCGAGGCACTGATGCTGACGGTTCCGGCGAATCCCTCGTGCTCGTGGGAGCAGGAGATCGTGATCGGCGGCAGGAGACGGAGGTTGTAGGTCTCGGCGATGCCCTCTGCGATCAGACAGGCGACGATCGTGTCTGTGATCAGCGGCAGGTGATCGCCGTGCTGCTCGAAGCTGCCGACGGGTAAGACCGCGATCGTCGCCTTGCGGGAAGCCTCATCGGTTGAGGTCGCGGTAGTCAGCAGGTACACGAACGGTCTCCTCTGTCGTGCGCACAATCAGCGGTGCTTATCGCAGCGTTGCAAGCTGTCGCTGGAGCTGCTTGGCCTGGTCAGCGGCCCCGATCGTAGTGAGCAGACCCGGGACTCGGGCAAGCTGACCGGCAATGCGCCGAGACTTGGTATTGGCAGCGATAGACAGCGATTGCTGAGCAACCTCAATAGCGTTGTCAGGCTCCTCACTGACAGCGTATGCGACAGCAAGTCTGGACAAACAAAGACCAAGGTCACGACGGAACTCAGGCTGCCACACACTCAGCCCCTGATGCAGCGTCTTTATCGCCTCGCTGGGGCGCTCGAGCTCGACCCAACAGTTAGCTGCCTCCATCTCGATGTAGCTCGGCGTGCAGTACCGAGCGATGTCGTTCTCGTCCTCTGATGGCTGATTGGCGAGCTCGTAGGCTTGTTGCAGGGCTCGCGCACATCCGGTGGCGTCACCACTGATGGCGTAGGCCTGGGCCGCCTGGCGGTAGGCCACTGCCCGGACTTGCGGGGAGAGAGCCGATCCGTTCTGGAGCGCCTCCTTGGCGAATCCGAGCGCGAGCTTGGGCTTGTTGGCATCGCTGGCGATGCTGCTCTTCCGCATCTGGATGTACGACGTCAGATGTGAATCTTCCGCCTCCTGAGCATAGTCGAGGGCAGCGTTCGACCAGCGCATCGCCTCACGGAGGTCGCCTGCGTCCTGGTTGACCCAGCCGGCGAATTCAGCGAAGCGTGCTGCCACGTAGAGGAGCTGTGTATGTCCCTGACCGCGGCTGCTTCCCACCAACTCGTCGATGAACTTGACCTGGTGCGGCACCACCGGGACGAGTGAGCGTGAACCGGCCAGATTGTCCGTCGCGGCGTACTGCTGCAAGGTCAGCAGCAAGGAGTCGGCCACGCTCGGGCCTGACGAGACAAGGTGAGCAGGCAACCGCAGCTCGGAAGTGACCTGTTTGCCGGCGTCGGCTCGGACCTGTCGCTCCGGAGTCTCGCTCGGCATCGCGAACCAGAGCACATCGGCCGGAATACCGAGAACACGTGCGTAGTGCTCTAGCTTGTCCAACTCCCGCACACGGTTGCGACCGGATTCAAGGCGACTCAGCTGGCTCTGGGTAATGCCGAGCCAGTTACTGACCACTGCTTGCGGCAACGGCCGGTGGCCATGAGTCGGATGAGATCGGTAGGCATACAGCAGCGCCCCCATGTCCCGCCGGGAGGCCGCGTCGTGGATCTCGGGCGACTGCCAAAACTCAGCGGGCATCTGCGGCGGCTGAGGCGCGGCCGCCTGGCGGCCCCGGCGACAGGGCGAACATAGAGACGCAGCGTTGTCGCGTGCCAGGAGTGCGCCACAGCTGGCACATCGTCGTGAGGCCATTTTGGCGGCCATCCGGTCTCCCCTGATCCCCCGGTACTCAAGTACCTCCACCCCAAGATATCGGGTAGACACGAAGAGTATGCGCGCTGCGCATAAAAGTCATGCGCGAAGAGGTTATACGGAGCGTTACCACCTCCCTACGGTGATAACTCATCAACCGGTTCGGGCAGGAACGAAGCGAGGTGGCTCGAAGTGATCACCAGCATGTGGCTCCTGATCATCGGCACGGCAGTTGTTGCCACTCTGATGGTTCGGGACATCCTGCGGGGAGTCCGAGGCGAATGAAGGCCGACTTCGCGTTCGTACCTCCGAACCACCGGGTTCAGGTCTGGTTCGGCGAACACCCGATCGCCACGTACATCGGGCCAGCAGAGAGCGCTGCCTCCTACGAGGCTGGGATGCAGCAGCGCTTCGCGAGTCTCCGGATTACCAATGAGCCTGCGCCCGTGTTGGCGGATTCAAATGCTGTCGACTCGTGAGCGCCCAGCACCGACGGGGCTGGTGGTCCCGGTTGTGGCAGGGCCTTCTCACCAGGTTTCGCCGGTGGATGGACGAAGAGCGGTGACCGACTACACCAGGCCACTTCTTCTCGGATACGCGCGACGAGACCTGTACCCGTCAGATGAGCACGTTGAGCGGTTGAAGGACGAGCTGCAAAAGTTCGCCGCGGTCGAAGGGTTCGCGATGGGCTCGATCTATGTCGAGAGGCGGGCAACCGCCCCGGCGGCCTTCAACGCACTCGTTGAGTCGCTTAACCGCTACGAGCTGACCGCAGTGGTCATCCCTGGGTGGCAGCACCTGGAGTTGATCGGCGACCCCGGGACTGTCAAGCAAGAGTTCGAGCAAGTCACGGGGGCTCGCTTGATGCTCTACGACCCAGGCCCCTGAATGGGCGGGGACGGTGGTGAGTGTGGACTTCAGCCCCCACGCGCAATGGATTTGCACACCCACCGGTCTCGTCGCTACTGGTCAGCGTCCGAGCCTTCCCCTCCCCCGGTGGAGGGCTCGGACACCGATCCCACAGCCCGGCTGGCGCGGGGTGAGAGAGCGAGTCCGTCCTGCGCCAGCCGTTCCATCACGAACTGAGAGGGATCGAAATCGATCCGCAGCAGTCGCTCAACGTCGGGTCCGAGGGGTGCCCCCGCATGAAGGCACACCAGATCCTGCAGGCCGGACGTGCAACCGGCCACCCATGGCAGCGGCACGGCTCCTCTCCCGCGCAGTGCAAATCCTCCGAGGCCTGCGCCAGCCGTCCCCGCTGTGGAGCCCCTGTCGCCCGGCGACGCCGTCGCGTCGAAACCTCCCGCCCGGCAGGGGCTCCCATCTCCAAGCCGGCGTGTGGCGCGTACTGCAGTACTGCGGTCGTTCGCCGTTCCACCTCCGGGATTGGGCGGATCCCGTGGAGGGCCGGCCGTTCCCATCCGAGATGCCTCTCGGGTGGGGACGGCGTACGGCCCCTAACCCACCACCACCCGTGCTCAAGCTCGAAGATCGAAAGGCGCCCTGGATGACTCGGGCCTCGACATTTGGTCAGCGTGGCACGGCCACGCTTCCTGGATTGCTGACGGCCGGGTATCGCGAATCCTCTAGTGCTACGGGTACCGATGCAGCGCGGCCCTACGTTCTTGGCTACATCGACGGCGAGCAACTGCGAGACGACCAAGAGATCGCTGATTCCCGGGCACAAATCGGTGAGTATGCGATCTCACAGCGTCTTCAGCTGGGAAGCATCTACGTCGACCGGCCTGGCGGGGACGGAGCGATGTTCCGTGCGCTGCTGGCGTCCATCGAACGATTCAACCCTGCCCATGTGCTGGTGCCGGACCTTGCCCATGTCGCCGTTCCCCTTGGTCCCGGCGCCGAGACTCGACGGCAGCGAATCACTGACCGCACGGCCGCAGCGCTGCTGCCCATCGACGCACGCGAACCAGACCCTGCACCGAGCCTTTGACGTCGGCTCTGCAGCGCCTCCGCCACACGGGATGTGAGCCGGCTACCCGGACTGCCAGTGCCACGGACGATCTCCATGCTGGCCTCGAAGGCACGCGATCCGCCGCAAGACCTCGGCACGAACCTCTGAATCGTGATCTGCCTTGTTCGCCAGCCAGCTGGTCATCCGCAGCTCCCGCACATCCCGAAACAGCGCGTACGACTCATCACGGGTCACATCGTGGCCGTAAACCTCCACGAACTCGGCGTACTCCTGATCGCTGAGCCAGCGGCAGGTGTCGTAGCTGACCGCCTGCAGGGTCAGATCCCACTCGCGGGGCCCGATCGAGAACCGTTCGAGATCCCAGACCAGAACCTGCCCGTCCGGGGTTGCGACCACGTTGCCGGTGTTCGGGTCACCGTGCAGGATCGCCCTACCGAGCCCGTCAGCCGCCGGCCACTTCTCTTGCAGCTCGTCCAGGCGCTCCAGCAGGAACCGCTTGTCCTCGGCATCGAGCGGTGAGGCCCCGACCCGGTCCGCGATCCGCACGAACGGCTGGACCTCCTCCAAATCGGGTGCCGAGCCCACCGGTATGGCGTGCAACCTGGCTAGGACCGCGGCGACCTCGGCCGCCGTCCCGGATCGGTGCACAGGAACCCGCTGCCAGAACGTAACGGCGTACTGGCCTTCGTCGACAGCGTCGGCGAAGGCTGTCACCGCCGGTACTCCCGAGTCCGCCAGCCACCTCGAGACCGCGACCTCCCGGTGCGCCACCGGCTGCTGCTTTGGGAACCGGGTCACTTTCGCGATCACTTCATGGTTGGCCTGGATCGTGGCGCTGTCGCCGAGGCTCAGCAGCCGCGGATGCCGTAGCTCGACCCCTGCGCGTTGGGCAGCCGATCTGAGCCGTTTGAGCTCAGCCGGAGGAATCTCGTCGGTCACGCCGGCACTTGTGTTAGCCGGGCGATGTCTCGCCTCAGCTCGGCTACGTCGCTGCGCTTGCTGTACGGCTTGGCCGCGGCATGGAGGTCGCGCATGTAGCCGCGGACCCGGCCCGACCGCAGCGAACTCGCCGCACTGACCGCCTCGACACCCTGCTGTACGCCGATCGCCGGGTCGACCTGCATCCACAGCTCGGCGCTCTTGAGATGGCAGAACGCCCGGGCGCGGTTGTAGCCGGCCGAGTGGCTGGCTACGGCGTACCCGAGCTGATCCAATGCCGGCTCCGGTGCCGCGCCGACCAGGGCAAGGTCTGCGAGGCTGTGGCCAGCGTCGCCGGCAAGCTCCGCTTGGTCGAAGAATTCCATCCATGCGACCGGCTGATGCTGGTGCGGATCATAGGCAGCAAACAAGTCCTCGGCGCTGCCGATCGCGGCGAGCGTGTCCGATCGTCGGCCGAGCTTTGCCAAAGGGCGGGAACGTACGACGCTCAGCATCGATTGCTCGGCTGCAGGCAGTCGATCGGCTCGGACCTGAGCCAGCTCGATCGTGCTCAGCGCATCGTCGTAGTGGCCCAGCAGGAACTGGTGGCGCGACATGGTCGACAACACGACCGCGCGCAGGCTGTGGTTCTGCGCCTGCTCGGCGCAGTGGACCGCGAATTGGAAGTACCGCTGGGCCACGTCGTGGGCACCGCAGTCGACGACCATCCACGCGAGCACCTGCGCCAGGTGGCCAATGGCGCTATGAAGATCGTCGCGGACGCCCGGCTGGGTAGCGCGCGCATCCAGGAGCCGCGCGGCCCACTGCAGCTGTCCGGCGACCGCGTGGATAGACAGCTCGCCGCCGACGCTGCGATCCCAGGCCTTGAACGCGCGGATGCTCTGGGCAATGTGGTCGACGTCCGAGCGGCCGACCAGCGCCGGTGCTTGATCCGGAAGGTCGATGCTTGCGAGGAAGTCTGCGGCTGAAGAGCCACCGATCAGGCCTCCGGCGACGGCTGGGCCAAGTGCGAAGAAGCTACGGCGATCCACTGGGGCGGTGTCCTGTTCCGGGGCAGAGCGACTGCTGTAGAAGCCGAGTTCGGCATCGGAGCTGGCCCCCAGTTCTGCCCTCATCGCCTGGCGGGTCGCTTCCGTAGGCCAGGTGTAGGTCCCGCGCTCGAGCTTCGACAGGTAATTCCCGGTGAGCGGCGGATCCAACCTGAGACGCTGCGACACTCGCTCCGCGAGTTCCTGCTGCGTCAGGCCCAGTGCGCGGCGGGCATCCCTCAGTCTGAGGTTGCGTTCGCTGTTTGCGGCCACTTCTTGACCTTCCCCGTACGCCACGCGCTTCCACCATAGGCAGATGCCAGCACAGCATCCAATGCGTGGCTGCGCCAGATCTCCCAGTAATCCTCCCAGCAGATCTCCCAGTAAATCGCTCTCCCATGCCGGAGATCGACCAGCAAAGCTGGTCACGCTGTGAAGTCGTCTAGCTACGTCCGGGTGGTCTCGCCGCCCTCCGGCCATGCAGATTCCGATTCGAGGGAGGCCAAATGAAGGACCCGTGCGGTCTATCTCCACCCAGCCAACGCAACCAACCAGCGCCGCGGCGCTGGTGCAACAACAGCCTCTGAGAAGACAAACACCTGAAGAGTCGCGACCTGTTCGGCATCCCTGACGGGGCCGAATGTGTTGCCCTCCCGACTGGGAGATCCAGCCTCCGGTGTGCCACTCCCCCG
Source organism: Kribbella sp. NPDC056345 (assembly GCF_042262745.1). Taxonomy (NCBI): domain Bacteria; kingdom Bacillati; phylum Actinomycetota; class Actinomycetes; order Propionibacteriales; family Kribbellaceae; genus Kribbella; species Kribbella sp. NPDC056345. The sequence continues at coordinate 10,260 of NZ_JBHJQQ010000011.1, read as the reverse complement.
TCGTCATACCGGAACGACTCCCACGATGGGTGGCCGCAGAACACCGCGGCCACCCATCACCCAATCAACCCGCTCGATCGTGGAAGGAACGACGATGCCCAACGACACGCCCCGTTCGGCACAGCGCTCGTCCCCCGCGCCGATCGAGCTTTTTAAAGACGGCCGCAGCTTGCCGAACGCCGCGCGATTCTGGAACGCGGCCGGCGGTGGCCGCGACGCTTTTCACATCGATAGAAGGCTCTTCTACGACCTCGATGCCAAGGTGCAAGACCTCATCTCACGGGAACGCAAAGCCCGCACTCTGTCCGACGCGTCCTTTGCAGCACTGGTCGATGCGAACCGGCAGTTTGTCCATCGGGCCAGCGCCTACCTTGCAGGCCAACTAGGAATCGACCAGTACATCGACCTCGGTGTAGGTCTGCCCGTCGACGACCACATCCACCGCATCGTGCAGTCGATCAACCCGGATGCCAAGGTCCTCTACGTTGACAACGACCCGATGGCCGTCCGCAAGGCACAAGGCCTGTTCGAGAGCTCGAACAGTCACATCCGCGTCGTCGATGCAGACATCTTCGCGCCCAAGGAACTCCTCCACCACGAGGAAGTGGCCAGCTTCCTGGACTGGTCCAGGCCCGTTGCGATCTTCGCGACCGCCACGCTGCACGAGCACCCCGACGGCACCACCGAACAGCTGGCCGAGATCATGCGGACCTACATCGATCACGCCAGCCCCGACTCGTGCACCGTGATCTCCCACTTCTTCGATCCCGAACTCCCTGACTGGAACGACGCCATCCAGACCATCCAGAACGAACTCCACAGCGGCCTCGGCCGAGGGACATTTCGAACCCGCGCCGAGATCGAAGCTTTGTTCCCCAACCAGAGGCTCTTGGCGCCTGGTGTTGTGCCGTGCCTGCACTGGCCGACCTCGGCCGACGACCAGACGATCTGGATCCAGACCTGCATCGCGGGCGGAGTTGGCCAGAAGTGCCCTCCGCCCATTTAGGAAACCCAGCGGCAACTTCGTCCGGCAGCCATCGCCGAGTCGGTACCCGCCTATCCAGAACAGGGCCCCGGAACGACAGCAGCAATCCCGCGGTTTGCCTCGACACCTCGGCCGCCCGCAGCTACACCAGCCGCGTTGTGTAACCGCGGGCTACCAATTCGTCGAACGCGTCCTTAACAGCCTCGGGCATCGGTTGCGGAACGGCGAACCCAAGTTGGGCATACAGCTCAATACGTTGCGTGTCGCCGACCAGCATGTTCAGGACCCGATCGGCATCGCCTATCGACTCGATGTACTCGGCCAAGGCCAGGGGCAGCGAGGTGCACACAACCTCGACTTCAGGCCAGACCTTACGACATGTCGCGTACGCACGACGCTGTTGGTACGGCCGCGAAATCAGCATCACTGTCTCTGGACTGATCCGTCGAGCTGCGAGAGCTGCTCTGGTGAGGACGATGTTCTCGCCGGTGTTCGTCGCTGCAGGCTCAGTGATGATCGCTTCGGCGGGCACGCCCATCTGCAGAGCATGCTCGGTGTAGTGCACTGCTTCCCCACGGGGAAAGCGTTCGACGGTCGTCGGAGCGTTTGCTCCAGTGAAGACGATCAGAGGGAACACATGCTGGTGGTAAAGCTGTGCAGCGCAATCGGCAACACCGAGATCGTGACTTCCGAGCCCGATGCCGACATCGGTCGGCCGCAGCTCGTGGTGCATGTCGTGGTAGTCCCACAAAACCTCGGTCGCCTCGAGCAGGTCGGCCGGTATCGCCACAGTCGCACTCACTCCGGAATCTTAAAGCTGTATGTCCAGGAGAAGCGGCTCGCGGCATGAACGCCCCGGGCAAACTCGACCACGCGACCCTCCGCAGTCACCGTCCGACGGTGCAGTTGGACGATGCACTCTCCTGGCGGCAGCTCCAGCAGGTCGATCTCGTCAGGCGTCGGCTGCCGGGCATTGAACGTCTCGGTCATGCCGTCCGGCTCCAGCCCCTGCGTGGTCAAGACCGCGAAGCCTCCCCCACGACCAGCGGGTCCCGGCGTCGGATCAACCAGCGATGTGCCTGCGAGTCCGCGGTAAGACTTCATCCGCCGGGGTCGAATGGACTCATGACGAGTCCCGCCGACGAACCCACCGATAGCCCGTCCCAGGCCGAGCAGGACGCCGACTTGGACGAGGAAATCGCCGAGACGATGGGGCGAGCGACTGGACCACAGACGACGGGTAGGACCGCGCCAGCCATCGGATCCAGGCGGGAGGCACGGAGTTGGAAATGGGCAGGCACCGCGGACCAGGTGGTGCGGCTGCCGCGGGCGCGCCAAGCTGGAGCGCCGGCGAGGATGCCGCCGACCTCAGGGGAGGTCGTTGCCGAGGTCGAAGCTCTGGACCGGGAGACCTCGGGCTGGACGAGCTATGCCAAGGTCTGCGACGACGTCAGCGTTTGTTTGATGAGCGTTTCACTGATGTCCAGGGCGTCCTCGAGTTGTGCCTGTAGTTCGGCGGACAGTTCTCTGGATCCGAGCGCGCAGGCCTTGACTGTCTGTTCAAGCTGACTGATCCGCTCCTCATCCAGGAGAGCAGTGATTCCCGGGTGGTCAAGGACCTCGCGGGATGCATAGCCGTCGGCGATGGTAAGGATCTGGTCGGCTAGCTGGATGGCGTCGAGTCTCAGGCCGGCATGCGAGGCGCCGCGCGCGGCGTCGACAATTGAGAGCATCAACCGGGTCTGGAAGACAATCAGGTTGGCTTGGTAATCCACCACCTGAGCTCGGGCAGCCAGCAATGTGTCGATCTCGTGTGTGGTGGCCTGGTGGTTTGGCAACCTGCACAGGATTTCGAGGCAAGCGGTAACGGCGTTTTCCCAGGCCTCGCCCGCGGTGGTCGCAGCGATCAGTTCCATGGCGCCGCCGTGATCGCCGACGGTGACGCGGGACAGGATGGCGACCTGGCGTCCGTCCAGCATGCGTTCGCCGACTCCGTGGTGCCGCTGGACATGTGCCAGCGCTTCTGCCCACCGGCCGATGCTAATCAGGGCGCGGGTGCCGTCGGCCAGGATGACCCGCCACAGCCATTGACGCACCTCGTCGCGATCGGCCGTGGACGCCACGAGATCTGCCGGTACGTTGATGCTGTCGACGGTGGCTGGAGTCGCAGTGGAGATGGCGTCGTAGAGGCCGTTCAGGATTTCGTGTCCCTGGTCTCCGCGGTTGGCGCGGATGTGCAACCTGGCAAGGTTCACGAGTGGTTCCAGGCCCCGGATCGCGTCCATGCCGGATCGTGGCTCGCCGGGCTGCAGGTAGATGTTCGCGTGGCGATGGCACCATTCGCGGGCCAGTTCAGGCAGGTCGAGGTCGGAGGCCAGGAGGGCTGCCTGGTTGAAGACGCTTGATGCCGATCCCGGGGAGGCGTCACCGCGCTGGGCTGATACCGCTAGCTCGGTGAGGTTCGCAACACGGCGTTGGAGTGGAAGGCATCCTGGCCGTGGCCGTGGAATGAGTGGGAAGCGCTGCGCTGTGGGACTGAGGGGATCCATGTTTCTCCTCGCAGTGAGACGATGCGGGCCACGCGGCCTAGGGCATCGCTGGTTCCCGTTGCCGTGCGTCGGCGGCCTTGCGGGAACCAGCGATGTGACATCGGCTAGGGGCGGTTTACCGCCAGTCGATGACCAGCTGGTTCAGCGGAGTGGTGAAGGAGAACCGTCCGGTGGCCGGCTCGGTGGGCGCGGCATCGAGCGGCTTGAGCTCGAAGCGGGCCTCGCGGCCGCGGTATTCGCGGTCCCAGGTCCGCATTGATTCCCTGACTCGCTCGGCCAAGTCGTCACTGCCAGGGCCGTGACCGACGACTCCGAACTCCCACAGTTTTGCGCCTTCGGGAGTACGTCGGTCCGACAACCGCCGGGCAAGGTAGGTGAGAGCGCCCTTGTCGACTACTGCGGCGGAACTGGGATAGGGGTCGTCGAGGAGCAAGGTTCCGGCGGCGTCGGCGCTGAAAGGCATCCGGTTGAGGCCACCCGGCATGGTGCTGGTCAGCCACAGCTCCATCCACTCCGGCGATTCCATGCCTTGGTAGTAGACGTTGGACCAGATCACGGTGCGGGGCTGTTCGATGACTCCGGCCAGGGCAGCGCTGTCGACCGCCTGCTCGGTGAAGGTCTGCAGACGCACCGAGCCGTTGGCCGTGAGCGGGACGAGGCGGCGGTCGTCGTCGGCGATGCCTTTGCGCAGGGGCATGAAGGTGTTCATTTCACTGCTGACCGAGACCCACCTGCCGTCGTGGTGCTCGTAGCTGATCGAGCGGGACACGCTGCCGCGAAGGCGCTGCGGCACCACTAGCCGGCCGCCCGGGGCGAGTTGATCGAGCCAGGCATGCGGGACGCCGTGGGCGCCGACTGCGGCGATGATCCGGTCGTAGGGGGCCGCGTCGGGATGCCCGAGTGCACCGTCGCTTCGTACGACGGTGACGTTGCCGATGCCGGCGGCGGCTAGGTGCGACCGGGCGTTGATGACGAGGTCGTCATCGACGTCGATCGTGGTGACCCGACCGGCGGGTCCGGCCAGGTGGCCGAGCAGGCCTGCGTTGTAGCCGGTTCCTGCGCCCAGCTCGAGGACGTTGTGTCCAGGCTCGACCTGGGCCTGCTCGAGCATCAGCCCGACGACGCCCGGCTGCGAGGCGCAGCTGATGGAGGTTCCGTCCTCGGCGTGCTTGATGTCGACCGTTGAGTTGGCGTAGGCCTGTTCGAGGGTCGCGCCTGGGACGAACAGGTGGCGGGGCACGGTCTGCATAGCTTCTTTGATGGAAGGCGTGCGTACGCGGCCCTCGGCTACCACCTTGTCGACGAGCGCGTGGCGCAGGTGGTCGGCGGTGGGATTCTGATTGGTCGGGTCGCTGTTCACCTGGCCGAGGCTAGTGGGCTCGTTGCCTGCTCCGGGCGAGGACACAGCGTTGTCGTTTGTTCCCATGGTTACTTCTCTCGCTAGTGCTGACATGGTGCTTTGGTCGTCCAGGGACAGTCCCGCGCGGTTGGCGTGGAAGATCAGGTGATGCGCCATGACGGCCCGAAGACCTCTGGTGAGCCGGCCACTACGGGCCAGCTCACCCAGGGATCGTCCGGCATCCTCGAACGCGGTCACCCAGGTCTGTTTTCCGGCGAGTGGGCTGCCTGGCCGGCACAGTCCGCGGGGGTTGGTGGTCATCAGCCGGCACATCGCTGCGTTCAGGCCTGCGGTGCGGTGCGCGGGCACAGCGGTTGGTGGAGGCCGTAGCTCGGCGACCTTGTGCCAGACATCGCCTTGTTCGTAGAAGTCCAGTCCGGCGGCGCGCATCATCGCGCTGCACAGCACGACGGTCGTCTCTTTTGCTCCGAGCGCGTGGTCGTAGGTGAGCAGGTGGTAGCTGTCGTGGTGGAACAGGACGTGGGCGGCGTCCATGGCCGCTTCGCCGCCGAAAGCGAACGTCTCGGGCTCGTAGATGCTGCGGGACCAGCCGGTGATCTGCCCGGTGGCCGCCAACTCGTCGAGGAGTTCGTCGATACCGGCGGTATTGGGGGTCGCCTGGTACCGCAGCGGCCATGGTTGCTTGTTCAGGTACCACCAGCCCTGCAGGTGTCCCTCGGTGGCGGCAGTGATCAGGGCAGGGCCGATGATGTTGGTGACGATGCGCTGGGCGGTCGGGCGGTCGGGGAAGTGGATGGTGCGCTGGTTCCAGTGGCTGGTTGGCATCGGGTCCTCGTGGGTGGTCAGGAGATCAGTAGGCAGGTGTCCCAGCCGGATCTGGGGGTGGTGCCGCAACTGGCGGCCAACACAGACAGCGCGATACCGGCTGCGCCGTCCAGGAGTCCGGGGCCTGCCTGTGCGTCGGCAATGAGCGACGAGGCGATGGTCTGCTGGTCGCTGCCGGGCGGCGCGACGGCGTCGAGCAGTGCGGGAACCAGGTGCCGCAGTCGATCGGTGGTGGCGGGTAGGGCATCGCCAGCCATGCGGGTGGCGAGGTAGGCAAGTCCTGCGAATCCGTGGCACAAGGAGCGGTCGGTCGTCGCCGCGAGCTGGGCGGGGTCGGTCAGTGCGTCGATCACTGCAGTCTCGGCGGCGGACTGGCGTCCGGCGTCGCCGAGGGCGAGGCCTGCGAGTTGCTGGGCTCGGCCCACGCCGGCAGTGCCGTAGCACCAGGACGGGCGCAACGGCTGGGAAGGGCTCCGTCGGCCGGTGCGAAGTTCGGCGCGAGTGACCAGGTACGGCCACGTCGGGTCGTCGGTGGTGCTGGCTCGCCAGCGGTCCAGCCACGCGCAGATCGTCTTGATGGCCTCGAGCTGCCCATCGACCACGCTGGCGCGCAGGGTGGCTGATGACAGCAGGCTCAGGACGCCGGTGATGCCGTGGGCCATGCTCGTGTTGGCGTGGCCGCCACGGAACCGGTCGTCGAGGCGACCGGACGGCCCGGAGGCTGTCCACCAGCCGGGGAGCACGTCAGGACCATCCATGATCGGCGCGGTCAGCCGGACCAGATACTCCAGAACCGCGCGAAAGTCATCACTGCCCGGAGACCGGCGCAGCAGGTGAGCGCCGTACCCAGTGAGCCCTTGCAGGGCGTCGAACTCGGCCAGGGGAGCCAGCTGCCCCTGGTCTATACGGTAGTGCGCGGCCGATAGCCGGCTCCTGGCATCGTGCGCGAGCTGACGATCGACCGTCTCCACGGCACGCCGATAGGAGCCTGGGAGCTGATCGGCGACGCTTGCCGCGACGTGCGCGAAGGCCGGTACACCGTAGAAGGGATGGCTGTCGGCTCCACTGGTGAGCGGGCCGCTTGCCGACGCGGCGATCCAGTCATGGGCGCGTTGCCACGGCCGGAGGCCGGTTGCGGCGAGTTCGACGTGCAGCAAGGCGATCCCGGGCATGCCGTGGGCCAATGACTGGCGCCACCACGGCGCGTGCCGGTACTCGGCGGCGACGGTGTCGGGCTGAGCTAGCTGGTCGGCTATCGCTTCGGCCAGGTGGCCGGTGGGATGCTGCATCACTCGGGCCTCCTGGTGGTGCGGGCCGTCCAGGCGAGAGCAGCGGCGCGGGCCAGGTACAGGCAGATCGCTTCTTCGGCGAAGTCGACGGCGACGGCCCGCACGAAGTGAACGTGCAGCAGCGATCCCAGGACGTCGTCGGCATCGATCCCCTCGTCTGGGCCCGGCAGCAGATCGCGGTAGAGGACGAGTGCGGTTTCGCGGTCGGCCCACGCCTGCACGATGGCGGCACCGCCGGGCAGTGCACGTAGAGCTGCCCAGTCTGAGTGGGGGTTGGCAGCGTGAACGGCCTGGCTGAACTGGTCACGGGGAATGGGCTCGGGTGCTGTGGCTGGAATGTGGTCGACCAGCCATTGCATCCCGGCCTTGGTGCTGCCTCTGAATGCGCAGGCGATCGCGACGCTGTGCGCGGCGACCAACGCACGCCGGTGCGGGGTTGACGGCTGCAGCAGTTGGGTGAGTAGCGCGCGTGAATCTGCACGGAACACCTCCTCGGCCGCGTTCCACGCCCGGCCTGCACCCCATCTGCCCGTCTCGGGATAGGAGGTGGAGTAGCGGACTTCGCGCAGCAGCCCGCTGTGGTGCAGCTGTTCTGACCAGCTGCTGACCGTAGCGGCCACCTGGCCGAACGCTCCTGGGTCGGGCAGCGCAAACCGCAGCCGCAAGTGCTGGTCAGGGTCGCGGAACCGCACGTACCACCACAGTGGCTGTCCCAGCTGTTCGAGGAGGTCTGGCAGATGTCGGGCCAGGATGGTGTCTTGACGGCGGATGTCGCCGTACAGGCTTGCCAGCAGCACCGGCGACTTCGCTGGCACCTGGCCCTGATCGCGGCCGATGATCCTGGTTCTGGTTGGTCGTGGAAGCCGCGGCCACGACGGCGGTTTGGTCGCTCGCAACGCGACCACCACCTCATGCGCCCGGCCCTCGCACCAGCCTGTTATCGCCGTCGCCTCGGTGAGCACAGCCGTCGCGCGGTTGAGGTGCTCCCGGAGCAGCACCCGGTGCCCGGTCTGGTCCAGGTCCAGGGCCAGTAACCGATCCCCTTCGGTCAGGTACACGTGCTGAGGCAGCCGCCGCCGGGCCTGCCACTGGCTGAGTGCGCAGTCCCACTCAATCCACGATTTCGAACGTCCGGGAAGTTCCGTTGGTTCTAGCCGCCAGCGGGCAGGTGACAGCACCGTTCGCCCATACCGCACGCGCGGCAGGAATGGCATCGCGGCAGCCGCTCCCCAGTCGAATGTCGTCACGGCCGTGCATTGGGCACGGCTCAGTTCCGTGAGGAAGCGCGCGAGCGGCGGCGTGTGGGTGTTGAGGTTCAGGGCATGCATTCCGATGGCCTCGACCCGGTGGCCGCGCCGGGGCGCGGCCAGGTACATCCGCCGGCCGTCGCAGCCGACCGCCAGGTCGTCAATTGTCAGCGTCTGGTCGTCGGCGCCGCGGTGCTCTTCCAGACTGATGACCAGGGGCAGCATCTGCGGAGCGCGGGCGACGTGCGCGGTGTCGGCCAGCAGCGGCGGGAACGACAGTTGCGCGGCCACGGTGTTGTCGTCGGCCCCCGGCAGATCAGCCAGCTCGGCAGTCATGGCGGCGCGGTCGGCCGGGGTCAGGACTCGCTGAAACCGGCCGCTGCCGACTCCGGCTCCGCGCGATACACTCACGACCTCCAGCCCGAAGTCACCCCGTTGCAGGGCCTCCATGCCGGCCGCGCTCACCCGGACGCCGATCTCAAGGTGCGGCGGCAGCCGGACCGGGTCAGGTCCTGTCTTCAGTGACTCGATGAGGCTTTCGTCCAGAATTACTTCTTGTTGACCGTCAAGGACGGACGTTTGCGCGATCCGCACCAGTGTCTCGTCGCGGCTCGACACCGGCGCGCGGCGCTGTGCAGCGATCGAGCCCGGATAGCCGTCCGGGTAGCCGATCCCGCTGTCGGCGACGACGTCCAGTACTGGGACCATCGATCCGATGCCGAAGCGTTCGTAGAACCGCTGGTGGTACGACTTCCAGGCCGGTGCACCGTAGGTTGCCGCGCTCACACGAGCCAATGCCAGGGCAGCGCGCTCAACCTCCCGTGCAACCTCTTCGGGAAGGACGGCGTCCACATCGAGGCGCAGGTCGACCGCGAGCGGATGCCTGTCGATAGCGATCACGGCGTTCATCCGCGAGGCCACCGCTTGTCGAGCCGCCCGCGCTGCATCGCCCTCGCCTGTGTTGCACTCCCCCAGTGCCGCGTGAATCGACTGCAGCTCGCCCATCAGTTCTGGCAGAGCGCTCACGGCGCTGGTGGCCGGTAGCTGTCCGATCAGATGCGCCAGCGGATCGGTTTCGGTACCTGGCGCATGTAGTGCAGTGATCAGGACTCGTCGAGCGACCAGTTCTGCGAGCAGCCCGCTGACTTTCGCCACGGATGCGTCGGGAAAGTCTGCGTGGATCTTGTCGCTCAGATCTCCCACGCGAATCGGCGTCTTCGCCCCGGCCACAGCCACCTGGAGTGGAGCGGTGTAGGCCATCGACACCTCGACCGCAGCGGGTCCCTTGCCCTGCGGCTGAGGCCGGGACTGGTAGGCAACGATCAGCCGGTCTCCACGCACCACCAGGCAACTGTTAGTCATCACCAAAAGATCTGCGAACGCCTCAGGGCATCCCTCGATCTTCGCGATCACGGCCGCGAGCCATTCCGCGGACGCGGCCACAACAGGCTGATGGCCGGTACCCCACTCCGCCGAGGCGTGCGGACCGAACCCTGCCGCAGTTACCCCGGCGAATAACCCGAACGGTGTAGCGCGGTGCTGCGCGCGCAGCAGATACCGGCATACCGACAAGACCGCGCGGCGGACATCGCGCGGAGGAGGGGCCGTTGCCGCAGTCAGGTCTTGGATCTGCCGCGCGAGACCGGGGCTGGCCAGGCTCAGCTCTTCGACAATGTCAGCACGCTGCCACACCTTGCGCAGCCAGGTGAGCTGTGCAGACGCGCTGACAAGATCGGAGACGTCGCTGGTCAGGTCAGGCCACGCCGGCAGGTCTAACTCGGGGCGGGCAACCGCCCGCAACAGCGCGGTCTTGCCGGATCGGAACGCAGCGACGTTGGCTGGCATGCGTTGTCTCCCTCGGAATAGCACATGGGAATAAGGGCAGCCGATGCCGCTGCAGTTCGTTGCAGCCCTGCGTGTCAGGGTGAGTTGAGGCCAGCGGCTCGTAGCAAGTCCGCTTCTGCAGGGCGAGATTCAGGATGATTGAAATATGGCTGGTTCTGTT